>NZ_CP139724.1:0-2107500 GCF_034376045.1 Roseivirga spongicola
TCCAGTTTCAGCGTGCCGACATAAGATGCCCCATTAGGCAATGGATTGGCTGGTCTGTATTCCAAAACCTTTGGTGTCACCCAACGCACTTCACCTTTAATTGAAGGTGAGAAAGAGAGTACATCCTTCTTCTGGTTAGAAGGTTCGACATTCTCAGCCAATTGCAGTGTAATCACCGATCGACTGGAAATTTTACCTGAAGTGTAGGCAGCAATAACTTGAGAGTACTGCTCATCTGCCACCCGGTCATAGGCATCCGGTGCCTTTTTACGGGTTTGACAAGCAGCTAAAAAAACGAGTAGAGAGAGGAGACAGAGGGTTCGGACAAAAGTGATTTTGCTGTGCATTTTACAAAAATTTGGAGGACGATTAAGAGAAATCAAGGTAGGCAAAAATGCCCACCGATTTAATAACTAGAATTGTAGTTTTTATTGTCTTCTAGTTACAAGATTATTTAAGTATTTTCCATATCAAGCTATATATTGAATAATGAATTGGCACAGGCCCACATTTCTGTTCGTTACAGCTTTGGCTCTTACATTTATTGGTTGCTCTCCAACAAGGTACCAAAGATCAGGATATGATATTAGAACTAAGATGGAACAAACCTCCTTTTACGATAAGGGACTTAATGGAAAATCCAAAATCAGCGGACTTGTCTATTCAAGAACAGATAGTACATTTTTAGAGGAAGCGATTATTTTTTATGATAAGTCATCCGCTACTCCCACAAATGACAAAGGCGAGTTTTCAATAGATTTAGCTCCGGGAAAGTATATACTTACTTTTCGATATCTCGGGCATAATACTTATGTAACGAAGGCGTTGAAACTTGAACAAAATGAGCATCTAATCATACTTTTGAGGTTGGGCACATCAGTAATAGAGTAACTCAAATGAAAATTAAAATCATAAAAGGAGATATAACCCAAGTCGAAATAGAAGCAATAGTCAATGCCGCTAATACTTCCTTGCTCGGAGGTGGTGGCGTTGATGGGGCAATACATAAAGCCGGAGGAAAAGCAATTTTAGAGGAATGCATTGCCATTCGAAACCGTCAGGGTGGTTGCAACGTGGGTGAGGCAGTTATAACCACTGCTGGAAATATGAAAGCCAACAAGGTAATCCATACCGTAGGCCCTAGATGGAATGGAGGGAATTCGAATGAAGCAGAGAAGCTTAAAAATTGTTACATCAACTCTTTGCAGCTTGCTGAACAAAATGGGTTGAAGTCAATAGCTTTCCCAAATATCAGTACAGGAATCTATGGCTACCCGAAGGAACAAGCTGCAAGAATAGCTCTAAAGACAGTTGAGGAATATCAATCAGAGATTATCGAAGAAGTTCTCTTCGTGTGTTTCGATGAAGAGAACTATCTGTTGTATCAAGCATATCAATAGCTCCATTCCAAATGAACTTCATTATAGTCAAACCACAACTTTCCAAGGAAGAACTCATTGAGCTAATCATCAAGGAATTTCCACCCACTAAGGAGGATATTTTAGATGAAATTTATGAAGGCTTAATTCATCTTCAGGTTGGGGTTTTGGCAGACTATACCAACCAATGCATTCAGAAGAGCAGGTTTGATGAAGTATCCAGAATATTCCAATTCTTTGATGCAGTTATTGACAAAGTTGACTCTGAAACTGACAATGCCTTTTATGTATCCTTCCTAGAGCATATTGACATGGATGACGGAAGCAATAAACAAAATGAGGCTATCAAACTCTTGCCTAAAAAATACCTGGAAGCCTACAAAGGGCTAAGGAATTTCTCTTAATCCACCTTCGGCAAGGAGGACATTAGACGATGCATTTCCGATACAAGCAAGCTCCAAGGAAACTGATTCAATAAGATTTATTATAAAAGTTGCGGCTCTCCCTTTCTGATAGTAACCCTTGAGAGCATTAATCCTTTTACAGACTTTCTCTCTTGCACTATTCTAACTACTCTTCATACCACTCTTCGTATTCCCGTGGCTTGTAGCCATACTCCTTTCTTCTTCGGAAAAAGTGTTTGATTCCAAATTGGAAGCCATTAGAGTAATAAAGTGCCTGATTAAAGTATTCGAACTGACCTGTTACGTAGGTGAATTCCTTGATTGGAAAGGCAAAGTTCCCCGTAAAACGGATGAAATTATCAGTATAAGAATCATAGAACGCACCGGCTTCTAAGCGAACATATAGTTTACGTGATTGAACTTGACCATAGGTCCAAGCAAGACCACCACCACCATAGAATCGGCTATCGATGATCCAGTATGGATTCCCATCTTCTTGGTTTTCATTGGCGCCCGAAACGAAGGCTTCAGCATAAGGAGAAAATCTTGAGCCCGTTCCCTTCTTTGTATTGAAGAAAAAGCGACCTGTTAATGCTCCTTCAACAGCCCCAGTTGTGTAATGAGTCAGCACCGGAGAGAAAGATGTCTGGAAAGTTTTTCCATAACCACTCTCGTAGTAGCCAACTAACTCGCCCCAATAAACTTCTCTACTGATTGCAGGGCCTGTTTTAACAGGGCTAAAAGTATAACCTAAAGACTTAAAATTCTTCTGATTTGACTTAGAAATCCCTGCTCCAATTGTAAAAAAGGTAGTGGACAGGTCGTCCTGCTCAAGGCCACCTAGAGCATAGAAAATCGGTTTCTCAGTGTTTCCTCTAGTTTGGTAGCGATACCTTAAACCATAAAGGCTATGAGAGACATTATTCGCATCGAAATTATTCAACACTAAATCAGAGATATCACTGTAAGTGACCGACAGACTATGCTGATTGAAATTCTTTGTCTTGAGATTATATGTAACGGAATTATTCCAAACCGACTGCTTAAAATTATCGACTACATAGTCCGTATTGTATTGGATAGAATTGTTCTCATTATACCTCATCTCCTTTTGTAAGGCACTGAGCGTATCGGGATAATAAACCGATGGTGTTTTAACCATCAGGAATTTCTGAACATCTGGCTCAAAGTATCTGGCATCGGTATTGAACTGCTTCTTAAAGTTCACTTTTGAAGTATCAGCTTCTGGTAGTCTTTTCGCAATCAACGAACCCCTCTCATATTCTCCAATGTCGTACCAGGCTTTGCTCACAAAGGCCATTACCTCATAATCCAACGGATTGTTCTTGATATATTCCAGGTAGACAGATTCCATTTTGTTGTAAGCTTCCAGATCTACCCACCACTGAAGCTTGGTTTTCATATCGATTTCTGAGCTATAATCTGCCCATGTTAATGCCTCCTGAATCATTCCTGAATCTGAAAATGCATAAGTGATACCAGTGGCCATTGGGTACAATAAAGGATAGCTCGAAGGAGCTTTGTTTTTTAATTCTACCGTTACCTCATCAACCTCAAAGTCTAGCAAATACCTTATAAACATTGCATAGGCTTCTGCCGAACCAGTTGCTTCATAATGTCTTTGAATAACTCTCCTTAGCTCTGCCTGATACTCGGTAGAGTAAAACTGGCTGATATACTGCCTTACTAAATCAGTGTTAGCCATATCATTTTCAATCATTCGGCCTAACCAAAGTCTGTTCAGCTCTTCATTTGGATAGTACTCTTCAATGAGATAGTGATTGACATAATCTAGGGCCAGTTGCTTAGACTTCTCCGAATAAACCTCTTCGAAAAATGACCAAACTTCGTTTGCCCTTTCCTGATAGGCAAGGTATAAGGTATAGTCATTAAATATTGCTGTATCCATCTGATCAAGCTTATCAAGTCTTTCATAAAGCATATCAGTAGCACCCTTCAGGTTTTCGTTTTCTACCAACCATGCTACCGAGTCTTCCACCACTTCTGGCTGCTCTGGCTCGTAAGTTTCTACATATAAATCGCCACTAGATGCGGCTGCCCTATCAATAGCATATTGATCTAGTTGCTTCTTCACTTGGCTATAAACCTCGTCTAGAGAATATTCTGAACCACCTTGAAATTCTGGATCTTTGGAGAAGATGAACTCCGGATTAGGTGTTTCAATGGTGTATAAGAAGCCACCAAAAAATGCGGTTCTAGAATAATTAACCTCAAGCATTTCCAATTCTTGAATAAGTTTGGTTTCATTATTTTTTTCCACATACATATTCCAGAAATAGTCTCTATGTCTCCACTGGTTCTTACTGCTCTTTTTTACATTAAAGACACTTCCATTCTCTTCATACTCATAGTCACTCTGGCGCCAATCTTTGGTAATTGTGGCCCCAGTATAAACATCTAAAAATCTAGTCGAAGGATGTGTTTCTACTACAAACTGTAGGTAATCATTCCACTGATGGAACATCCCTTTTTTACCATTATTAGGTTTATACCAATTTAATCTTTGAGCATTTCTATATCCATAATCTCCTGCAGAAGTATTACTCGCAACTGGCAATTGATATACATCGTCCGGGTGAATAAAATGACTCCAGATACCTGTGAACAGATAAAGAGATTCTTGATTGTAGATTTTAAAATCGTTGAAAGTATAACCACTGCTCACTCTAGGGAAATCGAAAAGCCTAGGTTCAAACGGGTCTACATCATATTCTCGCCCCCCACCTTCAGCCAGCTCACCCTCGTAAATAGAACACATAAACTCCATCTCGGGCATAGCATTGGCCAAAGCCACTAGGCCAATACTATCAATATCATTAGATGGTGGCACATAAGTTTTAGGAAACGGCCCAAAACGATTGACCTTCCACTTCTTTCTAGCGGCAATAAGTGCGCTTTCCATATATTCTTTACCACCCCATATACTATCAATTAGAGATTCATGATTATAGCCATGAAATGCCATTTCGAATTGGTTTTCAAGAACCTGTTCCATTAACCAATTCGAACTAATCACCTCTTTTTGAGCTCTTTTTGAGCGGTGTCTATCCCACTCTGTAAATACAAATGGAGGCTCCTTTATTCTGTCATAATTGAAACAAGGGTATACGGAATAATCAATATCGAACTTCTCAGCTACTTTAAGCATATCAGGCCACCACACATCCATCACATATTGGGCTTGTGTTATTCCTAATTCAGATTTTATGGGCTCAGGCTCAACATCATACACTGGATTAGGAAAATCATCTATCATTATGGTACTAGCGTTTACTATGGGGTAAGGCACTCCTTGCAGCCCTTTCAGAGCTGCCGCATAAAGCAGCCCTCTATCTGGCTTCTCAAAAAGAATACTAGTATTAAAGTGTATTACTTGTCCGTTGCCAATTTTATTTTCAAGTATTACAGGGTGCGAGGGGTCAGATGTAGAAGTAGCCAAAACAATTACATCTTCTTTAAAATTGTCTCCCTTAAAACTCAGGTTAGTTTTTAGTGGGTAAATAGATTTCCCTTTTACTCCTGGCAAAATATTAGCCTTAAAGGTTATACCTGTAGCCTCACTATCGTAGATATAAAAAGCATCTGGTTTAATGCCTGACAAAAACCCTGCTTCTTGATCTTCATTTACACTAGGAAAGACTAGAGTTCCTCCTTCGGCAACAAACTCTAAAAGGGCATCTTTGGCTTTAGCGTTAAGTGGTTCTGTGTTATTGACATAAATTACCCTTAATGCCGACTCGTAGTATGGATAGCTATTAAACTCCTGAACTGTCTGTATTTCATAAGGAATTTTAGTGTAATCGAAGACTTTTGCCATGTGCTCCGAATAACTTAAGCTAAACTCCATTTGCTCATCTACTAAATAGATTACGAGCGGATCTTGCGCAGCTTTAGTTACCGCCCCTTCGCTCTGTCCATTGTCAGAAGAGCATGAAAAACTCATGGTTACAAGAAGCAACACACACCAAGAGAATATATAAGAGCTATACTTACTTCTACCCATTATAATAACTCATCAATTTTGGCTTCACCTGGGTTATTGACTATTTCATAAACCCTGAGATTATCTTTCTTATAAAACAATCTTACCTCTCTCCCCTTCTTTCTTAGCCTATCGATCTCAATCAGTACATTTTTATTAGTTTCTTTACTTACTCTTACTTTAGCTGCAAACTCTGAAGAAACATTTTCATAGATAAAAATCAATAGACTATTGGGGAGAATGTATTCTGTATTTCTTACCAAAAAGTCTTTATCTTCTTTATACTGAAAGTAGACCGAATCTCTTTCCGGATAGTTTTCTACAAAATCGTCATAAGAGATAAAGTGATGAGAACCACGACTAATAGGTATTAAATTATTAGCATTAACAACCGCATATCCATAGGGTATATAGCTGTCCTTTACCTTCTCATAGGCTTCCAGAATATTCTTACTTAGCGTGCCTCGCTTTTGTGTTCGCTGTAAAAGAGGTTGTTGTGTGAAATAAGCTAAAGCAAAAAACAGGATGAATATAAGAGGTGCAGAAACCGCATCCGAGATCTCGACCCTGATCACTTTAGAGTTTAAAAAATAGTAGGCTATGTAAAAGACAAAGCTCAAGGAGCAAGCCAAAAAAATGGGTGATATCTCGTTGAGCAGGTCATTATCGAAATAGATGAAACCCGTTTTCCCCCAAAGCACTAATGCGTTTACGTAAATGATAAATACCATAGGGCTTACCCACTTTCTGCTATTGTTTCTGTAGAGAAAGAACATAACTATAACGGCCACAAGGCTTAAAACCTGAAAGGCAAAAACAGTTGAATCATAATCTAGAGCCATATTGACGGTAGTAGTACTAGCCGAAACCGACAATAAGTTAGACCTAATGAAAAGGCCGTAATCAATATCTTTCTCATAAGCCGAATAAGCGTATGACAGCAATACCAGTGAACTACTCAAAACGTATGCTCCAAGTGCTTTAAAGTAATATTTAATGTACCGTTTTCGAGTGAAAGGCAAGCTTACCAAAAAGAAAGGAGGCAAAAGAATTAACAGTGTATAAAGATCTATTAACGCTATGGCAGCAAATATGCAGACCATTCCAAAGAAGTAGCCATTGGGCCTTTCCTTATATAACTTCCAAGGCTTTCTGATGAAAATTATAGCGGGCAACAGAAAGCTCATGGCCATAAAAGTGGACTTGCTGTGCGTAATTTGAGCCATGTTAGTGGGAGCCAAATTAAAAAACAGTGCAAAAGCCAGTGTACCTAAGAGTGGAATGGTAACCAATGAGTTAGTCATAGCATCAATAAACCAGAAAATGACAAAACACAGAATAAACACCTGAAACAAGGCAAAAGACTCTAAAGCCATTTCTGTGCTAATACCTGTAATTAGACCATAAAAACTCATGAAGGCATATTGCCCTGTAAGCACCAAGTTACTTCCGAACCATTCTTGATCTTCTAAAGCTTTTAGAATATTCAACTCTTGAAACCAAGCGGTAGAAAGTTGATAATTATCGTACTGCATTAGGTAAAATCGTGCTGCTACTGCCACAATAGAAGCAGCTGTAGCCACATAAAACCCTGTTTTAACACTGAACCTTTTGGACGCCTCAGATTTTCTCACGTCTATGATTGGATCTTTATCTTCTACATTTTCTATAACGTTCAGTAAAATAGTTCTCCGCTTTCTTACCCAAGACTCTCCTTTAAATCTTAGGTTTTCAAAACCCACTAGCCGCATGACCAGAAAAACGAACATCAAAGCCATTACTGTGAGCAAGTCATAGCTATTGAATTGTACCAAAAGATAAATAACAACAAGCACTATACTACCGTAAAATGCCCAGAGATTACCCATGGTCTTCACCTGATTCTGAGATGGCTTCCCTTTAAAAAAGAGCCTTTTCAGAACATATAGGAAAAGAATCCATAAGAGCATTCTTATGATTCCGAGAAAAATGGTATCGGTATAGGGTATATTCATTTAAACTTTGGCAAGCTTTCCAACCCAATATTTCCAATAAAATAATCCCACTTAAGGTTTATGGCCTGTGTCTTCACCTTATTGAACATAGACCTGCTATCTGCATACTCGATAAGTATAATCGGCAAACCGTATCTCTCATTAATAGTGCTTAACTCAATAGCCTTTTCTTGAGTCTCTCTAGATTTACGCATTTTGTACTGATCTCTATTGAAGTTGTAGTTGGTTATAACCGACTCAATGGCAATAGAATTTATCTCATTTTTTACCCGTGGCACTATTTCAAGCCCCGCGTTCTGCATTAAATGGAAATCAGGGTATTTCTCTTTAATGAACTTTATGAGTTTGGCATAAGCTGCTTCTTGCTTGGCTTGTGGGCCCCATGGGCCATAAACATCAACAGTATCCAGAAAAACACCATCAAACCCCTTTCCCTTTATTTTATCTACAAACCCAACAATAGCCGCTTGAGTAGTTGAGTCTTCTAGGTCTAAGTAATAGCTATCCCAAATAGGGTTTTTACCCACTGTCTTTTCTCTAATACTCTCAAAATAAAACCGACTAGGGCTCACCTCTCCCATGCTTATGTAGCCTAAAACCAGTTCATTGTTTTCTTGTAGAAGTTTTACATCGAATGGATTATAATGTTCAGACTCCAGTATTACATATTTATAACCCCGAATCTTATCTGGGTTTACATCTCCATAGCAAACAAGTACAGTAGCCTGCGCTATAGTTTCTTGGCAATTGATGCTGGTAAATGAAAATAATGCCAGCAATGACGCAATTCTTTTAATAGGCTGCATAATAGAAGTAATCAAGATTTTTAAAGAACCTTAGGGTACTCCTCAAGGTCATGATCATATACACTGCCGAACCGACAGCAAAACCGACAACACTATATTCGTATGATATCAAACGACTGGCTATCAGACCTACAAACACATTTACCAACCATGCCACTAGAATGGCATTTAACGGTTTAGCGGGTTTATTTAAGGTAAAAAGGTATAGTGAATTAAGCATACCCCAAGCCACTAAAATATAACCTAACCCTCCTATTATACTCACCTTCACACTGATGTAGTTGAGTCCTTCATCAAACGCCCTTTCGTAACCTAATCTTTCCCAAATAATGAGGTAAAGGATAAAGACCATAACTACTCCAACAATTAGCAAAATCAAGACATGCTCCCAATACATGTTAAGCGACTTTCTATTAAAGACGTGGGCTTTATTGTATGCCACTTGTTTCTGTAATATATCCGTAAACGTACTGAATGAGGCTATGCTAAATTCCAAAACACCTACTAGTAGAAAGAAGATAAGAATGGCTATATCCATGCCTATCTCATAATTCTTTTCGTAGTATAGAATGTAAGGTAAGGCTCCATCATTAGCGGTAGACCAAGCTAAAAATCTATCTGTGAAGATGAAAACAAAGAACACCAAGCCATAAAAGAAGTAACGGTAGTTTCTGTAAACCATAGCTGCACTTTTAGAGGTGGCTCTACTAAACGTTTTTGTTCTCTTTACCTTCTTTTTGAAAAACCACACCAAATAAGCCAACATCAGACCTATAGCAGTCCAAATACCTATCCAATGAGTATAATAAGTTTCTAATGAGGTATAGAGGTGAAGAGTAAGAGATAAACTTGCAGCCAATATAAAGGCCACCGTAATAACCCAGCGTTCTTTCAAGGGGTGAAAAACTGCTGATAACAAAAGTAAAGTGCCTATTGAAAAGGCATAAGCGTAAACTAACCAAAGAAATTTATATGGATAGAAATTGGCAAAAAAGTTGAGTATCAAAGCCAATAAGCTCAATACCCCCATAAACAGCAGTCCATCTCTTATTACCATGATGGTACTTCGCTTAGCCTGTTGAAAATCATTGCTAAACCAGTAGTGAGATACTTGCCTACCTATTACCTGAACAAAGCCTCCCGTTCCTATAAGTCCAAAAATCACCCCTAATACTACCGCAGTAGACTGCAGTTGATTAAAGCCTGTATAGGTCCACATGGAGTATCCGAAAGCAATTATAGTGGCTATTTGCAAAAACACCGGCACACCATGAAAAAGGCCTAATGGATAGTAATAAAAAAAGTATTTAGTCTTGATTTTAAGGTAGTCTGAAGCCGAAGTAAGGTCTGATCTAAATTGCTCGTTGACTGGTAAATCACTCGGGTTTTGTTCCAGAAAACTTGGCGAAGTTATTTGATTGTATACCAACTTTGCCAAGTCTTGCAGATCGTTTATCCCGTAGTCTTGTTTGGCATCAATGGTTCTAATACTCATAGATTCCAGCATAGCTCGAACCACATTCTCATTCACTGGCTTACCTATTTTATCATAGACATCGTAACCAAGTTGCTCTATTTTCTGAGTTTGGTTCATTGCAACAACTCCTTCAATTTACGTTGATGGGCCTTATAAACACCTTCGTATATTTTTTCATAAGAGTCTATGAAAATATCTAGAGTAAAATTGTCAATCACTCGTTGTCGTCCATGTTCACTCATTCGCTTCCTAAGATCAATGTCTGATAAGAGCTTTACTACTTTTTCACCAATTGCCTTAGGGTCTCTAGGCTTGCAAACAAAGCCAGAGCCTTCATCTATAGCCTCTGCCACACCTCCAACATCAGTTGCTACAACTGGCACTCCACAACTCATTGACTCTAGTACGGTGAAGGGGAAACCTTCTGATATAGAGGTTAATATGGAAATGTCGCCCTCACTAAAAATAAGATGTGGTTGACTATGATAACCTTTCAAAAAGAAGTTATTCTCTAACTTGAGCTCTTTAATAAGTTCCTCACACTGCTTTGTATATTCAGGCACGGCATTCTTATCTCCATAAACCAAGTACTGAACATCAGGAATCTGCTCTCTAACCACGGCACAGGAGCGAATCATAGTGAGTACATCTTTAAGCTCGAAAATTCGAGCAGCAGCCACAACTGTTGGTATCGCCTTGAGGTGATCTGGTTTTTCTCTGGGGGCAAACTTTTCATGATCTACACCATTGTAGGTTATCTCAATCTTATCTTCTGTAGCCCCATACATCAACTCCCATGTTATATTGAATTTATTGACAGAAAGTATTTTATCTGCCTTATAATAAGAGAGTCTGGTAACGCTTTCTGTTAGTTTAATCAGAAAGTCTTTGATAAAGTAGCTGTAATCAGATCTATTAATATATAATAAGCGTTCTCGCACATAAACACCGTGTTCCGTAATCATTAACGGTGTTCCGTACCTGTACTTTAAAACCAATGCTGGGATTAGCGGAAAGCCAGAAAGAGTAATATGGCAAAGGTCTGCCTTGGGAATTGGAATAGAAAATGGGATTAGAAAATGGGATTAGAAAACGATAAAGCCACCGCAGGCCAACAGTAATATCAAACAGTGTAGCTGTAAAAGAGCCGTCCGCTTCGGTTTCTTGAGTAGCCTCTTTTTTAAAAGCCTCCCAAACCGCATAATCTTGCATAGTTTCTTTGTAGTCGAACTTCTGAAAGTACTCCCACATATCATAGAAAACCACGTCTAGCATTCGCATATCTTGGGTTCCATGATATACGGCCTGAATGAACCTTTCAAAGATGGGCACAAACCTCTCCTTAATAATCATAGGAGTAGTATGTTCCTTCTTGTTAACCACTTTATAATAGTCTTGGCTAAAACTCATGTAGTCTTGAGGCTCATCTGGCGCCCATAAAGGCACCTGAATCACTTCCTTAATCGATGGGCTTAAGTCAAAGATTGGCTTGGGCTCAAACCCAGCATTGATAGAATACAAGGTCCACTCTACATTAGAAACTCGCTCACACAACATGTGACTCCAAGTGGAAATACCTCCTCCATAAAAAGGGTAAGTTCCCTCTGAAATGAGAAGTACGTTTAGTTTGTCTTTAGATGAATTTTCCAACCTTTAAAAAAGTCGCGCTAGTTACAAATTGTTTGTTTACTAGGTAGCTCTTGCTTAAAATATTTTATTGATAAGATATTGATCATGAACCGAAGTGCAAAATAGAACACCTTATATTGGTGAATCACCTAGGTAGAGTAATCTAAACAACCTAAGCAGATAAGTCTATTACTATTCTTAACTTAAAAATTGATTCCAAAAAAACTCTCTAAGTCTATCTATCCAATGAAGATCAATCGTCCTTTTAATACTTTTTCGAAGACAGAGTATTTGGAAATTGTACCTGAACATAAGAGTTACACCGATTTCAATACTCTTGGACTTTACAGGTCTATTCTAGAAAATGAAAATTTGAGTTTGGAGGAGAAATTTGAAGTGTTTGAATTAGCCAACAAGCACTTCCAAAAGACCTTCGATTTTCTGGTACTCAAAGACCCAAGCACTTGGTTTCAGCTAAGTCATTTGGGCAAAGAACTTAGTAGAGGTCAGGAATGGGATTTATGGAATGAGGTAAAACAACGGCAGGAGCAAATACTGAAAGACAAAAGGTCTGGCCATCGCAGTTTCGGCACCTACTCCAAGCATAATTGTGGCGTACCTCATTGTCCTTATGATGGATTGATGGTTCACCCCAAGTCACCATTAGCCGAAAGCCATATTCACTTTGATTCAGATAAGAACCCCTACTCAGGGAAGCAAAAAGCCCAAAAGAGAAAAGCCGATCGAAAGAAACACAAACAAATTATTGATAGAGATGAGGAGTTGGGTTGATGTTTTAACTTAGCAGTAGCTAAAAGAAACCAAACCATGAAACCTGAAAAACTTTCTCAACTAACAGATGATCAATTGCTAGAGTTGGCTAAGCAGAATAAACCCTCGCCTGTAATAGATGCCTTTTTCATAGGCTTTCTAATTGGTATAATAATTTATGGCGCTATTGTAAACGCTTTGGGCTTTCTCAGTGTAATTCCCCTCTTTCTGATTTATAAATTCTTGAAGAAGCCGCAACAGCACAAAGACTTAATGAATGAAATCGAGAAACGAGGTTTAAAATAATACTGTCAGCCCTTTGAGGACTGACAGTATTAAAATCATTTTTCAGAAATCCTCCTCTATCCCCCGAAGTATCGGGGCAGACATCTCCTCAGCGGAAAACAGACTCAATACTACCCTTCCAACTCCACTACTAAATCATCTTGCTCAACCATATCTCCACCATTTAGGTAGACAGCCTTTACCGTGCCTGCCTCTGGCGAAGAAACTGTAGTCTCCATTTTCATGGCTTCAATGACAAACAGTGCTTGATTCTCTTTCACCTTGTCTCCTACTTTTACTTTCACTTCAGCAATTCGGCCTTGAAGTGGTGCTCCTACCTGATGTTCTCCATCAACTTTACGGTTGGTTGGCTTGGTAGACTTCAGGTTTTGGTCGCGCACATCAATGACTCTGGTTTGTCCATTCAGCTCGAAGTAGACTTTGCGCATTCCACTTTCATCAGCATCGGCTATATAGAGCATCTTTATAATGATGTGCTTACCCTTTCCAATTTCAACAAAGACCTCCTCATTCTGCTTCAGAGCAAAGAAGAATGCCTTGGTTGGTAGTTGCCAAATAGCTCCATATTTCAACCAGCTATTGTAAAAATCCTTGAATACTTTCGGGTACAGCTTGTAAGAAAGAAAGTCTAGTTCATCGCAGTACACATCGAATTCTTTTTGAAACTCTTCAAATTCCTTTTCGAAATCTACCGACTCTAAATGTGCATTTGGTCTTTCAGTATATGGCTTTTTATCCTTGAGAATAATTTTTGAAAGTTCTTGAGGGAATCCGCCAGGCATCTGCCCTAAATCTCCCTTAAACAAACTAATTACAGACTCTGGAAAGGAAAGGGAATGCCCTCTCTCCATTATATCTTGAGGTGTCAGATTGTTCGAAGTCATAAAAATGGCCATATCACCTACCACCTTACTCGATGGCGTTACCTTCACAATTTCTCCAAACATTTGATTCACCAAGGCATAATTTCTTTTCACCTCCTCGAACTTATGTTCTAGGCCTAAAGCAGCTGCTTGAGGTCTAAGGTTGGAATACTGACCTCCAGGAATCTCATGATCATAGACTTCCGCTGTACCTGCTTTCAAACCACTCTCAAACGGATAGTAGTACTCGCGGACATCTTCCCAATAAGTAGAGTATTTATTCAAGTTATGAACATCAATTTTCGGATCGCGCTCATGACCTTGTAAAGCAGCCGCTAACGAGTTAAAATTCGGTTGGGCTGTCAGTCCAGACATTGAGGCAATCGCCACATCAACGATGTCTACCCCTGCCTCAATAGCCTTGAAGTATGTAGTGGCTTGCATGGAAGACGTGTCATGCGTATGTAAGTGAATTGGCAGATCGGTAGCATCTTTTAGCGCACCAATTAGCTCTGTAGCAGCGAGTGGCTTCAACAGACCAGCCATATCTTTAATACAAAGCATGTGAGCTCCTTCATCTTCTAAGGCCTTGGCCATATCCATGTAATACTGAAGGTTGTATTTGCTGTTTTTATCTAGCACATCACCAGTATAGCAGATACAAGCTTCTGCTACAGAATTAGTCCTTTCTCGAACTGTCCTGATGCTCACCTTCATGGCTTCTACCCAGTTGAGGGAATCGAAGATTCTGAAGACATCCATTCCATTTTCAGCAGACTTCTCAATGAATCTCTCAATCAGGTTATCAGGGTAAGCCTTATAGCCCACTCCGTTTGAACCTCTGAAAAGCATCTGCATTAGAGTATTTGGAGCTGCCGCTCGCATCTTCTTCAGTCTGTCCCACGGGTTCTCATTCAGGAAACGCATACTTACATCGAAAGTAGCACCTCCCCACATTTCCCAAGAGAAGACATTTGGATGATTCTTGGCAAAGCCTTCGGCCACTTTGAGCATATCAAGCGACCTCATTCTTGTCGCCAAAAGCGACTGGTGTGCATCTCTCCAAGTGGTATCGGTCAGTAAAATTTGTTTCTGATCTTTAACCCATTTGGCCAAACCATCAGGTCCTTCCTTCTCTAAAATCTGTTTAGTACCAGCAGGGAATTCTCCAAGCCTATCGAATTCGGGCACTTTAGGAGTCCTAAGCTTAACGCTAGGATCTATCTTTTTTACGCTCGGGTTTCCGTTGACAGCCACCTCTCCCAGGTAATTCAAAATTTTGGTTGCCCTGTTCATATAACGAGGCATCTTGAACAACTCTGGGTGGTCTTCAATGAATTTCACGGTAGCCTTTCCTGTATAGAATGTCTCGTGATTCAGCACATTCTCCAAAAACCCTTTGTTAGTGACCACTCCACGAATTCTGAATTCTGAAAGTGCACGTTGCAAGCGCTGAGCTGAGCCTTTCAAAGTTCGGCCAGTGGCAGTGATTTTTACCAACATGGAGTCGAAGAAGGGAGAAATGGTAACTCCGGCATAGCAGTTACCCGCATCTAATCGAATACCGAATCCTCCTGGAGAGCGGTAAGCAATGATGGTTCCGTAATCTGGCTTAAAGTTGTTTTCAGGATCTTCAGTAGTGATTCTACACTGAATGGCAAACCCATTCATTTGAACATCTTCCTGACTCTTGATAAATATTCTTGGGTGATCTAACGGGTAACCTTGAGCTATTTCTATCTGAGAACGAACAATATCGATACCCGTAATTTCTTCTGTAATGGTGTGTTCTACCTGAACTCTAGGGTTTACTTCAATGAAGTAGATATTCTCTTCTGCATCAACCAAAAACTCTACCGTACCTACATTGTTGTAATTTACCTCTTTGGTAATTCTCAGGGCATACTTATAGAGTTTCTCCCTTGTTTCATCTTTCAGACCAATGGAAGGAGCCACTTCCACCACCTTCTGATACCTTCGCTGTACAGAGCAATCTCGCTCATACAGATGAACCAGATTGCCGTAATTATCGCCCATAATCTGCACTTCAATGTGCTTAGGACTATCAATGAACTTCTCAATAAAAATGGTATCGTCTCCAAAAGCCTTTTTAGCTTCGCCTTTAGCCTCATTGAAAGCCTTTTCCAATTGATCTTCGGAACGGACAACGCGCATGCCTCTACCCCCTCCACCAGCAGCAGCTTTCACCATTACTGGGAAACCGATTTTCTGGGCTTCTGCTAAAGCGATGGAGCTATCTGCAAGATCTACCTTACTATCTTCTATCAAAGGAACCTGGGCATTTCTTGCGACTATCTTGGCCTGTACTTTATCGCCCAAACGCTGCATTACTTCTGGCTCTGGGCCAACAAAAGTGATTCCTGCTTCTTTACAAGCCCTAACGAAGTTTACATTTTCCGAAAGGAATCCATAACCCGGATGTATAGCATCAACGTTTTCTCGCTTTGCCAGTGCTATTATTTCAGGAATATCTAGATATGGCTTCAACGGATCGTCATCTTCACCAATCTGATAAGCCTCATCGGCTTTGTAACGGTGCAAAGAGTAGCGGTCTTCATACGTATACATGGCCACAGTTCTGATCTTCATCTCAGAAGCCGCTCGTAATACACGAATGGCTATTTCTCCTCTATTGGCAACAAGTAGTTTCTTAAACTTTCGAATATTTGGCTCCATAAATAAAAAGTTATGCTTTCGGAATTTAATGGTTTGACAACTGCGTTACAAATCCCATTGCTTAACGAATATGATATCCAAATTCGTGATTTTTCTGACTCTTTTATATAGGCTGAAAAAAGATTTCGAAATTGCAGGCTCAAGCTATCAGCACCACTATTATTAACACCAATGCAATCAAGAAGTTATCAGATAAAAAAGGTTTCTACAGACGAATTAGAAGAGCTAAAAAAGCTATCTGTAGATACCTTTAGCGATACTTTTACCGAGCAAAACAATGAAATCCAAATGAAGGCTTACCTAGAAAAAGCCTTTAATACAGATCAGTTAAGAAGTGAGTTATCTAACCCAGAATCCTTCTTTTACTTTGTTAAAGAAGAAGACAAAATATTGGGATACTTAAAGCTGAATACCAAAACTGCACAAACAGACCAAGTATTGGATAGCTCCCTAGAAATTGAACGCATATACCTCACTCAAGAAGCTCAGGGCAAAGGAATAGGCAAGTTGCTGATGGACTTCTCCATAGCAGAAGTAAAAAGAAGAAACTTGCTGTGTTTGTGGTTAGGCGTGTGGGAGAAAAATGAAAAAGCCATAGCCTTTTATAAAAGCTATGGCTTCGAAGTTTTTGCCGATCACCCGTTCAAACTAGGTGATGAATCTCAAAAAGATCTGCTCATGAAGCGGTTTGTTTGATCAAACACTACTTACTTGATCTGTCCTTGAATCCACTTACTTACCAAGTTCAATACTTGTGGAGACATAGTTTCTTCAATTGAATTATATTCATTCATCTCACCAGTTTCCGCATCTTGAAATAGGTGATTCTTCCCCTCTAGCAACAGCACTTCATAACTTTCTGTCTTGCCATTCTCTAGTGCTTTCTCCAGACCCGACTTATTTGGCTCTGGAAATACTTGAGTATCCTTCTCTCCAAAAAGAGCCAAAACAGGGCATTTCACCTTCGAAAACATATCGGCTGGATTATAATTATAGAAGTACCTAGCCCAAACCGTGGTTCGTTGTTCAACCAAACTTTTCAATATCGCAGCTTTATCTGCATCTGGCGGAACAGACTGATTAAAGAACGTAGATGCCAAATAGTACTCAGAAAGCTCCTCTCTAATACTTTCCAAATCACCTTCTTTTGATGCAATATCTAGGGCACCTTTTATAAAGTCATTGTATTGATCAAGGTTCGGAACAAGGTTTCTAACCTGATGTAAACCTTGCAACCTATTGGTTTCATAACCAGAGACTCCAGTTCCTGCAAGAGACACAATAAATGCAATATCTTCAGGATGCTCTACAGCCACTATAGGCGCGATAATTCCACCTTCACTGTGCCCAACAAGACCTATATTGCTTTTATCGATGTCATTTCTAGACTTCAAAAACTCAACCGCAGCCGATACATCTGTTGCAAAATCGGCTGTTGTAGCTTCAGCATAATTACCTTCAGACTCATTTACTCCTCTGTCATCGTATCGCAGTACTGCTATTCCATTTCTGGTCAGGTAATCGGCCAAAACCATAAACGGTCTATGTCCAAAGATTTCTTCATCCCGATTTTGAGGACCACTTCCTGAAATGAGAATCACTGCAGGTGATGGCTTTGAAACTTTGGGCAAGGTGAGCGTTCCGGCCAACTTAATTTTCGCCTTTTTATTCTCGAACTTTACTTTTTCGGCCAAATAAGGCAAGGGCAACTTTGGTTCTTGCGGACGCTTTTTCTTTACTTCTGGAAGCAGAGCTCCTTTGGAAAGATTCAGAGGCAGCATATTCACTCCTTCCTTAAAATGCCCTTCGAAAGTTTGATTGGATGGATTATAAGTGGCTTTATATTGCCAGCCATTATTACTTCCATCAATCAACAATTCTCCATTGGCAAAAGTGGTCTTACCCGCTTTCATATTTCTGAGGTTTCTAGCAGGAATAGCCATACTCCCTTCTAGCCCACTTTCACTTTCCTGAATGGTAAAAATGAAACCTATTTCGGTTTCACCAGCTTTAAGTACTCCCTTCCAGTCTCCAGTAATCTCTTGTGCCGACACAAGGACTGAGAAAAGAATAAGTAGTTTGATTGTTATTAGAGTTTTCAACATGATATTTTGATTTAGATTTTTGACATAGGGGATCTGGCAAAGCTTTCACTTTGAATATTAACCCATTGATTTTATGTGATTTAGATAACTACCTGAACTTTATAGCCCTGTTTCTACATTGCCCTGTTCCTGAAACTGAAGGAGCTTTTTTCGCACAGATTCGAGGCTACGTTTTTGAGAAACGTAGAAGGTTTTATGCTCCCAACGAGCAGCGAAATAGCCTAGAATAAAGAAGAGCGTAACTAATAACCCTTTCCACCATTCACTGGCCTCATTGAACACGCTGAGTACGGCAAAAACCGACACAGTCAGGTATAACCATCGGCTCGATTTTGACAAAGCTACTTGATAGCTAGCGTTGGCAATAGCCTGATCGATATCGCCTAGCATGGTATTCTCGAATCCATTTTGCCAAGACATTCTCTTTCTTCTCCCTAAAAAAATTGCACCTGCCACTACTAACATAATACCCGACAAGACCAGAGACGGAAGTTCATAGTTGGCCTTAAAAATCATTGCAGACCAAATTATTCCACTAGCAAAGAGTAAACTAAAAATCAATATACCTTCCATCTTACTCGCATTTCTAGCAGCTTTATTCCTTTTACTAATTACTCTGTTATGAAGAGCTTCCTCATCTATAGCATACATTGCTACATTGCTCTGAGTATCCCATATTTTTTTCATTTCATCGAATTCCATTGTTCTACATCTTTTTAGATTGTTCGGTGAGATGTTTTTTGATTCTGTTAATCTTCACACCCACATAACTTTCAGAAATACCTACAATCGAAGCCATTTCTTTATAGCTAAAGCCATCGAGCATGAGCAGACAGAGAGAGCGATCAACCTCATCGAGCTTTTGAATTTGCTCATACAACCAAGCCAATCTTTCATCTGGCTTTTCTTCTACAGGTTGAAGCACCTTAATGGCTTCTTCGTCTGACTCTCTTTCTTGTTGCTTTCTTACTTTTAAGCTCCACTTAACCGCTCGATTTAAAGCAATTCTGTAAATCCAGGTAGAAACTGCGCAGTTGTTCCTGAAATTTGGAACCGACTTCCATACGTTCACAGCAATCTCCTGAAACAAGTCTTCTTGGTCTTGAGGCACGGCACTATAAGAGCGAACTATTTTAAAGAATATGCCCTTATGCTCTTGGAGCCAGCTTTCAAAAATTTGTTGTTGCTGTGAGTTTGTCATTTCAATCAGTCAACCCATTAGTACCCACCAAATGAAGATTTATTACAGACTAGAAATTTTTAATTAAAAAATTGCTCAAAGCTGGTCTTTATTCGTTTGTATAAAAGATTCTTTTTCCGCCATTCTTAAATGACGGGCATTGAGCAGTAAAACCAGTAGTTACCATGAATAAACTTATTTTTTCTGAGAAAGACTTTCAAGAACTGTTTACGGACTTACATGCTTCTGGCTTGTGGCTCGATGGCAAAGAGCTTTCCGATGCTGTAACTATTGAAAGCCCAGAAGAAATTCTTACAACCTATCGGAAACAAAAAAGCAACAAGAACTTCGACCTAAAAAAGTTCTTTGAAACATACTTTTACCCTGCTCCAACCAGAGAGGTAAACTATCAAAGCGACACTTCGAAACCTGTAGAAGATCATATTGAGAAGCTTTGGCCTATTCTTTCTAGACAACCAGAAGAGCAAGAGTTTTTCTCTACCCTTATCCCTCTGCCCCACCCATATGTGGTTCCTGGAGGACGGTTCAACGAAATCTACTATTGGGATAGCTATTTTACCATGCTTGGCCTGGTTGAAAGTAGGAGAATTCAGTTGGTAGAAGATATGGTGAAGAATTTCTCTTATATGATTGAGAACTTTGGTTTTATACCGAACGGCAACCGTACTTACTACTTAGGCAGGTCTCAGCCTCCGTTTTTCTCTTTGATGGTTGCCCTTCTGGCCGAACAAAAAGGTGATGATAGCATTGTGGAGTTTCTACCTTCCATGGTCCATGAATATGAGTTTTGGATGGAAGGCTCAGAAAGTCTATCCAAAGAAAAACCTCATCACAAGCGAGCAGTGCTTCTTTCGAGTGGTGAAATATTGAACCGCTATTATGACAATGTGCATAGTCCAAGGGCAGAAATGTACCAAGACGATGTAGACTTAATTCGTGAAAAAGGAAGTGATGGAGAGCAAACGCTTCTCAACATTAGAGCAGCCTGCGAATCTGGCTGGGATTTCAGCTCTCGCTGGTTTGAAGTCCCCAATGAATTAGGGACTATTCGAACTACAGACTTGGTTCAGGTAGACCTCAATTCTTTGCTTTATCATTTAGAGCAAATGATTGCTAAAGGCTATAGAATCAAAGGTGAAGAAAAAGAAGCCAACATGTATTTAAGTTTGGCCGAAAACCGAGCCAAGGCCATCCAGAAGTATTTCTGGAATGAAGGGTCGGGCTTTTACTTCGATTTCAACCACCAATTAGGTGCACAAGCTTCTAGCATTACGGCCGCAGCAACTTTCCCACTTGCCTTAGGTATTGCTTCTAAAGCTCAAGCCGAACGAACTGCTCTTGTTTTAGAAAACGAACTTTTAATGGAAGGTGGTTTATTGACTACAAACTACCAATCTGGCCAACAGTGGGATGCTCCAAATGGATGGGCGCCTTTACAATGGATGGCTATTTGGGGCTTAAGGAACTACGGCATAAATGGTCTGGCTAATCAAATTAAAGACCGTTGGGTATCTCTTAACATCAAAGTGTTTAAAAACACTGGCAAGCTGATGGAGAAGTACAACGTAGTAGACACCTCTTTACTGAGTGGTGGCGGAGAATACCCAGTACAAGATGGGTTTGGATGGACAAATGGAGTTTTATTGAAATTATTGAATTCATAAGAAAAGGCCACTTAAGACAAGTGACCTTTTGATATTACCGGTTTAGTTGAGTTTATTCTTCTTCATTGTTAGCATCTGATTTTGGAGGATTTTTGAGCCCTTCCTCAATAGCCGCCTTTTCCTCTTCTGGGGTCATTTTAGGAACTGGTTTCATGTTTTCTAATTCAGTCTTAATTCCAGCATACATTTCTTCAGTAATATAATCTGGAGCCTCTGCCTCCTTTACCTGTTGTTCAAGGCTAGGCGCCTCTACTGATTCCGGGGCATTTTCAAGGCTTTTAAGAAAGTCGTCTTTAAGTTCTTGAGTTGGTAAGCTGTCTAAAATGAAGTTTTTATTAGCCTCTAGACTCTGTTTGATGGCCATAACTGTGGTGTTTTAAAGTTTTACTTAAATTTTAAATAAGTTAGAATATTTTTGATGGCTTTCCCAAAAAAACCATTGACTTATACAATAGAACTTAACTATAAGTCTATAACAGAGCGAAAAAAGGCTTCTTTAGACTTCAATAATGCCCTCCTTGATAGCCTTAACAATTAGCCCAGCCGTATTTTTCACCCCTAATTTTTCAATTAGGTTCTTTCTGTGCCCTTCTACCGTACGATGACTAATAAAAAGCTTCTCCGCAATTTCCTTAGCTGTATACTCTTGACAGATTAACTCTAACACCTCTATCTCTCTAGTGGTTAGCGTTTCAGTATCGTTAAGGGTAGGCTTTTTCTTAGACTGGCCCTTTAAGCCCGTCAACATTGCTTGAGAAACCATTTTATTAAAGTAGAAACCCTCCTGAATTACACTAGATATAGCCTTTCGAAACTCTTCTGGACTAGTATCTTTAAGCAGGTAGCTATTAGCACCCAACTCCATTAAATAGGCTACCATTTTAGAGTCGCTATGCATGGTAAGTATAATGATGCCGAGGTTTGGAAACTTTGGCCTCAGCTGCTTTAAAGCTTCTAGCCCATCTACCTCTGGCATATCCAAATCTAAGAGGAGTACATCTGGTTCATGATTCTCCATTTGCTCTAACAACTCTTTTCCGTTAGATGCTTCGAAAACTACTTCCAAATCATCCATCTGATCCATTAGAAAGCGTAAGCCTTCTCTGAAAAGTTTGTGATCATCGGCTATAGCAATTTTAATCATGTGTTTACGGTTTTAACTTTGATTTCAAGACTACTTCAAAGCCTTGTTCTTTCTGTTTAATATTCATCTCTCCCTGCATCAGGCCTATTCTACTCCTAATATTTTGCATTCCTAAACCGCTAGCGGTATCACTTTCAGGAGTTAGCCCCTTACCATTATCTGAGTAAGTTAGCCAAAGTTCTCCTTGCAGTGTTTTCAAGTCTAAAACTATCAAAGTAGCATCGGCATGCTTAAGCGTGTTATTGATTAACTCTTGAACTATTCTATACCAATTTAATGAGTACTCAGCATCTGGTTCTGTTGAAAGAGAGTGCTTAAATTCGATCTTAATCTGATCGCTTTGATTTATTTTATCTACAACATTAAGAATAGCTTCAACTAGTCCAAGTCTTTCCAAAACCACTGGCCTAAGATCGTGAGAGACCCTACGTACGGTGGTCATTGTCTCTTCCAGTAAGCTAAAGGCTTTACTTTTAATTTCGGCAAACTTCTCCTCCTGCGTATTCCTATCTAAATGTTGAAAATAGAGTTTAGTGGTAGTTAACAAGGCGCCAACCTCATCATGTAAATCTTTTCCGATTCTGTTTCTTTCTCTTTCTTGACTTTGAAAGTTGGCCCTAAGCAACTGCTGTTGGTAATCGGCCTCTTTCTGTTGGTGACTCTGTTGCTGTCTCAACAACCTCCTCTGATACACTACAAAGAAAATTACAATACTCAGGGACAGTAGAAACATGCCCAGCATGGAGCCTATGAGAAGTTGTTCAGCACTAATCGGGGAGGTTTCACCCATATTGAAATAATATATGTAGTAACCAATACAAGGTTAAAGAATGCGTTGAAAATCGAAGCAATATAAGTCGTTTCAGAATCCTTATCCAGATAATTATAGACCAAAAGAAAAATCAGGAATGTACTTGAGTAATACATAATGACCCCTGTAGTAAACCAAAACACAGGTTCTTTCTCTAATGATTTATATACGGTTTGCTTAAGTAAAGAATAGAAATAAGAAACTCCCCAAAAAATAAACACCCCACTTATTAGGAAAATGCCGTTAGTTGGTAGAATTTTTAAGTTCTGAATAAAGAGGCTATTTACACCAAAGAAGCAAAGGCAAATGATCAAAGTAATATTGAAAAAAGTACTCGAAAAAAGCACCTTGAGTTCGTTTTTATATAGCCTCCAGGTAAACCAAAAAATAAACGGAACATAGGCATGGGCTACCCAAGCATTGTTGCTATCCGTTGCCAAATAAGTTCTTACAACCTGAGAGATCTTATGGTTTACTGCACTGAGTATAGCGATATAGAGGATGAACTTCTGAGCATTATTAAGCCTACGCCAAAATAATGCACCCAGTACAACGGGCACAAAAACGTACCACGAATATATTTGAACTATCAACACTCTGGTTGATTCATTAAATATTTCGCTCATCCTCTATAAAGCTCTAAACATTATCAAATATCATCACCACCTCCACCTGGACAATTTGGTGGACATGGCTCTACAAAGTCCAGGTATGTAGAATCGGGATCGTCCTCATCTGTAGTACCTTGTAACATTGGAGTATAAACTTGAATCAATGGCACAAAAGGAACCATTTGTCTTGCCGCATCTCCATAGTTCACACCGTAGTGTACAAGTAAGCTTTTCTCGGTAGAGCAAACTTTCTTCATTACATCAATATCATCTTGAGGTATAGTAAAGCTCAATACTCTTCTCGGTCTACGCAAAAACAACTCAGAGCCATGTGATTTAAAATTGTTGTTTTCCATCTCTACAAAAAAGATAGCATTCATTTCAAAGTAAGAGATATTGGCCCAATTACAGCAAACCTCATTTTTATAATTAACCGACTCTCCCATTCTTGGCTGAGTTGGTCTATAGTTAGAAGAGATGTAAGTCAGAAACCTATCACCATCACCCTTGATGTAGGTTTTCTCGTTTCCTAGTCTAAACTCCCAAAAAACCTCCGCATGTTGCGTATTCTCATCAATACCCAACATTAAAGAGAGTCCATCAGAAGGAGAATCTCCTAATTTTTGAATAGAATCCATGAATTCTTGCGTAATAGCACCGAAGTCTCTAGCGGTAATTCTGTCGTACTCACCCTCTTGTTCATTAAATACTTCAAAAGAGGAAATAATGTGTTCTTGCCTTTGTCTTTGCCAGTTAGTCTTAATAAGCGTGGCTTCTTTCTCTGAAATAACTTTCATGGTTGAGATGTTTGGTTATAGTTGAATCTGATTTTTATTGACTGTGAGTGCTATTAATATTGATGCTTAAATATAGTTTCAATTCATAGTGGCCTCAAAGTTCTTCGTCAATGAAAATTAAAGCCCCATCCTTTTCAGGACAGGGCTATGTTTCTCTCAATTATAATTTATCGCTCCTAAAAGGACCGACATGGCTGTATGTGTGTTATTCGTGCGTATTCATCATTGAGAGAAACTCCTAGTCACCTAGACCAGAACTGTTAGACTGTGATTCAAAGGTGGCAGGTTTTGAATTGGTCTAGCAGAGCCAATTTACCTGTTCTTTACAAACACGTATTTTTACGTATATCGATTTTCAGGCTTCTATGCTCAAGACAAATGACAAATCATGGTAAACTAGCTGCACTTAAACCCAAATCTTTTTCTAATTTTGCGCGGGTAATTCGTACCCAAAAGCAATCGCTCAAATGATTCAGTTTTTTGATGCCGGACACGGCAAAATCTACGCTGTAGGTCTCTCTCAGGAACTTCCTCAACAAGATATCCCCAAACTACTTTGGCTCTTCGGAAATGCCAAAACCATAGACAGTCAAACCCTTAATGGGAATTTTATTGGCCCAAGAAAAGAGATGATTACCCCTTGGAGCACCAATGCTGTAGAGATAACCCAGAACATGGGCATCTCTGGAATCCAGAGAATTGAAGAGTTCGAACAGGTGGAAAGCGACAATGTGGCCTATGACCCAATGCTCCAGGTTTTGTATAAGTCATTAGATCAAGATCTTTTCACCATCAACGTTGAGCCAGAGCCAGTAAGGTATATAGAGGATATTGCCACCTACAATACGGTGGAAGGACTAGCGCTAAGCAAAGAAGAAATTGATTACCTAAAAGATGTTAGCCTTCAATTGGGTAGAAACCTAACCGATGGTGAAGTATTCGGTTTCTCTCAGGTGAATTCAGAGCACTGTAGACACAAAATATTTAATGGAGTTTTTGTAATAGATGGGCAAGAAATGCCTTCATCGCTTTTCAAGCTGATCAAGAAAACTTCACAAGACAATCCTAACAAGTTAGTTTCTGCCTACAAAGACAATGTTGCCTTTATTGAAGGTCCGGTTGTTGAACAATTCGCTCAAAAGACACAAGACAAAGCCGACTGGTTTGAAACTAAAGATTTTGAATCTGTCATCTCTCTCAAGGCTGAAACGCACAACTTCCCTACTACGGTTGAACCATTTAATGGTGCAGCTACTGGTTCTGGTGGGGAAATAAGAGACAGAATGGCTGGCGGAAAAGGATCTATGCCTTTAGCCGGAACCGCTGTTTACATGACTTCCTACTCTCGTTTGGAGGAAGGTAGAGAATGGGAAGCCAACATGCCTGAGCGCAAGTGGTTATACCAAACCCCAATGGACATTCTGATCAAGGCATCTAACGGTGCTTCAGATTTCGGTAACAAATTTGGTCAGCCACTCATTGCTGGTTCGGTACTCACTTTCGAGCATGAGGAGAACGGAAAAAAGCAAGGCTTTGACAAGGTGATCATGATGGCTGGCGGAATTGGCTATGGTAAAAAAGATGATGCCTTAAAAGACACCCCAGAAACTGGCGATAAAGTAGTGGTTATGGGAGGCGACAACTACCGCATTGGAATGGGCGGTGGTGCTGTTTCTTCGGTAGATACCGGTGAGTTCTCCTCTGGAATAGAACTGAATGCCATTCAGCGTTCCAATCCAGAAATGCAGAAAAGGGTTTACAATGCCGTTCGAGCCATGGCCGAAATGGAGAAAAACCCAATTGTTTCAATTCACGATCATGGTGCTGGTGGACACCTTAACTGTCTGTCTGAATTGGTTGAAGAAACCGGTGGTGTGATAGATGTGAAGAAATTGCCTGTGGGCGACCCTACCCTTTCCGACAAAGAGATTATTGGTAACGAATCTCAGGAGAGAATGGGGCTTGTGATGAAGCAAAAAGACATTGACTACATCCAAAAAGTAGCTGAGCGTGAAAGAGCTCCTATCTATGTGGTGGGCGACATCACTGGTGACCATAAATTCAAATTCGAGAATAAAGAAACTAACCAGCACCCAATCAATTGGGACTTGGCGCACATGTTTGGTTCTTCTCCAAAAACCATTTTGGAAGACAAATCGGCTAAAGCCAATTACGCTGAGGTTACTTACGATATTAAGAAGCTGCAGGAGTATCTAAACGGAGTTCTTCAGTTGGAAGCTGTCGCCTGTAAAGACTGGTTAACCAACAAAGTAGACCGTTGTGTAACTGGTAGAGTGGCCAAGCAACAAACTGCAGGGCCAATTCAATTACCATTGAACAATGTGGGCGTAATGGCGCTTGATTATCGTGGTGAAAAAGGAATTGCAACTACTATTGGCCATGCACCTGTTTCAGCCTTGATTGATCCAGTTGCTGGTTCTCAGCTTTCTGTAGCTGAATCGTTAACAAACATCATCTTCGCTCCTATTTCTGATGGCATTAAAGGCATTTCGCTTTCTGCTAACTGGATGTGGCCAGCGAAGAACGAAGGAGAAAACGCCAGACTTTACGATGGAGTAAAAGGCCTTTCTGACTTTGTTTGTGAGTTAGGCATTAACGTTCCGACTGGAAAAGATTCCATGTCGATGACGCAGAAGTACAAAGACGATGTGGTCTATGCCCCAGGAACGGTTATCGTTTCTGCCGTAGGCGAAGTAAGCGACCTGAAACAAGTAGTTGAGCCTGTACTTCAACCTAACTTTGAGTCGACTTTGCTTTATATCGATATGTCGGGTGATAGCTTCAAGCTTGGAGGTTCATCTTTCGCTCAGGTAGTGGGTAAAATCGGAACCGAAGCACCAACCATTAAGAGTGCTAGCAACTTTGCTGCAACCTTCGATTACATTCAGCAATTGATCAAAGAAGGTAAAGTATTAGCCGGTCACGATGTATCTGCTGGTGGTTTAATTACTGCATTGCTCGAAATGACTTTCGCTCAAGTAGACTTAGGTATTTCAGCCGACTTAAAGGACATTAAAGGTGCTGATGATATCTCGGTGTTCTTCTCAGAAAAACCAGCGCTAGTATTACAAATAGCTAATGAAGATTTAGCAGAAGTAGTTGGTAATCTTTCCGCTCTCGGCACCATTAACTACGAACTTGGAAGCCCAATTGGAGAGCCAATTCTTTCTATTCAGACCAACACGCAAAGCTATTTGCTAGACATTGAGTCGTTGAGAGACACTTGGTACAAAACCTCTTACCTGCTAGACCAAAAGCAGTCTGGTAAGGAGCTGGCTACCGAGCGTTTTCAGAACTATAAAAAGCAACCGCTTCAGTTTAAATTCCCTGAAGGTTTCAATGGTCAATATGAAGCGCTAGGGCTAGATCCGAACAGAAAGTCTTCTACAGGAATCAAAGCAGCCATTATTCGTGAAAAAGGAGTAAATGGCGATAGAGAAATGGCTTATGCCATGCACCTAGCTGGTTTTGACGTGAAGGATGTTCACATGACCGACCTGATTGCGGGTCGTGAAGATTTGAGCGATGTAAACTTCATTGCATTCGTAGGTGGGTTTTCAAATTCAGACGTATTAGGTTCTGCCAAAGGTTGGGCTGGTGCCTTCCTTTACAACGAGAAAGCAAAAGCAGCACTAGACAACTTCTATGCACGCGAAGACACCATTTCACTAGGTATCTGTAACGGTTGCCAGTTGATGGGCGAACTCGGTTTGCTCTACCCTGAACACAAAGTACATCCGAAGTTAGACCACAACATTGCTCATAAGTTTGAGTCTGGCTTTGTGAACGTTACCGTTCCTGAAAACAACTCTGTGATGCTTGGTTCACTAGCTGGTACAAGACTGGGTATTTGGGTAGCACACGGTGAAGGCCGTTTTAGACTACCAGAAGCTGAAAGAGATTACCATGTAATTGCTAAATACAGCTACGAGGCTTACCCTGCTTCTCCTAACGGATCTGACTACCATGTGGCAGGTTTGGCCAGTAAAGATGGACGACACTTAGCGATTATGCCTCACTTTGAGCGCTCTATCTTCCCTTGGAACTGGGGTAATTACCCTGCGGAGCAGAAAGCAGACTTGCTAAGCCCATGGATTCAAGCGTTTATCAATGCTAAGAATTGGGTAGCTGAGAAGGTGTAAAATGAAACAGGCCTTAATGATACATTAAGGCCTGTAAGAGAAGCCATGGTGAAGATCATGGCTCTTTATAATTCTCCTCTATCTTAAGCATTTACGGTGATCTGAATAAGTCTAAAGGTAGATCCGCCAGAAGTAACGAACGGGATTGATTTTTCAAATTCGGTGCCGCTCACCTTAACACTGTACTTGTCACCATTGACTAGCCACAACTCAAATTCATCGTTGGTTGTAATTTCTGCAGTAGATGAAGGATTGCTCGGATCAACTAGCTTAAAACGCTCGTAATCTTGAGGGGCATTCATAGTAGTGAGTGCCATAGGTGAATAGCCATTGTAACCAGAAAGGTAAGCCGAATCATATCGTTCGCTGCTAAACCTGACGTAATCACCAAACTTTATATTGGCTGTTGAACTGTTGTCACTCACTAGCTCAGTTTTCCACTGCTCATTTATATTAAGCCATGGTTTTGTCATGCAAAGGGTTTGTTTTTTACTTCCGTTTGCGCTTATGAAATTGCAGTATTCGGAAGACTGAATCGCTACTACCTGTTGATATTGAATTTTCATGTTTATTGGGTTTAAATTACCTACTCTTAAGGCTTTTCGGTTTCCGCCTTCCAGGTCTTTACCTTCTGGAAAAGGCCGTTGTTTTTAAGTGGGTTCTGCTCCACATTTCATATCTCATTAAATCACAGGGGCCTCACATTGGCATCTGCTTTAAGATTTAAGAAGATCACTACTCCTTCATTGAAAGGTTGACTGAAACATACAATCATTCAGGAGTAAAGACACTCAAAGCTGAAGAGTTTGCTTGCGTGACCTTCAATTGATCTCTAATGGAAGAATAACCATTTGCGATTCTCCATTTAGATCTAAGAAGCTAACTAAAACAGCCCCACCGCCAGACATGTTAGGCGCATGCTTAGTAAAAGCTCCATCCACTGGTTGAACCTTACAAAAAGTATCTCCACCGTCAATAGAAACCGTGTAACACAGTCGGTTAGAGCCATCATTAGCAGCCCATGCTATGAAAAGTCCTTCACCTATACTGGCCACAGCGGGCATCTGACCTGATGTAGCATTGGTGACAGGGATTTCTGGACTCCAAGTCTCCCCCGCATCCATACTTTTTCTGATAAAAACCTGTCCATCCGTATGGATTCCGGCAATTACGAATTCATCCGGATTAGTGTAAGTCAAAGTTGGTAATGTACGTTGGGAGTTTGTTGGTAAATTTCTAATTGGAAAAAAAGGCATGTTTATTAAAGTTTAGTTTTGTGCCTACTCATAAGGTTTTTCGGCATACACCTTCCCAATTAACCTTCGGGAAAAGGCCGTTTTTTCAAGTGGGTGCTGCTCCACATTTTGTCTGAATGTTTATTTTTTCTCCATACCTGTAAAGAAGTACTTCACACTAGTCCCACCTTGTCGCAAGTCTACCAAAAGCGAACTTTCCGAGGAGTCAACAAAGTTTCGTACTAAAGCGATCTGACCATTCACTTTGGTGAAAAGTGTATTCGAAGACAAAACCATTTCACCATGAATCATCAATTTGGATGGAGCTGGAGGGCTCACCAAAACCGCACCAGGCAAAGCTCTACCTGTTAAATCAGTTGGTGTCAGATTGCTTCCTGAGTCGATTTCAAGAGAATAAGCTGACAGGTTATTCTTAGGCGCGCTTTCAACCAGAATATTGAGTGGCTCGCTACCTTCGATTGATCGCAGCGTAACCCTGTCAGGGGTAAAAGCTACCACTTCCAAAACAAAAGGCTTCGCACCTTCTTTGCTTTCTTGCATTGCATGAATGGGTTGTCCTTCTCTCCATTCACCAAAAAATTGTCTTAAGTCCATTGTAATTGTATTTGTTTATTCTGCTCTACTCTGTTCAGGATTTTCGAGATACTCCTTTTGTCGCTGTTGACATTTCAAAGGTGAGGGATTAAAAAGAGGGTTTGATACCACCAAATCCGAATATTAAAAGTACTCCTATGGGGCTAGGCAGTGGTATTTGATGAATACCCCCATGGGGGTAGTAGTAAACCGGGCGGCTCTTCTATTTTTGATGTATCATTAACACCAAAACCAAAATAATTATGAGTAATTCTATCAAAATAGGATCCAAAATGGAGAAGCTTGCTTCGGTCAATATTACCTACAATACCATATCAGCAGGCAATAGTGTAGGGGTTTATCCCTCTTCTGAAGATAAACTATCGCTTTCACACCTCATATTAAAACCGCTTTCACATTTTCGTTTCAAATCACCAACTGAATCAAATGCAGGCAACTATGAGCTCAACATCAACGTGCTCACAGACACACAACATTTACCAGATGAAAACAACTTTGTAGAATGTAAAACAGTAGGTAAGAACATTCTAGTGTTCCTTAACTTCAGCCAAATTGGTGATGCCATTAAGAGCACAAATTACCTCAATTATCGTTTCTGCATTGAGTTCAACGAGTCTTACAACAGCTTTATCAAAGGAAAAGAGATAATCATTGTTACCGCTTCGGGAGATCCTGAAGAAGGTGACGCTTCTAAAGTAATTGTGGAAGACGAAGACGAAATATGATATAATCTCATAATTCATTAACATTAAAAGTGAACTTATCAAAGTTATATTTTCATATAACACTATTAATCATCGGGGTAAGCTTAACTCGAACTGTACTTGCCCAGGACATTCCCGGGCAGGTTACTTTGCTTCAGCAGAAAGCCGAAAGTCTAGCTCAATCACACCCCGACTCTACTTTTCTTTTGCTAGAAAAGGCAGAAGAACTTAGCCCGAAAAGAAAGCTCAAGACAGTAATGGCGGTAAACAATTGGCTCAGAGCTAAGACCATGTACCTTCAGAAAGACTATGACAGCACCATCTATTACGGCCACCAAGCTATAAACCTTGGCAAAGAGACTCGAGACTATATAACACTATCGGCCATCCACAATTTGCTGGGAGTTCTAGCCAAAAGACAAGGCCAATTTACAAAGAGCCTTGGTCAATACGATCAAAGCATGGTTTATGCACAACTTGCAAAAGACTCGGTCACCTGGGCCAAGGCCCTACAAAACATGGGAAATGTGCATAGACAAATAGGACAGGCCGACAGCGCTTTATATTATTTCGAACAGAGTATAGCTATTAAAAAGCTCTTAGGAGACCCACTTTCTACAGCTAAGACCTCACTCAATCTGGGCAACTACTATTTCGCTGTTGGTGAATTCCGAAAGGCCATTGATTATTACCAGCGTACAATACCGCTTTATGAAGAAGCTGAGTATAATGAAGGAATTGGCCGCTTAGCCAACAATCTGGGAGCAACCTATTATAAGTTGGGCTTTTATACTCTTTCAGCATCCCACTATGTTAAGAGCCTAAAAATTTACGATTCACTGCAACTTGATGATATGCGCATCAATACTCTAATCAACCTTGGGGTAGTATTGAAAGATTTGGGCAGAACCATTGAGGCAAAAGACTATTATGAACAGGCCTTGAAAAGCGAAGCAGGAATTGGGGAAATAACCACGAAAGCAAATATTTATAGAAACCTTGGAGAAGTCTTGGAGATCAACAATGAGTGGCCGAAGGCACTAGAATCTTTTCAAAATGCCGCCACCATCTATGAACAACAGCAGAGAGTACAAGATCTTTCAGAGTCTTACTTCGGAATGGCGCGTTCCTTTGCCGGTCTCAAAAAAACAGCACTAGCAGAGAGATATTTTCAAATGAGCCTAGAACTAAAAAGAGAAATCAGAGACGATCTGAACTTGGGTAAGGTACTCACTAGCTTAGCAGTATTTCAATACGAAAATGGTCAATACAACGATGCACTGAATAATTACCAGCAAGGACTCCAACTTGCTAGAAAGTACGAACTACCACAGCTATCTCGCGCCAACCTGCTCGGGCTATCAGAAGTGTACGAGCAACTTGGAAGCCCTAAAAAAGCACTTGACTTTAGACTTCAGTATGAGACTGTAAAAGACAGCCTGGATAACTTGGAAAAAGCCAGACAGATAGCAGAACTACAAGAGCAATACGAATCGGTACAGAAAGACAAACGCATTAGCGAACTGGCCTTAGAAAACGACCTAGCAAAAACAGAAATTGAAAAGAACGAGGCGATAGCTGAGCAGCAAAAAGCCAAAAAGACAACCTACTTGGTGGCTACTATCGCCCTATTTACACTGGCCTTAGGACTATTTCTTTATTATCGGCAGCGCCTTTCACTGGCCAGCCTTAAGGAAAAAGAAGAACAAGCAAAACACCAACGCAATATAGAATCTCTCTTGGATCAGCAGCGCACCAAAAACCTAGAAGCTCGCATAGCAGGTGAAGAGCAAGAACGCCAGCGATTGGCCAAAGACCTGCACGATCACCTTGGCAGTATACTGGCAACTGTCAAAGTTAACCTTCAAGGTATTTTCGACAGAGAAAAGTCACTGAAAGAGAATGAACAAGTAAAAACAGTGAATACCCTAGTAGATAAAGCCTGTGAAGATGTGAGAGGTATTGCACATCACCTGCACATGGGCATATCCGAATCTTTTGGTCTTATCAGCGCACTCAAAGATCTGGCTCAATCAGTATCTAGTACTAATGGCATTAGAGTACAGGTAACCGCCACTAACAGTACCGATCGTTTTGACTCTAACATGGAGGTTTTTATTTACCGTATGGTTCAGGAGTTATTAAGTAATGCCCTAAAACACTCTCAGGCAAGCCTTGTCTCCATTCAGCTTACAAGTTTGGAAGAACTTGTGAGCGTTATTGTAGAAGATAATGGCAGAGGATTTAACAAGGACGATGCTTCAGTCAAACACAAAGGTATTGGCTTAAAAAACCTTATATCACGTATTGAAGGGTTTGATGGAGAAATTACTATTGACAGCACACTGGGCAAAGGAACAACTATTTTGGTAGACCTACCGCTATCTACCCAACCTGAACTGACATACGATGATTAAAGTTTTAGTAGTTGATGATCACCATTTGTTTGCCCACGGGCTCAAAACTATGTTTCAGCCCAAGGACTGTATAGATATAGTGGCTAGTACTACCAACGGACACGAAGCTCTTTCCCTGCTCAAACGCCATGACGTGGATGTAGTCATCATGGACATCAGCATGCCAGTAATTGATGGCATAGACACAATGAAACTGATACAAGATGCAGGGTATGCCACTCCTACACTAATGCTCACTATGCATCAGGACATAAGGCAGATAAAACGTGCTCTGGAACATAACGCAAGAGGTTATATACTCAAAGATGCTTCTAAAACTGAACTGGTAGAAGCTATTCAGAATGTGTCGAAGGGAGAAAACTATTTTCATAAAAAGGTCAATGACCAGCTTTTTGAATTTTTGCGAGGCAACAGAGGGAGTACGGATTCAGATCTTGTCAATCAGCTTTCGGAAAGAGAAGTTGAGATAATTAAGCAGCTGTCTCTTGGTAAAAAAGGTAATGAAGTGGCGGAAGCACTATTTATAAGTCCTCATACAGTAAAAACGCACAGGCGCAATATCATGCACAAGTTAGGAACAAAAAACACAGCCGAGCTAGTTACTTTATGCCTAGAGAAAGGGGTTATCTGAATACCCGAGTGAGTGAAATATACTTTCTCAAAAGGCTCTGGATGTGCTTCGGTAGTATTTCATTCTGCTATTAGAGAATCGGGTATTAACAAATCGGTAAGTCTACATTCCCAAAGCCATAGTTTTGCAACACATCTTTTAGAAAAAGGAGTGGACATCAGGTATATCCAAGTTTTATTGGGACATAACTCAAGTCAGACCACAGAAATTTATACACATATAACACATAAGGGTTGGGAAAAATACAGTCACCTTTAGATAATTTAAACCTGGACGACTAAATTGAAAACATACGATAGCCATCAGAAATGCATGGCTATCGTGCATAAATATTAAATTATATGATTTATATCGTGCATAAAAGTGCACGATAGCTAACGTTGTGCCCCATTTAAAAAGCCAACGCTCAAACAGGCACATTTGCTTGCCCCAGCGCTAAAGGCTGACGCTTCGCAAGCAAAAGAGCCTGTTTTTTCCCTACACACTGAAGATACGATTGACAGCATCACTTGAACCTTTAACAGCATTACTTAAACTAATTCTTGCTTTTTCAGCTTGAACCGCACTGTCGATAATGTTCTGTTTTGCTTTCTTGTCCTTTGGAATAGGAATTATTATTTCATTCTTAAATATTGTCTCTCTGACTTCAGGTTGAGACGCAGTAATTGATAGATAGTAGATTTGCTTTCTGAAAAACTCTGATTCAAGAATACCCCACAATAGATATTTTTCATCTTGACTTTTCGGTCTTAGACCTATAAAGCCTGTAGTGACAAGTTGACCGTCAAATTCACTCGGAATAATTACTGTAGTTCCTCGGCTACTATTATTCTTGGCAAAAATCACATCATCTTTGCGAACCTGAAGCCTTGCTCTCGTAGGTAATGATTCAAAAGGCTCTTCACGATATTTTACAATAGTTCCATCAATTGTTACATCTCCAATTTCAAAATACTTATAGCTATTTCCACCAAAGTTTTTTTCCTGTCTCTTTTTAATCTCAGGTATAACTTCAAAGTCTCGACCATAAAAAAGATCAATTTCACCAGTATCTCTCAGTTCAAATAACTTTTCTCTCGCTTTAACTAATTCAGGAGCATAATAGAAGGCGTCCAAACGCTCTTTATTAAGTTTGTTTGGAGCAACAGTGAAAATCTGCATGGGACAACCAAGCGGTTCATCATTTGACTGATTATCGATTATTACGTCATCAATATCTTCTCCGTTTTGCCACCTTTCATAATATCGAATTATTTCACGAAGGTTGTTTCGATCAGGAGTAGGCTTTTTATGGTCGTCATGGCCAACATTGTTTGCAATCGCCATAAAGACATGACCTTGCTTTTCACCTTCACTTTTCCTCCTCAAATGAACGATTGAAGTCTTTACATTGGCCTCTGCACCGAAAAAAGTATTAAACGGCAAGGAAATCACCTGCACAAGAATAAAATTGTCAAGTAAAAAATCTCGGTATCTCTGACTTTTTTGACCGTTAATTACCGTATCATCAATAACGGTAGACAATTCGCCTGTCCCAGGTTTCAACAAATCAAAGTACCTTTCTAAGAACAGTACATTTGATTTTTCAGAATTTGTCATTTTCGTGCCGACCCTGTTCACTTTTGAGTATTGCTCTAACACAACCTTTTCATTTGGGTCTTTAGAGTCATACTTCATACTGAACGGTGGATTCGAAAGAATGACATCGAATTTCAAGTGATTTTTATTGAACTCGTCTCTTAGCTCTTTCAAACCTTGTTCTTCTTCTTTCGAAATTCCAGCCTCTGATTGAATTAACTTATCAAGGGCATCTGCTTTAAATATTTTGCTTCCACCATCTCCATGCAGGTACATATTTAATCGGGCAATTCGAGAAATTTTTGGGTTTGCGTCTATGCCATATAGGTGATTGTTCTTTGCTTCTTCTAAATATGCTTCCTTCTGTTTATCCGTTAGATTTGTTTTATTGTTTATATCCCTAACGAACTGAGCCATTGCATCAATTAAAAACCCACCACTACCACAGCATCCGTCAAAAACATAAGGAATTGATTCCTCCAGTGATTTCCCCTTGCTCACATTGATGGTTAATGGAGTAGATTCGACCATGTAATGGACAACTCCTCGTGGAGTAAAAAACTGACCTAAGCCCTTTCCTCGAACGGTGGCATTCAAGAATGTTTCAAACATTCTACCGTTAAGGTCTTCATCTATTCCATAAAGGTCAAAGTTTTGTAATTTCTTCACAACCTCATAAACTGTTGAAGCCTTTAGATTTAGACCTTCGTCTTTTTCAAATACTCTTTTCTTTTTGTTCCGTTTTATCTGCTCTTCAAGGTCTTCCTGAACTTGACTAAAAAGAATCTTATCAAAAGGATGTTCGATTCCATTCTTAGCCATCGCATCCAACCAGTGGGTTGAGAAAACAAAATCGTCTTTTGTCAATGAATCACCGTTTGAAAACTTATCATGGATTTTGTTGTCCTCTCGGATTTTAATAAACATGATTTTAGAGAACTCATAGAACGCATCTGTAGGACTGATTTTCTCTTTTTTCCAAATCAAATCATGACAGTCATTAAAAGCCTTCAACAGTGTGTGTAGCGTTGGTCTATCATGTTCAAAAACACCTTTTGTTGCCTTTGCGTGCTCAAAAGCTGAATAGGAAAGCTTAGACCTTAGTTCAATGAAACTCTCATTGTGCGGAGCAAAATCTTCAAACTTTAAGAAATGCTCAGGTTGACTGTTATCCCAAGGGTAGACAATAAGGTATAACCCATTCGTAAGAACAGTGAATATTACGGGATTCTTATCCTTAAACTTTTGGTTTAGACCAAGCGCATATGACGATACTTGATACTGATAATCTTCGATCTTTTCTGACGGTGCTTTAGCATCTATGACAATTATTGGATCACCAGCAGAATCAAACAAAACATAATCAGGCTTATACTTTTCTTTCTTAGAACCCTGACCAATGACCATTTCATCAAGGGAGCGTTTCCGCTTGACCCTATCATCAGGAAAAGAAAAATAGTTTAAAAGTCGCTCAACAAACAAAGCCTCAACATCTGCTTCATTCTTTAAATCAGTTGAATTGCAAAACAGATTTTTCATGACTTCTTTTTTAATTTTTTATATTCTACAGGATTCTCTGCAACCATGCTTATTGGCTCTTCAATCTCAAACTCATAACAACCGATAACATATAAACATTGAATAAAAAAAACAGCAGAAAAAGACCCTCGACTGATTTTATTAACAAGGCTCGTCTTGGACAATTCAACACCGATTCTATCCAACCTCTGAACGAGCTCATCATTCCCGACTCCTCGTTTGACCATCTCGGACTTCAATTTTCGCTTAACATACTCATTCCAAGGCTTCAAAATATCATATTTAAGTTTATAATCGCCAAATATGCGACTTATTATCATAAACAGCAAGTAAACTATTAAATTCGGTGATTTATACCCGCCATACACATTTCCAATTCGCTCACACCCAACGCGCTAAACAAAAATTGTAAATAAGTATGGCTAACTTTCCGAACTGAAAAAAAATAAAAACGAGGCACAATCGAGTAGACGGCCGTGAGCCATAAGCCCACGGTGCGCCTCCCGATGCCTCGGGACACACCACACAACTTGCGTGAGCTACTATTTCGGTACTTTCGTTCTTCCGAATTCAGTAAGATACCAGGCGGTTCATCGAATCAGGCCTTTACTTTTTTGATAATAGCTCATCAGAATTTTCTAAGCTCTTTTTGCTAGTTTATGCCTAGTAAAACTGGTTTCATGCCATTGACGTAAGGATGTCGTTAACTTGGCGTGTTCAGCAATTATTGTTCAGAACTAGATTTGCTGAAATATCAAACATCGTTGAACATGAAAACAAAAAAGTTAGGACAGAAATTAAAGGAACTAAGAGCCACTAGAGGAATGTCTCAAGAGTACTTGGCCGAAGAATCTAGAGTAAGCTTAAGAACCATCCAAAGAATTGAAAGTAACGAATCTGAGCCTACTGGAGAAACAATAAAAAGAATTGCCAATGCTTTAGATGTGCCAATAACCGAGCTTACCAATTCTGGAGCTGTAACAGAAACAAGCGATTTAAAAGCAACAATTATCTACCTCAAGAAACAGCTTTGTAAAACCAATAAAAAACCCGAAATCAAGGTTTTTGAAAAATTCATTGTGCTTCTTGAAAGACTAAAGGATAAGGATTTAAGCATAGAGCAAACTGAGTCAATTGAAAGTTATCTTCGATATTTAGAACTAGAAAAAATCCCTTCTTTCAACAACGAGATCTATAAGCAGAAACTAGCGAAGCTAAAAAGGCACCTTAGGAGCAAGTTGGGGTTCGTTCCAAACAACCATTACACCACTTGGACAGCCAGCTTTTCCCTTTCTTTTGCCATAGCCTTCGCTATTCAATCAAACATTGATGCTTACTTAAAATTAAGTGTAGCTTCGGTGGCTCTATTCATTGTAGGTGTTGGTATTTTTATAGATATGAGAATGAGAAGACAAGAACGAACCTTTAGTTTTTGATGCCCAAGGCATGCTTATAGGCTTTGAAAAGAGAAGTTTCCACTAATTCTAGAATCTTTCGCCTAGTCTAAGCCTTGAGAATGATTGCCATGATTATCTACTTATACCAAAAGGTTTTATTGTATCCAATAAAAGACTCCAAATCGAGAATTATAACTCTACAAATCTACTTTCTTGGTTTTGCAGCTCTATTGAACTCATATCTTTGCAGCTGGTGTTAAGCATCGGAAGACAAACGATGAATTATACTCAAGAGTAGAATCCTATGGAAAACAACAATATAAAAGCCTATTTAAGTGATGTGTTAAAAAATATGCCTGACGATTGGGTGAGGCTAACCACACATCGCCTAGATATTTATGATGAATCGAAAGCCAAAACGCAATTCATTGAACAATTCGAAGGGCTTTTCAATAATAAAAATGCCAATAAAGAGTCATTGGCTGCCTTGCCTACGGCTTTTGACTACATCCGTTTAGGCCATCCACTTTCATGTGTATTAGAGTGGGCCGTAGCTAAATTCAATAACCTACCAACCGATGGAGTCATTAGCTTTGCTTCTTCAACCATGCCAATAATGGCCATTTTGCGCAAAAATCTATTTGCCCAAAAGGCCACCAGAATTGTTTATACCGATAGCCTTCCACAGCACTTAGATGCGGAACGAATTAAAACCGTTTACGGCTACAACTTTGAATTGCAAAAGGTAGGTTCTATCAACGAAGTTTCCGCCTTTCAAGGAAGTACCATTTTCCTCTGTCAGCAAGAAGCACTATTCGACATTTCTTTAACTGATGAAGTAGACTTCTTTGTGAGCATTCACCCTCATTTAGGGAGCTTGATTTTAGCGAATGGAGAAGCCAACCAAGAATACATTGGTGAGATTCAGCATGTTCGAAGAAGAGAATCCATCGCTATGACACCTTCTAACTGTCAAGTAGCACTGCAACTGCTGACTGAGCAACAAACTGAAGAATCTATTGCGAATCCTTCGGAACAAAAACAGGCAGTCTTGAGCTGCATTAAAGACATTACAGGCTCCAATACCAAAGCCATTGTTGGTTCAAGTGGCCTTTCAGTTCAATATGCCCTAATGATGGGACTCATTGACTATTCTCAAACAGAATATGCGGGCAAAGCCATCAAGTTTGTGGTACCTCCAAACTGTTACGGAGGCACTAACGACCAAGCCAGACGTGTTGCCGCATGCTCTGAAAACATTGAGGTTGTAGACCTTTTGGTAGACAGTGGCAATAACATGGTAGACAGCCTAGATAGTGTATTAGGCAAAATTGCTCAAGAAGATGCTGTTGCGTTTATTATAGTTGAGATTCCTACTAACCCTAGGGTTGAAGTTCCAGACTTAGAGAAGTTAAAGCAGGTACTTACAGAGAGCAGAAAAACGGCCAATGGCGAGCAAGCCGTTGATCCAGTTTTTATTATCGATCAGACATTTTGCCCGAATGTTTCATTCTTAGGTGAAGAGGATATTCTTTCAGAAGTTAGAACCATCTCATACGTAAGCGGCTCTAAATTTCCTAGCGGAGGACTGTGTACCGCTGGTTATGGCTTAGCCAATAAAAGAGGCGCAGCACTAATGGATAAAATCGAAGAGCATCTGCTGCTATGCGATAATGAAGCTACAGACCTACAACTTGCGTTGCTAGCGCAGCAAATGCCTTCTATGATTCAAAGAATTGCAGATGCTTATGTGAACACTAGGGCCTTTGTGAATTTCATAAAAGAGCAACTGCCTGAAGCCAAAATTAATTTTGTGTCTGAAGAGCTGGCTCAACAAAGCTTCACTCCTTCCGTTTTTTCATTGGATCTTCCCACCAAGGGAGATACGGCTGAAGAAAGAGAAACCTACAAACGCGGTTTAAACAACAAACTCATCAACATGATGATTGGTCAAATTGCAGAAAGTAAATACTGCGTGAGCTACGGTCAGCTGAAAGGCGTTTATTGGACTATTCCGGCTACGTCTACACAAGGCACTACTAAAGAAGAAGACAAAGACTACATTGCTCGTGTATCATGCTCTCCAAATATGGACTTGGAAAAGCACCAACAAGTATTTCGACAGTTTGTAGAAGAGATTCAGTAGCAGCAAGAGGCTATCTCAAAAGTAATGAAGCTCGTCAATTCCTGCTTCACTAGGAAGCTCAACCTATGAAGCAGGATTAGTTCGATTCTCTCACCATTTTCGTAAATGGGACGGGAATAGAATGACAATTAGCTTTTGAGATGGCCTCTTTATTATTTCGCATCAAGCCTTTACAACTCCCCTCCTCCGCAGCAACTAGGCATACTGACTTCACTTTTTAGTAAAGCACACCTTTCATTTCAGCCTTTAGGCTAGAAAATCTCGCCCAAACCCTCAGATTTCTTCGATTTTTTTTGAACCTATCCCTTTTGATAGTTATTGTAATCATATCTAACGATACTTAGTTTTGCTACTATATATTTTATAGTAACTACAAAAAGAATATAATGAATATTACTGAAGCATTGGATTGGAGATACTCCACCAAAGAATTCGACCCGACAAAGAAAATCTCTGACGAAGACTTTCAAACCATTAAAGATTTACTTAGAAAAAGCCCTTCTAGTACAAACTTGCAGCCGTGGCATTTTGTAATTGCCTCTTCTGAAGAAGGAAAAAATAGAGTAGCCAAAGCCACTGAAGGTTTTTATCAGTTTAACAATGCCAAAGTGGTTAACGCATCGCATGTAGTGGTTTTCTGTACCAAAATAGATGCAGACCCAGAGCATATGGCCAAAGTGCTGGAGAAAGAAGATCAAGACGGTAGATTTGCTACCACAGAACACAAAGACGGAATGAACAACGGCCGAAATATGTTCGCCAACATTCATCGCTACGACCTTAAAGACATGACCCATTGGCTGGAAAAACAAGTTTACCTCAATATGGGCTCATTGCTTTTAGGCGCTGGACTAATGGAAATTGATGCTGTACCTATGGAAGGCGTAGATGCTAAAGCACTAGACGAAGAGTTCAACCTAAGAGAGAAAGGGTTCACTGCCTTTGCTGTAGTTTCATTAGGCTACAGGGCCGATTCTGACTTTAATGCTAAACTGCCAAAATCTAGGCTAGCAGAAGAAGAAATAATTACTGAAATATAAGAACTATGGACTCAGCCCAGAACAAGCAAAATGCTATAGCTTTCTACAAAACGGCTTATGAGGGTAACCCTCGGTTGGCTGTAGAGAAATACGTTGGCTCCGAATACATTCAGCACAATCCTGATGTTGCCAACGGAACAGAAGGCTTTATTGAATACTTTGAGCGAATGCAGCGCGAGTATCCGAATAAAAGCATTGAGTTTGTTCGCTGTATAGCAGAAGGAAACTTAGTAGCTCTACATACTCATCAAGTATGGCCTGACAATGACCAGTATGTTACTATGGATTTCTTTCGCTTCGATGCTGACGGTAAAATAGTTGAGCACTGGGATTCCATCCAACAGGTACCTGAGTCTTCAAAAAATCCCAATACAATGTATTAACTATCTATTGGTGATATTTCAAATTGTTGTAAATGTTAGGGGAAGTCAGAAATGGCTTCCTTTTTTTATAAAGTTCTGAAGTATTCTAGCACCGCCCTGGCCTGTGCCTCAGAAAGCCCCATATCAGACATTGGAGATCCGTTAAATTCCATGAACAAATCTTTCGCCAATGGATCTTCTTTGAGCATTTTCGCTGGTTCTAAAATCATATTCATTACCCACTCAGGGCTCCTTCTATCTAATACACCCTTCATGGCTGGCCCTATAAACTTATCGTTAACTTTGTGACAGATAACACAATACTGATTAAAAAGCACCTCGCCTTCCTTCGCTCTATCTAAGTCTATTTCTTCGGCCAACATTACGTCCCGTATTGGACCTACTCCCTTATTCTCCAAATCAATACGCTCAGAAGCCTTTACCTTACCGTCCTCTTTTCTTGTAGATTTATTGATATCGAAATTGTCTGTATTGTCCTTTTGACCAGAACAACTGGCTAATAACAGCCCTACAGCTAGTAAGATAAGGTTGAAAATAGTTTTCATAAGCTTCGCGTTTCAAGTTTAAGGTTCACAAGAAACTAGAAATCAGATTCAAAAAAAATCATTAACTAGAAGTCTCGAATTTTTCTGGAAGTTCCAATCCTGCATTTCTTACAAGACATAGGGCTGAACTGCCAAAATCTATAATAATTCGCTTTTACTAACACTTAACAAAATGAAAAGAAACGCGCTATTATTCATTTTGCTCTGTACATCCGTTTGGAGCTGCCAGTCGAACGAGGGCTGGGAAACACTATTCGATGGAAAAACTTTAGAGGGCTGGCATATTTATGGTCATGGTAAAAACTATAACGGGTGGTATATAGATGAAGGCGTTCTTGTGTTCGATCCCGAAGAAAGAACAGAAGCATTTAGTGCCAACCTCACTACAGACAAACAGTACAGTAGCTTTGAACTTTCTCTAGATTGGATGATCTCCGAACACGGTAATTCAGGCTTAATGTGGGGTGTGGTTGAAGCTGACAACTACGAGCACCCTTACCAAACTGGTGCCGAAATTCAGATTTTAGATGATGGCTGGTCGGAATATGTAAACGAAAGAGGAGATATCAATAGAGCAGGCTCTCTCTATAACCTGATGCCACCAAGCAAAGTGGTAAGCAAAGGTGCAGGCGAATGGAACAGCTACCTGCTGCATGTAGATCACAACAAAAATGAAGGCTTTCTCGATTTTAATGGCGAAAGGGTGTTGGAATTTCCCGTGAATGGCTCTGAATGGAAAAACCTGATTGAGCAGTCACCTTTTAGTGCTTGGGAGGGCTTCGGCTCATCTAAAAAGGGCCATATTTCTCTTCAAGAACATGGTGGCAAGGTAGCCTTCAGAAGAATAAAAATCAGGGAGTTGAACCAATAAGCCGTCTTATAAACTTAAAATCAAACGCAAGAATACTCTGAACGTATGACAGATCTGGAAAAACAATTAGACTTTATACACGAAATAGACAAGCTCAAGTATATAGAGCGAATGACCTGCCTTTTCAACAGCACCAGAAATGAAAATGATGCGGAGCACAGCTGGCACTTGTGCATGATGGCCCTGGTTCTTCATGGTCAGTCAAATGAAAAGATCGATTTGTTGAAAGTCTTGAAAATGCTTCTCATTCATGATATTGTTGAAATTGATGCCGGTGACACCTTTCTCTTCGACACCAAGAAAAGTCATGACAACACCGAAGAAGAACTAAAAGCAGCTAAGCGAATCTTCGGAATGCTCCCTGAAGAACAAGGGGTTGAACTGATAAAAGTATGGCAAGAGTTTGAAGCCGCTGAAACAGCAGAAGCTAAGTTTGCTAAAGCCATAGACAGACTAGCCCCAATGATGCAAAATGCTACAAACAATGGTGGTACCTGGGCACAACATAATGTTTCTTATGAAACTGTAATAGAGAAAAAGAAACGAATTAAAGATGGCTCTGAATCGCTCTGGGATTACGCTAAAGGTCTAGCTGACAATTATTACAAATAATGCTTAGAGGTATTAACCTCTGGTCATACTTTCGCTTTCCTTAAGTCACTGTACTTAAGCTCGGTTGATAAATTTGGCCAATTGAGAGAGTGGGTTAAAATTCACTCCAGCTTGCTCCATGAGTAACCTGTACTTTTCTGCCAAAACATGGTTATCAAGTCTGATGCACTGACGGTACTCATAATTGAGTCTTTCTTGTAGCGCTTTTCTCTCACTCTTAGTCCGAACTAGGTGAAATGCCTTTTCACAAACTTTAAACACAGAATTCATCTGCTCATTGAAGTGAAATCTATATCGTTGACTGCTCATACTACTCTGGAGCTTTCGCTTGTTCATGAGCACTTCGTTTAGATAGGCGTACTCATAAAACCTGCTAGACCTTACCCAAAAGTCAAAGTCTTCATAAGCCAAGCTTTCATCATAACCGCCCAACCTATCAAACACTTCTCTTTTGATAACCATAGTTGGAGTGCAAATGAAATAACGTTTAAGAATCCACTCGAAAACATCACCTGTCGGCACTTCCTTAATCATGCCTTTCTTCATCAGGCTCTCAGTGTGGTTTTCAATTACTTTTCCTGCTCCATCTATATAGTCTGCGTTGGAGAAAATCACACCAACTTTGTCTGAAACAGCTTCGAATTTTTCAATACTCTTTTTTAAAAAGTCTGGTTTCATTACATCATCTAAAGCAAAGTCTACGATGTAATTGCCAGAGCTTAAGGCGAGCCCTTCATTGAAGGTTTTAGTATAACCTTGGTTTTTAGCATGAAAAACCGTTTTAACATCTTTCCCTTCAATAGCACCCATTATGTTTTTCACACTTTCATCGGTACTTCCATCATCCAAAATAATCACCTCTACGGAGTCATAAGTCTGACCGAATAGGGAGTTTAAGGCCTCCTTTACATATAAGGCATGGTTAAATGAAATACAGATTACAGATACCGTAGGGTTCATCTAAAGAGGGTTCTTCTATTAAAGATGAGTAGAATTATGAAAAAGCCAATGTACCTCCACATGTAGCCTAAAGTTAGTGCTTCTAAGTCGTGAGTTTTTAACAGTAAAGAAATCACGCTCACGTAAATGAGTGCCGAAATAAGCTGAGCCGCTATGTACTTCATGGTCTGTACTTTCGCGCTAAGCAAATAGGCCAAGAGGTAGGCTAAAATACAGAAGAAATCTCCCACTACTTGATATTGCACCAGGTATGCAGCTCGCTCAAAACCATTGTCAAAGAATAGTTTGAGAATAAACTCTTTATTTAAATAGTAAACCCCTAAGCACAATACCGAAACAAAGGCTACAAAGCCCATCACCTTCAATACATAGCTTTTAAGTGCTACTTGATTATGAATGAGAGAAGCCATTTTAGGATAATAAACTACACCTACAGTACCCGTAAACACCAATAGATAACTGGTTGACATTTTTGCAACAGACTGCCAAAGGCCAGTTCTATCGAGTCCGTATAAATCAATGACGTAATCGCGAACACCAAAGTCTAAGAGCCTACCAAATATGATGGCGCTTATGGCCATGGCCACGAACTTTCCTACTTTCTTAAGCGACTCCCCATCTGGGCTGCCAAAACTTAACTTAATGCTTCGCCTTTTAAACATTAGGTAAGCAAAAGCCACAATTGCCATTAAACCGTAGCCAGCAGCAAAGCTCAATAGGGCCTCATCTACCGAGCCATACTTCACCCCCAAGTATACCAAGCCAACCAGCACAAATAGGCTAGTGATGTTGATTGTCGCATAAACTTTTACCTTCCGTAGTGCCAGAATAACCGAGTTCAGGTAGCCTGACATTAGCATTAGTAAGATGGATGGGATAAACAGCAGTAGAAATTGCTGGGTGGTCAATTCAACAATGAACCGATTGAAAAAATACTCTCCTTGCCAGAAGTAAAGCAAGCCAAAAGAAAGGGCAAAGATGATGAGTGTAACCCATAAACCAGTTTTAAAGATTCTCTTCTTTTGGTCTTCCGTCATCTCCGCATCCGACCAATATTTCATTATACTTCTGTTTACACCCTCATTAGGAAGCAGCGTAAACAGCGCTGTTAAATTCTGAAAATGAGAGAGTAAGGTAATGCCAGAAGTACCTAGCAGTACTGCGAAGAGTTTATTGATTGTTAGCCCTCCTAAAGCTCTAAAAACCACGGCTGTGAAGGACCAAGAAGAACTTCTTAGAAAATTAGACTTCAATATTTGTGTCTTTCCTTCTAGCTTATCTTTTTCCTCCAACTCCATGCCCTATATACCTTTCCGCCTAATCTTTCCTTAAACAACCTTAAACCTGTATTTACATTTTTATGCACGTATGAAGTACCTAGGTCCAAGTGAGTAAACCCATTAGCCTGACCCCATTCGTAGATTTTATTGGTCAACATAACCATAGGGCTATACGCATTATACGCGTCATAACTGGCGGGAAAGAAATTATACAATACCCTATCACTCACCTTTACTACAATAGACCCAGCTATCATCAACCCATGTTCGTTCTCTATGCCGAACGCGTGATATGCTTTTGGGTTTCTTTTGTTAGAATTATGCAAATCGGCCCATGTCATTGACAGGCCTTTGTCAGCTGCGGTTCTCCATCTATCTATCTGATGGAAAGCCCCGGCCAGCTCGCTCTTCCTATATTTCTTATAAGTAAAACCGGATTTCTCACACTTTTTGAGTCTCCGTTTTTGCATATCTACCATTTTCTCTGACAACGGTAAGCCATCAATGTCAATTCCATGATAGTCCCTTTCTTGAATAATGTCATACTCTAACTCTAGTAAGACATCGTTGATGGTATCCTGTAGCTGATAGTTTTCTGGTGGCTGATGTAACCTGATTTCCTGAATTCCTTCACTGGCCAGTGTGCTTTCTACAGCTTTGATGAAGTTTTTTAAATCTGCGGCAGATAAAGAATCTTCAAATTCAACCCCTCCAAAAGGAGCCTTTAGCGGACTGACAGCGATATCACCATCAACGCTCACAGCCAAATGTGCTAGATATTTATTACTGCTCTTATTAAAGAAATAGAAATACTTTTGTGGCAGATTATTATTGGCCTTCAAAAATGCTGGAGTGCTGTAAAGCAGCTGAGGGTAATTATACTCTCCCCCATCTATTGCGGAATTATGCAGCTCAAACTGCTCCATTAAAGTCTTCTTTATTTCGAATATAGTCTTCTTCAGAAAACTCATCTGAAGCCAAACCGAGTAATTGAGCTCCTCTGCTAAACAGCATTTTCCCCCACCACATGGCAGGAATGTATAAGCCCTGGTTTGGCTTATCTAAGGTATAATTCAGTACCCTACCTTTTCCGTCATCCAATACTGCCTCAATTATTCCATTAGTACATACAATCACTTGTTCGCCAGTTTTATGAGCATGACCGCCACGTACCTGTTGATCTGGCACTTCCGTAAGCCAGTAGACACGTTTCACCTCAAAAGGAATATCTCTTAGTCCCTCTAAATAGTTCAGTTGTCCTCGTGCCTCTGAAACACCCGAAAACATAAGAAAAGCTGGCTCTTTATTCATTGATTAAAATCTCTCTAGGGAAAGTAACTCATCTACTTTTCAGCGACAAGAAACTAGTTCAGTTTATGAGCTATAACTCTAAATTCAACAGCTATTTCTCGTTGCCATTAGTAAAGCTAAATAACCGATTATACAAAATAAAACTAGGTACTGAGCTAGTATCTACCGCCTGTTTTCAAGGGAATAAAGACTCCTATAAGAAGCTCAATTTCTGCACTTTATCCTGTCAAAGAATATTGACATTTCTATCAAATTCTATACGCCTGATTCGATGTTATGAATCAGGTGATCCGTTCAAGATTTATTACTTATCTATATCAACATCAAAAAACTTGATGTCAACCTCCTCCTTCAGCTCACCCTCTATATACTGTTGCACCAATTTGGGATAAATATCTCTTAACCTGAACAGTATGTCAAAAGCCACTAAAACATGGTGTCTATCACCTCTTCTTTCATTAACAATAGATCGGATTGTGGCCTTACTGAGCCCTAAAGCCTCAGCAACAAGCTCATAATCCCCATCTCTCTTACGCTTTTTTATTTCTTTAAAGCTACTCATATTCGTCACGATATCGCGTTACACACCTAGGATTTAACTGAAAATGTCCATCAATTCGAACAACACCTATAACCCATGTCATTTGGAGAAAAACTCAGAAAGCTTCGAGAAGCCAGAGGGTTAAGCCAGGAAGAGCTGGCTAACATGATGAATAAACTATGCACCAGTCAACTCAAACGTAATACCATATCCAACTATGAAAGGGGCATAAGCTTCCCAGACTACCAAAAGCTAACCACCTTAGTCAAAATTCTTGACACCACAAGTGACAACCTGTTAGGCATCTCTAAAAGACCCCGAAAATCTAGGTTAGGTCAAAAACCCTTGGAAACGGCAGCTAATGAAAAAGTAGTTGAGGCGACTTTTAGAAAAGAGTCGGCTGACTCATTTTCAAAAAATTCTAGAGATTCTTCTCCTGTAATAAGTGAAGTTAAATATATCTCTACTAAAGAGCATTATTTCTATGCAAAAAATAGTTCTAACCTAGCTTATATAGCAACACTCCCTACTATAAAGCTGCCATACAACAACGAAAAACAGCTCAGAGCCTTTCAGCTTCCATCGGATATGGAGCATCTGTTTGCCAACATGATTATTAAGTATGGCGATGTATTGATAGGTGAAAGAAATGAGTTAGCTACCATAGATGAAAATGTACTGTGCTACATTACTATATGGAAAGATCAAGGAGTGAAGCTGCTCAAGAAATTCGAACTAAAAAAGGCGTTGAATAACTCCGAAATGTTAGAAGTATGGACGCTCAAAGCAGTAATTACCTATGACGAAACCTACGATCACTCGCACAACTTATAGACAACGGACATCAGGAAGTTTGGCAATAACTTAGATAGCAATTAGTCTTTTGAGCTTCATAAAGAAAAGCTCAATAAGAACAAGTAAATTCGCGGGCTATGCTATATCTCTTGCTAACTATTCTTGCCAATGTGGCCATTTTCATGGCTTTTCGGTCATTCAGCAAGTTCAACATCAATACGCTTCCGGCCATAGTGGTCAACTATGGGGTTTGTGTTATCACAGGAACATTATATGTAGGTACAACTGCCATTAGTAGCGAATTTGCTCCTAACTCTTCTTGGTTTATTTCGGCCATAATACTTGGGCTCATATTTATAAGCACCTTCTTTTTAATGGCACATACCACACAGGTTAGAGGTGTTTCTGTGGCTACTGTTGCAAGTAAAATGAGTTTGGCTATCCCGGTAGTCTTTAGCCTTTTCGTATTTAAATATGCACTAAACGAGCTAGACACTTGGAATTATATTGGCATAGGGCTAGCATTTGTTTCCATTTGGCTAGTTAGTAGAAAAGCCAACAAGACGGCAGAGGTAAGACTTACTTTCAAGTTTCTACTTCTACCCATGTCTATTTTCTTTTTAGGCGGACTTATAGATACCTACCTTAACTACGTAAACCATCACTTCATTACTGAAGAAATAGAGTCAATATATCCCATTTTTGTGTTTGCATCTGCCTTTGTAACGGGCTGTATTGTTTGTTTGGTTAAGGGCGTTAAGTTTGGCAGAAAAGAATTAATAGGTGGCTTATGCCTAGGCGTACCTAATTATTTCTCCATTTACTTCAACCTAAAAGCGCTATCTGCTTTTGATAACAATGGAGCCATAGTTTATCCTGCCCTCAACATCGGAATCATTATTTGCTCTACTCTGCTCGCTATTGTGCTGTTCAAAGAAAAGCTATCTAAACTGAATTACATTGGTGTATTATTGGCATTAGTGGTCATCTTTCTTTTGAGCTATCAAGAGATTTTGAAAGCTTTGTAAAATGCAGGATTCATACCGCACCATTTCCAAAACCTCAGAAAGCTTATACAAAGAAAAGGGCAGTAAGTTCATTGGTATTGCCTTGCCTGCCAGAACTGAAGATGATGTAAAGGAGAAACTAGAAGAGATAAAGAAAACGTATTATGATGCCCGTCACCATTGCTATGCCTACATTTTAGGCGCTGATGGTGCTCAATACCGAGCCAATGACGATGGTGAGCCCAACCACTCTGCAGGCGACCCGATTCTAGGGCAAATTAGGTCGAAGGAGCTGACCAATACTTTAGTGGTTGTTGTAAGATATTTTGGCGGAACCAAGCTCGGAGTAAGCGGACTCATTAATGCTTATAAGATTACTGCAGCAGAGGCTTTAGAGCAGAATAAAGTAGTCGAAAAACTAATTACTAATTCAGTAAAGTTCATCTTCCCTTACGAAGAAATGAATGAGGTGATGAAGCTGGTGAGTGATTTTGAGTTGGAAATTGTCAGCCAAAATTTTGAAATGGAGTGTGAATTAAAGGCGGAAGTCATTGTTTCTAAGACAGAAGAGCTTAGAAACAAAGTAACTTTGCTGCAGAACTTAAGCCACCCAATTCAATTTGATATTCCTGAATGAAACACCGATACCAATTCCCGATAGAAAGCGAACGCATTAGCTTTCGATTATTAACCAAAGAAGACACCAAAGCTTGGGAAGCTTTCTTTACGGACAACCCATACCTACACTATGTAGGCGTTTTAGATTCAAAAACTCCTGAAGAAGAGTCTAAGATTTGGATTGAAAGGCAAATGAAACGCTATGGTGAAACAGGAGTCGGTATTTTGGCGGCTTGCCTCAAAGAAACTGGAGAGTTAATTGGTAATGCGGGCATTATCTGGCGTGAAGATGTGTTGGGCGAAGAGCGTTTCGAAATCGGTTACTCTGTTATTCCCAAATACTGGAAACAAGGTTATGCCTCTGAAATGGCTATCAGACTAAGGGAGTATTTTGAAGAACACAAGATAGACAGCAGTGTTATTTCTATCATTAATATTGACAACATCGGTTCGCAAAAAGTGGCTATGAATAACGGGATGTCAAGAAAGTGTGAGTTCGAATTCTTAAACACACCATGTTATATATACGAACGCATCTATAATAGGTAAGCAATAACATACTACGCACAAACTAACTCATTCATTAACAACACCTAAGTCTATTACCACTGATAGAAAAATCAATAAATAATCAATGATCTTCTTTTGATTCTAGCAGTCAAGCAGCGTAATTCATAAGCCAACTTTTTCAACCTTAGCTTATGAAAAATTTTGTTCAACGCGTTAAAGAACAAAATCGGATCCCTAAATCTGGAGAAATAAAAACCGCTAAAGACAGTTTTTTACGCGGTGCTTTTTGGGGTCTACTCCTACTCTCACTTTTTATAATGGCCTTTGCCGGTTTTTACTTCAGAACTGGCCTCCCTATAGCACTTCAAGTATCTGCCTATGTACTACTTGGTATTTTTGCTTTTTACCTGTTCCGATGGGTAGCTTCTGTACTTAAAGCTATTACCGATCATTTTCCCATTCGGTATTTGTCCATAATTCTCGCTGTCATTGGCATTGTTTTATTAGCACAAGAACTGAGACTGAGCTGGCCAAACGATGTGCTCAATTATACTTTAGCCGCATTTATTATTGGTGCCATTTTTATTGGAGGAGCTACCTATTCACTCATTAAAAAGCAAGGTTCCATTGCCTTCTGTACCTTCTCAGTTGTTCTAGGCCTTGTTTGTTTTTACCTCCCTCTTCGTCAGGTTATTCCTTCTGGAGAAGACTCTTATCCCGTAGATTTTCAACCTGTAATAAAAAATAGCTTAACAGACCTTGGCATTAGTAACCCTTCAGAAAATGGAGACTATAGCTTCAAGTACTTTACTTATGGCAGCGGGAATAACGATAGAAGACCTGAGTTTGGAGATAGTGTAGATTACCAGACGGAAACCGTAGACGCTAGCCTACTGCTCCCTGATTGGAGTGGTAAAAAGAAAAAATGGAGAGAGCGCTTTTGGGGATTTGGAATTGAAGAAGCCCCTATAAATGGCAGGGTTTGGATGCCTGAAAAAGAGGAGAAATCACCTATAGTACTTATTGTTCATGGTAACCATGGCATGGAGCACTTCTCAGACCCTGGCTATGCCTATTTGGGCGAATTATTGGCTAGCAGAGGTTTTATAACCGTGTCTGTAGATGAAAACTACATTAACGGAACGTGGTCTGGAGACTTTAGGGGAAAGGAAATGCCAATACGCGCTTGGTTGCTTCTGAAGCATTTAGAACAATGGAAAAATTGGACTGAAGACACTTCTTCAGATTTCTTCGAACGGGCCGATTTGGAAAATGTGATACTCATAGGTCATTCTAGAGGTGGCGAAGCGGTAAGCATTGCCGCACAGTTCAATGAATTAGCCTACTTTCCAGACAATGCAAACGTTAAGTTCGACTTTAATTTTGGCATTAAAGGTTTGGTAACCATTGCTCCTACAGATCAGCGATATTTTAGAAGAATGGAGCTCAAAAACATCAACTATCTTTCTCTTCAGGGCTCATACGATGCCGATGAAGTTAGTTTCTTTGGCTTGAGGCAATATCAACGCATTAACTATACCGACTCCTTAGAATACTTTAAAGCAGGAGTACTGATTCACCGAGCAAACCATGGTCAGTTTAACTCTATTTGGGGGAGAAGAGATTTCGGAGAACCTTATGGCTGGTTTTTAAATACTGGAGCATTAATAAGCGGTGAAGAACAAAGAAAAGCTGCCAAAGTATACATTTCTGCTTTTGCCGAACGAGTGTTTAATCAAAGAGAAGACCTAGAACCATTGTTTGTCAACTCTGCAACTGCTGCGGATTGGCTTCCTAACACGGTATTCTTAAATAACTACTCTACTTCAAAAGATTCTATTTTAGTGAATTACGAAGAAGATATTGACCTTACTTCAACGTCTATTGGTAAAGCAGCAGGCAATAACTTAATGGTTTGGAGAGAGCAACCACTGATGATGCGCGGTGGAGAAACACAAGGCACCAATGCTGTAATCTTAGGCTGGGACAATGACTCTATCAGCGCCACCGCTGCTTATCAGCTTTCATTAAACGATAGTTTAGATATGGCTAACTACTCGGAATTACTGCTCACCTTGGGGCGAGCTAGTGACAAAGACTTGGAGGTTGCTGACACTACAGACATTGACTTTCAAATACAACTGATTACCGATTCTGACACCTTCGCTACTAGCTTACTACAACACAAAAGGCTTGCTCCAAAGCTTAAAGTAAGGTATATGAAACTCGAAGGAATGAATAACTCCTTTGGAGGAAACTGGGAGATTGCTACTGAATCAGTAAGCATACCACTATCTGATTTTGGAGCTGATTCTACTACCGTGAAGTCCATTAGATTCATATTCAACCAAACAGAAAAAGGGCTAATAGCCCTTGATAATATTGGTTTTAGACACTAGCCAATCCCCTCCTGATTTAAGAGGGGCTAGAGGGTGGTCATTCAGACCTTAATGAGCGAGCAGGATTTGCCAGTGCTGCCCTTCTCGCCTGATTGACCACAACGGCTATAGCAAAAACTAGTGCAACTAGTCCTGTTAACGCGAAAATCCACCAATCTAAAGAGGTTCTAATGGTGTAGCGCTGTAGGTAGCTGCTAAGTAAGAAATACGCTAAGGGAGCAAATATTACAAACGACATTAGTACAAGCTTTGCGAAATCTCGAGACATAAGCCCTACCAAATTTGTAACTGACGCTCCAAGCACCTTTCTTATTCCAATCTCTTTAATTCTCTGTTGTGCGGTATAAGAAGCCAGTCCGAACAAGCCTAAACCCGTAATAAATATGGTAAGCAAAGCAAAAATCATTGACAGTTTCCGGGTCAGGTTTATAGTTGTGTACTTTCTTTCAAAAGCTACATCTACAAACTCATATTCAAACGGATAAGCAGGATTGTATTCTTCAAAAACCTCCTGAACCCCGGCTAATAAAGACTGCATATTATTAGTTGCTGGTAAACGAAGTGTAACTGAACCGCCCCAGTCATCTATTACCATAAACATTGGCCTAACTTCTTCATAAGGAGAGCCCATCATCACATTATCAACAACACCTACTAAGGTTCTTTTTTCTCCCCACAAGTCTAACTGAGTTCCTACAGGGTCACCTTCTATGCCCATCAAATCTAAAGCAGATTTATTGATCACTATAGCTGAAGAATCGGTAGCAAACTCTTTGCTCAAGTCTCTACCAAAAAGCATTTCTGCCCCCATGGTTTCTGCCCAGTCATAGCCTCGCACAACGGTAACAAACATCACCTTTTGACTTTCTGGCTTACCTGGCCACCCCAAAAAATTGTTTGAATTAATACTGGTAACACGGCTATTAGATCGTGTCATATTAACAATCAGGTTCTTCCGCTTAAGCTCATTCTTTATAACATCATAGTTCTCGGATATAGCATCGGTCAAGGTCATTGAAATCAAACCCTCTTGACTGTAGCCAATATCTCTGCTCTTAGCTAGGTCGATCTGCTTGAGAATTACAATAGTGCTGATTATCAAAACTATAGCAAATCCAAACTGAAGCATAACAAGTATTCTTCTCGGCAGGTTGGCATTCTTGCCTACAGATATTTTTCCTTTTAAGGTTTTTACCGGATTGAAGGAAGAAAGGTAAAGAGAAGGGTAGCTACCAGAAATTACACCAGTAACTAAAATAATAGCCAATGAGAACACCCAAAATTGAGAAGCTCCAAAATCAATACTCAACTGCTTATCTACCAAATTATTGTAAGAAGGCAAAGCCACAAAAACTAGTAGTAAAGCGAACAAATAAGAAATTAGGGAGATGAGGACAGACTCTCCATAAAACTGCATAATTAACTGACCTCGTTTTGAACCCAAAGTCTTTCTAATCCCTACTTCTTTGGCCCTTCTTTCGGAGCGGGCGGTCGCCAAGTTCATAAAGTTGATGCACGCTATTATCAAAATGAACAAGGCAATTATGGAGAATAGAGTTACATATTCATGCTGACCGCCCGACTCAACACCATTTTCAAAGCTGGTATGAAGCCTCCATCGTGGCATTGGGTGTAAAAAGAACTCTCTTGGCACATCGGTTTGTCCCTTTTCAGTGAGTATGTCTTTAATGCCTGCTTCTACTTCTGTTTCATCGGTAGTATTGGCCAGCTCTACAAAGACTTGAAATGAATAATTTCCCCAGTTCTGTTCATTATCTCTTACCCACTGCTGTATAGATGCCCTGTGTTTCCACGGAATCAGATAATCAAACTGAAAAGTTGAGTTCTGAGGAATATCTTTGAATATGCCTGTTACTTGAAGTGTACTAGCATCTTCAACCTTTAGGAATTTTCCTATTGGGTCTTCGCCCTCTTCAAACATGGTAGCGGCTAACTTCTCAGAGATAACAATAGAAGAAGGGTCATCTAATACCATACTTCTGTCTCCTTCAACCATAGGAAACTCAAACATATCCAGAAACTCCTCACTTACATAATAGCCCTGAATATTGATTCTCTTGTCACCATTAGCCACTAACCTCTTACCACCCCAGCCAGTTACTGCAGAATTCACAATTTTGGCGTGAGCAGACTTCAGCTCTAAATAAGTAGGTAGAGGAACCGAGTTCCAGGACTGAACACTCCCATCATAGCTGGCATTTACCCATACCTGATGAAGCTTATCTACTTTTGGAATAAACCTGTCAAACGATGTTTCATCTCTTACCCAAAGCAGTATGAGAATACTGCAGGCAATTCCTACAGAAAGACCTGAGATGTTAATTACAGAGTAAAGTGAGTTTTTACGAAGGCTGCGAAAAGCAACCACTATGAAGTTCTTGAGCATTTTGACCTTTGAGTTGATTTGTTAAACAAAGACTTTGGTGCAAGCAATTCGTTACACCAAAGTCTTTACTTTATTTTCTAACCACTGCTCTACCCGACCCTGTAGAGATTCTAATTCGTATGTCTTTGGAGCCAACCTTGGCCTCTTTTACATAGTTTTTTCTACCTCTCCAGCCTCTATCTTCTTCATATTCCTTATCGAAACGAAAAGGAGCGCTGATGTCATCTTTATCTCCAGCTTTCATGTAGAACACACCTTCAATTTCTTGACCATTGAAATCTAAGGTTGCGTTTCCTGAACCTGTGTTGAGAGAAAGGTCGTTGCTTAATGGACTTGCCAGAATAACACGTGCATTACCAGAGCCTGTGTTAAATGATGAGGGACCAGTAATGGTTGCCTCTTCAACTTCTATATTTCCACTACCTGTGTTAAAGTCTAGTTCTCCTTCAACTTCTCTGGCTCTTATGTTTCCACTACCAGTATTGAAACGCGCGCCATCTTTCAACTTTATATTTTCAAGCCTGATAGAGCCAGAACCGGTGTTAGCCGTTGTTCTTCCATCTATATCTCTCAAAGAAATATTGCCCGAACCGGTATTCGCTCGAACCTCTCCTATCACCCTATCTACTTCAATATTGCCCGAACCGGTGTTTGAATTCAGCTCTACATTTATGCCCGATACTTCTATATTTCCTGAGCCAGTTTTAAACTCCAACTCCAGTCCATCAGGTATTTCTAGAGTCCATTCAGAGTATCCCTTTGTCCAACGGCTTCTGCGGAAATCTTCTTCAATGTAAAGTCTGTCACCACTTAGGTCGAACTCAGGCGTATAATCATCCTCATCGTAGGTATATTCTACGGTAACTTTTACCTGATTGGAAGTACTCTTTTTGATTGTCCCATTTCCTGAAGCGGTAGTAAGGCGTATGCTTTTAATACCTGTGAAGGTTTTCTCTACTTTCTCCTGAGCCTGAACAGTTACAAGTGCAGCAAAGAAAATTAAGGTTGTTAATGTTGATTTGAGTTTATGCATCATATTAAGGTTTGTCATAGAGACACCTTAGTTTTTGAAAGGATGCACAGAAATAAAAAAAGAGTCTGTCTTAAATGTTGATTGTTATTCCCGGCCCCTACCAGGAATGACCGTAATTACGTCTTTGTAGTCAGCCTTCTCTCATAAAGCGGCTGTGGCTAATTAGTCCTTAAGCTGGCTTCTAAGCATGTTAGCATAAGTGGCTAACGCACTTTGGCTTTCCTCTAAATTCTTTTTGAAAGCCTCCATATTCTTCGGGTCGATATCTAACACCGTATTGAAAACTTTGCTGTAATAGTCTACCCAAGTATTCAGTATATCTAGCTCAATGGCTTTATCTGCACCACTTGCAATATTACTCTTACTCAAGTTCATTTCTTGCTGTAACCGAATTGTGGCCTTGGTGGTAGTATTCAGCAAAATCATGTTGGCTAAATTATCTTCGTTCTCAGTAAGCATAAGCGCTATGGCCAAAGCACCTGTTCCAACATTATGCATTGTTTCTTTCGAAACTTTATCTAATCTGTCTCCATCAGTATGGTAAAACTGATCGGTGAAGTGCCAGAGTAAAAGTCCAGGGATATTACCCTGAAGGAAAGGAACATGGTCACTACCTCCTTCGAAAGGATTGAAATTGACCTCCCAATTCTTTTGCTCGCCTATATTTTTGAAGACGGAGATAACTAAATCATTAAAGTAATGTGGCTTCAATTGTTCTTTAGTAAGCGGTCTACCACCCCATTCTGAGTGCTTTTCAACTCCTCTTACCCAAATAGCACCTGGGTCAGGCATTTTCTCTATTAGGAATGTTCCGCCCGTTTTTTCAGTGTCTTCACCTACCATATCGAGGCTCATTCCCCACTTAATACCCTTGGCTCGTTCTTTATCTTCTTGTACATACCTTCTGGTAGACACTATCTCATCTCCAAAAAGGTAGGTAATTGTTCTTTCCGGATTTATTTGATTAGCCTGAAGTAATCTGGCACTAGAAGCTGCCACTTCAGCTAAAACACCTACCCCACTGGCATTATCATTGGCTCCAGGTTCTTGAACGTGGGCACTGAAAACAAAGCGTTCTTCTGGCATTTTACTTCCTTTCAGTTCTGCAACCAAGGTAAGTTCTTCAGACTCATAAATACGAGTCTCCACATTGAGAAGAATCTCATTTTGATTCTTGGACGCAGCTTCTTTTATGGTTTGATAAGCTTTTTGCGATAGCAGAATGGCAAATGATTTTGCTTCTTCATTTAAACCGATTCCTGAAAACGATATAGAGTTAACGTGTTTAGTTGGTTGGTTATAGCTTGGAATACTGTAGGCCATCACGCCTAAAGCGCCTCTTTTCACCACTGCTTCTTGAAAGAGCATTCTGGCCGAGCCTGAACCAACCACAACTTTGCCTTTCATGTCGAATTCATCGTACTGGCTGGGTTTTGCATCTCCAACAAACAGCATTTCATACTTCTTTTCTCCTCCCGTACTGAAGGAGTTGATGGCTATCATATTTCGGTTGGTCTCAAAGTTTAGCACCTCTTGACCAGAAGCTAACTTTAGACTTGCAGAAACTGGCTCCCAAGTTTTTCGCTCTAAAGCTCTTTTCTCTATTCTATAAGTAAGTCTGTCATTAGCTTTTGCAACAGATTCCTTTACAAAACCTGCCTTTTCTAGTTTTTTGGCTACATGGTAAATGCTAGCATCAAACCCCTCGTTACCTACTACTCTGAAGTACTTTTCTACAAAGGCCACTGTGCTATAAGCCTCATTTTTATTGAAGGTCTTATCAACCAGATCAATGTATCGTTCTTGAAAATCATCGACCTGAAAGGCGTTGGCAGATAAACTCACCATTAAGGCGAAAAGAAAAAGCACTGTTGTTCTCATAAGAAAAAGTTAAAACGAAAAAGTAAGTATTCTAAAGGTTTAGGATTAGATATACCCCCAGCCCTCTAGCTTCTTGTATATCTCCAGACAAATCCAAGCATCTGTAGCCGCATAATTGAGCTGTTTTTGGGTAAGCTCTTCCACCTCCCAGTTAGACGTTTGGGCCGATTTGGAAATCCGAATCTCTAAAATCATTGCAGCTAAATTTCTAGCTCCAATGCTTTCGGCTCCAAGCTCTTCCATGGTGTCATTGAGGTCTAAAAAGCCTTTCGGCTCAAAAGATCTTAGTCGGTCTAAAAGGTTATAATCATCTTTCAGTCCTATCCCTATTTTTAGAATGTTCTCATTCTGAAGCAGGTCATGAATACAGTCTAAAACTCCTACTTTATGAATTCTAAGTAGAAAGACCTTATTCTCGGTTGCTACCTGAATTAATCCAATATTTCGAATTTGTCCTTTTTGAAAAGTAGGTTTTGCTTCTGTATCGAAACCTACTATTTCAGCCTGATTGATTTCTCTAACAGCATTTTCTATCTGTTCTTCTGTTGCAGCCACCACTATTTTCCCCGTGTAGTGACTTAGGGGAAATTCCATGACCTCATTCTTACTTATGGAAAGTGGAAACATCATAATTAGGCAACTTCTAGCTCTTCAGCTTCTTGCTTGTCTGTTAATTTTCTGATTTTAATATTAAAATAGGCAAATGCAATAGTCATAATTGGGCTTATCAAGTTAAAGAAAGCGTAGAAGAAATAGCTTCCTGTAGCTACTCCCAATACTCCACTGTGATAAGCTCCACAGGTATTCCAAGGAAACAGTACCGAAGTTACTGTTCCAGAATCTTCTAAGGTTCTACTTAAATTCTCCGGAGCCAATTTCTTCTTCTTATAAATATCGGCATACATTCTTCCCGGAACCACAATAGCCAAATATTGATCTGAAGCAGTACCATTAAAAAAGATAGTAGTAGCCGCAGTTGAAGCCACTAATGAACCTGTAGACTTTACTTTAGAAATTACAGCTTCAGCAATTCTCATCAGCAAACCACTGGCTTCCATTACTCCACCAAAAATCATGGCAGAAACAATAAGCCAAACTGTATTTAGCATACCGTACATTCCTCCAGACGAAAGTAATTCATCCACAATTTCGTTTCCTGTAACAATGGAAATGGATCCATAGAGAGACTTCATAATCCCTACAAATGTCATTTCATTGCTTGTGCCTTCCCAACCAGAAACTTCTTTAACAATATCTGGCTGAAAAATAAGCGCAAACACTCCTCCGAGTAGCGCACCTATTAGAATGGCTGGTATAGCAGGCATTTTTTTAACTATAAGGATAATGACCATTAGCGGAACTAAGAACAACCAGCCATTAATATTAAACTTAGAGTCTATAGCCATTAAAATGGCTTCCGTTTGCCCTATGCCTTCAGTACTATTTGTTGTAAACCCAATGATTAAAAAGAGAATAAGCGCAATACTAATAGATGGCACAGTTGTGTAGGCCATGTATCGGATGTGCGTGAACAAATCAGTACCAGCCATTGCTGGAGCTAAGTTAGTTGTATCTGAAAGCGGAGACATTTTATCGCCAAAGTATGCTCCAGAAAGCACAGCACCGGCAATCATACCCTCATGTAAACCTAAAGCTTTACCAATTCCAATCAGGGCTATACCCACTGTTGCTGCAGTGGTCCATGAGCTACCTGTGGCCAAGGAAACAATAGAACACACTATACAAGCTGCAAATAGAAATATTGTCGGATTCAAAATCTGAAGACCATAGTAAATCATGGCAGGCACAATTCCAGAAAGCAACCAAGTACCAGCCAAAGAACCTATTAGCAGTAGAATAATGATGGATGCCATGGCAGAACTAATGCTCTTTACAATGCCATTCTGAATCTGATTCCACTTCATGCCTAACTTTAGAGCAACTAGTGAAGCTACTCCGGCAGATAGAATTAATATAATCTGATTTGAACCATCCAGAGCTGCATCGCCAAAAATCCGAACATTGATAAAAAGTGCAATGACAAGAAAGATAATAGGGATAAGTGCCTGAAAAAGAGATGGCTTCTGAAACTTATAACTCATAAGTGTATTTGGTAAGCTTTGAAGATAACAATATTTAATTATTGGAGCATTAAATCGGCCAGTTCGGAACCGATTTTACTGCCAACGGCAACACCCATTCCGCCTAATCGCACACCAACACTTACTCTATCTGACTGTTTTTGTAGTATTGGTTTCTTATTGGGGCCGAAAGCCATGATACCAGACCAAGCGTGGTCTACCTCAAACTTTTGGTTAGGCAATATCATCTGCTCCAGATCATTTAATAGCTTATCAAGAATGCGCTGATTCACATCAAAATTGGTAGTCTTTTCCGTTTCGAAATCTACATTTCTTCCTCCTCCGAATATGACCCTATCCTGATAGTTTCTGAAGTAGTAATAGCCTTCATCATAATGATAAGTACCTTTTATTTTGAGTCCATCGACAGGTTTAGTAACCAAAACCGCACCTCTACCAGGCTCAATATCCATAGTAGGAAAAAACCACTTGGAGAAGGCGTTGGTACAAAAGGCAACTTGCTGAGCTTTAAACGTTGGGCCGTCTGCAACCGCTAACTCTACCACATCGCCTTTTTCTTCGAAAGCTACTACTTGAGCCCCTGTTATAACTTCCACTCCCTTTTCGGCTGCATACTGATAAAGGTTTTTCATCATCATGCCTGAGTGAATTTGAGCTTCTAAAGGGTTAAACACCATAGCATCTACGGCCTCCTTGGGGAAGTTAAAGTCACTAATTCTATTGTTTTCAACAGAGTAGACTGGCTTACCAAAAAGCGGAAGAAGCAGGTTATTAACTCTATCTAATTGATCAAGTGCCTTGAGTTCATCATTACGCAGTAACTCATAACCACCATAGCTCTTATAGTCTATTTTTTCATCACCTAAACGGCTGCGGAGTAGCTGCAGACCATCCCATCTAAGCTTTACTAGATTGAAAACCTCTTCTTCTGATAGCTTCTCTAAATCGGCCACTATTTCAGATAAGCTACCAAAACAAGCAAAACCAGCGTTTTTTGTACTCGCTCCTGTAGGAAAAATCCCTCTTTCTAGCACAAGCACTCGGCTATTCGGTTGCTTTTCCTTAATAGCTATGGCAGTAGATAACCCCACAATTCCACTACCCACCACAATATGATCATAGGCAATGAAAAAATCCTTTTCCCAAAAACTTAGCATGACGGGAAATTAGTGAAGAATCAATAAATTCAAACAAACAGAAAATATGTTAGACACATCTACCTTATTAGAGCGCGCAAAATCATCTAAGCGGCATTTGGCATTATTGAACTTTGGCTTAGCCAGAATGATCCCATTTAATAAACCGCATGGTTTTAAAATCAAGAATATTGGAGACCATTCTGTAGAAGTATCCATTCCATATAAGAAAGCCAACTTCAACCACATTAAAGGTATTCATGCCTGTGCCTTGGCCACGGCTTCCGAGTACTCTTCGGGTTTGGTATTGCTCAACAGCTTAGATTCTAAAAAATATAGAATCATTATGCAGAGAATGGAAATGGACTACCACTATCAGGCAAAAATGGATACGGTTGTCAAATTTGAAATTTCTGAAGAATGGCTCAAAAATGAAGTGATAGAGCCGTTGAAAGATAAAGAATCTATAGTGGTTTGCTGTGAACCCAAAGCCTATGATAAGGATGGAAACCACCTAACTACAGGCCATATTTATTGGCAAATAAAAGATTGGGCAAAGGTGAAAACAAAGCTTTAACCGCTGAAGTAAAAGCGTTTAGTCGAATTTAACCTACTTGCTAACTTCATAAAAAACCATTGACCTTATGAAGAAGCATTTAGCAGCTTACTTGCTTATAGGACTTGCATTTTGCGCTTGCAGCCCAAAAGAGCAATCTATAGACAACACTTTCTATTATGTAACCAGACTAGGAAGCGACACTCTAGCAATTGAAAGAGTAGAAAAACAAGAAAACAGCCTTAGGGCAGATGTAGTCTTAAGAAGCCCAAGAATTAGCCTAACCTCTTACGGCATTAGCTGGGACACCAATAATAAATTAAAGTCGCTGACTGCCATAGCTTACGAAGGCCTGTTTGGAGAATTCCCTGTAGGCGGTTCTGTAAAACAAAATATTGAAGCCGAAGGAGACAGCTTAGTCTCTGAAAGTGAAGGAAGAAACGGAATGGTCAGAAGCTCAATGCTCAATGACAATACTTATTTACCATTTATTGATATGGTACATTGGCCTTATGACATCGCCTTCAACCGAGCACACTTATCTGCAGAAGATTCAATTCATCAATACTTATTGACTGGCAGAAGAGCGTCTGATTTCATCATTCATAGAACTGCAGACAACGAATATACCCTGAGACACCCGTCTAGAGGTTACATGTATGTACAAACCGATAATAAGGGCAACATGACCTGGTTAGATGCCAAAGAGACTACCAGAAAACTGATAGTTGAAAGAGTATCTGATCTAGACTTTGAGATGTTAACAGAGAAGTATATCGAAATCGACAAAAAAGGCTCTCCGTTTGGCACACTTAGTCCGGCTGAAGAGATGGAAACTAGCTTTGGCGGATCCGACTTCAAAGTTACTTTTGGTTCGCCTCAAAAGAGAGGGAGAACAATTTTTGGTGGAATTGTTCCTTATGGTGAACATTGGAGAACGGGAGCCAATAGCGCGAGCCACTTCTCTACCACCAAAGACATTTACATTGCAGGAAATAAAGTACCAGCAGGTGAATACACCTTGTTCAGCATTCCTGAAGAAAATGGTGGCACCTTAATCATAAATAAACAAACAGGACAAAACGGTCAGTCTTACGATGAAAGTAGAGACCTAATGCGAGTACCCATGATGAGGGAAGAAAACAGCGAGGAAGTTGAAGGTTTTACTATCCAAGTGGTAGAAACAGAAAATGGCGGAAGCATTGAGCTGCTATGGGATAGGACTATTTACTATGTAAATTTTAACTTTGAATAGAAGTTTAAAAATCGACTTAGAAACCTCCATTTTTTTCACATACACATAAATGCATTTCAAACTAAATAATGGTTTGATCAACTCCAAAAACTGGCTTCTAGAGTAAATTAGAAGCCAGTTTTGCTTTGTCCGCTCCTGTTATTTCTAAGGTTCTTTACCTAACTTCACAGAGTCCTTAGGGACAAATTGACACCTAAACATTCAGATACTATGCGGACTGCCGACTGGCCTTGCCTCTCTATATTTAGAAGCAAGAAGAGAAAACTATACTATCTCGAAAAAGAGGATTTCTATCACTCGCTAAACGCTCTTAATGTAGCTTCGGCCTTTAGTTTCAATAAAGAAACAAGCCATGTAGGTTTTAGCACCGCAAAACCAATTAGATTTTATAGACTAGAATTTGGGGCTTCAGTTAAGGACGCTAAAAAGCTCTTTGGTAAGCCAAATTTCATTCAGCACAAAAACCTACCACTCAAATCTCAACAAACCTTATTCTATAAATTCAGCATAAAAGGAATTAAGAGTATTATTCAAATGCACTTTTATGAAGATGAATTATTCTTTGCTCAAATTCAGTTAAGGAGTCACAACAACCAGCTTAAAGACATTTTTCTAAACCTATTTAAAACCAAACATGCTTTACACAACCTTGATTGGAATCAGACTGTAAAGGATGAGTTGGGAAATAGGATCATATTAAAGGATGATGTTACACCTAAAGTGAGCTTTTTATCTCATAACCAAGCTTTATGGAGTAACATCAATCATGAATTGAACCATCTGGTTGAAAAGAATAATAACTACTCAATATACAACACACCACAAATTGCTCTACGATGGAGTTAGAGTACCCTTACACCTAAACACAACTCACAAAAAAGCTATTCTTCTGGATTAGCTTTTTTTGTGCTTTTGCTTAATAGCTACATCTACTATCTTTAAGCTCCAAGTAGTGCCCAGTCATGAAAGCCAAACAAAGAAGAAGCACAACCTGCAACAATTGCGGTTCTCATTTAGAGGAAGATTACAACTATTGCCCAAGTTGCGGTCAGTCTAATTCAGACAACAATGTTACCTTCTCCACGCTATTCAAGGAGTTTTTGGATAACTACTTTGGAATAGACTCAAAGCTAGCCCATAGTTTTATTCCTTTTTTATTCAACCCAGGAGCACTTACCAATAGGTTTCATGAAGGTAAAGTGAAGCACTTCATACATCCGGTAAGGCTTTACTTGGTAATGAGTCTCTTTTACTTTTTCACAATAAGCTATTTACTGTCAGACATTAACTTAAATACTTTTGATGAAGAGGCCGAATTCACCACTGCTAGCATTGAGGCTCTTAAAGACAATAGTAGGCTTCAACTGTTATCCGACAGCACCAGAATGGCTTTATTGGAAGACTCTTTAGTGGACCGATACAGTAATATTGCCTCTTTCGACCAACTAGTAGACTCATTAGATGCAGACTATGGAGAAGACTTCTTAGAAGATTTTAAGGTTTCCTTAAGCTCTGTCTCCATTCCGGATAGAAAAGAAGAAGGCTACATTAATAAAATGCACCGATTGGCCCGTGATAATAGAATTGCCGACTCTGTTTTTTGGGACTCCCTGACTCAAGGAGGTAAAACAAACTTCAAGTTATTCTCCAACAGTGATGAAGCCCATCTACAACAGCAGGTAAGAAAGATATTTAAGAATGATGAGGGCTTTAAAGGCTTTGTACTTGGCAACCTTCCACTAATGATGTTTATTCTTATTCCTCTATTCGCAGGAATCTTAAAACTGATTTACGTAAGGAGAAAACACCTATATATTAAGCATATTGTACATGCACTGCACATACACTCCTTTGCCTATTTGATCTACGGATTAACGCTACTGATTATGTTCAAACTAATTACTGAAGGTAGTTTTCCAGATGGACAAGCAGTAGGCCTAAGAGGCATCTTAGGCTTTGCCGTCTTTGTTGTCACTAGTACGTACGCCTATATTTCCTTTCTAAAAGTATACAAGCAGCAATGGTTTAAGACACTGATAAAGTTTAACATAGTTGGCTTCATCTACGTTTTCTTTCTTCAGATTTTCTTCTCACTAGAAGTACTTATTAGTTTCTGGTATTACTAATAAATACTAGTGAATGGCTTTAAGACTTTCGTTGCTGGCCTCAATAATTCTATCGGCTAATGCTGGCGTAATAGACTTAGATATAAACCAAGACTCAAATTGTGATGGCGGTAAGTAGACCCCTCTTTTGAGCATCTCTCTGAAGTATTGTCCAAATAGTTTCAAGTCACATTTCTTAGCTCCTTCAAAGTCAGTCACTTTTTCAGAGGTAAAGAACAAACTAATCATAGAACCTATTCTATTGATAGTGTAGGGTAAGCCAAGCTCATCTAAACCAGCTTGAATACCATTTTCTAGTTTAGCAGTGATTAATGCCAAGTCGCTATACAAGCTCTCATCACTACTTATTTCATTCAACATAGCATGCCCTGCTGCCATGGCCACTGGGTTTCCGCTCAATGTACCGGCCTGATAAACAGGCCCTACAGGAGCTACAAAATCCATAATCTCTTTTTTGCCACCATAGGCTCCTACTGGCATTCCTCCACCAATAATTTTTCCTAGGGTAGTCAAATCTGGCTGAACATCAAAAACACCTTGAGCACCTGCTTTAGACAGCCTAAAGCCTGTCATTACCTCATCGAAAATCAAGACAATCCCCTCAGAGTCGCAAATCTTTCTAAGAGCTTCTAAATAACCTTGATTGGGCAAAATACAGCCCATATTTCCGGCAACTGGCTCTATGATTATAGCCGCTACATTATCTTTATTGGCCATAACGGCCTCATGAACTTTATTAATATCATTGAAAGGCACCGTGATGGTATCTCTAGCTGTGCCTTTAGTTACTCCTGGGCTATTAGGTTCTCCCAGTGTAATAGCACCACTACCAGCAGCTATCAGAAAAGAGTCTCCATGACCGTGATAGCAACCTTCAAACTTAATAACCTTAGAACGACCCGTGTACCCCCTAGCCAAACGAACAGCCGACATAGTTGCCTCTGTGCCAGAGTTAACCATTCTCACTTTCTCAATGCTTGGCACCATCTCACAGATGGTCTTGGCCATTTCTATTTCTTTTGCGGTAGGTGCACCAAACGATAGAGAGCCTTTTACGGCCTCATGAACAGCCTCTTCTATTTTTTCATTGGCATGCCCTAAAATCATTGGCCCCCATGAGTTAATCAGCTCGATGTATTCATTTCCATCTTCATCATAAATAAAAGCTCCTTTTGCCTTTTTAATGAAAATCGGATTTCCACCAACTGCTTTAAATGCTCTCACTGGCGAGTTAACACCACCAGGGATATAATTTTGAGCCTCTTCAAAGAGGTTATTGCTTTTTGTAATCTGATGCATACTACTGATCTTCTATCTTCTCTACCTTCGCAGACCTAACCCTTAAATATGGCATGTATCTGTTATCGTTAGAAAGCCTGTATCTAAAGTATTCGGTAAGCTCTCCTTCAATCAAATCTCTTCGCCTTAAACCTACCTGAAAATACTTTCCATATTCTTGCAAAAGTTTTCCAAAGGTTACTACAATATCATAGCCCAAATAGGCATCTCCAAGTCTTTCTTCTTTAACCGGACTTGAAAGAAATCTGTTTATATAATTCTCTCTAAACTCAGCCACTTTTGAAGTAGAGTAATTCATATAATTACTACCCACTAAAATCGCATTCAAACGCTCTAGTTGATCGAAAGAAAGTGATTGCTCCGCTGTCAAAAACCTAGAAGAAGCAAGAAACCCTACGGTATCTGGCCTAGCTGCAATACCGCTTAACGCACTAGTAGAAAGCTGAGAATAGTCAGACGCTATAAAAACATGGCCTATGCTATCTGGTAATATTTTAAGCGTGTCTTTTACAAAGTCCCTCTCTGAGTACTTCTGCCAACGCTGAACCCCAGCAGCCTTCAGCGAGTCCATTTCTTCAATCATTCGATTGACTAAGCTAGAATCTTGGTCAATCTCTTGTTCCTCTACCAACCACTGTTGAATTTTTACTGACTCATTAGGAGGCACACGCTTAAAAATTGGCACATTAAAAGAATCTTTCTCAAGGAGTTCCTTATACAATAGAGCTCGCTCTAAATCGGCATCTCCTGAATAGAATACAGCTGCATTCTTATTTTTCCTAAAGTGCTTAACAGCATAGTCTGCAGACCTAATGGCTATTGACTCATTACTTGGGTAGTATAAAAAAGCAAAAGGGTTTTCTACTAGAATCTCACTATTGGAAGAAAGAGGGTTGATCATATTAATTCTCTTCTCCTTAGAAAAAGGCGTCATTTGCTCTACAGCCCCCTGAGTTACTGGGCCTATAATAAAGTCTAAATCATCCAACTCTCCAGATCGAATTATCTGATCAAGCCTTTGCCTGCCATCTCGAGTATCTACAGTTATCAGGTTTACATTGATGCCTTCACTCTTTAACTTTTCTACACCTAATAATGCACCATGATACATTCTAGTGGTCCAGTTAGACTCTAGTTGAGCTATTCTGGCCGAATCACCTCTATAGGCAAAAGGCAAAAACAATCCGATATTGTAAACTTCCTTCTTTGGAGAAACCTCAATATCGTCTAAGGTAAGAGAAATCTGTAAGTCGTATTGCTCCTGAAGGGAGTTCAAAAGCTCCAAATCTTGTTCTTGAACATCTAAGCGGAGCATTTCAGATGCTAGTTGAGAAGCAATCAGATTTTCTGGGTAATCATTCAGCAAAGCTTTTAAGCGGTCAATATCTCGAATTGAATCAACAGCCTGCTTTTTAAGCGCATGAATTGAAGAGCTAAAGTTATCATCTTCAACCTTTGCCAAGTAATCAAACCCCTCGGCAATCTGCCCCTGCTCAATGGCGATTAAGCCCAACCAGTAATCGATTTCATTATCGATCTTCCAATTAGGATATTTGCCTTCAATCTGCTTAAAAGCATTTTTGGCTATTACTTTATCACCAGTTTTATAGGCAGAAACCGCATAATAGAAAGAGGCATATTTCACCATGTCATTCTCTTGAGTAAGAGCGGTCAATGGTTCAAACTTTCCAAAAGCCAAGGCATATTGCTCTTGGTCGAAAAGCTGTTTTCCTTCTTCAAATAACTGCTTAATGTTTTGTGCTAATGCAGTTGAAAAACTCATTAGCACAAAAACAACTGCCAGTAAAAATCTCTGCATTATTCCCATTCTATGGTGGCCGGTGGTTTAGAACTGATATCGTAAACCACTCTATTTACTCCTTTTACTTTATTAATAATATCATTTGAAACGTCTTGCAAGAAGTTATAAGGTAGATCTACCCAATCGGCTGTCATACCATCTACAGAAGTAACGGCTCTAAGTGCCACTACTTGTTCATAAGTTCTTTCATCGCCCATTACTCCAACCGAGTGAATTGGCAACAACATAGCTCCTGCTTGCCAAACGTCATCATAAAGTCCTTTTTCTTTTAGCCCGTTGATAAAAATGTAATCAACCTCCTGAAGTATAGCTACCTTCTCTGGTGTAATATCTCCGAGAATTCTAATGCCAAGCCCTGGCCCTGGGAATGGGTGACGACCTAATATATTCGGGTCAATTTCCAGACTTCTACCAACGTTTCTCACCTCATCTTTGAAAAGTGTATTCAGCGGCTCAACCACCTTTAGATTCATCTTCTCAGGCAAACCTCCAACGTTGTGATGCGATTTTATTGTAGCTGAAGGTCCTTTCACAGAAACAGATTCAATTACATCAGGATAAATTGTTCCTTGACCTAACCATTTTACATCTTGAATCTTGTGCGCCTCTTGATCAAAAACTTCAATAAATACTCTACCGATGGCCTTTCTTTTCCCTTCCGGATCGGTAATGCCTTCTAAAGCATCGTAGAACTGCTGCTTGGCATCTACCCCCTTCACATTTAAACCCATGCCTTTGTAAGACTCAAGCACAGACTCAAACTCATTCTTTCTTAGCAGTCCATTATCAACAAAAATACAATGTAGATTATCGCCAATAGCCCTATTTATTAAAACAGCCGCTACTGAAGAATCTACCCCGCCTGAAAGGCCAAGAACAACCTTATCATTTCCAAGTTTTTCCTTCAACTCAGCAATTGTAGTCTCTGCAAAAATATCTGGAGTCCACTCTTGGGCGCAACCACATATATGAACCACAAAATTTCTTAAGAGTATTTTACCTTCTTCCGAATGGGTTACCTCGGGGTGAAACTGAATACCGTAAGTAAGCTCATTCTGAACCTTGTAGGCCGCCACGGCAACACTTGGTGTACTTGCTATAATATCGAAACCCTCAGGAAGCTCCTTAATGGTATCTCCATGAGACATCCACACTTGAGAATCTAGGCTTATTTCTTTCATTAAGTCGAAGTGAGAGTCCACATGACTTAAGCGCGCTCTACCATACTCTCTAATTTCAGAAGGCAAAACATTACCACCGTACTTCTGAGCCATAAGTTGCGCTCCATAGCACACCCCTAAAACGGGAACCTTGCCACGGAACATATCTACATCAACATCGGGAGCGTCTTCTTCTCTCACTGAGCAAGGGCTACCGGAGAGTATTACTCCTTTTATATCGTCTGTAATTTCAGGAAGGTTATTGTAAGGATGTATTTCGCAGTAGACGTTGAGCTCTCTGACTCTTCGTGCAATTAGTTGAGTATACTGCGATCCAAAATCAAGGATGAGGATCTGTTCTGCCATGCGCAAAAATAACAAAGCCCAATGATTCGCTAAACAAAAAGAACTATTTCTATTCTCTTAGCTAAAATTCCTCACCCCTGTATTCTACTGAAAATGAGCCTCTAAGAACCATACGTACCATCAGAACAATATTCTGTATATATCAATATATAAAATATTATTCTGAATATGTAACTTTTGCAGAACTTTATTCGTATAATTAATTGTATCTCAAATAAAGATAGCAGGATATTCAGGAACACCCTTATTAAAAAAACTCGGTATCAAGGAAGGCTTTGTTTTGCAAACCTATCATGAACCGAGCAATTACTGGGATGACCTAGGGCCGCTACCTGATAACGTTCAGGTAAGTTCCGAAAATCAGTCAAACGAGGTAGATTCTATCCATTACTTCTGCAAATCGGCCGATACGCTGAGGGCGGAAATTCTACAACTCAAATCTTTACTCAAGAAAACGGGACAGCTCTGGATTTCTTGGCCAAAGAAATCATCTAATGTACCCACTGACCTAAGCGACAGGATTGTTCGCCACACTGGTCTAGAAGCAGGGCTAGTTGATGTAAAAGTATGCGCGATTGACGACATCTGGTCTGCACTAAAGTTTGTGTACCGACTAACCGATCGCTAATACCCACCCCAACATTTCAGGAATACTATACACCAGCCGTACGGGCTGAATGGAAGAATTATGTTTAACCTTTAACCAATTATTACTATGACCTTTATTGGAATAATCATTATCCTACTTGGACTTATAACACTCATTGTCAGGCCATTTCTTTCTGAAGAGGACAAATATTCAGAAGGGAAAGACGGTCAGATGATAAAAACTAAATCTAAAGCTTCTCCCTGGCTACTCATGTTCAGTAGAAGGATATCTCTAGCCATAGTGGCTGTTGGAGCTTTTATGATTATGGTACCTTATCTGTTCTTTTGGGCAGAGCCTGGCTACCAGTACTTTGTAGTGTATCCTAACGGTAAGAAAGATGCAGTAATGACCGAGGGAATCAAATTTCGTGGGTTTGCGAAAATTACTCCCTGGCAAAAATTCATCGATGTTAAAGTGGTCAGCGATGGAGAAGATACCGATGAGATCGAAGGAGAAATGGATCCCATTCCCATCCGGTTCATCGACCAAGTTACCGCTACAACAAAGCTTTCAACTCGTTTTCAGTTACCTGCAGACAAGGAGTCTTTCATCGAGCTGGCTATCGAGTTCCGTAGCTTACAAAACCTCGCACAAAACACCTTAATACCTACAGTGAGAGAGGTTGTTTCTAACACCGGGTACATGTTTGCAGCTCAAGACTACATCTCTGGTTCGGCTTCAGACTTTAGGGTGGCCATAGAAGAGCAATTGAAAGATGGCGCTTACAGTGTAGAAAAAACGGAATATAGAGACACTGTTGTGACAGCAATTGAGCAAGAAAACCGTGAGATCAAAGAAGTACAAACTCGCTACGAAGTGAAAAAGCGTGAAGATGGAAATGGTAAATTCATCAGGATACCTCACGATATAAATGAGAACAATATAATAGTAGCACAGGTGATTGTAGACGATGTGATCTTGGAGCAAGTCTTCAAACAAAGACTTGAAGCCCAAAGAGATGAATCTGCCAAAAGGCAATTGGAGCAGCAAAAAATCAAGACTGCCAAAGATGCTCAAGCCAGAATTATTGCGGAGGGTGAGCGAGATAAGGCTGCAGAGAGGGTAACTCAGGAGAAAGAGCAGGTGAAAGCATTGATCTCAATTGAGACCAAGTTGAAGCAGGAAGAGACAAATAAGAAGCTTGCTGCCATAGCGCTAGAAACTGAGCGACTTAAAGCAACCGCTCAAAAAGTGAAAGCCGATGCCGAGTCTTATCAAAACGCCAAACTAGTTTCGGCAGGTTTGACGCCTCAGCAGAGGGCTGAGTTAGAAAAAGAAATCGCCATTGGTGTAGCCAAGGAGATTGCTAAAATCAAATTTCCAACTACCATGATAATGGGTGGTGGAGATGATGGAGGCGGAACACCACTAGAAGCACTAATCGGTGCAGCGATGACTAAACAATTAACCTCCACCACTAAGGGTGGCAACTAAAAAAAGCGAGCTCCGGCTCGCTTTTTTCTTTAATCTAAAAGCTAATTATCATTTCGGATTCCGTGCCGTCATATCGGGAGGAAATCAACTAAACTGGCTTTGCAGAACTGAAGAGATTCTCAGTCAAGCTGTGAATGACCAAATTAGTTGCTTTTGAGACAGTCTCTATTTTCTCGTCTTAATCCAGAAGCTCTAGGATGTAGTACCTAACTCCTAAAGAAAATGTATTCCAGTCCCAAGACTGCAAACCATAATTATACTCTGTTCGCAAGGCTAATCTATTAAACCTGTATTGAACTTGTGTTCGAAAAAAATGTGGGTAATCTCTATTTCCTAAATAACCAGTATACCCTACTACATCGCTACTTAACAACCACGATCTGTTTAAATACTCAACGCCAAATCCGTAGTAAGGCGCATCATTCTGATTATGGTTAGAACCGCCAGGAAGGCGGTTCTTGTTCGTTTGCCAAGTAACAAAACCCAAAGATGCCTTCAGCAGTAACTTCTCTTCTTCTTTTTCCATCAAGGTTTTAGAGAAATTTCCTTCCCACTGGTAAAGACTGTTATCGGTAGACCTCGCATTAGTAAGGTTTCCACCAGTAGTGGTTTTAGTATGTAGCCTAAAACCAAAATTGAACGGCAACCAATGATTTTCTCGAAAAACCTTAAATATCACTCCATAAGCCACATCACCAGTATTTCCACCTTTTCCACCGAGCCCCATCATTCTTCTTTCATCACGAGTCTCAGGTGTCACCTCCCATGTTTCATAGGGAACGCTAGTGATGTAAAGCATTACCCTATCTCTTGCTAACGGGAAGTTCCCCTTAAGAAAGAAGTTCTGTGTTTTATCTCCATTACCAGCATGAGTTTGCCCTAAGGCCTGTACCCAAAACTCGTTATCGATAGTCATATTAGGTAAAGAGGGCATAATCATGGCATTTGGCCCTAAATACCCAGGAGATAAGTTGATGTACCTAGACCGATCAGGACCTGCTGCATCAGGATAATTGTGCAACTGATCCCACCAATCTAAAACACCTTGACCTGAAACTTGAAAACTGATGAATACAAAAAAAATGGCTAGTGCCCTGCGCATAGTCTTAAATGAAGGCCGAAATTATAAAGTTCCTTTGGTTGAAGGAAGCTTATCTAATTCATTTTCATTTCTAGAAACAGCCATTTTAATGGCTTTAGCAAAAGCCTTAAAGATTGCTTCAATTTTATGATGCTCATTATCTCCCTCTACCTTAATATTTAGATTACTCTTAGAGGTATCTGAAAAAGACTTAAAGAAGTGCATAAACATCTCGGTTGGCATGTCCCCAACTTTCTCTCTCTTGAAGTCGGCCTCCCAAACTAACCATGGCCTACCACTAAAGTCTATTGCTACTTGAGCCAACGCTTCATCCATTGGAAGCAGGAAACCGTAACGATTGATGCCTTTTTTATCTCCTAAAGCTTTCAAATAGGCTTCACCCAATGCCAAGGCTGTATCTTCAATAGTATGGTGCTCATCTATGTGCAAATCTCCTTCAACATGAACTTTCAAATCAGCTCCTGAGTGTTTTCCTAGCTGATCTAACATATGATCGAAGAAACCTAAACCAGTCTTGTTATCACATTTACCTTCACCGTCTAGGTTCAGTTCTACAAGAATATCAGTCTCTTTGGTGGTACGCTGAACAGTAGCTTTTCTATCTGGCAAGCGTAAGAATTGATAAATTTCGTCCCAGCTGGTTGTAGTTAATGCAGCTCTTTCATCCGCCTCTTCTGCAAGGTAGATAGCTTTAGCCCCTAGATTTTCAGCTAGTTGAATATCCGTTTTTCTATCACCAAAAACATAAGAATTGGCTAAGTCATAATCACCTTCCAAGTATTTGGTAAGCAAGCCAGTTCCTGGCTTTCTTGTAGGTGCATTTTCATGCTCAAAGGTTTTATCTATGCAGATTTCATCGAAGACAACTCCTTCATTTTCCAAAGTCTTGAGCATCTTATTATGTGCTGGCCAGAATGTATCTTCTGGAAATGAGTCGGTCCCCAACCCATCTTGGTTAGTAACCATTACCAACTCATAATCGAGTTGTTCTGCAATCTTTCTTAGGTTGGTAATTGCTCCAGGTAAGAACTCTAATTTTTCTAATGAATCTACCTGATAGTCGGTTGGCGGCTCCACTATGATGGTTCCGTCTCTATCTATAAAAAGTACTTTTTTCATGGTTGGTTATAGTGCGTCATTGCGAGGAGCAAGCTTTGCACTTGCAAAAGATTGTGACGAAGCAATCCGCTTATTATCTGGCACTGGGTACAGAACAGACAGATTGCTTCGTCATGAAACCTTGTTATTACAGGTTTCATTCCTCGCAATGACGGCTAATTTGACAATTTCTTCAGTTCTTCAATCAGTTTTTTATTCTCCTCTTTCGTGCCGATGGTGATTCTTATTCCATCTTCGCAAAGCACTACTTTTGAGCGATCTCTCAAGATAACTTGTTTCTCTATAAGCTTAAGGTAAACTTCTTTAGCGTCCTTCATTTTCACCAAGTAGAAGTTGGAATCTGTAGGATATACTCGCTTCACAATTTCTAGTGCTTCTAACTCATTCTGTAATTCCTCTCTATTTTCAAGGATTTCAGCAACCATCTGGTCTTTCTTCTCCAAATTATTCAATGCATTTAGCACTGTTCTTTGGGTAAGTCCGCTAAGGTTATAAGGTGGTTTAATTCTATTCAGAATTGCCACTGTTTCTGGAGAACAGAACGCCATACCCAACCTTAAAGAAGCTAAGCCCCAAGCCTTGCTCATAGTTTGCAAAACGATAAGGTTCGGAAACTCATTAAGTCGGGTAGTGAATGAAGGCCTATCAGCAAAATCAATATAAGCTTCATCTACCACAACCAAACCTTTAAAACCCTTAAGAATGATTTCGATTTTCTCTAAACTCACATCATTTCCCGTAGGGTTATTTGGTGAGCAAATCCAGATAATCTTTGTATTAGGCTGAATAGCCGAGAGTAAAGCCTGAGTATCTAAATCGTACTGATTGGTGAGCAGTACTTCTTTAGCTTTGACATTATTGATATCCGCACTCACCTTATACATGCCGTAAGTTGGTGGGTTAATAATTACCTCATCAGTTTGAGGTTCGCAGAAAGCCCTATAAAGCAAATCGATTGGCTCATCACTTCCATTACCCAAGAAAATCTGTTCTGCATTTATTCCTTTTATTTCTGCCAACTTTGCTTTTAGCTCCAGCTGATAAGGATCTGGGTAGCGATTCCAATTTTCCTCAGTTATAGAACCAATAGGGTTTTCGTTAGCATCGAGAAAAACCCCATCCTTACCTTTATAATCATCTCTAGCCGATGAGTAAGGCACTAATTGCTTCAAGTGAGGCCTCAGTAAATCAGTAGGGTTAAACATTATTTAATGATTTAAGACGTAAAGTAACTGCGTTTTTGTGAGCTTCCAATTGTTCTGCAGCAGCCATTTTTTCAACCACAGGGCCAAGCACTTTTAATCCTTCAGGAGTAATTTCCTGATAGGTAATTTTCTTTACGAAACTATCTAAAGACACTCCGCTGTACATCTTAGCATAGCCATTCGTTGGTAAGGTGTGATTGGTACCTGAAGCATAATCGCCAGCAGATTCTGGAGTAAGGTGACCCAAGAACACAGAACCAGCATTAATTATTTGATTGGCTATGTTCCATGGTTCATCTACACTTAAAATCAAGTGCTCTGCTCCATATTCGTTTAACAATGCGACAGCTTCAGTTTCATCTAAAACAGCCGCTACACTATTGGCTAGTGCCTTGGCAGCAAACTCTGCACGAGGCAACGCCTTTAGTTGACTTTCAATTTCAGCTTGAACATTTTTCACAACCTCTTCTGAGCTAGCCACGAGTACAACCTGAGAGTCTACCCCATGCTCTGCCTGAGAGAGTAAATCTGCCGCCACGAAACTTGGGTTGGCAGAAGCATCGGCATAGACCGCTACTTCAGATGGACCAGCAGGCATATCTATGGCCAGGCCAAATCGAGTTGCCAGCTGCTTGGCCGCAGTTACATATTGATTACCAGGCCCGAAAATTTTATTCACCTGCGGAATAGATTCTGTACCAAAAGTGAAGGCTGCTACGGCTTGAGCACCTCCAACTTTAAAAACCTTGGTTACTCCTACTGCCTTGGCGGTGTAAAGAATGGCAGGGTGAATCTTTCCTTCCTTATTTGGAGGGGAACACAATACAATTTCTTGACAGCCGGCCAACTTAGCAGGTACGGCCAACATCAACACGGTAGAAAACAAAGGAGCAGTACCTCCAGGAATATAAAGGCCTACCTTTTCGATCCCAACTGACCTGCGGTGGCACTTCACCCCTGGCATAGTCTCTACCACAAGCTCTCCTTGTTTTTGAGCTTTATGAAAAGCCTCAATATTAGACTTAGCAGTAAGAATGGCAGTTTTAAGATCAGCCTCCACTAGTGTTTCCGCCTCGGTGAATTCAGCTTCGGAGACTTGAAAGTCATCAATAGCCACACCGTCAAACTCTTGTGTGAATTGCTTTAAGGCAGCATCACCTTCGAGCTTTACCTTTTCCATCACGGGCCTTACCCTTTGCTCTATTTCCTCAAGGTCCATTGTTGGGCGTTTGAGCAAATCTGGCCAGGTGGCTTTATCAGGATTTACAAAGACTCTCATTGAATCATTTTTTCAATTGGAACCACTAAAATCCCTTCGGCACCAGCCTCTTTTAGCTCTTCAATAATTTGCCAGAAATCATCTTCTTGAATAACGGTATGCACCGAACTCCACCCTTCCATAGCCAGTGGCAGCACAGTAGGACTTTTCATGCCAGGAAGAATTTTGATAATCTCCTCAATCTGATCATTAGGCGCATTAAGCAATATGTATTTGCTGTTCTTAGCAGCTTGAACTGCATTGATTCTGAAGATCAACTTTTCTAGGATAGCCTGTTTTTCGGCTGAAAGCCCCTTATTGGCAAGCATTACTGCTTCAGACTTAAAAATAACCTCAACCTCCTTCAGCCCATTGCTGAGTAAAGTAGAACCTGAACTTACTATATCGCAGATACCGTAGGCCAAACCGATGCTAGGCGCAATTTCCACCGAACCACTGATTTCGTGAATATCTGCACTAATGCCATTATCAGATAAGTAGTCTCCAAGAATTTTCGGATAAGAAGTAGCAATGCTTTTACCTTCAAAGTCTTGCAGGCCGTTGTATTCTTCATTTTTGGCAATAGCCAGAGAAAGTCTACACTTAGAAAAGCCTAAGCTTTTTACTAAGTCTACATCTTTATCTTTTTCATCGGCCTCATTGGCTCCAACTATACCAATATCGGCAATACCGTCTTGTACATAGCCCGGAATATCATCATCTCTAAGGAATAAGAATTCCATAGGGAAGTTAGTGGCTGTTGCCATGAGTTTACCGGTTCCGTTATTAACCTTAATACCGCATTCCTTTATAAGCTTCAATGAGTCTTCGCTTAGGCGGCCTTTTTTTTGAATTGCAATTCGCAGATTAGTTTCCATTTGAATTATTCAACTGGTGATTTAAGAAATTGATTGAAAGTATTTGTGAAAAGTACAGCAGCCGCGTAGGCCGCATAGGGGGTGTTGCATTATCTCTCTCAAGAGAGATGATGGAAATGATGAGCGTGGAAATGGGCTACTGTCATTTGCATTACGCTGCAAAGATAGTGGGTTGTTTTTCTGATCCAACTAAATAGAAGAAGAAAAAGGAAGTCATTTACATACAAATTATCGCAAGTCAAAACTCCCCTATAAACTCACAGGAATTTACACTCAAAATCATTTTGTTAATATAAATTCTTATATTATTTTAATATTCCTTTCGCCACACACAACCCTCAACCTTTCATAATAATGAGACCTAAGAACTTATGGGTGGCTTACCTAGCTCTTTTAGCCACCCATTGCATTCACGCTCAAAACGCCCAGATGGTCAGCCTGATGGTTAATGGCTGCGGATTGGAAGATGGTGCGGGGGAATTTGTTCTAGCTTATAGCGGCCCAACCTCTTTTGTTGCTTCCACAGCTACAATAAACCTATCTTACGGCACAAGCAGCCCTGCTAATCAAGCTTTTACTGAGTCATTTGACGACAACAGCACTTCTGTTCTTTCCAATTACATAGCCAGTCTAGAAGCGCTTTTGCCCTTAGCTGGCTGCACAAGCCTTAATTTGATTGCGGGAACAGTAGGAACCACCATAAACGCAGGTTCACATATACTCATTATTAATGCAGACAACCCTAACGCCACACCTGCACCTGTCAGACTCATTGATTTGACAGGTATGTGCGGTATTCTTAAAGATGTATACGTTTTTATTTCCACTGACATTACTTGGGCAGATAGCGGTCTGTTCTCTAATTCTCCAAGCGGAACAAGACATTTAAGATCTACCATCAACACCACAACTACCGATTTCACTTACACAAATTCATGGTCTAGCAACGCAGATGGGAACTACGCAGCTTGGCATGATGGCGGTGGATCTGCGTTTATTTATGCAAACTATGCAAGTTGTAACCCTACAGACACCAACATTTTGCCAGTGAATCTCCTATACTTTAAGGCTCTACCAAAAGACAAAGTGGTTCAGATAAAATGGGCTACAGCAGAAGAAATAGAGAATAGTCACTTCGAAATAGAAAGATCGGCAGATGGAAAAACTTGGACTATGCTAGCCACTATCGCAGGAAAAAGCAATAGCAGCTCAAGGATTAACTATAGCTATGTAGATAGTTTCCCATTGACCGGTCGCTCTTATTACAGATTGGTTCAATACGACTTTTCTGGTACCTCAGAGACCTTTGAGACGGTCAGCGTATGGCGCGATGAAAGCAACACTTTTAACATCTATCCCAACCCATGTAGAAACGAAATCAATATTTCTGGAGACCTGGATATTGAGTTCATCACAGCCACTAATTCAACTGGCTGCAAATTCACTTTAAAAAAGACACAAGATCAGAAATACGATGTTTCTCAACTCAGTCCTGGTTTATACTTTTTAACGATCGCTTATCTCGGAAAAGTAAATAAAGTGAGCTTTGTAAAGAATGACTAAGGAGTAATTACTACAATTAAGGTAAAAATAATTCACCACTATCTTTTCTGCTCGAATAATTAAAACTACATTTAAGGCAAATACTTAATTATGGGGAAACATCATTTAGGTGAATTTGAAGAAGTAGTGATGCTCACTGTAGCCATTTTGCATGGTGAAGCCTACGGAGTTTCAATCATTGAAGAAATAGAAAATAGGCTCAAACGCTCGGTCAGCATGGGCTCATTACAAACTGTTCTTAAACGATTGGAAGACAAAGGCTATCTCACCTCTGAATTAGGGGAAGCCACTAGCGTAAGAGGCGGAAAACGCAAGCGCTTTTTCACTGTAACCAACTTAGGCAAAGATATACTTAAAGCCACCAAAGATCAACGCATGAGCCTTTGGAGTGCCATTCCAGATTTTGCTTAAGGTATGAAGCAAAAATCACCTACCCCTCCTTATTTAATCCTAACCTTCTTCCGCTGGTTTTGCCACCCGCGAATGGCAGAAGATATAGAAGGAGATTTGTTAGAAAGGTTCGAAATAAGGTTAACAACCAAAGGTCAGTTTCGAGCCAAATTACTCTTCATAAAGGATGTGCTATTGCTATTTAGGCCAAGCATGATCCGCTCATTTCAAGGTCAACAAAAACTCAATTATTACGACATGTTCAAGCATAACATCACCATTACCTTTAGAAGCTTTTTACGCCAAAAAAGCTCGTTTATCATCAACCTCATCGGACTTTCTTCTGGTCTCACCTGCGTATTACTCATACTTCTTTGGGTAAACGATGAGCTAAAAACAGATCGGTTTCATGAAAACAGTGACCAGCTTCACTACATCATGTCTAACCACACCGATGCTAGTGGAACCAGAACTTGGAAAGGCACACCCGGTTTGTTGCTAGAAGAGATTGAAGCACAAATACCTGAAATAGAACTGGCAACGGCATATACAGACACTCATGAGTTCACTATTTCCACAAAAAGTGAAACTCCAATCTCTTTGAAGGTTGAAGGAAAGTTTGCTAGCGAGCACTTCTTAAGTGTTTATAGTTATCCGTTGGTTAGAGGAAACGCCAGTTCTGTTCTGGCCTACAACTCAGAAGCAGTAATCACAAAAGCACTTGCAGAAAAGCTATTCAGTAATGAGGATGCTATTGGGAAAACTATTGAATGGCATTTTGGAGGCAACAAAAAAGCTTTTACCATCAGTGGAATTCTGGAAAACATCCCAAGTCATAGCTCAGAACAATTCGAGCTGCTTTTGCCATGGAACTTTTACCACGATGAGCTCATCACTTTTAAACAGTGGGGAAATTATTACGCAAGAATTGCTACGGTTTTACAAGCCAATGCCAATCCTCAATTGGTTACCGAAAAGGTTGACACCATATTCAAAAACAACCTAGAAGACACCAATGTAGACTTATTCCTAACCCCTTATTCAAGCCTATATCTTTACGGAGAATATGAAAACGGCATACAGGCAGGAGGCCGTATTGAATACGTAAGACTGATCTCTTTTATAGTGCTATTGATACTATTCATAGCCTGCATAAACTTCATCAACTTAGCAACGGCTAAGGCCTCTCAGCGCATGAAGGAAATTGGTGTGAAAAAATCTATGGGTGCCAGTAAGAGGTCTTTAGCCTATCAGTTTTTAACTGAGTCTATTCTTATCTGCTTAATCGCTTTGGGTATTAGTGGCCTTCTTACGCTTTTATTACTTCCGGGCTTCAACCAAATTACAGAGAAAGAAATAGCACTTCAATTTGATTTAATTCTAGTGCTATCAGTTGTTGGTTTAGTGACCTTAGTTGGCATAGTTGCTGGCAGCTACCCAGCTCTCTACCTGTCTAAAATGGAAGCCCTTTCCATTCTAAAGGGTTTTAAATTGGCCAAAAGCTCTGGCGGCATAGGCAGAAAAGTATTGGTTGTTTTTCAATTCACCCTGTCAACCATCCTAATAGTGAGCGTGCTGGTTATTTACCAGCAAATGCAATTGATTCAAAATCAGAACTTGGGATATAATCGCGATAATCTGATCTACTTCGAAAGGGAGGGCAACCTAACCGACCAATCAGACGCTTTTATCAATGAAATTAAGAATATTACTGGAGTTGAAAATGCAGCCATATCTGGATTTATGGTAGGCGGCCTAAATTCAACTGGTGGTGTAGCTTGGGAAGGCAAGACCGACAAGGATCAGATACAATTTTGGGAGTATAATGTAGGCGCGAATTCAATCGACCTACTGAGTGTTGAATTTATCTCTGGCAGAGATTTCTCCGAAGAATTCGCTACAGACCAAGATGCCGTAATCTTCAATGAAACCGCCATTAAGGCTATGGGAATGGATGACCCTATCGGCAAATCCATAGTCCATTATACAGGAAACAAAAAGATAGTTGGTGTAGTAAAAGACTTTACCATTGGCTCTTTACACCAAGACGTTGAACCTGCTATATTCCTTAACCGACCAGCATCTGCCAACTTTATAATGGTTAAAATAGATGGAACGAGTACCGCGCGAACCTTGCAAGAAATAGAGAGAGCGTACGCTGAATTCAACCCCGAATTTCCGTTTAAACCCGCTTTTGTGGACCAAGACTATCAGGCTTTATACTCATCTGAGCAGCGGATAGCCTCACTCTCAAAATATGCTGCCGCTTTGGCGATAATAATATCATGCTTAGGGCTTTTTGGACTTACAGCATTTACTACAGAAAAACGCATCAAAGAGATAAGTATCCGAAAAGTATTAGGCTCAGGAATATGGCGAATTGTATTCCTTTTAACCAAGCAATTCTCTACCCTGGTAGCCATTGGAATACTCATTGCATTACCCATTAGCTATTGGGCCGCCAACCGATGGCTTAATGATTTTGCGGTAAAAATAAATCTGAGCTGGTGGTTCTTTGCACTTGCCGGAATAGCAACACTAGCCATTGCTTGGCTTACCGTCTTTGGCCAAACTTTTAAAGCAGCGAGACTGAACCCGGCCAATAACTTGAGAAATGAATAAGAAGTGCTGTCTGAAGTTAGTCGCTTTCGTCAGTCTCCGCTTGGCAGGGAATCTCCATTAGCTTTGAGGCAAAGTTGGGAGATTCCCTGCCGATTTATCGGGACGGAGTCGGGTATGACGTTACCTCTTCAGACAGCACTTTTAAATTCAGGCTAACTCTAACCTAGTTAAAACTCTTCACTAGCTGCAAATTTAAGCCCTCAACAAAGCTTTTGTATTCACTCCAATCTTCATTAAAGAAAGCGTTTAACTGCTCTTTCACTGGCTCCCAGTTTCTAACAAAGTTGGCGTAAGCATATTCCGCAGCCTGAGAAACAGGAGTATAGCTCCCTCCTACTTTTCCCCTTACATTTCTAAGCTGACTTGTAATTGGGCTATCATCTCCACGATTTCCTTGCACAGGCTCTGAGTAGAAAAGCTTTCTTAATTCAGCCAACTTCTGTTTTACTTCTTTAGACTTTGCCTGAAGTTCTTTATTGTCTTCATCTAGCTGCTGAACCTTCCCAACAATTTCCTGCGCCTCATTGAGCCTATCAACGGCCTCAGTTACCTCGTTCGATAAATTATAGTACTTAGTAATAAAGGCCTGCTTTTCTTGCAAAGCAGCAGTATCCCAACCCTCTACTCTTTCATCTCTTAAGAGGTTTATTGACTGAATGGAAGATTGACCGTTATAAGTCAGTTTTACATTGTAGGTGCCTGGCAAAGCATCATAGCCACTTGGTGGAGTCACTTCGTTTCCGCTCGGCTGTCTAGAACCTGGGCTTCGAATTCCATCAGTCTCAAAACCCCAATATACTCTATTCAATCCTGCATCTGGAGTGTAGTATCTGGTTCTCACCACTTTACCAGACTGGTCAGAAATTTCCATTTTCACCTTACCTTTTTTCTCTTTTACGTAGTAGCTAATGGCTGCGCTGAATGGCTTATTTTCTCCAAAGAACATTCCGTTACCAGTACTTCTGTAACCCCAATAAGGCCCTACAATAGCATTAGTGGCATCAGGAATTTCAAACAAATGAACTGTCTGATCTTTCAGTTTCTTCATCCCCATGGTAGTTGCTTCACGAATAGGTCTGATGTCATCTAAAATCCAGATGGCCCTACCGAAAGTACCGATTATTAAGTCATGCTCTCTCGGGTGAATAGCCAAATCCATTGTTGGAACCGTTGGATAGCCATGCGTCCATTTTTCCCAAGTTTCACTACCGTCCATGCTCACATACAGACCGCCTTCGGTACCTAAGAACATCAGGTTTGGCTCAATTGGATCTTGAACGAAAGACAAAGCGAAACCGAACACATCGTCTTCATTTACAATGCGCTTCCAAGTTCTTCCGTAGTTAGTTGTTTGGTAAACGTAAGGTGACCAATTATCTCTTCTGTGATCATCGAAAACTACGAAGGCTGTCGCTTCATCATAAGTACTTGCCTTGATTTGCTGTACCCAAGTGGCCTCAGGTAAGCCCGGGAATTTACCGGCACTGTTTGCCCATGTTTTACCACCATCTCTAGTCAACTGTACATTTCCATCGTCTGTACCGACCCAAATCATACCTTCAGTTTTTGTGCTTGGCTCAATCACGGTGATGGTTGTATGCATTTCTGCACCTGTATTATCATAGTTCAGTCCACCAGTATTGATCTGATCTTGCTTTTCAGGATTGTTAGTAGTCAGGTCTGGTGAAATGATTTCCCAGTTCAAGCCATAATCACTCGATTTGAAAAGGTACTGAGCACCAATGTAAACCGTCTTCTTATCGTGTGGATCTACATTTACTCCAGCATTCCAATTCCATCTTAAGTCTTCACCCTCTGGATGCTCTGGCCTAATACCACGCATTTCTCCGGTTTCGCGATCGTATCTTTGAATGTTCGCTCCTTGGCTTAGTGAGTATCCGTATCTTGGGTTTAGTGGGTCAGGCACCACATCGAAACCATCGCCACCAACAATTCTTTCCCAATAACTATTTCTGATTCCACCTTGCTTCAATAATTGGCTTGGGCCTAACCAAGCACCATTGTCTTGCATGCCGCCCATTACATTGTAGGGCGTTTCCATATCGTAATTCACATGGTAGAACTGACCAATCGGTAGGTTCTCCGAATACTGCCAGCTACCTCCTCTATCGGTACTGATTACCAAGCCGCCATCATTTCCGAGTACTATGAAATTCGGATCATCTGGATGAATGTAATAGGCGTGATTATCTACATGAACATAGCCTGGGTTTACGAAAGTATTGAAGCTCTTTCCGCCATCTTCACTTGAGGTGACATAAGTATGAATGGAATAAACTCTGTTTTCATTCTTCGGGTCAACGTAGATTTCAGCATAGTAAAACGGACGGTTACCAATTCCTCTATCGCCTCTATTAGAGATTCTATACCAATCTACCCCTCCATTATCCGATCTGTAGATTGCATTCTCTTTAGACTCCACATAAGCGTAAACTCTATCGGGCATAGAAGGTGCAATAGCCAGTCCAATTCTACCTAAATCACCCTTAGGCAAACCATCTTCCGATGTCTTTCTGTCCCAGGTTTCACCACCATCGTGAGAGATATAAATACCCGATGCAGGGCCTCCAGAATTGAAAAACCAAGGATATCTGCGGTGCTCCCACATGGCAGCAATCAGTTTATTTGGATTGCTTGGGTCTAGGACCAAATCGGCAGTTCCTACACCAGGACCTCCATAAAGCACCTTTTTCCAGGTTTTACCACCATCGGTAGTTTTAAAGACTCCTCGCTCTTCGTGCTCTCCCCATGGAGAACCAATGGCGCCTACCCAAACAGTTTTAGGGTCGTTTGGGTGAACAATTACTCGGTGGATATTACGAGTCTTTTCGAGCCCCATATGCTGCCAGGTTCTTCCGGCATCTAAGCTTCGATATAAACCATAGCCAGAATTCAGAGAGTTTCTAGGGTTTCCCTCTCCCGTTCCTACCCAGATTACACTTGGGTTCGATGGGTCGATAGCCAAGGCTCCAATAGAAGCTACTTCCTGATCATCGAAAATGGGCTCCCATTCGGTTCCAGCACTGGTAGATTTCCAAACACCGCCTGAGGCAGTACCAATGTAGATGACGTTTCGGTTGTGCCTTACCACATCTATTGCAGTAACACGACCCGACATTCCGGCAGGACCAATAGAACGAGGCTCCATTGACTTGAAAAGTGAAAGATCTGTTTGCGCCTGCGCTAGACTGAACAAAAACAGACAAAACACAGAAAGAGAAAGCTTGAGTATTTTCATAAAACAAAGAATGATTGACTTAAAGATACTCCAAGCCATAGAGTTGACTTAAATGGTTTTCTTTAAGTGGTTAGTGTTTTGGGGAAAGTGCACGTTAGCCCTTGAAAATTGGTTGGCTAACGTGAGTTTTTTATAAATTACTGAGGATAAAGGCGCTTAAAAGAGCGCGGTAGCTAACGTTATCTTCAATTATGAATGAACCACCAAAAAAAATAAAATCTAGGGGTATTGATCCAATGATTTATCTCGATGCGACAGAGTTTTATGAAACTGCTGAACTCATTCAAGAAGAAAATAAAACCAGGGCACTAATTGTCAACTATGCATTCTCAATAGAACTCTATATCAAGTGCTTATTCGTAACAACTGAATTTAACTTAATTGATAAGCCCGGATATCCTGAATATGAACGCTCAATAAGCACGATAAGAGATAATAAACATGACTTGCTGAAACTATTTAAAAAGCTTCCTGATGCAGACCAGTCAGAGATTTCAAAATTATACTCTCATAAATACAAGAATGAAATTTCAGAGCATTTAGATGAAATAAAAGGAGACTTCATCAAATGGAGATATGCTTATGAAAAAGACCAATTAGTTTCAAGCACTGGTGCACTTAAACAAATCTCTCGTACACTGAAAGAATATATTGAAAGCCAAATGAATGAAGGAAAATATAGAAAATAACACTGTATATAGCAAATAGGGCATTCTGTGGTTTAGGAAAGTTCATTGCTATTTACTAACACCGCCAAATCCTTGATTTGGCCTTTAATATGAATAAGATAAAAACAAAATACAACGTTTCGGCTTAGTGCAAATTTGAAAGTTTATTGCTTTCTACTGCCCTACTTATCATATACTAAAAGCTCACATTAGAAAATGAAAGATGAAGACTTAATAAATGCTGTTGCAGATTTTAGGGTTCTTTGTAAGAAACTCATATTCGAATTAGGAGGCAAGTTCGATTTGGATATCCAAGATAGGCAACACTACGATGAGTTGGTATGGGTGGGAAATAAAAACATTCCAAGAACTGGACAACTTAATAGTGAGTGGAAATACTCATTTCATGGCACTCAATGTGGGTTTTATAAGAGAAATGGACAAACAGTTGAAGTTGAATTGTCTGACCATCCAAACTTTAGAGTAGTAGAGCCTTGGTTCTTAAAAGAGTTTATAGATACAACAAGTCTTCACAATTCCTCAATCATGAATTTGACTTGGCAAGCATTAAAAAAGAAACTAGAGGATTCCTATGCCTCAAATCAAATTATTGAAGTTAGAAGTAATTAAAAAAGCCACCCTTACGGGCGGCTTCTTACCTAGCTAACATATCAGTCAAACATGTTTCACCAGAAATTTTATAAGGATGATTAAATAGTGCTCAAGTAAACAACTATTATTTATTCCTTGAGATTCCTGATATTTTTCTTCCATTGCTGAAATTTTGGAAGAAAAATTCTGGAATGACGTTCTAATAATTCTGACCTTCAATGAATTCTAAAGTCTGCTCAATCCAGTCTTTTTCCTGAGTAAGCTGAACATCGGGTTCCACGCCAACTTCTTCATAGTCTATGAATTGCTTTTGGCGCATATCGGTTGGGTAAAAGCTAAACAGTCCGGAAGGTGAGTGATAAGTTTTGCCATAATTAGAACCGTAACTAATAGCGCCATAAGTTCTCTGACCCAATTGAATAGCATCGAATTTCTCCTTTAACCTTACGGTAGTCATTTCAGCATTAGACCCAGTATAGAAGTTGGTAATCACGTAAATGCTAACCGATTTCTTTTTGAGCGCCTTCAATATAGGTAGAGATATTTTGTCCGCTCCTCCACCATTGTTCCGTAAATCGATGATCAGGTTAGATGCCTTTAACTCATTATTAATCTGTTCGATCAGAGCATCTCGCTTTTGAGCCATCTTTGTTCTGCTGAAGCTAGTAAGCCAAACGTACTGAACATCGTCTGCCACGTAAGCCAATTGATAGCCCTCTTCCTGATTCTTTTGGATCAAACTATAGCTCTTCCCAAAGTCTTCTTTAATCACATTAGAAAGCAGCATTCCATTATCAAAAAACTGAGCTTTAGCATACATTAAATTCTTTCGGGTTTGACCATAAACGGCCATATCATAATGAGCTGGTCTATCTGTTTCTTTAATGTAAGCGTAAATATGCCCAGGCTCCCAAATACCTAATTCAGAACTGAGTATTACTCCCACCAAACTATCCGTTTCATTAACTCGATAAACACCCATTTTCATTTTACTACCAATATTATAAATGCCCTCTATGTCATCTACCGCTTTCGTCTTAAGGTAGGTTTGAAGCTCATCCAAGTCACGGTTTATTTTAGGGAAATTGATAAAATTGTCAGAAGCTCTGTACGCTTCAATAAAAGCTGAATCGTAAATTCTCTCTGCCTCAAAACCTGGCTTCTTTCCAAAAATTTCAGCGTGCTTATCATTCACCAAAGACATCAATTGATTGAGTTGCCAAAAGCAATCAGATAGCGTCATCGAGCCTGACATTTGTGTCCTCAAACTCTGGTAAGTCTGTTCAAATTCGTCTCGTCTATCCCCCTTTATCTGATCTTTAAAAGACGAGATATCTTGCATCTGTTCATAGACAAAATCTAACTCAGGTTTACAGTCACATTCGGACTGTGATTGTAGCGAAAGAGTGATGGTAAATAATGCGATTAGTGTAAGTAGCTTTTTCATTTCTGTTTGTTTTTGTTGCGAAACTTCGATTGACTGATGACTCAAACGTACAAACAGAAATCGCCCTTTAAACCTATTTAGAAGGCTTTGGGGCGAAACACCACTATTCTGTGGTAGAATTGACGGCTACTTCTACCGCTTGCTGATAAGTTTTTGAAACAGGAACTTCTAAATCTGAAGAAAGCATCATAAACAACTTTCTATTTCCCGTTTTCCACTGTATAAAATGAGTAGGATTTACTAGAAAAGAACGGTGAGTTCGAATCAACTCTGGCCTATTCGCCTCCACTTCTGAAAGCTTATTTCGGATCAGTTGTTTCTTCACTTCGCCTTGAACTAAATAAGCTACTTCTACATAATTGTCGGCCGACTGAATACAAATGAGATCACTTAAATGGAGCCGCAAACCTTCATAGCTACCTGCGCCCTGAATTTCAATCTTCTTATCTTCCAACTGCTTCTCTTTGTACTTCCCAAATGACCATCTACCTATGGCAATTATTGGGAGAATAGTCGCAATTGCAGGTAAATAAATATGAGTAGCGAAGTATCCAAGAGTATAGGCATTAGGATGAGCATCCATCACTATATAATAGTAGACCAGTCTAGAAACCAGAAAACAAGTAACGGTTAAAAGCCCAAGCTGAAGTACTTCAGCAGTGAGAGACCACTTCTGTTTTTGCTTTCGCCACCACCAGTATTGAAACGGCAAAGTCAGTACGTAACAAGCTGAGTTAAAGAGTCCATAAACAGGCAAGTACAATAACTTCTCTTTGTCGGTAAGCTCACCAACATCTAAAGGCTCAGTAAAAAACAAAAAGGCAAAAACCCATATAGTTAAGCCCGCAGCAATCAGCAGATGGTGTTTAAAAGAAGGGTCGAACGGATAGTGCTTATTCACAAATACTTGAGGCTTTCTTATTTGCAGTTCGAAATATATAAAACCCTAATCTATTCCGAAGCTTCCACTAACTAAATCAGATTTATTACTAAAAAGTAGAACATATCAATTTTACATCTATATATTTGTTCTACAATTTAGTAAGTAACGTATGAAAGAAACTAAACTTGGTGATTTTGAGGAGACTCTACTGCTTTTAGTGGGAATCTTAGATAAAGAAGCCTATGCATTCAGAATTGCGGAAGAGTTTGAATCGCAAACTCAGCGTGCAGTCTCTATAGGTGCGGTGCATTCTACGCTCAACAGACTTGGTGAAAAAGGCTTTTTAAGTTCTGAAATGAGTGGAGCCACAGCAGAAAGAGGCGGAAGAAGAAAACGGATATATACCATTACAGCGTCTGGTCAGCGGGTTTTGGAAGAATCTAGAGACTTTAAAATGTCGCTTTGGAATCAGTTTCCTGCTTTTGCTGGGAATTTGAAGTTCAATTTTTAAACGTCACTGCGAGGAACGAAGCAGTCTCTCTCTTTCAATATGGAGATTGCTTTGTCAGAAAAGATTGTTGCACATCTTTTCTTTCTCTCAATGACGCCTCATAAAAAAATGAAAAACTCTAAAAACCATATCAATTCTGAATCCAACCTTCCCCCTTCTGGGAGAATAAAAGGGGGTACCCCTCCTCGCCTGGCTGAAAAGCTGCTGCTCTGGTTCTTGAAAGATGAACTGGCAGAAGAGGTACTGGGCGATTTGGACGAGAAGTTCTATTCAACAGCAGAAAAACATTCAACACGAAAGGCAAAGCGTAATTATTGGTTTCAGGTCATTCATTACTTACGCCCCTTTGCACTCAAATCAACAAAGTTCAGAAACTTAACAGCAACATTTATGATTGGTCATTTTCTTAAAATATCATGGAGAACTTTACTTCGAAGAAAGGTTTTCTCTTCCATTAAAATTGGTGGTTTTGCTATAGGCATTGCTGCTTGTATTCTCATTTCACTCTTTGTGAGACACGAACTGAGCTACGACAAACACTACAGACATCAGGAGCAGATTTTTAGAATTGCCAATCAATACTCCAATGCGGGAGATTTTGGTCGGTGGACTAACTTACAAGGACCATTCAAGCCAATTCTAGAAGACTATGTCCCCGAAATAGAGTTAGTAGCAAAGACAGTTTTCTGGAAATGGGGCGATGTAGGTGAGAACCACGTCAGAAAGCAAGAATCGGTCAACAACATCTATGAAAGTGGCTTCTTTTATGCAGACCCAGAGCTGTTAGAAATTCTTGAAATACCCTTGCTCTATGGCGACCAAAAGACAGCACTCTCTCAGCCTAATTCAATAGTCATTTCTAAAAGCAAGGCCGAGAAATTCTTTCCAGGTACCAATCCAGTGGGCGAGCAGCTTATTCTAAACGACAACTCAAATCAACCTTACACTATTGGCGGGGTAATGGAAGATCTACCCAGCACAACCCATTTGCAAGGTGACTATATTCTCACTTTAAAAGATCGAAAATCGGGCCCTGGCTCTACAGGATGGTGCTGTTCTAACTATACTTTCTACATAAAAACCATAGCTGGAGCAAATAAGAAAGCACTCGAGCAAAAACTGGTTGAAATTAGAGACACTTATGTAATGGACCTATTGGCTGCGGAAGGTGTGTCTGAATTAGACGACATGCGCAACTACAGGTCGTTCTATTTACAACCCATAGCCAATGTACACTTGAATCCTGAAGAAATTGGCGACTACCAGCAGCATGGACAAGAGGATTTAGTTTGGATTTTTGGAGGCATTGCACTCATCATTCTTGTGCTAGCCTGCCTAAACTTCATCAATCTTTCCACTGCAAAATCTATACAGAGGGCTAAAGAAGTTGGTTTAAGAAAAGTAGTTGGTTCAGTGAGAACAGGACTTATTCGTCAGTTTTTAGTCGAATCAATTTTTTACAGTCTCATTTCAGTCATCCTCGGTTTAGCAATAGCTAGCATTGCACTCCCTACCTTCAACCAATTAGCCGATAAAACTTTAGTATTGCCCGTCAATAATTTCTGGTTTATTCCTAGCCTGGCCCTGGCCGCTATCATTATTGGTTTTATTTCAGGAATATACCCTGCCCTTTACCTTTCCAGATTTAGTCCAATAGATGCCCTTAAGGGCAAAACAAAAACCCGTGGCAAAAATTCTCTAGTTCGAAATGGCATGGTGGTTTTTCAGTTTACCGCCACGGTTATTCTCGTCATTTGCTCATTGGTGCTACACAAGCAATTCAACCATTACATGAATCAATCGCTTGGTTATGAAAAAGATCAAGTAATTAATATTCTCGGCCTCAACACCATAGAAGCATCAGAGCGTGATTTACTGAAGGAAGAATTATTGAGACTTCCGGGTATTTCTAGCGCCACTCTAGCTGACTATTTACCTGTCTCTGGAGGCCGAATAACCAATGCGGCCTTTTGGAACGAAGGAAGAAAAGAGCTAGATCCAAGCTTTGAAGCTGCCACTTGGCGGGTTGACGAAGACTATATTGAGACTATGGGCATGAAACTGACCCAAGGCAGAAACTTCACCAAACAAGCCTCTGACAGTTCAGCCATTATTATTAATGAAAGTATGCTCAATCAACTGCTTTTAGATGACCCCATAGGAAAGCAAGTGGTAGACATGTTCAACAATAAACGAACCATTATTGGCGTGGTAAAAGACTTCAACTTTGAGTCGCTGGCAACTAACGTAAGACCTTTGGCCATGACTCGCGGAAAAGGTTTTAATACTATTTCGATTAAAATAAGCACCAATGAACTCGCTGAAGTTACTAGCAGCATTGGTAAAACTTGGGATAACATTAAGCCTAATCAACCTATCAGGTATTCATTTATGGACGATAGGTTTGAGCGAATGTACACAAGCCTGCTCAAGGCAAAGAACATCTTTATTATCTTCAGTATCCTTTCCATTACCGTGGCTTGCTTAGGCCTTTTCGCGCTTTCTGCCTACACTGTTGAGCAACGGAGCAAAGAAGTAAGTGTTAGGAAAGTGCTTGGAGCTAGTGTGAGCCGGCTTTTTACATTGCTAGCTAAAGACTTCATCAAGCTGATTTTTATTGCCATAGTTATTGGAATACCTGTCGGCTGGGCTCTATCGGAAGAGATTCTACAAGGAATGGCCAATACCATAGACTTGAACTGGTCAATTTTCTTGGTGTCGGCATTGGTTGCCTTTGGTATTGCCCTATTCACCATTAGCTACGAATCGGTGAGAGCTGCAATAGCCAATCCGGCTGAAAAATTAAGGTCTGAATGAAACTGAAACGTCACTACAAGTGAACGATGCTACCTCACAAATCATTCGAGAGTTTGCTTCGTCTGAAAAGATTGTTGCACATCTCTTCTTTCTCGCAATGAAGAAAAACGATGAAGAAAACTAAAAACCATATTAATTCTATATCCAACCTTCCCCTTCCGGATATTCGAACCGCGACAGACGAACTCGCAAGACGTCTTTGCGAGGAGCAAGCTTCGCGTCCCGAGGCATCGGGAGCAAAGGTTGTGACGAAGCAATCTCTCTACCTGGATTTAGAGTATGCTTCAACACAGTACCTAGGGACTTTCTCAACGAAGAGGAGATTGCCGCGTTGCAAAATTCCACTGCGTTTATTTTGCGCCTCGCAATGACGAAAAACGATGAAGAATTCTAAAAACCATATCAATTCCGAATCCAACTCTCCCCCTTCAGGGGGAATACAAGGGGGTACCCCTCCTCGCCTAGCAGAAAAGCTATTGCTCTGGTTCTTGAAAGATGAACTGGCAGAAGAGGTGTTGGGCGATTTGGACGAGAAGTTCTATTCAACGGCAGCAAAACATTCTACGCGAAAGGCAAAGCGCAACTATTGGTTTCAGGTCATTAACTATCTACGCCCTTTTGCTCTTCGATATTTCAAATTCAAAAACTCTTACAACACTATGATCAATCACAACTTTAAAGTGAGCTATCGGCAGATGCTCAAAAACAAAGGCTACTCCTTTATCAATATTGGAGGCTTAGCCATGGGAATGGTAGTGGCCATGCTTATTGGCTTATGGGTAAAAGATGAACTCACCTTCAACCAAAACCACAAAAACTACAATAACATAGCGCAGATGCTTCGTGTGGAATCTGATGGCTTAGGCGGAACAGCAGTAAACAACTCCTTAACTACTGGCATGGGCAACTTGGTACGCCAATCGTTCCCCGATCAAATAGAAGAACTTTTTATGGTGAGAGCCAGAAAGCAAGCACCTATTATTGGTAATGGCGAAAAGAAGTTTAGAGAAGTAGGAATCTTTCTTGAAGAAAACGGACCAAGCGTACTCACCCTAGAGATGATTTATGGCAGTACTAACGGACTGAAAGAAACCCGATCAATTCTGCTATCAGAAACTTTGTCTCAAAAGCTCTTTGGCGAAGAAAATCCGGTCGGTAAAACTGTAAAGCTCAATTCAGACAAAGACCTATTGGTTGGCGGAGTTTATAAAGACTTACCCAAGAACTCAAAGTTCTCTGAAGCCGCATTCTTCTCAAGATTACTATTGCTTTTTCGGGAAAATGAAGAGTCTATGAACGTATGGAATAACTACAACATAGATATCTATGTAAAATTGGCCAACCATGTAAATCATGAACAGCTGGCAGAGCTGGTAACCGAAAAAATTCAAGACCATTACGATGATTGGGCAAAAGAAGCAGGTCAAACGTTTATTCTACACCCCATGAAAGATTGGCACTTGAATTCTGAATGGAAAGATGGTGTGAATGTGTTAAGTCAGGAAAAGAAATTCGTTAGGCTCTACGGAGTCATTGGCGTATTCGTTCTATTACTGGCGTGCATCAACTTTATGAATTTAAGTACTGCCAGGTCTGAAAAACGAGCTAAAGAAGTAGGCATTCGCAAAACACTTGGCTCACTTAGAAAGCAGCTGATCACTCAATTTTACATGGAATCATTCCTCTACACCATTGCCGCATTTGGACTTTCTCTGGTACTGCTTTGGGCACTATTGCCTTGGTTTAACGAAACATCGGGTAAAGGCATAGTTGCTCCTTGGAATCTGACCGAATTCTGGCTGGCAGGTATGGCTTTCATTCTCTTTACTACAGTAGTTTCCGGTTCTTACCCAGCCACATATCTTTCTAGCTTTAGACCAATTAAAGCACTCAAAGGCGGGCTAAAACCAGGTAAAGCAGCATCCTTATCTAGAAAGGTTTTGGTTGTTTTTCAGTTTAATATTTCCATTGCCTTGATCATTGGTACCATTACAGTCAATAATCAAATTCAGGCCGCCAAAAACCGACCTATCGGTTATTCTCCCAAAGGCATGATCGCTTTAGCACCTGGCTCGCCCCGATTTGGCCAGCAAAGAGAACTGATGAAACAGGAGATACTGAATACTGGGATGGCCGATGCTGTTGGCTTTTCCAATTACCCAGTTACAAGTCGGTTGGGGTGGAATGGTGGTTTTACTTGGGAAGGAATGGATCCAAGTTTCGACCAGTCATTCAACACCATCACAATTTCTAATGGTTATGCAGATGCGGTGAATATGGAATTCATTGCAGGAAGAGACTTTGATCCGAACCGTGAGACCGACAAGAACGCCATCATAATCAACGAATCTGCCATGAAAGCCATGCAGTTGGAGAACCCAGTAGGCACGGTGGTTAAATATGACCCAAGTTGGCGAGAAGCGGTAAACTACACCATAATTGGCGTAGTAAAAGACATGATAAAGGGCTCCCCGTTTCAGCAAACCGATCAGTCGATTATGTTTTTAGATCAGGAGTATACTAGCTATATGTACATTCGTTTGAACCCGAATGTGAGTACGAGCGAATCTATTGCTGCCATTGGTGAGGTTTACAGCCAAATTTTACCAGAAGCTCCGTTCGACTATCAATTTGCTGACGATCAGTATAATCAAAAGTTTGAGGCCGAGCTACGCATTGGTCGTCTAGCGAAGTTCTTTACCCTACTAGCCATTCTTATTAGTTGCTTAGGACTATTTGGACTATCATCTTTCTTAGCTGAACAGCGAACTAAGGAAATTGGTATAAGAAAAGTTTTAGGAGCCAGCGTCATTAACCTTTGGAAGTTACTTTCTAAAGACTTTGCTCTGCTTATCATTTTATCTTGTCTTATTGCAATTCCAGTATCCTATAATGTACTGCAAGGATGGCTCGATAGCTATGAGGTACGAACCGAGCTTTACTGGTGGGTATTTGCTGTAGCCGGACTTGGCGGACTTGTAGTTACTTTAGCCACAGTTAGCTTTCAAGCACTAAAAGCAGCTATTGCTAACCCTGTTAGAAGTTTAAGGTCTGAATAGAGCAAGGATGAAACTGGCTTAGCGGAATAACTAAGCCAGTTTCATTTCCTCCAAACATCTATCCAAGCCTTCGGCATTGAACCATTCTTGCTCCCAAGCGATCTCAACCACTTGGTGAATTCGCTTTTGATAGATCGCTCTTAATCCATTGGCCTCAGTAAACTGAACCACCTGCTCAAAAGAGTTATACATACTTTTATAGAAAGCTTCTTGATTGATTCTTTTGGCTTCATTGAAGCGCTGAGCTGTTTCTATATTGAAGAGCATAACATCTGCAATAAGGGCAGCATCCATTTCTAGCAACAGAAATTGCTTAATGTATTTCTGCGCTACCGACCTTCTTGCCCTTGCTCGTTTACGTTTTAAAGGAAAGTACTCATTGGCAATTTTAGCCTTAGCCTCTTCTACCAACTTATCCTCTTTAGGGTTAAAAACGAAGTTGTAATAATCTTTAACAGGTTTAAATCGGCTATATAAATCAAGTACTTGATTTTCCAATTCCTCCTTGGGCAGAGATTGTAAGTACTTGGTGAGGGCTCTTTTGCTCATGGAGTAAAAGTAGTGATTCTGTAATGTAATTTTCTCTTGCTCAGTCCCAGCGTAAATTTAGCTTGGTTTGTCTCTAACAAGAAAAGGGCTTAACTTAGAATAAAACAAATGAACACTAAATGGAATTCTTAGTATTGATCTCGATCGGTTTAACTGTAGTACTTTGGTCTTGGGCTTTGTTTGACATTGCGAAAACCAGAAGACAAGATCCATCTCAAAAATCTATCTTTTTCTTATTGATCATTGCCTTTCCAGTATTAGGCTCAATTCTTTATTTTCAACTCAAAGGAAGAGCACCTAAAAGGAAATTCCAGCCCAAGTTTCGTTAAAGATTTATTGCTCAAGTAGACATGACTATTTAGTCTACAATTCCCATTCTACCCAAATCTAAGTCGATTGTCCTTCCTCCTTCAGCGATAGATTGATAAATGGCTTCGCAGATAATCATATCTCGCTTACCCATTTCTCCAGGGGCCTTATTTGGCGCGCCTTCCAGAACATGAAGAGCAAAGTCATCCATTTGTAGCTTCTGCTGGCTTTCATGAGGGAATTTGATTTCCTCTCCTGTGGATAATCTTCCTGATAATGGCCCATAATTATTGGCAGGATTCAATTCCAGCCAACCATTGTCGAAGGCAGAATAGTGTCGGTTTACATTAGCACTATGAGAGGTAAAGATATTACCAGTGGCTCCATTCGGGAATTTGAACTGAGCTGAGATCGACTCATCAGTATCTTTAAAGTATTCAGGATCAGTACTGAATTCTTGTGCAGAAACTGAAATAGGATTCTGCCCTGTACCATAAATAGAACCTTGAATAGCATAAACACCCATGTTGAGGAGAGCACCTCCTCCAGCAAGTGCTTTATCCAGCCTCCACTGGTCTGGGTTACTTCTCGATCGATAGCCAGCTTCGGCAGAAACATAACGAACCTCACCAAAAGGTTTCTCCCTAACAACTCGCTTAATTTCATTGGTGTAAGGCTCAGATTGCAACCTGTAGCCAACTCCTAACTTTACCCCAGCTTCATTACAAGCATTGATAATATCATCACATTCTTTAACACTGATAGCCATAGGTTTTTCGCAGATGACATGCTTCCCTGCTTTTGCCGCTCGAATACAAAAGTCAGCATGCATGGCGTTCGGCAGCACAACATAAACCACGTCTATGTCTTTATTATCGGCAATGGCATCGAAATTTTCATAATTATAAATATTGGCTGAAGGTATTCCATATTTATCTGCCCATTCCTTCTCTTTAGCTGGAGTCCCCGTAACTACACCCGCCAAGTAGCAATGTTGTGTATCTTGCAACGCAGGAGCCAACTGATAGGTGCTGTAAGACCCCAAACCCACCAAGGCTACTCCAAGTTTTCTCCCTTGACTTTGGCACGCCAAATTGGACAATGGTAAAACTCCCATGGCCGCCATGGCTCCTACTCCTTTTATTGTCTTCATGCTAAAATCTCTGCGTGATAATTTCATAGGTCTGAATTTAACGAATTACCATGCAGCCCGCTCACAAAAAGAGCTAAACATTAGTAGCTTATAATGAGTAACTTACTCATTAACTAATCAACTCTAACTATGAAAAAACTCCAAAAACAAGACATCAACCAAGAGGTATTCGACCTATATGATGAATATGCTCATAATAAAATTGACCGAAGGGTATTTCTCGAAAGGCTTTCCATTTATGCTGTAGGTGGTCTTACAGTTGCTTCTTTGCTCAATTTTATAATGCCTGACTATGTGACTACGGCTACTGTTAACCCAGATGACAAGAGACTAAGCTCAGATTACGTCACTTACAATTCTCCCAAAGGTGGTGGTGAGATAAAAGGCCTTTTCTCAAAACCAGAGAATGCTTCAGGCAAGCTACCAGGTATAGTAGTGGTACATGAGAACCGTGGGCTAAACCCATATATTGAAGATGTTGGAAGAAGGTGTGCCGTTGCTGGTTTTATGAGCATTGCCCCAGATGCATTGACCCCTCTTGGTGGCTACCCTGGTAATGATGATGAAGGTAGAGCCATGCAGCGCAAGCGCGATAGAAATGAGATGCTGGAAGATTTTATAGCAGCCTATGAGTGGTTGAAAGCAAGACCGGAAAGCAACGGCAAAGTAGGTGTAGTTGGTTTCTGCTTTGGCGGCTGGATCTCCAACATGATGGCTGTTCGTTTACCAGAACTTGGTGCGGCAGTTCCTTTTTATGGTAGCCAGCCTTCTGCTGAAGACGCAGCAAAAATCAAGGCTCCTTTGATGCTTCAATATGCAGGACTTGATACTAGAGTAAATGCTGGGTGGCCAGATTACGAAAAAGCATTAAAGGCCAATGGAGTAGAACACCAAGCCTTTGTTTATCCGGAAGTAAACCATGGCTTTCATAATAACACCACACCTCGGTACGATGAAGCTGCTGCTACACTTGCTGAAGACAGAACTTTCGACTTCTTTAAGAAGCACTTGATGTAATTACTTGCGAGTCAAGCAACCTTAGCGATTAAACATTACCGCAGAGAGCGCTAAGAACGCAAAGACTCTTTTTGACAAGTAGTCATTATCCCAGACCTTCCCGAAGCATCGGGAGGGTAAGAGGTTCGGTTTTATAAAATTTTGGAGAGAAACTCAAAGTTTAATGAGTTGGCACCGTTTTAGGGATCGAGGGTTTTCTTTAAGAAGCATTTGATGTAGGTAACCTGTCATTCCTGCGAAGGCAAAATCTGTAGTTAAACGCAATTAATGGAGTTCTTTGACAGCGCGGGAATGACAGCACTTTATACTTACTGATTTAGAAAGCTTCTAACTGATTTATCGAACTCGGTAGGGTTTTCTATAAATGGAAAGTGACCTGAATTTTTGATTACCTCTAGCCTTGAATTTGGTAAGGCCTTCGTCATTTTTTGGGCGTGCAAATTGACTGCAGCCTCACTCTGCCCAAATAGAACAAGGGTGGGTGATTTAATTTTAGATAGATCAGCATATAAATCGTAAGTACCTAAATCTGGCCCTAAAAGCCCGAACACGGCACTTCTCTGCTGAAAATCTTCTGGAATAAAGAGATTGAGTTTGTTAATGTTTCTAGCGTCAAACATTTGAGATTTAAAGGAAAGGAGCATCATTTCCTTAATGTATGGAACAGCATTAGCCGAGCGTAGAAGCCCTGTGCTCACAATAACATCTAACCTTCGCTGATCGGCTGCATTGATGTTCTTAGCAGCTTCTAAATTCTCTTTCTGCCAGTCGACTGCACTTGGTGCCATAGAGTTTGAAAGAATCAAATGATCCACTTTGTCATCATAAGCAATAGCGTATTTCATGGCTATCAAACCGCCCCATGAGTGACCATAGACATTGAGCTTTTCATGACCCAACTTCTGCCTGATTTGCTCAATATCATCCACAAAACCAGCAAGATTCATTGTTGCGGAATCAATTTCTATTGATGATTTCCCGCAAGCACGTTGGTCATAGAAAATCAGCTGATAGTCTTTAGCTAAGCGCTCAAAATGAGGCAGGAAATACGAATGATCTAATACTGGACCACCATGGATAACCAGTAGCGGTTCGCCCTCACCCATAGTTTTGTAATAGACGTCAGAGCCATTCACTATCATATAGCCTTCTTCCACCTCAAGCGGCTTTTCCTTACATGCTCCGAGCAGGAGAAGTAAAAGTATAATGCTATATGAGCGCAAAATTTTAGCCACCTACTTTTTTAGCTCTATATCCTTCTGACTGTAGTATTTCTAACACCTTTGCTCTAAAATCTCCTTGAATTAAGATTTCACCATCTTTGGCCGAGCCTCCAACACCACATTTAGACTTAAGCATTTTGCCAAGTTCTTTGAGGTCGTCTGCAGTTCCAACAAAGCCCTCCACTAAGGTCACTTGCTTACCTCCTCTACTCTTCTTATCGAGCATAACTTTCAGGTTTTGCTCTGAAGGAGATAGGGTTTCTTCCTCGAGTTCACCCTCATAGTCATAGTCATAATCTTGATTAGTCGAATAGACTACCCCAGTTCTTCCTTTATCTCTTTTATTCTTCTTAGACATAATTCGAAATTAGCTATTGACAAGGTATTTAGAAAACAGAAATCGGAAATCAAGTCTATTCAACCTAATTCCCGATTTACCTTTTTCGAATTAGCTATAATATTTACTTCTTCATTGAAAGTGTCATTACCGGAATAGTGGCGTGGTTCACTAAGTCTTCTGCAATGCTTCCTGTTAAGAGATGTAAGAGACCAGTTCTACCGTGAGTGGCAATGGCTATCATGCAAGAACCAAGGTCTTCGGCAAAGTAAAGAATACCATCTTCTTCAGTGGCCTCATTATAGATGTTCACCGTTACCTCTTCTAGCCCATTCTGATCGATAAATTTCTTGAACTTATCTTTCATCTGCCGCTGAGTGTAGAAGTGATTAGGCGTATTCACCTTTAATAAATGAAGTTTGGCACCTGTTAAAGCTTGTATGCTTTTAATATGGCTGATGAATTTAGACTGATCTGTAGTTAAGTCTGTCGCATAAACGATATTCTGAATATCGCTTAAACTTACTTCGTCTTTCACGGTAATTACAGGGCACTTGGCGTAACGAACAACTTTTTCAGTATTCGAGCCTATGAGTATTTCATCTAATCCGCTAGAACCTTGAGTACCCATTATTAGTAGGTCTGCCTTATGTTCAGCAATTACATTACTAATTCCCTGATAAGGGTTTCCCATTTCCAAAATGGTTTCTACCGTTAGTCCCTTTAGCAATTCATCTGCTGCGGAGTCTTTCAAGTGCTGTTTCTGAACTTCAATGAGCTTATTGATGTAGAAGGCCTCTTCACCTACAGGCTCGGCTCCCTCGCCCATAGTGTTAAAAGAGAAGTTTCTAGCACCTTCAATAACATTCACTAGCAATATTTTGGCATTGCCTCTTTTGGCAATTTCAGCCGCCAACTTAGTGGCATTTCTGGCTTGTTCCGAAAAATCTGTTGGTACGAGTATGGTTTTCATGACTATTTCCTTTCTTATTTCTGTCTACTTTTAAATACGAAAAAATATCCGAAGAAAAGAATGATTTAGGTCATGAACGGAGAAGAGTTTCTATGGAGTTTCGCAAACCACAATGTCATTATTCGCGCTGAGCTTAGGGCTTAAATAGGGCACTCCCAAATTGAGCCCTCTGAATATCAAAAGCGCAGCAACCAATAAGATAAAACGAGGCACCCATCGGCTGAACACTTTCTGATTCCATTGTTTCACTGTGTTACCGAAAAAGGCAGCAGCCAACATCATTGGGAATGTACCTAAACCAAAAACTAGCATGTAAAGAGCGCTTCCTCCCAAAGAGGACATAGAAAGAGAAGCTAATAAAGCCATATAAACCAAACCACATGGCAACAGCCCATTGTAAAGCCCCATGAGAGCATTCGATTTGAAGGTATTACCTTGAAGTAGTTTACCCAATCTCATCTTCACCTTGAGCACTAGCTTATTGAGTGGCTTAACGGAAAATGACTGTGGAATTCGGCCTCGAGTAAAAAGCAGAAAAAGAATCATCAAAACACCCGTACCTATTGATAGATATTGCTGAAATCCGACAAAGGAAATCGTTTCTCCCACCAAACCGATAATTAAACCAAGCATGGCATAGGTACTTGCTCTCCCGAGGTTATAGGCCAGTTTATTTCTCCACCAAGCTGCACGTTTATCCTTTTGTTGTGGTAAGGCCCAAATGAGAGGAGCACACATACCAAGGCAGTGCATGCTTCCTAGTAACCCAAATAAAAAGCCAGTCCACAAGAGCAACATCAGATTACAAAGTCTATTTCCTTATAGTATTCTTTATTTCCGTCAGTCCAGAAAAGCTGTAGTTTCCAAGCACCTACCACAAACTCAGAAATATCTTGTTCGAACTGATTGGTTTCATTCAGCTCTAACTCCATTTCTTTATCGTGCCTTGCACTACTAGATCGGTAAAACTTCACTTTTCCTTCTTTGATGTTTTGAGCAACACCTTCGGGGAAAGCAAGCGAAACCTTCAAGCCTGTTCTGTCTATTGAAAACTCAGGTTTTTGGTCTAGAGCATTTACGTTTCTGATTCTAGTGAGCTGATCTTCATAAGCCAACTCTTGCTCGTAGTAATTGTCGGCCACTAGGCTGAATTCAGTATTCATACTGATATAGACGAGCGTGAAAAGCACTCCAAAAAAGAGTACAAAAGCCACAATAATTCTATTTCCCCAATTCATAATTTAAAACTTTACAGGCCCAAGAAAATTAGTAGTAATATTATCGATGATCTGCTCACCAGAGCGCAGCTCTAGCTCTATTTTGGTTTTCGTTTCTGTTAAATCCGCTTCTGGCAGCTTGATGATAAACACCCGGTCTACTTTAGATTTGGCTGGCAGAATTGTGGCACCCTCCCCCACAGATTCAATGGTTCCGTCAACACCAATTAGCGATACATCTAACTGAATATCTTCCGCAGTTTTGTTTAAGAACTGAATATTGTAGATGTTCTGAATCATGCCACCTTCAACCTTCTGATACATCATACCTGGCATGCGCAAAACCGTGGCTTCCACATCAGATCTGCCCGACACAAAAATAGTGAGCAATGTCATTAGCACTACTAATACTCCAGTGTAGCCAGCAACTCTTGGGGTGAAGAGTTTCTTCCTTCCTTCAGCAATAGCGCTATAAGAGGTAGGACGAATAAGCCCAGTTGGCTTACCGATTTTGGTCATTACATCATCACAAGCATCAATACAAGCGGTACAGTTTACGCACTCCAATTGCGTTCCGTTTCTAATGTCTATACCCGTTGGGCAAACGTGAACGCAAAGTTTACAGTCTATACAATCGCCTTTGGTGTTTCGATCTTCGTTACGCTTCATTCGACCCCTTGGCTCACCTCGCAACCAATCGTACATTACGGCCATTGAGTCTTTGACCAAAAGCACACCCTGAAGTCTTCCGTAAGGGCAAATAGCTACACAAGCCTGTTCTCTCAAAAAGGCAAAGACTCCATAAAATATAGCGCTAAAGGCAATTAGCCCTATAAAGCCTGCCAGGTTCTCAGATGGAGGCTGAGAAACAATCTCTTTCACCTGTTCAATTCCTATGAGATAAGCCATCACGGTGTGACCAATAAGAATGGCTATCAGGGCAAAAATGCTATGCTTGAGCAACCTTTTCCTGATCTTCTCAGCATTCCAAGGCATTTTTTTGAGTTTACGTTGCTGGCCAGTATCTCCATCTATCCAGTATTCAATTTTACGGAATACCATTTCCATAAAGAGAGTCTGCGGACAAGCCCAACCACACCAAACCCTACCGAACACTACGGTAAAAAGAATGATGAATACGAAAAAACTGATGGCCATAAGGGCCAAGATAAAGAAGTCTTGAGGCCAAAATACAGCGCCAAGAATAGAGAATTTGCGTTCGAAAATATTGAGAAGCAAGAAAGGCTCGCCACCAATTTTAATGAATGGCCCAGCAAAAAGAATAGCCAAAAGGACAATGGAAACCACTATCCTTTTGTTGTGATATCGGCCCTTCGGCTTCTTAGGGTAAATCCATACCCTTTTCCCTTTCTCGTCTACGGTAGCAATAGTATCGCGATATTGCTCATCGTAATTGTAGAGATCCTTTATTTTATCCTGCTCCATTGACTTTCATTTTTTGTCTCAGTGTGACACCGAGACTGGCAACTTCAAAACATGATCGTCAGTCCCAAGCTGATCGGGAACCTCATGATCACTTGTACAGACCATTTAGAGACTCCCGTTTTCAGGGGGAATGACGTAGCCCTAGTGAAATACTAGGACTAGCTACGTCTATTCGTTCTCCGGCTCATAGAGCTCTCCATCTGGAGGCAAAGCACCAGGAGGGTTCGTTCCTTGTAAGGTCATTACATAAGAAGCCACATTTCTCATTCTTATCGGATTCAACTGACTCTCCCAAGAGATCATGGCTGTGTTCGGCACACCGTTCTTAATCACTTTGTAGATGTTCGAAATACCTCCACCGTTTCTCCAATATTCATCAGTAAGGTTAGGCCCAGCCAAACCTCCACCGTCTGCCTTGTGACAAACTGCGCATTGAGCCTCGAAGAATTTTTGTCCATCAGCCAACTCTGTAGCGTCTGTAGTAGCCGTTACGGTATTCTCATCAAAGTCTACCACCAAGTCTGCTTCTGCATTGGCCTTTAGTGCTTCTGCAGCTGCAATCTCTCTTTCATATTGCTCCTCTTGAAGAGGTGCGGTTTTGAAAACGTGGAAAATGAGAAGGTATACAACGGCATAGACCACGGTTACGTAAAACAAGCCCTTCCACCACGGTGGCAAGTGATTGTCTAGCTCTTTGATGCCATCGTAATCATGGTCTAACAAGAGTTCTTCTTCCTCCTCCATTGGCCTGAAGTCATTCCACTTAGCCCAAAGCTTGGCAAACCAACCTGGTTCGGCTTCTTGTCTGGCCAATTGCTCTTCTGTCATTTCCTTTCGGATAAAGCCTTTTAATAGCTGTAAGACATAAATAGCTACCAAGAGCACCAAAAGAGACACTAGAAACACCAAACCAAAAGTGATGTATAACATGGTTTCTTGACTTATGCCTGAACCTGCTGTGGTTTGGGCATAAGATTTCGTACCCAAGAGCATCAAAATAGCTACCATGAGGGCAGAAGTTTTATGTTTGAATTTTCTTAAAATGTTCATGCTTCTGAATTTATTCTTGGGACTGAAACTCATTTAAACTCTCGTCTGACAAGGGAAGATCTCCCATGTGCTCTACATAGTCTTTGCGCATTTTCCACACGTAGCCAATCAGCCCTACAAAGAACACGAAGAAGATGATGAGCGAAATAATGGGCCAAACCTCCACATTATGAACTTGTTCGAAATAATACTTAAACATGGCTTACTTATTTGCGGTTGGTTCTGCTTTAATATCCGTCCCTAATCTCTGCAAGTAGGCTATTAGGGCTACGATTTCTGCCGTTTCAGGAATGTCGATATTGTTTTCCTTCAAGTCGTTCTTAATGGCCATTGCTTGCTCCTTCAGATCATTATTGGCCACTTCTTCATATCCTTCTTCGTAAGGCACTCCCACCGTTCTTAAGGCTTTGATTTTACCTGCTGTTAAGCCTGGATCTATCTGCTGTCTGTATAGCCAAGGATATGGCGGCATAATAGAACCTGGTGAAGTAGATGTTGGGTCTAGCATGTGGTTGAAGTGCCATACATTGTTGTATAGTCCCCCTACCCTATGTAAGTCTGGACCTGTTCGTTTAGAGCCCCAAAGGAATGGGTGATCGTACACAAATTCACCAGCCTTAGAGTACTCACCTTTGTATCGGACTGTCTCTGAGCGGAATGGTCTTACCATCTGCGAGTGACAGTTATTACAACCTTCTCTGATATAGATATCTCTACCATGAAGTTCCAGCGGAGTGTAAGGCTGAACACTAGCAATGGTTGGAATATTCGACTTGATTAAGAAAGTAGGCACCATTTCAATAACCCCACCAATAAGGATAGCTACCAAGGTTAGTACAGTGAAAATAACCGGCTTTCTTTCTAAAGCACTGTGCCAGTGACCACCAACCACTTTCTTCTTCTCCAATGCTGGAGCTTCTGCAGCTTCTTCGGCCATGAACTTACCTTGCTTGGCAGTTTTCATAAGGTTCACCACCATTATAATCACACCTGAGAAGTAAAGTAGACCACCTATAGCTCTCATCATATACATAGGTATAATCTGAGTTACTGTTTCTAGGAAGTTCGGGTACTCCAAGAAGCCTTCAGCATTGAAGTTCTTCCACATTAAGCTTTGAACAACACCTGCGGTATACATAGGCAGAGCATACACTATTATACCCAGTGTACCCAACCAGAAGTGTGTATTAGCCATTTTGGTTGAAAAGAGCTTAGTACCCCACATTTTTGGTATCAACCAGTAAAGCATACCGAAGGTGAGGAACCCATTCCAACCTAAACCACCAACATGAACGTGAGCGATAATCCAATCGGTAAAGTGGGCAATAGCGTTTACACTCTTGATAGAAAGCAAAGGACCTTCCAAAGTAGACATACCATAAGCGGTAACTGCCACTACCATAAACTTCAGAACTGGGTCTTCTCGAACCCTATCCCAAGCACCACGAAGTGTCAACAAACCGTTGAGCATACCACCCCAAGACGGTGCAATAAGCATTATTGAGAATACCGTTCCGAGCGATTGCGCCCAATCTGGAAGCGAGGTGTACAATAAGTGGTGAGGACCAGCCCAGATATAGATAAATATCAACGACCAGAAGTGAATAATAGATAGTTTGTAAGAGTAAACTGGCCTGTTGGCTGCCTTAGGCAAGTAATAGTACATTAGGCCCAAGAATGGTGTAGTGAGGAAGAATGCCACCGCATTGTGTCCATACCACCACTGTACAAGCGCATCTTGCACACCAGCATACCATGAGTAACTTTTGAATAATGTGACAGGAATTTCGAATGAGTTAACCACGTGTAGTACAGCAACTGTTACGAAAGTGGCTATGTAGAACCAAATAGCTACGTACATGTGGCGCTCTCTTCGTTTAAGAATTGTACCTATCATGTTGATACCGAACACTACCCATATTAAGGTAATGGCAATATCAATTGGCCACTCTAGCTCGGCATACTCTTTAGAGGTGGTCATACCTAGTGGAAGCGTAATAGCCGCAGCCACAATAATGAGTTGCCAACCCCAGAAGTGAATCCAGCTGAGCATATCGCTGAACATTCTGGCTTTGAGTAAGCGTTGCATGGAGTAATACACTCCAGCAAACATGGCATTACCCACAAAAGCAAAAATCACTGCATTGGTGTGCAGCGGTCTTAGTCTTCCGAAAGTGGTATACTGAATGCCGAAATTAAGTTGGGGTAAGAATAGTTGGGTGGCAATAATGAGCCCTACCAACATACCGACAACACCGAATACAACGGTTGCTATCGCAAAGTACTTGACAATTTTGTTGTCATACTTGAATTGTTGCAGTTCCATAGTCACAGCTTGGGTTTTCAAAAATTATGATTCGAAGGTAGCTGTGCGGGGAAGAATGCGACCTGATGGCCATTAGGTAAAAAACTGATTTAAATCATGTTCTAGATTGTAGTTAGAAAAATGGCCATATAACCACTAATACAAAGGCTAAAACCACTTAAATCATTTAATAGAGGTTAGCTAAACCTTAAATCAATAAAAGGAGTCTATGCTCTATATTCACATTAAACTCAAAATCATGAAAAAATTAAGTGCAATTATTCTATTTAGTCTTTTCGCTTTAACGGCAAACGCTCAAATAGAAAAAGGGAAAGTTCAGGTAAGCGGTAGCTTTAACATCTCAAGTATTGAGGTTAACGGAATAGAAACCAACCGTTTTGACCTGACTCCACAAGCAGGTTACTTTTTATCAGACAATATAAGTCTAGGGGTAGTGTTAGGCTACCAATCGGCTGGTAACTCCAATGCAAAAGACAAGCTTTTTAGCTTTGGAGTATTTAGTAGGTTCTATAAGCCTATTGCAGATAGATTCTATTTCTTTGCTCAACCTCAAATTGCTTTTGGAACAGGAGAGACAGCAGCGGAAGCAGATATATCTGCCTTTAGCATTGGTATCAGACCTGGATTCTCTTACTTCCTATCAGACAAAATCTCAATGGATATGTCGGTACAAGGCTTTAATTATGAGAACCGAGAAGAAGGAGCAAACGAAAGAACTTTCACTGGGTTCAGCCTAAACCCTAACACCGTAAATGTTGGCGTAAGCTTCCTTTTTTAAACTAGGAGTTAAACCGCCTAACTAAACACCTTTCCCTCTCTTTTCTTTCCATAATTGGGGTCGAAAAGTAAATAGCTTATTTCTAAGCTATTTCTTGAATATAAGTCGCTAATCATGAATCAAATTATACATCCAGTAGTGTAGACTTAGGCTTGAATAATTATAAGGAAATGGTTATTATGAGAGTAGGAAACACACATTTATGCAGAAAGCAACAAAGTCTTTATATCTTTTTATTATTGCGATTTTCATGTCATCGCAAGTCCATCTCCAAGCACAATTTTTACCGCAAACTGATATTGAAATAAGCTACAATAACGTCAATGCTTGGAGTAAACTAGATGATTTTCAAAACAACAATAATGATGGATATGGTTTTGGACTAGCGTTAAATCATACCCTAAGCAATGATGTCTTAATAAATCTAAAATACAGCCTTAATAATATCGAATATCGAGATTTGGAAAGAAGATATATGAACTCCTATTACGAGCTGAAAACCGGATATGGTTTTCAGCTCTCTGAATTCACTGAGATAATTCCACAAATGGGTTTCGGGGTAACTAACCTTAATCAATATAATAGTATTCAAACTCAGATTGCGGGACAGCCTGAAAGTAAAAGTACAACTCACTACGATAAAGGGGAAAAGGAACCATTTCGAAATTGGATAGCAGGTGCTAGACTTAAGCATAAACTATCTAATTCAATCTTTATTGGCCTGGACATGAATATCTATTATTCATTCAATTTTGACATTGGCAGAACAATATTCTCTCCTTATATCAGCATCTCCCCATTTAAATGAGACGATTCTATTGAAGTTTAACCTAAACCGCCTGACTAAACACCTTCCCCTCTCTTTTCTTTCCATAATTGGGGTCGAAAAGTGAGCAGATATTGCGCAGGTATTGGTTGCCCATTTCGGTTACTGAATACCTGCCCTTTTCTTTTTGAATAAGGCCATCGTTTAGCAGTGTTTCCTGTAAAACAGATTGATCAAGACTTATATCGCTCGAATCGAAATACTTCTGACAGGCTACTTTCAGTATTTGCTCTCTCACTTCTATATCTTCTTGAGACATAAAATGACCTTTAAAAACTGGTAGTTCGCCATTATTCACTTTTTCCATATAGCCTTCTACCGTTTTTACATTCTGAGCGTAAGCCAAGTGAACATCTGAAATAGAAGAAACTCCTAAGCCAACGAGTATTTTACCCGGGTTGGTGGTATAGCCCATAAAGTTTCTATGCAGATCTTCAGTATGCATGGCTTTGAGCAGCGAATCATCTGCCAAAGCAAAATGATCCATACCAATGAGTTTATAGCCTAAGTTCTTTAAGCATTCTTGACCAAATTGATTCAACCTCCGCTTCATTTCTGGCTTTGGTAAATCCTTTTCAGAATATGCTCTTTGACCTGGGCGTTGCCATGGCACGTGTGCGTAAGAATAAAAAGCGATTCTATCAGGCATTAATTCAGACACATAATCAATAGTATCTTGAATGCTCTCAAGGGTCTGAAATGGCAGTCCGTAAATAAGGTCAAAATTCACCGACTTATAGCCTAACTCTCTAGACCATAGGGTTACTTGTTCAACCTCTTCAAAGCTCTGTCTTCTATTGATAGCCTCTTGCACCTTCGGGTCGAAGTCTTGAATGCCAAAACTGACTCGTGTAAAACCAACCTCGGCCAAGGCTTTCAGATGGTCGTAAGTAGTATTGCCTGGGTGTCCTTCAAAGCTAAACTCATATCGCTCGTGCAGGTCTGCATATTCCAGCAGACCTACAATGAGCTCCTTCAGATGTTTAGGTGAAAAGAAGGTAGGGGTTCCGCCCCCTAAATGAATTTCTTTAATGGTTGGCCGCTCTCCTAAAACCTGTAAATAAAGCTGCCATTCCTTAATAAGAGCTTGAATATATGGACCTTCCACTGCATGATTTACCGTAATGCGAGTATTGCAACCACAGTAAGTACAGAGGCTCTCACAGTATGGCAAGTGGATGTAGAGGCTCAAACCATCTTTACCATGCTTGGCAAATGACTGTTGAACTAGTTCTTTATAGCCCTTCTTTGTGAAGGTGTTTACCTGCCAATCGGGCACCGTTGGATAACTGGTGTATCGAGGCACGGGCACATCATACTTTTTCAGCAATTCCAGCTCCTTCTTCATTTTTCTTCTTTTTCTTTTCCTCAAATAACATTCTCACTGAAGGCGAATAGGTATCGTCATATTGCCCAGACCTCACTGCCCAATAAAAGGCTCCTAAAAAGACAATTGCTACAATAATGCTGGTAACAATTAGAACTAGAATAACCGACATATTACAATCCCTTTCTTTTTGCTCTTAACCTTACCATTGCGGTGGTAAAAGCCACCACAGAAATACTACTCAAAGGCATTAGCACTGCCGCAAAAAGCGGAGTAAGAATACCCAATACCGCGAAGGTGATGCCACCCACGTTATACATCAATGAAATGGCCATGCTTGCTATAACCACCGTTTTCCCTTCGGTAATTAATGACAGTAAACTACCTAATTTCTTAAAAGCATTGGCATCCATAATAGCATCACAGGCTGGGCTGAAAGATGAAATATCTTCTGTAATAGCAACACCAACATTACTCTGCTTTAGTGCTCCAGCATCATTGAGGCCATCACCGAACATCATTACCCGATGACCATTCTTTTGCAAAGCTTGCACTTTCTTCAATTTATCGTCAGGCTTTTGTTCAAACTGCATTTCGGTTCCTTTTGGAAACAATTCAGTCAATGCAGCCCTTTCCTGATCATTATCTCCTGAGAGCAGCTTGAGCTCATTCGCCAGAGACAACTCTTCAATCACCTCTTTCAATCCATTTCTATAGGTGTTATTCACCTTAAATACCCCTCTGTACTTACCGCTTATGGTTAAGTAAACAGCACTAGATTTGGCTTCTTCAAGGCTTTCCATTCCTATAAACTTTGCCGAACCTAGCTTCACCTCTACCCCACTTACCACAGCCAAAATGCCCTTGCCAGTAACTTCTTCAAACGACTCAATCTGATAGACATCTGGCTCGGCATTCAAAAATTCTTTGACATACCTGCTTAATGGGTGGGTACTGCTCGAAACGGCTGCCACAACCAAAGAAGCCTCGGCAGCTGTTAATTCTTCGCCCTCAAATTCGATTTGCTTTGCTTTCGGATCTGTGATAGTCCCTGTTTTATCGAAAATGATGGTATCAACCTTTTGTAGATCATCAATTACATCAGCATTCTTAAGAAACAAATGGTGCTTTCCAAGTACTCTGAGAATGCTGCCTTGGGTAAACGGTGTTGAAAGTGCCAAAGCACATGGGCAGGCAATAATTAAGACTGAAGTAAAGACCAGCCATGTTTTTGATGGATCAGTAAACTGCCAGTAAACTGCCGACACAATGGCAATAGCTACTATGGCAATGGTGAAATACTGACTCACTCTATCTATTAGCTTGAGCGATTTCTCCTTCCTTTCGTAGCCTTCTTCATTCCAAAGCGAAGTCAGGTAACTTTGAGAAACTGGCCTTTGAATGATGAACCTAGCCTGTTTTCCTGCAATTCGTCCACCAGCATAGATGTATTGCCCCTTGCTTTTCTGCACAGGTTCTGCCTCACCCGTTACAAAGCTATAGTCGATAAAAGCCTGATCATCGATTAAGATTGAATCGGCAGGGATCAGCTCGGCATTGCGAATAAGCATTTCATCACCTTTCTCCAGATCATTCACAATGATAGGTTTATACTCTTTACCTACCAACTTTAGTACAGCCAGCGGAAAGTAACTCTTATAGTCTCTGTCGAAAGAAAGCGCCTGATACGTTCTGTTCTGAAACCATTTACCAATGAGCAGAAAGAACACTAAGCCAACGAGTGAATCGAAATAGCCAGAACCCGTTTTTGAAGCCACCTCATAGACACTGCGTAAAAACAGCACCACTAGCCCTAGGGCAATTGGCACATCTATATTGGCATATTTCTGACGGATAGATTTGAAGGCCGAAACGAAGTAATCCCAACCACTGTAGAAAACCACAGGCAAAGCCAATACCGCATTTAACCACCTGAAAAAGACCTGATAATTATACTCAAGCGAAGTTATTCCGAGGTAATCGGGGAAGCTCAGTAGCATTACATTACCAAAGCAAAAGCCTGCGATACCCATTTTTATGAGCAATTGCTTATCGAACTGCTGATAAACACTGTTAGACTCTTCCTTCTTCTCTAAGTTAAAAACTGGTGTGTAGCCAATTCTATCTAGTCCTTCTGCCAGTTGGCGCAATGAAATTTCTTGACAGTTGTAATGAACTGTCAGCCTTCTCTGACTGAAATTGACTTTAGAATCTAACACCCCAGGGTTTAGCCTGTCCAAATGTTCTAGCAGCCAGATACAACTACTACAATGGATATTAGGAATGCTTAAAGTGATTCGCTCATGCTTTCCATCAGAGAACTCTAGCAAAGACCTGACAATTTCTTCATTGTCTAAAAAGTCGAAAAGAGCGGTTTTATTCTTTTGTGTTATCCCTGGGTTCTGCTCTAAGGTGTAGTAATCGCAAAGCTCATTTTCAGATAAAATCTCATAAACTGTTTTGCACCCAGTGCAGCAAAAATCTTTTTCATCGGCCGTTATCTGGCCTGTGTAACATTCATCTCCACAGTGATAGCAAGTGGTTTGTTGCTTTTCAATGGTCTCTCGCATGCTCAGTCTTTGAAGATGAAAATTGGATGTTCTAGAATTTGAGTCTCGAACTGTTCGGTGCTCTCTAAAATCTGTCGCCCCAAATCGGTATTGACAATAAGCATTGGTTTATCGCATTCATTCTGTACATACCTGAATAGGCTTGGAAAAGCTTCATCGTATAGGTGTTGGGCACCAATATTCTGAAAGTAAACTTTTAGGTATTTAATGAACACCTTTTCACGCTCCATCTCTAACTCGCTTTCGGGGTCAGACATAAGCAATGAAAGCGGCAGATTTCTTAAGTCTTCATTGAAAAGTTTAAGAAAACCCTTCATCATTTTCACTGTCTCTTGACTGGCATCGTGGGCAGCTACCAAGCATTCTACATCAACATTACCCGGCAACAGTAGCAATGGGCAAGCAGAAAACTCAATAAGATAATTCAGCCAATCAGGTGCACTTTTATGTTGTGCACTTTGAAGATCAATCACCATTAAATCGGCCACAGAACTTTCACTAATCAAAGTTTCCGTTTCTACTTTCTTTAAGGTTTCCACCTCAATTCCATGGCTCTTGGTGTACTCTTCAACACCCATCTCATACTCTACCTGAGAATCTAGACTCTCCGAAACTTTCTTAGAAGTCTGAGCCCCAGAAGACACATGAGCCTTTTCCAATTGCTCAATGAAAAACACCTTACAATACTTCTGATTGATTGGAGCTAACACACCCTCAGTGCTTTCTAGCAGAGGAATTAAGTTAGCCTGTGAGGCTGAAGCTAAGAGTATGGTCTGTTTCACTACCTTAGATTTAATTGGTAATCAAAGGTATGTGGACCGCTAAAAGTTGTGATTGATGGCCATCAGACTAAAACATGATTAAAATCATGTTTACCATTCATTTAGAGTAAGCTAATGGCAGAAACCAGAAAGCTTATCCCTCCTTAAATTTCCCCAAGGGCATAACAGATCAACTAGGACTCTCCTTAAAAGGTCTGGGTAAAAGCGACCAAAAACATCTATAGAGTCTTGTTATCTCTTAAACTCGAAATTGGCTTTTACAAAAGCCTTATGCGTAGAAATCTGCTTCGTGAATTAATCGCTGAGCATCTAGCACTTGTATCTTCTTCCCTTTTAAACCGATGAGTCCATCTGATTTAAAATCGGAAAGCAGGCGAATAACTGTCTCCGTTGCGGTGCCCACTATATTGGCTAAATCTTCTCTAGAAAGTGCTATATCGATTACATCACTACCCTCACCTTCCATTCCGTAGGTCTCTTTCAGCATAATGATGGTAGCAGCCAGTCGCTCTCTTACCGACTTTTGAGCTAGTTGCGCCAATTTCTCCTCCATAACACCAAGTTCATGGCAAACCGCTTTCATTAGCTTTTGAAAGAATGCTGGGTTCTTACTTAAAATAGATAGAAAGTCGCTCTTAGGTATAAAGCATATTGCAGCTTGCTCAAGCACCGTTCCGGTAGCCCCATAAAACTCTTCACTTAGCAAAGACCTATACCCCAGAAAATCTCCTGGCTGAGCAATGAATAGAATCTGCTCTTTACCATTGGAGCCCATTTTGTATACTTTCACCTTTCCGTGATTGATACAAAAAATACCCATAGGCCTGGTTCCTTCATAGAAAAGCGTTTGCCCCTTTTTGTACGTAACACACGATTTATGCGATGAAAGTACTTCTAGGTCGTCCGTAGGTAACTCTGAAAAATGACTATCTCCTCTGCTCTGACAAAACTGGCATTGGAGGTCTATATGGTTAGATTTTCTGGAACTCATAAGCTCAGATTGGAATTACTTAAAATTAATAAGTAGGACATGAAAGTCAAGGAAGGAACACCGATGAGCATTAAATAATTTGCCCAATTCCGAATAATAACACAAAAAGTAAAGTACTTAAGGCCATTTGCTTCAGGAATGGATCCAATCGGTCTGAAGAGGTGTAAATTTTCACAGCCCTAGCATTAATGAAGAGCAATGGACAGGCAAGCAAAAACAGTAATTGCTGGGCACCTTCAAATTGTATTGCAGCAAATACAATGGAAGCTGCAACACCAAGTACTAATAACAGCCAATGGTAAATAACAGCAGCATCTCTACCAATGCGCACTGGCACAGATTTCTTTCCTGCCTTTTTATCAGATTCTATATCACGGATATTGTTCAAGTTCAATACTGCAACAGAGAACAAACCAACACTTATTGAAGGAAGAGCATAAAGCCAATTAATGGTTTGCTCGTAGAGATAGGCACTACCCATCACTGCAACAAAACCAAAGAAAATCATTACACTAATATCCCCCAAACCAGCATATCCGTAGGGCTTTTTACCAGCTGTGTAGGTTATAGCAGCCAGAATACTGAGCCCCCCTAAGCCTAAGAAATACCAAAAGACCTCTCCAAAACCACCAAAGGCTTGCAAGATTAAAGCCACTCCACTTGCCAGTGCTAGCACCGAACATACAATGATTGCTCTGAGCATTGCGCCTTTGGTAATGGCTCCACTTTGTACCGCACGTTGTGGCCCAGTTCGGTCAATACTATCTGCACCATGAATGGAATCTCCATAATCGTTGGCCAGATTAGAAAGCACTTGAAGAAAGAGTGTTGTTAAAGCACAAAGCCCAAAAATACTCCAATCAAAATTACCCGAAGAAGCCGCCAAAAAAGCGCCCATACCAATGGAGGCCATGGCCAAAGGCAAGGTTCTTAAACGGAATGCTTCGAGCCACTTTTTCATGATTAAAGCTTAGCTGTAATTTGTTCGTCTAGCGGATTAACTGATGATGGGTAAAAAGCTAACACCTTTCCGTTCTCATCGAGCAAATATTTACAGAAGTTCCAGTTAGGCTCTTCTCCGCTTTGCTCTTTGAGCCACTTATAGAGTGGATGCTTGTCTTTGCCTACCACTGATATCTTCTCGAACATTTGGAACGAAACGCCATAGTTGGCTTGGCAGAATTCTACTATCTCTTGATTAGTGCCAGGCTCTTGCCCTCCAAAGTTATTTGCCGGAAAACCAAACACCGCTACCTTATTACCGAACTGCTCATGTAGATTCTGTAAGTCTTCATACTGAGGCGTATAGCCACATTCTGAAGCCACATTCACAATAAGGATTTTCTTGCCCTTATAGGCATTCAAATCCACTTGCTCACCATCTATTCCTTTCAGTTCAAAATCGTAAAAGTTCATATTATTTGATTTTAGTGGCCATAAGAGCAATAAAAACAGACTTAGGTATTTCATAGTACTAATTCTTTTATCGCCAAACTCGTTGTCTTATCAGGTTTCTAGTTTTGGTGAGGACACCGAAACTGACACTTTATGCATCGCTGTAAAAACTGACATCTAAACACCTCTGTGAAGACACAGCGGTGTTTTTAGTTGCTGTGAGGAGACCACAACTGGCATCTAAACTAGCGCCAAATCTGGTATCCTCTCCAGATTCATAGCTCTACATTCTGTTTGGCACTTCAATTCCCAATAACCTCATGCCTACTTTGATTGTTTCTGCAGTAAGGGCAGATAGGGCTATTCTGAATTGCATCAGCACAGCATCATCTTCATTGAAAATTGAAATCTCCGTATAGAACCTGTTGTACTCCTTAGCCAAATCATATACGAACTGTGCAATAATGGCTGGAGAGTAAGTTTCTGCAGCCAATTGCAGTTTTTCTTTATACTGACCGATGGCAAAAATCAAATCCTTTTCCGTCTGATGCACTTCACTCACCTGATCGAAATCAATATTCTCTATGCTCACCCCTAGCTGGCTCGCCTTGCGAAGAATTGCACTAATTCTGGCATAAGTGTACTGAATAAACGGCCCTGTATTCCCCTGAAATTCGATAGACTCTTCAGGGTTGAAAAGCATACGTTTTCTTGGGTCTACTTTCATGAGGTAGTACTTCACTGCACCCAATCCAAGCTTTTCGTAAAGCTCAGCTGCCTCTTCGGCAGAGAACCCGTCTATCTTGCCTAGCTCTTCGGTTCTAGCTTTAGCCGTATCTACCATTTCCTGAATCAGGTCATCGGCATCTACCACCGTTCCTTCACGCGACTTCATCTTACCAGTTGGTAAGTCTACCATTCCATAAGAAAGGTGATAGCAAGCATCGGCCCACTCGTAGCCTAACTTCTTCAGAATAAGGAATAGAACCTTGAAATGATACTCCTGCTCATTTCCTACCGTATAAATCAACTGACTTAAACCAGGAAAATCATCGAAACGCATTAAAGCCGTTCCAATGTCTTGAGTCATATAAACTGAAGTACCGTCCTTTCGAAGAAGCAGTTTTTCATCAAGCCCTTCATCGGTTAAATCGACCCAAACAGAACCATCTTCTTTTTTGAAGAACACACCTTTTTCAAGACCTTCAAGCACTCTATCTCTTCCTATTAAGTAGGTATCACTTTCATAGTAGAGTTTATCGAAATCAACCCCCATTCGCTCGTAGGTGGCATTGAACCCATTGTAAACCCAACCGTTCATTTTCTCCCAAAGGGCGTAGATTTCAGGGTCTTTTTCTTCCCACTTGCGAAGCATTTCTTGCGCTTCTAGTAAGATCGGAGCTTCTTTTTCTGCTTGCTCCTTCTCCATTCCATCTTCTACCAGCTGAGCGATTTCAGCTTTATATGCTTTATCGAACTCTACATAATATTTGCCTACTAGGTGGTCGCCTTTAAGGCCTGATGTTTCTGGGGTTTCGCCCTCGCCAAACTTAAGCCAAGCCAGCATAGACTTACAGATATGAATGCCTCGATCGTTAATGATCTGCACCTTTTTCACGTCATTTCCGGCAGCTTCTAGAATTCTGGCCACTGAGTTACCTAAGAAGTTATTTCTCAGGTGACCCAAGTGAAGAGGCTTGTTGGTATTTGGAGATGAATATTCTACCACCACCGTTTTACCCGTAGAAGGAATACTAAATGCTGGTGATTCAGAAACATTTGCTCCATCGAACATTTGAGCAAACTGTTGCACCTGAGAACCCTCAGAAATAGAAAGATTCAAAAAGCCTTTAACTGTATTGAAACCTGAAACAACCGAGGTGTTTTCAACCAAATACTGTCCTATTTCATTGCCAGTTTCTTCAGGATTTTTCCTAGAAACTCTGGCTAATGGAAAGGTTACGAATGTATAGGTTCCTTCAAAATCTTTTCGGGTGGGTTGCAAGGCAATATCATCAGCAGAAAGCTCATGTGAATAAAGTGCTTTCAGGGCTTCCGAAATCCCTTGTTTAATCTGTTGCTCCATGTATTAGAAATTCTCGATCAATGAGTCGGTAGTTGCTTCCAAAATTTCGAAAGCATGCTCGGCCATTTTATTTTCAGTGTCCAAAGTTGGGTTCACCTCTACAATTTCCCAACAACAAACCCTTTTATCTTTAATTAACTCACGGTTTAGCTCAAAAGCTTGTTCTTTCTGCAGCCCGTTTGGAACTGGAGTTCCTGTTCCTGTAGACACACTTGTATCTAAACTGTCTACATCGAAAGAGATATAAATTTGGTCGCAGTCTTTAAGAATTTCCAAAGCCTGACTGGCTACTTTGGCAACCCCAATTTTATTTACTTCTTCAGTAGTGAAGTTTTTGATGCCGTATTTTTCAATTAGGTGATCTTCTGGTGCCTCAGTATCTCGAACGCCAATGTAGACAATATCTTGAGGGTCTATTTTCGGACCATTTCCGCCTACTTGCTTTATTTTTTCCCAAATAGCTTCGGTTTCCTCTTCTACATCATTTACTTCACACTCTTCATTATCCATTGCGCTAGCCATTGCCAAAGACATGCCATGCATGTTTCCTGATGGCGTAGTATATGGCGAATGAAAATCGGCATGAGCATCTATCCATATAACACCTAGCCTTCTATCTGGATGAGCCTTTTTAATGCCACAAATGGTTCCGGCTGCAGTTGAATGATCTCCCGCTAAAACAATAGGAAAAAGCTCTTGCTCACGCAGGCCACCTATAGTTTCACAAACCCTGTCTACCATGGTAAAAACACCTTCGGCATATTTGGCAAACTTAAACTGTGGTTGTGCAAACAGCAGTTGGTTTTCATCCTGAATACTTACAGGCTCAAAACGCATAAAGAAATTTGAGTGCCTTTTAATACTGGCAATTTTCATGGCGTCTACTCCCATGCTTGCCCCTCTAGTGCCCGCAGCAATTTCTGAGCGAACCTCCACTAGTCTTATCTTCCTCATATTCTATTTAATGCTAATTACCAGTCTAATAAGTAAGCGAAAATCAATGGTGCTACAATTGTAGCATCAGACTCTACGATGAATTTAGGCGTATCTATATCTAGTTTACCCCACGTGATCTTCTCGTTCGGAACCGCACCTGAATAAGAACCGTAGCTGGTGGTTGAATCTGAAATTTGACAGAAATAACTCCAGAAAGGAATATCGTGCATTTCCAAGTCTTGATACATCATTGGTACTACGCAGATTGGGAAGTCACCGGCAATACCTCCACCAATTTGGAAGAACCCGACTCCTTTGCCTGCTGAATTATCTTTATACCAACCAGCTAGCCAAGTCATGTATTCAATTCCCGACTTCATTGTAGAAGGCTTTAACTCGCCTTTTATGCAGTAAGAGGCAAATATGTTCCCCATGGTAGAGTCTTCCCAACCTGGAACTACAATAGGAATATTCTTCTCTGCAGCTGCGAGCATCCAACTGTTTTTCGGGTCAATTTCATAGTATTCTTCTAGATCGCCAGAAAGCAACATTTTGTACATGTACTCATGAGGGAAATATCTTTCTCCTGCATCTTCTGCAGTTTTCCACTGATGAAAAATGTGTTTCTGCAATCTTCTGAAGGCCTCTTCTTCCGGAATACATGTATCCGTTACCCTGTTGAGCCCTTTTTCTAAAAGCGCCCACTCTTCTTTCGGAGTTAAGTCTCTATAGTTTGGCACTCTTTCATAGTGCGAGTGAGCCACCAAATTCATAATATCTTCTTCTAGGTTGGCACCTGTGCAGGAGATGATATCGATTTTATCTTGACGAATCATTTCGGCTAAACTCATTCCAAGCTCTGCCGTACTCATGGCTCCGGCCAAAGTAACCATCATTTTACCGCCTTCGGCTAAATGTAGTTTATAGCCTTTAGCAGCATCTACCAGTGCTGCGGCATTGAAATGGCGATAGTGTTTTTCAATGAATGAGCTAATCGGTTTGTTCGACATAATTGTATCTTTTTCCTGTGTTTGCAAAAATGCTAATTTATGGTCATTTAGCTTAAGAATAAAGCTGCTATTTCAAGGTTCGGAATTTCTTCGATGTTTTTTAATTTTAAGCTTATTCGCATTTCATAATTTGTTTTAATCTTTGCGATCTATCATTAGAGAATCCATTTAGATGAAGAGTTATTACGACCTGATTGACCAAACTTTCGATTTCCCTACCAACGAATTCAAAGTAAATGGTAAGTACCTGGAATTTCACGATGTACCCTTAAAGGACATTATCCAAGAACATGGCACTCCCTTGAGGATCACCTATTTACCTAAAATATCTCAGAACATTCAAAGTGCTAAGAATTGGTTCGAAAAGGCCATGAAGAAGCATAAATATGAAGGCTCTTATACTTATTGCTATTGCACAAAGTCTAACCATTTCAGTTTTGTACTAGATAAGGTGATTGAAAATGGTTGTCAGATTGAAACATCATCTGCTTTTGACATTCCTATTATTAGAAGCCTCCACCAAAAAGGGAAAATAAACAAAGACATTTTGGTGGTATGTAATGGATTCAAAAGACCTCTCTATAAACAATACATCAGCGATTTGATCAATGATGGATTCAAGAATTGCATTCCAATTCTTGACAACATGAATGAGCTAGACACCTATAAAGAAGACATTAAAGGAGACTTTAAAGTAGGTATAAGAGTAGCAGCCGATGAAGAACCAAACTTTGAATTTTACACTTCAAGGTTAGGGATTAGATATGGCGACATTAAAGACTACTACAAAGAGCATATTGAAGGCAGTAAGGCTTCGTTGAAAATGCTTCACTTTTTTATTAACACTGGCATTAAGGACACTGCTTATTATTGGAGTGAATTGAGCCGCTTTATCTATAAATATTGCGAACTAAAAAAGGTTTGTCCTACGCTTGACACAATAGATATTGGTGGTGGTTTTCCCATAAAAACCTCTCTTACCTTTGAGTATGACTATGAGTACATGGTAGAGCAGATTGTTGAAAACATTCAGTGGATATGCAACAAAAGCAATGTACCTGTACCAAACATCATTACAGAATTTGGAAGCTTCACCGTTGGTGAAAGTGGTGCGCACATCTACTCAATCCTGGATCAAAAGCTGCAAAACGACAAAGAGCTTTGGTATATGATTGATGGCTCTTTCATTACGCATTTACCAGATGCTTGGGGCTTGAATCAGAAGTATATTTTGTTGGCAATCAGCAAGTGGGACCATCCTTTCCATAAAGTAAACATGGGTGGATTAACCTGCGACAGCATGGACTACTACAACTCTGAGGCTCACTCTTCTGAAGTGTTCCTTCCTCTTATTGAAGAAGACGAAAATCTTTATGTAGGATTCTTCCATACGGGAGCCTATCAAGAATCTCTAGGTGGATATGGAGGAATTCAGCACTGCCTTATTCCTGCCCCTAAGCACGTACTTATTGATCATGATGAAAACGGAAATTTGGTTAATCGGGTGTTTGCCGAGGAGCAAGTAGAGCAAACCATGCTCAACACACTTGGCTATTAAACAATAGCTCAAAAAGATATAGAAGCCTACTCTCTAACAGGAAGTAGGCTTTCTTTTTGTAGAAATTCGATCTCAATTTGAGCCATCCTCAGCAATCTTTATGTTGATGCGGTTCACATTTCATGACAGTATTTAATATAAGTAATTGCAAACCATTATATTAAAGGTACTTTTTATGGAATGGATACACGATACACACGAGAAGCCACTTACTAAAGGCATTTTACTCGGTACAATTCTAATAAGCGTATTACCTTTAATTCTATTATTATCTGGAGTAAACTTTGCTAGCCCAATAGGAACAGCAGAACTGGAGGGTCTTACAAATTTGCCAGAAGACGCCATTCATGACACGTTACTTCGAGCATTTACCGGAGCTTTTGTACACTTAATTCTTGAATGGTCGGGAGTAATTATTGCCATGGCCACGGCAGTATTGGCATTTGTTCAATATAGAATTACAGGCAACTCTGCAACTCCTATAATCGGCATGGCTTTGCTTTCAGCAGGCTTTATAGACGCCTTTCATGCACTTTCCGCAACACAAATCATTAACTCAGTCAGCGATAATTCCGATTTCATCCCCTTTACATGGGGTCTCTCTAGAACCTTTAAAGCACTCATCTTACTAGTTGGAGTAGCCATCTTTATATTAGGTCTCTATAGAAAGAGGCGAAGAAGAAATAGACTAGTTCTTATTTCTAGCCTGGGTTTCTTAATAAGCTCATATATACTTATTCGTATTTGTGCCACTAGCAGCCATTTACCAAGCACACAATTCCCTAATCAATGGATTACAAGACCGTTTGATGTAGCTCCATTGGTACTCTTTATAGTATTGGCTTTATGGGCACTTCCAAAATTTCAGAAAAAGGAGAAAAGCATATTCAGCCAAGCACTTATTTGGAGCATGGTTCCTGCAATAGCCACTCAGTTGCATATGGTATTTGGGTCTTCCGAACTTCACGACTCACACTTTAATATAGCGCACTTCTTAAAAACCATCTCTTATGTAGTCCCTTTTGTAGGCATCACCGTTGACTATCTTTCTACATACAGAACTCAAAAAATAAGACTTCGAGAAATTGCACTTGCCAGAAACAGGCTGGAAGCCAAAAACAAAGAACTCAATCAAATCTCGTATGCCACATCGCACGATTTGCAAGAACCACTGCGTACGCTAGTAAGTATGTGCGACCTTCTTAAAATGGAATATGGAGGTAAGTTCGATGAGCTGGGAGAAGAAATTCTAGGCTACATTACTCAGTCTAGTCAAAGAATGAGCGATTTGGTTAAAGACTTAATGATGTTCAACCAAGTGGGGCAAACTAAAGAGATCTCAAAAATAGACTGTAATGAAATTGTGAGATCTATAAAGGTAGATTTAGCACAAATCATTTCTGAGAATAAGGCTACTATAGAATCAACCAAACTCCCTACAATCTATGGCTACGAAACCGAAATACGCTTACTCTTTCAGAACCTAATTAGTAACTCCATTAAGTTTAAGAACAAGAACAGACCACTTCTGGTAAGTATAGACTCCACAGAGAATGATACGCATTGGTCATTTTCTGTTACAGACAACGGTATTGGCATTGCTCCTGAATATCAAGTTAAAGTCTTCCAGATTTTTCAGAAACTATCTCACAAAGGCGAGTATGATGGCACTGGTGTTGGCTTGGCACACAGCAAAAAAATCATCGATCATCATGATGGAAGGATTTGGGTAGAGTCTGATGGAATAGAAGGCTGTACCTTCCACTTCACTATTCCCAAGAAAAATTGATCTGCTTCTTACAGGTTTCTTAGCACAAACACCTAAGCACCTGAAAACCTTAGGATTAACATCAACCTGTAATCACATCAGCTAATTCACACTCACTAGTACTAGTGATTGCCTATTAAAAGTTCTCCTATTACATTTGTCTTTTAATTAAACTAAGTCTAAATAAAGACAGCCATCAAGGAAGTCTTTCTCTTATTATGAAGCCCAAATCTACCTGGAAAAGAGTTCGAAAATTATTTAACGACATTCATTTATGGATGGGAATTGCAGCAGGACTTATTCTATTTGTGGTTTGCCTAACTGGAACCATCTATACATTCAGAACGGAAATTGAACAGTTTATTGAAAGAGACAAATTCTTTGTAGAGGTACCAGCTAATGGTCAAAGACTTAGCTCCGATGAACTAATTAGCATCGCTAAGAATGAGTTTCCAGAGCAAAACGTATCCTCTATTTCTATCCCTGCCAACGAAAAAAGGGCATACACCATCAGCATTAGAAAAGAAGGAGAAAGACGAGGCACAAACTATTTGATTAACCCATATAATGGAGAAATACTAGGCGACACCTCAACTTCCAGCTCAGAATTCTTTATGACCATGTTTCGTCTTCACCGCTGGTTAATGCTAGATTCCAGCATAGGAAGGCCGATTGTTGGTTGGGCCACCATCATTTTTGTACTACTGACCATAACTGGAATGGTGATCTGGTTTCCGCAAAAAGTTAAGGCATGGAAGCAAGGCCTAAAAATTAAATGGAACGGCAATTGGAAAAGATTCAATCATGATTTGCACAATGCCCTTGGTTTCTATTCTGCCATATTCTTGCTCATTATGGGACTAACCGGATTGCAGTGGTCGTTCGACTGGTACCGTACTGGCTTGTACAATGTTCTTGGCGTAGACAGGTCTAGACAAGCACCGCAGGAAGAACAGAAACCAGAAGTTTCTTATGAAGGCCAAACTCCTCTAACCATAGATGCTACTTTGGCCAAAGCAGGCGAAGTGCTAGATTACGATGGAAACTACAGCATCACAATTCCAAACGATGATGCAACTTCCATATCTATTTCTAAAGCTAAAGTTGGCTTTTTTGCACCATCTGGCAGCGACAGAATCACATTAAACAAATACACTGGCACAGTTGAACAAAAAAATATTTTCTCTGAGAAACCATTTAATGAACGCGTAGGTAGCTCTATAAAGGCACTTCACATGGGTTATGTTTTCGGTACCTTCTCTAAAATCATCTACTTTATCACCTGTTTAATTGCCACTAGTTTGCCAGTAACTGGCACCATTATTTGGGTGAATAAGCTAAAGAAAAAGAAGTCTAGAAAGAAGCGTGGAAAAATTGAGCCAAGCTACACTGAACAACCTAGTAAACTCAGTACTATTTGAGACTAAATTAAATCGAATAAAGAAAGGCTAATCCTCGCTTGGTGAGAATTAGCCTTTCTTTTTTATGACCATACAAACGGAGTATTAAGCTTCACCCTTCAATCAGAGCGATTATTCAAATTATCAAGCATGAAAGCCAGACCGGCCAATTACCCCAATAGCTCCTTTACCTTTTCTGGCGGTCGGCCAATAATAGCTTTATCACCCTTGATAACAATAGGGCGTTCGATCAACTTCGGATTTTGAACCATTGCTTCAATCCACTGATAATTATCTAAGTCTTTACCCTTAAATTCTTCCTTGTAAACAGCCTCCCCTTTTCTCACTAAATCTAAAGGCTCTATTCCCAACATATTGATAATACCTTTTAGCTCATCTTTTGTTGGAACTGTTTTTAGGTACTCTACTACGGTTACCATTTCACCGCTCTCTTCTATCAGCTGAAGGGTTTGTCTACTCTTTTGACATCTCGGATTGTGAAGAATTTTCAACATATCTAACTCTGTATTTTGTTATAATTGGGCATTTCTAGAGATTGACAAACTAAACGATTCAGATGGAGCAAATCAAGTTGAATAATGAGTTAAGTATTTCCCGGTTGGTTCAAGGTGTTTGGCGATTAGCCGATTGGGACTATTCTAAGAAACTAGTTGAAGAGCTTGTTGAGGGGTGCCTAGAGCTAGGTATTGACACCTTTGACCATGCAGATATATATGGAGATTATGCTTGCGAAGAACTTTTTGGCAAAGCCTTACCAAGCAGCCTGAAGCAAAAACTTAAGATTGTCACCAAATGTGGCATCAAGCTGGTTTCTGACAAAAGACCAGATCACTATGTAAAGCATTACGACACTAGTTTTGAACACATAGTTTGGTCTGCCGAAAACTCCTTAAAAGCTATGGGCATTGAGGCTATAGATGTACTGCTCATTCACAGACCCGATCCTTTTATAAATCCAAATGAGGTAGCCAGAGCATTCTCCCAACTTAAAGCTCAAGGAAAGGTAAAACACTTTGGTGTTAGTAATTTTCTTCCGTCACAATTCAAGGCACTTCAAGCCGCTCTAGATTTCAAATTAGTTACCAACCAGATAGAAATATCGGCAATTGCACTACACGAATTCGACAACGGTAGCATAGACTTATGCCAAGAACTCAACATGCACCCAATGGCTTGGTCTCCATTAGGTGGCGGTAGTATTTTCAATGCTCAGACACACAGAATGATGACGTTGAAAAATGTACTCCATAAAATTGGAGATAATCATGGAGCAACTATAGACCAAGTAATGTACGCCTGGCTATTGGCACATCCGGCAGGTATTATTCCAGTTATTGGCTCCGGTAAATTGGCACGAATAAAGGCTGCAGCCGATGCTGTAGAAATTAAACTTAGCCGCCAAGAATGGTTTGAGATTTGGGTAGCCTCAAAAGGGCAGAGTGTTCCTTAATTCGATGTTCGATTACTGGGACTTATAGTGAAGTAAATATTTAAAAGAACCTCATACCGACAGTACTAAATCGCAATATCATACTAAAGTATGAGTACCTTATTCCTTGAAAAGACTTCATTTGAAATAAAAGAACATGGATAAATCAGTAGGATCAATTGGCTGGATAGACCTAACCGTCAATAATGCAGAAGAAGTCAAAGACTTTTATGCTGAAGTAGTTGGGTGGAAACCTGAAGGACTCTCTATGGGAGATTATGAAGACTTTAATATGACAATGGAAGGCACTCCCAAAGCAGGCATCTGCCATAAGAAGGGACCTAATGCGCACATCCCTTCTCAATGGATGATGTACATTAATGTTGCTGACATTGAAGCCAGTAGCAAGGCTGTAAAAGAAAAGGGCGGTAAGCTTCTTACAGAAGTAAAAAGCATGACGGGTTATGGCAAATTCTGCATGATTGAAGACCCAGCTGGGGCGGTATGCACCCTCTTTGAGCACGAGTAGCGGATATTTTCTATTATAGGTTTAAAAGCATAAATTCATGACCCTAATTTCCTATTCATGAAAGCTATTGCCTTATGGTTTTTCTCTCTAGTACCTATGTTTTTCGCTGGAGACTTCAAAGAGTGTGCTCCCTGCAACAGACAAGACACTCAATATTTATGTGCCTCTAACACGCTACCAGTAAATTCAAGGTTGTGCATAGATATTACTGAAGTACCAGCCTACGTATATAAAGACTATCTGGCCTCATTAGCTCAAAAACACGGAAGAGAAAGCGTTGAATTTAAAAATGCCGAACCTAACTACTCACTTTGGGCAGAAGTATTTGAAGGACACTCAGAAGAGGAATTAAAGGAAAAATTTATTGCTTCGGACGAACTGGCTTTAATGCCAATTATGGGGATAAGCTATGAACAGGCCAAGAACTTTGCCGCCTGGAGAACCGAAACCATGCACACCTACCTAAACGAGATGAGCAAAAATGATCGCGCTGCATTTCCGAAAAAATTCAAGTTCAGATTGCCTTCGGAAAATGAGTGGGCAAGAATCCGCTTTTTAATTCAAGACAAGCGAATGCTTAAGCAACTTGAGAAAATTGCCAAGACCAACGAATCATCCTTCAAGCTTTCTAAAAGCGACCTACTAAAAGACAATCCAAAAATTAAACCTGTATACTTCGAGGCTGCTGAAGACATTGGCTTTTACAACGTATTCGGAAACGTAGCAGAAATGACATCAACCGAAGGTGTAGCCATGGGCGGCAGTTGGAAAGTTCCGAATTCAACAAAAGCTTTCGCCCAAAGTTTTTCGTACGAAGGTGCCTCTGCGGCAGTTGGCATAAGGATGATCTTTGAGATTATTGAATAACTAAACCAATCCTGCTATCAAAAAGCCCAGATAAGTTCCTAAGCCAGTTCCGAGTGAACCCGCTAAAATCGCTGGAAGCAATAAATCATTTCGCTTAAAGCTCTTTGCTAGAGCCAGTGCAGTACTTGCTCCTCCAATATTAGCCTGTGACGCAATAGCCACCATAGACCAGTCAAATTTCAGCATGAGGGCCATCGACAGCAGAAAAGCGCCATGAACCAATACAATGGTGACGGTAAACAGAAGAATACTCACCGCATGCTCACCTACTTCTACCAAAGCGGTTACCTCACAGAAAGCTCCTACTACCACCAAAAACAAATAGACTGCAAACATTCCTAACATTTTAGCTCCAGGAATGTCTTGAACTGCCTTTATCTGGGCGAGAATTAAAGCTATGGTTGTTAAAATCAGAACGGAAGGAATAGCGGTTTGCTCAGCCAGCAAATCGGACACCATCATTGCTGCCAATCCTATAAAAAGCATCAAACCAAGTCGCAATGGACCAACATGCTCTCGTTCAGCATATTGGTTCATTTCTCCCCCATTTTTCATTTTTAACTCCTTATGTGGCCTGAGCTTCATCATCAGTGCAGGAAGACTCAAGGTTACCAACATCCAAATAGCAGTAACAATATTATCAGCCACAACTATTCCCGTATAAACCGCTCCCTCTCTTACCACATCGTAATGCAGTGCCACTGCGTTGAAATTTGCACTACCACCCGTATAGGTTCCAGTCATCATTCCGGCAATGGCTTGGTAGTTTTCTCCAAACACAGCTTGGTAGTCTATTACCTGTGATGCCAACAACACCCCCAATGTGGTCCCAACAGACCCTAGCACAAAAGTGATAAGCATAGGAAGTCCGGCCTTCCTTAGTTCCTTTAGGTTTACCCCTAACAATAAATAAAAGATACTTGCTGGAGCTACGTATGTAAAAATGGAATCGTAAACAGGGCTAGCATTAGATGCCGAAGGTATGAAACCAAAGTTGGCTAAAATGGCTCCTAAAATAATCACCAATAACGAACCACTGATATGTTTAAGAAAGGTGTTCTTTGTTAACCACTCACTGACAAAGATCAGCCCACAAAGCACTGTGAGAATGTACAGCGGATTCTGGATCATAGATAAAAGATAGGGAATTATTCAAAACCATGTGAATAAGGTTTACTAAGGATTCAATTTTTGAGCCTAAAAACCTACAGGCAAACATCTATCTATCAACACCTTATAAGGGATATTTCAGACTAGAATCAGTCTTCAAATGAAATAAAAAAAGCCCGACACAGTCGAGCTTTTTTCGTAGTCCGTAGGGGAATCGAACCCCTGTTACCAGGATGAAAACCTGGCGTCCTAACCCCTAGACGAACGGACCATTTTTTACGGTGTGCAAATATAGATTTCACATTTTTAATTCCAAAAACTTTTTGAACGAATTATTTCAAACGTTTCCCAGGGAACCCTTTTCTGTAAGCATTCATTTATATTTGAAATGGTGCCGGGCTTTACTAGTTTTGCGGCACAACAATCACTAATAAAACCGTAAAAGGACATGTCTAAAATAAAAGTAGCCATTAACGGTTTTGGAAGAATCGGACGATTGACTTTCAAAACATTATTGAGCAAAGAAAATGTTGAAGTAGTTGCTATCAATGACTTGACAGACACTGCTACCCTTGCCCACCTATTGAAGTACGATTCAGTACATGGCAAATTTGATGGAACAGTATCTTCTACTGCAGACGGTATCGTTGTCAACGGAACAGAAATTAAAATCTACGCAGAGAAAGAACCTAAGAACTTACCTTGGGGAACTTTAGGTGTTGATGTTGTACTAGAATCTACTGGTAGATTCGTAGACGAAGCCGGTGCTGGCGGACACATTGAAGCTGGTGCTAAGAAGGTTGTAATTTCTGCTCCTGCAAAAGGTAACATCCCTACGGTTGTATTGGGTGTAAATGAAGAAATTTTAACTGGCGATGAGAAGATCGTTTCTAACGCTTCTTGTACTACCAACTGCTTGGCTCCAATGGCTAAAGTTTTAGATGATGCCTTCGGTATTGAAAAAGGTTACATCTCTACTGTACACGCTTACACGGCTGACCAAAGAATTCAAGATGCACCTCACGGTGACTTGAGAAGAGCTAGAGCTGGTGCGGTTTCTATTATCCCTACTTCTACTGGTGCTGCTAAGGCTGTTGGTTTGGTACTTCCTCACCTAGCTGGTAAGTTAGATGGTATTGCTTTAAGAGTTCCTGTGCCAGATGGTTCATTGACTGACCTTACTGTTGTAGTAAATAAAGAAGTAACTGCGGAAGAAGTAAACGCTGCTATGAAAGCTGCTGCTGAAGGCCCGATGAAAGGCATTTTAGAGTACACTGAAGATCCAATTGTATCTGTTGATATCATTGGAAACCCTCACTCTAACATCTTCGATTCTAAATTAACTGCTGCCGCTGGTACTTTAGTGAAAGTAGTTGGCTGGTACGATAACGAAGCTGGTTACTCTAACAGAGCTGCTGACTTGATCGTTAAGATCGGTGGATAATTAAAAGATAATTTCATTAGAAAGCCTTGGTGGAAACGTCAAGGCTTTTTTTGTTGCTAAGAATGTCAAAGCTCATGTCGCTTCTACGAAGCTTGATTTGTTACAAAGATTGTGTTATAACATTTCGCCACGCTGTGGCTTAAGTCTGGCATTATCCTCAAAAACAATACAGATAGCTTGTTTATCGAAGCCTAGTATTGCAAGACAAAAAAACCACCTTGACCTTGGCTCCAGAGGAGCCTAATGTCATAAAAACTCTATATCACTGAAAAGCAAGCTCTAGCGGAGCAAAATTCCCCTTAGCCTTATTATATTGGTGTATGATCAATCGCATACTAATAATCACACTCTTAACAATTACCTCCTTTCAGGCCTCTGCACAACTCATGGAAAAAGAGTTGAGAGAAAGTCTTTCTACAGAATTTAAAGATGATGACGTGGAAAGCATACTGCTTTGTATGGAGTTCTTTGAAAACCAACTTAAGACATTTTTCAACCTCAGTAAAAACTCAGACGAAGACCCAATAGCCAAGTTTATAGAGTATACAGAAGAGAATTACCCTGACTTTGAGATACCTCTAGATTTTACCGCACAACAAGAACTATATCAAAAATTAAGAACGTATTTCTTTATTCAGACTTGGAGCTATGGACTTTTAACGAGAGGGGAAGATCAGACAACCTATATCTCTATCAATTTAAAAGCAAACAGTCCACTAATTAAATACTTAAGAAAGAGATCAAAAAAAGTAAAAGTAGTCACCAAATACTTAGATACACTTGAGGCTGCTGGAGATATTAGCCCTTCAATGGCCGGTACCATGGCTTCATTCATCCCTCTAGAACATCAACAAAATCTCGAATTAAGGATTTTGATTACACTCCACTATCTCACTTTGAACGACAGAATCAAAAGAAGAGATCGTATGTAGAAATGAACAGGGTATTTGGGTTAATTGCCCATTTTGCTACAATGAAGCTTAACTATTCCGAGGCAGCATTTGGTTACGTCATTTCGCCACGCTGTGGCTAAACCATGGCATTATCCTTAGAAACAGAACAGACAAATTCGTTTTATCGAAGCCTAGTATCGCAAGATAAAAAATCTCTTTGACCTGGCTCCAGAGGAGCCTAATGTCATAACAAACAAGCACTCCGAAAGCTAAGCTCCAGCGGAGCGACATTTAAATACTCCGCTCTGAGGAAATAATCTATTCACAAATAATTAATGCTAACTGCATTGAACTAATCTTTCTTCCTACTAGTTTTACAACCGAAATGACAAACCCGAGTCGCTATAAAATGGGGCAATAGTATAAATAAGAGACATCATCTAGTCAGAAAAATCAGATGAACAAAAGAGCCACTAGAAATAGGGCTTATTTTTTTGCCGTTTTCTCAAGTATCTTGCTCGCTCTCTTAGCCATATCAACCGACTGAAGAATCTTCATAGTCAACTGGGCATTGTAATCAGGGTTATCCACTAGAAAGTTCTCGACAATCTCTACCGCTTCCACAGAGTTGTGATCTCCTAAGGTTTGATCTAGCCAACGCGTTGGGAAGAAAATATCTCCTGTTTGCTGAATCTCTTGTAGCAACTCTAAGCTTGGTTCAATGTATTTAATTGACTCTTTTCTTCTCAGCGGATGATGTAAATTACCCAAAGCACCGAGTACCCATGATTCAGTTTCCCTGTTTTTCTCGTCTTTCAGTGTTTCAAAGAAGTCATCTCTGACTGCTTGCTCATTAGACAAAGTCGGAGCAATAAATTCGAATCTTCTCTTTGAGTCTGGGTTCTGAATGCGTCCCATCTGACTGTCCACTATCTCAGCAGATTTCTCCGGCATCTTAATCGCTAGATTTGATGCCAAACCAATGAAATCATTTTCAGACAGCTTCAATTGATCAATAGACAACTCTTCAGCCCAAATGCTATACAGTCTTTTAAGATTGGCATCAGTGATTGCTACACTGCTCAATGTTCCGAAAAAGGTTTTCTTGATGGAAGGATCATCATGCAAATCGTTCAAGCAGTGGAAAAGTGTCCTCTCTAAATCTGGAGCTACATTTTGTCTTTGATCTGCTGAAAGTAAATTCCAATAAACTGACCTCAGCTGACCTAGTACCTGGCTAATTAGTAACTGATTTTTCTCTCTCACCAAAACCCATTTGAGCAGTTCAAGGTATTCTGTTGGAGTGTACTGTCCTTCCTGACCTACATTTCTAGGCTCCAACAGTGCTTCATACATATTGATGAGTTGAGCTCCCTTTTCAAGCTCAGAAAGCCCTGCCCACTGACTAGCCAGCAAGTCATAAGAAACAGGGAAAAGTCCGTAGCCCATACCATTGGAATTGGCCAGCAGATTGAAGTCCTTCCAAGACTCATCCATTTTAACTTCATAAACCTGATCGGCAGAAACCACCTGCAATTCCTTTCTATCTTTCTTGGTTGTGTTATATAGTTTCAACCTAAAGCTTTGCGGCCAAGACCTTCCTTCTCCACTCATATCAATCTGCTTCAATGAAGCAGTGACACCCTCAGAGCCTTCTTCTACTTTCAGGTCGAAAACAGGTCTGCCAGGCGTATTCACCCAAACATCACTCCAGCGTTTTAGATCTACTTGTGTTCGTTTGTCTAGAATATTAATCAGATCTGGCCAGGTAGCGTTCTTCATAGAAAAAGTACTCAAGTATTCCTGCATACCACTTTGAAAGGCTCTTTCACCCAAAAGCGACTCTAATTGCCTCATCATAATTGGTGCTTTGTTGTAAATGATGGCACCGTACATCTGACCAGCCTCGTTGAGGTTAGGTAAATGCTGACGAATTGGATTAGCTCCCTCAGTTCTATCTACCCCATAAGCCGAAGGGTAATGACGAACAAGGAAATTCAAGTCGTGATTGATTTCAGGGAAACTAGGATTCACCATTTTGGCGGCCATAAAATTGGCAAACACTTCCTTGGTCCACACATCGTTGAACCAGTCCATAGTTACTAGGTTTCCATACCACATATGAGCTACTTCATGCGCAATGAGACTAGCTCTACTCAATAATTGACTCTGTGAAGGATCTTCATCTAGAAACAATGAGTTCGCCCTATACTGAATAGCACCAACGTGCTCCATCCCTCCATATTGAAAACTAGGAATCAGAGCAAAGTCTAACTTTTTGAATGGGTACTTAATCCCTGTATATTCCTCCAACCACTTAATTGAAGCGTTGTGTAGGTAGAAAATGAAGTCTTTATTTCTCTGAACTTTCTCCTCATCAGTTTCTCTGTGAAGCATGGTAAACGTTCTTCCTTCCACGCTTTGACTAATGGTTTCGAACTCACCAGCCACAAAAGAAAAAAGATAGGTACTGATGAGGTCAGACTTTTCATATTGAATATTCTTGCGATTGTTCAGCACCTTCGCCAAAGTTACTGGTGCGTTTGACACCGCATTCCAATCACTCGGCAAGTCTAATATTAGCTCAAAATTTGCTTTGATGTTAGGTTGATCGAAGCACGGAAAAGCCGTTCTGGCTCTGTCTGGAACAAATAATGTATAGAGAAACTCCTCTTTTCTATTGAGGGATGTTTCTCCCGCCCAAAAGTTCACCTCTACTCGGTTGAATCCCTTTTTCAGGTTTTCCGCTTTGAGAATAATGTGTTCGTTGACCAACTCTGTAGGCTGACTCTTTCCATTAACAATCACTCCCTTTAAGTGATCTGGCGCTACTTTAAAATCTAGTGGAATGTCTTTCGAATTGTCCATCAAATTGAAGGTCAACTCTTCTAAAGCCTGAATTTTCTGGTCGAAATTTTCTGGAACTCTAAACTCCAGCCTATAATTGACCATAGATATCACCGACTTCCTGTATTCGGCCATATCTAAGGCCACACCAGGCTCAATAGCCGTAGTTTCCTTTTCAGAATTACACGAAAACATTAAAACCACTAAAGTGGCGAGTAGCGCAAATCTTCTCATTTAGATTAGTATTAAGTCTTTTCTTAGTTCAGGAGGAATACCAAAATGATCGTCCATAAAGCCATCCATTTCATCTTTAGTTTCCTTAGAGAGTAGTGCGTTCATTTCTTCCATAGCCAATTCACCCACCATAAATGGAGGCATAAAATTGGTCACTAGCTTATCTCCTTTAAAACAAGCACCCATCTGGTACTCCTTCATTTCATCTTTAGCCGTTCCTTTTATAAGGCAATGCGACAACCAATGCTCTGGATCATCTGGCTTTTCTTCAATTCTATCTTGAAGCTTCTGAAAATCGGTATTCTCCATCATGTACATGGAAAGATTTTGCATGCTTTCTTGCGACATAGCATCTTTCATTTTCTCATAGCAATTAGAGCAAATAGCATATTCGAAAAGCACCTCGGTTTTATCTAGTTCTGGATACTTTTTAAAAACCTTCTCAATCATGTAGTACCTGTCGCCTTCCAAAACTGGGTACTCACAGTCAATGCATTTATCTAAAGGTGCTCCAGTATCGGTATTCTTAAAAATTGAAGGGATTGGCAAACCCTCCTGCTGTTGATTTTCTTCCATTCTAAAGAGTTTTGTGCACCATGGTTGATGCTACTTGGGCTGTTGGTAAGATTAGCGTATCGGCAATATTTACATGAGCCGGCCGGGTAACAATAAACTGAATAAGATCTGCAATGTCGTGAGCTGTAAGAGGATCATAACCTTGGTACACCGTATCTGCCCTACCGGAATCACCTTTAAAGCGAACTAAAGAAAACTCAGTCTCAACCAATCCGGGGCAAACCTGAGAAACTTTTACTCCCGTACCCATAAGGTCTAAACGCATGCCATTATTAATGGCATCTACAGCGTGTTTAGAAGCACAATAAACATTTCCGTTCGGATAAACCTCCTTGCCAGCAATAGACCCCACGTTCACTACATGACCAGATCCTCTCTCAATCATTTGAGGCACCAAGGCCTTAGTAACATACAATAATCCCTTTACATTGATGTCTATCATGGCATCCCAATCATCGACATTGCCATCTTGAATTTTAGACAAGCCATGGGCGTTACCAGCATTATTGATGAGAACGTCTATGCTTTTCCAGTCTTCTGGAATGGAACCCAAAGCCTCATCTACTGCTTTTCTGTCGCGTACATCAAAAGTCAACTGAAGTGTTTTTACGGAAAGTTTAGAAGCCAACTCTTCCAACCTCTCTTTTCTTCTTCCACAAATAATCAGGTCGAACCCTTTATCGGCAAGTGCCTCTGCTGTTGCCCAGCCAATGCCAGACGTTGCACCTGTTACCAAAGCTATTTTTTGCATTTCTTCTACTTTTTCGGAAAAGCCAAGTTAAAAGAAATCGGACAGATGGCAGAAAGAAATTATCCTAGAAAATGATTAGTCCGAGAAGTGAAGGTATAAGGTGAAGTTATGGGTTGTAATTCGAGTAAGCCCATCATGGTAAATATTGCTAGAGTTGTTCATTACATTCATTAAACCTCTTGCATACCGTATTTCTGGAGCAAATTTGAAGAACTCAAAATACCTTTCTAAGCCAATTCCAAACTCAATTTTGGCGTTCATTCTTCTAATTTCTAATCTGTCGGAGCTAGTTACTAAATCGTCTTTACCGGCTCTTAAAGATGCGCTACCACCAAAGACCATGTACATTCTAAAGTTATTCCTTCTAATGGATCTATACTTCAGATAAATACCTGGCTCAATTCTGGTGGACTCAATCAATTGTTCATCTACAGTCCCATCCGTATAATTATACTCCATGGTATTTTGATATAGACCAATTTTGACCGGAACAGTTCGAATGGTAAACTGATCGTCTAGCCTAAAATTCACCATAAAACCTAAGTTAAAACCAGCGCTTTTCTGCGAAGTAATTGAGGAAATTTCCTCATACTGAGGTGTATCGAAGGCCTCTGAATATTTCACCCCATAGTAATTCTGATGAGCGCCTAAAAAGAACCCGTATTGAATTTTCTTCTTATCACTATCCAACCTATGGAGTGTTACACCAGGAGTTCTAGTTTGAGCATAAAGGCTAGTAGCGCCAAGAAAAACTAAGAGAAAAATTACTTTTGCCCGATGTATATTGAGCTGATGCCAAACGTCAGTGGTATGCATTCTACATTCTTAAATCCAACTTCTGTAAGGATATCGAGAAAGTCTTGCCCGTCAGGGAAAGCCTCCACAGACTCTGGCAGATACGTATAAGCCGATTGATCCTTGGAAATTACCTTGCCAATGATCGGCAGAATCGACTTAAAATAAAAATTGTAAAGTTGCTTCATTGGGAAGCGTCTTGGCCTAGAAAACTCAATGACCACAATTTTACCTCCCGTATTGAGCACTCTGCACATATCGCTGAGCCCCTTTTTAAGGTTTTCGAAATTCCTTACACCAAAAGCAACGATTGCAGCATCGAAGGTATTGTCATCAAAAAGTAGCTTTTCACTATCACCCATTTGCATATCGATGATGTGGTCTACCCCTTTCTTTTTCATCTTCTGCCTACCCATTTCCAGCATACCAGAAGAAATATCTACACCCACAATTCTATCAGGATTAAGGGCTAGTGCCTCAATGGCAAAATCACCTGTTCCAGTAGCTACATCTAGAATTTGCTTTGGCTGATCTTTTTTGAGCAAACGAATGGCCTTCTTTCTCCAAAGAATATCGATACCTAAACTCAAGAAGTGATTAAGAAAATCGTAGCGTTTGCTGATGTTGTTAAACATCTCTGCTACCTGCTCTTTTTTACCTGTTTCTTTCTCTTTGTAGGGTACAACCGCCATCTGCCTCAAATTAGGATGCAATAATACGAAGGAAACAGGGGGATTAAGAAGATTGTTAGGAAAAGCTTAAGGTAAAATGCCATTAGACGGAATATCTTTGAATGCATTCCTCTATTAATATTATATTCAGGTACATGAAAGTTCAGACCAAAAAGCTGTTTATCGAAGGAGTGCTTATTGTTTTCAGTGTTCTTTTTGCCCTATTCTTAAGCCAAGTAGCTGAAAATCAAAAAACTAGAAAAGAGAAAGAAAAAGCCTTGGAATACATACACCAAGAATTATCTGATAATAAAGACATACTTACTAGCTGGATATATTATCACGGCAAAGCAAGAGAGAGGCTAAGAAAAATGGTATCTGATCCAAATGATAGTGTTAGAAGTGAGTTGAAGGCCTCTGGCAGAATAGACTTTGAAATTATAACTGATGGCAATAATTTGATAGACGTATTACTTACCAAAACCGCTTGGGAGGCAGCAAAGTCCACAAACATAGCCTCTGAAATTGAATTTGAACAAGTTCAACAGCTTACCAGAATTTATAGCCTCCAAGATATTCTGATGGAGAACATAACGGGTAAATTCCTTGACATTTATATGGACAGAGACACTCACAAAATTGAAAACCTAGAAACCACCCTAATTCAATTGAATTTAATTATAAATGAGATGGTTGGACAAGAGGAAACGCTTCACACCATGATTAGCGAATTTCAAAAAAAGTATAAGTGAAGCGCATAGAAAAAGCTGCCATAAAATAGCAGCTTTAGTCATATCTGTTTTAAGCTAGACTTAACCAATTTCCACCAACTGGATATCGAAAATCAAGTCTTTACCCGCTAATTGATGATTAGCATCAATGATTACTTTATCTTCTTCAACTTCCTTTACTGTAACAGGTACTTGCTGACCATTTGGCTGGCTCATTGCCAATTGCTGACCTACTTCAGGCTTTAAATCTTCAGGCAAATTGCTCTTCGGCACATCAAAGATTAAATCTTGACGAGCCTCGCCATATGCTTCAGCTGCAGGTATTTCAGCTGTTTTGGTATCTCCTACTTCCATTCCGTCTACTGCGGCATCGAATCCCTTAATCATCTGACCAGCGCCAACCTGGAAAGCCAATGGCTCTCTTCCTTCTGATGAATCGAAAACGGTTCCGTCTTTTAACTTACCGGTATAGTGAACTTTAACACTATCACCTGCTTTTGCTTTAGGCATAATTATCTGTTTTTGATTTCTCCTCAATATCAAGGATTTGCAAAGGTACAGGTTTAAGAAGGAAAGCAAAACTGAGAGCGATTAAGGCTGTGACCTCTTTGGGAGACGTCAGCCCGATAGATTTCTATCTACCTCTGCCAGACCTGTATAGCAGCTTTGAATCAAGGCTTTTCTATAGAATGCATTATGAATAGAGTTCCTCAAAGCTATCGGAGTACAATTATTCATTTAAAACGATTAATAGCCCTAAATTGCAGCATGTTTGAAAAAGCAACATACCTAATCAGTAGCCCGAGCTACAACCAATGCCCAAAACCAGATAAGTTCGAAATAGCTTTTATAGGCCGCTCGAATGTGGGTAAATCATCACTCATTAACATGTTGGCGGGAAGAAAAGGCTTGGCCAAAACTTCTGGAAAACCTGGAAAGACACAGTTAATAAACCATTTTCTGATAGATGAAGAGTGGTACTTGGTTGATTTACCTGGTTATGGCTATGCTAAAACGAGCAAAAAAACTCGTAGCGAATGGGCCATTATGATCGAAGATTATCTGGTACATAGAGAAAGTCTTCAAATCGTTTTTGTATTGATAGATTCAAGATTAGACCCTCAGAAGATTGATCTGGAATTCATCAATTGGTTGGGAGAAAATGGAGTACCCTTCGCTTTGGTTTTCACTAAAGCCGACAAGCAGTCTATAAACAAAGGCCAACAGAACATGGCTAAGTTTAGGAAAGTGATGAAACAGACCTGGGAAGAGTTACCTATGTTCTTCTTAACTTCCTCAGAAACAGGACATGGTAAAGATGAATTGACCGAATACATTCAGACTCTTCTTGAAAATTGAGTTTTTGTTTGAATTTCGGAAAGACTAAAACTTACTTTGCCGCAAAATATATATAATATGAATTTTGGAGAGATAGCAGCAGTTGCCGGAAAAGGTGGATTGTTTAAAGTACTGAAACCATCGAAAGCCGGAGTTATTCTAGAATCGTTAGACGGTAAAAAGACCAAATTGGTAGTTGGTGCCGATGCCCGAGTTTCAATTCTTTCTGAGATTTCGATCTACACTCATACACAAGAGGGTTCTACCCCACTTATTGATGTAATGAGAAAGATTCATGAGGAGTTTGATGGTGACACTGGCTTGACTAAAAACTCTGATGCAGAGGAGTTAAAGTCATTCCTTAAGCACATTTTACCTGATTATGATGAGGACAGGGTGTATGTTTCTGATATCAAGAAATTGATCACTTGGTATAACCTTTTGGCTGAGATTGACCCAGACTCTTTCATGAAAGATGAAGAGAATCAAGAAGCTTCTAAAGAGAAAGAAGCGGAGTAATACCTCATACCTTAAAGCAAATTTAAGGTCACTTAAAAAAGAAAAATCAGCAAGTGCCACCTCAATCGGTGGCATTTTTCGTTTTCTTAATACAGACCTAATCAACAAAAAAGACCTATCGCCTAATTTTGGAAATGCACAATCCTAAAGACATCAAACAAGGACTCAAGCTTTTTGAGAAAGATTTTCAGCTAGATAAAGACTATTTGCAATTGGCAAATAAGAAAGACTATACCTACGATGAAGCTTTTCTAAGCATTATGCGTGTGGTAGAAAACTTATTAGCAAAAGACTTCCCGCAATTGGTTAACGCACTTTACAGGATAGATGTCTCTGAAGACAAGTTAAAAGAAGCTTTGGCAGCCTCAACAGACAACCCGGCATCTGTTATCACTAAAATGATTATTGAGCGCCAGTTACTTAAAGTAGAGTTTAGGAAGAAGTATAGTGAGTGATCAACAAAGAACTGACATCACTGTAAAAATTCATTTCTAGCACTTCACTTAATAGACACTGGAAGCCACTAGCAGCTTTAGAACAAAAGGCTAAGAAGTGATATACCCTAAATCCTCACTCCAAACCAAATCCTAATCTGGTCAAATCTGAGATATCTTCATAAGTAAGGCTTAAAAAGCAAAAAAAGAGCTCCTGGGAACCACCCCAGGAGCCACCAAATCAACCTTAACTATGAACGATTCCCATTTTCAGGGAATCTAATCACCACGTTATTTTTAGTTACAAACATCAGGCCAAAACCTCTTTCGAGTCGCCAGAATGATCAGTCATATCTACAACCGTTACTTTTCCTCTCCACTTATCAATTCGTACCATCATTTTATCTGCTATTAAATAAGCTGTAGGCACAATAATTAGTGTGAAGAAAGTGGCAAACGTAAGTCCGAAAATTATAGTCCAAGACATTGGACCCCAGAAGATCACATTATCTCCACCAACATAGAAATCGGCATTATAGGTCATGAAAGCGCCTATAAAATCTATATTCAAACCTACTGCCAAAGGCACTAGACCAAGAATTGTAGTAACTGCAGTAAGAATTACCGGACGTAGCCTTGTTTTACCTGCAATAATAATAGAGTCTAATATCTCATTCATTGGTAGTCTCGCATCTTCTTCAAGCCCCAATTCTTGACGTCTTCTTTTCCTTGTTAGCTCAATAAAATCAATAAGTACGATAGCATTGTTTACCACAATACCTGCCAGAGCGATAATACCAACCATAGTCATAATCACTACGAATTCCATATTGAAGATAACCAAGCCAAGGAATACACCAACTGTACTCAATAGTACCGAAACCATAATAATGAAAGGAGCGGTGATCTTATTAAACTGAGAAACAATGATTAAGAAGATCATGAACACTGCAATTAAAAGTGCTTTCGAAAGAAAGGCCATGTTCTCTGCCTGTTCTTGCTGCTCACCAGTAAAGGCATAGCTATAACCAGAAGGCATATCGTAATCGGCCATTAGCACCTCCAATTCTGAAGTAATTTCAGTTGCGTTGTAACCAGCTAGCACGTTTGAACTCAAGGTTACCACTCTGTCTAAGTCCTTTCTTTTGATTGAACCGTAAGTAGAACCATAACGAACATCGGCAACAGAAGAAATTGGCACCTGTACTAGCTTTCCTGAACCTTGATCACGGAAAGTGATATTTTTGTTCATTAAAGCATCGATATCATATCTGTAGTCCTGATTCAATCGAATATTTACCTCATAGCTATCTTCACCTTCTTTGAACTTAGAAACCTCTTTACCAAAAAGAGCTGTTCTAATTTCATTGGCTATTGAATAAGTAGACAGGCCGAATCTTCTAGCATTGTCTCTATCAATATCTACGATAAGCTCAGGCTTGCCTAACTCAAGAGAACTCTTTAGTCTCTCAATTCCTCTAATGCCTGAAGCTGCAATTTCTTGCTGAATATCTTCACTTAGTCTAATGAGAGTTTCTAAGTCTTCACCAATTAGCTCAAGGTTAATTGGCTTACCTGTAGGTGGACCAGCCGCATCTTTATCAACCGTTAAGGTAACACCTGGCTGAAGGTCTACCTGAGATCGGATATCGTTCATTACGTCTTTCGTATCGATATCACCTCTTAGCTTACTCTCAATAAAGTTCACAGTGATTCTCGCCTTATGAGGCTCTTCCGACTGACCAACTGCGGTTGGGTCGTTCGGGTCTGCAGCTCCTTGGCTTACGTTTGTAGACACTGACTCTACTACGCTTTCATAAGGCTTTACAATCTCAATTACCTGAGCTTCTATGTCTTTAGCGAAATCGTTAGTGGTTTCAATATCGGTTCCTACGGGGAATTCAACAAAAACATTTACATACTTCGGCTCATTCTCAGGGAAGAACAACACGTTTGGCGAGTTAGCCGCAAAAATTCCCAGTGATACAAAAAGCAACACAAATGAACCTGACAAATACCACCCTGGATTTCTAACTGCTGACTTAAGAATTTTCTCGTATCTAGATTCAATAGCAGGTAAGAAACCCGCTTGGAACCTTCTAGAAATAGGCCCTAAGACGTAAACATTTAGAAGGGTAATGACACCAATTAGCATTAGCAAGTTTCCGAATGGAATAACACCTATTACAAATGCGAATACTAAACCAGCAACAATAGCTATACCCGACCTGATAATAATTTTCTTATGATTATAAACCCTCTTACCATCGAGCCTCATAAAGCTTGAGATGAACACTGGGTTAATTACCAGGGCAACGAACAATGATGAGCCTAAAGTAATAATCAACGTCAATGGTAAGTACAACATAAACTCACCGATAATACCTGGCCAGAACGCCAAAGGAATAAAGGCCGCCAAAGTTGTTGCAGTAGATGAAATAATAGGAAGTGCCACTTCACCCACACCACGTCTTGTAGCAGCCATTGGGCTTAGTCCTTCTTCCATCAAACGGTAAACGTTCTCTACAACCACAATACCGTTATCTACCAACATACCAAGGGCCATAATAAGACCGAAGAGCGTCATGGTGTTAATGGTAATTCCGGCAAGACCTAAGATCATTAGGGCCATGAACATTGACAACGGAATGGCCATACCCACAAAGAGTGAGTTCTTAGTTCCTAAGAAGAAAAGCAATACAGTTACTACTAGAATAACACCGAAAATGATGTTATTACCCAAACTACTTACTTGCTCCCTTGTATCTTTAGACTGATCATTTGTGATGGTAACCGTTGTTGTTTCAGGAATTTGGCCACTCTCCTGCGCATCGGAAATAATAGCCATGATTTTATCTGTAGCAGTAAGCAGGTTTTCACCGCTTCTCTTCATCACGTCAACCTTCACTACAGGGTTAAGATCTAAACGAGCATAGTTCTGTCTGTCTTTATAACCAAACTCAACTGATGCCACATCTTTTAGGTATACAATATTCCCGTTTTCATTACTGATAATGAGATCCTCCATTTCATATGGATCATCATACTCACCAATAATTCTCACGTTTCTCCTTAAGCCATCGGCAACCACATTACCACCAGAAAGCGTAAGATTTTCAGCAGAAATGGCATTCTCAATATCGGCAAAGGTTACTTTTCTTGCCTCAAGCTTGAATGGATCTACCTTAATTTCAACTTCCTTCTCATCTACTCCAACAATGTTAGCTTTAGACACTTCACCTAGCTCCTCAATCTCATCTTCCAGATATTCAGCAATATCATTTAACTCATCTAAGCTCTTGCTAGGGTCGGTTAGGTTGATATTCAGAATTGGGAAGTTCTCAGAAAAACTAAATTTGATTACTGAAGGGTCAGTTTTCAAATCGCTCGGAAGCTCAGACTTTGCTCTATCTACCGCATCTTTCACATCTATTACGGCCTCATCTACATCTACTCCCACTTGGAACTCGATAACAATGGCGGAGAAATCTTGAACTGAAGTAGATTGAATATTATCTACTCCTTCAATAGTATTGATTTCTTTCTCTAACTCTCTAGTAATGAGACTTTCAATATCTTCTGGAGAGTTACCGGGGTGAGCTGTACTCACGTAAACAGTTGGCTGCTCTACTTCCGGAAAATTTTCTTTTGGTAGAGTAATGTATGAATACACACCAGCAGCCACAATAATAAGAGTCAGCACATAGACCGTAATCTTATTTCTTAAAGACAAGGAGGTTAAGCCAAACTCTTTGTCTACGACTCTGTTTTGATTTTCGTTTGACATACTTTAATGGTTAACTCCCAATTAGTTTTGAACACTTACAACCGTTCCGTCTGCAATAATTCTATTGCCCTTATCTACAACAGCTTCTCCACCAGACAATCCTGAAAGTACCTCGGTTTTATTGTCATATGAGTAACCAAGTTTTACGTGTACTTTCTTGGCCTTTTTACCACCTTCTACTAGGTAAACGAAGTTGCCGTCTAGGTCTTCTTGAATAATTCTAGATGGAATTACCACAGCATCTTCTGCCTCATAGTCGGTCATTTTTAGTACTGCTACCAAGTTAGTTTTAAGCAAATCTTTATCGTTAGGCAGCTTTACTTCTACAGTAAAAGTTCTGCTAGCCTGATTGATAACACTACCAATTGAAGCAATAGTAGACTGGTATGTCTTTCCTAGAGACGGAAATGAAACAGTTACTTCATCGCCTCTTTCGAACTTGCCGATGTAAGCCTCAGAAATTTCTGCGTTGATATACATATTCTGATTACTCACTAAGAATGCTACTGGAGTTCCTGGCTGAACAATTTGACCCGCACTTACAGGCACTTCTTCTACGGTTCCAGAAAATGGAGCTTTAATCTTAGTCTTATCTAATTGAGTATTTAACGTTTCGAGAGACTTTTCTAAAGACTCTTTATTGTTTTTGGCTTGCAGATAATCTATCTCGGTACCGATATTTTGCTTCCAAAGTCTTTCTCTTTTTTCGAAAACTGTAGTAGCAAACTCCAACTGATTTTCAACCTCTGCTATATTCTTTTCTATAGACTCTGAATCTATGGTTGCCAATACCTGACCTTTGTTCACGTATTGTCCCTCTACAATATTGAGTGCTGTAAGCTGGCCCATTGTTTCCGCACTGATGTAAACATTGGTTCTAGACTGTACATTACCTCTTACCTCAATTTTATGTTCGAAATCGGTCTTTGTTGCTGGCACTGTGGTTACAAGCTCAGAAGCCTCTTCAGCTTTTCCAAAAGAAGGATCTTCAGCCGCAATAGCCTTTTCTAGCTCCTTTACCTCAGTTTCTAAAGCCCTCATTTCAGTACGAGCAGCCTCAAGTCTAGCTTTTTTACCCTCCAAAGAGTCGGTATCTTTTCCGCAGCTCACTACAACTAGAGTGGCTAGCATGATTAGCGTGGAGATTTTTAATGATTTCATTTCTTTAGTTTTTCTAGTTGTTGTTTTAGTTGAGTTTGCCCAGGGCTTTGTCTAAATCTATTTTTGCTACAATGGCATCGTATAAAGCGGTTAAGTAGTTGATCTCAGCTACTTTATAGGCCTGATCGGCATCTATCAGCTCTAAGTTTGAACCTACTCCTTCCGTAAATTTTGCACGTGTTACATCAGCTACTTCTTGAGCCAGTTCCATATTATCTTCTTGAACAGAAAGTCTCTCAAGGTTCACATCTAGGGCCTTCTTAGCGTCTATTAGTTGCTGTCTTAGGCTATTAGTTAATAGTGAAGATTGATAGTTGAGCGTTTCTAATTGATAGCGCTTTCTTTCAACAGTGTACTTCTTTCTCAAACCATCGAAAACCGGAATACTAACATTGACCCCAACACTGGAATACGAAAACCACCTGTCAGACTCCCAAACACCACTAAACGTTGAACTACCAGTATTTCTACCCCAAGCAGCACTTAAGTTTACTTTAGGGATATACTGAGACCTTACGTTCTTCACATCCAGTTCGGCCAGTCGCTTCAAATATTCAAGCTGCTGAACCTCCAACCTATCGGCTACAGTGTAAGCATCTATCTCTGCTGCAGAGTAATTAAAGTCGAAAGTCTCTAGGTCGTCTGACAATTCAATTTCAGAGTCAACAGGCATACCCATTGTAAGCTTTAGCATATTCTTGCTAGCCAAAATGGCCTGTTCTACCCCACTCATTTCAGACTCCAAATTGTTTAACTGAACTTGTAGACGAGACACATCAATCTTCTCTGCAAATCCGTTTTCATAAAGCAACCTTGTATCTCTTAAAGTTGAATCGAGCGTAGTCATGTTGATCTCGATAAGCTCGGTTCTCACCTGATTCACCAAAACCATATAGTAGGCCTTCATTACTTGCTCACGCACGTCTTGTTCAGCCTTTTGTTCGTCTACCAAAACTTTTTCTCTGAGCATTTTGGCGGCTTTTAATCCTATAAAGAATGATCCATCCCAAATCATTTGCGTTGCATTTATATTCAAGTCTCCTTGATTCTTTATTCCAAAAGCGATTCGGCCTTCAGTTCCTTCAGGAACCGTAGGGTCGAACCTACTGATATCTAAAATTGAACTTTGCAAAGTAGGATTATTCGTATAGCCAAAACGAGCATTGATCTGTGGAAGTCCGTCAGCTCGGGTTTCCCCAACCTGAGACTCTGCATCACTGGTGTTTACTCTGGCTATTTTTACATTCTCGTTGTTTTCAAGCGCATACTTTATGGCCTCTTCAAGAGAAAATAGTTCCTGAGCACTAACCGAAACTGTGGTTAGCAGCAACAGAAGTAAAGCGTTTACTCTCCTAATTGAGCGTTTCATTTTGTTTGAGTTTTTCTTTTGTATACTGGTTAAAAAGTTGATGACCTTCTATGGTGAACAAACCGTGCGCGAAGTGATCGAACAACTGCATTTGCACCTCTGTAAGGGTATATTTTTCTCTCGGAAGAGAGTGTTGATTTAACATTACTGCCTGAACCTGCTCAATCCTCACATAAGCCATCAATTCAGGGTCTAGTTCTTTTCTGAAGTATCCTTCTTCCTGACCTCTAATAATTACCCTAGTAATAGAGCAAAGCATGGTGTCTTTCTTAAAAGACTCATACATTTTCCACGCTTCTGGGTAAAACTTTTGAAGGTCGTTGAGCACATTCAGCTTCATGTCTTTCATAGACTCTCTCAGGCACTGTGAAATGAGCATGAGTGAATGCACGCTGTCTACACATTCAGTTTCTACAGAACCGAACCTATCGCGTTCCATACTCAAAAAAGAGTCAGTAATTTGATTTATAAGGTCTTTCTTGTCTTTGAAATACTGGTAGATCGTCTTTTTGGAAATACCGAGGTCTCTGGAAATATCGTCCATGGTTACCGTCCGCACTCCATACTGAAGCATTAGTTCTCCCGCCTTCTCAATTATTTTATCTCTTACTTCCATCCTAATTAAACCGAGGAAACTTTAGAATTACTCGGAGTTTCCGACTGCAAGATAGACGTAACGAAGTCATAAATAGTTCAAAGACTTCAAGATTTTTTTTCAAAATTTTTCTTTGCAAACGTTTTCTACAGCCATACATAATTCTTATCCACGCAACAAAAACACTCCTCAATAAAATAAAAACAGGAAAAGACCACCTATTCCTAATGTTTAACTGACAGAACAAAGAATTTTATATCACCTATAAAAATCATAACCATGAGCGATTTGAGTTTTATTAAGGGGACAGGTTTTAGTAGAAAAATACAATCGTGCCAGCTAGAAAATCGGTTGATGATTTTGTGACCTTACTGATTCTTCTGAAATTCATATCATGAGACCAACTACTGTAATTTGTATGCTAATTGCATTTATAGCAACAGGAAGCTTAAATGCGCAGCATGTTTATCCAGAAAAATTCGACAATTGCTATTTGGATGAATTCAAATTTGAAGAGACCAGCATTATTGCCGAGATAGAAGACAAAGTTCTAACTCAAGTAATTACTGAGGGTTGGGACGATAAAATGCTCAAAAAAGCTGAGGGTTATTTAGGACTTCAAATTTTGGTAGACAGAAGAGGGAAATCTTGCCTAATGAGTGTGAGAAACGACACGAACATGAAGCTCAAAAAGATGAAACTCAATGAAAACATTGACAACAACTTAAAGTGGAAAGGCCAAGAGGATAAAATCTCAGTAATTGTTCTTTTACAATTTGAAGGAGATCAAATAACGGTGAAAAGGCTTGGCACTACAGACATGGTGAATCTAGTAGAAATCAAAGAGTAATTAATAACCTACATCAATTGTGTAATGGGCCGCTACCTCTTTAAAAGATGCTAGCTGATCTTCAACCCAGTCTTTTTCTTTATTCAGCTCAGCAGCCATAATCGATGCTACTTCTGGAGCAATCCTGAGTGATTCTTCAGCATTCAAAAACAAACCCCTTACCCTTCTGGCCAGAACATCTTCAACAGTTCTGGCCATTTCATTTCTTACAGCCCAAACTACTTGAGATTTTCTCAGAGGAATATCTTCACTTAAGAACTCTGCCAAAGCTGGCTCCTCTTCTTCTAGCTCTAATAATTGATATTTTTCCGTACCATACACAGCCAAGTGATCAGTTGTGATATCTAAATTTTGATCATACCCATAAATTGGCAGGTTAGAGGTAATACATTTTCTTTCTGGTAATGCACCAATTAAAATAGCATTGTCTACAGTATCTTCTGCCATTTTTCGGTAGGTAGTCCATTTACCACCAATAATTGTAATTAGTCCAGACTGAGAAATCATCACCTTGTGGTGCCTAGATATCTCTTTAGTAGACTTGCCCTCCCCTTCTGGTTTAGCCAAAGGCCGAAGCCCAGAAAACACCGCCAACACATCTTCTCGAGTAGGTTGTTTGGCCAAATACTGACCTGCTGTTTCTAGGATAAAATCTACTTCACTTGGCAAAGCTTCTGGCTCAAGTTCAGGCCTTTCTTTCATGGTATCCGTAGTTCCCAAAACTACTTTGTCGTGCCAAGGCACAGCAAACATCACACGTCCATCTTTGGTCTGAGGCACCATTATGGCATATTTATCTGGCAAAAACTCTTTAGAAACCACCAAGTGAATTCCCTGACTTGGCTGAATCATCTCCTTAATGTCAGGTTCATCCATTTTCTTGATCCGATCGGCAAAAACACCTGTCGCATTTATTACCGTTTTGGCCTCTATATTATGAACCTTGCCACTCTCTAGGTCCTTCGCCTTAACACCTGAAATAATGCCTTCTTCATTTTTCTTAAGCTCTATCACCTCAAAGTAATTGAGTACTACTGCGTTGAACTGCTTTGCGGTTTTGGCCAATGAAAGTGCCATTCGAGCATCATCGAACTGCCCATCGTAATAAACTACTCCACCCTTAAGGCCTTTCTGATCGATTGTCGGAATATGTTCAATGGTTTCTTCTTTAGATAGCTTTTTGGACGAACCAATACCCAGCTTACCAGACATGAGGTCGTAAACCTTGAGGCCTACCTGATAAAATGGGCCATCCCACCACTCATAGTTCGGAATGATAAAAGCCTGATTTTTCACCAAATGGGGAGCGTTTTTAATCATCAGCCCTCTTTCTTTTAGGGCTTCTAGCACGAGAGAAATATCGCCTTGCTGCAGGTATCGCACTCCACCATGTACCAGTTTAGTACTTCTGCTTGAAGTACCTTTAGCAAAGTCATGCTGTTCAAGCAAAAGCGTTTTGTAACCACGTGAGGCAGCATCTACCGCTATCCCCAATCCAGTGGCTCCTCCTCCAATAACAACTATATCCCATGGCCCTTTTTCTTTCTTGAGCCTTTTCAGCATTTTCTCTCTTTTCATATCATCTCCTTAACAAGGTGACCAATAACTTAATTTACTAAGCCTTCCATCTTTTAAATAGAATATAATTCCATCGTCAGAGTCTTGAAATCTTATGAGCTTACTATCCGTTGAAGAGTCATGAAACGAACCAAACAATTCCATTCCAAAAACCTCAATAAGTTTATCGAGATCACTATCCATATCCAGTTTTACACCATCATAGGTAAATGACATTCCATAAGTCAGATTAAATTTGTCTATAACGTAGCCATCCTTTTCATTACCTACAAACTGTATTTTTTTATAATCTAAGAGATAAAAGGTCTTGCCTTGTTCAGAACTAGACAGAAATCCGCACTCATAATTAGGCTCACTGATCCGCTTTGGTTCTCCAAACACTTTAACTATTTCTTCTTTAGAAGACCGAAAACCCAAGTCTCCAAATTTGAATTTTTCAGCCTCAATTGTCTGTCCATGAACAGAAAACGTAGTAAGAAAAATCAAAATCAACGTGTATCTCCACATAATTACTCTTCTTCAACCCAAGCCTTTGCTCTTTCAACAGCGCGCGCCCAATTGTGTTTTAATTGGCTAATGTCTTTGCCCGAAGGACTGAACTTCTTATCAACTTTCCAGATGGATTTGATTTCCTCCATATCCTCCCAATAACCAACAGCCAGACCTGCCAAGAAAGCAGCGCCCTGAGCGGTTGTCTCCACAATTTCAGGACGAACAATGTCTAAATCAGTAACATCCGATTGTATTTGCATTAACAAATTGTTGGCAGAAGCTCCACCATCAACTCTCAACTCTTTTAACTCAATTCCAGAATCTTTGGCCATGGTATTGATTACGTCCATACTCTGCAAGGCCATGGCTTCAAGTGCAGCTCTAGCAATATGCCCCTTTTGAGTACCTCGCGTTAACCCGATCATCAAGCCCGTTGAATATTGGTCCCAATGCGGAGCGCCAAGACCTACGAATCCTGGAACAAAATATACACCTCCGTTGTCCTTAACTGTTCTGGCGAGTGCCTCTATCTGAGGTGAATTCTCAACAAAGTGGACATTATCTCGAAGCCATTGAACAATAGCTCCACCAATAAAAATACTTCCCTCCAATGCATACTGCACCTTACCATTCACTTGCCAAGCAATGGTTGAGAGCAATTTATGTTTCGACTTAATGACTTCATCACCTGTGTTCATCACCATAAAACAGCCCGTTCCGTAAGTATTCTTCACCATACCTGGCTCTGTACACATTTGCCCGAACAAGGCAGATTGCTGATCGCCCGCTATCCCAGAAATAGGTATTTCAGCACCAAAATGGCCAGCATCTGTATGCCCATACAGTGCGCTGCTTTCCTTGACTTCTGGTAACATTGATTCAGGTATATTGAAAAGCTTCAACAGCTCATTATCCCATTGCAGATCATGAATGTTATACAGCATAGTTCTGCTGGCGTTGCTTACATCTGTAGCATGAACTTGCCCATTGGTGAGCTTCCATAACAACCAACTATCAACCGTTCCAAAAGCTAGTTCTCCTTTTTCAGCTCTCTCCTGAGCATCATCAACATGGTCTAGAATCCAGCGAATTTTAGAGGCAGAAAAATAGGCATCAATCAGAAGCCCAGTTTTATCTTGAATGGCTTCAGCATGACCATCAGCCTTTAATTTTTCACAAAACTTAGCCGTTCTTCTATCTTGCCAAACAATAGCTTTGTGAATAGACTTACCTGTTTTTCTATCCCAAACAATAGTAGTTTCCCGCTGATTTGTAATACCAATGGCCGCAATATCAGATGCATGAACACCTTGCTTCTCCAGTACTTCATTAACGGTAAACTTTTGGGTCTCCCAGATCTCTAAGGGGCTATGTTCAACCCACCCAGGCTTGGGATAGAACTGCTCAAATTCTCTTTGCGAAACGTTTACTAACTCTCCTTTTCTGTTAAAAAGAATAGCTCTTTCACTGGTTGTTCCGGCATCGATGGTAATGATATATTTAGACATGGATAGTTTCCAATTGGTGAGTTTCCTAAATTATCATTTTTATCGGATCAACCCAGCAAAATGAGAAAGACTATCTACTCTATCTTAGTGATTGTAACACTTTTATGCTCTTGCGGTGATAAGCCAAATCAAACCGAAATAACATATTATCAGTCGGATGAAATGGCTTCTTTGGGGCTGCCTTTTAGCGATGCCGTTCGGGTAGACAACATGCTTTACCTGTCCGGAGTGGTGGGTATGATTCCAGGAAAAATGGAATTGGTTGAAGGAGGATTAGAAGCAGAATCTAGACAGATTATGGAGAATATCCAGAAGGTTTTGCAAGCGAATGGCAGCTCACTAGAAAATGCCATTAAGTTCACAATCTTTATAGATGACATTAATCGCTGGAGCGATTTCAATAAAGTTTACGTAGAATATTTCCCGAACAAAAAACCAGCAAGATCTGCCTTGGGTGTTGAGGGCTTGGCTTTAGGTGCAGCGGTTGAGGTAGAATGCATAGCCGTGATTCCAGACTAAATTCGGTACAAAAAGAAAGAGGTCTTATTAAGACCTCACTCTGACTGGTTGCATTTTTTCTTTCCTGTAGAATTCTCTAAAGCTGATCATTCTTTGTTCTGCTTCATCCCAAAGCTTATTTGTAATTAAAGATAAACTCTGCTTGAAATTGATGGTTGTAGTGTATTTGTTCAACCAAGGGTTCTCTTCAATACACTTCTTCAGGTTATAGTTTGGAATGAACGGATTCAAATGGTGAACATGATGAATCCCAATATTTCCCGTTAGCCAGTTGAACATCTTTGGCACTTTGTAATAAGTACTTCCCCTTAATGCAGAAGTCACATAGTCCCAGTTCTTCATCCATTGTTTATAGGTATACTCATGCTGATGCTGCACATAAAAGAACCAAATGGCGATAATTGAAAAAAGCACCAAAATGGTGAGATGAACGATCAAAAACTTCTCCCAGCCCAGTAAAAAACCAAAGAATAGAAAGATGGCCAGCATAACGAAGTTATTCAACACCAACCATTTTTTAGCTTTCTGAAAGGCAGGCATCTTAATAAATGCTATACGGTTGTGTATGAATAGGTAGTAAACAGGACCAATTAAGAACATCACTATTGGCGATCTGTAAACTCTATACTTAAACCTGCCCCAACGGCTCAATTTCTTGAATTCTTCCACAGTAATGGTGGTAACATCTCCAATATCTCGCATCTCTAACTGACCATTATGCTTATGGTGCACGTTGTGAGATTTAGACCAATAATTGAATGGAATAGCAGAGAAATAGCTACATACATAACCGATAATCTTCTGTGCCTTTCTGTTTCTGAGAAACGACTGATGGCCGCAATCGTGCTGAATAATAAAAATTCGCACTAAGAAAAAGGCATTGACTAAGCCTAGACCAAGTGTAATCCAATAGCTATAGTCTAAGCTAATGTACATTAATGTCCAGATTCCAATGAAGGGTAAAAAGGAATTAATGATTTGAATTGTAGCTTTCGCTTTGTGTTCCTGAGCGTACTTTTTGAGTGCTAAGATTTTCTCTTTCGCCAACTCAATTCTTTCCGAAGGTGAATGCTGCATGTAGCGGGGTAATTCTTATTTGTATTCTGTCAGTAATGTCAACAGCAAATTTAGCCAGTTGATTCCATTCATCACGACCAAAATTTGATTTTTGGTCAATATTAGTTTTCAAAGAAACTCACCAATCACATAAGGTTGCTGATCAACCCTTTAATATTTAGAAACTGAAAACCTCATGTTCTTTGCAATTGTTATAACCCCATGCCATTACTTCAATTTAATGATTCGGGAATATTCTGCGAGCAAGCAAATGTATACATAGATCCATGGAAGAAGGTAGATAGAGCCATTATCACACATGCCCATGCCGACCATTCACGGTGGGGAATGAAGCATTACTTGGCGCATCACATGAGTATTCCTGTAATGAAGCTTAGACTGGGTCAGGACATTTCTGTTCAAGGCATTGAATATGGCGAGAAGCTGATTATCAATGGAGTAGAATTTAGCTTACACCCTGCGGGGCACATTCCGGGTTCGGCACAAATTAGAGTTTCTTACAAAGGTGAAACCTGGGTAGTCTCTGGCGATTACAAGACCGAAGCAGATGGTATTTCAACCCCGTTCGAACCAGTGAAATGCAACACCTTTATTACTGAATGTACTTTTGGCTTACCCGTTTATCATTGGAAGCCTCAAGAGGAAATCTTTAATGAGATTAACCTTTGGTGGAAAAAAAACAAGGAAGAAGGCCTAACAACTTTCATTACAGCATACAGCTTAGGCAAGGCGCAACGAGTAATTAAAAATATAGATGCTTCAATCGGGAAAATCTTTACTCATGGAGCAGTAGAAAACACCAATGAAGCACTTAGAGTTGGTGGTTTGAAGCTTCCAGAAACCATAAGAGTGGAGCGAGGAATGGACAAAAACCAATTCAAAGGCAGCCTCGTTGTGGCACCACCCTCGGCCATTAACTCTCCTTGGATGAAACAATTCAAGCCTGCTTCACTCGGTATCGCCTCAGGCTGGATGCAATTGCGCGGAACCCGAAGGCGGAGAGCTGCAGACCGAGGCTTTGCACTCTCAGACCATGCCGACTGGAATGGTTTGCTTTCGGCTATCAAGGCCACTGAAGCCGAAACCGTGATCACCACCCACGGCTATACCAATGTTTTCAGTAAATATCTCAATGAAATTGGTATTCGTTCTATGGAAGAAAAAACGCTCTTTACGGGTGAGTCTATAGACAGTACTGAAGAAGACAAGCTAGAAGGAGAAGCCGCATGAAAGACTTCGCCCAACTCTTCAATGCGCTAGATCAGACCAACTCCACGCTGAAAAAAGTTGCCGCACTGAAAGAATATTTCGACAAGAGCGATGATTCTGATAAGCTTTGGACCATCGCCATTCTTAGTCACAAACGACCTAAGCGAACCGTAAAAACCACTTTCTTGCGCCAATGGGCAGCAGAACTGGGAGGCATTCCCGATTGGCTATTTGAAGATGCTTACCACACCGTGGGCGATTTGGCAGAGTCTATCGCTCTTATTGTTCCTGAAGCTGAGTCTAGCAATAGCAAAAGCCTCAGCGAGTGGATCGACACCATCAAATCGCTAGATAAAGCACCTGATGAAACTAAGAAAAATACCATCCTAAATGCTTGGAATAGCATGAATACAAGCGAGCGTTTTGTATTTAATAAGCTGATTACTGGTGGGTTCAGGATGGGTGTTTCTCAAAAACTAATGACTAGAGCACTCGCTCAGCATACAGAAATTGAAGAAAGTGAACTAGCTCACCGGCTGATGGGAAATTGGGAACCAAGCTCCACCAGCTTCCATGAGTTGATCTATTCCAAAGACTCAGCTGCAGATTTATCCAAACCCTACCCTTTTTACCTAGCCTATCAACTGGAAGGTGAACCCCAAGAATTAGGTAATACTAAAGATTGGTTTGCTGAAAGAAAATGGGATGGCATTAGAGGCCAACTCATTGTTCGGGGTGGAGAACTCTTCGTTTGGTCGAGAGGAGAAGAACTAGTCACAGACCGATTTCCTGAGTTCGAACCACTGAAAGAAATTCTACCCGATGGCACCGTACTCGATGGCGAAATCATCCCCATTAAAGACGGTCACCCTTTGCCATTTGGCCTAATGCAGAAGAGAATAGGTAGAAAAACCGTTTCGAAAAAAATATTGGAAGAGGTTCCTATTCACCTCATTGCCTATGATTTATTGGAACATAACGACAAAGACCTTCGGCAAGAGCCTATGCACAAAAGGCGCGAATTACTCGAAGATCTGCTAAGTCAGCGAAAGTTTGAAAGGCTTCTCCTATCTGAGTTGGTAGACTTTAATGATTGGCAAGACCTCGCTGAAGTCAGAGAACATTCTCGCGAGCACTTTTGCGAAGGTTTAATGCTGAAAAGAAAAGATTCAGCGTATCAAGTCGGTAGAAAAAAAGGCGATTGGTGGAAATGGAAAGTTGATCCGCTGGTGATAGATGCCGTGATGATATACGCTCAAAAAGGCCACGGACGCAGGGCTAACTTATACACCGACTTCACCTTTGCGGTTTGGGATGGTGAGCAGCTCGTTCCTTTTACTAAAGCCTACTCTGGCCTTACCGATGCCGAAATGCGTCAAGTAGACAGCTTTGTCAAGAAAAATACCATCGACCGTTTTGGGCCTGTGCGAAGCGTCACCCCTGAATTGGTCTTTGAAATTGCCTTTGAAGGCATCAATGAATCAACTCGGCATAAGTCTGGGGTTGCACTTCGTTTTCCAAGAATCAGTCGCTGGAGAAAAGACAAACCTAAAGAAGAAGCGAATACGCTGGAAGATTTGAAAGGGCTTTTAAAAACTTACCCTCGATAGGGAATTTAAGCATAGCATTAATCATATTTGCGGTCAAAATCCATTTTGACACAGTTGAAAACTATAACAAAAACACCCGCAATTTTGATCATTTGTTTTTTAACCTTGGCTAGTTGTCAGAAAAGTGTTTATGAAGCCGTAACATACAATGGTAATACTTTTCAAAAGGCACAGGTTCAAAGAAATAAAGAAGTATTAATAATAGATGCTTACTTCAAAAATGACCTTGATGCTAACATAGTAGTTCAGCATATAAATCAAAACAGGCTTATACTAAACGACCCGATGTTTTCAGAGGAAGAGGAAATGGGCGACTTTATTAATGCTATTTTTCTAATGAGGAAAAAAAAGTATGCGGATGCCTTGTCATATCTAGAAAATTTAGAAGACTCAAAATTCGATTACCAAGTAAGAATGCTGGAACTTGACTGTTATATGGAGCTCAAAAAGTCATTGAATTATCTGTCAGAATATCAGAAAATTTATGATCGCACAAGCAATGAAACTGTGGGCAAAATACTGGTAGAAAGATTTAAATTTGCCCGGTATGAAAACTAAAATTCTTTTTGCAGGCTGCACCCTATTTTTTTTAACATGCCTTTCATGTACTTCCTCTAAATCTATTTACAAACATTTAACCAAGGAACCTGCCACTCTTTCTTACCTTAATGAATCTGCCAAGGAATTAGACAAACTACCTATAAAGGTAAAACTTGACTCATCTTCTGTTTGGTATGAAGTTTACAGTCTTGCTAAACTGGACAAGACTGAATCTAAAGTTGTACCTGCTATTTTCTTTAATAGCTGGAATTACACTTTTAATTATCAAATAGGAAGTAACTCTTACAGGGAAAACATCGAGTTATTCTTTAAAGAAAATGTTGAAAGAGAAATTCAAAGAAGCGGAGTTTTCAATCTAACTCTTGAAGAAAGTGATATTTCAGACTACGAACTATCTGTGTCCCTCGATAGTTTTGGAGCCTCAGGCCCTTTAAAGGTTGATGGAATGTTCTTATATCTTTTTTTAGTTTATTCTATTTCTGAAAATCAACATGCAGGTCCTGGAAATGGATCTTCAAAGATTAGTTACAAGCTATATAAAAAGGGAACATTAGTATACGAAAACCACAAAGACTTAACGATGCAAACAGATATCTTACAAAGTATGTATCAGACTAGTAAGGCATTAAGAAAAGACTTCAATACTAGCCTTGTCGAAGCTGCCTCTGAAAGTCTCAAGTTAAATATTACGCATATGGTAAAAGATCTGAACGTTTTTCTTAAAGAAAATAGATGAGAATTTAGAGGTTTAGTTCTTATCCATCAACCCCAAAAACTTCACCAAAGCCTCGTTTCTATTCTTCTTATGCCAAACGGCCATCAGTTGAGTTCTTTGGCGGAGATGAGCTAATGAGATAAACTCAATATCTAGGTTTACACCGTCTTGCATGGCACTCGGTACAATGGCAACACCCAATTGCTTTTCTACCAAACGAAAAATACTATTGGCCTGAACTGATCTGTGAGAAACCTTCGGTTGAAAACCATGATCAATAAATATGCTCATGATATTATCGTAATACTCCTGACTGTAGTCGTTGGAAAAGAGAATGAATTTTTCGCGCTGAAACTGTTTTAAGCTCTCAAAATTGCTACTTACAATCGGATGCTCCTTTGAAACAACCAAGGAGAAAGAATCTTCAAAAACCACTTTCTTTTCTAGTTCACGTGGCACAGATTCTAGCCTTACAAAAGCGATATCGAGCTTATAATGCAACAAATTATCTAGCTGATCCTTATTGTTCAACTCTTGCAACGAGGTATGAATGCTAGGATGTTTTGTATTCAATCTTTCTAATAAATCGGGGATAACGTTCTGCATAGCCGAACCAACAAATCCAATCCTCACCTCCCCTTCTTCTCCCTCAGCTTTGCGCTGTGTAGCCTCCACCACCTGCTCCAAATGATTAAGAATATATTGAGATTCGTCTAGTAAGTACCTTCCTGCTTCAGTGAGTTTTACATTCCGCTTGGTTCGTTCAAAAAGCTTTACACTCAGCTCATCTTCTAATTGCTGAATCTGCTTACTCAAAGCAGGCTGTGTTATAAAAAGCTTATCGGCTGCCTTGGCAAAGTGAAGCTCCCTGCCCAAGACCACAAAATATCGCAAATGTCTCAATTCCATTAATCACCAAAAGTTATTATTCAATAATAATAAATCATTTATATGAATTAAACGAGAGCGGTAATTTTGATTGAAACTGGTTTTAACCTCAAAGCCACTAAGCCGTCATTCCCCTGAATACGGGAATCCTTATCGGCCTTGGTACAAATCCATGGAGATCCCCTCCTACGCGGGAATGACGTACTCCTGATGGACTTTTGAGAAAACGAGTTAAAGGAAAAAATATGAACCAATTCAGGTACGGAATAGATCAACTAACCACAGGCATTGCGCTGCAGATAGCCAATGGGAAAATCAAAGGAGTATTATCAGAAGCCTCCATTGAGCAAGTCAAGAAAAGTACCCAAGCAGTAGAAGAAATAGTTTCCGGCAGCGAGACCGTTTATGGTATCAACACTGGTTTTGGGCCACTCTGCACCACCAAAATCTCGGCTAAAGACACCAAAGAACTTCAATACAACATCCTCAAAAGCCATAGTGTAGGAGTCGGCAAGCCAATAGATGAAACCATTGCCAAACTGATGCTAATTCTAAAGGTGCATTCTTTGGCTCAAGGATTTTCCGGCATTCAGCTTTCTACACTAGAGAGAATTATCTGGCATATCGATAATAATGCAACCCCCATAGTTCCAGAGCAGGGCTCAGTTGGGGCATCAGGTGATCTGGCTCCATTGGCTCATCTCTTCCTCCCTCTAATCGGGTTAGGTGAAGTATTTTTTGAGGGAGAAAGAATCACCACCGAACAGCTTTTTCAGAAGACCAATCTCGGTCCAATTGCTTTAGGACCGAAGGAAGGTCTGGCATTAATCAATGGCACTCAGTTCATTGCTGCTCATGCCGTAATGGTGGTTGACAAACTGCACAATTGCCTGAGCCATGCCGATATTATTGGTGCTATGATGATTGAAGCACTCATGGGAAGCGCCAAGCCATTCTCCCCTAAGCTTCATGAGATTAGACCTTTCAAGGGTAATCAGCATGTGGCTTTGAGAGTACGAAACCTATTGCAGGGTTCGGAAATTCTCAATTCACACTTAAACTGCGAGCGGGTGCAAGACCCCTATTCCTTGCGTTGTATTCCTCAAGTACACGGAACCTCTAGAAACGCCTGGCTACACCTAAAAGAGCTCCTGGAAATTGAACTTAACTCGGTCACAGACAATCCAATTATCCTAAGTGCTGAAGAAACTATTAGCGGAGGAAATTTCCATGGTCAGCCAATGGCTTTGCCATTAGACTATGCTGCTTTGGCCGCTGCCGAAATTGGCAATATTTCCGACAGGAGAATATACCTTTCTCTTGAAGGCAAAGTGGAAGGCCTTCCACAGTTGCTGATGAACAACACGGGAATCAACTCAGGCTTTATGCTTCCGCAATACACTTCAGCAGCCTTGGTGTCTGAAAATAAGAGCCTTTGTTTTCCTGCTAGTGCAGACTCCATTCCGACCTCTCTTGGGCAGGAGGATCACGTCAGCATGGGTTCTATCAGTGGAAGAAAGGCTCTACAGATTATCGGTAATCTGGAAAACATACTGGCCATTGAATTGCTTTGTGCCGCTCAGGCCTTCGACTTCCGAAGACCTTTAAAATCAGGACCAATTTTAGAAGCCTGCCATGCCTACGTAAGGACTAAAATTGACCATGCGGATGTAGATAGAATTTTTGCAGACGACATTCAAAAAGCGCACAAAATTATTGTAGAGCGAAAATTAAGCTCGAGCACCACGGCTGAAATGAGCCAAATCGAAAGTCCTTTCGAGGCAGAATTTGAACAGTATTAAATCAGCAAAGTATGACTTTTCAAGAGGAACTATTAGAAGGAATACCTTCGGAATTACCCCAGCCACCAAAGTTCGATCCTAAAACAAATAGAGCGCCTAAAAGAAAGGAGGTGCTTTGCCCAGAAGAGAAAAAGCTTGCTCTAAAAAATGCTTTGCGATACTTTCCAGTAGAATGGCACCAAGAGTTGGCTCAAGAATTTTTAGAAGAACTAAAGACTCACAGGCGGATATATATGTACCGCTTTATGCCTCAACACGAAATTAAGGCGAGAAGCATCAGTGAATACCCAGGGAAGTCGGAGCAGGCAAAGGCCATTATGTTGATGATTCAAAACAACCTCGATCATCAAGTTGCTCAGCACCCTTATGAATTGATTACCTATGGTGGAAATGGAGCCGTGTTTCAAAATTGGGCACAATATAGGCTCACCATGAAATACCTAGCAGAAATGACCGATGAGCAAACTTTAGTGATGTATTCAGGTCACCCAATGGGCTTATTTCCTTCTACTAAAAATGCGCCTCGTGTAGTGGCCACCAATGGCATGATGATCCCGAACTATTCTAAACCAGATGATTGGGAAAAATTCAATGCGCTTGGCGTAACACAATACGGACAAATGACCGCTGGTTCATACATGTACATTGGGCCTCAAGGTATTGTTCATGGCACTACTATTACTGTGCTCAATGCAGCTAGAATGAAGAGACCTGATGGAAACTTCAAGGGTTTGCTATTTGTGACTTCAGGGCTAGGTGGCATGAGCGGAGCTCAACCAAAAGCTGCTAAAATTGCAGGGTTGGTTTCCGTTACTGCTGAGATCAATCCAAAGGCTGCTTATAAACGACATGAGCAAGGCTGGGTAGATGTAGTTACTGAGTACATTTCAGATTTGATTGTTAAAGTACGCAAGGCTGTATCTGAAGGAAAAGCCATCTCTTTCGCTTACATAGGCAACATTGTGGAGGTATGGGAGGCCTTTGATGAGGCTGGCGTGAAAATAGATATTGGTTCAGACCAGACATCTTTGCATAATCCTTACGCAGGCGGATATTACCCAATGGGCATGAGCTATGACCAAGCAAACACACTAATGGCAGAAGACCCTAAAACCTTCAAAAATGTAATTCAAACCACCCTAAAAAGACATGCTAAGGCTATTAATAAACACACAGCAAAAGGAACTTACTTTTTCGATTACGGAAATGCTTTCTTGCTAGAAGCTAGTAGAGCAGGTGCAGAAGTAATGACTGATGAAGGAAATTTCAGGTACCCGAGTTACGTGCAGGACATTATGGGGCCACTCTGTTTTGATTATGGTTTTGGGCCGTTCCGTTGGGTCTGCACCTCTGGCAAACCAGCAGACCTAGACAAAACTGATGCCATTGCCGCATCGGTTCTAGAAGAAATGCTCAATGAGGCCCCAGATGAAATCAAACCGCAACTATCTGATAACCTCCATTGGGTAAAAGAGGCCAAGAAAAACGAGCTAGTAGTCGGTTCTCAGGCTCGAATACTCTATGCCGATGCTGAAGGCCGAATGCGCATAGCCTCTGCCTTTAATGATGCTATCAAGCAAGGCGCCATAGGCCCAGTTGTTTTGGGTAGAGATCATCATGATGTTTCTGGAACAGATTCGCCCTACCGAGAGACCTCTAACATCTACGATGGCTCTCAATTTACGGCAGACATGGCGGTACAGAACTTTGTGGGAGATGCTTTCCGAGGTGCCACCTGGGTTTCGTTACACAATGGTGGCGGTGTTGGCTGGGGTGAAGTCATTAACGGTGGTTTCGGCATGTTACTAGATGGTTCTGAAGACGCAGAAGCAAAGCTCAAAAGCATGCTTTTTTGGGATGTTAACAACGGTATTGCCCGTAGAAATTGGGCCAGAAACCCTCATGCTATGAGTAGTATTGAGAGGGCTATGAAAGCCGAACCAAAACTTAAAGTAACAACGCCTAATTTGGTAGATGAGGAATTGCTGAACGACCTGTTTTGATTTAGAATTAACGCTTGAAAACTCTAAATTGAGACAAGCAGTTTATCCATCACACACTCATTAGCCAAATGACTAAGAAAACAGGTTTATCGAAAACAGCAGACTCCAACAAGCTGGCAATTTTTGAAGACACGGAAATCAGAAGGGTTCTTTTCGATGAAGAATGGTTTTATTCCATCGAGGATGTAGTTAAGGCTTTAACCGATTCAAAGGATCCAAAACAGTATATTAAAAAGCTAAGACAAAGAAATGAGGCATTAAAAGAAGGGTGGGTACAAATTGTACACCCCCTTCCTATTTTAACAACAGGAGGCAGGCAAGCTGTCAATTGTGCTAATAATGAAGGCTTACTTCGAATAATTCAAGAAATCCCTTCCAAAAAAGCAGAGCCATTCAAAAGGTGGCTAGCCAGACTTGGGGCTGAGCGAATTGAAGAGATCGAACAACCTGCAAAAGCAATAGAGAGAGCAAAAGGTTATTATTTACAGAAGGGATATACCCAAGAGTGGGTTCAAACAAGAATTGCTGGAATTGATACCAGGGTAAGCCTAACAGATTCATTAAAGGAAAGAGGCATTAAGCCAGGATACGAATACGCTGTGCTGACCAACGAAATGTACAAATCATGGTCTGGTTACACTGCTAAAGAATATAAAGAGCATAAAGGCCTTTCATCCAAAGAGAGCTTACGCGATAATATGACCCCAATGGAATTGGCCACCACTCTTTTTAGTGAAACTGCTGCTAAAGAACTAATAGACAAATCGGACGCTCAAGGTTTTGTTGAAACACAAAATCAAATTCATATCGCAGGTCAGATCACAAAAGAAGCCGTTGAGAAAATTGAAAAGGAGACGGGCAAAAAAGTGGTGACACATAAGAACATGAAAGAACTCAATTCGGCCACCAAACAGAAAGAAATTGTTCAATCCACGGTACAGAAAAAATTGAAGAAATAAACTACAAACCCAGAACATGACCAAAACCTTTATCAATATTTCGCAGCTTGTTCAGGTAAGAGAACAAGGAACCAATATTCTTCGTGGCGCCATGATGGCCGATGTTCCGAGCATTGCTAATGCCTGGCTTAAGGTAGAAGATGGTACAATCTCAGACTTCGGTACAATGGATACCTTTCAACCTGAAGCTGGTGAAGAAGTAATTGATCTAAAAGGCAGAATGGTTACGCCAACTTTTGTGGACAGTCACACTCACTTGGTTTTTGCAGAAGATAGAGATGAAGAGTATGTGATGAAAATAAAAGGAATGGACTACCAGTCTATTGCGGAAGCTGGGGGCGGCATACTCAATTCTGCCAGAAAACTGCAGCGCATGAGTTTAGAAGAATTGACTGAACGTGCAGCAATTCGGCTTAACGAGGTAATTCGTTCTGGCACAGGTGCTATTGAGATAAAGAGTGGTTATGGGCTCACCATGGAAGCAGAAATAAAAATGCTACAGGTAATCAGTAGGCTTTCAGAGATATTCACCATACCAATAAAGGCTACGTTTTTAGGCGCTCATGCTTTTCCAGATAGAGACCAAGAGAAGTACATGAACACCATGATTCAGGAAATGCTCCCTGAGGTCTACTCTCAGCAGTTAGCTGATTACATAGACTGTTTTTGTGAAGAAGGCTATTATACTGTTGAACAAATGGACAGAATATTGGAGGCTGGAGAAAAGTTCGACTTAAAAGGGAAAGTTCACGTGAACCAGTTCAATTCTATTGGAGGCATTGAAAAAGCCATAGAGCATGGAGCTGTTTCTGTAGACCACCTGGAAGTGTTAACTGATGAGGAAATAAGCCTACTGAAAGACTCTGACACCATACCAGTGGCTTTGCCTGGTTGCTCATTTTTCATCAAAATTCCTTACACACCTGGCCGCAAAATAATAGACAATGGCTTGCCATTGGTTATTGCTTCTGATTTCAATCCAGGTTCAGCCCCTTCTTTCAACCTCAGCTTTGCCAATAGTTTGGGTTGCCTTAAAATGGGGCTCCAACCAGAAGAAGCCTTTAATGCCACCACCTTTAACGCGGCCTTTGCGCTAGAGCTAGAAAGCGAAGTTGGTAGCATTACTAAAGGTAAAAGAGCCAATTTCATAATTGCTAAAGCTGGTAAAAACCTCAACTCAATTAGTTATAACTTTGGAGTAGACTGGATAGATGAGGTCTATATTAGTGGTGACAAATTCTAAAAACGGAACACACTAAGCAGTAATTACCCATTCTAAATTTTCAATACTGAAAGCTGTGAACCTTCTTCCGTTCATAAAATTCGCAGAGATCACCTCCACATAAAACACGTAAAAAGACCAACTACAATTACCCGAGTACTAATTTCATTTCCCTATATACAAACCAACTTTTAGCTTAAACAATACGCTGACTGAGGAGATATAATAGTATGATTTCAATATTATCTTTCTTCGATTCGTGTTGATGCGATTGAATATGTTTACTATGTTCAACTCAAACCAATCCATTAACCATGATGCGTACCTATACTTTTTTGTCGAGGGTTCCAGTTTTACAAAACAGGTTCACTCTGAAAATCTTGGCAGTGGCTTTTGTGGGTATCCATATTCCACTTTTTGCAATTATTGGTTACCTACTCATTACTCACCTGCCGCCTGAAACAGCTACACCAATTGCTATTTTGACTTTGCTGTTTACATTAATTGCCACGGGAATCACTTTATTAATCCTTACCAAACTGCTAAAACCAGTTATGTTGGCAAAAAGGGCTCTGAACGATTATATAGAGTATAACAAAGAGCCTAAGCTTCCTATACATTTTAAAGACGAAGCCGGAGTTTTAATGGCAGATGTTCAAAAATCTATAGAGGAATTAAGGCGAAGTGAAGAAGAAAGAACCAATATTCTTCAGATTTTATCTCACGACTTACAAAGTCCAGTAAGAACAGCCTTGGGAGTTACAGGATTAATGAAAGAGGGAAAATCTCAGATAGACGATCATGAGCTTGTATCTATGCTAGAGGAATCTCTCAAGAACCAATTGAATCAGCTCAGGTACTATTTAAACCTAATTAAGGAACAAAAGCTAGAGCTAGATCGGGACATCAAAAAATCCACTATCGGAATACCTGAGCTAATTAAAGAAACAACCGATGAACTAAAAGGTGCATTCAGAGAAAAGAACATCAAGCTGAAAGTTAGCGGTTATCAACAATGTGCCAATATTCCTAAACATTCGTTGCAACGGGTTTTGCATAACGTGCTAGACAATGCCATTAAGTTCTCTCATAATGGAGACACTATTGAGATAAAGATTGAAAAACGTGACAGACTATTAGACATAATAGTAGAAGATTCAGGTAAAGGTTTTCCACCTGATGAGGCCAGCCAGATTTTTAAATACAACTCTCCTCTTCAGAGAAATGGAACTGCCAACGAGGCTTCTTCTGGAGTAGGCATGTTTCTGTGTCAGAATTTAATGAAGAGAATTGGGGGAGAAATTAAGGCTGAAAGTGAGGGAATAGACAAAGGCTCTAAATTCACTATCTCCTACTTAATGGAAGATTGAAGCCAGTCAACAGCATAGAGTTCGTCATTCTGCTTTGAGGCCTCAAAGCAGAATGACGCTAAAAGTGAATAATTAGCACTCTTAGAAAGAGCCAACTAATCAACTTACTTGAATGTGTACCTATATTTTTCTGGACCAATTAGAACTTGTTCAAGCTTAGCATTCTGTAAAAGTTCTTTGTCTTTCACTACCCACTCTAGTTCTATCGCTTTTTCATCAGCATAGTTTTCCATGCCTCTTCTTTCATCTACCAAACCAATAAAACCGTCAGCTGACGTCTGATAAATCTTTGTCCAGCCCTGATCTGCAACCATCTGATAGCCAAAAACCTCATTGTAAAAGTTTTCCATGGCGAGTAAATCTTGATGATAAGTCCAAGTAATAGAAGCATAGAAGTTTAATCCATCAATCTTAGTTTCCATCTTAGGAGTTTGAGCTAAAGCGGCCATAAACAATTCATTTTCTGGATGTTGTTTAAACTGTTCGAATTCTAGCAAATAGCCCTCAGGGTCAATAGCAACAAAGCCATCGTGCGGACCACCCTCTTTAGGTTTGTAAGTATACTTTATTTCAATTCCTTGCTCTTGAACATGGGCGTACCACTCTGGTAGCTGATCAGTTAAAAGTGCAATAGCGGTAGACTTCGGCTGACCAGCAGGGTGAGCATCAGAAACCGGATTAATTTGTATTAAAGCGGAAGAACCAATGAAGAATTGATTATCTCCTCTCGCTTGTAAACCTAGCTTTTCAGCATAAAAGGCTTTAGCTCTTTCTACATTTTGGTAGTACAAATGAGTAATCTGTTCCTCCACTTGATAAGCTGAATAGACTTCGACTTCAGAATTATCCATTAACAACTCATTGATTCCTTGAGGGCTGTAACCAAGCAACCTCCCCATTCTTCTACCCAACTCAACAGGAGTTCCGTTTTCATTGACTACGTCTTCCTTAAGTTGCTTATACTGAACAAACCGATTTTCATCTTTATAAATACCGAAAATGGTTTTCCCTTCGGTAAACTCTCCTGCATACAAAGCTGTAACAGGGAAGGCATCTTCACGAAAAATCTTCAGTCCGCTAGCTTCCGCTATTCGATTAAAATCGGCCTGCAATTCATCAGCTTCGTCAGGTTCAAAAATAGGGCTCAGTGCTATGGGTTTAGCAGTATTTGCTACCATCTCGCAATAGACTTCAAAGGCAGCTAGTGTTTCTTCCTTTTCAGAAGAGCAAGAAAAAAGGATTGGCAAAAGTGCCAAAATCAAAATTTTAGAGTTCAGTTTCATAGGCTTTAAATCATACGATTCACCAAAAGTAAGCTTCTATTTGACTTTCAGAAAAAAAGGTTTCAATATGCTTCTTCAAGCATAACTCACTAACTATGTCCAAACTAGACAGACGGAATTTTTTAAAGAAGACCTCACTTACCGCAGCTGCCTTAGCCACAGCCACTGCTTTCGATAGCTGTGCCGAACAAGAACAAGAAAGACCTACAGGCTCTCAATACATGGGAGACTTTGCCGCTCCTAAACTCGAAACAGTAAAAATTGCCCTCATTGGCGTTGGTGCTAGAGGTAGTGGCCACGCTAGAGACTTTGCCTCGTTAGAAGGGACTGAAATAGTGGCCATCAGCGACTTATACGAAGACTGGGCTCAACGTTCTGCCGATCGCTGCAAGGAAGTTGGCGAGGGGAGGCATCAGAATATCAAACTCTATTATGGTGATGAAAACAAGTGGAAGCAGATGCTTTCTGAGACGAAACCTGATGCAGTAATTATATCTACCAACTGGGCAAACCATGCACCTATGGCCATTGAAGCAATGAAACAAGGTGCTCATGCATTTGTAGAAGTACCGCTAGCCACCACACTTGATGAAATGTGGGCTATTGTTGACACTTCAGAAGCTACAGGAAAGCACTGCATGATGATGGAGAATGTGAACTATGGTCGGGATGAATTGATGTTCCTCAATATGTGCCGTCAGGGATTGATTGGAGACATTCTTCATGGTGAAGCTTCATACATTCACGAACTACGCTTTCAGATGGAAGAGCAAGAGCGTGGAACAGGTTCATGGAGAACCCATCACTATGCTAATCGAAACGGTAACCTCTACCCTACCCATGGTTTAGGCCCTGTTGCTCAATACATGAACTTGGCCAGAAAAGATGACACATTTGGAACCTTAGTTTCTTATTCGACCCCAGCAATGGGCAGAGCTAAATATGCCAAAGAGAATTATGCTGAAGATCATAAGTGGAACCAACTGGATTATAAAGGCGGAGATTTGAACACCTCCATCATCAAAACCCAATTAGGGAGAACTGTAATGGTGCAGTGGGATGAAACCAGTCCAAGACCTTACTCTCGACTGAACCTTATTCAAGGAACAACAGGTTGCTTGGCTGGCTTCCCAACAAGAGTGGCTTTAGAAGGTGGTGTTGAAGGATTTACCTATAATCACCACTCTTGGGCACAAGGTCAGGAAGCTTTGGCTGCATTGTATGAGAGATACGATCACCCGCTGTACAAAAAGCTGAACGAAAGCACTAAAAACTCAGGCCATGGCGGCATGGACGGCATTATGCGTTATCGCATTGTAGAGTCACTTCGAACAGGAACCCCACTAGACCAAAATCTGTATGAAGGTTGTTTCTGGAGTGCCGTTGGGCCACTTAGTGAAAAATCAGTTGCTGAAGACGGTATACCTCAAGCCTTCCCAGACTTCACCCGTGGTGGCTGGAAAGAGACTAAGGAGTTGGGGATTATCTCATAATGTCATCTGATACATGAAAGAGATAGCACTTGAAGACTATATAATAACCTACTATTCTAATCTTCTCACTTTTGAAGAAAACCTAGCTAACAAACATTATATGACTCAGCAAAAACCTATGGATTCTAGCCATAAGCTGAGAGAAATGTTAATGAGTAAATGGAGGACAACAAATAAAGATGCCTTAAAATTATTGGAAGGTGGTTACGATAATTTTAAGAGGAAAGTGTGTGAAAGAGTAATGTCTGAAAGCCCGAGGGAGGTATATATCAACAAGTGTCCAAAATGTGGGAAACTCGCTCGAACTCCATATGCTAAGCAATGTAGATTTTGTAATTATGACTGGCATTAATTGCTAACAACTACTGACCTATGCTCGAGAGGGCTGGGATCAAATCCCGACAACCTTCGGGACGTGACCATCGACTGGAATAACAACTAAGATTGTCAATGTCACTTCGATGGTTTTGATGTTGGTCGCTTTTTCTTTTGTTACTTTTCTTTTGGAGAATCAAAAGAAAAGTAAGTGAAACGAACCTAAGACAGAGATTGTCAGAATGTTTTCAGCACTTGTATTTCACTACTAATCGATTACCACGTCACAATTAATTGTTTACACATTAATTGTTCCTCGTAATGACGGAACCGATAGATAGATTGGTTCTACTACTCACCCCTAACTCATCTTCGTTTGCAACGATGATGTTGGAGCAGTCGATTTGCAATAGACACTCCTTTGTGCAAGCAACAGGCGGATTGCTTCGTCATGAAACCTTGCTGACGTAGGTTTCACTTCTCGCAATGACGGTGCACCGAAATTTGATGAGACATAATCAGGGTTTGACTCAAAGTCAAGCCTTGAATAAAACTAGCCCAAAGCCCTCATCACTTCATCCCTATAACTCTGCCCGATAGAGACCATGCCCTCACCGATCTTGATCTGATTGCCCTCAATATACTCCACCTTGGTTTTATTGATGATGTATGACTTATGGGTTCGAAGAAATATTTGCTCTGGCAATTCAGTAAGTAATTTCTTCATGGTGGTGGTTACAATCAGCACCTTATCGCTCAAATGGACTTTCACATAATCACCCAAAGCTTCGCAGAAGAGGATGTCTTCAAAAGGGGTTCGGTACATCTTTTTATCGGCCTTGAGCATGATATAATCCTGAACTGGAGAACTACTGCTATTCTGCCCTAACTTGTCTTTTACCTTTTGTATGGCCTTGATAAACCGTTCGAAAGCAATTGGCTTCATTAGGTAATCAATGGCATTCAGTTCAAAACCTTCTACCGCAAACTCAGAATAGGCTGTTGTGAAGATTACTTCCGGCTTATTCTGTAGCGATTTATAGAAATTCACCCCTGAGAGTTTAGGCATATTGATATCCAGAAATAATAAATCCACCCCATGCTTCTGCAGAAAGCTCATTGCTTCCAGAGCATCTTTGCATTCTCCGGCTAACTCCAAATCTGGATGATCAGATACAAAGCCTTTCAGCACCTGACGGCTCAATGGTTCATCATCAACGATTAGACACTTGATCATATCAGCTTCAATTTAACTTCAAAAACATCTTCCGTTTCTATCACTTCAAATTCATGAGCATCAGGATAAATCAACTCCAGTCTTCGCCTCACATTTTCTAAACCTATTCCACCAAACTTACCTTTTTCCATATCGTCAACCTGACCTTTGTTATTAACGATAGTGAACTCAATGCCTCTTTTTACATTCAACATCAAGTGAATAAAAGCGGACTCAGAAACACCTTTCACTCCGTGTTTGAATGCATTTTCAATCAATGGGAAGAAGAGCAATGGCGCCACTTTAGTTTCGTTTAGGTCACCCATTATTTCAAACTTCACTTCGGTAGAATCATCGGCCCGAAGCTTTTGAAGTTCAATGTAATTTTCGATCATTTCAACCTCTTTCCTCAAGTCAACTTTTTCCTCAGAAACCTCATAAAGCATATATCTGAGTAAGTTGGAAAGCTCAAGCACCGTCTCTGCGGTTTGCTCACTTTTCGCGAGAGCCAAAGAATAAATACTGTTGAGACTATTGAACAGGAAATGTGGGTTTACCTGAGCTTTTAAAGAGTTCAGTTCAATAGAAAGCTTTTCCTTTTCGACCTGCTGTAGCCTGTACCACGATTTAGAAAGTGTAAGTAGCGTGGTCAACACTAAATAGATTGAAAAAATGGTGAGTAGCACTTCCCAATCAGTGAAAGACACCATGTAAAACTCTGTGGGCAAAACTGGAAGTAAAAGCTCAAAAGTGAACTCATGAATGCCATAAGTAGCCGCAAGAAGCAGAAGCCCTGCAAGTCCGTATAACAAGTATTTACCCTTTTGAAGAAACTTAGGGATTAGTAGCCTCAGATTGATGTAAACCAAAAACACCAAAGGGATATGAAAGAGGAGCGAGTAGAAAAAATCTATAAACTTGAAGAGATTGGAAATGGCAAAATAATTCCCAATCGCATAAATGGACAACACCCAGAAGACCGGGTGCTGAAACCATTTTGAGTTGATGACCTTTAGAAAAATTCTCATTGAACAAGTCTGTTATAAGATTCTACTTCTTCAAAGACAGTCTCATCATTTGAATATTTAGACAGAAACTTTTGAATCTCTTTCGGCTGTGCTGTGATTACAACGTTGCCATCCACGTACTCATGTCTAAGCCTGATAAGATTGCTTTCGAAGAGCTCATTCAACTTTTCTAAGTCAAATGGAATTAAGCTTAATCGATCTCCTTGTACATCTAACTTCATGAAGGTATGAACAGGAAATAAGTTTTCGCTGAAGGTGTTATCAGTAAATTCTGGTAGTGGATACATATCCATGAAATATTCGCTTCCAATTTCTACGATATGAACCATATATGACTGAATTGTACCATCATCAGACACGGTCATTCTGTAGCTCTCCTCAGTACTCACGTAGGCCGTTCCTTTAAACTTAGCTTCCGCTTTCTTTAAAGCATCACCTAATTTACCCAGTCCGTCACCTAAATCGTTCAAGGCCTTATTTAATTTAGATCCTTCAGAATTAGCCGCAGAATCTAGCTCTTTGACCATTTTCCCTAGTCCATTTTTCATGTCAGAATTCAGCGTTCCAAACAATGAATCATAATGAGCCTTAACCTCCGCTTGGTCTGAGATAATTTCCCCATTTTTCTTGATTGTGATTGGATCATCGGACTTTATGCTCCAACTGTCACCACTAAGCTGGTAAGAGTAAGTTTCTTTATCGCCATCACTATCATCATTCATTTCAAACTTAGATGTGACATTGTTTAACTTAACAGTGGCATCTTCTTTTTCAGAGGTAGGTGTAAATTCTATATACGAATTCGGGTCATTAGCATCTAATTGCCATTTTCCCAGCAGCTCTGGCAAATACACCAAAGTGTCTTCGGTATAAATTGGAAACAGAGAATACACACAAGAGCTCATTAAGAAACATAGCGCCCCAAAGGCTACAAACACTTTTAACTTTTTCATGATTTTGAGTTTTTGATTGTTGTTCGTTTTCATGCTCCAAATGTGTTTGAACTCGTAGGTCTACTCAAATTTTATCGGTGAACAAGGTGATTTTCGGGATGAACATGGCTAAAGCCGGTATTGCGTAGTGGGTATTGAGTATTGCGCTTTTGCTGCAGCTGTTTTTCATGGAGCGCATCTGTACTGAAATTGTACTGCCCCTTTAGGGGACAGGGGTAAAAACTTAAATAGAAAAAAGTACACCAATTCATCCTTCAACCTTAACATTCAAAATTTCAGCGACTGCTTCAGTAAGGTCAGAAACCTTAAAGTCGGCATACTCAGAAACTTCCTTGTCTGTCAAATGAATGCTACCTATACCAAGCTTTTTAGCTGGAATTAAGTCTCTTTCCTTATCTCCTATCATCCAGCTCTGAGCCGGATCGATGTTGTACTTCGCAATGGCTTTCTCGAACATCAAAGAATCTGGTTTGCGCAGCAAACTCTTACTTACCGACTCATGCCCTGGCGCGAAATACAAGTCATCCAATATTCCTCCACAAGCCTGCTGAATTCGCTCATGACACTCCAAAACAAAGTCTTCCGTATAGTTGCCTTTAGCAATTCCGCTTTGGTTGGTAATTACTATAAGCAAATAACCGGCTTCCTTCAGTTGTTTTAAAGGCTCTGCAATTCCTTCCTTCACCTTAAATTCTTCTGGCTTGGTTACTTGATACCCCAATTCTTCATTCAAGACCCCGTCTCTATCAAGAAAAACGCATTTCGTCACACCCATCTTAACATCTTTTACAGAAACACTGTCTAACTCTATGTACAAACAGTCGTTTCTCTTTATATTCAATTTTGAGCTAAAATAAGGAAAGTTAATTTCCATCCCTGAATCGCTCATTATTGGAAATCGTTTAGTTTTGCAGCTTCCTATGAGTGATAGTATCGTAATAATCCCCACTTATAATGAAAAAGAGAACATCGCCCTGATGATTGACAAGGTGATGAGTCTCAAAAAAGACTTCCATGTGCTCATCATTGATGATAATTCTCCTGATGGCACAGCCAAAATTGTAAAAGAGAAGCAAGCTCAATTCCCAGACAGGCTTCATCTAGAAGAAAGAAAAGGCAAACTTGGTTTAGGCACAGCCTACATTCATGGCTTTAGGTGGGCATTGAAGAGAAACTACGAGTACATTTTTGAGATGGACTGCGACTTCTCTCACAACCCGGAAGACTTACTGAGACTTTATAAGGCTTGTACCGAAGTTGGAAACGACATGTCTATCGGGTCGCGATACGTGACTGGGGTAAATGTGGTAAACTGGCCAATGAGCCGAGTAATGCTCAGTTATTTTGCTAGCCATTATGTTCGAATCATCACTGGAATGCCAATTAATGACACCACCGCTGGCTTCAAGTGTTATCATCGTTCTGTACTAGAAACCATTGAACTAGACAAGGTTCGTTTTATGGGTTATGCTTTCCAGATTGAAATGAAGTTCTTGGCATGGAAGTACGGTTTCAACATTACCGAAGTGCCTATCATCTTTACTGACAGAACTCGTGGTCAGTCAAAAATGAGTGGTGGAATCATCAAAGAAGCAGTGCTTGGAGTTGTTCAGATTAAGCTGAATAGCCTCTTTAGAAACTTCCGCAAAGAAATGAATCTAGAGCCTCGGCTAGTCGAAGCGAATGGCCTTGACGGGACTAACTCTTGAAATAATTGCGGTAGGCAATACCAGGGTAAGACCTACAAGCACCAAAGTAAGTAGGTTGAGACCAGCAAACTTTACCCAATCCCAATCAATCGGTACATGATCCATGTAGTAAGTCGAAGCTTCTAAAGGAATTACTTTGTAGGTATACTGAACCCAGCCAAATAGCAGGGCAATTGCATTTCCGACCAAAAGGCCTTTCAAAACCAACCTCACCCCGTTAAAGGTGAAAATTCTACGGATGAGTTTGTTAGTAGCTCCGAATGCTTTGAAAGAACCGATCATTGAAGTGCGTTCCATAATAAGAATGAACAACACCGAAATCATGTTGAAACATGCTACAAAAAGTATCAGTCCGATAAGGATATGGACGTTTTGAGCCAGTAAATTCAACCAATCAAAAATATTGGAAAACTTAACATCCATTCGTTCAGTATAGTGCTCAACGCTTAAGTATTGAACGAGATCATCATCGGCCTCCTCTATTTTATCGAGGTCATTGATAAACACTTCATAGCCTCCCACCTGATTATCTTCCCAAGCATTGAGGCTCCTGATCAACTTGATATCACCAATAACAATTTGTGAGTCGAAGTCTTCCAAACCCGAACTAAAGATTCCTTTAACAATAAGGCTTCTCGTTTTTGGCGGATCCATAATGAAGTAAGAAACAATTCTGTCCCCGACTCCCACCTGCATTTGTCTGGCTTGCTTTTCACTAATAATCACCTCATTGGTAAACCGACCTGTATCAGACAACACGGGGAAAGTACCTTCTACCATATAAGGCTTAAAAGCAGTGGTATCGAAGCTTGGCCCCATGCCTTTAAACAGCAGTCCAAAGACCTCATCGTTCATAGAAATAAGCCCTGGCTTATGGGCGAATTCTTGGATATGCCGAACATGAGGGTCTGCCAACACCATCTCCTTTCGCTCATCATCTAGCACAATTGGCGCTTCTTCGTAAGAATTGGTAAGAGTGAACTTTTTAATCTGAATATGCCCCGAGAAGCTGTATATCTTATCCTTGATGCTATTTTGGAAACCTCCTAGAATCATAAAAGACACCACCATAATGGCAATACCCAAGGCCACACTGGCAATGGCTATTTTATGAATAGTGCCAGAAAAGCTGCCTTTTTCGGTACTGTTGATTCTTTTGGAAACGAAGTAAGGGAGGTTCAAGATTATGGTTATTTTAGCCCCAATTCTCAAAGATAAACGAAGCAAATGATTCGCCTATTCCTATCTCTTCTCATTTTTTCATGTTTTGCCTGTTCTGAAGCGCAAGAATTGAAGCTTGGTGCCGAAAAAATGGACGAATACCTTCCACTTTTAGAGGGCAAAAGAGTGGCTTTGGTGGTAAATCAAACCTCAACCATAGGAAAAACGCATTTAGTAGACACCCTTGTGAGCAGAGGTGCAAATGTGGTAAAAGTAATGGCTCCAGAACACGGCTTCAGAGGAGAAGCACCTGATGGAGAAACCATAGACAACACGAAAGACGCTAAAACTGGCTTACCCATTATTTCTATTTATGGCAAAACCAAAAAGCCTTCGGCCGAAATGCTAGCAGATGTAGATGTCCTGATTTTCGACATTCAAGATGTTGGGGTGCGCTTCTATACTTTCATCAGTACCATGCATTATGTAATGGAAGCGGCAGCAGAAAACGGCAAAAAAGTTTTGGTTCTCGACCGGCCAAACCCAAACGGAATGTATGTGGATGGACCTGTCAAAGATGATGACATTAACAGCTTTGTGGCAATGCATCCAATCCCAGTGGTTCACGGCCTAACGGTTGGAGAATTGGCCAAGATGATTAACGGTGAAGGTTGGCTCGAAGGTGAAATCAAGGCCGATTTGACTGTCATTCCCATGGAAGGCTGGGATCATTCAATGACCTATTCCTTACCAATCAGTCCATCGCCCAATTTACCAACAGATAATTCTATTATCCTATACCCTAGCCTAGCCCTATTCGAAGGTTCAGTAGTAAGTGTAGGCCGAGGTACTGACCATCCCTTTGAAGTTATTGGCCATCCAGACTACACGCTAGGGTCTTACTCATTTACTCCACAGCCTAATGCTGGGTCGAAATACCCCCCAATGGAAGGCAAAGAATGCTTCGGGCAGAGTTTTGTAGATACTGAAGCTCCTTATGAATTCACACCCAAATATTTGCTTCAATATCACCAAGAACTGAAAGATGACACCACCTTCTTCAGAGACTATATCGACTTATTAGCTGGCACCAAAGAATTCCGCAAGCAAGTAGAGTCTGGTTTAAGCGAAGAGCAAATCAGAGCAACTTGGCAACCGAAGCTTGATGCTTACAAGGCTATGCGTAAGGAGTATTTGTTGTATGAGGACTTCTAAAAAAACACAATTAATCCTCTGAAAAATAAAATAAAAGTGATTAATTTCACTTTGCTGGGCTTGCAATCACACTTTAACAAAAAAATATTCTAGCAACTTAGTTTATACTATCTGAAATTTCCTTCATTCATATCAAACTATACTAATCATCTACAATGACATCACTCAAACCAATTAAACAAATAGTCTTATTATTATTGGTAAGTACATCAATTTGTAAAGGCCAATCCAACCATTTCCCATCATCCGGGTTTGTAGGAGTTGGAACAAGCTCTCCTAATTCACAATTGCATATCTCTGGCAATACCCTAAACTATATGGATAGGTATGTCGGGAGTAATGGCTTTATCGCTGCAGCATTTAGATATAGAACGGCAAGAGGTAGCTTCAACTCCCCAAGTGCCAACTTATCTGGTGATTGGCTCGGAAGCCTGAACTTCACTGGATATGCAGGGTCTTCATTCTCTAACTACACTGCAGCCGCTATTGTAGGCTATGCAGCAGAAGACTTTACTACTTCTTCGCAAGGTACCGGGATCAGTTTTTGGACATCTCCTTTGGGCACAATAGGCAGTGTCACGGAAAGAATGAGAATTTTACCAAATGGAAATATTGGAATAGGAACTACCACCACCGGTTCTCATAAACTTGCTGTAAATGGATCTATTGGTGCAAGAGAGATTAAAGTTGAGATGACAAGCTGGCCTGACTTCGTTTTTGGGAAAACCTATAACTTAATGAGCCTTGAGGAACTAGAAGCATTTATAGAGTTAGAGGGGCATCTACCAAATATCCCAAAGGAAGATGATGTTATAAACAGTGGGATTGAATTAGGTGATATGAACAAAAGACTCCTTCAAAAAATTGAAGAGCTTACCTTACACATGATACAGCAAAACAAAGAGTTAATAAAAGTTAACAAAGAATTAGCTGAACTAAAAACAAAGCTCGCAACCACGAATGAAAATAAAATTAGGACTTCGAGAAACTAGTCTTTCAATTGAAGTCCTTGAGGTTTTAACACTCAATAGTAGTCATTTCTTTTTTCTGTTTCTATTTTTATCACCAGAAAATCACTGAATGACTGACCTCCGAATTATATATATGGGTACCCCAGAATTTGCGGTACCAAGCTTACAAATACTGGTTGAAAATGGCTTTAATGTAGTGGCCGTCATCACAGCACCTGACAAACCCAAGGGCAGAGGACAAAAACTGGCAACTTCTCCAGTAAAGGACTATGCCGTTTCGCAAGATATTCCGGTACTTCAACCTACCAATCTAAAATCACCTGAGTTTATTGAAGAACTGAAAAGCTACAATGCTAATTTACAGATTGTAGTAGCTTTCCGTATGCTCCCAGAAATGGTTTGGGACATGCCTGAAATTGGAACTTTCAACCTACATGCCTCTCTCCTACCTCAGTATAGAGGTGCAGCACCTATCAACTGGGCGATTATTAATGGAGAGAAGGAAACTGGAGTAACCACCTTCTTCCTCAAACATGAAATCGACACGGGAAATATCATTTTCCAAGAAAAAGAGCCTATAGAAGAAGATGATAATGTAGGTGATCTGTACGCACGTTTGATGGAAAGAGGCTCGAAACTGGTTCTCAAAACTGTTCAAGCCATTCAGGAAGGTGACTATCCGCAAGACCCTCAAAATGAAAGCGGAGAAATAAAACACGCACCGAAGATCTTCAAAGAAACCTGTGAGATCGACTGGAGTAAATCATCTGAAGAGGTTTACAACTTCATTCGCGGGCTTTCTCCATATCCAGCGGCTTGGACAATGATCAACGGAACGCAGTTCAAGATTTACAAAGCAGAAAAGCTTGAGTTGACTTCTGCTGGAGATAAACCAGGCGATTACGCTACTGACAACAAAAGCTATTTGCATATTCAGACAGGAGGTAGTGCATTGTTTATCAAAGAGCTGCAAATGCAAGGCAAAAAGCGCATGAATATAGAGGACTTCTTAAGAGGAAATAGCTTATGATCAGGACTATAGTAGTAGCCAAATCGAAGAACAATGCCATTGGAAAGGATAATGACTTACTTTGGCGATTGCCAGATGACTTCCGCTTCTTTAAGCAAGTCACTCTGAATCATGCTGTGATCTTAGGTCGAAAAACCTTCGATTCCTTACCTGGACTTCTTCCGAAAAGAACCTTCATCATTGTCACCCGACAAGAAGATTATCAAGCTCCTGAAGGTCACTTTGCTGTCAACAGTCTGGAAGCTGCATTTGAATTAGCCAAAGATGAACTTAAAGTGGAAGAGGTCTTTGTGATTGGTGGAGGGGTAATCTACAAAGACTCACTAGATAAAGGCTTGGTAGACAAAATGTATATTACGGAAGTCAACGCCATTATTGATGAGGCAGATACATTCTTCCCCGAGTTCGATCACAAAAACTGGAAAGAGGAAACTCGTGTTCACCACCCTGCAGACGAAAAGCATCAATTTGCTTTTGACTTTGTGACTTATTTGAGGAAATAAATCTACTCCCTCGCCTTCGGCACTCCCTCTTCAAAGAGGGAGATAGTTCGTGCCATCTGTGTGCTGCATCAAAAGCAAACATGGATTCACTTAAGTCTGGGTACAACCGCGCGTGGGGATCCAACATCAGGCAACTATCGGCACGTGACCAACTCCCGGCCTGTCATTCCTGCGCAGGCAGGGATATCCTAATTGAAACGAAAAACCTCATCATTTAACCTTCTCATTTCCGGATTCATTTCTAGAATGATTCTCTCTTTCCATTCCCGCTTCCACTTCTTGAGTACTTTCTCTCGAGCAATTGCAGGCTCAATATGATTGAAAACCTCGTAGTAAATCAGGTCAACACAATTGTACTTCTTAGAAAACCCCTTCATTAAACCATTTTCATGTTGATAAGCTCTGCTTTCCAAATCGGAAGTGACTCCAATATAGAACATAGTTCTATGAGTATTTGACACGATGTATACATAACCGTTTTTACCCATGATTAAATTTAGCCAAATTAAAGGGGGGATTCCTGCCTTCGCAGGAATGACAATAAACGATATGAATCTTCAAAACAAAACCATCTGGCTCACAGGCGCATCTTCAGGCATTGGCGAAGCACTCGCCAAACAGCTTTCCCTGTTTCCAATTAATCTCATCCTTTCTTCAAGAAGAGAAGATGAACTGGAAAGGGTAAAGTTAGAGTGTGCTAACCAAGACAGAATCAAAGTTCTACCACTAGATTTGATAGAGTCAGGAACCTTCGAGAAGAAGGTTCAGGAAGCCATTTCTGCCTTTGACCAAGTAAACATTCTAATTAACAATGGAGGACGCAGCCAAAGATCTTTAGTCAAAGACACGGTTCTTCAAGTAGATCGAGACCTGATGGAAGTCAACTACTTTGGGTCAGTTGGACTTACAAAGGCACTTCTCCCTCATATGCTGGAAAGAGGTTCCGGTCAATTCGTGGTAGTCACCAGCCTTACTGGGGTTTTCGGCACTCCTTATCGATCTGGTTATGCAGCAAGCAAACATGCTCTGCACGGATTTTACGACAGCATGCGAGCAGAACTGGAGGACAGTGGAATCAAAGTAACCATCGCAGCTCCAGGTTTTGTAAAAACCAATGTCAGCGTGAATGCTTTTATTGGTGATGGCTCAGCATTGGGTAGCATGGACAATGCTCAAGCCAATGGTCTGACGGCTGATGAATGTGCGAAGGCCATTGTTAAGGCAATGGTGAAAGAAAAAAGAGAAGTCTATATCGGTAGAGAATCTTATGGTGCTTTTGTGAAGCGTTTCTTACCAGGCCTATTTGCAAGAATGATTAAGAAAGCGAAGGTGAGGTGAGTTTTCAAACTGAGATCCCCGATCAGGTCGGGGATGACGAAAAGGATGCGGATTTGTCATTCCCAGCTTGACTGGGAATCTCCAAAACCTAATTAAAGCAATCAATTTCTTCCCACAAATCTCTAAGCCTTAGGCTGACAGCTGTAATCAACTCCTCCTTCCATGTCCTGTTTCACCTTTTCATTACTCTCTTTTGAATTGTTGGTACGTAAAAGAGATCCCCGATCAAGTCGGGGATGACGTTACCGATACAAAATCTAAAACCTGTACCCTACTGCCTGTTTATGCAATACAAACTTAGAGAGCCAAGCCTAACGGATTCCTCACTCCCAGCTTGACTGGAATCTCCAAATCTTAATTGAAACCATCAATTTCCACCCAGAAATCCCTGAACTTTGGGTTGAAAGCTGAAATCAATTCTTCCTTCTATCTTTTCAGTACTCTCCCTTGAATTGCTGGTACGTTAAAGAGATCCCCGATCAGGTCAGGGATGACGTCACCGATACAGAATCTAAAACCTGTACCCTACTGCCTTTTCGTGCAACACAAACTTGGAGAGACAACCCTAACGGATCCGTCATTCCCAGCTTGACTGGGAATCTCCAAAGCTTAATTGAAACCATCAATTTTCTCCCACAAATCCCTCAGCTTTGGGTTAAAAGCTGTTATCAATTCTTCCTCCAGCTCCTATTCCATCTTTTCAATATTCTCCTTTGAATTGCTGGTACATTAAAGAGATCCCCGATCAGGTCGGGGATGACGTAAAGGATGCGGATTCGTCATTCCCAGCTTGACTGGGAATCTCTAAAGCTTAATTAAAGCCATCAATTTCCTCCCACAAATCCCTCAAATTTGGGTTAAAAGCTGTAATCAATTCTTCCTTCCATCGCCTATTCCACTTTTTCAGCACCTTCTCTCTAGCAATTGCTGACTCGATATGATCAAACACTTCGTAATAGACTAAAAAGTAGCAACGATAGAGTTTGGTAAACTTTGACCCTTCTCCATTTTTATGTTGATAAACTCTCGATTCTAAATCAGAAGTGACCCCGATGTAAAGAACCGTTCGAGTCTTATTAGACATGATATATACGTATCCACCTTTTGGCATTTGTGTATTTATATTGAAAATACGAAAACTGAATGAGATCCCCGATCAAATCGGGGATGACGTGACCGATACAGAATCTAAATCTTTTACCCTGCTGCCTGTTTATGCAATACAAACTTAGAGAGCCAAGCCTAACGGATCCGTCATTCCCAGCTTGACTGGGAATCTCTAAAGCTTAATTAAAGCCATCAATTTCCTCCCACAAATCCCTCAACTTTGGGTTAAAAGCTGTAATCAATTCTTCCTTCCATCGCCTATTCCATCTTTTCAATACTCCCTCTTGAATTATTGGTACGTTAAGGAGATCCCCGATCAGGTCGGGGATGACGTAAAGGATGCGGATTCGTCATTCCCCGGACAACAGTGAGCTTGACTGGGAATCTCCAAAATCAACCAATATCCTTTTCAGAAAAAAGAGATCGACAGTTCTAGGCAAGAATGTTAACTTCAACCATGCGAAATCTACTGATCACTGTTTTTCTAATTTCCTGTTTCACTGTATACAGCCAGGAGGCTCAAGACACTAAAATCACTGTTCGAACCAAAGCCAAAGATGCCAAGTTTATAGGCTCCAGCATGGGTGGTTCAATGATCATCATTAGAGATGCTCAGACCAATGAGATATTGGCCCAGGGACTGACTGAAGGTGGCACGGGAAACACAGACGCCATCATAAAAACTGCTCATGAAAGGTATACTCCAATTGCCTACGGAGCAGCAGCCTTTGAAGCGAGTATCAGCCTGCAAAAACCTTTATTCGTGACGGTAGAAGCACTAAGCCCTGTTGCACACAAAGAAGCCAGAGTGGTAGCCCAAACACAGCTTTGGCTTATTCCGGGTAAACATATTGACGGTGAGGGACTGATTCTGGAGATCCCTGGCTTTGTAGTAGATGGCCTTTACCCTCAAACACATCAAGGCTTTTCCATTGAAGAGGACAAGAGGGTAGAATTGAAGGCCAACATTGTAATGATGTGTGGCTGTACTATTTCTGATGGTGGTCTATGGGATTCAAACGATATGGATATTGAAGCATCGGTTTATGTAGATGGTGAATTCTGGAAAAACATCCCCATGCAAAACCCTTCAGAAAACACATTCACAGCCAACCTTACTTTAGAGAAAACTGGAAATCACGAAGTAATTATCACCGCCTACCACAGAATATCAAAGAATACTGGAGTAGATCAGCTATATTTCAGGGTATCTAACTAATAGCATGAAAAGACTTTTACTAACCCTGAGCCTCTCACTTTTTACCGTTCTTTCATTGGCTCAAAACCACGGCCCTTATATTATTTATAATGCAAAAGGAAAGAAGGTTAGCTATAAGAAAATGATGAAGCAGTTGGCCAAGCAAGATGTGGTCTTCTTCGGGGAGTTACACAACAACCCTATTTCGCATTGGCTTCAGTACGAAGTTACAGCTGAGTTAGGAACAAAAAGAGATTTAATTCTTGGAGCTGAAATGATGGAAGCTGATAATCAGGATGAACTGAATGATTATCTCAGTGGAAAGATTGACCAAAAAGCTCTGGATTCCCTAGCCAGACTTTGGAACAATTACGCAACCGACTACAAACCTTTGGTAGACTATGCGAAAGACAATAATCTAGAATTCATTGCCACTAACATTCCGAGGCGGTATGCCAGCATGGTTAACCGTGAAGGCTTTGAGGCATTAGAAAAGCTAAGCGCAGAAGAAAAAAGCTGGATCGCTCCTCAACCCTTTCCTTACGATGCTAATCTACCACGATATGCCAATATTCTAGAGATGATGGCTGGCCACGGCACTCCGAAAATGGTGATGGCTCAAGCCTCAAAAGATGCTACTATGGGGCATTTCATTGCTTCCAATTTTCAGCCTGGAAAATTATTTATACACTACAATGGTTCTTATCATTCCGGTTATCACGAAGGCATATTATGGTATTTGAACCAGTACAAACCTGGTCTAAACATGCTCACAATTACTACAGTAGAACAGGCCGATATAACCAAACTAAAAGATGAGTTTTTTGGAGAAGCAGACTTTATTATCTGTGTAGATAATAACATGACAAAGACTTATTAATACTAATTCAAACTATTCCTCATCTTTTGAGTATACCTTTACGATTAGTATTAAAACTTTATGAACGACCGTAAAACCACCAATATTCTGCTACTTTTTATAGTAGTCCCATTGGTTTTCTACATTCTCAAAACACTTTCTTTCATTTTCATTCCTTTGGTCTCATCCATGTTCTTGGCATTGATATTCTTGCCAATGATGAGGTGGTTAAAGAAAAAGAGAGTTCCAAAGTTCATCAACATACTTTTGGTTGTGCTGATTATGGCGGCTTCATTTCGAGTGCTTGGAGCCGTAATCCAATTATCTAGCTTAGAGTTTAACCAAACTGACAACGAATATTTCGATGCAGCAAAAATAAAACTAAGCCAACTTGTAGCGAGCTTAGAAAGGTTTTTCGGGGTAGACTTCTTAAAAGGTGAAGACACCCTAAAAGGCCTAATAAGTAAGGAGGCAGTGATGAAAAACTTTATGCCTACCGTAGATTTTGTAAGCGGAACAATTTCTGGAATACTTACAACAATCTTCTTTGTTTTACTTCTATTGGCCGAGTCTTTCGATGTTCAGAAAGTATTACGCTCAACCGTAATTAAGCAACAATTCACATCGGTAAAAGCATTTAGAAAGATCGAAAAAGACCTTCTAACCTTCATTAAAGTTAAATTCTTTGTAAGCTTTTTGACAGGTCTTGGAACAGGGCTCATCTGTTTATTCTTTGGTGTGAGCTTTCCAATATTCTGGGGTTTGTTTGCCTTCTTAATCAACTTTGTGCAAATGGTAGGCTCAGTAATTTGCGTTCTGGTAGTCACCATATTTGCTTTTGTTGAAATAGAATCTTCTTCCATGTTGTTTTTCTTTTTCTTAAGCGCCACAGGGGTTCAAGCAGTGATTGGAGGAGTATTAGAGCCTATTTTTATGGGAAAATCGTTCTCAATAAATGTGGTAACCATACTAGTAGCGCTGATGCTTTGGGGCTACATTTGGGGAATCCCAGGGCTCATCATGTCTATTCCAATTACTGTATTCTTGAAAATTTTAATGGAACAGTATAAGAACACAAGAGTTATTGCCCAGCTCATGTCAGGGTCGTAACTTCCACTTAACCCAATTCTGATTGTTTTTTAGGAAAGGAAAAAAGTAGCTATATTGCTATTCCTCCCAAAGATTGTTCCCCATTATTCTTCTCTCCTTAATGGTGCCAACCGACAATCTTAAACTAAACTAATAACATGAAAGAATTCCAGAAATTTATCTCCAAGGGCAACGTGGTAGAAATTGCCGTTGGTTTAATTATGGCTACATACTTTGGAGCCATTGCCAAATCGTTAGTTAACGATGTAATTATGCCTCCGATTGGCCTCTTGTTAGGTGGGGTCGATTTTTCTACAATGAAAGTTGTGCTACAAGAAGCTTCTGCCGATGGAGCAACTGCTGAGGTTGCAATCAACTATGGTATTTTCTTCAACACGGTGCTTACTTTTGTCATCGTTGCTTTTGCCGTATTTATGATTGTAAAGTCTTACAATAGAATGAAGGAAAGGTGGGAGAAGAAGGAAGAAGCTGCGCCAGCTGCTCCCCCAAAACCAACTAAAGAAGAAGTACTGCTTACAGAAATTAGAGATCTACTAAAAAAATAACAAATGCCGGTTAAACCGGCTTTTTTCTTTTCATTCAACACCGATTATGTGATACTTTGGAAGTATGAAGAAAGTCGCCCTGCTATTACTATCTCTAGTTGTACTACTGGTAGCTTACGTTTTGATTAAAACGTTCACCTTTAAATCTCAGCAGCTTGAGGTTGCTGTGATTGACAAATTACAGATTGAGGATAATTCAGTAACAAACCTGCAGACAGCCCTTAGACTGAAGACCATCTCATTTGAAGATCCGGCAGAATTCGATTCATCTCAATTCCACCTATTCAACACCTTTCTGAAGGATGAATACCCTTTATCAGACAGTCTATTGAACCATCGAATATTCAATGAGTTTAGCCATTTGTATGAATGGAGAGGAAGCAATACAGAACTGAAGCCAATCGTTCTGATGGGTCATATTGATGTGGTACCTATAGCCTCTCCTGATAAATGGTCGGTTGAACCGTTTGGAGCAGAAATTAAGGATGGCAAGATTTGGGGAAGAGGCACAATTGACGATAAATTCTCTGTTATCGGAATTATGGAAGCTGTTGAAATGCTTCTCAAAGAGGACTTTCAGCCAGAAAGAACTATTTACCTAGCCTTTGGGCACGATGAAGAAGTAGGTGGTGATTTTGGCGCTGTAGCCATGGTAGAGCACCTAAAATCTAAGGGTATTGAAGCAGAGTATGTTTTGGACGAAGGCTACGCCATAACCCAAAAACTGATTCCCGGAATTGACACAGACGTAGCCATGATTGGCATTGCTGAGAAAGGCTCAACTACCATAGAATTTACAGTAGACATGGAGGGTGGCCATTCTTCTCAGCCTTCTCCTGAAACGGCCATAGATGTTTTGGCAAAGGCCATTTCAAGGTTGAAAGAAGAACCCATGGAAGCTACACTTTCTGAAGCTATGCAAGGCTTTATGAATCAGTTAGGACCAGAGATGGGCTTTGTGAATAAAATGGCATTCGCTAATAAGTCGCTCTTTAAGCCGATCATTATTGCTACTTATGAAGGTGCTAGTAATGCTGGCAACGCCTTGATAAGAACCACCACAGCACCCACTATTTTTGAGGCTGGCATTAAAGAGAACGTAATTCCAACTACGGCAAGGGCTTTGGTGAACTTCAGAATTATTCCAGGCCAAACAGCGGAAGATGTTATGGAGCATTGTTTGGCGGTGATGGATGATGAAAGAGTAAAAGCTAAGTTTTACGGATTCAATACTAACCCTTCACCGGTTTCGCCAATGGATAGTTGGGGTTATGAAACCATCAACAGAAGTATAAAACAGGTTTTTGAGGCTACTTTTACTGCTCCTAACTTGGTAATTGCGGCTACAGATTCTAGACACTTCAGTCCTATCAGCAAAAACATTTATCGGTTTGTGCCTTATCACATCAACGAGCAGAACATCAATACCTTCCATGGTATTGATGAGCATATTTTGGTGGAAGATTATAAGAATGCTATTAGATTCTACCGTCAGTTAATTTTAAACAGCAATCAGTAGCGGATACTGCGTGAGGGATAGTAGCGATTACCCCACAGGCTGAGGTACGAAGCCGAGGAGTAAAAGCGAATAGCCCGACCCTTTAGGGGCACGCCCAAAAAAGAAAAAGCCTTTGGCATTTACCAAAGGCTTTTAAAACTCTTAAGAAAAATCGATTAAAACCATGCTCCGCCTAAGTTGCGGAAAGGCCATGGAATTGAGGCTAACATAATGATTAGTCCGATTAGGTAGAAGGTGGCAATAGCGCCAAATTTCTTTGAATCGATGGCTGCTTTTTTGGCTTTACTGTGGCCTATGCTGATGAGGGCAATGGCAACAATCATCATTGAGATATGCTCAACCGCATAAAATCTAAGCACATCGTTTTGCATGAAGCCTTCAGTGAAACTTACTTTTGGACTAATGAAATATAGCACCAAGCCAATTACGAATTGGAGGTGAACCATCCCCATAGCCATGGCAGAAAGCTTTCTGTCTTTTGGGGTCCATACGCCAGATTTCTTTTTTGAAAATGCGTTGGCAATGGCAACAATTAAGAAGATTAATACTAGCCATCTGAGGCCTGAGTGAGCATGAAGTAGTCCTGAATACATAAGCGAATGATTGTTAGCACAAATAAACTATAGAATTACTTGAGATACCTAATTGTTGGCGTTTTTCTTCCACTCTGGGTTCTTCAAGGCTTGTAGTTCTTAAAACTTTAATGCTGCATAGCCTTTCAACTGATAGGTAGTCATGGTAGTAAGCATTGATGTGGCCACCTCTACCCCAGGTGCTAGCTTATTATGGTCTATGCTTCTGCCCATAAGTGATTGGGAACAAGCAAAAATCTTTACTCCAGCTTCTTCAAGTTCCTTAAAGATTTTGATATGAGGGTTATCTTCTCCATACTTAGCCTTATAGCTTTCATTGTCTAGAACAGACCAAACTGCCCCTGCATGGATAGCCAAAACCACATGCATATTTTCTTCGGGCACACCACCCATTGCATGCAAATTCAGCAGCCTTCCTACATTCACTAAAGAATACATCGGCTCTTTAGGGTTATTGCTCCCTGTGGCTACATCTATCACTATTTTATATTCCATATTAGAGTCTGGCTTTTCTGTAGCGTGAGGAGCATCCATAATACCAGCAAAGCCTTTCACCACGGGGTTCACCATTTCCTGAGCCTTTATTCCAATAGAGCTGATTAAAAATATGAATAGGATATACTTTTTCATGAGGATCTAATTTATCTCAAGTAACAAATTTTGACGCTTTTATAAAGCCTAGAAATGTTAAAAGGCAGATTTAACAAAAGAAAAACCTAGTATAGCTAGCTGATGGTTTGATTAAAAACATGCTGAATCTATATTGAGAAAAACTTAGCTCCATGACCTCACAACCCATTGATTACGAGAAACACTTTCTAGTTGAAACCTCTTGGGAAATATGTAATCAGTTGGGAGGAATTTATACAGTTATACGCTCTAAGCTCCCAGCTAATATTGAAGCTTGGGGAAAAAACTATTGCTTGCTTGGCCCATTGGTGAACAAAGGCCTGAATGCCGAATTTGAAGATATTGCCGAAAGAGAGTCGACACTTGGCAGAACTGTGGCAGCCCTAGAAAACATGGGCATCGAAGTAAGGTATGGCACTTGGTTAGTGTCTGGCAGGCCCAAAACTGTTCTTCTGAACCCCGACCACAACATTGGCAAACTTCAGCATATAAAGAAACAGCTTTGGGAAGATCATCAGATTCCCATTGGCACTGATGACTCTCTTTACGACATAAGCCTACAGTGGTGCGACTTAGTAGATACTTTCTTTACGTTATTCAGTAAGCATGAGAAAAGAACCATTCTATTTCATGGCCATGAATGGATGGTTTGCCCTGCATTATTGAATACGACTGGCGCTCATAGCAATGTAAAAACCATATTTACTACGCATGCCACTAGGCTTGGAAGAGTACTTGCCGTAAACCATAAAAACTTCTACGACATGATGTATGAAGTGGACGATCAAGAGCTTGCTAAGCAATTCGGAATTCCATCCATTCATCAACTTGAAAGACAAGGGGCTAACAAAACCGATTGCTTTACTACCGTAAGTCAAATTACCGGTCTAGAATGTGAAGCCCTACTGGGTAAACTGCCTGACCAGATAACACCCAATGGCCTCAATATTGAGCGCTTTCAAGATCCGCATCGTATTCAGATCAGGCACGAGAAGTATAAGAAACAGATTGAAAATTTTGTAATCGGACACTTCTTCAACGCTACTCCATTCGACCTTAACAAAACGCTGTTTCTATTTACAAGTGGTAGATATGAATACGAAAACAAAGGCTTCGATATAATAGTAAAAGCTCTCAAAAAGCTCAATGAGAAGCTTATACAAGAGAAGGTTGATGTTACAGTGGTAATGTTTTTTATAACCAATGCTCCAGTAAAATCTTTCAACCCTGCGGTACTCCATTCCAAAGCTTTGTTAGAAGAGGTTAAAAACACTTGCAAATCTATTGAGGGGGAAATTGCTGCTCAACTTTTGGTCAATGCAGCATCTTCGAAAGACGATTTTAAGCTTCCAGACCTAAATCAGTTTGTCTCAGATTATTGGAGGCTCAGATTTAGGCGCTCATTACAGTCATGGAAAACAGATGAGTGGCCTATGATTGTGACCCACTTACTACAAGATGATCATAACGATGCCATCTTAAAAGGGCTGAGAGAGGAGCAGTTGTTCAACAGTCCGATAGACAAAGTAAAAGTGGTGTTTCACCCTGAGTTTATCTCTCCAACCAATCCACTATTTGGTTTAGAATACTCTCAATTTGTTCGCGGTTGCCATATGGGTATTTTCCCAAGCTACTATGAACCATGGGGTTACACTCCTTTAGAATGTATTGCCAGAGGCGTACCAACAATAACCAGTGACCTTTCTGGCTTTGGCTCTTACACAGAAAACATTAATGCCAACTCGCAAGAAACAGGAGTTTACGTATTAAAAAGAAAAGATAAAACTGAAGCTCAATCGGTTGAAGACTTAGCTAAAATGTTGTTGCAGTTCTCTAAAACCAACTACAATTACAGAGCTATAATGAGAAACACTTTAGAGGAGTTTTCAAGAACATTTGATTGGCATAAACTAAGAATCCACTATGACGAGGCCTACGCTAAGGCTATTAAAAAGTAAATACTTATAGACGTGAAAAGACTTCAACCAACCCTAATACTACTATCATTCATTATGTTCATTCAGGCGGCACAAGCTCAAGACTGGGCAAACCTTAAAAAGTATCAACAGCAAAACAGTCAATTAACTCCATTAACTCAGGGAGAAAAGAGTGTGGTTTTTATGGGCAACTCAATTACCGAAGGCTGGAAAAATATTAGGCCTGAGTTTTTTGAAGGAAAGCCCTACGTAAACAGAGGAATTAGTGGTCAAACCACACCGCAAATGCTCATAAGATTCACGCAAGATGTTATTGACCTGAGACCAGAAGCTGTAGTAATCTTAGCTGGCATCAATGACATTGCTGGCAACACGGGGCCTACTACCCAAAAAATGATTACCGACAATATCTTCGCCATGGCCAAACTAGCCAAAGCACATAATATCAAAGTACTGCTATGCTCTGTTCTTCCTGCAAATGATTTTCCTTGGAGGCCAGGTTTAGAGCCTGCTCAAAAAGTAATCGATCTTAATGATGAGCTAAAAGCTTTTGCCAAAGAGCATAAGATAACTTACGTAGATTATTTCTCTGCTATGGTTAACGAACAAAACGGTCTTAAAGCCGAACTAGGGAGCGATGGCGTTCACCCGAACACCGCTGGTTACTTAGTAATGGAACCTATATTGGAAAAAGCGCTAGATAAAACGTTGAAAAGATAAGGCTAGCCATAGCTGCAAAACCCAAGCCCTTACAGTCCTAATCAAGAACACAACTGAGCATTTACTTAGGTTCAGAGACTACTTATTTGCAATTATATACCAATTGGTATATTTTTGTAAATGACCAAAGCAGAGAGAACCCGACAGTTTATAGTAGAAAGTGTAGCGCCTATTTTCAACAAGAAAGGAGCTTACGGTACGTCTCTCTCCGATATCACTGAAGCCACTGGACTTACCAAAGGAGCCATATATGGCAACTTTAAAGACAAAGACAACTTGGCCGTAGCCTGTTTTGAACATAACCTTAAGTTCTTTCAGAAAGGCCTTTTCAAGGCCCTGACTACCACTGATAACTCTTGGAATAAACTGGAAAGGTTCTTCAACTTTTATGAAGAGGGTTTTGAACAGGTGTATGAGAATGGAGGCTGTGCTCTGATGAATAGCTCAGTAGAAGCCGATGATGGTTACCCGTTACTGAAGGAACGCGTAAGCGTGACCTTTACTAATTGGAAGAAAGAACTAGCAGCTGTAATCACTGAAGGGCAAATGTCTGGTGAATTTAAAGCTGAAGTCCATGCCAGTGAAATGGCAAATTTAATTATAGCCGGAATTGAGGGCTCCATATTAATAGCCAAAAGCACTCAAAACAAAAACAGCTTTGGCACTACCCTCAACTACTTGAAAAGCATAATAGAAAAGCAATTAAAACAATGAAAAGAGTTGTAATCACTGGAATGGGGGCATTGACTCCCATCGGAAACAATATCAACGACTATTGGACCAACCTCAAGGCTGGTACTAGTGGAGCGGCAGAAATCACTCGGTTCGACACAAGTAAATTCAAAACGCACTTTGGGTGTGAACTAAAGAACTTTAATATCGATGATCATATCCCGAGAAGCGAATCGCGCAAATACGACCGCTTTACTTCTTATGCCTTAATTGCGGCAGAAGAGGCTGTTAAAAATGCTAATATCGATTTTGAGAGTTTAAACAGAAACAAAATTGGAGTGGTTTGGGGCTCAGGAAACGGAGGCATAGAAACCTTTACCGAGGAAATGATTGACTACGTAAAGCGAGATGAGAATCCTAAATTCAATCCATTCTTTATTCCTAAAATAATAGCAGACATTGCCTCTGGCGTTATTTCCATGAAGTACGGTCTCCGAGGCATCAACTTCACCTGTATATCTGCTTGCGCCTCTGGCACAACCGCAATTATTGACGCCTTCAATTACATCCGTTGGGGAAAAGCCAATATGGTTATTACTGGCGGTTCCGAAGCACCAATAACCGCAGCCGGATTGGGCGGTTTCAACGCTTCTAGAGCCTTAAGTACTAACAATGAGGAAGCCTCTACTGCATCTAGACCTTTTGACAAAACTCGAGATGGGTTTGTTGTTGGCGAAGGAGCCGGAGCCTTAGTCCTAGAGGAATATGAACATGCCAAAGCGCGTGGTGCTAACATCATTGCTGAAGTTGCAGGAGGTGGAATGGCTGCAGATGCATACCATTTAACGGGAACTCACCCTGAAGGGGAAGGCGCTTTTCTAGGAATGAATGAGGCACTGGAAGATGCAGGTATAATAGCAAAAGACATTGACTACATTAATATGCACGCTACCTCCACTCCTATTGGCGACCAGAGCGAATTAATAGCCGTGGAAAGAGTTTTCGGTAAGCGCGAAAACCTGAAGCTTTCGGCTACCAAATCTATGACTGGCCACTTACTAGGAGCAGCAGGAGCCATTGAATCTATTGCTAGCATAATGGCTATTCAAGAGGGTGTCATTCCACCTACAATCAATACGAAAGAGGTTGATTCAGATTGGGGAGATAAATTCGACTTGACTTTGGGCACCGCACAGAAACATGATGTACGTTACGCTATGAGTAACACCTTCGGTTTTGGCGGTCATATTGCTACAGCCATTTTCAAAAGGTTTGAATAATCATAGATGAATGTCATCCCCGCGTAGGCGGGGATTTCAAGCTTCTTGCAATTCTTTAGGGGATTCCCGCCTGCGCGGGAATGACGGTTATATTTTTGCAGAAAAATCGACCCCGAGTAGTTGGCAGAGAACTTAATAGAAAACAATCTCAACATCAGGAAGACTCTCCAGCAACTTATCAATATCATTCTGACGCAAGCCTGTGTTGAAACAGGTGATTTTCTCAAGATTCTGCAACCCTGAAAGTCTATCTAACCTAAATACTTTGGTATTAGAACAATCAATCTCCTTCATGTTCTGAAGGTTCTCTAACCCTCTAAAGCGCTTTACGTTGGTTCCTGAACAATTTAGCATTTCTAGTTCAGTTAAACCTGAAAGCGGCCTTAAACCCTCAACAGCCGTATTGGTAATATTCAACCTTTTTAGACTAGGGTATTTTGAGGAAATTCCTGTTAAATCAGCAATAGGCATTTGTAATAAGGCTAAGCTTTCTAACTCAGGCAATTCAGGCAGGTCTGTAATTAAATTCGTTCTCACCTGCTGAAGTTTTAACTCTTTCAATCTAAAAAATAGCTGAAGAGATGCTTCAAACTCAGAATTAAGATTGACTCCATTAAAACTTAAAGATTCTTGCGCAACTAGCGTATGAAGTTCATCTCTATCTGGCTGAGAAGACAGCCTTACATTGTCTCCGAATGCTCGCTTCAAGTTTGGAGGAAGATCTGCCCACCACGTAAGCAATTTATCGGACATAAAACGAATATTCACCTTCGGCCTTTTTTTCAATAAGTCGGCAACCTGCTCAGCAGAAACGTTACTTCCATCGGCATCTAGCAATTCTAACTTAGGTAATTCAGCTACTTGGTCTAGATTACGAATGGCTGTATTCTTGGCTTCAAGTCTTTCCAAATTTCTAAGCGAAGACAGATTAGACAACGTATTGATGTCTGTATTATTTACACTAAGCGTCACTAGGCGAGAAGAAAGCTCTTGACCGTTTAGCACACTGATTCGGTTACCATCTAAGTTCAAATATTTCAATGACTGGAACCTAGTAAGTGGAGATAGGCTCTTTAATCCAGACTGACTCGCGTCTAGAGAGTCTAGTCTAACTAATGCCGATAAATCTTCAACCTCTGGGCTGAAAGTGCCCATCACATCTCCCAACTTATTCTTCAATGGGCTCGGCAATTCATTCCACCAAGCCATTAATTGATCTGAATTGGTGATAAGTAGCGCTCTACTAGCCGAATTGAATTTATCAATTGCCTCGTCTGTCAATGCCACTCCATTGGCGTATACCATCTTCAGTTGAGTCAGACCTAATAATGGAGTCAAATCAGAAATCTCAGTATTGTCTATTATCAGGGTCTGCAAACTTTTAAGGTTCTCGAAACCTGCTAAAGAAGTGATTTCAGTAGCAGACAGATCCAACAAACTAAGCTGGCTCATGGCAGCTATCCCCTGAACAGTAGAAATATCGCTATTCTTTAAATGAAGCGACCTCAAGCTTTTTATCTGACCAAAACTCACCTCATCTATGCCTTTGGCATCTTCTAAGCTTAATATTCCAAGTGCATTAAGCCCCTCTAAAAATGAAAGATCAGTACCTGCTATGCCATTCAGATTCAACTCTGTGAGTTTGTCAAAACCTGTTAGCACTGAGAAATCTTCCACATGGCTATTACTCAGATTGAGCTTCCTAATGTCTTTGTGATATTTTAAATACTGTAGATCGAAAACCGATGTATTGGATACATCTAGCGACTGTAATTTATTGATAGACAGCAACGGCTTTAGGTCATTAACCCAAGTATTGCTGATTCTTAAGTGCTTTAAGGAGGTCAGTTGATAGATTGGCTCCAAGTCCAATATAAGGTCGTTGCCTTTCAGGTCTAGAGAATCTATGGTGGCTAAGTTGAATAACTCATCTTTAGAAAGACTGTCATACACCAAGCCTAATTTCTTTTTAAACACCTTTTTCCATTCTAAAGTCAGTCCACTCCACCACTCTCTTAACTGTTTCTCTTTACTGATTTTAGTGGTATAGATGCTAGCAATTTTCAACTCATTGTTGGCGTCAGCATTCAATTCTATATAGCGCTTCTTGGTTGAGTTAATCTCTTCTCCTCCTAGACTTACTGCCTCCAGGTTTCTGATGAGCTCTACTCTGTAATAAGGCTTCTCATCATCTTTCTGAAGCTTCTCTACTTTCTCCACCTCAAAGTCGAAAACGGCTTCCTCAAAAAAGAAATCTATATCCTTCAAGTAAGCCTGAATATCTTTATAAGTTACTGTTGACCTGTTCTCTTGCAAGTCATCTTCTACTTGCACCTTCTCATTGGCAAAAAGCTTTAAGTAACTGCTGTTAATTATAGTCTCTTTCTCAGAAACCGAGGTACGGGTTCCACCCAAAAGATTGAAATAATAGGCCAATGTTTCTACCATTCCCTTGGCCTGCTCCATCTTCGGATCAGCAGATGCATCAAACTCCTGTGCTTTAGCTTGAAAGAAAACCAGCAGGAAGCAACACCCAATAATGAGTTTATTTCTTATCATAAAGCAGCTTTAACAGATCTTCTTTTTGTTGTGCATTGATTTTCACCAGATCTGAGATGAGCCATCCTGTATTGTAGCCAGGACGATTGAAATTATTCAGAGAGAAATACCATCCGTCTACCGAGAAAAAATGATAATTCAATCTATTAACCGTCTCAAAAGTCAGATTCCCCATTTTTACATCGTAAAGGAACACAGTCAGTAAATCTGGTTCGAAATCGGCCAATGTATATGATTCCGGACTCCCATCTTTCACCATTGCTTTTCTCAGGTTCATAAAATCTAACTCATGGCTCATAGGATGCAGAAACTCTTTAGTTTGCCCTCTCTGCTTATCGAAGAGTGTTTTGTATGGTTCGAAGGAGATATCAGCAATTACCCATTCATAACCCAACCCCTCTTCTTGGATTTGCATATATAGCGTTAGCGGCATAGACCTTCCTTTATACCTGAAAGTGGTATTGACCACCGCAAACCATTCTTTTGCCTGCAGGTCTAGAAAAATAGGCTGATCATCACTGGTAACTTTATTTACAAACTCTTCGAATAAAGATTCAGAAAACCCGGCATTCTCCTCATCGAAGAGAATGCTCAGGAATCTTTTTCTTAATCTTGAATTTCTGTATTGCCTGTCTTCTGGCTCAAACTCTCTCCCCTTGGTATCTTCTTCACCATTGAACCTGCTAAAAAATTGGTTCAGTTGCTTTGTACTAGCCAAAAGCTGACGCTCAATTTCATCGTCTTCTGAGACGATCTGCGCCTGTAGATTACCTTGAATTACTAGAACTAATAAGCCGGAAAGCAGCAAAAATCTTTTGATCATATCGAAGTTTCAGACACACGAATATCACCCAAAATTACATCCCAGAACTCAATAGTTCTACCTGCAATCTGAGTCTCTTTCTTTTCTACGTATATAGTGATGTCCTTTTTGGTTGTATCCTTATACGCTAACTTATCACCATTAGTACCTTCAAACTTCTGATAAATAGTTACTACACCAACATACCTGCCATCAGGCTGTCTTTCAAGGTCAGAAATGTAGTGTACATCGTACCACTCAATGGTTACTTTATCATAATTCAGGGCCATCAACCTACGGAAGTACTCTCTTACCTTGTAGTATTCGATTTCTTCTTTAGCCAATGATGAAACACCCATTTCAGAACCTGGAGCGAAAAGCTCTTCAGCCCTATCCATTACGCGAGTAGCCTCGTTGTATGGAGTGCTCTTATTTCCGATAATTTTAATGTACTTACCGAGATCTTTCACCTTTTCCAAAGCCAATGAATCGATGGCTTTTTCTCTGTTCGGATCTACTGCATTCTGAGCCATTACCGCAGTACTAGTGAAAACTGCAATGAAGGCGATAGCTAATAATTGAATATATCTTCTGTTCATTTTCTTCTTATTTTTTCACCAATACCAATTCCTTAATCTTACCGCTTGGGTCTCTCACTACTTCTTTCACTCTGTGCACATTGTTTCCTGTGTCTTTGATGTAGTTGAGGTATTTAGTGATATCTGTTGGCTCATCGTAATCTTCAGTGCCATTAGCAGCATAGATTATAATAAGAACAGGTGCCGTTCCATTGCTAAATAGACCTAGCGCCTCTCTGATGTTTCTGTTGGCTACATCGTTAGATGAAGCAGAAGCAATAGCAGCGAAGTAATTATTAAGACGAGTATCTAAAGTAGCTTCTGGTGCGCTTCTTACATCTCTTGGCTCAGGTTCTGGCTCTGGCTCAGGTTCTGGAGTAGGAGCCGGCTCTTCCATAGGTTCTGGCTCAGGCTGTGCATCTACAAGTGCTTTCTTGCTTTTACACGAAGCCAATACTAAAACTAAAACCATAAAGAGAGCTAATGATTTAATTGATTTGTTCATCTGGATTAACATTGTTTAAGTTGCTCTTTTTTCATTTTCGAACTGATTGGACAAATAGTGTTCCAATTCGAGCGTTTAACGTAAAACCGTTGAACGCGGATATGTTCGGCAAAAATAATTTTTGAATTGAGAAAAAGCCTCTCAAAATGGCAAGTAAATTCTTAATGACGGAGCTATAAAAGTGTAAGCTGAAATTGACAGAAAGAAGCACTGATTTTAAATCATCTTTTCTACGGGATTTTATAGCCACCCAACACTCTCATTCAAGTATTAGAACCAACACTCACCCTAATTCACATTTAGAAAAGAACTAAACACATCAAGTTTTCCGTCAATTATACATATTATTTAATTATAACAATATTAATTACTACTTTAAGAACACATTAAGCAAACAAAATACAAATGAAAAAACTTACTATCACTTTACTACTTTGTCTTTGCGCAGTAGCAATCATCTCGTTCGCAACACCAGCCAAAGCAAAAAACACAAACAATAGCTCTGAATGTTATTTGGAAAATGTAAGAGCTTGGGTTGTAACGGATATACCCGGACAAGCCCCAGGTTACGAAGCATACTTTGCTTCAAAAGCAACTGCCAACATATTTATTGGGTTCTTTGGCGGAGGAACAATATCTGATACCAATGCATGCAAGCCATACAATGTTGTGATTAGACAAACAACAGACCCTTGTACACCATGTAGCTAATTATCACATTAAATAAAAATAGAGGCTGCATCTAAAATAAACAGCCTCTATTTATTGGTGAAAATCTTTGATGCTATCCTAATTACCCTCTGGCATATTTGCCACAGACGCTCCCTCGGGCATTTGGAAGTTACTCATAGCCGGATACTCTTTTGAAACTTGAATGTTCTCAAATGTAGTAGCATTACCCCTTGGCTCTCCTACCTCACCATCAGCATAGCTATACCACTGCAAAGAAGTTGGCAACATCACACCTTCAAAATTTTGCCACCCTTCATACTTTATCAGACTATATCTGTCTTTTGCTCCACCACCAAAAGTAGCCATATAGAGCAACCAATGCATTTTATTGGTATCAGGATCCGAACAAATAATGTATGAGTCGTTAGGAGAATCTCCCACGCCATTATCGTAAGACACCTTCACAGCATTATAAGTTTTGCCAGCCAACTCCATTGGTTCCATCACCTCATAGTTTACCCCAGGGTCTCCTACCACAAAAGGAAAAGCGTAGAAGTAAAACATAAGATTATAACGCATACGCTGCCTATCGGCATTTTCAGAAGCAGGATAAACCCAAACTTGCTCTCCATCAAAGCCCACAGTTCGATTTTCTGACTCAATTCGAGTATACCTGTTCTGCAACTCTACAAGTGTTTTACTACCCCCACTGTTATATGAAAGAGATTTTAATGAAGTCCACGTATCGAAGCCTCCGTGAGCATCGAAAACCGCAGTGATTTCAGGAATATGATGTGCTGTATTGCTCGGCTTTACAACCTCTGAAACTTCTTGACTATCTTTTTTGCCCTCACAGGCCATTAAAAATATTAATAGTGAAAGTGCTATGAGTTCTTTCATGATGGCATTTTTTGTACAAAGGTGAAATTAAAGAATTTAAAATACTGTCAGTTTAAGAACATTTCAGTGCATTACTTAGTCAGCTTTTACAAATTCCTTGACTGCAAGCAGCAGTGGCCATTACACAAATTAAAATACCAATGAGCTTTTAAAAGCCTTACAAAAAGTCAGAAAGACATTTAACTTTGGGCTAAGCAGATTTATATGAATAAAGAGCAGAAATTCGAAACCCAAGCCGTTAGAACTCAAATTGAGCCTACTCATGCCAAGGAGCATTCTACTCCCATGTACCTTACTTCTAGCTTTATTTATGATGACGCAGAAGAAATGAGGGCTTCATTTGCTGGCGAGAACGACAGGCATATCTATAGTCGGTTCAGCAACCCTAACTATCAGGAGCTAATAGATAAAGTATGCTTAATGGAGGGTGCCGAAGCGGGTTACGTTTTTGCAACCGGTATGTCTGCTGTTTTTTCAAGTTTTGCTGCTTTAAGCAACTCTGGAGATCACATCATCAGTTGCCGATCGATTTTTGGATCTACACACACAGTATTCACCAAAATTCTACCGAAGTGGAATATTCAAACCACTTATGTTGAAGTAGACGATCCAGCTAGCTGGGAAAAGGCTGTTCAACCGAACTCTAAGCTTTTCTACCTAGAAACACCCACTAACCCTGGAGTAGACCTGGTAGACCTAGAAGCTGCTTCTACTTTCTGCAAAAAGCACGGCCTGTTAATGATTGTAGACAATTGCTTTGCTACACCTTATCTGCAACAGCCCATCAAATTCGGAGCTGATTTGGTGATTCATTCTGCCACCAAATTTATTGATGGTCAAGGCCGAGTAATGGGTGGAATCACGGTGGGCAAGAAAGAACTGATCGAAGAAATTTATGCCTTCAGCCGAAGCACAGGCCCAGCACTATCTCCTTTCAATGCTTGGGTACTTTCTAAAAGCTTAGAAACACTAGCAGTTCGGATGGACAGACATTGTGAGAATGCCCTGAAGCTAGCAGAGTTTCTTTCTACCCACCCAAAAGTCAGTTGGGTAAAATACCCAAGATTAAAGAGTCATCCGCAGTACGGTATTGCCCAAAAGCAAATGAATGCTGGTGGTGCTGTAGTAGCTTTTGGCGTTCAAGGTGGACTGGAAAAAGGACGCAGCTTCTTGAACAATCTTAAAATGTGCTCCCTCACTGCCAACCTTGGAGACAGCAGAACTATTGCTACTCACCCTTCATCTACCACTCATGCGAAACTTTCTGAGGAAGAACGTCAGAAAGTTGGCATTACTCCAGAACTCATTCGTATTTCCGTAGGTTTAGAACATATTGATGATATCATTTCCGATATCCAACAAGCTTTAGAGCAAGATTAAAATGAAGCAAATTCTGGCCGAAATTCTCACCATTGGTGATGAAATACTCTACGGACAAATAACTGATACCAATTCTCAATGGATCAGCTCTGAACTGGACCAACTAGGAATAAAGGTCGTTCGCAAAACGACTGTTGGCGACACTGAAGAAGCCATACTTGGTGCTTTTGCTGAAGCCGAAGCAAGAGCAGACATGGTGCTCATTACAGGCGGCCTAGGCCCCACAAACGATGACCTCACCATGCCAATGCTTGCTCAATACTTCGACAGCGAGATCGTCATGAATGAGAGTGTTTTGACTCACGTTAAACATTTCTTTGAAAGCAGAGGAAGAACTTTTACAGAGCTAAACAAAAGACAGGCTTTAGTTCCAAAAGCAGCCGAAGTGCTACATAATGAACTAGGGACAGCCCCTGGAACTTGGTATGAAAAAAATGGCAAAGTATTCGTTTCTATGCCTGGAGTACCGCATGAAATGAAGAACCTGATGAAGACTCTGGTTCTTCCCAAACTGGCTTCGTTCTTTCAAACCCCAGTTATCTATCACAAGCTGATCAAAACAGTTGGGATTGGTGAATCTTTCCTAGCCGACAAAATTAAAGACTGGGAAGAAAGCCTCCCCGAGCATATTTCTCTGGCCTACTTGCCAAGCGTAGGTCAAGTAAAGCTTAGACTCACCGCTATTGGAGACAATAGAGAACACCTAAAAAAAGATGTTCAAGATTTAATTGACGATTTGATGCCTTTGGCTGGCTCCTATATTTACGGTTACGACAATACTACATTAGAAGAAGCTGTGGGACAACTTCTAAAAGCAAAGGGAAAAACAATCGCCTTGGCCGAAAGTTGTTCTGGTGGTTACGTTCAGCATAAAATCACAACCATTGCTGGTTCTTCAGAGTACTTTCAGGGAGGAGTGGTCCCTTACCACAACAACCACAAAGTCAACCTACTAGGTGTTAAACCTGCGACATTAGAAGTGCATGGAGCGGTAAGTGAGGCTTGCGTAAAAGAAATGGCAGAAGGTGCTAGAAAGTTATTTAATGCTGATATTGGCGCTTCTTCTAGTGGAATTGCCGGACCTGGAGGTGGTTCTGAAGAGAAACCCGTTGGTACAGTTTGGATTGCTTTTGCTGATGAAAAAGAAACCATCACTAAAAAACTGCAACTAACACAGAATAGACTATTAAATATTGAATTGACACAAATTTCCGTATTAAATTTGGTAAGGAAAAGTTTGAGTCGCTAAAACTTTGATAATATTTGGTAATTCACTTACTTTTGTGGATTAGTGCAAACGTTATAATTCGCTAAAAACAAGGAAATGGCTATAGTAGAAATGGTAATGCCAAAGATGGGGGAAAGTATCATGGAGGGTACTGTACTATCTTGGCTTAAACAAGAAGGCGACACTATTGAGGCAGATGAATCTGTACTTGAAGTGGCTACAGATAAAGTGGACACGGAAGTACCTGCCACACATGGAGGAGTTCTGAAAGAAATTTTGGTAAAAGAAGGCGATGTGGTGGCTGTTGGAGCACCAATAGCCAAAATAGAGACAGAAGCAAGCGAGTCTACCTCTGCAGCTCCTGCACCTGAGGCTCCTGCTAGCAATGGCAAAGCACAAGAAGAAACTAAATCAGAGCCTACTGCTCCGGCAGCAACAGCGACAAACAACAACGGACAAACAGCTCAAGTAGCTTCAGATCGCTTCTATTCTCCTTTGGTAATGAGCATTGCTCGCCAAGAGAACATTCCTATGGCCGAACTAGAAACCGTTCCTGGCACAGGTAGAGAAGGCAGAGTAACTAAAAGCGACATTCTTTCTTATGTGAAGAATAGACCTGCTGGTGGTCAAGCGACTCAAACTCCTGCGGCAAGCCCTGCTCCTGCAGCAGCTCAGACAAGTACGCAAAGAGCCCCTCAGCCAATGCCAGTATCTATTTCAGGTGAAGACGAGATCATTGAGATGGATAGAATGCGCAAGATGATTGCTGAGCGCATGGTTGATAGTAAGCGCATTTCTCCACACGTAACTTCATTTGTAGAAGCAGACGTAACCAATGTAGTTTACTGGAGAAATAGAGTTAAAAATCAATTCAAAGAAAGAGAAGGCGAGCCTATTACTTTCACTCCAATCTTTATTGAGGCTATTGTAAGAGCCATGAAAGATTACCCGATGATGAATGTGCAGGTTGATGGCAACAGAATTATCAAAAAGAAAGACATCAACATCGGTATGGCCGTTGCATTGCCATCGGGCAACCTAATTGTTCCTGTAATTCACAATGCAGATCAGCTTAGCCTTGTAGGCCTCACTAAAAGAGTAAACCAATTGGCTAGAAAGGCTCGTGAAAACAAGCTTACTCCAGACGATCTTCAGGGCGGAACCTACACCGTATCTAACGTAGGTTCATTTGGTAATGTAATGGGTACACCTATCATTATGCAGCCTCAAGTAGGCATTATGGCCCTTGGTGCGGTACAGAAAAAACCAGCTGTGGTAGAAACTCCTGCCGGAGATGCCATTGCCATCAGGCACAAAATGTTCCTTTCTCACTCTTATGACCATAGAGTTGTAGACGGATCACTAGGCGGTATGTTTGTTCGTAGAGTAGCCGACTATCTAGAGAGATTCGACTTGAACAGAGGCTTCTGATTCGGAAGACTTCAGATTGTAGACATTAGATTTTAGATAAAAGACTAAACCCCGACTTGAGCGATCAGGTCGGGGTTTTCTTTTTTATTAAATTGTACAAAACACGCATGAGACTAGAAACCATAGATATTGAGGGAAAGTCATTTTTTGGTATAGCCATGCCCTATGATACAGACCTTATTGCAAAGGCAAAAAAACTCAAAGGAAGGTGGCACCCGAAAAGAAAGCTTTGGCTATTTCCAATTACACCTGAGCGAAAAGAAAAGCTTATTAGAGCCTTCAATTTGCAGAGCTCGAATAAGTCAAAAACACTAATTCTAAAAGAGAAATCTAAAGTCCCGAAAGAATACTTGGAGCAGCTAGAGCGAAGGCGTTACAGCCCCAACACCATTCAAACCTACTTATCGCTCTTTGAAAAATTTCTGAGTCATTTCAATTCAATTGAACCTGAGCAATTAAACGATAGCCACGTGGCCGAATTCCAAACCTATTTAGTGTCAGAAAAAAAGGTATCTACTAGTAGTCAAAATCAATATATCAATGCGATAAAATTCTACTTTGAAAAAGTACTGGGAAGAGAAAGAGGGTACTACCATATTGAAAGACCAATCAAAGAGTTCAGGTTGCCAAAGGTATTGACAGAAAAAGAAGTTTCTGCTATTCTAAATTCCGTTCATAACCTAAAGCACAAGGCAATGCTACTCATGGTATATAGTTCAGGTCTGAGAGCAGGTGAGTTGATCAAATTACATATTGGTGATATAGACAGTGAACAGATGCGTGTATTTGTAAGAGGTGGGAAAGGCAAAAAAGACCGAGTAACGATCCTCTCTCAAAAGGCATTGGTGGTGTTGCGCGAATATTTTAAAAAGTACCGACCAAAGGAGTATCTATTTGAAGGACAAAATGGCGGGCAATACTCTGACTCTAGTTTAAGGAGAGTTTTTATTTCGGCTATTCAAAGAGCCAAGCTTTCGAAAAGAGTTACTCTACATTCTTTGCGCCATAGCTTTGCTACACATCTTTTAGAAAAAGGAGTGGACATCAGGTATATCCAAGTTTTATTGGGACATAACTCAAGTCAGACCACAGAAATTTATACACATATAACACATAAGGGTTGGGAAAAAATACAGTCACCTTTAGATAATTTAAACCTGGACGACTAAATTGAAAACTCACGATAGCCATCAGAAATGCATGGCTATCGTGCATAAATATTAAATTATATGATTTATATCGTGCATAAAAGTGCACGATAGCTAACGTTGGCAGTCATATTGAAAAAAAACACGAAAAAAAGTATCTTTTATGATGTTTATCAGTCTACTTAATGAACGATAAAATTTAAAAGTTATGAATAATTGTAAATGCACTAATTGCGATTGCACTAAATGTAATTGTGGAAATTGTTTGGAAAATAATTGTCCTTGCTCTAAATGTGAGTGTGACAAATGTAATTGTTGTTAATTTCAATAAAGGTTGGTTTCTTGACTAACCTTTATTTATTTTTGATTATGGAAACTCAAAAAATATGGGACAACTTTAATGATGAATTATATTTCTTCATTCTCAAAAAAGTTAAAAATAAAGATGCCGCAAACGATATTTTCCAAAATACATTTTTAAAAATTCACAAAAATTTACCTAAGCTCGAAAAAGAAGAAAAAGCAAAAGCGTGGATTTTCCAAATTGCCCGTAACGAAACGATTAATTACTTTAACAAAGAATCCATTTATGTAGGAAAATTAGATATAAATAAGGAAATTCCTTTACAAAAATTTCAATATATATGTTGCTTTGATAAATTCATAAATGATTTACCCAAAATTTACAGACAAGTAATCGAACTGATTTATATAAAAGGACTAAAACAAAAGGATGTTGCCAAAGAATTAGGAATTAGCCTTGAAAATGTAAAAGTAAGAATTAGGAGAGCAAAGGATATTTTAAAGAAAAAATTCAACGAATGTTGCAAATATGAATTTGATAAAAATGGTAAGTTAATTGGAGAATCGAATTGTTCAATTTGTAAAACAGAATAAAAATACGCCTGCCAACACCGTATAACAACAATTGCGGCTCTGTGTCTTGCGGACACAACCGCGCAAGCATAAAAGTCATTAATTTTAGCTATCTTAGTTTCCAAACAACCCGCAACTGATTGTTATACAAGACCGTTGTGGTTAATGTAAATAAACCGAGAAACTAAATGAATAAAACAATATTTGAGATTACTAAAATGGACTGTCCTTCAGAGGAAAATCTAATCCGAATGAAATTGGACGGAATTCCAAGTATTGCGAATTTGGACTTTGACATTCCCAACCGAAAACTGACCGTTTTTCACAGCGGAGAAACTGACCAAATCGAAAAATCAGTTATCGAACTGAATTTAGGCGGAAAGAAAATCTCGACTGAACAAACCGACCAAACAGAATTTAATGAAAATGCAAACCAAAAAAAACTACTTTGGTCTGTACTTGCCATAAATTTTGCGTTTTTCATAATTGAAATGACAACAGGAATAATCTCAAAATCAATGGGATTGGTTGCCGACAGTTTAGATATGCTTGCGGACAGTTTCGTTTACGGAATTAGCTTGTTTGCGGTTGGTGGAACAGTAATAAAGAAAAAACGGATTGCCAAACTTGCTGGATATTTTCAAATAACACTTGCAATTATCGGATTTGTAGAAGTTTTAAGGAGATTTTTCGGAGACGAGAAATTACCAAACTTTTCGACAATGATTATCGTTTCAATTTTCGCACTTATTGCAAACGGAATTTGTCTTTACATTTTACAAAAGTCAAAAAGTAAGGAAGAGGCACATATGAAAGCAAGTATGATTTTCACTTCAAACGATGTGATTATAAATTTAGGAGTAATAACAGCTGGACTTTTGGTAAACTGGTTGAGTTCAAGCAAACCTGATTTGATTATCGGAACAATAGTTTTTGTTTTGGTAATTCAAGGTGCTTTTAGAATTTTAAAATTGAGTAAATAAATAAAAAAACACTAACCACAACAATGGCTATAAGTAATTGCTTGTTCTTGCCTACTTCTGAAAATCCTCGCGGATTTTCAGTTTGGTGTGTACTTGCAAAGTTAAGTGCTAACCCACGCAACTACTCATAGCCGAGACCGTTAGTCGTAATTGCTTGACCTTATAAAGACCACACACTAAGAAATTGAACAGTCAGAATTTAGAGTTTATTAAAGTAGATCCTGAAAGCCCATTGAATACAGAATGGGTTGAAAGCTTCATCAAAATAGGTAGCGCATGGGAGACATTTACAAAAACTTACAATGGTTCTATTTCTGGGAATTTGAGCGCATACGGGATTCATTTAGAATCTAAGATTGATTTTAAATTTGATTCAATATCATTTGAGGTTTTAAAAAGATTGGCAGATGTAAATGCTGGAAATTTGATGAACGACACCTACACTTATGTGACTACAATCAAGTTCGAAAAACCCATTACAAAATCACAAAAGCCTTTTAAGATAAAGTCAAAGAATTGGCTAAGACTCTTGTTTAATCCTTTTAACGGATTCAAAAAAACAAAATTGCTGAATGGCTTTATCTATTATGCAGATTCTAAAGAACAATTGGATAAGCTAATTGATCTTAATATAAGCGAATACCCCAATTTCGGATGGATTAAAAGATCAAATAGGGATATCATTATTCGATTGTACCATGCTGAAGACTCCTTTGAAGGAATCAATAATTATATTGAATTGCTTAAAAAACTACGACTAACATAACCTATACGCAATGCGGCTGTGGTGGTGCCGAAGCTTCTGTGCGTACACCCCGCTAAAGCTGGGCTTTGCTTTTTAAAAATGTATAACTTAAAATCAAATTACAGCTTTAGCTTACCAACCGTTAGACAAACACCAACCTGCTTGCTCAAATCGGTAGTTTCTTTTTTAGAGCTCATTCCCATTAAAATGACTCCAACAATTCCTGTACATGAAGCTCTTCTTTTCTATCTAAATGGAATTTTTAGACATCAAATCTGTTATGTACGCACTAGTAGATATTTCTAGTAAATAGTTATGACAGAACAATCGAAAGAATTCAAATATTCCATTTTAGAGCTTGCCTCTATGGGAGTAGGTTCAACCCATAATCAGACTTTTAAAAATAGCGTAGAACTAGCCCAAAAGGCAGAAAACTGGGGCTACCATCGCTTCTGGTTAGCCGAGCATCATAACATGGTTAGCATTGCTAGCTCTGCCACAGTAGTATTAATAGGCCACATTGCACAAAGTACAAACTCAATAAGAGTAGGCTCAGGTGGTATCATGCTTCCAAACCACTCCCCGCTAATTGTATCAGAACAATTCGGAACCTTAGGCTCACTTTATCCGAACCGAATAGATATGGGTTTAGGCCGAGCACCAGGGACAGACCAAGCAACAGCGCATGCCATAAGACCTGATAGAATGAAATCTGTGATGTCGTTTCCAGAAGAGGTCGCTCAAATTCAGCAGTATTTCTCACCAGAAAATAGCGCATCACACGTAAGGGCTTATGTAGCAGAAGGCACCAACGTTCCTTTGTACATTCTAGGATCAAGCACCGATAGCGCTCACTTGGCTGCCAAAATGGGACTCCCTTATGCCTTTGCTAGCCACTTTGCACCTGCACAGCTTTTTGAAGCTTTCAGTATTTATCATAATGAATTTCAACCCTCAGAATACCTAAAAAAACCATACACCATAGCCTGTGTAAATGTGATTGCAGCAGATACCGATCAAGAAGCCGAAAAGCTGTCTACTTCTTTAATCAGAATGATGTATGGCGTGCTAACAAACAACATTGATTATATGCAGCCGCCAACAGAAATGACGGCTGACTTAAAAGCATTAGCTGAACACGAAGCTTTTCAACGCATGCTGAAATATGCTTTTGTTGGATCGAAAGAGACGGTAAAAGAGAAAACAGAAGAGTTCATCAAACAAACTGGCATCAATGAAATTATGGTGGCTTCTCACATCTTCGATCATCAAGACAGACTTAGATCTTACCAGATTTTCTCTGAGATAATGCCCGAAATCAAGATGTGAAGTGAGCCTATAGATTAGCGTCATCGCGAGGAAAAAGTTTGGCTCTTGCCAAAGTTGTGACGTGGCAATCTGTTTGATAAGAGCAATAATGCAAAGAACAAGCAGATTACTTCGTCATAAAAGTTCGCTCTCGCAACTTTAATTCCTCGTAATGACGGTCTGAATTTACTCCTTTCCCCAATCCGGTTACAACTTCCTGAGATTGGGTTACTTGGGCTGAACTGAGTTCCACCACCTTTGTTATGTACAAATAGAAAGACCATGACAATGAGAAAAATAGCTTTAATAACTGGTGGTAGCAGAGGCCTTGGCCGAGATATGGCCATTAATATTGCTCAAAAAGGTTTAGATGTAGTAATCACCTACCACAGCAATAAAGAAGCAGCTAACAAAGTAGTAGCGGAAGTAGCCAAAACAGGCAGTAAGGCATTTGCTCTTCAACTCGACACAAGAGACATTAGCTCATTCGATTCATTTTATACTGAATTAGGAAGCATACTAGAGTCAGAGTATGGAAAAAAGCACTTTGACTACTTGGTAAACAATGCCGGAACAGGCATTTACAAACCTTTCGAGGAAACCACAGAAGCAGACTTTGACGACTTAATGAACATTCACTTTAAAGGAGTCTATTTCTTCACTCAAAAGACGCTATCATTTTTGAACGATGGTGGTGGCATTATCAATATTTCATCTGGCCTAGCAAGATTTACTCTTCCGGGTTCATCGGCTTATGCCTCCATGAAAGGTGCCGTTGAGACATTCACAAAGTATTTAGCCAAAGAATTAGGATCAAGAGGCATTAGAGCCAATGTGGTAGCTCCAGGAGCGGTAGCCACAGACTTCGGAGGTGGGTCGAACAGAGACGATGAAAAGAAACGATCGTTAATCTCTAACTTCACAGCCTTAGGCCGTGTAGGAGAACCAGAAGATATTGGCAGCATAGTGGCTTTTCTTTGCACTCACGATGCCCATTGGCTCACTGCTCAGAGAATTGAAGCTTCTGGCGGAACGTTGATTTAAAAATAGAACGTCATTCCGGAAAATCTTTTGATAATTTTTCCAATCAAAAGATTTATCCGGAATCTCAACCCCATCAGAGTCTCCAGTATGGGACTCTGATGAAAGGGTCAGCTCAGAGTCCTCAAAAGAGAGACTCTGAGTGAGATAAGTGGCTTTTCTATGCACAGACGATGCACATTGGCTCACTGCTCAGCGCATGGAAGCTTCTGGCGGAACGTTGATTTAATAAAGGCAGTTTCTACCCCTGCCCTAAAGGGTGAGAGATGAAAACTTGTCGACTGACGACAAAGTCCCCTTCAGGGCCCAAAGACATCGGGGTTAGGGGTAATACCTCCAGTATGGGACTCTGATAAAAGGATCAACTCAGAGTCCTCAAAAGAGAGACTCTGAGTGAGATAAGTGGCTTTTCAATGCACAGACGATGCGCATTGGCTCACTGCTCAGCGAATTGAAGCTTCTGGCGGAACGTTGATTTAAAAATAGAACGTCATTCCGGAAAATCTTTTGATAAATTTTCCAATCAAAAGATTTATCAGGAATCTCAACTCTATCAGAGTCTCCAACATAGGGCTTTGGTGAAAAAGATCAGCTCAGAGTCTGCAAGAGAAACCTCAGCGAGCTAAAGAGACTCTAAGAAAGTTAAAATGCCCCTTTCAAAAGGAGAAATAGCCCAATAAAAGTAAATTACATAAGTAATATGCATCGCATCAAATCCATAAGCGACTACCATCGGCTAGCCGGATTGCCAAAGCCAGAACATCCTCTAGTTAGCCTGGTTGATTACAGTCAGGTAAATTATCAAACAGAAAATGATGAGATCAGCATGGTATCTCCCTACTATTCCATCGCTATGAAGCATGGAGTACAAGGCAAAATGAAATATGGCCATCAACCTTATGACTTCGATGAAGGCCTGATGTCATTTGTTTCACCTGGCCAAGTAATCAGCGTAAAAGCCAATTATGAAAATGGCAGCAAACCATCGGGCTGGCTTCTTTTTATTCACCCAGACTTTCTATGGAATACGGCTTTAGCCAAGAAAATCAAACAGTATGAATTCTTTGGGTACAAGGTCAATGAAGCGCTCTTTTTATCTAACAAAGAAGAACAGTCAATGATTGGTATTCTAAAGAGCATTGAAGAAGAGTACCACTCCAATATTGATAGGTTTAGTCAGAACATCATTATCTCTCACATTGAAGTACTATTAAACTATGCTGATCGGTTCTATCAGAGACAATTTATCACCAGACAAATCAGTAACCATGCCGTATTAACCAAGGTTGAAGACTGGCTGAACGATTATTTCCAGCAAAAGAACATTCAGAATGAAGGCTTACCTTCTGTGCATCAGCTAGCCGAAGCCATAAATATGTCTCCCAACTACCTAAGTAGCCTCCTCAAAGCTCAAACTGGACAAAACACACAACAGCACATACAGACTAAACTTATAGAAGCGGCCAAAGAGAGGCTCTCTACCAGTCAGTTGAGCATTAGCGAAATAGCCTATGAACTAGGCTTTGAGCACAGTCAATCTTTTAGTCGGTTTTTCAAAAAGAAGGTTAACCTTTCTCCTTCTGACTTCAGGCAATCGTTCAACTAATAAAAAATTGTTGGTGAAAATTGATCGGAGCTACTGGGCAGCCCAACCTTCAACTTAAAGCTCACCTTAATTTACTAACTTCCGTAATGGGAAAAATGAAATCGTACAACACTGTAGAAGAGTACTTTGCCGATCAGTCTAGTGAAGTACTTAACAAACTACAGCAGCTTCGTCAGTGCATTCTCGAAGCTGCCCCACATGCTGAAGAAAAAATAAACTACGGCATTCCCTGTTATGCTCTTATTGAAAATGGCAAGCGCGATCAACAGGTAATGATGGCAGGTTATAAAAACCATATTTCGTTTTACCCATTCCCCACGGCAATAGATGCATTTAAAGAAGAGCTCGCTCCATACACTACAGGCAAAGGCACAGTGCAGTTTAAGATAGAAGAAAAATTACCCTTGGATTTGATCAAGCAGATTGTGATTTTCAGAGTTAAAGAATTAAACTCAACCCCTTAATTACAATATCAAAGCACACACAAATGAAATCGAGCTTCACTCTATTACTTATTATAGCACTAAATATTTCTGTTTTTAGCCAAGTAGCACACAACCGAAATGCAGACACTTTTGCTGAATGGACAGACGTAATTTCTTACTACCAAAAAGCCAATTCTCTTAATGATACTGAGGCTTCTCACTTTTCTTATGCTGGCACTTTTGGCTATATGCTCTTAGCCGAGTATGGCGGAACTATTCGAGCTATAGAAAAAACTGACCTAGAATATTTCAATAAGCTTTTAAGTAGCTTTTTTGGCCAAGATGCTAAAGGCTTATTTAAACATGAGGTACTTTTAAATACGCCTGAAGGCCCCATTTACCTTCCTATTCAGGAGTCGTTGATTACCTATTGGAAACAAGAACTAAAAAAAGGTGACCAAATGGCCGTTAGAATCAGGGCCTATGGTGCATTAAAAAAAGACAATGACACCAAATGGTTTTTTGGAATCAACTCTTACGGATCGGATGAATATGAATACCTATGGGAAACAGCACTAGAAAGCCTGAACCAAGGACGCAAAGAAAATGGCCTAAATTGTATATATAAACTAATGGAATTAGACCCAACTGATGGTCGAAATCATGCAGTAATTGCATATAATTATTACAGTGAAGGATTTCCAGACAACAGGGAACTGATGCTAAAAAGCGACTCTGTCTTTGAGATTTCTCAAAAGCTTTCGCCAGATCATGGATATCATTATTACCAAAGGGCATTGGTGAAAATTAGACTAGAAGAATATAAAGCGGCTTGGAGCAACATAGAAATGGCAAGAAAACTAGGTGTGCCCAAAGAAGAGTTCTACGAACCGATTATGCAAGAACTTGAAGAAGCACTGCCTTATAAACAATACCTTTCAGACAAGAAGAAGTAGCAAAAAAAGAGGCTACCTCAAAGGCTAACTGTCATTCTCGATTGCAATCTGGAACAACGAAATATTAGCTTTTGAGATAGCCTTTATCTATAGGAAGATTTTAGCCTAGTCTGCCTGAGGAGCCCAACTGCTACACAACATGCCTTCTGCAGCTTTTTGAGGGTGAGCACAAGAGTCTGTATTGTTCCTTAAGCAATTATTACAATCTCTATCTAAATCTAGCTTGAAAATAAGCGAGAATCTATCGCAGGTATAATTTTCATTTACTTTCAGTTTATGAACTGAACACATGTTCTCAGTAGATAACGATTCGCAATGAGAACAATTAGAGGCTAATCTTATTGACATATCTTTTTTCCTTTTTAGTTTATTCAATATACGCCCAGAAATTTGTAATTGTTTGACTATCAAGCAATCTCAATTTAGACTGAATTCAATCAAGCTTGTATTGTATTGATTTACAATGGCTAATTGATCACTTTTACCCAAAAGCCCACTATGCCCCCTAAGCAGATTGTTGAGCGTTTTGTTGAACACTTTAACCAAGCAGATGCCAATGCGCTCGCAGCGCTCTATACAGAAGACGCAATAAACCATCAGGTAGCCAACTCACCAGTAAAAGGTAGAGAGCATATCCGTACCATGTTTCAGTCTGAATTTGACAATGCAGAAATGACCTGCATTGTAGAAAACATCTTTGAAGATGAAGATTGGCCATTTTAGAATGGAAAGATCCTTTAGGACTAAGAGGGTGTGGTTTCTTTCAGATTGAAAATGGCAAAATTAAACTGCAAAGGGGCTACTGGGACAAACTCTCTTTCTTAAGAATGCATGGCCTCCCAATCCCTAAAGAATAAGGCTCTCATTTGTAATTCAGGTTGTGTTTCTCATCACTGTTGATCAGCTCATCCTGGCTAAATCATGTATTTGCATAGGCTACATTCATTGGTTATTTTCATTGGATTTTTTCTTCAACACAAATACAACATCATGAATATCAGATTTTTAGCCAAAACCGCTGGCATAAGCTATATAGTAATATTTTTTGCTGCCATTTTTGCCAACTTCTTTGTTTTGGAGGCACTATTAGCTACTCCCTTAGAAACCGTTCAGAACAACGAGATAACCGTAAGGTTCGGAATAGTAGCCTTTCTTCTCACTGTCTTTTTTGATGTTATAGTCGCTTGGGCACTTTTTGAAATGTACAAAGAGCATGTATTTACAAGGTTAAGTACCTATTTAAGAATAATGCATGCGGCTATAATGGGAGCCGCCATCTTTGCTCTTCCTTTAGCTCTAAAAGCAACAACTGCCGATGCCATTTTACATCAGGTTGAAGCATTCAATAACATGTGGCTTATTGGTTTATTTTTCTTTGGAGGCCACCTCATTCTCTTAGCTAGAATTGCCAAGCCACCTAAGTGGATCATGATTTTTCTTACGCTCGCGGGAATCATGTATATGGTAGATACTGTTGCACATTTTATTATGCCCAACTACTCAGAATATGCTGATGTCTTCTTAATGCTAGTAGCCATACCGAGTATTTTGGGAGAAATGGCATTTGCTATTTGGCTCCTACTAAAAGCAGGAAAATGAAGTTTACTTCCATCAAACTATACGACAAAATGGTAAAGCAAGTCTTAAGCGAAGGCTTGCCCAAAGAGGCCATACCAAGTATTCCTTTGGTGGAAGGTAATGAAAGACCGGACGCAGTGCCAGCAGACCTATTCTTTGAGCTTCATGAAATAGCTCATGAGAAATTACCAACCGGGTGTGCCCTCAGGGTTGGGTCTAATATGGAAATGGATGACTATGGAGTATTAGGCCTCTCTTGGAAGACATGCTCTAAAGCACGCGACCTCTTCGATAGAAGCGTCAGGTATTTTAACCTGCTCACGAATACTTATGTATTTGAAGTTGAAGACATTGGAGAACACTCTCGGATCTATCTCCATAGAGAACCCTACAGAATGGGAGTAGCAAGATCTAACGAGGCCACTTTTTCTGCCACAGTTACGGTTGTTCAGGCCATAACGGGGGAAAAATTCTTTCCCGTTGAGGTTTCCTTTCAACACCAACCACACGAAAACCTAGCCCTATACAACGAAACCTTTCGCTGTCCGATAAACTTTGAGCAGCCTCATAATTACATCACATACCGCAGAACCGACCTAAACACCAGAACCGCTAAAGCTGACGAAAGTATTAATCGGTTTTTGAGTGAGCGTATGGACGAAGAAGCAAAAGGAATAGAAATTAGTGCATACAAACTATTGGCAGATATTAAAAAACTGGTGACAAACGCCCTTCCCAGTGGCATACCAAGCATAGAGAGAATAAGCGAGGCCTTAGGCCTGAGTAAAAGATCTTTAAACCGAAGACTATCAGAAAGTGGCTATAATTATAGAAACCTGGTGAGCCAGACACAGCAAGAGATTTCAGAGGACCTACTAAGAAATACCGACAATTCAGTTGGAGAGATAGCTTTTAGAACAGGCTTTTCAGAGCAAAGTGCTTTCAACAGGGCCTTTAAACGCTGGACTGGTACTTCACCAGTAGAGTTTAGAAAATCGCAATAGAAATATCCAGTTGGCACAAAGTGTCAAAAAGCTGGCGCGAAAAATCAATAAAACCATCTATATCAGCCCCAATTTTGCTGCTGTTAAAAAGCAAGCAGCATGGAGCTACCTCTTAGAACAATCATCACTTTTTTAGCCCTACTCACCACAGGGCTATCGGCCGGGCTATTTTATGCATGGCAGGTTTCGGTAATTTCTGGCACCAAAAGAGTTTCAGATCAGAGCTATCTAGAAACCATGCAGCATATTAACAGAGCCATTCTTAACCCTTGGTTCATGTTCATCTTTATTGGTGCTTTGGCCTTTTTAATTTGGAGCACATACCTCCATTATCAGATGGTAGATAAAGGTGTTTTCATACTACTCCTTTTGGCCACACTAAGTTATGCAGGAGGTACGTTCGCAGTGACTGCCGCAGGAAATGTTCCGCTTAACAATTGGTTAGACTCCATTAATCTCACTGCTTTAATCGACTTACGACTAGTAGAAATTAGAGCCAATTATGAGGTTAAGTGGAATAGATATCACCTCATACGAACAGTGTTTTCGGTAATCTCCTTTTCACTTCTCTTAGTAGCTCTACTCACTCAGAATAAAAATTAAAATCAATTATACCTGAGCCGAAAGGTTCATTAAAACTCAAAAACAACAAGGTTATGAAAAAACAAATTTTGGTTATTGGCGCTACTGGTAAAACAGGAAGTAGAGTAGCTAAGCTATTGAAAGAAGAAGGGCATGCCGTTCGAAATGGAAGCAGGTCTGAAAACCCATCATTCGATTGGCAAAAAACAGAATCTTACGAGGCTGCATTGGCCGGAATGGATGCCGTCTACATCTCTTACTATCCAGATTTGGCCGTACCTGGAGCCAAAGAAGCTATTGAGCAACTAACTGAAGCAGCCAAACGAGCGAATGTAGAAAAACTGGTTCTACTTTCCGGAAAAGGCGAAAAAGAAGCTGAGGCTTGTGAACAAATAGTGGCCAACTCAGGGTTGAAACACACCTTGGTAAGAGCCTCTTGGTTCAACCAAAACTTTAGCGAGAGCTTTTTATTAGACCCAATTTTGGCAGGCGAAGTGGCACTACCCATGGCCGAAGCCGAAGTACCCTTTGTAGATGCCAACGACATTGCAGAAGTAGCTGTACAAGCGCTGCTCAACGACAAATGGAATGGCCGAACCTTAACGGTTACTGGCCCAGAAAAACTGAACTTCAAACAGGTTGTGCAAGAAATTGCCAATACCACGGGTAGAAACATCGCTTTTCAAGGAGTGAGCATAGAAGCCTACGCAAAAATGATGAAAGAGGCAGGCTTGCCGCAAGATTACATTTGGCTCTTCTCCTACCTATTTAAAGAAGTGTTAGGCAACGCGGAAAACCAGACCATATCTCACGACATAAATGAGGTTTTAGGTAGGGAAGCAACCAACTTTAGAAGCTACGCAGAAAAAACAGCACGAACCGGTATTTGGAATAAGCCTTCAAAAGTACTACAGTATAAACATTAGAATAATTGTTCTGCCTCAGACCTTTGAGGCAGAACATCCTAAAACAGGCTTACTGTCATTTTCTTTTACAACCAGGTTTAACAATAAACTTTTTCAGACAATATGAAGTTTGCTTTTGTTGTACTTTGCCCTTTCTAATAGGATGGCAAGAACATGAGAGAATTTGACAGTACCATTTCCATTTTTGGTTCTACAGATTTACGTTTAGTAGATAGAAATGAATACTCCATAAACCTAGATGAGCCAACAAACGGATTGGTTATACTCTACATCGATGGAAAATCAGCCGACTTTGTTCACGATGCGCTCGAAGAAGAAGTGAGAGCTATTGACCATCTAATAGACCATCAGGACACGATATTCCCTAAAATTCAAGAAGCACTTTCGCGTATTAACAGAAGTACAAACAGGCTAGGGCTATTCTCGGCTAGCCTTGGAGATAAGCACGAAGAAGGTTACACCTATATCACCTTAAAATTCATTGATCCTGAAGGAGAAACGGTTAAGCTTCTACTCAACAAGGACAAAATAATTTCGGCCTCCAATTAAAGAACACCTCTAATGAACTACATCATTAACACCGTTGATAAAAGCGAATATACAAGCATTATTGAAGTATGGGAGGCATCTGTAAGAGCTACACATCACTTTTTATCTGAAGCAGATATCGCGTATTTCAAACCACTGATTCTCAACCAGTACCTTGACTTGGTAGAACTTAGAAGTCTAAAAAATTCGGATGGTAAAATTGTCGGCTTCTTGGGAGCAGCCGAAGGAAATTTAGAAATGCTTTTTCTTCACCCTGACTTACGAAGAAAAGGTTTGGGGAAATTATTGCTTAACTACGCCATAGAGCAATTAAGAATTCAGAAGGTTGATGTTAACGAACAGAACCCTGAGGCCACGGCCTTCTACCTTAAGCAGGGTTTTGCTGTGATAGGCAGGTCTGAAACCGACCCGCAAGGAAAGCCTTACCCTATTTTGCACTTAAAGCTTAAGTAAAAAAGAGGCTACCTCAAAAAGCTAACAGTCATTCTCTCCTCCACTTAGGTAAATCTTGAGCATACCAAGTCGGCATTCAGGCCCGATGGAGGTTCCCAGCCAAGCTGGGAATGATGAAGACAAGCGTTTTTTTTGAGACAGCCTCTAAACTATTTATAACTCAAGCAGCTAGGCCAAATCGAACCTATCAGCCATCATAACCTTATTCCATGCTGCTACAAAATCATTAACAAATTTCGATTCGTTATCATTTTGAGCATAAACTTCTGCTAAAGCTCTAAGTTCTGAGTTAGAACCGAAAATCAAATCGGCTCGGGTGCCAGTCCACTTCACCTCACCAGTCTTTCTATCCTTACCTTCGAAGACCTCATTGTCATCTGTTTTAGGCTTCCATTCAGTAGACATATCCAGTAAGTTCTTAAAGAAGTCATTTGAAAGTTGACCAGGATTTTCGGTAAACACACCGTGCTTAGAATCATCGTAGTTGGTATCTAGCATTCTCATACCACCAACTAATACCGTCATTTCAGGAGCAGTGAGGGTCAATAATTGAGCTTTATCTACCAAAAGCTCTTCTGTAGACACCTCAAACCTTGTTCTTCTATAGTTTCTGAAACCATCGGCATATGGTTCTAAGTATTGCATAGCTTCAGCATCCGTCTGTTCTTCAGAGGCATCGGTTCTGCCTGGCGTGAATGGTACGCTTACATCGTATCCACCATCTTTAGCCGCTTTTTCTATTGCAGCACAGCCACCTAGCACTATGAGGTCTGCCAGAGAAACTTTTTTATTTCCAGACTGATTGGCATTAAACTCTTCTCGGATGCTGCCCAAAGTATCTAACACTTTAGCCAACTGCTCAGGCTTATTAACTTCCCAATCTTTTTGTGGAGCTAAACGCACCCTAGCGCCATTCGCACCCCCTTTAAAATCTGAACCCCTAAAGGTTGAGGCAGATGCCCACGCAGTAGAAACTAGTTCAGAAATTGAAAGCCCTGAGGCTAAAATATTCCCTTTTAGTTCTTCTACATCTTTATCATCTACCAGCTCATGATCTACTTCAGGAAGCGGATCTTGCCAAATTAGTTCTTCACTAGGTACTTCAGGCCCAAGATACCTAGAGATTGGCCCCATATCTCTGTGTGTCAACTTGTACCAAGCTCGAGCAAAAGCATCTGCAAACTGATCAGGATTCTCTAAAAACCTCCTCGATATTTTCTCATACTCAGGATCCATTCTGAGCGAAAGGTCTGTAGTTAGCATAGTTGGCTTATGCTTCTTGTTTGGGTCGAAAGCATCTGGAATTGTAGCCTCTGCGTCTTTAGCAACCCACTGCTTAGCACCTGCTGGGCTTCTTTCCATTTCCCACTCATAAGCGAAAAGATTTTCAAAGAACTTATTACTCCATTGAGTAGGCGTTTGCGTCCAAGTAACTTCTGGACCACCAGTAATAGCATCAGGACCAGAGCCACTTTTATGTGAGCTCATCCACCCAAACCCCTGAAGTTCAATAGAAGCTCCTTCAGGTTCAGAACCTACATGCTTGCTTGGGTCTGCCATTCCGTGGGTTTTACCGAAAGAGTGACCACCTGCAATTAACGCTACGGTCTCTTCATCGTTCATGGCCATTCTTTTAAAGGTCTCTCTAATGTCTTTAGCAGCAGAAACAGGATCTCCGTTTCCGTTAGGACCTTCTGGGTCTACATAAATAAGCCCCATAACCACAGCAGCCAACGGATCTTCCAAGTCTCTCTCTCCCGAGTATCTCTTATCTCCAAGCCAAGTGGTTTCCGAACCCCAATAAACATCTTCTTCTGGTTCCCATACATCGGCTCTACCACCTCCAAAACCGAAAGTCTTAAAGCCCATAGATTCTAAGGCAACGTTTCCAGTAAGCACCATTAAGTCGGCCCAAGAAATTTTGTTTCCATACTTCTGCTTAATAGGCCAAAGCAACCTTCTTGCTTTGTCTAGGTTGGCATTATCTGGCCAACTATTTAATGGCGCATACCGTTGCTGACCGGTACCTGCACCACCACGACCGTCACCAATACGGTAAGTTCCGGCAGCATGCCAAGCCATGCGAATAAACAAACCTCCATAATGACCAAAATCGGCTGGCCACCACTCTTGAGAGTCGGTCATCAAATCTGTCAAGTCTTTCTTAAGTGCCTCGTAATCGAGCTTTTTGAATTCCTCTGCATAGTCAAAATCTTCACCCATTGGGTTAGATAAAGATGAATTTTGACGAAGGATATTCACGGGTAACTGGTTGGGCCACCAGTCTTTGTTTCTCGTACCACCGCCTGCTGCTTGTTTAGGCGCTGTACCACCAAAAAATGGGCAATCGTTTATATCGCCCAGCTTACCATGAGGTTTGTTACTTTCCATATTGATAATTTTCTTTTACGTTCAACAGTATTAAAGATCCGATATAAAAAGACAATAAACATGTCATTCATATTTATATAATCTATACTCTATCGGACTTAATTATGAACTAGAATTTACACTATTAAGAATGAAAGGTCAAGATTTGTTTAGTGCAGCTGCACCACACATCACTGAAAACCAAAAAGATACATTTTTTCATGAATCGAATTATCCACTAAAAGACCATAGGTAGGTGGAATATATCTACTAGCAGAAGCTTATATACTAATACTTCTCGTACCAATCGAAATGCTGACCGATCAATTGATCTTTGTTCTGCTCTATATGTTCTAAATATGCTTTAGCAACTGGCGATAGGTTCTTAGACTTCATCCAAATGAGGTTCCACTGAGTAATTATTGGTAGGCCTTTTAAGGGGATAATTTCCAACTGATGGCTTTTAAGTTCATTTTTCAGGCCAATTAATGGCATAATTGAATATCCCAATCCCGCAATAACCGCCTGCTTAACGGCCTCATTGGAAGTTAATTCTAGTTTCTTATAGGTAGAAATTGACCTGGACTGAATGAACTCTTCCATTGCATTTCTTGTAGCTGAGCCCTCCTCCCTGTATATGAGAGGATACTTTTTAAGGAAGCCCATCTTCTTGTCTTTAGCCTCTACTTTCAACTGAGGACTACCCACCAAATAGAGTTTATTTTTTAACAGTGGCACCCGCTCGGCCTTTAGCTGATCTGGCACCACAGACACTAACGAAAAGTCTACTTCATTGCGCTCCAAACTCTCAATAACTCGTGTTTTATTGGTAACATCCATCACCAAATCTACTCCCCTATTGTGGTTCATAAATTCAGATAGAAAGTAGGGCATTACATACTTGCCAGTTGATACAACCGACACCTTCAGTCTTCCCGCCAGTTGATTTTTATAAGTGAGTGTTTTGTAGTTTATGGCCTGTACTTCGTTTAGAATTTTCTCTGCTGTTTCTGCAATTTCTTTTCCAAAATCAGTGATATAAAGCTGCCTTCCTACTATTTCAAACAGGGGTACAGAGAACTGTTCTTGAAATTTTTTAAGCTGAATTGAGATGGCTGGCTGGGTTAAAAACAGCTCTTCCGCAGCCTTTGTAACACTCTGAACCTGAGCTATTTTATGGAATATCCTGAGTTGATGAAGTGTGTAATCCATAAATTTTATTTATGCTTTTCATATCAAATATAAATAAAAATTAATCAATGTCGCTACACATCTTTGTGCCCGAAACCAAAGAATAGCAGATGAATAGTTCTACTTCAAAACTTACACAAAAAGCGGCCGATCAGAAGGCTTCTAGCCGACTAGACCAAAGTGTTCAGCAGTACTCTGCAAGAGTCTTATTTCTGGGCATAGTAATTATGGCGTTAGGCTGCTGGCTAGTACCAGTGAGCAGGCTAAGCAGCGCTCTTATTGGCCCAGCACTATCGGCAGCTGCTGTCATATTCTTAGTAGCAATCAATTATGTAATCAGTCCTAAACAGAAGTAAAATGATCAAAGAACAAAAAAACAAGGTGGAGCTTCTTAGTAGAGAGCTTTCTCCAGCAAAAGCCAAAGCGAGTATCAATGGTTTAATTTCAAAAATTAATCAACAATTGAATCAGGAGAGTCTGGAGCAATTTGAAAAAGGCGTAAACGGTCAAGCAGCCTCTTCTCTTCAAGCCCAACTCTCTCAGCTAAAAGTACAACAGCAAGAGCTCAACGACAGAATCGGTCAGGCAGAAGGCCTTGGTTGCGATGTTCAGTTTAGCCTGAAGTTCGAACTCAATCTTATCAAGTAAAACTGCCGTAGCAGCAAAATGGAATTACAGCTTTTACTAGACAACCTTACAAACCCGGCTCTTCTCTTTTTCTTTCTTGGTCTTTTAGCGGTTCAACTTAAGTCAGATCTAGAGATTCCGGGTACTTCTTCCAAATTCATTTCTTTATACCTCTTATTCTCCATTGGCTTTAAAGGCGGGCAAGAACTAGCTCACAGCCAGCTAGACTCAGAAATTATGTGGTCTTTACTTTTCGGCATTCTATTGGCCTTAGTAATACCGCTGTACACATTCTTTTTTCTGAAAAGAAAACTGGGCGTCTGGAATGCTGGTGCCATTGCTGCCTCTTACGGCTCGGTGAGTGCTGTAACCTTTGTTACTTCAGTTTCATTTCTAGAAATGCTAGAAATAGACTTTGGCGGTCATATGGTGGCAGTTATGGCCTTAATGGAAGCCCCATCAATTATTGTTGGTGTTCTATTACTCAACCTATTCAATAAAGAAGTTGAGCACAAAGTGTCTTTTGGACATGTATTAAAGCATGCGCTAACCAATGGAAGTGTTATACTAATTATTGGTAGTTTGATTATTGGTTTTTTGGCAAATGATGCACAGGCACAAGGAATAGAGCCATTTACTACAGACATTTTCAAAGGGTTTTTAGCGGTATTTCTACTAGACATGGGTATTACCAGCGGAAAGAAGTTAGCCTCGTTTCTGCAAAACGGATGGTTTGCTCTGGCTTTTGCCATCATAGTACCACTCATCAACGGATGTGTTGTGGCGGTTATCAGTCAATGGGTTACCAGCTCAGAAGGCAATCAGTTTCTATTTGCCATTTTAGCGGCAAGCGCCTCGTACATTGCAGTGCCAGCAGCCATGAAGTTGGCAGCACCTAAGGCCAACCCTAGCCTTTATTTGCCTATGGCTCTGGCTATTACTTTTCCACTCAACATAACACTAGGCATGCCCTTATATTTATCAATTATCCACGCGTTTTAGAACCTAAGAGCTATAAGCACAGAAAACACATCTAAAAGGCAGAATTAAAGCCTCAAAAGGGGCAATTAGAGGGTGTTTACGGGAGTCTTTTAAACGAAAAGGCCTAATTTCGCCTTGTCACAACACAGGTCAATGAAAAGTAAGTTTGACAGCGCGCAAAAAAGAAGAAAGAAAAGAATCATTCGTCAGTATGCGCTGTTTTGGCCTCCCGCTCTTGTTTTTCTTACTATAGTTAGAAGTATTGGTACCGAAGAAATTGGCTCCTTCGACCCAGGCATTACAATGTCTATTATTCTGGCTGCTACTTTTGGAGTAATTGGAGGTATAATTTCTGGTAGTCTTCAGTATATACTAGAAGAGAAAATTTACGGTAAAGCTTCTGTGCTTAAGCTCGGTTTGGCCAAAGGGGCTTTCATAATTCTCTTCCTGGTACTGTTTATTGTTTTGGCTTTTATAGTCACCAAAGTGGTATTTAAACATAACATAGCATTTTGGACATTTGTAATGGACGAAGGAAGTGGTCCAGTATACTTTTATATTATAACGGTAGACATATTTATGACCCGGCTTCGTCAGGTAAACCTAATGCTAGGAGAAGGCAACCTCACCAAACTCCTGACTGCTAAGCTGTACATTCCGCATGAAGAAGAGCGAATATTTATGTTTTTAGACCTTCAGTCTTCTACCTCAATTGCAGAAAAACTAGGCCATATTAAATACAGTCAGCTAATACAAGATTGCTTTTATGATTTAGGGGTGGTAGACGAATATGAAGCTGAAATTTATCAGTATGTAGGCGATGAAGCCGTGCTTACTTGGGAGTTAAACAAAGGGCTAAATAAAGACCAATGTCTCAACTCTTACTTTGCTTTTATAGAGACTCTTGAACGAAAAAAAGACTATTACTTAAAGAAGTACGATACCGCTCCGTCTTTTAAAGCTGCTCTTAACTGTGGACGAGTTACCGCAACCGAAGTTGGGCGATATAAAAAGGAAATTGCCTACCATGGAGACACACTCAATACAGCTGCCCGAATATTGGCCAAATGCAATGAGTTTAATGAAATGATCCTTATCTCTGAAAACTTAAGAAGACTAGTTAAATCGAGCCATTTTGAGTTCAAATTAATAGGTGATGTTCCCTTGAGAGGAAAAACAGAAACTGTGGAGATATTTGCGGTGAACCCCAAGCAAGCTCAATCTGAACCAAACACGAATATCAACAACCAGAGCTTGTAAAAGCCATAGCGCATTATTGATCTGTCACAATAATGGACATTCTAGAGTTCGAAACTGTTCAGTAAAAAAACACAAAACCTCATCATATTGTATGAATTCAAGCATTTTGTTGCTGGCACAATGCTTGAAAGCATAGTAGTTGGATAGAAAACAATAAACATGCTTAAAAGCTTTCTCCTTATTTCTCTAAGAGGTATGTGGAGCAAGAATAGCACTACACTGTTAAACATCACCTGTTTAGCTTTGGGGATTGCTAGTTGCCTCTTCATTTCAAACTTCATTATACATGAACTTAGCTTCGATAGGTTTCATGCTAACTCAAGTAATCTCTACAGGGTAGAAACCCATAGTTATCATTTTCAAGACATCACCAAAAAAGATGCACTAACACCCTTTGAAGAAGGACCTAAGCTAACTGATGAATTCAATGAAATATCGGGATATTTTAGACTAATCCCTTACTCTGAAAATCGCTCAGTCTTCTTAAAAACCCACCCCAACATCAAGAAGAAAACCAATTATGTTGAAACAGCATACTTTGCTGACCCTAGCATTTTTAGCTTGCTAGACATAGATATAATTGAAAAAAGAGAACACCTTCTAGCCAAAACAAATAACATTGCCATTTCAGCCCAAGTGGCAGAAATGCTGTTTCCAGAAAAATTCAACTCTGGACAATCCATTTTGGGTGAAAAAGTTCGACCCGAATCTCTCGATAAACTTGCTGAGCCTTATGAAGTAGTGGCCGTCTTTAATCAGCTACCTAAAAACTCACACCTACATTTCGATGCACTTTTCTCTATTGAAAGCAGTCATCCTTATAAAGTAGACACCAAGATACTAGACACACATACCTATGTATTACTAAATGAAAATGTAGACTATCGAACCCTAAATAGTCAACTGTATAAAGAAAAAACAGACACCCAAAATCCAAGTGCGTTCTTTAGCAGCTCAGCGCTTTTCCCTTTTGAAAAAATACACCTTGGTCACCAAACGTCCAATCAACCCTCCCCTCCTACAAGCTCAATTCTTCTAGTCTTTTTAGGGGCTATTGGCATTATCGTGCTGTTGCTTTCTACAACCAATTATGCCAATAATTCCATCATAAAAGCATTAGGCAGAGCAAAAGAGGTTGGCATAAGAAAATTACTAGGAGTAACACCTAACAGCTTACGCAAAAGCATTTTTTACGAAGCCCTGCTCATTAACCTTGTTGCCGCAATTCTCGGTACAGTTATATTTATGATTGGCCAAAAGTCTGCTGACCTTTTTATAGATATAGGCTACCCTGTGGGTTTAAACTCTGAACGGATTACGCTTCTGGTATTGATTGTTGCATTTTTAGTAGCCATTAGCACCTTTCTCACGGCCTCCTACCCTTCATATCTACTAAATTCTTTGAAGCTAACTCAAGCTTTAAAAGGCAAGAATTTAATTTTTCAATCAAAACAATCGTCTCGTGGAGCTCGAGTTATGAAAGGCCTGCTTGTCTTTCAATTAGCAATGTGTCTGATATTTATTTCAGGAGCCTATGTAGTTTATAAGCAACTTGAGTTTCTTAAAGAGAAGGATAATAGAAACATAGTGATAGAGGTACTAGGGAAGTTTCCTGGGCTCACTGGGGCAAACGAATATGCTGCCGACTTAAACATGAGTTACCTTTATGAGGCAGTTCTAGAGGAGAAAATTAACTCGTTCAAAGTGTCCAATTTATACAATGGTCAAATTAATATGAGACAAGAAATTGAACCATTGTATCAAAAAGGTGACTCAAGCTCTTTTCAGGGTAAGTTTATCCTTTCTTTAATAGATCACAATTACTGGAAGAACGACACTACCCACTTTATTAGCGGGGCTAACTTTAGCTCAAAATTCGGAGAAGATTATAGAGGCATTATTGTTAATGAGTCGGCTTTAGAGAAGATGAACTTTCACAACCCAGAAAGTGCAATTGGAGCTGAAGTAGGCAAGTATAATAGCATGCTTACTATTAAGGGAGTTGTCGAAAATGAGACTAAAAATGAACCGCCTATGGTCTATGTTACAGGCTTTAGGTATCCAACCTACTTTAACATCTCCCTAAATGTAAAAGGAAGTTCTGCTGAAAAAATAAACTCCGCCTTAACTCAATTTCAAAATGACTTGCAGTATGATTTACCAAAATTCTACTTCATTACAAGGAGTTTTGAAAACCAGTCAAAATTGGAAAAGAACTTACTAAGTCTGTTCGTACTCTTCACAGCTGTAGCCATTTTCATTGCTTGCATTGGAGTATACACGCTATCTGCATTTACAGCACAAAAACGCACTAAAGAAATAGGAATGAGAAAAATACTTGGGGCTACAGTTCCCCAAGTACTGTATATTTTAATCTATGATTTTATAAGACTCATATTTATAGGCAGCACCATTTCCATTCCTCTAATAGTTATAGGAGTCAGAAACTGGCTGAGTAACTTCACTTACCGAATAGAACTACAACCCTTAATGCTCATTGTGCCTATCTTAATTCTCTGCGTTCTTTCTGCGGGTCTTATCATCAAACAATCGTGGAAAGCTATTGTAGTAAACCCATTAAACGCTATCAGTAATATTACACACTAGTAGCTATTCAAAAATTCTAAAATTGTAGTATAAACGTAGTCCAAATCATCATCGGAAATAATGTATGGTGGTATTAAGTAGATCACATTCCCCAATGGACGAATTAAGAGCCCTTTTTCAATAAAGTAGGGGTAAAGGTGATGCCTGGCTTCGTTGAAATATGATGTATCTTTTTCTGTATTGATATCGAAGGCCAAAATGGTACCGATTACCCTCGCGTTTCTAACCATAGAGTGGCTCTCTATCTGTTTCAGAAAAGCCAAATGCCTTTGATTGATTCGCTCGCGATTATTATTACAATCATCCGTTAACAGTAAGTCTAAAGAAGCATTGGCTGCTGCGCAGATCATAGGGTTACCAGTGAATGAATGCCCATGAAAAAAAGTCTTCATCAGATCGTTTGACCGGTATGCCTCTTGAATTTTCTCAGTACAAGAAGTTACACCCATTGGTAAAACACCTCCAGTAAGCCCTTTAGACAAACATATAATGTCTGGCTTATGCTCTAGCAGGTCTGCCGCAAAGAGGGTTCCTAATCGGCCAAAGCCTGTCATCACCTCATCTGCAATGCAAATCACATCATGCTCCTGAGCCAAAGCTATCATACGATCGAGCAACTCGGCAGAGTAGAACTTCATACCAGAAGCTCCTTGTACTATTGGTTCGAAAATAAAAGAAGCTACATCTCCAGACTCTACAAGCCCCTTGAAATGCTTCCACACCTCATCTTCCTTATCAGCATCCGGAAAATCAATGAACTCTACTTCAAATAGATACGGATCGAAAGGAGCTGTAAACGGCCCTCTATCACCCACCGACATGGCACCAAATGTGTCTCCATGGTAGGCGCCATCAATTGCTATGATTTTCTTCTTTTCAATCCCTTGATTATGAAAGTATTGAAAAGCCATTTTGATGGCCACTTCAGTAGCTGTACTTCCATTATCTGAGAAGAAAATTTTAGACTGATTATCGGGCAAAATATCAAGGAGCCTCTCCGCTAATCGAATAGCTGGTTCGTGAGTAAAACCAGCAAAGATCACATGTTCAAGCTTATTGGCTTGCTCTGCAATAGCCTGAGCAATATAAGGATGGCTATGCCCATGAATATTAACCCACCAAGAAGAAATTACATCGATAATTTTCTTTCCATCTTTGGTGTATAAATTCACCCCCTCGGCCCTCTCTAACATCTCCGGTTCGGTCATGCCTTTAAGTGGAGTAAAAGGATGCCAGATAGCACTCTTATCTCTTTCTAACCAACTACTCATACCAGCTTAACATCAATTGATCTGCCCAATACTGAATTACTTCTGGCGTAACTTTACCAAGTTTTGGCAAGTGCAATAGCGGCCTATACCCACTATGCTTTAGAATAATCTGCTCACTTTCTGGGTTACCATCTCCATTGAAAATGATGCCTTTCACGTTAAAGTTATTTCGCTTTAAATAGTCTACCGTGAGCAGTGTATGGTTGATACTTCCCAGATACAAATTGGCTACCAGAATAATTTCCATCTCCAATTCCTTCGCAATATCAATTACAAAGTCTTCTTGGTTAATAGGCACCAATACTCCGCCAGCTCCTTCTACCACAATTTCATTAGTAGTTTCTGGCTCCACAAAATCATCCAGTTGAATATGAAGATGCTCGAAACGAGCCGCTGCATGAGGAGAGGCTGGCAACTTTAACTGATGCGTTTCTGGATGAAACTGTGTTATAGAGTTGCTCACCAGTTTCTTAACTTCTTCCGTATCTGTAGGAAAACCAGCTTGAATAGGCTTCCAATAGTCTGCTTTTAAGGCTTCTACCAAAATGGAAGACACTAGTGTTTTGCCACTATCGGTGCCAATGGCGGTAACAAAGTAATTCATGCCTCAAAATTAAGGCTTAGAATTGTGAATGGTCTTATAAGAAGCTATGAGTTTTTCTTTCAGTTCGTTGAAGCGCAAAGGTTTTACCAGGTAATCGTCTAAGCCCAAGGACATTCCTTTTTCAATGTCTCCCTTAAACGCATTGGCGGAAACTCCAATGACTCTAGGTTGGTTTTCCAAGTCCATTTGGCGCACTAGTTTTAGCACTTCATAACCATCCATCTGAGGCATGGCAATGTCTAGGAGAATAACATCGAAGGTCTTTGTCTTAAGCTTTTTAATTACATCTAAACCATCAGACACCACTTCAGGGACATACCCCATTCGCTCCAAGAACAAGGTAGTTAGCTTTCTGTTTACGGAATTGTCTTCCGCCATCAACACACGCATTGGGTAGTCTTCTCCAATAAAATCTTGTTGAGCCTCTTCTTCAGCCTGATCTTCTGGCTTAGCCGGCATTTTACTCGCTAATTTTGCTCGAATACTGAAGGTGAACACAGAACCAACCCCTACTTCGCTCTCAACGCTTATTTTGCCATTCAACATTTTGACTAGCTTCTTTACAATAGCTAAGCCCAAGCCTGTGCCACCAAATTTTCTGGTATGAGAAGAGTCTACTTGAATGAACTCACGGAATAATCCTTGAAGCTTATCTTTAGGAATGCCAATCCCGGTATCTTTAATCTTGAATAGCAGGTTTACGTTCTTATCAGTAAGCCTTTCAACACTCACCCTCAATACAATTGAGCCATGCTCAGTAAACTTTACAGCATTGGAAAGCAGGTTTAACAGCACCTGACGCAACCTTCCCCTATCGGTACGAATGAAGTTAGGTACATCTTCATCTACCACAGCATTCATGAGAATTCCTTTACGCTGTGCTTCGAACTTAATAAGCCCAATGGAATCATCTATTACCTTTTTCAGGTAGAAAAGAGACTCTTCAAAGGCAAGTTTACCCGATTCAATTCTAGAGTAATCTAGAATATCATTGATTATTCTCAATAAGGTATCGCTGCTAGACTGAATGGTTTCTACAAACTCTTTTTGCTCTTCATTCAAGTCTGTTTCTGCCAAAAGGCTAATCATACCGACCACACCATTCATTGGTGTTCTAATTTCATGACTCATAGTAGCCAAGAAATTACTCTTGGCCTGAGCAGCAGACTCTGCAGCGCTTTTAGCCTTTCGTAGCTCCCTTTCAAGCTTCTTTTGTGGGGTAATATCCCTAGAGATAACAAGTACTCTTTCCTCGTCCAGCTTAATTATTCTGCCTTCGAAGAACTCCTGCTCATCTCCTTCCCCAAAGTCGTATTCCAAGGTTTGAACCTGACCGCTCTCAAACGTTTTTTGTATGGCCTCTTCAAAATAGATTCCTTTTTGTTCAGGCACCACATCTTTAACCCGCTTTCCAATAAACTCGCTAGGCTTAAACCATAGGTCATCTTCCTTAACCACCTGATAATCGCTATAGCATAAATCTCTATTGATAGTGAACATGGGGTCAGGAATTGAATCCAATACCAGCAACTGTTGTCGCTCACTTTCTTTAAGCTCTTGCTGAGCCTTGTATACACTGGTTAAATCTCTGGCTATTCCATTAATGTAATCTACATTGCCCTCGGAGTCTAATTGTGGGGTTTCATAAACCTCCAGCATATGTGTTTCACCGTTACCATCCTTAATCTCTAGAAAATAGGGTTTCAATTCGTCAAACTCTAGATTGAAGAGTTTTTCAATATGATGGTAGAGATTCTGATTAACAGGATTTTCAGTAATAAACTGCCGAAAGTGTAATGGGCCACCTTCTTTCTTATACCCTAGCAATCTCTCTACATTGCTAGATGTATAGTGTACTTCGCCATTTTTGTTATATCGAAAGTAGAAGTCTGAAGAATGCCCCATGAGCAATTCCCATGACTGTCGGAGGGAATCTTTCCTTTTCGTAATAATTTCATTCTCTTGCTCAAGTCGATTTTTACGGTTTCTCTCAATGAACAAAAGAACAGCTAAAAAAATAATGAGCGCACCTGCAAAAATCAGAGCGTAGGTCATGTTAGTTGAGTGTAGTTGTAACGGACGCTCAATTTAGTAATTCATGGCACTTTTTAAAGAGCTTCCCATCTCCTTAAATCGATCTAAAGCCTGATTTAAAAAATTTTCATTCAAAATATCTTCCAATTCTTCTTCAAGCACATCTAACTCACTCACCTTAAAGGTTTGTTCAAAAGGCCCTTCTTCTAGTTTTATTATGTATTTACCATTCCAAGAAAACACAGTCACTTTACAAGGCTTGTCCAAATACTCCTTAACAACTCTCATAGTTGCGAATAAAGAACCAAAAGTATTAGAAAACAAATGGCCATTTATCAGAAAGAAAACCTAACTCTTTCATAATTAAATAAATAAGCTTAAAGTTGAGTTACTTTCTTCAACCTTGAGACTAAAATTTTTCACCCTTCTAGGGTTCTTGGTGTACAGCGGAATACTGGCACAAGAACAAAAGAGCATTCATATCAGAGAAGCTTCTACCCCAATAACGCTTGACGGAGTGCTGAATGAACAAAGCTGGCTTGAAGCCGAAAAGAGTTCTGATTATTGGATGAACTTTCCTACAGACACCCTCCTAGCCTCTACCCAAACCGTACTCATGTTCACCTATGATGATAAGTTCATTTACATTGGTGCGAAGATGTATAATGTAGAAAACCCAGGCTATGTAACCCCTTCTTTAAGGCGAGACTTTAGGGGAGCAGGGAATGACATGTTCACCATTTCGTTCGATACATTTGACGACAACACCAATGCCTTTCAGTTTGGCATTAATCCGTTTGGGGTAAGAAGAGAAGGGCTCGTGGTAAATGGTGGCGCACAGAGAGGGAATCTATCACTAGACTGGGAAAACAAATGGTATGGAGAAGTAACCCGAACCGATGCATACTGGGTAGCAGAACTTGCAATTCCTTTTAAAAGTATCCGGTATAAGGAAGGGAACTTAGTCTGGAATATTAACTCATATAGAATTGACTCTAACACTGGCGAACGATCTATTTGGAATCCTGTTCCACAAAACTTTGCGCTGTACTCACAAGCGCATACTGGTCAACTCATTTGGGATAAAGCACCCAAAAAACCTGGAGCCAATATTTCGGTGATCCCTTACATTTCGGCCAATGCTGCCGCTTCTGGTGGGTTTCTTAATAGAGATGATGGCGTTGAGCTGCCTAGAGATACGGAGTCGGGATTTGATGCTGGCTTCGATGCAAAGATTGCCCTTGGGCCATCTATGAATTTAGACATTACTGTAAATCCAGACTTTTCTCAGGTAGAGGTAGATCAGCAAGTAACCAATCTTGACAGGTTCGAGATATTCTTCCCGGAAAGAAGACAGTTCTTTCTTGAAAATGCTGACCTTTTTGGTGAATTCGGAGCACAAGGCTTACGTCCTTTTTTCTCACGCAGAATTGGGGTTAGCAGAGATGAAAGCACAGGAGTAAACGTTCAAAATAAAATCAACTTTGGAGCTCGCTTGAGCGGGAAGCTGAACAACAATTGGCGACTTGGAGTCTTGAACATGCAAGCTGCAGCACTTGAGAATATCGACTTACCAGAGATCAATTACACGGTTACAGCACTTCAACGGAAAGTATTTTCTAGGTCTAATCTGGGTTTTATTTTCGTAAATAAGCAAGACCTAGCCAATGAAAGCAACTCTAGCTTCAACCAATATAATAGGGTATTAGGACTAGACTACAACTTAGCTTCAGCAGACAATAAGTGGAACGGCAAGTTCTTTTATCACAGGAGCTTTGAGAAAGGTGGGGCTGACGATTCATACGCAGCTTCTGGCAACATACTTTACTCTACAATAAACTGGCAAATAGAAGCACTTTTGCAGTCAGTTGGCGATGGCTATAGTCCTGAGGTAGGTTTTGCTAGAAGAAACGGATATGACCGAAATAGTTTAAGTCTCCAGAAAAACTTCTACCCTCAATCCGAATCGATTCAAAGAATCAGCCCTACAATATCTTATGAAGGTTATGCTAACGAGTCACTAGGATTAACTGATTATCAAATAGGTATTGGCACTGACTTTTCTATGCTAAACACTAGTTCTTTCAGCATTCAAGTAAACCAAACCTACCTCTATCTTTTCAATGATTTTGACCCTACAAGAAATGGTAACCAGAAGCTCCCTGAAGGTACAGATTACCGATACACCAACTTACGGCTTAACTATAGAGGAGACACCCGTAATCCGTTTTATCTTAACTTAAATGCAAATGCAGGTCAATATTTCAACGGCAACAGAATTGGACTAGGAGGAAGCCTGAATTACAGAATCCAACCCCTTGGCCTCATTACTATGGACTTTAATTACAATAGGATTAGGCTACCAGAACCATACGGAGAAGCAGATTTATTCCTTATTGGCCCAAGATTGGATATCACCTTCACCAAGAAACTGTTCTGGACTACCTTTATTCAATACAATAATCAAATAGACAACCTGAACATTAACTCAAGAATTCAGTGGAGATTCAAACCAGTATCTGATGTATTCATAGCCTATACAGACAACTATTTCCCAGATGACTTCATCAATAAAAACCGAGCGCTTGTTATAAAGGTCACCTACTGGCTTAACCTATGAGGTATTAGGCAAAAAACACCCAGGAAGCCATTCTACTATTGAAGGTAGGGTAATCTCAGGTGAAATTCCTAAATAAGTCTTTTTTGAGCCCTTAGTCTCTTATAATCTCGAAAGAGTGTTCAACTTCACTCTTCAATGTTCCGGCAACAGAGCAGTACTTTGTGGCTGCCAAATGTCCGAGCTTAGTAAACTCTTCCATGGTAGCATCTGGAGACTCAAGAATGAAATGCAATTTGATGTGGGTAAAAAAGCGTGGTTGCTCTTCTTGACGAGTACCTTCAGTCTCAATTCTAAGCCCATTCACGGTCTTTTTTCTCTTCTTTAGCATTTGCACTAAATCTACAGAGGCACAGCCTGCCAAAGCAGAAAGAAGTAATTCGGTTGGCGATTGCCCATTCTTCTCATCTGCAGGACGCATATCTATATGCACCTTATTGCCATTAGGGTTAACCGATTCAAACTCGTAATCTCCAAGTAACGTGGTGGTTGTCTTCATATTGCTGAATTGCTAAACGGATGCAAAATTAAATCATTTTCACACCCAACCACACAATACGGAAATAAGTTTCTCTGTTCTTGCGGTATACTCAAAACCTAAGAACCATGAAAATGTCGAACCTCAAAATACTTCTAGCAGGGCTTTTATGCCTTGTTTATTCCTGCTCAGGGAATGACGATACCAGCACAGGTCTAGTGGTAACCATTGAAGATCAATTTGTTAACCTACCTTCTAACGTCTCTGTATTTTTCAGGGTAGAAGATGGGGCAGGGAATGGAGTTGCCGGTTTATCGGAAAGTGACTTTACCATTTATGAAAACGGGGCGAAAATCTCTGAGTTTGAAGCCACAAGAAAGATCCAACCCAATGAACAAGTTTTTGACTACCACATCACTTTGTTGTTAGATCTGAGTGGAAGTGTTTTAGGAGGAGAAAGTTTAAGTGGACTAAAAACAGCCGCCAAGAGCTTTATAGATGAGGTTGTACCTAGCGAAGGTGCTGTTAATGCTCAGGCGGTAAAAATGGAGATTTGGTGGTTCGATGGTTCAGAGAACATTAAGCAGTTACAGGGCACATCTACCAACCGAACTACGCTGAAAGCTGCCATTGATAACATCAGTGCTCAAATGAGCTCAGATAATTCAACAAACCTTTACGGTGCTGTAATACAGGGCATAGGAGTGGCCTCGCAAAAGCTGTCTCAAACCCGTCAATTAGATGAAATCGCCAGCAGCGCTGTGGTCATTTTCACGGATGGAACAGACCAAGCAAACAGAAACACTAAAGGACAAGCGCTAGAAGCCGTAAAAAAGGCCGACAGAGACATGTCTATCTACACCATAGGGCTAGGACAAGAGATTGACGAGCCTACACTCAAGTCTATTGGAAAAACAAGCTTTGTTTCGGCTGTAAATATTGGAGAGCTATTAGACAAGTTTAAGGAAATAGGAGACTTGATTAATGGAAAAGCGAACAGCTATTATTTATTAGAATATTGCTCACCCAAAAGAAACGGAAGCAATCAGCTGACAATTGAAGCTAACAAAGGGGCCTTAAAAGGTAGTTCAAACACCTTTTTTGATGCTTCGGATTTCAACGGAAGTTGCAGTCTAGAATAAACCATCATGGACTGAAAGCACCATAGTTTTAGAAGCAGCTGAAAGTCACTTTGAATGGCGGACTTAGAAAAGGTACGTCCCGAAAGTTTCGGGATTAGATTTACGATTGACGTCAAACAAAATTTGTACATGATAAATTCCAGGGTGCTTTTTAGAAGCTAAAGCGAAATGCACTAAAGTGTATAGTTTTAACTCTTTTTGTGACCAATAAAAGTGATTAAGTGAAGCCTATTGCCCTTTGCTCATAGGAAAAGTAAGGGAAATGGCTTCTTTCTTTAAGTGAGCCTTTGCACCCATCTTCTCTATAACCTCAACAGCATAAGTAGCTACAATAGAATTCTCTATTACGCTGGAGTCGTAGGTGGGAATCACTAAACTAATATCGTTTTCAGTGCTTTCTACTTCAATAGTAAGTACACCTTGAGACCTTCTGTTTAAACACCTAGTTAGAGCTCTCAAGCCTTTCTCTAACAAGCTCATATCTACTTTAACAAGCCCAACCACGGAGGTCAACTCTCCCCTTTTGGTCACCGACACTCCATTGGTACTTAGAAACTGAAGAATAGTATTAACACTATGCAGATCCAGCTTTACGCACTTCATTGCTGCATTCAGCTCTTCCATCTCTTGAAACTGACGCTGCAAGGAAAATATCCCAGTGTCTGCTCCTGTTGACTGATTGATATTTGGTTGTTCCATGGCCCTCATTTTCTTCCCCAGATAATACAAATGATGAGCACTAAACTCTCATCTTGACTTATTGAATGAAAAAGATGCTCAGAACATTTCCTATTTATCAGATATAAAAAACCATCTTGAATACGTAAATTAGGTGATACACCTACAAAAAACTATCTTAATGTAAATGAAGGATATGGATTATGAATTAGAACTAGATCTTGAATACCATCATAGAATTCTGAAAGTATCCATAAATTGTCCTATTTCTTCATTTACATGGACTTAAATTGATCCGCAAGGCTAAAATCAGGGATGAGTGGTTTACACACAACAATACGCTATACACATACATAATGATTATTTAGGATATGATCTTATATTTATTACAGCTAAAATTGCAGACTTCTGTGAGTCACAGTAATTCAAGCTTTATTTTTTTATCTGCTTTAATTTAATGCACGCAGGCAATGGCTAAGAACTTAGAGATTTTATTAGTAGAAGATAACCAAACAGACATAGTACTTCTGAAAAGAGGCATCGAAGCCGAGAGCCTAGAAGTGAATATTGAGGTGGTTGAAACAGTAGAAGAAGGGATTAATTATTTACGTAAAGAAAATGGCTTTGAAGATGCCCTTAAGCCAAACCTAATTATATTAGACTTGAATCTACCAAAAGACAGTGGTTTGAAGTTGCTTGAATTTGTGAAAGCCGATAGCACACTAAAAACCATTCCAGTAATTGTGCTTACCTCGAGTTTTGATGAAAATCGTATTGACGAAAGCTACCAACGACATGCTAGTTGCTTCATTAATAAACCAGAAAACTTATCGGAATTAGCAAATATGTCCAAAAGCATTGTGGATTTCTGGTTAAAAGTGGCTATTCTTCCAAAAAACAACTCCAAACAGTAATGTCAGATAAATCCATCCTCTTAATTGAAGACAATTCCGATGACAGGTTTTTGCTCAAAAAACTCTTGTCTTTTGGTAGTCTGAGGGACTGGAAGATACTTGAGGCTGTGCGAATTGCCGAAGCATTAGATCTAATTCAGCAACAGACTCCAGACATTATTTTACTAGACTTATCTCTCCCCGATTCTTATGGTGAAGAAAGTTTTTTCAAGGTTAAACGTAATGCGGGGAATATTCCAATAATAATCCTTACTGGCTTATCTGATGTAAAACTCAGTAGAAAGCTCATTCAAGAAGGTGCTCAAGACTATCTGGTAAAAGGAGAATACAATCCGAGGCTGTTGGAGAAATCCATTCAATATTCTATTGAAAGACACAAGCTCATGTTGGAAAACAACAGATCTAAGGAGCGCCTTATCGATTCGGTGCTGGAAGCCCAAGACAGCGAAAGAGCGAGAATAGCCAAAGAACTACACGATGGAGTAGTTCAGAGCCTTACGGTGGTATCCATGAGTTTAGGCATGCTACAAAAAACCATTTCTGAGTTTGATGAAAGAAGCCAAGTGCACTACAAAAGATGTTCTGAAAACCTTTCATTAACTATAGACGAAATTCGTAATATTTCTCACAAGCTGATGCCGAGAGTGATTACTGAAATGAGACTTCAGGAATCTCTTGAGTCTTTAGTGGAGGATATGGAGCAGGCCTCCAATATTCATTTTCACTATTTAGTAAATCTGGAAAATGAACCTGAAGTAAATCTAAAGTTGGCCATCTTTAGAATAGTGCAAGAGCTAGTAAATAATGCGCTAAAACACTCTCAAGCCAATTCAATCTTTATTCAACTAATAGAGTACCCAGATTACATCTCACTAATGGTAGAAGATGACGGACAAGGCTTCGACAAATCTTTAGTGCAAGAAAACAAAAACTGTTTCGGACTCTCCAGTCTTGAGAGCAGAGTAAGTGCGCATAACGGTAGTATAGAAGTAGACTCTAAACCAGGAAAGGGAACAAACGTGTTTATCTCTTTTGAGAAGAATCTATCAAATGAACCAAAGGACTAAACCAACCCTTTCTCAATAGCATAAATTACAAGACCTACAACCCCTTTAGAACCAGTTTTCTCCATTAAATTACGCCTATGGGCGTCTACTGTTCTTGTACTAATGGAAAGCTCGTTAGCTATTTCTCCATTGCTATACTCCTTCATCATCAACCTTAAAACTTCTTTTTCTCTCTGAGAAAGAGGAATTTCTACTAAAGCACCTTCGGCTCCTTTACGCTTAGCCAATGATTCTACAATTTCATGAGCAACACTATTACTGAAATAGTCCTCACCATTCATAACCTGAATAATGCCAGCCTTAAGCTCTTCTTTATCACAGTTTTTTAGAATGTAACCATGTACACCAGTCTCCAGCATTTTCTTGACCTGCTGAGATTCGTTAATCATGCTTAAAGCAACAACCTTTAGCTCTGGATATTTAAGCTTAACCTTACCAACCAATTCATAACCATCCATTACTGGCATACTTATATCGGTAAGCACTAAGTCTATTTGGGCATCTACAAGCCTAGCCAATGCTTCCTCCCCATTAACAGCCTCCTCTACTATTTCGACCTGATCGTCATTAACGAAATAGTTCTTAATGGCGACCCTTATCATTGTATGGTCGTCAACAATGAGAATTCTAACTTTTTCGGACATTCTTGCTGATGAGTTCGTTCAAAAATAATTTAACTGGGCTTAACTAATTAACCCAGTTCACTCAGAAGATTTCGGTAGCTTAACGGTTTTGAACCAGAATTTTTCAATCTGCTTAACTAAGTCAAGAAATTCAATAAAATCCATTGGCTTGGAAATGTAGCTATTAGCAAAGCGTTCGTAGCTTTCTTCCACATCTCTTTCGTTTTGGCTAGTGGTAAGCACTACAACGGGAATTGTTTTCAGGTTTTCATCGAATTTAATTCTTTCGAGCACCTGTTTACCATCGACCTTTGGCATGTTAAGATCTAACAAAATAAGCCCAGGAATAACGGCTTTTTCATAAGGCGGCTCTTTTCTCAAAAACTTCAGACATTGTTCACCATCATTCACCACATCTATAATTGCATCTACTTTAGATTTAGCAAATGCCATTTTAGTGAGCATTACATCTTCTTTACTGTCTTCAACCAATAAGATTCTAAACTCCTCTTTCATTCTTTGCTCTTATTTAGCTCAAAGATAAAGGAACTTCCTTTACCATATTCACTTTCAACTCGAATGGTTGAGTCATGTTTATCCACAATCTTCTTACAAATAGCCAAACCAATACCCGTACCTTCATATTCTTCCCGAGTGTGTAATCGCTGAAAAATGGTAAAAATTCTTTCAAAATACTCCTCTTTAATACCAATTCCGTTGTCTTTTATCTTGAATTGATATTTCTCCCCCACATCAGACCACTCAATTTCTATTTTCGGATCAACATCAGGCCTTCTGAATTTAATGCTATTCCCAATAAAATTCTGGAACAGCCGTCTCATTCTACCTTCATCACCATAAACTACTGGCAACTCGGGGTGCTTTATCTCTGCATTGGAATCAATAATCTTTAGACTCAGGTCTTCCTTCACTACATTGATTACCTTATTTAAGTCTACAGGAACAGCATCTCTCTGTTTTGTTTCTAACCTTGAAAGTACTAGTAAGTCATTTATCAATGTCTTCATTCGGGCCGAGGCCTTAATAATACTTTCTATAAAGAGTTTGCCTTCATCATCGAGCAAATGACCATAACTCATCTCTATGAGCTGAAGATAGCTAGTAATAACACGTAACGGCTCTTGCAAATCGTGAGAAGCTACATAGGCGAAGTCTTGAAGCTCTCGGTTTGAACGTTCTAGTGCCTTAAGAGACTCTTGTAGCTTTTGTTCCTTCAAAGACTCATCTGTAATATCCATTACAATACCAGCATAATATTGCCCCTTGGTGTGTGGCAGGTTGACAAAGACCCCTTTATCTTTGACTATTCTCACCTCATTACTTTGGTTGATAATTCTATAGCTCAATTCATAATCTTCATCTTTCTCAATTGCCTGCTTAATGGTACCTTCTACCCGCTCTCTGTCTTCAGGATGAACCGAATCCAAAGCTACTTGCAATGAAGGTTCGATTTCTCCTGGTTCGTAGCCCAATATCTTAAATCGGCCATCGGACCAATAGCGCTCTTGCCTATCAAAACTCCACCTCCAATTACCCAATTGCGCCAAATCTTCTGCCTCTTTAAGAGCAGATTCATTTTGAGTTAACTGTTCTTCCTTTCTCTTTAAATCATCAATATCTTGAAAGAGGCCCTTAAGCTTTACAGGCTTTCCATCTTTCAATTCGGCTTTACCTATAGCTCTTACCCATAGTTCATTTTGTGAAGCGGTTATAATCTTCAGTTGAACATCGAAAGGTTCACTGTTTTGAATTGCATTTGTAACTAACTCTGATATCACCTCTCTATGGTCTGGATGATAGAAGTTCAACGCTGAGGCTACATCTACATTACAACCTCTTTCCATCTCGTGAATATCATACACTACATCGCTCCAATACAGTTCATTTGATTCTACATCAAGATGCCAATAGCCCAACCGAACTGCCTTCATGGTATCGTCATACATCTCATTCAGTTCAACGAGCTCCTTGTTTTTTCTCTTCAGCTCATCATTTATATTATCAAGTCGAGAAATACTAGGGAATTTCAAGGCTTTAGGATACAGCTTGAAAAGCATTAAAACTGTACCTAAGGAAACCAAGCCCGTACACATTTTTGCAATAGCAGAAACCCTATAGTAGGGCTCCCAAATATTGATAACATCAATAAGGTGGCCTATTCCACAAAAAAAGATAAAGGCAGCAAAGGCTTTAAATACCACTCCAAACCTCAGATCTTCTCTGTTTTTAACAAACTTCCAAAGTAGTATTGGAATGGTCATGTAGGATAAAAAGGTGAGTAAATCGCCAATTACTATGGGAATTAGGATGTCTTTTTCCCAGAAATAGCAATGGCCATGAGGCATGAAGTCGTTCTCAAAAACGTGTCGGAGGAGCTCGAGCATTGGCAATAATAGAAAATTACATTCTTTAATATGTAAAGAAATGAGCGTTATTGCCAGAAATAGATTACATACTTAGAAAGGTTCTATAAGGCTCCTTTGCACATTTTGAAATACATAATCGTGTTCTTGAGAAATGCCTAGTTTTTCGAAAACTCTCCAATAAGCTCTAGGATACAGCTTAGAAGTATAAGTGGTAGTTCTGGTCATTTTAGTTTTGGCGGGCGCAAGTGAATCAAAAGTGTAAATGGCCTCTTTAAAGCCTAACCATACTCTTCCCGTCAACTCATAGTCTATCACATCCATTTGTAGCAGCTCGCCAGGTTCATAGGCAGTAACTTTTTCAATAATTCGACCTCCTTCGAAGTAACAGACTCTAAGTGCATTAACTTCTTCCTTTTCTAAAATGCACTTGAAGGGAACGGGCAAATCAAGTTTCATAAGAAAAGGCTTTGCACCATACAGCGTATCTACCGATTTGATGGCATCAAAAACTTCGATGGCAGAGTATGGCAATATGATTTCGGTAGAAACCAATTCTACATGTGGCTCATTTGGAAGCATGCCATTTTCTAAAGGCACTGCTAGAATGAAAACGAGTAGTGGAGACCAAATTACTCTCACCCTTACCTCCTCTCTAACTTTACGATATTTCTCTATCAGATGAACAATAATTACACCCAGAAATAACGGAACAATAATAAGAGGAAGTAAAAAAATCACACAAACCATTCCTTCAATTCCCGCTATAATGATGAAAAACAGAAAGAGGGCAAGGGCCAAAATGGCCCCATAAAACATTGCCTTTTTATTCGGATGAATCCCCAAGCTAAGCCCGAGTATCACTGGAAAGCACAGAAACATTACCCAACCATATTCAACCCACCCCTGATGTAAAAACAACATACCTAGGCCAAGGAAAACGGTAGTTTGAATTATTGAGACACGGAAGCTTCTGTCTGCCCAAATATGCCTGAATCCAACCTTAGGCATGTTCAAGCCTGTTTTCCTTCCCGCTTTTTCGAATTTGGAAGAATACATAAATATTTAAGAAGTGCATTCCGCCTAAAATCAATGTGATTATCCCCACTCTTTTAGACAATCGAATGAAAAGGTCTGATAGATCATTTACAGAGCCTATTGCATCTAGAGATGATACTGCGAAACCTAAGTTGATTAAGTAGAACCCAACCACCAACAGCCTATTAACACTATTGGCAAACTCCTGGTTACCGGAGAAAATATCGACCAAAAAAACTCTGCCACTTTTGAACAAAGTTGATGCTACCCAAATGGTTAGTCCAATGGTTAAAACTAAGTACAGAACGTAAGATGTAATTGCGTAACTCATGATTGTATTGTTTAAATGGATGATTAGAAATTATTGCATCAGAAGATCTTGTAAGGCCTGATTCAAATCAGGGAACTTAAACTTGAAACCTTCTGCGAGAAGCCGATCCGGTGTAACAAAGCGGCCATAGAGAGCCAATTCCGGGTCTGTTTTGAAAATATATTTAGCACCCAAACGGGTGATGAATTCTGGTGCTGAAAGTCCAAAAGGAACTTTCATCGTCTTCCTCAAGGATTTCATGAATTCCTTGTTAGAAACAGGGTTAGGTGAGGTGATATTATAAACTCCACTATTACCAGGATTCATCAAAGCTTGAAATACAATTTCGTTGAAGTCAGTCTGATGAATCCAGCTCATGCCTTGTTTACCTGTGCCCACTCTTCCACCCAAACCCAACCTCACCAATCTGGACAAGCTTTGAAGTGCTCCTCCATTCTTACCGATCACGAAACCAGTTCTTAGAATCACCCCTCTTGTCTCTTTATTCAAATATTTGTCAAATTCTGTTTCCCATGCTTTTCCTACTTCCGGAGCCAATCCGTACCCTAATGGAGCCTCCTCATCACAAAACTTAAATGGTGGATCCCCATAGATATGTGCCGTAGACATTTGAACCCAGACCTTAGGACACGTTTTTGCCTGGGCTATAGCACACCCTATTATTCTGACAGATTCAACCCTAGATCGGAGAATCAAATCGCAGTTATCAGGAGTCTTTACACAATCAACACTCCTTCCGGCAAGGTTAATAATCCCAAAGGCATCATTAAACTCATCCGCCCAATCACCAAGACCGTGACCATCCCACAGTAGAAGTTTGTGTTGAGTAACCACTCTTTTTCTGGCAACCAAAACGACTTCAAAACTTCTGTCTGTCAAGTAATCAGCCAATGAAAGCCCAAGGAATCCAGTACCTCCGAAAATGACGACTTTCCTTTTCATGACTTAGTCGATTTGATCTGAGAATTAGTTCTTTCCTTGTAAGATTTTTGAACCACAAAACATTGATAAGCCACTATAAACCAAGGCACTACCAATAAATAAACCCAGTAAAAGTCTTCATGAATTTCTTTGAATCTACTGGCTATATAAAGACCCAAGAAATACCCCAACGTTAGAAACCAATAAACTCGAACACCTGCTCTTACTATCTCACTCCTCCTCTCTAGAGTAGTTATAAAATGAAACCCTACAGCTAATTGAAATATCCCCAATGGCATCATGATTAAGGCTTCAAACATTAATTGACTAAAATCTTCATTTAAAAAAGCCAGTAAAAACAAAAGACAAACTAGGCCGAAAACGATCTTCATAACCGCAGTATAAAATCTATAATTTCCCATACTTTTATTATTTTCAATATTTTCTGAAAGTTTCAATCAAAATTTTTAGCGCATCATCTTCATCAGAACTTGAAAGAACCAATTTTTGTCTGAGCGAATAAATTTATCCAGAGCCCCATCTACTTGTTTGGTAAAACCCGATAGATCACTAGTTACTTTCTTGAAATGCTCCACTTGAGGAGTATCCCCTTCTATTTCTTGTACTTCATTCAAAACTCGCATCACTGGCTCAATCTCTCTCCTTCTCCTTTCTCTCGATACTTGTCTAGCCAGTTCGAGAATATCCTTTCCTGTGGTGAAGTACTCTTTCCTCTCCCCTGGCTTTAAGACTTTCTGAACAATACCCCAATCCATCAAAGACCTCAGGTTCATATTGGCGTTACCTCTGGATATTTTCAATTCTTCCATAATATCCTCAGTGGTTAAAGCCTCTTCTGTAATTAGTAGAAGTGCATGAATCTGCCCCATGGCTTTGTTAATACCCCAGGCCGACCCTAGTGTACCCCATGCCTGAATGAACTGATCTTTGGCTTTGTCATATTGCATAGTGCTAAGGTAATAGTTTGTTTTTAACTTTCAATACTTTCTGAAAGTTTAATTAATAAATATTAAGAGATTGACTAATTTGAATCATGCACGCACAAACAATTGATGAAGTAATTGACCAACTAGACAGGATAATCAAAGAGTGTCTGGCGGACGATTCTAAACTAGCCTTCTTCCCCATCCTCTACAGAAAGGTAACCATTGCTGTAAAGGAGGGCATTGAAAGAAAAGACTTTGATGACAACGAGCGAATGGAAAAGCTCGATGTAGTTTTTGCTAATCGTTACCTAACCGCTTACCAGCAGTTTAAAGCAGGAGAAAAACCAACAGACTCTTGGCAAATAGCCTTTGATGAGGCACATGCTTTTTGGCCCATAGCCCTACAACACTTGTTAGTTGGCATTAATGCTCACATTAACCTAGACCTTGGCATTGCAGCAGCGGAAATTGCAGACTCTGATCTAGATTCTCTAAAAGCGGACTTTTACAAGATCAATTCTCTATTAGCTTCTATGGTAGAAGGAGTTCAGCAAGAAATTGGTAGAATTTCTCCAGTTATCGGAATATTGGATCTGCTAGCTGGCAAGCTAGATGAAAGACTAGTAGATTTTTCTATCAAAATCGCACGTGACGGTGCTTGGGATTTTGCCAATGAGTATAATCAGGCAGAAGCTTCACAAAGACCAACCTTGATATCAAAGCAGGATTTTTCCATTGCATGGCTAGGTAAGGACATTATGAAACCCGGCAGGTTCCTTCGACTAGTTGCTGCTTTTATTAAAGTATTCGAAAGAAAGAAGGTGCATAAAATTGCAAAGGCACTCGAAGGTAATTAGTCTCATTCTTTGTACTATGTACTAAATACTATTTAATACCCCTTTATTCCTGCCTCTACCTTTATAGGTAAATAGTTGGCATCAGGTACTTTCGGGCACTCATATTTGTCATTGTAAGCACAGTAAGGGTTGTATAGCTTATTGAAATCTACTGTCCAGATTGTTCCTTCAGGAATTCCTTCATAATGCATATATCGTCCGCCACCATAGGTTTCATTGCCAGTAGTTTCGTCTACTAAAGGAAGAAAAACATAGGTCGGCATACCAGGTAAACTGAACCTTTTCTGCTCTACATAAGCTTCAAGAGTGCGGTTTTCGCCAAGTAACTCGAAATGAAGAATCCCTATTCGCTTGTAGATTTTTGCACCACCTGTACTAGTAGCTAGCCGAAAAGGTTTCGAATCTGGAGTCGGTTCAAATTTCGCCTCAACCCTATAACTCTCTTGAACAGGATAAAATAAATGACCCGTGAAATCCTTTCTCTCCTTCTTAGATAAAGGCGACTTAACAGGGTCTAGATACTCTTTATTCAAATCTTCCTGCCAAACCTTAATCTCCTTTAAATAATCAGCTTCTTGAGCTTGAGCCACACCAAGAATAGCGATTAGCGATATCATCAAAATTAATCTATTCAAGCCTCTATACAGTTTTAACTACCCCTTTCCGTTGCAAAATAAGACCTCCAATTATACTTATCACGAAGCCTATCAGAAAAACAGTTAAGAACATCAACAAAGCTTGCCCTTCTATGGAAAACATAAAGTTATTGCCAGAAAGCGCCTCGGCATATTGCTGTTGAAATGCTGGAGTTCCTCTTTCTAAACCCATAGAATACGCAAAATACTTCTCGTTGAACTCAGGGTCGATGAACAAAACATATACCGTATTGTACAAACCGAATGCCAAGCCACCAATGGTTGAAATTCCTAGACCAATTTTGAAAGCGTCTCCAAATGATAGCTGCCCACCTTGCTCCTTCCTATAATTAAGTTGGGCTACAATGATTAACAGCATAGCAATAACTATCGTAGAATAGCCTATAAGTTCACCAACTGCAAAACTGTCTGGGCCGAGCCCTACAATAGCAATTGAAAGAAGCGGAACACCTACTATTAAAGAGGCTCCAATAAGTCCGAATTTGATTATCAGTTTTTTCATCAGATGTTTTTTTGTTCTCAAAACAGCCCTTTCTGCTGTAATTAAGGCTCATACTTTAGTATGAAATTACAGAATTCTCGTCATTCAGAAGAAGAACATTTTGATGTTAATCGAAAATGAGCGACTGAAGAATCTCCACTAGTTGCGCACCCAACAAACAGATTCTTCGCTTTGCTCTGAATGACGCATAACCGGAGTTATTGTATAATCCTCAACTCCTTAGCCCTAGTAACCGCTTGTGTTCTGCGTTTTACATCGAGCTTTACAAATAGATTTGATACATGCGTTTTGATAGTATTTTCAGAAACGAAGAGCTTCTCTCCTATCTCAATGTTAGAGCAACCTTCAGCAATATGATGTAACACTTCCATCTCACGTTCGGTAAGACCAAGACTTTGAATTCTGTCATGATCTATTTCTATCGATGGACTTACTTCTATAATCTCCACTTTCCTAAATTTCAAACCGAGATAAACCCCTAGCCCAATGAATGCCGCTCCAACAAGGCCAATGGTTAGATCTTGCGACATCTCAGGGATAAATAAAGACATTTTGCTCAGCTGAAAAAGAATCAGCAAAGCTGCTATGAGTAAACCAAAACGAAGGATGACTTTAAACATGAATTTGAAACTAGTTATAAGAGACTCAAATCAGAATCCTAATTAAGAATTTTTAATTACTTGACATCCCCTGTGCATCTATATGCCGCAGCCATGGGCAGAGATCTTCTACAACATGGTAACAATGAGATTCCCGTTTTCACGGGAATGACGTTCTAAAGAATATTAATTCTGTTTCCTCCACTCAAAAAATTCAGTCTGAATAAAAGTGGCAATTCAATTACTTTTAAGAAAATCCACCTTATGAAAACCAGAGCTTTCTTTCTCCTTTTCGCATTAACCATTATTGCTTGCCAGCCTAAAGAATCTGTAGACATTCTGATTACTCATGCAGAAGTAATTGATGTCGAAACTGGTGAAATTTGGTCTGATCAGATGATTGGAATCAATGATGGAACAATTGTCTTCATCTCGGATGATGACGCAAAAGACTACTATGCAAAAGAGACCATTGATGCCAATGGCAAATATGTAATACCCGGACTTTGGGATATGCACATTCATTTCCGAGGTGGAGAAGAATTGGTTGAAGAGAACAAAAGTCTTATTCCACTCTTCCTTGCCAATGGCATTACTGGAGTTCGTGAAGCTGGTGGTGATATGACTCAAAAGATCTTCGAATGGCAAGATGCTATCGAAACTGGAAACATGAAAGGCCCTAAGATTTTCACTTCTGGGCCTAAACTAGATGGGCCTGGCGGTACATGGGCAGGATCTATCCCCGTAACCACACAAGAAGAAGCTGTTCAGGCAGTGGATTCATTAATCGACTTGGGTTCCGACTTTGTAAAACTTTACGACAGCAGAATATCTCGCGATGCTTACATCTGGATTTTGGAAGAGGCAAAAAGAAGAGGCATTAAAACCTCTGGCCACATGCCATTCAGCGTAATGCTCAATGAAGCGGTTGAAGCCGGTTTAGGCTCCGTGGAGCACCTTTATTATGTACTTAAGGGAACATCTACCGAAGAACAGGAAGTCACCGATGATGTGATTGCTGGCAAAGCAAGTTTCTGGGGCTCAATGAACAGGTTAATGGCTACTACAACTAAGGAGCAAGAGCAGGCTGCTTTTAACCTATTAAGAGATAACAACACTTATGTTACTCCTACGCTTTATATCGGCAATGTTCTCACTTATTTAAAAGAAGTAGACCACGCCAATGACCAATATTTGAACTATGTTGGCGATGGTATTATCGACACCTATCAGGGAAGAATTAGAAGTGCGTTGAACGCCAATGAAGAGTTCACTCAAATGCGAATTGATCTCAACAATACTTTCGTAAATCTTGTGCCGAAACTGCATAAGGCTGGTGTGACACTGCTAGCTGGCTCCGATTGTGGCGCTTCGAATAGTTACGTTTATCCGGGCGAATCACTTCATGGGGAACTCAAAGCTTTGGTAGATGCGGGGCTTCCAGAAATTGAAGCTCTCAAAGCTGCTACAATAAATGGCGCAAAATTTCTTGAAGTGGATAGTTTCTATGGAAGTCTAAAAACAGGCAAGTCTGGCGATTTGCTAATTCTGAATGACAATCCGCTGGAAGACATTAGCAACAGCAAGAACATTAGTGGTATGGTACTTCAGGGTAAGGTCTATACAAAGTCTGATATGGATGCTATGCTGGAGAGTGTGAGGAAGAAGTAGTTTTGGTTTACGCTGTCATCCCTGCGCAGGCAGGGATCTCCCTATTATTCCGCAAACGACTGAGATTCCCACCTACGTGGGAATGACAGAAGGCTATTTACCAATCCAACTCTGGAGCTTCTTTTCCAGAAACCTTCTTTCTGTAATATTCAAAGCCTGACTGATGGACTTTTGCAGATGAACTCTGGCAGCAGACCAATCACCAATTTCAGCATATAAATCAGCCTTAAGAGCCAGAAAAGACTGATTCCCATTTATAATTTCTTCTAGACCTTCCATTTCGTTTAGAGCGAAACTTGCTCCTTTCACCTTACTCAAAACAAGGACTCTGCTCATTTGAACCACAGGCACTGGCTTCAACTTAACAAGTGTGTCGTATAAGCTTAAAATAGCTTTCCAGTTTGTCTTTTCATGGGATGCCGCAGTGGTGTAATAGCAAGAGATAGCCGCCTCCAACTGATAAACCGATGAGCCCTCAAACTTTGATGAATCGTGCAAAAACTGCCAGCCCCATTTGATATGGTCTTCATCGTATTTGGTTCTATCCTGTTTTTCCAAAGTCAGGAGATTTCCTGCTTCATCTATTCTAGCAGGGAAACGAGCTGCTTTGAGCAGCATCATAGAAATGAGTGCTTTCAGTTCTCCATTGTCACAACTTGGCTCATTGGTTAGTAAGAAGGCTAGTCGTATTGCTTCTTCGCAAAGCTCTTGCTTTATCAGTTGGTTCCCCTCTGTTGCCTTGTAACCTTCGTTGAAAAGTAGATAAATGACTTGCAACACCGCTTCCAAACGTTGTTCCAAGTCGGCACCAATTGGTACTTTCAACTCCCCCACTTCCTCTCTAAACTTAACTTTAGCTCGAGTAATGGCTCTTTTAGTCGCTTCCTCCTGCTTCAAAAAAGCCCGAGCGATTTCCTTCACAGACAAACCGCAAAGGAGTTTAAGGCTGAGCATCAATTGCTCCGTTGGTTTCATGGTCGGATGACAACAAGCGAAAATCATTCTCAGCTGATCATCAACAATTGCCCTCTCCTCCGGAAGTACGTTTTCCTCCTCCTCAATATGATTGGTAGAAATGGCTAAGTCGTATGAAACAGACCGATTGTCCTTCCTCAGATAGTCGATAATTTGATTATTCGCAACTCTGTACAGCCAAGCCGAAGGGTTATCTGGCATGGGCTGAAAAGACCAAAGCTTAGCCGCTTTATACAGCGACTCTTGCACCGCATCTTCTATGGTGTCAATCAGCTCAGGCGAATACTTATTAGCGAACATGGAAACCAGCTTACCATACTCATGGCGAAAAAGATGATCTAGCTTTTGATTGACTGCAGTAGGCATAAAAAAAGTCATTCCCGAAGTCAATTTGCAGCTTTTTAGCCAAACCCAGGAATGACTTGAAAAATTGAGTTTACATATCAGCAATTCCCCTAACCTCAACGTGGCCATCTTCAGCATCGAGGATCGGACAACCTTTGGACATTTCAGTCGCTTCTTCTAGTGAAGTAGCATTGACCATAAGATAACCTCCAACTATTTCAGCACCTTCGGCAAATGGGCCATCAGTTACCACTGAACCACCTTTAGAGACTTGTTTACCTTCAGCTTTCAATGGAAGACCATCGATGAGTTGACCTTTTTCGGCTAGGCCTTCCATCCAAACTCTCCACTCATCCATATGAGCTTCTACTTCGGCAGGAGACATTTCCGCCATTCTGGCGTCACCACCTCTAAACAGGTATAAATACTTTTGCATTGTTCTAAAAATTATGAGTTGATAATTCGTTTTAAAAATCGCGATTTGTGGGTTTGACGAACGTTTTGAGTATTCGGGACAGAAATTAGAGAAAACTTTTCAACTTTATGAGAGAAAGGTCAATACATGAAAACATTCGAAAAGAAGCCCATCAATAAAATTGTTCGTGGTTCGAAAAGAGCCCGATATGATCAGGAGCAAGTCTATAAAATTTTAGACTCACACTTCATTTGCCATATTCCGTATGTTTTCGAAGGAACATCTATTGTCATTCCAACCGCCTATGGCAGAAAAGAAGATTCTATACTTATTCATGGATCGCTCAAAAACCGAATGATGCTTGCTCTTCTGGAACAAGAAAAAGTAAGCTTGAATGTTACTCACTTAGACGGCTTGGTGTTGGCTAGATCAGTCTTCCATCACTCCGTAAATTACCGCTCGGTCAATGTTTTTGGGAAAGCCAGATTAATTGAAGCTGATGATGAAAAAATGGAAGCTTTGGAGATTATCACCGAAAACATCATTGCTGGAAGATGGAATGAAGCCAGAATCCCAAACCAAAAAGAATTGGATGCTACATTAGTGATGGCAATAGACATTGAGGATGCTTCTGCTAAAGTCAGAGAAGTAGAAGTTGCAGATGAAGCAGCCGACATGGATTTAGATATCTGGGCTGGCGTTTTGGAACTAGAGGTTCAACCTGGAAAACTAGTAGCTAACTCAGACAACAAACCGGGTTTAGCCGAACCAGAATCAGCAAAGAACTTTAGGTTTTCGAATAATTCGGTGAAGCGGGGGTAGAAAGGGTATTGGGATATGAGTATTGAGACATAAGTATTGCGTAATGCGACTTAAGATTTATGAGGTACTTAAATGAATCTGAAATAGTCCCTCTGCTGAATAGTGGAAAAGAAGTTGAGCAATTCATTGGTGAATTCTATTATCAAGGCTTCAAATGTTATAGATACTTCTCTCTACAAAAGGATAGACATGGGCTTCACCTATTATTCTTCGAAAAATTTGATGAAAGCGATGAAGGGTTAACAAGCATTTATGACTTTTCAAGTATGGAACCTGATAATTTGCATGGCAAAGAACTGGAGCCTTTCTCTTCTTTGAATGCTGCCCTATTGTACCTTGAAAATGAATATGAAATATCAACCGATAAGTTTCTCTTGGCAGGTCAATTAGATCAAGTAATTGGAATAAGATAAGACAGCTCTTTTTCTTGCATTTTGGAGAGTAGGAATCCAACATCAGCGTGACCATCGACTGAAGATATACCTAACTAGCCCTCGTTTCGAACGAGGACTGCTGAGAAGTCGATTTGCAATCGACATGACTACTTGTCAGCAACAAAGAGGTTACTGTCTATCAAAAAATTGTGTCACTTTTCATCCCTGCAATGATGACATCTGTATGGACATAATCAGTCTAAAGAACATCTCACCCTTGAGGGTGGCAACCCAACATCAGCGTGACCATCGACTAAAGATGTACTTAGAAGCGTTTGGCTACTTCGATAGTTTTGATGTTGGTCGCTTTTTCAATTGGAGAATCAAAATAAGGTATATCTAAAGAGCCAATTTCGCGAGCTTAATGGCTGGCAAATGATAGGTTAAGGTGTCTAAAATACGATATCGATTAAAATTTATAGAAATGATAAGCTTAACCAAGCCTTAGGAACTGTTTCTATTTCATCATTTATCGTTATCAATCAGAAACATATATAATTTCTGTTTTCATCAAACATTCAGTACTTTAAACAATTAAAACTAAGGGGTTACACAATTTTCAACTGTATTTAAACCAACCTATTTAAACTAAACTAATTATGAAAACGCACTATATACTCATTGGAATAGGGTTGTTTTTTCTTTTAGCAGCATGCGATGAGAGCGAAACACAAAACATAAATGAGCTCGAGGAGTTAGAAAGCTCTTGTTCAAGCTACATCAACACTACTCAAGCAAATTCTAATTTCTCTCTAGAATTAGAAGGCACACAAATAACTCCTCAAAACGGGCAATTTCATACCCAGTTCATCGACAACAATCTCCACATAAGAGCTTTTAATAGCGATTACAGTGTTTCAGTAACTATTCCAAACCCTTCACAGGCGCTCTACAAAAATGATGGAGTAGATCAATTAGAATTTTCTGGAGAAGTTACAGATTTGAAAAACTCAACTTCTTCACAAATTGACTGTGGGGTTTTCAAAGTAACCTCGTTCGATTTAACCAACCAAACACTCTCGGGTCTATTCCACTTTACAACTACCTCTGTGAACAACCAACCGAGCATCGCTATATCCAACGGAATACTTAACGATGTTCTCATCACCACTTCCAACTTTTGTAAAATGGATTTTGAAGTGGATACTTCAGTAAAAAACATCCAGTTAAACGACACTTGGTGGAAGTTTTCAGCCGCCTATGATAGCTCAGGAGAAATAATTGCCTCACCACTTTGCACCTCTTGGTCTGCCGGTGTGAGTATTTCATTCTCTGAAGGTGATGAGCACATGAATATTTTCGGTATTAAAAACGTCAAAACATTAGGCTACAATATAGATGGCGGCACAATAGATTTTGCTGATAACCATCTCACCCATTTTGTTAACGAAACACCTGCCGAGACAGAGCTAAAAAGCTCAATTATTGGTAACCTAAAAGGCAATTCTTATTCCTATACAATTAATCACAACGAGCTTACTCTTTCAAGAATTGATGATGGAGTAGTGTTTAAATTCTTTATGTCCGAATAACCCATATAACATGAGTAAAAATATCCTTAAAACTACTTTAGCATTTTTCTTTTTCGCTCTAATGGTCTCGTGTGGAGACGAGGAGGACACCAATCTGTTTGAAGATTTGGAAAGTGATTGCAGTAGCTCCATTCGTAATCCGGTAACATCCGTTCCTTTGAGCATTAAGGTTGATAATTCATCACAGAACCTAAATGAAGGATATTTCAGCATGTATATTAACGACACATTATATGTTGGTGGAGAGAACAAATTTTACGCTTTCCAAATGATGATTCCATCACCTGAATTAGGAGTGCACGAAATATCAAACACAAGCACTGTAGAGGCCACAATTCTAGACTACTCTACTTTAAAGTACATGTCTGCTAATTGCGGTGCTTTAAGAATAGATAAGTTTGACATTAACAACACTGAGTTTGAGGCGTTTTTTCATTTTACAGCAAGTACTCCATCGGGTGACGCAGAAGCTACTATTTATGATGGGGCAGTTAATGGCATAGACATCTCTTTGGATCCGTTTTGTTCTAGAAATTACTCCATTGTAAAGCAGAGCGAAAGCCTTGATTTGGAAGATAATTATTGGGCACTAGCAGAAATATTAGATTCCAATAATGACCCTACTCTTTTACCCCCATGCGATAGGGTAATTACATTGAGATATACCACTCAAAACAATCAATTACAAATATTAGGCCCAGGTACTAAAATTGTTATGGGTTTAAGTGTTGATGGAAATTCTGTTACTTTTTCAGACTTTAATGTGAATCAAAGCACTGCCACCTCGGAATCCTTAATCAACTTTCAAAACGAACTTATTGCCAAGTTGAGAGGTAACACCATGACCTATTCAATAAAAGAAAATGAATTAACTTTAAACTTTGATTCATCAGGAGAGATTTTCCACTTCTATCATTATCAGTAAGGCTTAAAACTTCTGAATGTAACTTATACTACTCCCCTTCTACATTCTTTAACTTAAAGGATAAGAAAAAGGCTACCATAAGCATGGCAAAGAAAAAGGCAAACTGAGCGTTTAAGCCAAAGTAATTACCTATGAGTCCAAAGCTAGCGGCAATCAAGGTGAATACTCCAATAGATGTATTGGCTATGGACACGTATGTTGGTCTATCATCTTCTGGTGCGAAGTCTACGAGGTAGGTCTTTCTGGCTAAACGCGCTCCGGCATAAGCTACACCGTTAATAAACAATACGGGCAAGAAATAGAGTACGTTTAGATCTTCCGTGAAATTGCGCATTACAATAGCTGCTACAATCCCCAGCACACCTACCAATGCCGACAACCTCATTAATCTCGGGGAAGATTGATCTGCAACCTTTCCCCATATAGGACTACTGATAATCTGTGCCAAACCACTAACCAGCATCAACAAGCCTAACAAGCTCCAAGTTGATGCCTCAAACTTTTCAGCAGAAAGCACGTAAAACGGCTGAATCAAAGGAATAGCCATTAACATGGCCCTGACAATTAGAAATCGTCTAAAGTCTATATCATTTGAAATTAGCTTAGCACCTTCTTTTAATTCATCGATTGGGTTGCGTCCGCCCTCTGTGGCTCCTCTGGGTTCATCGATAAAGTTGAACAACAAAGCAGCAGTAAACCATAATATACTCGCTACTAGAAATAGCAGTGCAAATATCTCCGTATTCGCTTTTTCTTTTACGTAGAGAATAAGCAATACGCCAGCCGCAAGCCCCATTACGCCACCGAAGGTCGATCTGTAACTCAAGGCCTGTCCCCTCACCTTCTTATCTATGGTTTTAGCCAATACATCTTTAAAACTAATAGAAGCAACCCCACTGGCCATGCTGAACACCGCCAATAAAGCGACTAAAAGGATAGGTAGGTTATCTACTTCTCTGTAAATGAGAAATGCAGCCACAGCCCAGCAAATAGCCTGAACGATGGCAGAAACTACCCAGAAATGCTTTCGAATACTATATGACCTGATTTTACCAGAAACAACAAGCTGAGGCAACAAGGAACCTGCGTCTTTTACTGGAACTAGCATTCCTATGAGTCCAGCAGAAGCCCCCAGGTTTTGCATCACCCAACTGAGCGTTAAATCAGGGCTGATGATCTTTTCCGCAAGCTTTGTGAGCGTCCCGTTAAATACGTTGAGAGTGAAGTTTTTTGGGCTCGATTCACATGCTTCATCAGGAATGGCACTACAGGCCCTTGGCTCGTCCTCTTCAGTTAAAAAATCGTAGAACTGATCTGAAAAATCTTTCGACATAAAGGATTAACTCTACCAATAGTTAAATGTTGGTGTCAATGCAGTAACATACTGGTCTGACTACTTTGTGTGGTCTAACCAGTAGTGCATTATTGACAGGTTCCTAATCGATCGGTTACCTACTTAGACCATCTGCTCACAATAAAAGCATACTGACTGAGACTTAACAAACCCAGCACTTCTTAGCTGCCTTATCGTTTAGTAACAGCAATTGATTCAAAGTTCACATCTGGCTATATTGATAATGATTCACAGAACAAAACATCATGGTACATCAAAAAATTGGCTTCTTGACCCTCTTGCTACTATTTAGTTCTTTACTCAATGCTCAGGACCTTATTCGATTTTCATTTAACTCTACACAAGTCAATAAATCCGATATTGAAGAAAAGAACTACAGCAATTCTGACCCTCACATTCTTATCTCCACAAGTGAATTACGAATTCCTTCACCTGAAGAAGTTCCGCCAGGAACATTTCCAGAATTCGGATTGAGAATGGTTTTTTCTGTTGAAAACCACCATGAACTCCCTACTCCTTCAACTCAAAACCCTATAACCATAAGCTATTCAACATTGCAGTATGGACAAGATGAGAAAGAGTACAATGAAAAATTTGCCAGCTCTAGCGAATTCAAAAGCTCTGCTGAAACTGGTCAGGCAATACGTGAGTCTTTTAAATCGAAAGAGGAAAAGATTAAAGAACTTTCAGAAAAAGTAGCCAAAGGAGATCAAAAAGCATTGGCCGAACTTGAGGCTCTACTGAATTCCGAGCTTGAAAAAGCTGAGAACGCAAGTGAACAAATGATCGGTAATATACCAGATTCGCCAACATCAAAAAAGCCGTATTTCTCTCTGATTTTCTTTCTCCCTTATGAAGACTCTCATATGGAGTATATGCTAGACATTAAGCAAGGTTCTGTTACTATAACCAAAATGAATGAATCACGGTTTGAAATGAGTTTCTTAGGCTATGCTGAACTTTATTATGACGATCGTGATATTGATACCATTTCTAGAATCAACCAAGAACAAGGCAAACCAAACTTTGGTAAGGTGCTGAAAGAAAAAGGGCAAGTAAGTGGAAAAGTAATGATCGAATTTTGACTTAAGTGCCAACCTAGTCAGAGTTTCTCCTTGGCACTTACAAACTAGCATATTGCTACGTTACGATGACAGAATAAGGTTAAGCTTGTCACCCTTATACTGGTCAGACCACTTCGAGTGGTCTGACCAGTAGTGCATTTTGAACGTTTCCTAATCGATCGGCTTCCTACTTTTCTATTTAGGATGAGGAGATTGCCGCTCTCGGTGCCTCGGGACGCTAGAATGACGTACCGAAGACATGATTCCTGATTTCCAACATAATTACCCTCAGTCCCTAAAGGGATGCCCAACAATGAAGTTTTAGCCCCTGATTTCTGATCACCGATTAACTGATCACTTGCGTGGAAACATTACATGTTTCTGCGGTACTGCCCGCCTACTTCAAACAAGGCAGAAGTAATCTGACCCAATGAGCAGTACTTACAAGCTTCCATCAACTCTTCGAACATATTTTCGTTCTGAATAGCTGCATGCTGTACTCTCTTCAGCATTTCGGAGGCTTTGTCTTCATTGCCCTTCTGAAGGTTACCCAACATATTAATCTGATATTCCTTCTCCGTTTCTGTCGCTCTAATCACCTCTTTCGGTAATACAGTTGGCGAACCTTTAGAACTCAAGAAGGTATTCACCCCAATAATCGGGAATTCACCAGTATGCTTCAGCGTCTCGTAGTAAAGCGACTCTTCCTGAATCTTGCTGCGCTGATACATAGTTTCCATAGCACCTAGCACACCACCTCTTTCGGTGATTCTATCGAACTCGGTTAATACCGCTTCTTCCACCAAATCAGTCAATTCTTCAATGATGAACGAGCCTTGCATGGGGTTTTCATTCTTAGCCAAACCAAGCTCTTTATTGATGATTAACTGAATAGCCATGGCTCTTCTCACAGACTCCTCAGTTGGAGTAGTAATAGCCTCATCATAAGCATTGGTGTGAAGCGAGTTACAGTTATCGTAAATCGCGTAAAGTGCCTGCAACGTAGTTCTGATATCGTTGAAGTCGATCTCTTGAGCGTGCAACGAACGACCTGAAGTCTGAATGTGATACTTCAGCATTTGCGCTCTGGCATTGGCTCCGTACTTATTTTTCAGTGCTTTCGCCCAAAGTCTTCTTGCCACTCTACCAATCACTGCATATTCTGGATCGATTCCATTTGAGAAGAAGAATGAAAGGTTTGGACCGAATTTATCGATATCCATTCCTCTGCTTAAGTAGTATTCTACATAAGTGAAACCATTGGCCAAAGTGAATGCCAACTGCGTGATTGGGTTCGCGCCAGCTTCAGCAATATGGTAACCAGAAATAGAAACAGAGTAGAAGTTTCTAACAGCTTTCTGAATGAAATATTCCTGAACATCACCCATCAATCTTAGAGCGAACTCAGTTGAGAAAATACAGGTGTTTTGTGCCTGATCTTCTTTCAGGATATCGGCCTGAACCGTACCTCGTACCACAGAAAGCGTTCTGGCTTTGATTTCTTGGTAAACATCAGCAGGCAGCACCTGATCTCCCGTTACACCAAGTAACATCAAACCTAAACCATCATTACCTTCTGGCAAGTCACCTTGGTAATGAGGTCTTTCAACTCCTTTGTCTTTATAGATTTTAGCAATTTTCGCCTCTACCTCTTTTTCAAGTCCATTTTCTTTGATGTATTTCTCACATTGCTGATCGATAGCAGCATTCATAAAGAAGCCCAACAACATTGGTGCAGGACCATTAATTGTCATGGAAACTGAAGTAGATGGGGCACACAGATCGAAGCCAGAATAGAGCTTCTTAGCATCATCTAAACAGCAAATACTTACACCAGAGTTACCAATTTTACCGTAGATATCTGGTCTGTAATCTGGGTCGTTTCCGTAAAGCGTTACTGAATCGAAAGCCGTAGACAAACGTGCCGCAGGCATTCCTAAACTCACATAGTGGAAACGTCTGTTCGTTCTTTCTGGGCCTCCCTCGCCAGCAAACATCCTTGTCGGATCTTCACCTTCTCTTTTGAAAGGATAGATTCCGGCAGTGTAAGGAAATTCTCCCGGAACATTTTCTTGCAAAGACCAACGAATTACATCTCCCCAGCTTCTAAACTTAGGCAAAGCAACCTTTGGAATTTGAGTATGTGAAAGCGACTCAGTGTGAGTCTTAATTTTAATTTCTTTATCTCGAACCTTGAAGCTGTATACAGGATCGCTATATTTCTTTTTCTTCTCTTCCCACTGCTCAATAATTTGCCAGTTATAAGGGTCGAGATCCATTTTAACTTGCTCAAAAGACTCTTGAATTCCCTTAATCAGTCTGTCTTTATCAGCTACTGAAGACTCCTTTAATGTATCTATTGAGCGCTGAAGTCCATAAAGTTTATCTGCTACTTCTGCTTGAGAAAGTGCCGTTTCGTCATAAGAACGATTACTCTCTGCAATCTCAGACAAGTAGCGAGTTCTCTTTGGAGGAATCACGAATATCTTCTCAGACATCTCATTAGTGATCTCAAAAGTTGAATTCAGATCGGCCTCTGTTTTCTCTACAATTTTATCCATGATAGACTTGTAAAGAGAGTTCATTCCAGGGTCGTTGAACTGAGAAGCTATAGTGCCAAATACTGGCATATCGTCTATGTTGGCATCCCACAAACCGTGGTTTCTCTGATATTGCTTCTTAACATCGCGCAAGGCATCAAGAGCACCTCTTTTATCGAACTTATTGAGCGCAATGATGTCAGCAAAATCGAGCATGTCGATTTTCTCTAATTGGGTTGCTGCACCGTATTCTGGAGTCATCACATATAGAGAAACATCTGAGTGATCTAGAATCTCTGTATCTGACTGTCCAATACCTGAAGTCTCAAGGATTATTAAATCATATTCAGCAGCTTTAAGCACTTGAACAGCTTCGCGAACATGCTTAGAAAGCGCCAAGTTAGACTGGCGAGTGGCCAAAGAGCGCATGTACACTCTCGGATTGTTGATGGAATTCATACGAATTCTATCTCCTAGTAAAGCTCCGCCTGTTTTTCTTTTCGATGGATCTACCGAGATGATACCGATTTTCTTGTCTTCGAAATCGATCAAGAATCTTCTTACCAATTCATCGACCAATGAAGATTTACCAGCACCACCTGTTCCTGTAATTCCTAAAACTGGTGTTTTAACCTGGTCAGCAATTTTATGAACCTCTTCCAGAACAGTTTGAGAGTCTTCTGGGAAGTTTTCTGCAGCAGAAATAATCCTAGCAATTGACTTGGCTTCTTTGTCTTTCAGATGATTAACCTCACCATTAAGGTTTTCACCCGTAGGGAAATCGCAACGCTCTACCATGTCGTTAATCATTCCCTGCAAGCCCATTGAACGGCCATCGTCTGGAGAATAGATTCTGGTAATTCCGTAGTCCATCAATTCTTTGATTTCTTCAGGAAGAATTACTCCTCCACCTCCACCAAAGATTCTGATATGACTAGCCCCTTTTTCCTTTAACAAGTCATACATATATTTAAAATACTCGTTGTGACCACCCTGATAGGAAGTCATGGCAATTGCCTGAGCATCTTCTTGAATAGCAGTATTTACTACCTCTTCCACACTTCTATCATGACCAAGGTGAATTACTTCACAACCAGTGGCCTGAATAATTCTACGCATGATATTGATGGCAGCATCGTGGCCATCGAATAGTGAAGCGGCAGTTACAATTCTAACTTTGTTTTTTGGTGTATAAGGAGCTGCTTGTTCCATAGGTATTTCTTATCTCAGCTTGCAAATTTATGTATAAAACAGTTTTTTCCTAACAGTTGTTAGGAAGTGCAGTTTGGAAATTGATTCCAGACTAGGCTAACGTTTCAACTTCTCTAAAGCGCGTTGGTTATCCACCTGATGAATAGATTCAATAATGTTCTGCTTTTCAAACTCAGTAAGTCTCCAACTGAGCGAAGCCCGATCGTCATCTCCATTGGTATATTCGAATTCTACCCGATTGAGGTGATCCTTAAAAATCTCTTTAGTTAATTCGTACCATTGGTCGTTTTTGATGGTCTGCACTTTATCCCAACTCTTATAAACAGACTGGATAGGTGAAAAGAATCTCTCCATAATATTTTGAGGTTCTGGTGCAGAAAGCTCTTCTTCTTTCACTGAGTCACGGATGGTAATCAATGTTACTTGACTAGTATTCTCCTTAATCCAATCCTTAAAAACATTGAGAAAGATTAGCGCATCTACAATTCCATAGTTATCGGAAATTCCAGCATCAGCTATTTGAATTGGCGGCTCAGTTGGTAGCGTAATTGTTGGCACCACATAAGGAAAGGTAGCACTCATTCGAATAGCCGTTAGAAATCTCAAGCTATCTGGCTGATGATTCTTGAGTAAAGCCCTAAAGTCTACCCCTTGAATAACCGTATTCTTCTCAGTACTGTAATTCAAAAAGCTCACAGGGTGTGGCGATATATATAGTTTTCGGCCATCATTGGTAATCAGGGGACTTAAAAGCAAGGCGGGAATCTCACCGTTAAACTCAGGGTCGCGATAAGCAGCCAAAGGCCTATCTAGAGCTCCATTAAGGTTCTTAGAAAGGTTTTGTTCGAATGTGTAACCTCTCTCTACCTTATAAGTTTGCCCTGCGTAATCAAAATTCTTCACCTTAAAGAAAATATCATTCACCAAGAGCTTAAATATCAGTGGGTTCAATAATTCACTCCCAATCTCCGACCTGTGAATTCTGCGCCTTGGGTTTTCCGACTTCCAATACAACTCTCTATAAAAAGCAGCTCCCACCAAGCCTCCAGAAGCACCTGTTATCAAAAAGGTATTCTTCATCAGCGTGCCTTGCTTCACTGAGTCGATATGTTGCATTACGTTTGTTGCCCAAAGCGCAGAACGTTGACCTCCTCCACTTACCGCAACCAAAAACATCTCTGGCTTTTCCTCCCCAGTTTTAGCCTTCCAATTCTTAAGCATTTGCAGCCAATAGTCTGTAGAAACATCTACATCGGATTGCTCAGAAATTGCCCTGATGCTGTTAATATTATATGGTGTCTTTTCCTGAGAATAATCTAATCCGTAGGCAGGGTACTCGTAGCCCAAGTTCAAGGCCGATGAAATGACGTTAGCAAATAGCAAAAGCAGAAAAGCCGCAGAAACCACCCAAGACCTCAACCAAAAGCTCAAGGCACCAGTAGCCAGAATGATCACAGTAAGCAAGATTATGCTCGAAGCTGCTGCGGGTATCTGAAATAATGGAGATTGCTGAAATAGGCCTAAAGCAAATATGACGATCAACAAAAACGATTCAGCAATAATAGCATTCCTCTGGTTCTGCCTGAAAATACCTAAGATGGCCACCCTATCGTAATACTTTTCATAGCGCCTAGTGGAATAAAAACGCAAATTGATAGATAGATAATTGTTGCAAGGCACTGTCGACCTCTTTAGTCTTTGTAGTCTTCTAAAAGCATTTTGTTTTTGCTTAGCACCAGCTTTAACCTGCTTTCTCGCTCTTCTTCTCATCACCACCCTAATATCTCTATTAGTCATGGTAAAGTAGATAAATAATAGGGCTTGCATAGCTATAAACCCAGCCAGCAGACCAGATACAGAATACAGTATCTGTCTATCGCTGTAGAGGCCGTAATCTCTCGCGAACTCTACTACTTTTACCACATAAAAGATGAGGAAGCCGAATGGAATTACTGAGTTATTTAGACAAAAGTGGGTGAAAGGACGCGGTAATGTACCCAAAAAAGGAAAGCGAAAACCATCTAGAATATAGGAGGTAATATTGAAAGCCATGGCAAAGCCTCCTAAGGTTACACCAACAATAAAAAAGCCTTTAAACCCTACTGAGTCTAAGTAAATGGGGTCGAGAAACAAGTATGGAATCCCTAGGGCCTTGCCGAAACCTCCGGCAACAATCGAAAAAAGGAAAAACCAATAAAGAAGGAGAAACTGATTATACTTTACATGAACCAGCAGAAGCTTGATTGGGAATGAATTATAAAATGCATTTAATGCTTTCAAGCTTTTGCCTTTTTAGAACCTCTATATAACTCGTATTTCAGTAATCTACATTCAATTCTGGCATTAAAGAAAGGAATTCTTGCCGATGTTCTTAGTCCAATACTTTTAGCTAGGTTCATGTTACCAGTAAAGATAAACCCATTGTATCCCTGACATTTGTTTTTAAAGAAGTCTCCAATAGCCTGATACACTTCTTTTAGTTGCTCCTCTTCTCCTAATCGCTCTCCATATTCTGGATTGAGCATCACCACGCCATCAGTATCTGGCACGGTGGTTTCTCTGAAATCGCCATGCTCAAATTCGATCAAGTGTTCAACTCCGGCAGTTTTAGCATTTCCTCTTGCGCAGAACAAAGCACTTTTGCTCATATCTGATGCAATAATCTTCAAACCTGCTGGTGGTTCTTTGATTTGCAGTTTAGCCAAACGCTGATAATCTGCCCATGAGTTAGCGTCATATCCTTTAATGTGCATAAAGCCGAAGTTATCTCTCATCAAACCTGGAGCTTTGTTGATGGCTATCAAAGCCGCTTCAATGGCCAAAGTTCCACTACCACACATTGGATTGATAAATGGAGAAGCCTTATCCCACTCAGTTGCATATAAAGTTGAAGCCGCTAAAGATTCGATCATAGGGGCCTTAAACGGCAACTTTCTGTAACCGTGCTTGGCAATTGTTTCTCCAGAAGTATCGAAATACACGCGTACTTTTTCATCCTTCCAATAAATATGAATCACCGTTTTATCTCTATTCGGGCCAGAGTTAGGACGACTGCCAGTTTTCTCGGTCATTCGGTCGGCAATGGCATCCTTCACCCTAACATTGGCAAATCTATCATCAAGGATGGTATCGTTCTTCACATAAGAAGTGATGGAGAAGTAGCCATCATTATCCAGGTAGTTTTCCCACGGAATAGCCTTAATTCTCTTGTAGAGTTCATTAGCATCGTGTGCCTTGAACCTCTGAATTTGGAAGAGCACCCTACTAGCTGTTCTCAACTGCATGTTCAGCCGAAGGCAATCATCCATATAGCCTTCAGTTTCTACTTCTGAAATGGCGGTTGATTTCACCTCAAAGCCGAGGGCTTCTACCTCTTTGGCTAACCAAGGGCTTTGCTGTGGAAAACATGTAATTACTATGGCCGATTTGTAGGGAAAGACTGAACTCATTGGGGCGAAATTCGGAAGAAAAGGTGGATTAAAAAATTTTTCAACTAATGAGACTATCCTCAACAATTTTTCCTAGCTGAACTATATCTGTAACGTCTTTGCGAGAACGTAGAACGAAGCAATCTCCTAAATAGTTGAGACTGCTTCGCCCCGATGTCTCGGGGCTCGCAGTGACGGAGCCATATCGAGTACAGCTTGAAAGTAAACCAATTCAATTAGTTATATTTCATTCACACAATGCCAAAAGGAGGATTCGTCTACATAATGACCAATAAGTACCACACTACTCTTTATGTAGGTGTCACTTCGGATTTGGTCTCACGAGTCATTCAACATCGCGAACAACATTTCCCAAAATCATTCACTTCAAAATACAATTGCTTTAAGCTGGTTTACTATAGAGTTTTCGATCATATCGAATCTGCAATTACTGAGGAGAAGAGGCTGAAAGGAGGGTCAAGACAACAAAAACTTGATCTAATTAATGAGATGAATCCTAACTGGGACAATCTTTTTCTCACCGAAGTTCAATATTGGTAATTCTTCATTTCGATGATGCAACGTCATTGTCTTTGCAAGAATGCAGATATTCGCATTTCTCAAACTTTGGAGATTTGGAGACTGCTTCGCCCCGAAGTCTCGGGGCTCGCAGTGACGGAGCCGATGCTTAATTACTCTTAAACTTTAAGGCATAAGCTATTTCTTAAAATGGGAAACACCCTAAAGCTTTCTCCTTCTTTAACTAACTTGTACCCCTCCTAAGACTAGCAGTGCAATATCGGTAACGTCTTTGCGAGGACGTAGGACGAAGCAATCTCCAAACTAGAAGATTAAGAGACTGCTTCGCCCCAAAGTCTCGGGGCTCGCAGTGACGAAGCCGATACTTGAGTGTAGAAAAGGGAATAACATAGGGGTTAAAACAGAGAATATCTGTCAATTAACGCCACTTGTATTCTAACTTAAAACACACCCACCTTATGCTCTAAGTTCAAAGCCGGACCAAGTTGACAACCATATGAGCTTAGCAGCATAATATCGGGAACGTCTTTGCGAGGAAGGTACGACCGAAGCAATCTCCAAGTTTGGAGGACCAAGAGACTGCTTCGCCCCGAAGTCTCGGAGCGAAGCAGTGACGTAACCAGAACAAACTTGCTAGACTGAAAAGAAGAGAGACTATAAAAGCTTCACCAACAAAACACCTGAGAGCTTAAGAAAAGATTTCATTTTCATGCTTACGCTCGTAACTTCGCAGTCCATTTAAAATACATCGAATGAAAACCTGGTTTACCTGCAAAGTAAAATATCAAAAAGAAGACGAACAGGGTCGACTTAAAAATGTAAACGAAGCCTACTTAACCGATGCTCTTTCTTTCACTGAAGCGGAAGCTCGTATTTATGAAGAGATGGGCCAGCGGGTAATGGGTGAATTCTTGGTTACTAGTATTACCAAAAGTAAGATTATCGATGTTTTTGAATATCCAGGTGGCGATGTATTCTATCAGGTGAAAATTACCTACCTACTTACCGATGCCGATTCTGGTAAGGAGAAGAAAGTAACGAACATGATGATCATTCACGCGAAAAACGTGAGTGAGGCTTATGATAGAATCCATGAGTCTTTGAACAATATGTTGGTGAGCTTTGCCGTGCCTGAAATTAAAGAATCTCCTATCTTAGAAGTATTCCACCACACTAGCGAAGAAAAATTACCTGAAGGTAATTTCAGACCTGTGGCAGAAGTAGAACAAGAAGAAGATGACGAAGAAGTACAATAACATATCAATATCTACATTCGACTGTTTGGCCGCCAAGCTAAAAAGTCAGGGGTTAGAAATGGCAGGGAATTCAGGTTACCTAAGCAAGAATGGCATTTCTTTAGATTATGCTTTCGATGAAAGTGCTCAAACTTTAACCATTGAGAATCTAGAAGTTGGTTTTCCGGCTACCATGATCGGAATGAATGCCGATAAGATTCTCGGTATTTTAGAGAAAGCTATTGAAGATTGTAGAGGATAATTAATTTTATCCTTCTCAACTCTACAATGAACCAGCTCAAAACAGGCGCTTTTTCAGAAATCTGGACTCGAAATTGGAAGCAAAACCTCTTCCAACCCGTTGATAATTCCTTTCTGGTGCTGTTCCGAATTTTGTTCGGAGCCATTATGTTTTGGGAAGTAACTCGCTACTTCCGATACGGTTGGATAAACCGCTACTGGATAGAGCCTTACTTCAACTTTAGTTATGCTCCTTTCAACTTTCAGCCGCTTCCGGGCGATGGTATGTTTGTGCTTTGGTTGTTGCTTGGTCTGTTAGCGATCTGTATAACATTGGGCTTGTTCTACAGAGTTTCGGCCACTTTATTCTTTCTGCTTTTTACTTACACCTACTTACTTGAGCAAGCCAGATACTTAAACCACTTTTATTTGGTAATACTCATCAGCTTTCTGATGATATTTTTGCCTGCGCACAGAAATTTCTCTATCGATATGCGCATATGGAAGCGAATTAGAACTCCGCTGGCTCCGCTTTGGACACTTTGGTTGATCCGATTCATTATAGCAGTGCCGTATTTCTTTGGTGGGGTCGCAAAACTTAACCCCGATTGGCTTCAAGGCTACCCACTGGCCATTTGGCTGAACCCTGATTTTCCAATCTTAAGACAATACTTTGAAGAGCAATGGATGGTCCTTTTCATCTCCTACAGTGGGCTGTTGCTCGACTTACTGATTGCACCCTTCCTCATCTGGAAGAAATCGAGATGGCCAGCCTTTATCTTCATCACCCTGTTCCATCTCATGAATTCTCAGCTGTTTAGCATTGGCATTTTCCCATGGTTTATGATTGGAGCAACTACCATGTTCTTTCCTCCTAGTTGGCCAAGAAAAGCCTTGCAGATGATTTCTGATAAGGTGAAATCGCTTAGTTCAGAAGAGTTAATGCTCTATTCAGAACCTTCTTCTCCTAGAAAGAAACTAGTACTTTGGGCTTTAGGTCTTTTTGTGGCGATTCAGGTCTTTCTGCCGCTTCGCCATTGGTTGATTCCTGGAAATGTACATTGGACGGAAGGAGGTCATCGTTATTCCTGGCACATGAAGCTCAGAAGTAAGGATGGACAAACCACCTTTATTCTGGAGAATAAGGAGAACAGCGAACGCATATTTGTTGATCTAGATGGCTACCTAAAAGATTGGCAAATTGACGATATGAATGGCATGCCTTACATGATCTGGGAGTTTGCTCAGTTTCTGAAAGAAGAGTATGCTTTGATGGGAGTAGATGTAGCCGTTTATGCCGAAGCCTTAGCTACATTAAACGACCGAGAGCCACAGTATATCATTGACCCAAATGTGGACCTCACCTCTGTTTCCCGACCATGGTTTGGCTGGGCAGATTGGTACGAGCCTCTGGAAAGTCCATTGAGGAAGAAGTGGTAACACTGAAGTTTAGTCCTACTTCAATTCTCTCAAGCACTGCTTTACAGATGGTCTATTACTTTTTCTTAATTACAAATTGACATTCCATATAACCAAGGAAGAGGCATGAAATACAAATAAATTCCGCTTGGAACAAAAATCAGTAGTTAGCAGAATAAAGCTTTTTATAAACTATATTCTGCTAACTAATTAAAGTCACAACTTCATTCTGACAAGTCACCGCACCATTCTTCTCCAGCAACTTTAATGCTGGTTCCATAGCTTTCATGTTCTCTTTTGAAATTCGGCTATAGCCTAGCATTTTCGCAACCTCTTTAAGCAACACTTCTTTCGAGACTTCTATGTTACTTTTGAGTATTAATAATATTCCATGAACCAACTCTTCAGGAGCCACTGTGGTGGGATGACGCTGCTCACCTTCCGTGGGCAATCGAAGCTCCGTCACTTCTTCCACTTGGTTAGGTAAATTCCACAAATAAATCTGATTCTCAGACTTTGTTTGGTGAATTCCTTTTGTGCAACTTTCTAAATACTGCAAAATCCTGTTCCCCTTTTTCGAAAATCCCCAAGCTCGACTTACAATGGTGTAGCATTCCTCCTTTGAAATAGGAGCCAGTTTTTCAACCACCTCTCTCACGTGAGACTCTACTAATTTATTGTTGTCAAAAAAATCACCTTCCGGATTCAGCACCACGAGGTTAGGGTTATAATCACTAACGCTTGCTATTTGCTCATCTTCTTGATTTAAATCTGCTTCATCTATAAGTTCTTCTCTAGTTTCATTAATAGTCGGCATATTTTCATGTATCATCATTTGTAACTCTTTGAGTTGTCCGTCCAAACGATCAATACACTTATCGCTATCATACCACCAATCTGTTGACCACACCCTCAACACGTTCCACCCAAGACCTTCAAGTACAGCCTGCCTCAGAATATCCCTATCTCTTGCAGATCGGGCTGAATGGTAGCGTGCTCCATCGCATTCTATTCCTGCCAAAAACTGTCCTGAATATTCTGGGTGTACAACACCAAGATCTATTCTATAGCCACCAACTCCTATTTGGGTACGTACTTCCCACCCTTTTTCTCTAAGTTTAGATGCCACCTCTTTTTCAAATGGTGAATCAAACGAATCTTCTATACTTACCGTTTCCTCCCTCAACAAAGCTGTATGGCCATCCTGAGCATACAATAAATACTCTTTTAAAAGTCGAAGCCCTTCAGATGAACTACCACTTACATCAAACTCCCTTGGATGGAAATTGGTAAAAATCTTCACCTCTGTTCTTGCACGTGTCACAGCCACATTCAACCTGCGCTCACCTCCCGAGTTATTTAATGGGCCAAAATTCTTATTAATCTTTCCATTGGCATCCTTGCCATAACCTACCGAAAACAAAATCACATCTCTTTCATCACCCTGTACATTTTCAAGGTTCTTCACAAACACATATTCTGGGTTGGTTACATCAAAACAGTATTCGTATTGTGGTTCCAACTGTAACTGGCTATCAATAAGGTCGCTAATAAGGTTTGCCTGAGCAGAACTAAAAGTCACCACTCCGATGGAGTTAGAATCCTCTTCATTTTTTAATCTAGTAAATATTTCATTTACCACTTCCTGAGCTTCCCCAATATTCGTTCGCGACTTGCTACGATCATAAAATGCCTTTTCACCTTCAATAATCTTCAATGACACCTTATCATCTTCGGTAAAACAAGCAGGAAAAGTATGAAGTCGGTTGTCGTAAATATGATGGTTGGAGAAGCTGATCAAACTTTCAGAACGACTCCTATAATGCCATTTCAGAAGCATCTCTGGGTACAACCCCCCAAACATTTCCAGCACGCTTTCACAATCTATTTTTTCATCGTTATTGTCTTCACTATTCATGCTAAAGAATGCCGTTGGAGGAAGCTGCTTGGTATCTCCTACTATAATAGCCTGCTTTCCTCGTGACATAGCACCAATCGCATCCCATGGTGGAATTTGTGAAGCTTCATCAAAGATTACAATATCAAATTCAGGAGCTACCGGCAAATACTGACTTACCGACATCGGGCTCATCATATAACATGGTTTTAGGCTTTTGGCCACGGGACTAATCGTATCCAAAAACTTTCGGATAGGCATATGCCTTCTGCTTTTGTTGTATTCTTTCTTGATCAATCCTACAGGAGAATCAGGCAATACAAAACTGCCCATTGGAGGTTTCGAATCCGCTATTTTCGAAGCTAATGCCTTCTCGGTCATCGATCTGTACTTATGATCCGATTTCTTAAAATCGGAGTCAAGATTGTTCAACTGAAGCCCTGTGGTGCTTTCCAATACTTTGGTAGCCGCATTCTTTTCATTAAGCCATTGCCTGTGGAAGTTATAGGCAAACACTTTTTCTATCTCAGATTTTGAAATTTCTCCCTGATCTACTTTACCAAAAAGCTGGTCTAAGCCATTTTCGCACAATTCACGCTTCAACACGTTCATGGCAATTACATCTCTAAACAATGAGAATGTGTCAAGTAAAGAATCCAAGCTGCTCTTTAATTGAGCCACAGGCTCCTCATATAAATCACTCTTCAATTGAAGATTGTTGCTAAGCCCCTCCAGCCTTTTTTGGAAATTCTCAGCGAAATCCTGAATCTCTGAAAGCTCTCTTTTTGTATCTCCACCTGATACTAATATCAGCTCACGATTTTCAACTATATCCGTGATAAAGCCTCTGCCAGCTTTTAATGACTCCAGATCTGATGAAAACAAGTTCATCATTTCAGTATACACTTCATACAGCCAAGCCATGGCCTTGCGCAACTCTTCATCTTTTCCTAAAAGATATTCCTGACCAAATATCTCTTTAGCAAATTGTTGAGACTGCTCTTCTTTAGTTTTTCCTTCTTGGTAAGCAATTCCTGTTTCTAAAAGCTTTCCATATCCTGAAAGATCGCCAACCTTGCCTTTAACCAGCTTTCGCAAATATCCTTTCAGCTTTCGCTTTTTGAAGAACTTACTTATGAAAAAACCTTCATTACTTTTATCCAGTTGTTGCTTGAGCTGATAGAAATTCTCCTGATAAATTTGTGGTTGAAACTCCTTGTCCAGTTTTTCCCGTAGCTCAGCTTGATTTTTTAAGTGATCAACATTGTCGTTCAGCTCTTTTTGAAACTGGGCAAAATCTGTTTGCTTAAGAAATGAAGATGTTAGAGCAGGGGGAGCAAGTAAATTCTTAGCTAGTAACCCTACGCTTCTCCAGTTGTTGGCACTCCATGATTTGACAATTGGAAACTTTTTGGACACATCATCTTCAAGGTTTGAGATATGTGCAAGGTCTTTAAGAATGGCTTTTAACTCGCTAACTACCGCATCCTCCACCTCGCTTGACCAATTATCTCTTCCCACAAATGACCAGGCTTTGTACTCGTGATCAGTAAGTACATCTGCATATTCTTTCCAGGTTTTAACTTTTACTTGTAGCTCATTCAACTTACTTTCTGGATACTCCAAAAAACTATCGAACTGAAGGTCTACATTCTCTACTCCTTTCTTGCGAGAGGCTACTCCAAAAGCTTTATATGCTGTAATACCAGAAGTACTCTTATGATGTAATTCTTTAAAGTACTCGTTCAGCCCATCCCGTGAAGTTTTTAACTCACCTGCCACTTGTTCCCATCCTCCATTAATATTAGGTGATGTAAACTCAAGTGCCTCATAAAAGCTTCGAACTACTTCTTTCTTTTCTGATTTCTTGGAATGTAGTTCCAAGCAAAATGGCCCGATTCCAATTTCTTGTAGTCTGCGATACACTACCTCAAGTGCCACTTTCTTTTCTGACACAAAAAGTACACGTTTCCCAATACCAACACAATGCGCAATCATATTAGCAATGGTTTGCGACTTACCTGTACCCGGAGGCCCTTGCAACACAAAACTGTTTCCATTGGCAGCGGAGAGTACTGCCGCCATTTGTGACGAGTCAGCCGACAGTGGGCAATAAACATCCTTTGGGTGATGCATCTGTTCTACGTGCTGCTCTTCTATAAAGCTTGGGGAATCTTTTGGGGTTTCGGAAGTCATTACTCTCCTGATCACTGGACTTTCCAGCATTTCTTCATAATGCTTATCCAGTTCCTTCCACATCAAAAACTTCTGGAAGGAGAATTCACTTAGCCATACCTCTTCTTTCACTTCCCATCCTCGCTTATCACGAATCACTTTTCTGATAATATCAAAAATCAAAGGCACATTTACGCCCGACTCATCTTCTGGCAGAGGTTCTAAGCCTGGGAATTTCATTCCAAAATCCCTGAGTAACTTTTGCAAAAGAGTATGATTCATAACGGTATCATCATCCCTTAGCGTAAGTGAAAACTTTCCTCCAACCGACTTCTTATTTAGGTTTACAGGCAGCAGTAATAATGGCGACCTACGTACAACTTCGCTGCTATCACTTTCTTTCCAAGCAAGCACTCCAAGTGCCAAAAACAAAGTATTGGCTCCTGTCTCTTCTTCCGCATTCACTACCGATCGGTATAAACTCGTTAGTGTAGATTGAAACTTTTCCTCAGACACCGTGGTGAGGAGCTTTTTACGCTCAAAACTCAGTGTAATTTGATCGGCCAGAATTTCAGCTTTATCGGTGCGTTGCTCACTCAAAGCACTTTGTTTTGGACTGGGTAGAATTTCAAAAGCAGCGCCATCGGCCAGTATATCTTCCATTTCACCTGGGCTATGGCAAAGTATTTCCACCGTAGATCGATTATCTCTAAAGTTTAGAAGCCTATTTCGAAAACTGAGATCCAACAGCTTATCTTTCCATTTATCTAATTCCCCGGCTCGTGCCTGAACATCCTCTGGTAATTCAAAGCTTTTAAATCTTCTTTCTTCCAGATCAATGCTTCCTTCTCTTTTTTCTCGCTCCTCATTTTGCTTAATCTTTTCTGCATTGAAGTCATTTATTGGATGTATCCTAGCGTGTCTTCTACAGTAGGTTAAGTCTATTCCACAAACAAACTCGTTCTCATCTAATAAAAAGCCTTCTGCCTGTTTCTCAAGCATTCCGAAACTAACGTCCCCATCAGATGTCACTCCAGTTACATCCAGTACCGCCATTTCATCCAGCTCCTTACGCTTTCTAAAAAACTGAGGATCCTCTTCCAAAGCACGTGGAAGAAATTTGTCCTCAAGCCAAAAACCAACAAATGCATGACCTGAGATTAGAAACAATATTGAGTTAACTCCAACCTGTTCTAGGCAAGCTTGATATAAAAGAGAAAGATCCAGACATGTACCCATACTGTGCTGAAGAATACTATCGGGAGTTCTGACCTTCTGACCTGTCTCCTCAAAGCTGGCAGGAGGTTCTGCATAAGTTATATTCTCTCGTCTCATCGACTGGAATACAGCTTGGGCTATCTGATGCACACGCTCACGATCCTTTGATTGGTAACCATTAAGAGCCGAACTTTCGGTTTTCTCTTTAAGAATATCCGCAGCTCCACGAATGATCTTTTGTACCGCCTCGCTATTAGGCATTACATGACTTGCAATGAGTTCAAGCGGAGCTTCCTGACCAAGCCATACGTTTTGAGGCTCAATTTCTATTTCAACTTCTTCTTTGCTTATTACTCCTCCTTCAGCATCAGAAACTTCAAAAAGAAGTCTCCCGAAGATCTTTTCACTTACTCGATTAAAAAAGTGCCGAGAGTATTTAATGTCTGGGTTCATAACCACGAACTCCTCCTCAACGGCAATGCTTGATAGGTTAGTCTCAAAACTCAATACATCTTCAGGGTCTGATGTGATCTTTAGCTTTAAACCTTCGAAAGGTGTATCTCCAGTATTCTTAAGGTAAATTGCTCTAACTAATGGCACTTTGTTCTGCAACAAAGCAAGATTCATTCTAAAATGATAGTTGATTTGGAGTTGAAGGTTCATAATCATGTGTTATATTGAGAATAATTGAATAATTACGTTAACAATTTCGACCTATACAAGCACATAAATATATCCATTCAATTCTGTACAACTACCATTACAGTTAAAGTATAAAAATTCAACATGGAGACTTATTCAATAGAAGACCATGAAAACACTGAACATCACTTCAAAACACTACAGTTTATTTTCAAATCCTTTCAATTAAACTCTCAAGAATTGGAAATAAAGTTTTTAGGGCCATCAGGTTCAAATCCATTAATTAAAGTCACCTTTCAATAAGTTAAATGAACTAAATTGTAAACTCAGGAGTTGACAATATGGAAGTTATAGGTATATTTGGCACAAAAGAGGATATTCTCTGCTCGGTTCAATGGCATGATCCGGACAGCGGAATCCCATCTGGAGAAGCACCAGATGCTTTAAGTCAAATAACCGATGACTGGAATGACCCAGTATTTTTGAGAAGCTTTTTTAAGCAATATGAAAAGGATTACAACACACTTAGTAGACCTGAGCCCCTTAAGAAAGCACCCATCAGCGCTCGTAAAGAAGGAAATAAACTTCTTCAACAACTAGATGACCTAGCTAAAAACCATAACACAAAAGGTTTAGAGAACCTTTTCAATCCACTTGCCGATGACGATAAGGATGAAGACCCTTCTCGAATTAAGGCCTACGGTGGTGAATATAAATCCTATATGAGGATTTATGCAGTTAAGCATAAAAATGTATTTTACATTACTGGAGGAGCGATAAAGCTAACCCAGAAAATGCAAGGTAGACCGCATACCGAAACAGAACTATACAAAATGAATGTTATGCGTGAGTTCCTTGAAGGTGATGTAGAACTCTTAGAGTACTACTTTGAGCCAAAGCAATGAGACAATAAGACATAAGACAAATGGCAGCTAAAAAGACATTAGCAGATTTAAAGAAAGACATGCCTCAATCTTCTTTTCATGAAAAAGTAGCTTTTCAGAGAGAGAACAAAAACTGGCTGGATAAATCTTTTGAAATCAGTCTAACCATTCTTGATGCAATAGATGAAAAAGGGTGGAATCAGACTCAACTTGCTGATAAGCTTGGCGTGAGCCGTCAGCGTGTAAGCAAAATGCTCAAGGGTCAAGAGAACTTTCAACTTTCTACACTGGTAAAGTTAGAAGAAGTTTTAGGTGTTGAATTTGTTCAGGTAGATGGTCAGGACTTTACCAAAAAGTTAAACTGTTACCTCACCGAGCTAACTGAGCAAATAGTAAAGTCTGCATCAGTAAGTAAAAAACGTAAGTCAGCATTTAAAGACCCAGCCGGTTATACGACTGAATTTTTACATCAAACTCAAAAGAAAGTATCGGATGTAGGAGAAGCACCTTTTTCTTATGATTTAGCGGCATAAAACTTAAACAATGAATCAACTAGGTTTTGCAATAGCGAATATTAGAACCAAAGAATTCGCCATTCTTGAGGAAAACTTTAATCAAGAAATGGATGATGAATTTAGCACAGGATTTAGGATAGCTGCTAATGCTCAAGAAAAGTTTATCGCAGTCAACTTTGAAGTTCAATTTAAAAGCCAAAAAAAGACCGTCATAAAACTAGCAGTTGAATGTGCTTTTGAAATCGAAGAGAATGCTTTTAAAAGCTTTCTCAATGAAGAAAAAGAAGAGGTTAGTATACCGGGTGTATTTTGTAGACATTTAGCCGTAATAACCGTAGGAACCACCAGAGGCATTCTTCATGAAAAATTGAATGAGACACAATTTGAGGATGTTATACTTCCCTCTATCAATGTTACTGAACATATTCAGGAAGAAACAGTTATTTTAAAATCCAAATGAAAAGCCCAATAACTGGCCTCTCTATGCCCCTAAGTTCAGAGCTTAGAAATACCACCTTCAAAAAGGTTCGGGTTCAATTTGAATATCTGTTCTATCTCTGTGAGAAAACAGGCGAGAAATTTGTGACCACTGCATTGGATGAAATCAATTTTGAAAATTTCAAAAGAATAATCCATTCTCATAGATAGGTAAAACTACCTTACTGTATATTATTCATTCCCTTCAAACCTCACATCCTCAGGTGTTCTATAAGCCTGAAAAGGAATTTTTAGCAGATTGGCCATCTCATCATTTTCTTTGGGGTCCATATGGGTATCGATACCATATTTCAGTTCTCTGGTATCTTCTACCTGAGCAAAAGTGCCAAAAATACGATCCCAGAAGGAGAAGATATTACCATAGTTGGTGTCGGTTAGCGGTTGAGTATAATGATGGTGCACCTTGTGCATTAGCGGAGTAATAAACACCCATGACAAGGCTCTATCTATCGACCTTGGCATATTGATATTCGCATGAGTTATATGTGCAAAAAGCACCGACATACTCTGGTAGAACATAATGATCCACATAGGAGCACCCACAATAATTACAGCCAGAATGGTAAAGCCAATTCTAAAAACAGTCTCTCCGGGGTGATGCCTAAGGCCGGTAGTTACATCTACATTAGTGTCTGTATGATGCACCAAGTGAAACTTCCACATCCATTTTACTTTATGCTCTGTCCAATGCACGAAGTAGGCACCAATGAGGTCGAGCAGAAGCATCCCAACCACCAGCTGAGCCCAGAGTGGTAGGTCAACCAGATAGAGCAACCCAAATTGCTTGTCGGAAACATAGTTAGAAGCAGCTAACAAAGCTGCCGCTAAACCAAAACCGATGATCATGGTAGTGAGCGTAAAAAACAGGTTGATACCCGCGTGGCGCACCTTCTTATACTGAAACTTAAAGAGCGGCAAGGTGCCTTCCAGAATCCAGAAGAGAACAATTCCACCGATCAAAATTCCAGCTCTAAAAGGAGTAGGAATATCATTAAAGAAGTTTACCAGACTTTCCATGCTTCAATTTATTCGCCACACATCATATTTGCAATCGTTCGAAGAAATAGGTTAGGTCTAAATGCGTAACTTCCGAACCTCATTCTAAGCCTATGAAAACCAGAATACTGCTTTCGTTTACCCTTGCTCTTCTAGCTAGCTTGTCCTTCGGCCAAAACTTCTCTCGCGCGGTTGCACCCTATGTAACCAATCAAGAAAAGGCCGTAGCCATCACCAATGTTAAAGTGATTGACGGCACTGGTGGGCCTGCCAAAACTAACCAAACGGTGATTTTCATAGATGGAGTAATCTCTCAAATTGGCAATACCGCTTCTATGACCTACCCAAGCGATTATAAGTCAATCGATGGAACGGGAAAAACCCTGATTCCGGGATTGGTCATGCTTCATGAGCACATCTTCTACCCAAAACCATTCGATGGAGTATTCAGCGTAGCACAAATGACCTTCACTTTTCCGAGACTCTATTTGGCAGGAGGAGTTACCACCATCAGAACGGCTGGAAGTATTGAACCGCAAACCGACTTAAACATCAGAAAATGGATTGAAGAAGGAAGAATGCTTGGGCCGAAAATGGATTTAACAGGGCCATTTATTGAAAGAGCCGGCACTCCTGTTCCTGAAGTGGGCATTATTGAAAGCCCAGAAGATGGTATTGAGATGGTGGAATACTGGGGTAAAAGAGGCATCAACTCATTCAAGGTTTATCAGAACATTACTAAAGAGGATTTAAAAGCGGTGGTAGATGCTGCTCATGCACAAGGCAAGAAAGTAACTGGTCATATTTGCTCGGTGACTTATCGCGAAGCCGCAGAAATAGGCATTGACAATATTGAGCATGGCTTTTTTCAAAGCTCCGACTTTGTGGGTGACAAGGTTGACAATTTCTGTCCGGCCTTTAAACGAGGCAGGGCCTTGGCAGAACTACCTGAAGACAGCCCAGAGATGGAAGAATTGATGAAATTCCTGATAGAGAAAAACGTAGCAGTAACCTCTACCCTTCCTGTTTTCGAACCTTATACAGGTCGTGAAGTAGTTCTTGGCGGTGGACTTGACGCCATGAGTGAAGAAATAAGAGCCAGCTTAGTGCAGAGCCACACGAGACGACAAGGAAGAGATTCTGCTTCTTTTGTCAACTTTAAAAAGCAGATGGCTTGGGAAAAGAAATTTTATGACATGGGCGGTCAGCTTTTGTCTGGAACTGACCCAACCGGAGCTGGAAGAACCATTGCCGGCTATGGTAATATGCGTCAGGTTGAATTACTTGTTGAGGCAGGTTTTACGGTAAGTGAAGCCATTAAAATCTCCTCACTAAATGGTGCCGAATATTTGGAAAGAGCAGACAAAATCGGTTCGATAGTGATCGGCAAACAAGCCGACTTAGTTCTTATCGATGGCGACTTAGAAGCAGATATTAGTAACATCCGAAAAATTGAAACAGTCTTTAAAGACGGCATCGGCTTCGACTCCAAAAAAATCTTTGAATCTATGAAAGGCAAAGTGGGGATGCACTAGAAATGCATGAAAGAATTATAGAGTGAGGCTACTACTTTATCGAGAGCCTTACTTTGTAAATTCTTCTATCCTCAACTTCCTCATTATGCTCCAGAAAATAGAAAGCACCCTTTTTATCTTGACCTATGAAGTTACCCAAAGCCAATTCATTTATGGCGTTCTGATGTGCTACTTTGCGGATTTCACCTCCGCCTATTGCAAACAACTCAAGATTGAAAGTGACAGGAAGTTCAGATACTGAGTTTGAGTCTACTTCACTACCCTCACCCAACGCTTCCCTATATACACGAATTACTGCTTCGCCTACACCCTCAACAGCTACTGCACTTTTCATATTCAAGCCGAAACCATTAAGCTTTCTGGTATATAAGGCCCCATCTTTTGTTTGGCTCGAACCAAAAGGCTGACCAGTTGCACGAGGGAAACCAGCAGGGCTATTCTCTAAATATGAATACGTATTCAGGTCTTTAGAGTACAGATATAAGTTTTTATCGAATGGAAAAGACAAGACATAAGAGCTATCCGCTTTCACCACATAGGGGAAGTTAGCTGAGTAAAAGAGCTGTTCGCGATATGGTGACTCTGCAGGATAGCCCATGTACGAAGTAACTTTTTGTTTGGTCAGGTTGATATGGTGAAAAAGCCTTGTGTTGCTGTAATAGTCTTCTGAGGAAATTGAGTATTCATTCTCGAAAGCTAACAACTCAACCATTAGCTCTCCATTTTCAGAATATGCATCTACAATACCAACATTTGCACCTCTTGATGCCTCTTTCCAAAAAGAAGTTAAGCTCCATGAATCAACCACTTCACTTTTCATGTTTTGCAACAACACCTTCATTAGAATTGAATCGTAGATCAGAATAGAATCTTTATTGATGTAATGAATATCCGCTATGCGTCTTAGCCCAAATGGCTGGCCTGAAGAAGGCACTTGTATTTCATTAAGAAGCTCTCCGTCTAAATCGAAAAACAGTAACTCATTTTGTCGTTTGTCTATCCCTACTATGGCACTTTCATTCTCATTCCAATTGATAATCTCAAGATTTGAGAAATAGTTTGAGTCTCCATTTAACTCAATTAGGGTTAGTTTTTGTATTTCAATTGTTGAGCCCCCATCTGTAGTATTGTTACTAGAGCAGGCCAAAGAGAGTGCAACTATGAAAACTAAAAGACTGGTGTGTTTCATTTTCAAAAATATTGAAGAATGAAATATAAAAAAAGATCAAGGCTAGCTTAGCCCTGATCCTTTCAATTCAATACGCTCATTACTAAGCAATAGCAATAATACGTTCAACTTTGCCCGCAAACTCAATGCTATTGTTTACCTGCTTACCCATTAGACTCTGCCCAATGGGCGAAAGCGGAGAAATAACAAAAACCTCTTTACCATTTACAGGAATTTTCCCCAAAGAAATGGACACGAAGAAAAGACAGGTAGAAGACTTCACTAAAGAGCCCAAAACCACTTTTTCACTACTGTGTTCAATCTTTAAAGAATTGAGTATAGTCTTCATTTTTTCAGCGTCTTCTAACTGAGTGCTATACTTCTCCTTTTCCAAATTCATCATCTCTCTAGCGGTTTCATACTTGTCTCCCATAGAGCTTTTGGTATCTGACGATGCTGACTCTGACAGTGTGCGCAATTCAGCTTCGAGTGAAGCTATTCGTTGACCGACTTTTTCGGAACACTCCCGAAAAACATCCCTTTTCAATTCCAACATTTTGCAAAGGAATGAAATAGTTCTGAATCTTTTTTATCTTCAATCATCACACTTTATCATGACAGAACTTCAAAACAAAATTTTAGAAGAATTAGGCAAAACAACTCAAAGTGGAGTAGAAGATTTAAGGCACTCGGAATTTGTTGAAACGGAGATTCGATCTGTTCAAAACGGTCTTAAAACCAACTTCTACTTAACCCTCTTCTTTATAATTACATTCATTTTTAAAGTTTTCGATCAACTATTGCCTTCAGGTGAACTGGGTATTATTTCCATATTTTTCCTTCTTATCAGCTGGTCTGTTTGTCTACTATTCTTTTACAATTGGGTAACCAAAAAGAAAAGACTTGCCTTATTAAGGCTTCTTAGATGCTCCTTTAACCAATCTATAGATTTTGATAGCTGGTTAGTCGAGTGCAAGAACCAGTTTTGGGGTTGGCTTTGGAAGCTAACAGTGGCTAATTCAAAAGTATTAAGCGACCTAGAAAGAAAAAGGCAAAACAAACGACTTTTCTTTTTCACCAACATAGCACTCGTTCTAACCTTTCTGACTAGTGCTTATTTAGGCAATACAATTATGGTTTTTGCCACACCGATCATAATGCTTCTATCAGCATTAACTTTTTTAGATTGGCAGATTCACTCATACTATTTCAAACTAGTGAACCTACAGTATTACAACGGTTAAAGAATAGCAGTTTCTTGCTAAGCTCATTTTTCCTACATTGTAGAAACTCGCTTTCAATTATGCTTTACGAACTCATCTATAGAAGTACCGCAAAACCTGGGCTCACAGAACAAGACCTAGAAGACATTCTTAAAACTGCTAGAGACTTTAACCAGGCCAACAACCTAACTGGTTGCCTTCTTTATCATGGCGGTCAGTTTTTACAGCTATTAGAAGGCGATTTTCAAATCTTGCTAGACCTATACGATAGAATTAAGCGTGATTCTCGGCATCGTGAATTCCTACTATTACACATGAAAGAGACTGACCAGCGCGTATACACTGACTGGACAATGGCCTTCAAATCTTTAGACCAAAACCAACTAGGGAAATATTCTTCGGTAACTGAGTTTACAGAACTAGTAACCAACGAAAAGGAAAGTTCTATGTCTAAAGAACTCTTTCAAGCCATAAGTGCAGCCTTAGTGAGTGGCTAGAATCGAGCAGCCATTAATAGATTCAGGTCCTTGTAAGGCAAGTTGAATCTCTTGGCTATTTCTAGATTTGTGGTATGCCCTTTATAGGTATAAACGCCTTTGCAAAACCAAGAATAGGTATACATCATATCATCTATTCCCCCAATATCGCCAAGCTTCAAAAGTACAGGAGTTAGTATATTACTCAAAGCCGTGGTTGCTGTTCTAGCCGCTCTAGAGGCAATATTTGGTACGCAATAATGAATAACATCAAACTTTTTGAATACTGGTTTATCATGCGTTGTAATCCGAGAAGTCTCAATACAACCTCCCTGATCTATTGAAACATCGATAATCACCGAACCTGGCTTCATGCTAGAAACCATTTCTTCGGTTACTACGCACCTTGCCCTACCCTTCTCGGCACGTAAAGCACCAATTACCACATCAGCAGAGACTAAAGACTGACCAAGCGTAGCACTATCTATAACCGCAGTAAAAGCCTGATTAGAAAGCTTGTGTTTAATTCTGCGCAGCTTGTAAATCTCATTATCAAAAATTCTGACTTCAGCTCCTAATCCGAGTGCTGCTCTAGCGGCATACTCTGCCACTGTTCCTGCCCCCAGAATAATAACTCTAGTTGGCGGAACACCTGTTATACCTCCCAATATTATCCCTCTGCCTCCATTAGAGCTGCTCATGTGCTCAACAGCCATAGGAATCACAAGACTGCCGGCCAATTCACTCATAGCATTGACAATGGGAAGCCCTCCGGCTTTATCTTGAAGAAATTCAAAGCCCAAGGCTGAAATCTTCTTCCTATTCAATGCTTCGTAGTAAGAATCAGAAGTATTGGCCAATTGAATGGCAGAGAAAACCGTTGATCCAGGCTTCATCAACTCAATTTCTTCTTCGGTAGGCGGCTCCACTTTAACAATCAAGCCAGCTTCAAAAATCTCCTTTTTGGAATAGCAGATCTCTGCACCGTTTTCTGAATATTCTGCATCGGTGAAAAAAGCATGGTCACCAGCCCCTTCTTCTACCAAAACCCTGTGCCCATTGGCCACCAAAATACCCACTGCTGCTGGAGTAAGGCTCAATCTGTTTTCTTGTAGAGAAACCTCTTTAGGCACGGAAATCAGCAAGTTTTTGTTGCCAGACTTTACTTTAAGCAACTGCTCTTGTGGATAAAGGCTGCCTTCTTTGGCCAGCTCAGCAAAACCGGTTTTATCTTTCGTCATGATGAGTTAAGGTCAGTTCACGCTTATTTTCTCCTAAATCTTCAATATTAATGGCCAAGTATTTCTCTGGCAACAAATTGCCTATTTTCTGTGGCCACTCAATAAGGCACAAATTGCCCGAATCGAAGTACTCTTCTACCCCAATATTTAAAGCCTCTTCCGGGTGCTCCAACCTGTAAAAGTCGAAATGATAGATGACTTCATCTTTAGCAGAGAGGTACTCATTCACAATAGAAAAGGTAGGGCTTTGAACAGTATCTAGTACTTCCAGTTCTGCACAAATAGCTTTAGAAAGCGTTGTTTTACCCGCTCCCATAGAACCATTTAGCACCCAGATTTTCTCATCGCCCGCAAACTGAATGATCTTCTGAGCCGCGCTCTTTAAATCACCCAAACCGTTCACCTCAACAACCATCTTAATTAGTATTAAGCCCTTTTCGAAATTAATGAAATAAAGGGAATTATCATTTCTTCCAAAGATACACCACCGTGCTGAAAAGTATCTCTGTAGTACTTCACATAATGATTGTAATTATTGGGGTAAGCGAAGAAGGTATCTTCCGTAGCAAAAACGTAAGAAGTAGAAACGTTCGGCTTTGGCAGGTGTAAATCTTCAGGTTTCCTGACTTCAAAAATGCCATTGGTTCCTTTATAACCCAAGTTCTTGCCTTGCTTATATCTCAGGTTAGTATTTACATTTCTATCGCCAGCAATTTTAAAAGGCTTCTTCACCCTATAAGTGCCGTGGTCTGTAGTAATCATAGCTCTCAGCCCTTTATCTGCCACCATTTTCAATAAATCGAATAAAGGCGAATGCAAAAACCATGACCTAGTCAATGACCTGTAGGCAGACTCATCTGCCGCAAGCTCTTTAATCATCCGTATGTCGGTTCTGGCATGGCTAAGCATATCTACAAAGTTGTAGACCACTACATTTAGCTGATTATTCAGCAGGTTAGAGAAGTTATCGTTCAGTTGCTTTCCCTGATTGGCATGTATAATCTTGTGATAGCTAGTTTTGATGTCCAGTCTATGCTTCTTGAGATTTTCCTGAAGGAAGCCTTCTTCATTATTGTTCTTACCTTCTTCATTGTCATCGTCTGGCACCCACAAATGCGGATACTTTTTACTCATCTCCAAAGGCAGCTCTCCTGCAAATATGGAGTTTCTGGCATAAGCTGTAGTGGTAGGAAGTATTGAATAATAGGCAGACTCTTCTAGCAAGTTGAAGTAGTTCAATACTTCTCTTTCAATGATCTTCCACTGATCGAAACGGAGATTATCGATGACTATCAAGAAGGTTGGCTTATCATTTATCTCAGGGAATACCTTCTTGCTCAAAAGCTGATGAGAAAGAACTGGTTTATCAGCATCAGCATCATTCAGCCAAGACTCATAATTATCTTCTACAAAACGAGCGAAATTAGAATTGGCTTCCACTTTCTGCATTTCCAGCACTTCAGCCATACTTTTGTTCTCAGTATCTTCTATTTCCAGCTCCCAATACACCAGCTTTTTATAGATCTCTGCCCACTCATTATGATCTATCCAATCATTCACCTTCATACTGATATTTCTGAAGTCTTGCTGATATTGAGAATTAGTTCTATCGCTCACCAGCCTCCTATTGTCAAGCAACTTCTTAACTGAAATAAGTATCTGATTAGGATTCAATGGCTTAATTAGATAGTCGGCAATCTTAGAACCAATTGCCTCCTCCATTATATGCTCTTCTTCATTTTTGGTAATCATTACCACCGGAATTGAAGGCCTACTTCCCTTGATGTAGCTCAGGGTTTCTAGGCCAGTCATACCAGGCATATTTTCATCCAAAAAGACGATATCAAATGGCTGTTGGTCTATAGCCTCAATGGCATCTGCACCACTCGTTACTGGAGTAACGTCATAACCACGATCTCTCAAAAAAAGGATGTGCGGTTTCAGCAGATCGATCTCATCGTCAGCCCATAAAATGTTATATCTTTGCATGAATCGAAATTGAGAAGAAGCTCGAATTTAAGAGAATTAAAGCACAAAACTTGAACAAACGGAAGATTATCAATGATCCTGTCTACGGGTTCATCACCATCAGAAATGAGCTGATTTTCGACATCATCAATCACCCTTATTTCCAGCGACTTAGGCGCATCAAACAAATGGGGCTTGCAGAGTTGGTTTATCCTGGGGCGCATCACACGCGCTTCCATCATGCTCTTGGCGCCATGCACCTGATGTCTATTACGCTAGACAATTTAAGAACTAAAGGTGTCGAAATAACAGATGAAGAGTACGAAGGCGCGCTCGTGGCTATTCTATTACACGATGTTGGACATGGCCCCTTTTCCCATGCATTAGAATTCAGTATTCTTAAAGATGTTCATCATGAGCACTTGAGTAGAATGATTATTTCTAGGCTGAACCAAGAATTTGATGGAGCACTTTCTTTGGCATTAGAAATCTTCAATGGAAATTACGCCAAGCCTTTTCTGCATCAGCTAGTCTCTAGCCAATTAGATATCGATAGGCTCGACTACCTTAAAAGAGACAGCTTTTTCTCAGGTGTTTCTGAAGGAACTATTGGTGCCGACCGCATCATCAAGATGCTAGACGTTAAAGATGGGCAGCTGGTAGTAGAAGAAAAAGGTATTTACAGCATTGAAAACTTCTTGAGTGCCAGAAGACTTATGTACTGGCAAGTTTACTTGCACAAGGCAGGAGTAAGTGCAGAGAAGATGCTCATTTCAATCATTAATAGAGCCAAAAAGCTGACTAAAAAAGGAAAAGCAGACCTTTTTATGACCGAAGGGCTCAGGTTCTTTTTTGAAAAGGAAATTGGTATTGAGCAGTTTGCCGAAGACCCTAAGACCTTAGAAACTTTCTTAGAGCTAGACGACTACGATCTCTGGGGTGCTATAAAAATATGGGCAAAGTCTGACGATAAAATATTATCCGCCCTATGTAGTATGCTCCTCAACCGAGAGCTATTTAGAATTAAATTTAGTTCCGATCCAATTACTAAAGAGGAGAAGGAGAACATTCAACAAAAAATAGCAGACACTTACGGGCTTCAGTCCAAAGACACTAAATATTTCTTTTCAACGGGGCAGGTAACAAACAATGCTTACCTCACCAACGATAAGAAGATTATGATTTTATCTAAAAATGGAGAGGTAAGAGATGTTGTAGAAGCAGCAGACCTACCTAACATTAAGGCCATGAGCAAAATAGTACGTAAGTATTATCGATGCTGGCCAAAAGACATAAATTTGTGACAATCAGAAATTTACCCCATGGAGATATCAATTGAACAAGTTGCCCAATTAATTGGAGGCATGGTTGAAGGGAATGGCCAGGCGACTGTGAACAGATTGGAAAAAATTGAGGAAGCTACAGAAGGCAGTATTTCATTCTTAGCTAATCCGAAATACCTACCATACATCTATAAAACCGGTGCATCAGCGGTTATTGTAAAGTCAGATTTTGAACCAGAAAAGGAGTTAAAGGCCAATTTGATTAAGGTTGACGACCCATACTCTGCCTTCGCAAAGCTTTTAGAAGAATATCAAAAGCTTACTGCCAAAGTAAAAACTGGTATTGAACAACCTTCTTTTCAGCATGAAACAGCCAGTTATGGAGAGAATGTATATCTAGGAGCCTTCTCTTATTTAGGTGAAAACGCAAAAGTTGGAAACAATACTAAAATTTACCCCAACACCTACATTGGCGACAATGTTGAAATCGGAGAAAACACCATTATACACCCTGGTGTAAAAGTTTACGCCAATTGTAAAGTAGGCTCAAACTGTGTAATCCACTCAGGAGTGGTGATTGGTAGCGATGGTTTCGGCTTTGCCCCACAAGAAGATGGCACATATAAATCCATTCCTCAAACAGGCAACGTAATTATAGAAGACCATGTAGATATTGGCGCGAACACTACTATAGACTGTGCCACCATGGGCTCTACTATTATCAAAAGTGGAGTAAAGCTCGACAACTTGGTACAGATTGCTCATAATGTTGAAGTAGGAAAAAACACAGTTATAGCCTCTCAAGCAGGGCTTTCGGGAAGTGCAAAAATTGGTGAGAATTGCCAAATTGGTGGGCAAGCAGGTATCACTGGTCACTTAAAAATGGCAGATAGAACCATCATTGGACCTCAGGCAGGAGTACCAAAAACCATTACCCAAGAGGGTAAGGTCTGGTTTGGCTCTCCTATTATGGAACACAAAGATTTTCTTCGCGCTAGCGTAATTCTCAGGAACCTTCCTAAACTCATAGACAGGGTTAAGGAACTGGAAAAAAAGTTATAAATTTGCGGCATTTTCGCGGAAAGAATGAAGACGAAGCAGCATACCATAAGAGAGGAAGTAACGGTTTCTGGGGTGGGTCTCCACACAGGCGTAACGGCCAATATGACCTTTACTCCCGCAGGGCCAAACCACGGAATAAAATTCCAGAGAATTGACTTACCAGACCAGCCAATTGTAGATGCCGATGTAGACAATGTAGTTGACCTATCTAGAGGAACTACCATTGAGCAGAACGGTGCTAGGATTAATACTGTAGAACATACCTTAGCTGCTTTAGTTGGCTTAGAAATAGACAACGTTCTAATCAAAATTGATGGACCAGAGCCTCCAATATTGGACGGTAGTTCACGCATGTTTATAGATGCCATTGAGCAGGTAGGTACAGAAGAGCAAAATGCACTAAGAAATTTCTTAGAAATTAATGAGAGCATTATGTATCGCGATGAAAATCGTGATGTAGAGATAGCGGCTCTTCCGCTAGATGATTACAGAGTTACCGTTATGGTAGACTATAACTCTCCAGTTTTAGGTAGCCAACACGCCTCTTTGAATAACATTCAAGACTTCAAGAAAGATATTTCTTCTAGTAGAACGTTTTGCTTTCTACATGAATTAGAAATGCTTCATAAAAACAACCTAATTAAGGGTGGCGATTTAAACAACGCCATTGTAGTGGTTGATAGGGTTGTTAAGGATGAAGAGCTAGATCATTTAGCTAGTCTTTTTAACAAGCCCAAGGTAGAAGTAAAGAAAGAAGGAATTCTGAACAATGTTGAGCTTAGACATCGTAATGAGCCAGCTAGACATAAGCTACTCGATGTTGTTGGTGACCTTGCACTTGTAGGCAGACCCATAAAAGCTCAAATTCTAGCCGCCAGACCAGGCCATGCTGCCAACGTGGCTTTCGCGAAAAAATTGAAAAAGGCTATGCTGAGCAACAAAAGCTCGGCACCTTATTATGACCCTACGGTAGAACCGGTAATGGATATTAACCAAATCATGCAGATTCTTCCGCATAGATATCCATTCCTTCTAATTGACAAGATTATTCACCTAGACGACACCATGGTTGCAGGGATAAAGAATGTGACCATGAACGAACCGTTCTTTACTGGGCACTTTCCAGGAAACCCCGTAATGCCAGGTGTACTGCAAATTGAAGCCATGGCTCAAATTGGTGGAATTCTTGTTTTAAACACTGTTCCTGATCCGGAGAACTACACACCGTATTTCTTGGGAATAGACAAATGTAAATTCAGAAAAATGGTTGTTCCGGGTGACACCATTAAGTTTAAATGTGAACTAACTGCCCCTATTAAAAGAGGCATTGCACAAATGAATGGCTATGCATACGTAGGTAACACCCTAGTTTGCGAGGCCGCTATGACTGCCAGAATAGTTAAGAATCAATGAATCAACCCCTAGCATACATCCATAGAGAAGCCAAGATTGCTCGCAATGTGGTAATTGAACCTTTTGTTACTATTAGCAAAAATGTGGTAATCGAAGAAGGATCATGGATAGGCTCCAATGTAACCATTATGGAAGGAGCCAGAATTGGCAAGAATGTAAAAATATTCCCTGGCGCAGTCGTTTCGGCAGTTCCTCAAGACTTAAAATTTGGGGGCGAAGACACTACATTAGAGATTGGCGACAATACAGTAATTAGGGAGTGCGTGACGCTAAACAGAGGAACAGACGCTACCAATAAAACAGTTATAGGCAAAAACTGCCTAATTATGGCCTACACTCACGTAGCCCACGACTGTATGATTGGTGATAATTGTATTTTGGTAAATGCCGTCCAACTTGCGGGCCACGTAACAATAGACGACTGGGCTATTATTGGCGGAGCCGCTGCTGTTCATCAGTTTGTAAATATTGGTGCTCATACCATGGTTTCTGGAGGCTCACTTGTCAGAAAAGACGTACCTCCTTATACCAAAGCTGGTAGAGAGCCATTAAGCTATGCCGGTATAAATTCTATCGGACTTAGAAGACGTGGTTTTGCAAATGAGAAGATAGCTGAGATTCAGGAAATATATAGATACATCTTCCTTAAAGGCCTGAACAATTCAAAGGCCCTAGACTTGGTTGAGCTAGAAATGACACCTTCAAAAGAAAGAGACGAGATTATCAACTTTTTTAGAAATTCCGACAGAGGAGTTATGAAGGGGTATAGCGCTAAATAATATGCAAATTACGGTTAACGATTTAGGTAAGAAGTTTAACCGTGAATGGATATTCAGGCACCTTTCTACCAGTTTTGAAACAGGTATACCCTGCTCTATAACTGGTGGAAACGGAAGCGGAAAATCTACTTTTCTTCAAGTATTATGCGGTTTTATTCCATCTAACGAAGGTAGCATCAGCTATTCTTTAGATGGAAAGGAAATTCAGCAAGAAGACTTTTATCAGTATTTCGATATTTCTACTCCTTACTTAGAGCTCATTGAAGAATTTACACTTCATGAGTTTTTAGACTTTCATTTTAAGTTTAAAAAACTGAAGCAAGGAATATCTATCGATGACTTCACAGCACTGGTACACCTTGCTAAAGACAAAAATAAGCAGATACGAAACTTCTCTTCAGGCATGAAGCAGCGCCTGAAGCTAGGGCTATGCTTCTATTCTCAAAGCAAGGTCTGTCTATTAGATGAGCCTACAACCAATTTAGATGAGTTTGGGATTGATTGGTACCGAAAATCTGTACAAACCATCCTAAATGACAAACTTGTTCTGATAAGCTCGAACCAAAAACACGAGTTCGACTTTTGCGCTAGTAACATACACATCCCAACATTTAAAAGCTAGGACCATCTGCTTTAGTGTTTTTTTAGAGAAAACTTCGCTATTATTAATGCATTAAAATAGACTAATGAAAAGATTTAAAAGCTACTTCCTTATCCTTAACATAATAGGCTTAGCCGTTTTAACATCTTGTGGTGGTGGAGACGGTGGTGACGACACACCTCAACTAACCCCAGAAGAACAAAGAATAGTAGATCTTGCCGGTTCTTCTTCTGGTATAACTTGGGCAACCACTTCTGTTACTTTTGACGGTGCAAGCTCAAACTTCTTTAGCGACTTAACCCTGACCATAAGAGGAAACTCTTCAAGCAAAACCTACATTAGCGCAAACGGTTCTCCACTATGGGGAGCAAATGGAACTTGGGATTTCAACGGCACCAACCTAAATGAAATCATATTCGATAGTGACAATGGCAATGTTTATACCATAAGCCTTAACACAAGCGCCACTCCTTCTACCCTAACTATGACTGTAAATTACACAGCAAGTGGCGGAGTTGCTGCAGGAATTAATGGTGCTAACGGCACTTACGTTTTCAATATGGAAGAGCAGTAGAAAGAATTAAAACTACGGTAAAGGGCCTCGATGAAAATCGGGGCCTTTTTAGTTTAAGCTCACTAAGGTAACTCCAGCACCTCCTCTATCGGCATGTTCATCTCTAACCGAAGATATTTCTTTATAAGACTTTAGAAGCTCCCGAGTTACTTGTCTTAGAACTCCATTTCCTTTTCCATGAACTATCTGAAGCTCGTTAACTCCAAGCATAATAGCTTCATCCATCCAAGTACTTAGGGTAGGTATAACCTCTTCTGCACGCATACCTCTTAAATCTATTCTCGGGTTGAAATCCGTTTGTTTAGAAACGTAATCGAAGCCAGAAAAACTTTTGGTCTTGCCTTGGTCTTTGTAAGCCTTTCGGTTCACTTTTTCGAGCCTATTTAAACGGACAAAAGAAGTGAGTTCTCCAATGCTAAGCTCTGCATCTTTGCCCTTGATATTGACTACTTGCCCAACAGTATCTTGCCCTTTGAGCTGAACATAATCTCCTATCTTAATTTCATCAGATTTAGCCTGAGCCTTTTCAAATTGCTCCTTAACAGCGGTCTCTTGTTTCAGTTTATCAAGTCTTTCTCTTTGTTTTTTAACGGCCTCTTTCTCCGCTTTCTTTTCCTTGATTTCTCGAATAACACGCTCTACTTCTTTATTGGCATCTTTCACAATAGCATTAGCCTTCTGCTTAGCTTCATTAATAATCTTCTTCTCTTGGTTTTCCAGATGAGATTTTAACTGTGCATACTGCTCTGTAAGTTCTTCTAACTCCTTTTCTCTTGCTGTAATTTTTCTTTCAGCCTTGTCTAATTCTGTTTGCTGCAATTGAAGTTGTCCGAGCATCTGATCGAATGAAACTTGCTTAACACCAATTTTCTTTTTGGCATTGTCGATAGTTCTATTGGGCAGACCTATTTTACCAGCAATTTCCAAAGCAAACGAACTTCCTGGCTTTCCAATTTCCAGTTCATACAAAGGTTGCAACTTCTTTAGGTCGTAGCGCATAGCACCGTTCATCAACCCCTCACGCTTATCGGCAAACTCTTTCAAGTTACCATAGTGAGTAGTGATTACCCCCATACCTCTACTTTCTTTGAGTTCCATTAGAATAGACTCGGCAATGGCTCCACCATATTGCGGCTCGGTTCCTGTTCCAAATTCATCTATAAGAAAGAGACTCTTCTTATTTACATGACCCAAAAGATGTTTCATGTTGATAAGATGAGAGCTATACGTACTTAGATCGTTCTCTATAGATTGCTCATCTCCAATATCTATAAACAAGTCCTTAAACATGGTAAAGGAAGAAGACTCATTCACTGAAACCAAAAGTCCACACTGCAGCATGTACTGCAACAACCCAACGGTTTTAAGGCAAACACTCTTTCCTCCAGCATTTGGACCAGATATTAAAAGAATACGCTGATTTGGCTCTAAGAAAATGTTTAATGGAACTACCTCTTTGCCTAATTCTTTATGCTTTAAAAGCAGCAGAGGGTGCTTAGCAACTTGCCAATTGAACTCCTTCTTCTCAGACCACTTTGGTTTACAAGCATCAATCTTAAGCGCAAAACGTGCTTTAGCTCGGATGAAATCAACCAAGCCAAGAAACTGCATGTATTGCCTCAAATTCTCAATTTCTGGCCTTAAATAGCCAGTTAACTCCATGAGAATTCGAACTACCTCTCGCTGTTCTGCATATTCAAGCTCCTGAACCTCATTATTTATAGTGAATACCTCAGTTGGCTCAAGATATACGGTTTGCCCAGTAGCAGACTCACCATGAATAAACCCTTTAACCCTACGTTTATACTCTGCCAAAACCGGAATCACCATCCTGCCATTTCTGATGGTCACGGAAACATCGTCTGGAGTAAATCCTTCCTTCTTGGTTCTGTTGATAATGTTATCTAAAACCCTTCTTAGCCTTTGCTTTTCTTCTAGAATACCTTTTCGTATTTCATAGAGCCTGTCAGATGCATTGTCTTTTAGCTTTCCCCTTTCATCAAAAACACGAGCTAAAGACCAAAGCAAGTCTTCATCGAAAACAATAGGGTATGTGAGTTCGGAAAGAACGGGGTATTCTTCGCGCTTTTCTTGAAAAAAATCTAGACAGTTATTGAGTGTTTTGAGACTTAGAATAACATCAAACAACTCTTCTTCTAGCAGATACGAATTGTCTACTCTAATTTTTCCGAAGAGTGGGGCTAAGTCTATATAGTTTGAGTTTGGAAAAAGCTCCTCAGAAGAGATGATTCGAACAAACTCATCGGTCTGACTCAACCACATCTCTACATTATTTTGATCTGCAGAAAATCTGACCTTATCTACAAAACTCTTTCCTAATTTACTTTCGCAGGCCTCTTTTAGTAACTCTCTAATTTTATCGAAACCGAGTTTAACTTCTAGATTGGAGGGGTATAGCATTAATAGTTGTCGCTGAATTGTTTAGAATTTCTGGCTTTAAGACTGTCTATTACAATGTCCGTTACGTCTAAATAAAGCTCAGGATGTTGTAAGTAGTAGTTATAGCTTTTTACATAACTAGCAGAGTCTACACCATGTTCCCGAAAGATTCTTTTTTCCAAAGCTTTGTAGACAGCATCAGCAGAATCTAGCCCCATAGACACCGAACCTACCATTCCTTCTGCAATTCGGATATCTATTAAAAGATCTACCATTTGCTCTTGAGTGAGTATACCATCGGGCACGGCAGAGTCATCACTTTTACAAGAGAATAAAAAAAGAGCAACCGTCAGTAAAAAAAGCTTTTTTGCCATATTGTAAGCCACTTATTTTCGCTTTTGTAGCTAAACGACTGGCAAAGGTAAGGGTTATGTTCGAAGCAATCTTCTTATTAACCAAAATTAAGACAGCTAAAATCGGTCGAAAATCAAATTAATGATATTTTTAGGCCTTCATTATGGAGCACATCATTTCCAAGCTTAGGAAGTACGAGATTCAAATCAGAAAAGCCATTAACTCTAGAATGCAGGGTGACTTCCACTCTATATTCAAAGGTTCGGGCTTAGAGTTTGATGGCGTGCGCGAATACCAGTATGGTGATGATACCAGAACCATAGACTGGAACGTATCGGCCAAAGGTCATGGTACTTTTGTAAAAACCTTTAAAGAAGAAAAAGAACAAACCGTTTTCTTCTTGCTAGATGTTAGTGCTTCTCAAGAAATAGGAACACCTGGCGCTCAAAAGGTAGATGTTGGAAAAGAAATTACAGGAGTACTTACACTAGCTGCAGTAAAGCAACAAAACCGTGTTGGCTTGCTGACCTTTTCTGATCAGAAAGAAAAGTTCGTTAAGTCGGGAAAAGGCATTAAACATGGCTATGCCATAATTCACGAGCTTTATAATCATACACCTGAGTCTACCAAAACCAACATAGATCAGGCTATTAAAAAGTCTTTGGAGATCATCCATAAAAAAAGTGTGATCATTCTGGTTTCTGACTTTATTGATGAAGGGTACGAACAGAGCTTGAGATTACTGGCCAACAGACATGATTTAGTTGTTCTGCACTTAAAAGACGATAGAGAAACCCAATTACCAAACTTGGGGATTGTACCTATCTATGACAAGGAAAGTAAAAAGACCATTTGGGTAAACACTTCCTCTAAAGATTTCCGTAAGAAACTCGAAAAAACTTACACGGTTAATAAAGGAGAGCTTGAAAAGTTTTGTAGAAAAAACCAAATCAACTACCTGGAGATCAACACAAAAGACAACTACGTTCCGCAATTGATAAAACTATTTAAGATCAGAAACAAATCGATGAAACGTGATTAGAAGGGTAAGTGTATTTCTGATTTTTTGCTTCTATTTAGTGACTTTCGCTTTTGCCCAAGACACTAAACCTAATGGCTATTTCTTAAAAGATAGCGTTAAAATTGGCGAACCTGTTCCCTATTCACTGAGCTACAAAGACAAGAAGAATAGGCCAGTTATTTTCCCTGACTCATTATTCAGCTTTGCACCTTTTGAACTAATAGATAAAGCATATTTTGATACGCGTTCAGACAGCATAAACAGTATTGATAGTGCTGTTTATTACTTAGCTACTTTTGAGATAGACACCGTGCAGAGTCTATCCATCCCTGTTTTTGTTTATACAGGTAAAGACAGCATTCCTATTTTTAGTGCTAAAGATTCTATTATTCTGAATCAGGTGGTCACTCAAATGCCCGACACTGTTAACCTTTCTGAAACAAGAGCTTTTCAACCTGTATCTCGTCAATTCAACTACCCTTATTGGATTATTGGCCTGATTATACTCGGTGTTATTGCTATTGTAGTAGCAGTTATTTGGGGTAGAGAAATTACCAAACGCATAAAACTCTACAGGCTTAAAAAGAAGCTTGAGAAATTTCAGCAAGAATTCGATCAGGAGATTGAAAGCATTTCTGCCGATACTGAAAAGACCAAAATTGAATCTTTGTTAAAGTTTTGGAAGTCTTATATGGAGTCTTTGGAGCAAATGCCTTACACAAAGCTCACTACCAAAGAAATTATACAGATTCAGAAAAATTCTTCTTTAGAAGAAACATTAAAGTCTATAGATAAAAACATTTATAGCACTATAGCGGTAACCGCTTTGCAAAACGATTTCGAGTATTTGAAAGACTACTCGGTAGATAGATACAACCATGTAACGGAGGAGATTAAGAATGCTTGACGAGTCGATTTATAATTGGTTTTCTTTGGAGTGGTTCACTCCTTCAGCGTTCAAATCGTTTGATTGGGCACACTTTTTTGTGTTCTACGCCATACCATTGGTTATACTCTTATTCCTTCTTAAGTGGCTAATCGGTACTAAGGTAAAGCAAAAGCTACCCGTAGCTCTTCCTAAAAGAGATATAGAAAAGCATTGGACAGGCTACTTAAGAATTATTCCAAACCTATTAAAAGCGCTTGCGCTTTTAATGCTTCTGATAGCTCTAGCCAGACCTCAACGAACCAATGAGATGGTTGAGCAATGGTCTGAAGGCATAGACATTGCCTTACTCATAGACATCTCTGAATCTATGCAAATAGAAGACTTTCAACCTAATAGGTTGGATGCTGCTAAAGCTACAGCCAGAGATTTTATAGCAGGCAGAAACCAAGACAGAATTGGCTTAGTGATTTTCTCAGGAGACGCTTATTCTTTATCTCCACTCACTACAGACTATGAGCTTCTCTATAAATTCATAGAAGAAGAGATAGACTTTAATAAAATTGAAAATAGAGGAACCGCCATTGGTAGTGCTATTGCCGTGGGGACCAACAGAATGAGAGAGTCTGATGCCGCCAGTAAGGTAATGATCTTGCTCACGGATGGTGACAATACTGCTGGTAATATTGATCCGATAACTGCTGCAGAATTAGCTTCTGCTTACGATATAAAGATTTACACCATTTGCGTGGGCAAAGAGGGCAAAGTACCTTATGGAAAAGACTTTTTTGGCAGAACTAATTATGTAGAAAACACCGTAGATGAGTCTAACCTGCGTGAAATTGCAAAAATTGGTTCTGGGCAGTTCTACCGAGTTTCAGACAATGCTGCACTCCAAAATGTATTCGACATGATTGATGAATACGAGAAGGCTGAAATCAAAGAGACTCGATACAAGAACACCACCGATTTCTATCCAATCTACTTGAAGTGGGGCATCCTGTTCTTCTTAATGTTTATGCTTACTAAAAGCACATTCATTAGTAACATATTGGAAGACTAGAACCTCCAGACCAAACCAACACTATTCGGGCTCAGCTGAACATGGTTCAAAATATCCGTAAGCTGATTGCTCTTGGATTGAAGAACGGAATACAGAATTATGTCAAAAGCTAACAGAAACCCTCCTTGGAGAATAAGTGAGCGACCATAGCCTCTAAGTATACCTCTTTTGCCTTCCCTGTTCTTGGCCATTTCCTTCATCAAAAAACCACCAGTAATATATGCTACATCTAAACCTGCATTCATTAAAAGCACCTTCCCCATTTGATGATATTCACCTACTGTTTCGGCTAGGTTTAAAGTAGAAGGATCGGTAATCAAAGAATGCCTTAACCCTGGTATTGCCAAGCCCAAGTTCACCACATTCCAAAAAATATTCATCCGGTAAAAGTGTCCTTGCTCATTGGAAGAAGGGTTGCTCAACAGAACTCCATTGGTACCGAAATTAGCTAGGGCCCAACCTCCTAACACCATCATCCCAACTTTATTGATCTGTAGTCGCTCCTGATTGAAGTTTCCTAGCTCTTGTTGAGCCAAAGTATCTAGCGTAAAAAGGAATAGAAGTGCGAGTGTAAATAAGAGTTTACGGTTCATACTTTTGGGGTTCACATGAACCTAACCCAGAATTAAGGAAAGGGTTCAGTTAGAATAATTCTATACCGTAAGCCACTAAAACAAAGTTGAACAACCTCAAACTGAAAAGAAGAAGGGCTATTCCAACCACTCTGTTCATGATTTTCATAAACCGTGGAGTAACAATTTGGCTCAATTTAGTGGCGAAGTAAGACTTGAGTACATCTACCAAGAAAACCGTGGCAATTAGCACAACAAAGAAGGTTATAGCCTGATTGTTATTGTACTCAAAATCGAGAGTAACCTTACTTATAATACCTAACCAAAAAAGCAGAACAAAAGGATTGATACCATTGAGTAAAAAGCCTTTCACTATCTGTTGAAACCACTTTGTATCTTCTTGATGTAGTTGCTTCAATCCCTTTTTTGGAACGGGCTTAAACAGGTAGATTACACCAAAAATGAGCATAATAACTCCGCCAACCCCACCAAGCCACATGTTGAACTTAGGATTCTCTACAAACTGAGAAATACCCAAATAAGTAACTACTATATAAAAGCTATCACTGAGGGCTATGCCAATGGCCATAAAGAAACCCGACCAGAAACCCTTTTCAATTGAATTTTGAATAAGTGCAAAAAATACTGGCCCAATGAGCACACAAAGTAATAGCCCAAACAAAAAGCCATTAATGATTACATCCATGTCTTTTCCGTTAGGCTTCTTGCTTCAGGTAAGAAAGCCAGCTTTCTAGTTTTTCTTTCTTTAAGACTCTTGGGAATTTAGTTTGGCCGCCTTCTTTGCCAATAGACTTCATCCAGCCATAGAACACTTCATTAGGCAAAACCTCCAAATAAATATTCTTGAGGGCGTGCTGTCTTTCTACAGCGTAATCGTCATTCAGGTCTTTTAGATAGGTATCAATTTTCTCTTTGAGAATCTCCTGATCTACTATGCCGTCTACACCAACATACCAATGGTGGGCAAAAAGACTTCCGTCTGGCAAACCTGCGACAGTAAACTCTTTAACAATTATATCTAAGTCGTTAGCCGCTAGCTGCACCGCTTTGTTCATATTGTCAACAGAAAGGTGCTCTCCACATAGGCTTAGGAAGTGCTTGGTTCTTCCGGTAATAATAATTTCTGAATTATGCTTATCAACCACCTTTACGGTATCTCCAATCATATATCTCCATGCACCTGAAACTGTAGAGATCAACAAGGCATATTCTTTATTCTCTTCAGTCTGATCGAACATTAGAGCCTCTGCATCGGGTCTTATATGGCCGTCATCATCAAAGTTCTTTTCATTAAATGGAACAAACTCATGAAATATGCCCCCATTGAGCATTAGCCGCATAGACTTTTTATCTGGAGAGTCTTGAAAAGCAATAAAGCCTTCAGAAGCCAAATAGGTTTCTATAAAATGGATAGGATGCCCCAAGAGCTTATCAAAGCCCTTTCTGTACGGTTCAAACGCCACACCACCGTGAACATAGGCATGAAGGTTCGGCCAAATCTCATGGATATTTTTCACTCCATGTTTTTCAATAATACGCTCCATCAAAATGGTAACCCAGGCAGGTACACCTGCAATCATCCCGATATTCCATTTGTGGGCATTTTCAACAATCTCTTCTAGCTTCGTTTCCCAATCTTTCTGCTTCTTTATTTTCGGACTCGGACGAGAAAAACCCTGAATCCACAAAGGCAACTGACCTGTAGTTATACCACTCAAGTCGCCATAATAGAAATTGCCAGAAAAGTTGAGCGATGTACTTCCTCCCAGCATCAGCATTCCAGACTGAAAGAACTTATCGGGCAAATCGTATTTACCAAGGGTATAAATATGCCTAGTGCCTGTCTTCCTAATCTGACGGATCATGTCTTTGGTAACAGGAATAAATTTGGATGATGCCCCCGAAGTACCAGAGCTTAAGGCAAAGAACTTAGTTTTCCCAGGCCAACTAATATCTGGCTCTCCGTCTCTAGTTTTATGCCACCAATTATCATTCATAGAATCGTAATCATGAATGGGCACATTGGCCTTGAATTGTTCGTAAAAATCGTGCTGACCATGACTCCTGAACTTTTCTAGAATAGACATAAAATCGTATTCTCTTCCGAACATGGTGTTTCGGGCACTAATTAGAAGTTTGGATAGTTCCTTTTTCTGTAGATCATATGGAGAGGTATAATCTTGCTCAAGAGTTTCTCTAAGCTTAATACCTTTCTTTAAAATCGATCCGATTATCGGCATATACTACTTTGGGTTTATTAAACAGTTAGCATAAACAGGTGCTTTTATGCTAAATTGCGCGCCATTCTGGTAATCAAATATAATAGAAATCTAAACGCTACCTTAATTGAGCCACATGAGTATTGCAGAGAACATTTCAAAATTCAACCAAGAAATAGCCCCATTCAATGCGCAACTCATTGCCGTAAGTAAGACTAAGCCTAATGAAGATTTGTTACAGGCCTATGAGGCAAATCAAAGAGATTTAGGGGAAAACAAGGTTCAAGAACTTACTAGAAAACATGAAGAATTGCCCAAAGACATTCGCTGGCACATGATTGGGCACCTTCAACGAAATAAAGTAAAGTATATCGCACCTTTTGTTCATCTTATTCATGCTGTAGATAGTTTGAGGCTTTTAGTTGAAATTAATAAGCAAGCAGAGAAGAACGAGAGAGTAATTAACTGCTTACTTCAGGTTTACATTGCCAAAGAAGAAAGCAAGTTTGGCCTAGATGAAAAAGAGCTGGAAGAGCTTCTAAACTCAGACCAGTTTGCCGAACTAAATAACATTAAGGTTGTTGGCCTTATGGGTATGGCAACGAATACTGACAATGAAGAGGTAGTTAGAAAAGAATTCAAAAGCCTTAAAGCACTATTCGAAGAATTGAAAAATAAATACAACTCTGATAAGATTGAGTTGAAAGAGCTTTCTATGGGCATGACGGGTGATTATAAAATAGCTTTAGAAGAAGGCAGTACCATGATTAGAGTTGGTAGTGCTATCTTTGGCAGCAGAAACTATCAATAGTATGTCAGCAAAACTCATCATTATAATTGCCGGAATATTTGGAGCACTAGCCGTAGGCCTAGGTGCCTTTGGTGCTCACGGGCTAGAGGCTACCCTAACCGCCAACGGCAGGTTAGACACTTACGAAACAGCCGTTAAATACCAATTCTATCATACTTTAGCTCTTCTGCTCACAGGCATATTATTAATGAACATCAACCATGATTACTTCATTTGGGCATCGTGGAGCTTCATTATCGGAATGGTCATTTTTTCTGGATCGCTCTATATACTTAGCCTAACTAATGTTACCTGGCTAGGAGCCATCACTCCAATTGGCGGCCTGGCCTTAATTGTGGGTTGGGTATTCCTGATCTTAGGTGCTAGTAAAGCGGCTAGCTAAAAAAGTCTTTATTAAAGTTTACCAGATAAAGTTCCTTTGTAGCTCTGGTAATTGCAGTATAAAGCCACCTGAGGTATTCGTGGTTTACCATTTCTTCTGTCAAGTAGCCTTGGTCTACAAAGACAGCCTGCCACTGCCCTCCTTGCGACTTATGACAGGTGAGGGCATAAGCAAATTTGATTTGAAGGGCATTGAGGTACGGATCGTTTTTAATGGCTTTAATTCTTTCAGCCTTGGTGCTCAAATCAGCATAATCTGCCACTACCTGATCGTACAAATTCTTGTATGCTTTGTCGTTGAGAGAGGCTTCAGCAGAATATAGCGTATCCAATACTACTTTGGCTTCGAAGGGTTCTTGATCAGGATAATCGAGCAATCGAAGGGTCAGATTAGCGAACCTCAGATCGTACAACTCTTCAAACCGACTGATCTTCATTACCTCCACAAAATCGCCATTAGCTAAAAAACCGGCAGGTGTGTTCTCAGGAAGGAAGTGATAATTATTTCGGACAATCATCAATATATCTCCTGCTTCAATTTCATCTTCCCTGTACTGAATAGCTCTTCTTATATATTGATTATACTGAACTGCATTCTTATTGCTCCTGCAAATAATTGCAGTATTCTCTACTCCAAATTTATCGTAGGCATAGCGCAATCCGTCTTCAAGCTTTTCGCCAGTCATTTTAAATACATCAGTAAATCGACTTGTGGCTAATGATATCTTGAAGTCATTCTGAGCCAATTCATTCCTCAATTTAGTTGCATTGAAGAGAATACCGGAGTCAATATCTTGCCTCATCACCTCTGTAAGTTCAATAGCCTGAACATCTGCTCTGAAATTCCCTTGAAGGTAATCTCGTTCCAATGCAGGGCTTTCTAATGTACCAACAGGCGGAAGCTGTGCTGTATCTCCAATTAGCAGTAACCTATTTCCTTCTTGCGAAAAAACGTAATCGATCAAATCTGAAAGCAACCCTTTCTTTCCATAGTCTGAAGCATTGGAAATCATGGAGGCCTCATCTACAATAAAGAGTGTATTCTTATGATAGTTAGATTGTCTTTTAAACTCTAACCCACCACCTGGCTCAGCAGTTTGCTGAAAAACCTTCTTGTGAATAGTAAAAGCAGTCCTTTTACTGTACCCCGACATTACTTTTGCTGCCCTACCCGTGGGCGCCATTAAAACGTATTTAAACTTAAAAAATGGCAACATTTTAACCACTGCACTAACCACAGTGGTTTTACCTGTACCAGCATAACCTCTTAAAACCAAAACAGGCTTCTTCTGCTTGTCGTCTAACAGAAAAGAATCGAATAGCCTAAACAGCTTCTTCTGCCCTTCTGTAGGTTCAAAAGGAAATTTATCGATAAGTATTTCTGAAGGTTTCGCCAATTCGGTTCAAATCTTAGTTCGCTCTTAATACCTTTAAGCCAAGGCACAATATGCAAATATATCTTTCGCCTCAAAGCCCAAAAGCATGAAGGACAAAATTCAGCAAGAAATCAGAGAACAGTTTGGGGAAAAACTCAGAGTTAGAGTTTGCGGCATCTGTATCGAAGAGGAAAAAATCCTGCTGGTTCATCATAGATCGTTAGGCAAAAATGGCTCTCTCTGGGCTCCACCAGGAGGCGGCATGCACTTTGGCGAAGATGCTAAAAGCGCTCTGAAGAGAGAGTTTAAAGAAGAAACTGGGTGTAATATTGATGTTGAAGAATTTCTTTTTGTTCATGAATACTTAGACCCTCCGCTGCATGGAGTTGAGCTATTCTTCAAAGTAAAGATAGTCTCTGGCACTCTCACACTTGGCAGTGACCCGGAGATGTCACCAGACAGTCAGCTACTTACGGAAATTGGCTTCTTCGACTTAACAACATTACAAAAGCAAGATTTAATGAGTTTACATTACGTTTTGCAGAATACTAAAAGTTTAAGCGGTCTGATTAATCAAAAAGGTTATTTCAAATTTCATTAATTATCCATAAAATAGCGGTTCGAATAACTATGGATTACCTAAAATATTAGTTACTTTTAAGCAAAATTCAACCTCCAAGATGAACCTAACTAAAATTCTTACAGTCGTATTCTTCGTAGTAGCGATTGGCGTTGGTTACTTATTATATGATGGCGTAAATACTACCATTGAAGAAGCCAAAGAAATTGAAAGAGTAGAAAAGCAAGTGATCGCAAAACTTGAGAAAATCAGATCTGCTCAAGAAGCGCATTTAGCTACTTATGGTGACTATGCCGACACATGGGAAAAGCTAATTGCCTACGTTGATACAGGAAAAATTTACCTGATCACCAGAACTGAGGAAATCATCATGAAAGCTTACCAAGAGGAAGAGTCTGTTTTCACTTATGACACCGTTGGTGTAAAGAATGTGAAAGACTCATTGTTCTCAAGAAATTTCGATGCTAGAACTCTTCCTGAGCTTCCTCATGCTCCAGGAAAATACTTCTCTTTATATGCTAAAGATTCAGTGAGAAGTGGAGTAGCTGTAGACTACATTGAAGTTGTAGATACATATCCTTTCGACAGAACAAGAACGGAGGATCATGATATTGAGCAAAGAAGACCACTTAGATTTGGTTCCAGAACAGACATTACCACTGCCGGTAACTGGAGATAAGCTGTGCGCCTAGCAGATACAACTCAGATAATATCAATAAAAGACGAAAGGCTAGATATTGACAAGATTAGTCAATATCGCCTTTCGTTTTTTGTTTCTAACACCGAATGCCAGATAGCGGTATTTGATGTTAAAAAAAGGCACTTACTCCTTTTTGAACACTTAGAGTTCAACCCAGAGAAATCTATTACTCAAAACCTTCAGGTGCTCTATGACGAGCATACCTTGATTGCCGCAGGCTTTTGGAAAGAGATACAGGTATTTGTAAGAAATAAGCAGTTTGCTTTAATTCCAATTCCAGTATTCGATAGGTCGTTGGCTAGCCAATACGTGAGGCTAAACGAAGTTATTGATGAGAAAAAAGATGAATTCCACTACAAGCTTTTAGATGAAGCCGGAGCCGCAGTAGCCTTTGGTTATCAGTCAGAAATAAGAGCTTGGTTCAGAGAAAAGTATCCAAAGCTTTCTTTATACATAAATCATCAGTCGGTAGCGTACCTAAAAGGTATTCAGGAACAACTAAGATCCAAAACACCTGCTAGCTTATACATAAGCTTAAACAACAACGAGGCTCAAATTGTAGGCTATAACTTTCAGCGTTTAGCCATTTACAACCAATTCAGATTCTCAGATGCTACCCATTTAGTTAAACTAATGCTGCTTACCATTCAGCAGTTTAGTACTGAAGGTCAGCTTACGCCTATTGTCTTGCATGGGGTTAAGGAAAAAGTAGACCTAAACATGCCTGTTCTTAAAAAGTATTTCAAGCACATTGAGTTAGGAAAGAGACCTGAAGGCATACTGATTCATCCGGTATTTAACGAACTGGAAAATCAGGAGTATGTAGAAGTTTTAGCCAACCTCTAACGATTTTCCTTAGTTTTATAACATGAAGCAGATCGCTCTATTCCCCGGGTCGTTCGATCCATTTACCAGAGGCCATGAAGACATTGTACTTAGAGGACTCAAGATTTTCGATGAAATAATAGTTGCTATTGGCTTTAACAGCCAAAAGAACAAAAGATACTTCGAGATAGATTATATGGAGCAGAAGATCAACGAGACATTTAAAGACATACCAGAAGTCTCGGTGATTGTTTACAGTGAGCTTACAGCTAGTTTGGCCTCTAAACTTAATGCTAGCGCTATTTTAAGAGGCTTGCGTAACACAACTGATTTTGAATACGAAAACAGTATTTCTCAGGTAAACAGAGACCTGAATAAGGAACTTGAAACTATATTCTTAATTACTTCGCCAGAATTGGCAGCGGTGAACTCTTCAATTATCAGAGAAGTACACCGCTATGGTGGCAACATAGATAAATATATACCTTATACACTCTGAGGTTTCTTAAGCTTTTTGAACTTATCATAAACATGGTTAATGGACTTGTAAGTATTATACATAGCCACGTTTAACTCCTTCTCGTTCATCCAGCGTACTTCATCTATATCTTCTTCTAACTGAGGTTTCATATTCGAATCATCGATAGAATCCATCAAGTACCAAGAAGTCTTTTTCAGAATACTCTTATCTCCTTTTGTGTAGGTGTGCCAAGTAGTGCAAATCTTTTCTTTTACCTTAACTCTTACATTGCACTCTTCCTGAACCTCTCTTTTGGCTCCTTCTACTGAAGACTCTCCCTTTTCTATCTTACCTTTTGGCAAATCCCACAAGCCAAGTCGGTGAATCATTAGCACCCCCTTTTCAGAAGTAACCACTCCCCCTCCAGCTTTAAGAATTTTGAACTTGCTCTTAATATAGTCTACGATTTCTTCGTAGTTCTTGGCTTCAACAGTTATTGAGTCTAAGCTTTTCAGCTTCTTATTATGAAGAATAAAGAGAATTGACTTGATGGTACTGTAATTGGAATTTCGGATGAGCAACCTTCCCTGAAACATTCGCTCATTGATCAGCAAATCATCATCTTCAATGACATGGTCAAACTCAGTCTGATTTCCTACCTTTTCAGGTCTCTTTATTCGTAACGGCTTGTCTTTTATATATATCCTCATTGAGGGAATAGATTCGGGGTCAATATCAAAAAAAAATCTTGAACAAGGCGAATGATATTCATGCCAATTTCAGAAAAAAAATCTACTAACTTCGCGCTATGCAATTGAACGAAGCCGATAAAACGACTGCCCTAAAAATTGCCTCTGACCTTCTTTCTATTGAGGCGATCAAACTTAGTATTGATAATCCTTTCACTTGGAGCTCAGGGTGGAAATCACCGATATACTGCGATAACCGCATGTCTCTTTCTTACCCAGAAACTAGAACATTCATTAAGAACGAGTTAGCTAAGGTAGCCAAAGAGAAATTCTCTGGATATGAAGCTGTAGCCGGTGTAGCAACTGCAGGTATTCCTCAAGGAGCGCTTCTGGCCGATTTGTTGGAGGTGCCGTTCATCTATGTTCGATCTAAGCCAAAAGGCCACGGTATGGAAAACCTGATTGAAGGAAAGGTGGACCCCGACAAAAAAGTACTGATTGTTGAAGACTTGGTTTCTACTGGAGGAAGCTCACTAAAAGCTGCTGCTGCACTTAGACAAGCTGGCTATGAAGTAGTGGGCATGCTAGCCATCTTCACTTATGGCTTTCCTTTAGCCGATGAAAACTTCAAAAACGCGGGCGTTACCCTTCATTGCTTAAGCAACTACAGCATTATGTTAGAGCAGGCAATTGAAATGGGCTATATTACTTCGGAAGATGTAGCTTCTCTTGAAGAGTGGCGAAAAGCCCCTGCTCTTTGGAGACAGTAATTAATTCGGCAATGTACTAATTGGTGATTTGAAGGCTAAGGCTTGCTGTGCTCTGAGTTTACTTATTACTGAATAGCCCCTTAGAAATTTCGTAATTCGTAATTCGTAATTCGTAATTCGTAATTCGTAATTCGTAATTCGTAATTCGAAATTCGTAATTCGAAATTCGTAATTCGTAATTCGAAATTCGTAATTCGAAATTCGTAATTCGAAAATTTTAATATTTCTCCTCCACTCCTAATCCGAAAAGAGCAAAGTCGTATTTCACAGGGTCAATTGGGTCGAATTCTTTAAGGTTGGCTGTTAACTCCATGGCCATTTGCCAGTCAGTTTGCTTTCTAGTGATCAGGTAAAATCTACGTGCTACGCGCTCCACATGCACATCGCAGGGACAGACTAATTGAGAAGGTTGAATACGCTTCCATAATCCGAAATCAACTCCCTTATTATCTTGCCTAACCATCCAGCGCAGGAACATATTAATCCGCTTGCAGGCAGATTTTCTAGCAGGCGTTGCAATGTGCTTCTTCGTTCTATGAGGAGCATTTGGCAAAGAGAAAAAGTCTTCATGAAACCTTACAAGACCTTGCTCAACACTCACATCTGCTGATTGAATACCTTTTAAAAAAGCATCTTCTAAGCTATCGTGTTGTTGATAATAGTTTTTGAAGAACTCAACGAAGTAAAGTGTATCGGTATCATTAAAAGTTCGGTGCTTGAACTTCAGTAGAGCTTTTAAGTCATTCTCCGAGTGATTTAAAACAAAGTCATGAGGGCTGTTATCCATCAATGCGAATAACTCATTGCATTTGTTGATGATTGTCACTCGTTGCCCCCAAGCCAAGATAGAGGCCCAAAAACCTGTTATCTCAATATCTTGAGGCTTAGTATACTGATGTGGAATAGATATCGGATCGTTCGGAATGAATCCAGGTTGATTATACTCTTCAACCTTACTATCCAAAAAATCCTTAAGGTTATCGAAAGACTCGAAAGCCATTTACTTGAAGTAATTCAGCTTAACTCTGAATCTTTTATCTACTGCTTTTAGATGATCATAAGCCCTTTGGTTCAACTTAATAATCACGTTTTCGTTTTCCGAGGTTTCAGGAATTGTACCGATAACTCGAACATACACCGTCAAATCATTCATCAGATTCTTCACCTTAATCACGGTTCCTACCTTGGCAGTTCTATGAAGTGCGAAAAACTTACTCGATGGCTCTGACTCTTGAATAACCTCAGCAATTCCTTCGGTTTCTTTGGGCTCAAAAGGAGTACCAGGATAGTTTACATCTTCTGGCACTTCTACAGATTCTATTTCAGTATTAGACTGCGTGTTTACCTCAGGGCTCGATTGAAAAGGCTTATCTGCCACCTTAACAGAGTCTGGTACATTAATTCCTTTAGGAGCAACGGTTGTACTTTCTTCTACCGACTCTTGCTCAACCATTTCTTCTTTAGGCTGCTCAACGGCCGTAAGCACCTGTCTCCTGATAACAAGACCTTGACCGAGATTGATGGCGTTAGAACTCAGTCCATTCCAAGCTTTAATGTCAGAAACTTGCACATCGTATTTTCTAGCGATAGCAAAAAGTGTTTCCCCCGCCTTTACTCTATGAGTAATTTCCTGAGTTTGCGAAGTAACCTGGGCGTCTGGCGAAATCAGCACTCCACCGTAAGGTATTTTCAAAGTTTGGCCTATCTGCAAGCCATTGGCCAAAACAGGGTTAGCTGAATTTATTTCAGAAACGGTTGTCTTATATCTTCTAGAAAGAGAATAAAGCGTTTGCTGAGGTTTCACTTTATGAATCACAAAAACCTTATCTCCCTGCCTTTCAATGCCAAGCGAGTCAGATTGCGCAAAACTTAGGCTCACAAACCCCACCAAGCATACAATTATGTAGTTAATTCTTCTCATCAATACTATAGATATTCAACTCGTTCTTTCCTGTAACAAATATAAGTGCGTCTTTGACTATAAAAAAGGCACCAGACACTAAGCCCTTCACTCCTGTTTCAAGGTCTTTTTGCAAAAGCAAATCTCCTTGTTGGTTAAAGACGCATAGTGTTAACGACTTCATTTCATCAATGACATGATTTGCAGCAATAAATATTAGACTGTGCGATTCTAAATAGTCACAGCTGCCAGCCATATTAATATTCGTCTTGAGCTTCAAAAACCTAGCCAGCGTATCGAAGTGCTTACTTTCAGCCTCATAATGAATCGGGTACTCAGTCAGTTCATTAGAATCACTAATCGACATAACCTCATCCCAATCTTGTTGCTCAATATTGAAAATAAGCTGCTGATCGTCATTATAGTTCAAATAAAGCTGATTGCCTTTAACACCTGTAAGTCTCACATTTTCTATCGACCACAAAGATTCTTTAGTTTCTAAGCCGAAGCCAAAAACAGTTCGGTCATCAATATTCTGACTGTCTTCGAACTTCTGAAAAACCACCATACTCTCCGTCATGTGATAGGCACTTACCCACCACTCATCTTCGAACTGTAGCCCTTCCCACTTCAACTCATTGGTTTCAATGTCTATCAAAGCGAACTTTGACTCCAACGCATCATTATCTCGAGAGTTTACTAAAACTAGATTTGCGGCCGATTTAGTCTCCCAAATAGGAGCATCGAAGCGGTATGAAAATTTTGAGTTTAAAACCGAAGACACAGGCTTTCTTTGTAATTTGAACAAAATTAAATGAATAAAGTGGGGAACAAAGGCATACGATTTTTTACTCGAACTATAGTTGCATTAAGTATCGCTTTACTTGCCATAACCGCATGGGCAAGTGAACAAGCAAAATACCAAGAAGGCACCAAGAAGGTGTTTGTTATGCAGATTAGAGGAGACATTGACCCTCGAATGAATCGCTATGTAGATTTAGCGCTTACACAGGCAACTGAACAAGAAGCTGACCTCATATTAATTGAGATGGACACTTATGGCGGTGCTGTAAACGATGCAAATGACATTCGCACCCGCATTCTTGAATATGAAAAACCAGTTTGGGTTTTTATAGATAATGATGCTGCTAGTGCCGGTGCACTAATCTCCATTGCCTGCGACAGCATTTACATGGTTCCTGGTGCAAATATTGGTGCCGCAACCGTGGTTAACGGTACGGATGGCATGGCTGCTCCCGATAAGTATCAGTCATACATGCGTGGAATTATGCGTTCAACGGCTGAGAAAACAGGGCGCGATCCGCTCATTGCTGAAGGCATGGTAGACGACAGAGTAGAAATTGAAGGTGTAACCGAGGCTGGCAAAGTCATCACCTTCACCACTTCGGAAGCCATTGCCAATAATTATTGCGAGGCCGAAGTCGCAAGTATTCAAGACATATTGGAGAAAAACGAAATTGTAGATTACGAACTGATAGAATACGAACTTCCATCAAGCGAAAAAGTAATCGCCTTTTTTCTAAATCCAATTGTAAGTGGACTTTTAATCTTGGTAATCACCGGAGGCATATTTTTTGAGCTTCAAACACCAGGTGTAGGCTTTCCTTTGGCTGCTGCTGGAGTCGCGCTAATTCTTTATCTAGTTCCTTATTACCTCAACGGGCTGGCAGCCAATTGGGAAATTGCCGTGTTCTTTGTTGGGCTCGTGCTCATAGCTTTAGAGGTTTTTGTAATCCCTGGCTTCGGTGTGGCCGGCATTGCAGGAATTACCTGTTCAGTTGGTGCTTTGATTTTTATGATGCTAGGCAACGACAATTTCAACTTCGATTATGTCCCTGCTGGAGAAATAACCAAAGCAGCTACCGCTGTAGGCCTTGGAGTATTTGGCTCCATACTCTTACTGATCATTTTTGGCTATCGGATAACTCAATCCAAAATGTTTGAGCGTGTAGCCCTAGTTAATACTCAAAAGAAAGACGATGGCTATATTGCAACGTTTTACACAGAAGACCTTGTAGGAAAAGAAGGCGTAGCAGTAACGATACTAAGGCCAAGCGGCCGAATTGAAATAAATGACCAAGTCTATGATGCCTATACTCGCGGAGAGTATGTTGAGTTAGGGTCTAAAGTTACTGTGGTAAGCCAGCAAGGCACTTCTTTACAAGTAAGAATTAAGAAAAATGAAGCATAAGGATTTCTCGGCAGAGAGCTTGGCCATCTCAGGAGGCCACGACCCTGCTAGCGCTCACAATTCCATAAAACCACCTATTTATCAAACCTCTACCTTCAAATTCAATACAGCTGAAGAAGGGAAAGCCTTCTTTATTAATGCTTCGGGCGATGCTCCTTTGGAGGAAAGAAATGCCAGCTTAATCTACACCAGGCTTAATCACCCTAATGCTATCACGGCAGAGTTCAAACTGGCGCAATTAGACGGTGCAGAAGACGCAGCTTTCTTTGAAAGCGGAATGGCAGCCATTTCAACAGCTATCTTTTCATTTTGCCATGCTGGAGATCTGATTCTGATGTCATCTCCACTTTATGGCGGCACAGACACTTTCATTAAAAAACACGCAGTTCAGTTTGGTATTGAATGGATAGAATTTGAACCCAGTGCTACATCAGCTGAAATCAAAGCGCTGATTCAATCGCACCCAAAGGCAGACCGACTGAAAATGATTTATCTGGAAACTCCTGCCAATCCTACGCTATCGCTCACCGACATTGAAATGATCAAAGAGATTCGGGACGAACTAGCTGCGGATGCAGTGATTGCCGTAGACAACACTTACATGGGGCCGATATTCCAAAAGCCTCTTGCTCATGGAGCCGACCTGAACCTATATTCTGCCACCAAATACATTGGCGGACATAGCGACATTATTGCCGGTGCAGCTTCCGGTTCTGAAAGCGTGATTAAAGAGATTAAAAAGAAGCGCTCTATTTTGGGCAATACGGCATCGCCTTTTACCTCATGGTTACTTTCGAGAAGTATGGAAACCATCGGTTTGAGGATGGAAAAGCAAGCTAACAACGCACAAAAACTAGCAGAGTTCCTTGACAGCCACTCGAAAGTTAAAGCCACTCATTATCTGGGCTTGATGAAGGAGAGTGATTCACTCTATGCACTTTTTAAAAAGCAGAACACTTCAGGTGGAGCCATGATTGCCTTTGAAGTGCATGGCGGAGAATCTGAGGCTTTTAAGTTTCTTAATGCACTGGAGCTGGCTCATTTAGCCATCTCTCTGGGAAGTACGGAAACGTTGGTTTCTCATCCGTTCACCATGAGCAGTTCTAATATGGATGAGGCCGACAGATTGAAAAATGGTATTACCCCTGCCCTGGTTAGAGTTTCGGTTGGTATAGAAAATATTGATGATCTGATTAAAGACTTTGACCAAGCTTTAAAAGCCATCTAACTTTCAACGCCATTCCAGAATTTTTCTTCCCATTTTTGAGAGGTAAGAAAAATATCAGGAATCTCACGAATTCAAAACTTGAGATACCGGATAAATTAATTCACTTCAAAAAGTGTGAATTATTTTTCCGGCATGACGTCCTCTTTGTAGCTTCACGCTCAAGAAAATGTCTGAAATAAAAACCCTTTACGAACGCATAGGCGAAGAAAACATCCTTCAGTTGGTAGATGACTTCTACGATGGAATTGAAAACGATGAGTTGATTCGCCCAATGTACCCGGAAGATTTACTTCCTGCTAAAAACCGACTCAAGCTATTCCTGATACAGGCTTTAGGAGGAAGACAAACCTACACCGATGAACGTGGCCACCCGATGCTCAGGCGCAGACACTTTCAGTGGCAGATTGGAAAAGAAGAAGCTACTCATTGGCTCAAGCACATGCATGCAGCACTTGAAAAAGCCACCTTTGCCGAAAAAGATAAAGACGCTTTCTGGGATTATGTCTATCAGGCAGCTATTCATATGATTAATAAGTAAAATTCATTCGTCCTAGTTCGCCAAGAAAAAGATCATCTAATTCAACTAAACTTATTAAAGTAACACAATGAGCACAGAAAAAATTAATTTAAAGTTATTGAATGAGTTAGAACAACTCGAGTTAAGTAGACCTAGTATTATACGCATTTCACCCTTGACATATCTAGCTAGACTACTATTCGCCATACTGTCATTAACTTTTCTGGTAGTTTTTATCAGTACGTTTACTGGCCCCTTATGGGAACGCTTTTATGAAGCCATGACAAGCAATAAATATTCGGCTAACTCTGAAAACATGAAACTACTTCTTGGGTCAACTCGCATATTTTCATCTATAGTTTTTATAGTTACCGCAATTGGGTATAATCAGGCATGTCTTGTTCTCAACAGAAACAAGTTCATTCTAAACTTCATGATCTGGACTGATGAATTAAAAAAGGAGTTAAAGAATTCTTGACGTCAGGATATCCGCAATGGAGTAAAACCTAAGTTATCATTTTCCCTATCTTCGCCACTTTATGAAAAGGGCTCTTCTTAAGGTTTATTCTGTTTACGGGTTGGTTGTGTTTGCGCTGATCTTTATAGTGCTCTTACCTTTCTTTCTTTTAGCCATTTTTATTCGCCCATTAGAGGGCATGGCTGCTTTTCTCAATCATGTTTGGGCTAAAGTGTTTTTCTTTTTTATGTTTCTCAATAGTACCAAGGTCACTTATGAAGAGAAGCCTAAAAGAGGAAAGAAATATATCTACTGTGCCAATCACACTTCTTTTTTAGACATACCCACTATTGGACTAATCAACCGAAAGTTCAAGTTCATTGGCAAAGCATCACTCAGAAAAGTACCCATCTGGGGCTTTATGTATAGCAGGCTTCATATTCTGGTAGACAGAGGCAGTATGAGAAGCAGGCACAACAGCTGGCTCGCTGTTCAGCAAGAAATTAAGAAAGGGTTCAGCATCGCCTTTTTCCCGGAAGGAGGAATACTTTCTAAAAACCCTCCGCAGATGGTAAACTTTAAAGAAGGTAGTTTTAGAATTGCTGTGGAAGAACAAATTCCCATCATACCTATCACCATTCCTAACAACTATTTACTTTTGCCAGATAAGATGCCGCTCACTATGCATCCGGGAAAGGTAGAAATGGTTGTACATAAACCCATTTGGCCAAACGGAACTGGCGATGTGGCAGTAACCGAACTGAAGCAAGCGGTTCGGCAGAAAATTGAAGACACCTTGAAAGCTTATGAAAGTAGATAAGGAAAAATTGCATAAGGTTGCTCATTTGGCTAGGCTCACTATAAAGCCAGAGGAAGAAGAGCAACTGATCAAAGACATGGGTGAAATACTCGAGTGGGTAGATAAACTCAGCGAAGTAGACACCGAAGGTGTGGAGCCTCTAACTCACATGACTCAAGAAGTGAATGTGCTGAGAGCAGACAAAGCAGAAAAAACTATCGAAAGAGAAGCTGCATTAAAAAATGCACCAGATCAAGACGGCCAGTTTTTCAAAGTACCTAAGGTGCTGAAACGTAATGATTAAGGCAATAAAGACGTTACTAAATGAAAATCATTCAATCTACCCCAACCCTAAAGGGCGTCTGAATGATTTTCAAACTTTTCTTCCTTTAGGGCAGGGGTAAAAAAAGTTTTAAAATTCTTAGACCAAATTTGACCATTTGAACTCAACCACCTTCAACTTTCTAAAATACTTAAGCCCGACCCTTGCTGCTTTTGCGGTGATATGGTTTGGCTATGCGTGGTTTGTTGGAGATGAGCTCACACTCCCTTGGCAAGTAGAGTCTACCTTTAAAACACGCCCTTTTCTTTTAGAGTACTTCCAGATTAATGGAAAGCCTGGAGGAGTTGTGGTGGATCAATTGATTAGCTGGCAGAAGTTCAGAACAGGTGAGTTACAGTACTTAGTTTGGCCTGAGAAGCTCTTACTAATCTCGATAGTAGCAGTTCTGGTACTTGGAACTCTGTCCATCACTTACCTTGACAGATTCAGTTACTTTATATTCTCAGGTATTGTCGTATTCTGCTTTATCCAGTTGCGACTGGAGGAACTCGGTGTTGCAGATCCTTACCTGAGCTATGGTCTCATAGGAGCATTTCTACTGCTCACTTACTACTTCCAAGCCATCAATAAGAAGGTTTCGGTACTAGTCAGATTAATAGGAATTCTACTGCTTTATCTGACCTTCGGCTTACTGGTGAATTTCCTCCCAAACATGGACTACCCTAACTTGGTAGTGCTTTCATTCGGCATGGTTGGACCACTGCTCTGGACAACCCTTTTCATCATTTTCATTGCCGGGGATAATATCTTCAGTCTGTTTAAGCTCACTACGCAAGGAGAATCGAAAGGCAAGAATGGACTGTTACACTTCGGTATTATAGGCTTCGTGTATGTGATTTTGGTCAGTCTACTTTTCATGGAAAAGAATGAAGACATCGAGCTAAATCTATACCTGATTGAACCAAGCACGCTTCTGATTGCCTCAATGATCTCGGGCTACTTTTGCTTCGACCCAAAAATCAAAACCATCAATGTCTCTGGCGATACTTTCGTATTAAAAGACTGGCTCTACCCTGCCCTATGCGCCATGACTTTAGGTGTGTTAGCCTATGCCGAAATTACAGCTAACAGCTCTTTAAAAGACGCTATTGAATGGGTGATAATCATTAGTCATTTAGCCTTTGGCGCTGGCTTCTTTGTTTATGCGCTAATCAACTTTACCCCTGCCCTTTTCCAGAACATTCAGGTATGGCACATTTTCTTTCAAGGCCCAAGAACACCAATGCTTACGGTAAGGCTTTTCTGCATGATTATGGTGGTTGGCGGTTTCCTCTACCTAGAATACCGACCGTATTACATGGCTAAATCTGGACAGTATACCATGTTGGCAAGTTTGGCTGAACACATCGACAATGACCTCTTGGCCGATCAATACCATAAGCAGAGCAACTACTTTGAGTTCTATAATTATAGATCTAATTATGCTTTATCCCAGAAAGCTAAAACCGAAAAAGAGAAGGAAGAGATTCAGGAAAGATTGGTGGCAATTCTGAGAGGTGGCGAAAACCCGAAAGCCAGAGTAGCCTACTCCAACCACTTCGATGAAAAAGGTGATTTGTACCGAACACTCAGCTCACTTATGTATTCTAAAGAAGTGGAGTATGATGACAAAGTTCAGAACAACTTAGGCTTAGCTCACTACAAATATCAGAACTACGACTCAGCCTTTAAGTACTTCAGAGAATCATTGGGTGGAGGGGCTTTTGTAAGCGAAGGCAATTTGGCTGCCCTCAACTATGATGTAGCCGCTCAGGTAGACTTCGACACTACCATTAATTATGAATATCAAGACAATATTCATTTAAAACTAAACCGACAGGCGCTCGCTAATGCACAAGGTCAATCTTTACTTTTCAGCATTGAGCTAAGGGCTGACACACTTCTAACTCGAGAACAACTATTCTACTTATACAATGCTGCTTTAAGCAGACAAAGAGAAGACTGGAAGGTTGTTGATGATGCTATTCAATATTACCAATCGAGCCCTAAAAACGCGGTTTACAACACTTTCTTACTTACTGCTCAATCGTTCCTCTACTACAATTCAGGTCAAGTAAACAAAGGTTTCAGAACGCTTGAATCAGTCATTTCTTCGAACCTTTCAGCCGCAGGCTTTCCATACTACATTAAGGCTGTATGGGCTTTCGATCAGGGGCAGTCAGATTTAACGGTTGAGTCGATCAATAATGCTAAGAAAAGAGGGTTTGATGCAGAACCATTGAACGAGTTTATGGAAGACTTAAAGTTCGTTACTGACTTTGATCAAACCGCAGACATTAGCCAGCAATTAAAAGGAGTTCAAGCTGAAAAAGCTGAACTTTCAGAAGCCGAATATCAGCAGGCGCTTATTCGAGTAGCTGAAACCAACGCCTTTGATGTAAACACTACGCTTAAAGCGATTGAACTTTTAAACCAAACCGAAATAGATAGTCAGGTAGAATATGATCTACTTCGCGAAGCATTGGAAGTGAATAGAAAATCTACCGACTTATGGGAAGCTTACATTTACTCTTGCGCTAAAAATAACTTCACCGCCTTTGGAGAAACAGCCCTAGACCAGCTATCAGAACTGGCTGACCAACAGAAAGTAGCTGAGGTAAGGTCTGAGTTTGAGCAAATTCTGGAAGAAAAAACAACCTTCCAAATCCGCTAAGAGAAAATCTTAGGCCAATCTACCACCTGTAATCCTTTACGTATTCCGTTCACGGAAAGTCCTTTTAGTACACCAACTTCTTTTGATTGTTTTGTTTGTGGTAAAACCATTTAAATAATTACCAAGTTCTGTATTAAACTTTTCGGCATTTAGATACGTCCAACCAGTATGAGTAAAACAATAATCAAAACTACCAACATCTCTAAGGTCTACCAGATGGGTAGTGAGAAAATCCAGGCTCTGAAATCTGTGAGCATCGAAATCAAGCAAGGTGAATATGTAGCATTCATGGGGCCATCAGGTTCTGGTAAGTCTACTCTTATGAACACCATTGGTTGTTTAGATACTCCTTCTGGCGGAACATATATTCTAAATGGCCAAGATGTTTCGGACATGACTGAAAATGAATTGGCCGAGACCAGAAACAAAGAAATTGGCTTCGTTTTCCAGACTTTTAACCTCTTGCCTAGAGCATCTTCTTTAGAAAATGTTGCTCTTCCGCTTATCTATGCTGGTTATAGCAAGTCTGAAAGAGAAGACAGAGCCCAGGCTGCACTAACAAGTGTTGGACTTGGTGAAAGATCTTTCCACAAGCCGAATGAGCTTTCTGGTGGTCAGAGACAACGTGTTGCTATTGCTAGAGCGTTGGTGAATGATCCATCGATTATTCTTGCCGATGAGCCTACAGGTAACTTGGACACCAGAACGTCTTACGACATTATGGACCTATTTGCCGCTCTTCATGAAAAAGGCAACACCATTATTATGGTAACTCACGAAGACGATATTGCTCAATACTCGCACCGTGTTATCAGGTTGAGAGATGGACTTATTGAGAAAGATATTATCAATGAAAATCCTACCAACACTGCCGTAATGAGGGCCGCATACGAGGCAGAAGTTGCTAAAAGAGTATTCTAAGATTTGAAAATATATACTAAAACTGGAGATTCTGGCACCACCTCATTACTAGGTGGTGCTCGTGTTTCAAAGGCACACATCCGAATTGAAGCCTATGGAACAGTAGATGAATTGAATAGCTACATTGGTCTACTCAGAGATCAGGAAGTAAATTCTTCTAGAAAAGAAATTCTAAAAACCATTCAGGACAGACTGTTCACCATAGGAGCAGATTTAGCTACCGAACCAGGTAAAGACAAGGTGGTAAAACCTGATTTACTAGAGTCTGACATTCAAGTATTGGAAAGTGCCATGGATGCCATGGACGATCAACTGCCAGCACTTACCAGCTTTGTTCTTCCGGGGGGGCATCAATCAGTTTCGTTTTCTCACATCGCACGTTGTGTGTGCCGAAGAGCCGAACGAATAAGCATTGCCTTAAACGATCAAGAACCTATTTCTCCGTTGGTCATTCAGTATCTCAATCGTCTTTCCGACTATCTCTTTGTACTTGGCAGAATAATGGCTCAAGAGCTTCAGGCCGAAGAAGTGAAGTGGGAACCGAGAAAGAAATAAAGTTGCTCAGAAAATTATTGGGCGTTTTGAGTTAATTGCGGAATTTTCGACCAAAACCACCCTCATTCAGAATCATTTGTTCTGAGTAAATTAAATATAACTTACTGAAAACTAGAATCTTACACCTTCGCCTAGATTTGCACCAAGGTCGATTTTAGTTAAATTTGTAAACTACCTAAAAGATTAAAACGATGATTGACACCTCTACCATTCGCATAGAAAAGACATCTCAGTCTAGAATTAATGAATTGGATGAAGACAACATTCCATTCGGAAAGCTCTATTCGGATCACATGTTCATTGCCGATTACATAGATGGCGAATGGCAAGACTTAAGAATCGTACCTTATCAGAACATGTCGGTATCTCCGGCTATGACAACATTGCACTACGCCATTACAATTTTCGAAGGCCTTAAAGCCTACAAAAATGCTGCTGGTGAAGTAGTAAGTTTTAGACCTGAAGCCAATGCTTCAAGGCTAAACGTTTCTGCTGAAAGAATGTGTATTCCTCAAGTGCCAGAGTCATTATTCATGGATGGGCTTACTGAGTTATTGAAATTAGACTCAGCTTGGGTGCCTTCTAAGCCAGGTACTGCGCTTTACGTTAGACCTTTTGTTTTCGGAACCGATGAATACATTGGCGTTCGACCTTCAAATAATTACAGGTTTATGATCATTACTTGCCCAGTTGGTTCTTACTACACCAAACCAGTAAGAGTGAAGATTGAAACTAAATTCTCAAGAGCATTTGAAGGAGGAACCGGATATGCTAAAGCTGGTGGAAACTATGCTGCCAGTCTCTACCCTGCACGCTTAGCCCAACAACAAGGCTTCGATCAATTGATCTGGACTGATGGCAAGAGCCATGAATTTATTGAAGAGTCTGGCACCATGAACGTAATGTTTATGATTGATGGTGTTTTAAGAACAGCTCCTACTTCTGGTACAATCCTTAAAGGTATTACCAGAGACTCTGTACTGACCATTGCTAGAGACTGGGGAATGCAGGTAGAAGAAGCGCCAGTAAAAGTTTCTGAAGTAGTTGCTGCCGCTAAAGAAGGTAGACTTCAAGAAGCTTTCGGTGTAGGTACAGCCGCTACTATTGCCCCTATTGCCACCATTGGCTTTGAAGATGAATTATTCGATCTGCCCGCTGCAGATGATTCATTCTTCTCTAAAAAAGTTTTAAAAGAATTAGACGCTATTAGAACTGGAGAGGTAGAAGACCAGCGAGGCTGGGTATATAAAATTTAACTCACGTTAACGAAGTTTTTACGTTACTTAGCAGCAATATGAAAGTTAGAAACATTCTCTTTTTCCTATTGCTGCTTTTTCTTTTTGAAGGGGTTTCTGCGCAAGATTATCTGTTAATCCGTAAAAACGGATCTACTAGGCGATATGAATATAGAGTGGGCGACTACTTTGTATACAAGCAAAAAGGAAGCAAAGAGTTTTTCAAAGATAGAATCACTGAGTTTGTAGACAGCACCATAGTAATGGAAAACAACATAATACTTATTGAGCAAGTTGCTGAAGTTGATGTTCAGAATGCCACTACCAACCGGGCTGAAATTCTAAGGGCTGCAGAGCGGGTTTTACCCACAGCTGGCTATGGCCTTTTAGCTCTAGACCTTTTTAACAACACAGTTGTTTCAGGAAATGAGTTTTCGTTCGACAAAGGGACAACTATCTCTGCTGCGGCACTTGTAGGCACAGGTTATGCCATGAAGGTCTTCCGCAGAAAACGGGTCGACCTCACCAATGAAAAGTTTGAGGCTTATATTGTGAGTAGGTAGCATCTGTGAGAAAAACAAAACACCAATTCAGAATACTCAAATTAATATTCAACAACATTGATAAGAACTTTTTCGCCTTCTTCTGCCTCATTATATTTTGCACATTTCTATATCAGGAAATAGGTCAAGACAAACCAGAAACGGATGATGACCTTCATGAAGTTCAAGGACTAATTCAAGATTACGAATTCAAACATATTAGAGGTTTCAGAGGAACCAAAAGAATATATAACATCTGGCTCAATAATTATGATTGTACTTTTAAAATCAAAGCTGACTTCCTAAGTCTATTTGATAAAAATGACTTCATACGAGATTTTAAAAAAGGCGATCAATTAACACTGGAAATTCCAAAATACGACCTTAAACACCTCGAAAAACCGGGTAATACATTTTTTATCTATTCAATCAAATCCTCAAAGAGAGCATACCTAAAAGATGGTGACACATTAATGAAGGAAATTGAATCCTCTTATACCAATATCCTATATGCTTGTATATCTCTGCTCGCAGGGGTAATTTCTATCTTGATAAAAAGATACCACCCGCAAATTATACGTAAATCCTGAACCACCGTTTCAAATTTGACTCTGATAATTCGTAATTGAAAATTGTCAATTGCGAATCAAATACGCACCTTTGCATCTTCAAAAAATTATCCACCATGAATGCAGATCAATTAAAAGATTTGAAGGCTCGTATCTCGGCCTTGAGGAGGTATCTTTGACTACGATGTCAAGAAACGTGAAGTAGAAGAAGAAGAACTGGTTACTGCTCAACCAGACTTCTGGAACGACCCAAAAGAAGCAGAAAAAACGCTCAAGGCCATTCGAGCCAAGAAAGTTTGGACCAACAGTTTTGAGACAGCCAACGAGGCCGTGGAAGACCTAGAGACCCTTTTCGAGTTCTTCGAAATGGGAGAAGGTGACGAATCCGAAATCCAAAGTGCTTACGAAAACGCCCTAGAAGTTCTAGAAGAAGTAGAATTCAAGAAAATGCTTAGTGGTGAAGAAGATCAGCTAAAAGCGGTGATCGAGATTAACCCAGGGGCGGGCGGAACGGAAAGTAATGACTGGGCCGAAATCCTCATGCGTATGTACATTATGTGGGGCGAAAGCAAAGGCATGAAAGTGAAGCAACTCAACTACCAACCAGGAGAAGTTGCAGGACTAAAGTCTTGCTCATTGGAGTTCGATGGAGAGTTTGCTTACGGTCAACTGAAATCTGAAACTGGAGTGCACCGTTTAGTTAGAATTTCTCCTTTCGATTCAGGAGGAAGAAGACACACCTCTTTCGCATCGGTATTTGCCTATCCTGTTATTGATGACACCATTGAAATTGAGGTTAATCCATCGGACATTACTTGGGACACCTTCCGTTCGGGTGGTGCTGGTGGTCAGAACGTGAACAAGGTTGAAACAGGTGTTCGTTTGAGGCACGCTCCTACCGGAATTGTGATCGAAAACACAGAAACCCGTTCGCAGCTAGACAATAAGGAAAATGCCATGGCATTGCTAAAATCCAGACTCTATCAGCTAGAGATGGACAAGCGTAATGCTGAGCGAGACAAAGTTGAAGGTGAAAAAATGCGTGTGGATTTCGGGTCACAGATTCGAAACTATGTGTTACACCCATATAAACTCATAAAGGACAACCGTACTGGTGTAGAGCGAACAGATGTTCAGAACGTGCTAGACGGAGACCTTGACGATTACATCAAAGCATTCTTAATGCAGCAATAAGACATGGCAGAGCAAAAGAGTATTTTTTCATTGCAGTTCTGTTTGCTCTGCCTTAGTTCTTTACTGTTCTTTTCGAGCTTCAACATGATTGTGCCCGACCTCTACGACTACCTCACCTCTTTAGGTGGTGGAGAGTTGAAAGGTCTGGTTATTTCATTATTTACTGTTACTGCGGGGCTTTCAAGACCATTTAGTGGGAAGCTTTCAGACACTATAGGCCGAATTCCTGTAATGATCTTTGGTGCTGGTGTCTGCTTTGTAGTTGGCTTCCTATACCCCATGCTCGGAACAGTTTGGGCTTTCCTACTACTTAGATTCTTACATGGTTTCTCTACTGGTTTTAAACCTACAGGAACTGCCGCTTACCTAGCAGATATAGTCCCCAGACATAGAAGAGGTGAAGCCATGGGTTATTCTGGACTATTCGGAAGTTTGGGTATGGCTGCCGGACCAAGTTTTGGCCCTATGATTACCGAGCAATTCGGGTTAGACGCTATGTTTTACAGTTCTTCAGCGCTGGCTATTCTCTCCGTTCTAATATTGGCGGGCATGAAAGAAACTCTACCGAATAAGCAGAAGTTCAGTTTAGAACTTTTAAAGATCAACAAGTCCGACATTTTCGAACCAAGGGTAATTAACCCATCTATCTTATTTCTGCTTACCTCATTTTCATTTGGGGCGGCACTAACGCTTATGCCAGACCTTACCATTAGCATTGGGTTTGACCAAGGTAACAAAGGTATTTTCTTCACCATTTTCGTATTCTCTTCATTGCTCATAAGAATTTTGGCTGGCAAAGCTTCCGACAAATACGGAAGAGTAATTGTTCTGAAATGGGCGGCTTTAGCCATTGTAGTAGCCGACCTAATGGTTGCCTTCACACACACGGAATTTATGCTAATTGCTAGTTCTATAGCCTTTGGTATAGCTGTAGGCTTGAATACGCCAACCATTTACGCCTGGACCATTGACTTAAGCCACGATGAAAAAAGAGGCAAAGGATTAGCCACCATGTATATTGCCCTTGAAATTGGAATCGGTTTGGGAGCATTTTCTGCAGGGTTTATCTATGCCAACGAGATTGAGAATTTACGAAATGCCTTTATAGTAAGCGCTATTCTTTCATTCTTAGGATTCCTCTTTTTGAATTTCGGGCTAAATTGGGGAAATAAACTTTTTAAGGTTCAAGACTAATGAAGGTCGATAAGAAGCTACTTCCATTTATTATCATTTCTGTACTTCACTTGGTGTCGCTGGCTGGAGGTTTTGTCTTGATAGGGATGGTCACAAAGCCAATACTTATTCCCAGCCTATTGTTTTATTTTTTGAAAACAACGCCCGATTCACCACTAAACCGATACATTTCTATTGCGCTATTCTTTTCCTTTTTGGGAGATACACTTTTGATGTTTGCCGAACGAAATTCAATCTTCTTCTTAACAGGGCTTATCAGTTTTTTACTCGCCCATATGGTATACATAGTGGTAAGTATGAGTGCGAAAAGCGTTTATGAAAAAGGCATCAAACCTCAATGGCAAGACATTCCTTTTCTACTCTATGGCCTACTGATGTTTTCAGCTATAAAAGATGGATTGGGCGACATGTATTTCCCGGCACTTGCCTACACGGTTATAATCTGCCTAATGGCTATTATGGCTAGAAAAAGATGGAAGAAATCAGACAATCAGAGCTTTTGGCTAGTAATGATTGGCGCTAGCTTTTTTGTAGTCAGTGATTCTATTTTGGCTGTCAACAGGTTTTTAGGTGAGTTTGAAATGAGTAACCTAGCCATTATGACTACCTACCTATTAGCTCAATTCTTATTGGTGGAAGGTTATAAGAGGTTCGTTGAGAAGCTTTCTTAAAAATCATCATAACATTCCAAGTCGTCAGACGAAAACCTCAGCTATAACATATAAATCTCTATTTAGAAAGAACTTTAACCCCAACCCTAAAGGGTGAAGCGATGAAGTTTATCAAAGCAATGAAGCCAAAGTCCCCTTTAGGGGATTTAGGGGTATCCTCTTTTTATCCCGAGCCTATCGAGGAATCGACCAGGTCTAGATATTTCGAATTCCATGGGATAAAAAAGCCTGCTCAGGCTATCATCCAAGCAGGCTTAATACCTTCTATCAGTATCTTTCTTAATTATTTCTTCTTACTCTTCCTGAGCCTGAAACATTGGTATTCACTCCTGTTGGGTTGCCAGAGTAATAGACACTTCCACTGCCAGAGATTCTAACATCTAACTCTCCATTAGTATTAATAGCAGCTCTTCCTGATCCAGAAATAGAGACCTCATAATCGTCTACTTTTAAGTCTTCCGCGTAGTACTTTCCTGACCCGCTTATGCCCAATTTTGCTCTTTGTGCCGAACCCGAAAGCTCAATATTTCCAGAGCCCGTAATTTTAGATTGAACAGCACGGGCGTCTAGTTCTATTTCAATATCGCCCGAGCCAGAAATAGACGCTTCAAACAAATCGGCCTTGATTGTATTTCTGCTAATTACATCTCCTGAACCACTCACGTTTACTCCGGTCAATTCCTTTACGGTAACATAGATATTCACTTTTCCATCTAAACCATCGCCCCAACTGAACCATCCACCTTTGCTCTTGGTAGAAATAGATAGCCTACCTCCTCTTACCTCGGTTCTGATATTTTCCATATCATCACGATCCGCCTCAACTATCACTTCATTCTTATTCCCTTGGGTCACGTACACCTTCCCAGAAATACTCATTGAGATATAATCGAAGTTACCGACATCTCTAGTCTCTTTGCCTTGTGCCCAAGCCAATGAAACCAATAAACTGAAAGCAAGTAATAAGGAAATTCTTCTCATGATAAAATGTTTACAAGGGAAAGACTAGCTAGTGCTGAAATGGTTGCACCTAACACCTAAGCACTTAAAATCTTTTTATTTGATAGCTTATTGAAGCGAATATAGAGCAAAATTGCAGCAACTGTAAGTCCAATCAATAAACCATACCAAATGCCGGGAGCACCAAAATCAAGAACAAACCCGAAAAGATAACTAGCGGGAATAGCCAGCCCCCAATAAGACACAAAGGTTATGATTGTGGGTACTCTTACGTCAGACATTCCTCTGAGGCAACCAAGGCCAACTACTTGTACTCCATCGCTAAGCTGAAATAAACCCGCAATTACTATAAGCGAAGAAGCTATTCCTATTACCTCTGGCTCGTCTACATATATGGTTGGGAAGAACCCGCTAAAGAGAATATAAATGGCTGAACAAATAGCCATAAAAACCAAAACCATTAGGAAACTGGTGTTTCCTGCTCTCTTTAAGTTCGGATAATCTTCTTGACCAAGCTGATTCCCAACCCTCACCGTAGAAGCAGCAGAAATTCCCGAAGCCATCATATAACTCAACGACACCAAGCTGATGGCGATCTGGTGAGCAGCCAACGGAATAGTGCCTAACCATCCCATCATGATTGCCGACATGGCGAATGCACCTACTTCAAACACAAACTGACCACCCGTTGGGATACCTATTTTAAGCATAGGTTTGAAAAAGTCGGCTTTAAACTGATTCAACAAAAAACCAGCCTTGAACTCTTTAAACTTGGAATAATTTCTAACAAACCAGAACATTCCAATAGCCATTATTACACGAGAAATGAGAGTTGCCCAACCAGCACCATTCAAACCAAGCTCAGGAAAACCGAGCTTACCATAGATAAGCAAATAGTTCAGTACTACATTCACTATGTTTGCCAGAATGGTAATAAACATGGTTGGTTTGGTAACCGACATGCCTTCAGAGAACTGCCTGAACCCCTGAAAAACCAACATTGGAAATAAGGAACTGGCAATAATAAAGAAATAAGGCCTGCCTATTTCAATCACCTCATCTGGTTGCCTCATATAAGGAAAGAGAGTGGAAAGACTGAACATGAGCAGCACTAAGAACACTCCCACAATCAAACTGAGAATAATACCATGCCTCAGTAATCTCACTAATTTAGATTGATCTTGCTTGCCATCGGCTTGAGCTACCATTGGCGTAATTCCATAGGTTACACCAATACCGAACATCATGAACACAGCCATAAAATTATTGGCAAAGGAAGAAGCAGCTAGCTCTGTTGGACCGAGCTGCCCCACCATAATACTATCCACGATACCCACCATAATGTGGCCAAGCTGACTAAGCATTACAGGGTATGCTAGGTGGAAAGTCTTTCCGAAATGATTTTTGTACGAGAGTGGACTTTGCATTACATATTCAGCAAGCGAGCTAATTTTAGTATTCCGCCAACACTCAAGCTATCGGTAATCCTTCCATCCATAACCCATTCTAGGGCCTCTTTAAAAGGAATTTTCTTCACTTGAATGTCTTCGGTATCGTCAAACTCTGTTTCACCCTCAGATAGTTCCCTAGCCACGTAAACCATTCCAACTTCGTCAGTCACAGAGTTGGAAGTATGTATTTTGCATAGAAACTCTAGTTTTTGAGCTGTTAGTCCTGTCTCCTCTCTTAGTTCACGCAAAGCCCCTTCTTCATAAGTTTCTGAAGTAGGAACCGCTCCCATAGGAATCTCCCAACTATACTCGTTTAGCGTGTATCTGTACTGACCTACTAACCAAGTATTCCCTTGCTCATCGATAGGGATAATCCCCACGGCCAACCCTTTAAAAGAAACCTTTCCATAGATCCCAGGATTACCCGATGGATTAATGACCTGAAACTCATCAACCTTAATCCATGGATTTTCATAAACCAACTTACCACTTAAAGTTTTCCAAGGATTCTTCTCTTCGCTCATGGTTCAAAAATAGAGAAAGCTTTCAAGTTCTAGACTCATTCATTATGTTTAACGCCTCAGATGCTAAAGCCCTATTTTAAAGAAGGAATTGTTGAAGCTGGTTGCGATGAAGCCGGACGAGGACCATTAGCCGGTCCTGTTGTGGCCGCTGCAGTCATATTGCCCGCTGATTACGAGAACGAACTTCTTAACGACTCCAAAAAGCTCAAGAAAAAGCAGCTTGAAATACTCGAAGAGGTGATTAAAAGAGATGCTTTAGCCTATTCGGTTCAGGAAGTAAGCCATACTCAAATCGATGAAATCAACATCCTAAATGCATCATACCTGGCCATGCACCTGTCGGTGAGAGACCTTTCCATTCAACCCGATCTCTTACTAATAGATGGCAACCGATTTAAGGCTTATGATGGCATTCCTCACGAGTGCATTGTGAAAGGTGACGGCAAGTACATGAGTATTGCCGCAGCATCTATTTTGGCCAAAACTCATCGCGACCGTGTAATGGCAGAACTAGCTCAACAATACCCTGGCTATGGCTGGGAAACCAATGCTGGCTACCCAACCATAAAACACAGAGATGCCATTAGACAATTAGGGATTACCCCATATCACAGAAAGTCATTTAGGTTGCTACCAGAACAGATGGAGTTGTTTTAGGTGGTCCATGGATGATTGTCCACAGACCATTGTAAAATATAATAATTACATCTACAAGGGTTGGGCTCCAATCCCTATAAATATCGGAACGTGACCATCGCCAGATAAAGCAACTAAGGCAATCTGCGACCTCGATGGTTTTGATGTTGGTCGCTTTTTCTTTTAGAGAATCAAAAGAAAAGTAAGCCTCAAACCTGCTCTAAAACATCATCCTGATGAGCCGATTAATTCATCAAAAAAGCTGACATATTCCGCTTTCTCTATTCGTACCTCAACGACTCTACCGGATTTCTACGTGCTGCGTTAATAACCTTACCTGAAATTGAGAGTAATGCCACTAATAGAATAACTACTATAGGCACCAAAGCACTAATAATTCCTGGAGTAACGTGGTAAGTCCAAATACTACTCATAAGCATAGACGAAACATAAATACCAATTCCTCCACCCAGAAGAGAAGCAATACCTACTATAATCAGGAAGGGTTTGTTGATAAGCGTTGTAATGCGAGCAATGGAGGCTCCCAATACTTTCCTAATTCCGATTTCTTTGGTTCTGCTCTGAATATTGATTGATACTAGTGTAAACAAACCTATAGCGGAAAGTACAACTGCAATTACCGCAAGGAAGAGAAACATCTGAACGATGTTTTTATTGATATCTCTGGCTTCTCCCAAAACGCTAACTTCGTGAGTCCAAACATCTGAAGATCTATTCGAAATAACTTCACCCCATACTTTTTCAAAATAGTCTTTTACAGCCGCTTCTTGCTCAGGAGTAGTCTTGGCAATTACCATGCTCAAATCGCTTTCATCTCTTAACCTGAACATGACAGGGTCTATGGTTCCCCAAACCCCAAACTGATAAAAGTCTTTCACCATACCAACCACCGTATATTGATTGTTATCGGTGAATGTAATTCTTTGGCCTATCGGGTTATCCCATCCAAATCTGGCCGCCAACTTTTCATTAATAACTATACTGCCTAGCTTATCAGACTCTTGGTTTTGCGGTGTAAAAAGCCTTCCCTTCCAACAGCTTAAACTCTAAAGTCTCCATGTAATTTGGCCCTACATCTAGCACCATTACATTGGCCTGATTATCTCCAGTCTTCACTTCTCTTTGGTAAGAGCTCCACGCTACATGACCATTAGTAACTGCCATGCTTTCTATTAGAGGGTTGGCCTGAACAGCCAGTTTAAACCGCTCTGCTTCTTGCGGAGTACTTAATGGAGCCATTACTATTCCTTGTTTCTCATACCCCATATCCATATTTTCTTGAAAACTGGAGTTCTGCAAAAAAGTAAACCCGAAGACTAAAGCCATTACAGAAATGAGCATCTGAAAGCCTAATAACACCTTCGATAGAACACTAGAAGACCCCACCCGAAGTGTGCCTCTAAGTATAGCAACAGGCTTATATCTACTCACAAATATGGCAGGGTACCCTCCTGCTAAAAGTGCTGTTCCAATCAAAGTAGCCACGAGAAAGATCAGCATTCCTGGGTTATTTAAAAGTGTGACCTGTATATCTAGATTCGACCACATACCATTGTACTTATCTACCAGCCAGAGCGAAAAAAGAAGCCCCATAACTAATGCTAGCAGGCATAAAACCAAATTTTCGCCCAAAAACTGAAACACCAATTGAGCTCTAGAGCCACCCACTGTCTTTCTCACACCAATTTCCTTCAGGCGCTTATTAGACATGGCTATGGCGGTATTTGTAAAGTTGAAGCACGCCAAAAGTAAAATGAGCAATGCCATTACATTAGGGGCCAAAATATGTGCTGGGTGCAGTGTTTCATTCCCTAAGTTGGTAGCATTATAGTCTCTTTGTACAAAAGCAACATCTTTCATTGGGGTAACCCAGAAGCTGCTGGCGGGTAAATCTTTCCTTACTTCGGCCTGAATTGCGGCATATTTCTGGAGTGATGAAGGTAAATTTTCAGCTATAGATTCATCATTGGTTTGAATGAATAGCCCATCAACAAACCGAGTCCAGTCTCCTTTCTCCACGTTGAAGTTTCTATAGAAATTCTCGAAATCGGCTATCAATTGAAAGCGTAAAGAACTTTGTAAGCCTGGTTCTTCAAAGACGCCTCCTACTGTTAAGAACAGGTTTGGTCTTTCAGACACTACCAATTCAATGGTTTCTCCAACGGCATTTTCTCTCCCGAAAAGGGAAACAGCTACCTTTTCTGAAATAAGTACTGTGGAAAGCTCACTGTAACTATCGGCATTACCGTGAAGCATGGGAAAGCTGAACATCTTCAGGAAATCATCATCTACAAAGGCCATTGACCTATTAAAGACATTATCGCCTTTTTTGATGGTGACTCCCGCTCTTTCAAAACGGCTCACTCTTTCTATGGAAGGGTTTTCAACTTTAATTGCGGGCCCCAAAGGCATAGGCACATAACCATGAGGCACCTCTGCTCCGTTCTGATCTATTCGAACAGAGACTTCATAAAGCTCACTAAAATTCTCGTGCTGCCTATCGAACGTTTGGGCGAATTCATAATTGAGGAAGGCAATAATACAACAGGCTAGTGCCAAGCCTAATCCGACTATATTAATGAAAACAAACACCTTGCTCTTCAGCAGGCTCCTAACTGTTACTTTTAAAAAATTCTGAAACATGTTGTTGATTGAGTTTTTGGTTTGACTGTTAAAAAGACGACAGGAAATATGATTTGGTTGCATGCAAAACCACTGCTTATAATAAATGAGGTTCGCATGATATTTTTATAGCTCAATGCTTACTTTTGTCGGGTAAACGAGAAAGAAATGGAATTGAAAAAAGTAGCATTAAACGACCTTCACGAAAGCCTTGGAGCCAAGATGGTTCCATTTGCCGGATACAACATGCCGGTGAGATATTCATCTGATATTGAAGAACATAACACCGTAAGAAATGGTGTAGGTGTTTTTGATGTTTCACACATGGGTGAGTTTGTTCTAGAAGGCCCAGATGCGCTAGATTTAATCCAAAGAGTTACCAGTAATGACGCTTCTAAGTTAGTTGATGGTCAAGCTCAGTATTCATACCTTCCTAACAAGAATGGCGGTATAGTAGACGACCTTTTGGTTTACCGTTTCAACGAAACTAAATACATGTTGGTAGTGAATGCTTCCAATATTGAAAAAGACTGGAACTGGATTAGCCAATTCAACACCAAAGGTGTGAATATGAAAAACGTTTCAGACGGCTATTCACTTTTTGCAGTACAAGGTCCAAAAGCTGTAGAAAGCTTACAAAAACTTACTAGTGTTGACCTTTCTGAGATTAAGTTCTACAACTTTGTTGTTGGACCAATGGCAGGTGTTGACCACGTTATTATCTCGGCAACGGGTTATACGGGAGCTGGTGGTTTCGAAATCTACGTTCACAATGACCATGCAGAGACTGTTTGGAAACAGATTTTTGAAGCGGGGGCTGAATTCGATATTAAACCAATTGGCCTCGGTGCAAGAGACACTTTAAGGCTTGAAATGGGTTACTGCCTTTATGGAAATGACATCACCGATGAAACGTCTCCAATTGCAGCTGGTTTAGGTTGGGTAACCAAATTCACTAAAGAATTCACCAACAGCGAAGGCATTAAGAAAGACAAAGAAGAAGGCGTTGACACCAAGTTAGTAGCCTTCAAAATGATTGACAAAGGTATTCCTAGAAGCCATTATGAGTTAATGGATGCTGAAGAAAACGTAATCGGAGAAGTAACCTCTGGTAGTCAGTCTCCAACACTTGGAGTTGGCATTGGTCTTGGTTATGTAAAGAAAGAATTTGCTAAAGCTGGAACCGAAATAATGGTTGCCGTAAGAAATAGAAGACTTAAAGCCGAAGTAGTAAAACTACCTTTCGTTAAGAAATAAAACAATAAAAGGGTGATGTGAACCCTCAAAAGAAACATCACCCTAAATTTATTTCAGGAGCTTCTACACTAAGGCTCTGAAACAAGCTCAGAATGACGCCCTCAACATTGGGCACAACTAAACAAAAGAACATTACCCTTATTTAATGAACATAGACGTTTGTTACACCCCAGAATTGATTCATCAATTTGATGTAAGCGATAAAACCGTTGTGGTGATTGATGTGCTAAGAGCTACATCTTGTATGGTAGCAGGCTTGGGTTCTGGAGTGGCTAGTATTACTCCTGTTGCCTCAGTAGAGGAATGTGAAGCATTAGGTGCTCAGGGCTATGTAATGGCAGGAGAAAGAAATGGAGAAAAACTCCCACAATTCCACTTAGGTAACTCTCCTTTCGACTATATGGAAAAGAGCCTGAAAGGGCAGAAAATAGCCACCACTACAACCAATGGAACAAGAGCCTTATACCTTTCAAAAGATGCTCCTGAGGTAATTATTGGGGCATTCCTAAACTTAAAAGCGGTAGTTAATCACCTGTCTAAATCAAAGCGAGACATCTTGCTTTTCTGCGCTGGCTGGAAAGGAAAATACAACTTAGAAGATAGCCTTTTTGCTGGAGCTGTTTTAGATGGTCTGAAAAAGCAAGCAGAGTTTGACTCTGATGCTGCCACTGCGGCTTTCTATCTTTACCAGTCGATGGGAAAAGACCCTTACTACTTCATTAGCCGAAGTAACCATGCCAAGCGTCTCTCTAAATTCGGAATACTAAAAGATATCGAGTACTGCTCTCGTTGCAATGAGTTTGATGTAGTACCGAAATTGAAGAATGGGGAGTTGGTGGTTTAAGGGTTTATCCGCATAGAAAGCTAAGTTCGCAAAGAACTTATTAATCAAGTCATTAATTCACTTTATCAATCGATTCCGTCAATGCGAGAAATGAATCCTACGCCAGTAAGGATTCATGACGTGGCAATCCGTCAGTCATGGGCTGTCTGAGCCTCAACAAAGGGATTAATCCGTCATTATCTTCTACTCCCTCTGAAGCTGTTTTTCGAGGGGAAAATTTGACCTAAGTCAAACTTATGACGCGGTCAATCAACCAGTTCTTTGCACTCTGCATCTTAACAGAGAGATTGCTTCGTTGCAAAATTCCACTACGTTCATTTTGCGCCTCTCAATGACGGATCCGGTACTGATTTCTGATTCCCGATTAACGGATAACTGCCAACCAAACTACCCAGCACCCATGGCTATTTCCTATTATTAATAGAACTATTGGACTAAAAAGCACCCTCCAAGGCATAATTAATCTAACATAATAGCCCTGCCCCTGTTAATAAGACAGTTCATATCAACATTCTTTTTCATGAAAAGTGCTAATTATACTCGGTTTATCTTGATGCTATTTTGTTCAGCTATTTCAATGTATTTGACTATGTATTTCAATACATATGAGTTCAACCATGTATATTTCAGTTGGACACGAATGTACATGACCTTCATTGGGCTTGGTGGAATGGCTATCATCATGTTCCTGTTTATGAAAAACATGTACAAGAACAGAATGAAGAACAGCCTTATAATTGTTGGCAGTGTTATGCTAATTTCTGTTTCGACATTTTTAGTAAGGCAGCAAGTTCCTATTGACGATGTCAAATGGATGAGGGCTATGATACCTCATCATTCTATTGCCATACTTACAAGCAATAATGCTGACTTAAAAGACCCTGAAGTAAAACAACTGGCTATTGAAATTATCAAGGCTCAAGAAAAAGAAATTGATCAGATGAAGAAAATGATCAATCGTCTTGAACAAAACCGCAATTAGGAATCTTTAATGCTACCGATATGCACACCTTTAAAACAGGTAGGCTGACCAACAAAAACAACTATGGCATTAACTTGCTTGTGGCTTTAAATCCACCTGTACCTCGGCCTTTTTAAGAACAGACTGAAGCCTTTGGCTTTTTTCTCTTAAGCCATACACCCATCTGTTCACAGGTTGGAAAATCTTTGGGAGGTCTGTACGGAAAACATCACAGAAAAGGACAACCCTAGTTTCATCGGTAGCATTCCATACTGCGTGCTTGTACGTATCGTCAAAAAGTACGTCTTCACCTTCTTTCCAATCGTACCTCTGACCACCATTTACAATGTAGCACTCACCTTCTTTGGGAATTATCAGCGCTAAATGATATCTGTAAACTCCTTTGTAAAAACCGTTGTGAGGTGGAATATGCTTTTGAGGCCCTAAAATAGAGAACATGGCCGTGGTAATTTCTGGCACTTGCTTTAACAGAGCGGTAGTTTTAGGCGCTTTCTCGCAATTCTTTTCTTGCCAGTTGTCATAAGCCTTAAACATGAACACTCTCCAAGGCGACTTATCACCATCATTAATAAATCTCTGAATTTTATCTACTTCGTGAAACTTAGGGATACTTTTTTCATCTCTCAGCACCTCTAATAGTTCTTCTTGAATAACCTTCCAGTTATCTTTCAGTATTTGATGTGCCTTAAAATGCTTTTCCATGTCCACCATAGGCGGATTCCTAAAAAATAGACGTAGCACTAATGAAAATGTAATAGCTATAAGGCTAGGCTCAACAAAGTAAAGAATGACATTGAGCACCAGGAATGCCAGAAGAACGATTCCTATAATTTCTAGAATTAACATGACCAGTGTTGTTGAGAATTATGAGTGCTAACAAATTATTGGGGAGGAATAGTTTCATCCTCCCCTTACAATTACTTCATAGTAATAGAGGTAGTGGCATTTGTCTTTAACTTCATTGGAATGTCCATTCCTTGAGCAGACATATTACCAGATACATCTTGGCTAACCGTTACTTTAGCAGGCAAGCCTGTTTTAGCATCGATGTCAAACACTGAAGATTGCTTCCCAGAAAGATCTGAAGAAACCGTCATCCCCATTTGCTCTTGCTCTCCCTTCATAGTTACATCTCCGGTTCCAGTAATCTGATTAGCACCTGTGTAAGCAAAGTTCACCACTGTTTCTACTGGCGCATTATTCATAACAAGTGACACCGACTTATCCCATGTGTCTTGCTTGGTTTTAGGGTAAATATTGAACTGGCTATCTAGTGTACCTTTGATAAATTCGTCTTGATAAGTTGCCGTCAGCTGATCTACCTGAGCAGCAAAAGGTGTCCCAGCAAGCTCATCTTTCATGGCTGCTCTAACTTTGTCCAAGCCCATAACTTGTAACACTTCACCTTTTTTATTCATGGTAAACTGAAACGTTTTACCCGCCATTACTTTAAAAGGCAAGTCTGTTTGAGCTTCTCCATCAGAGTTCATTTCCATAGACATCATTGGCGCACTGATAGATACCTTTCTAGAAATAGCTGTAGACTTAATAGTATAAATTCCATTGGAAACAGAGAGCACCTCGAAAAGGTCTACAGAGTTTACATCTTGTTGCGTTTCTGCACTCTGTCCCATTACGTTTTGTTCGATATTCTGAACCATATCTACAGAGACCTCAAATTTATCTCCAGCAGACAGGTTATATTCGTAAGGCTTTTGCGCAAAGGCAGCAAGCGATACAAACATTAGGCTTAGGCAAATTAGTTTTTTCATGGTTTTTCTTTTGGTTATCAAAGAAAGTAAAATTCTACTTCTTTAGCTTTTCATTATTCTTGTGTCTATCCTTATCTCGAGAAGTTTTTTTCTCCATTCGCTTTTCCCAAGCAGCTTGAAGGTCAGTTCCTGTTTGGTTGGCCAAGCAGACCAACACAAAAAGCACATCGGCTAATTCTTCGCCCAAGTCTTTAGACTTATCAGATTCCTTTTCCGACTGCTCTCCATATCTGCGTGCAATAATTCTCGCTACTTCACCAACCTCCTCGCTCAACTGAGCCATATTGGTCAATTCATTGAAGTATCGAACTCCCACTGTTTTAATCCAATGATCTACTTCTTCCTGCAGTGCGCTTATTCCTTTACTATCCATACTCATTATTTTTTGTCTTTTGTGTCGATGATGATGGTGACTGGACCATCATTTACCAAAGATACTTTCATATCAGCTCCGAATTCACCGGAACCTATCTCTTTTCCTAAATCAGTCACTAATTGCTTTTTGAAAGCCTCATAAAGCGGAATCGCGACATCTGGTCTGGCTGCTTTAATATATGAAGGTCTGTTCCCCTTCTTAGTACTCGCATGCAACGTAAATTGACTAATTACCAAAGCCTCACCATTAATATCGAGAAGACTTTTATTCATTACTCCAGCTTCATCATCAAAAATGCGCATGTTTGAAATCTTCCTACTGAGCCACTCTACATCCTCCTGATTATCGGCCTCTTCTATTCCCAGAAGAACCATCACACCAATACCAATCTCGGCTTTTATCTTGCCATCAATTTTCACTGCCGATTCCGAAACTCGCTGCACTACTGCTATCATGATTCAAAAGAAAGGGTTAGCAATCTAAATCTGAAGAGTCCATGAGAATAATTCAAAAATGCATTCAATTTTAGCTCATCAAATCAACCTAATTCCTACCCCAGCCCTTCCCGAGACATCGGGAGGGTGAGTAAAAAAGCCTTTAAACCAATGGACGGAAGTTCACTGAATTAGTTTTAGGGGTGTTTTCATCCCGAGTGAGCGAGGGATCTACCACAGCTTAATTCGTCATTCCAGAATTTTTATTCTCAACTTTCTTGAGAGAATAAAAATATCTAGAATCTCAAGCCATAGGAAATACCAGATAAAATAGTCCATTGGAAAATATATAGACGATTTTTCCGGCATGACGTGATTGTTTTGGTATTTTCACCCTATGCGGATTAAGGGCTACTGGCTTTTCGTTTTTCTCGGTCTTACGCTTGGTGCATTTTTCTTTTACCAGAAGACTCAACCTTCTTTGAGCTATGACTTCGCTCCTCAATTCGATGGTAATGACTACCGCAATATCTACGATTACTTTAAAGGCTATCGCGAAGACTACAAAGTGCCTCACCCTTTTCATCAGCGGGTTTTCGTACCATTGATAGCTTCAGTTTTTGGCTCGGACATCATCCCTTCCTTTCAATATGTCAACCTGATCTTCAGCTTACTTTCAGTAGCCGTACTCTTCCTACTCTGGAGAGATTTAGGCTTCGAGCTGAAATGGTTTTGGACAGGATTTACCTGGCTCATCTTTCACTGGACGGGCATGATTCGGCTTAACGCCTTCGACCCGATAACAGTGGATTTACCTACTTACACTTTTCAGGCACTCTTTCTTTGGCTCGTATTGAAAAGAAAGTTCATCCATTTGCTATGGCTCGCACCACTAGCCACCATTCAGAAAGAGTCATTTATTGCTTTACCCATTATACTTTTCATTTATGCTGTCTGGCACGATAGAAGAACCAAAGAAGGCTTTTATAATGTTCCTCTGATCATTGCTGCAATTGTATTGTCCGTAACTGCACAATACTTGGCCAACTTCTACTTTCCTCCTGCTGAAGAAGGAAGAGGCGCCTTTATCACTTTGGCATATCATGCAAAAGAAGCTATTCTAAACCCTTTTGAATTAGTCAGGTGGTTAGCTGCCATGTCGATGGCTTTTGGGCCTGCACTTTGGTTAGCATTTAACCATTATCGAAAAACTAATCGCTACGATAATACCCGAAACCTATTACTGATGTACTCTGGCTTGTATCTGGCCTTTGGTATTCTGGCTGGTGGCGATATGACGCGCATCATCTTCTTGGGCTTTCCTTTTATAGCAACATGGATCATCTATGAGTTGCAGGAAATCAACCGCTCAAAGCTGATCTTACTCGGACTACTTTCTCTTCCCCTCACCTTTATCTGGAAGACAATTCCCGACCCAGCCTGGCAATGGGAAGCATGGGAAAGTTGGTATCCGGAATTTATGGAATCGAAAATGGCACTCATCTTCCTCGCTTACGTTTTAATCACTTCAATTCTAATCAATAGAAATTGGCCGAATTCTAAATTGAAGAACTGACTTTGTTGAAGCTCAAGTTCATCACATCAAATAGAACTTTTCTTTCAGGCAATACATCATTTATGTAAGCACTTACATAAATGAATGAGATGAAGAAACTACTAATCCTTTTACTCTACTCCCAAGCACTCTTTGCTCAAGAAAAAGACTTCCCTCCTCCAGGTAAAATGGTGGAAATGGGTGGTTACAAGATGCACTACCTCGAAGCAGGCGAATCTAAGGATGGACCTACAGTTATATTTTTTCACGGTGCTGGCGAAATCGCTTTACATTGGAACCTTGTTCTGCCTCTTGTGGGGGAGTTTGCTCATGCTATAGCCATTGATCAGAATGGAGAAGGCTGGAGCGAACATGGTCACGGTAATTCTCTAATACAACAGGTTTATGACTCCTACCAAATGCTCAAAGAAGCTGACATTCCTGAGCCTTACATTATAGTAGGTCATTCATTGGGCGGGATATTGGCCCATCAGTTCGCTGTTCAGTACAAAAGTGAAACAGCAGGTTTAATATTTGTAGATGCTACTCATCCTGATGTAGTCTTAAAAATATTCAATCGGGAAAGTGAAACTATGGAGTGGAAACAAATGCGACTCAACGCTAAAAAAGAAATCCCCGCAGTATCCACAGACCCCGTAAATCCTGAGAGGGAAATCGCTTCCTTCAAGGCAAAACGAGACTTTGGAGATCAGTTAGAAAAGTTCAGCAAAGAGGATCAGCAAAGATTCAACTGGATTTACAATGAACGTCTATGGACCTATATTAAAGGGCAGTCTTCTACCTATGAGGCCGAAATATTTCAGGAAATGCATGAACACTACGATCAATATGATTTAGGCGATATCCCCCTGGTCGTTATCACTGGGGGTAAGAAGAAAAAACCAGAGGGTGATGAAAATTGGAGTGGCAAAGCACTAAGGCAACACTCGAGGCAGCTTCAAAAAGACTTTTTGAAATTGTCCACCAACAGCCAACAAATCATAGCTAAAAAGAGTGGACATAGTATCCATCTAGATCAACCCGAGTTAATCGCATCAGTAATCAAAAACATGCTCATGGAATTAGCCAAAGATTAGAAAGCATAATTTCATAAATTGGTGACCTGCATTAAAACTCAAGTCATGAAGCGTCTTTCCATATCATTACTATTAGCTCTATTTCTTCAAGTTTCATTGGCCCAAAATGCTAAACCCATTTTCAAGGATGGTGAGGCACAAATTGTTGAAGCTTTCAGCAATCCTGAAGAATGGATTCGTGAAGACCTTTGGGTAGAAACGGAATTCGATACTGACGGTGATGGCAAATTGGATAGGATGCACGTAGCTGTTACTCGCCCTAAACAAACTGAAACAGAAGGCCTGAAACTACCGGTAGTATTTGAAACCAGTCCATATTATGCAGGTACTGCTGGCATGGCAAAGGGGCTCTTTTGGGACGTTAAGCATGAATTAGGCGACACTCCTCCTCCAAGAACACATGTAGAAGTTCAAAGAAGAGGAGAAAGACCTATCATATCTAACTCTCAAATCAGAACTTGGGTACCAAGAGGATATATAGTAATTCACTCTTCTTCACCCGGAACAGGCCTATCTGATGGTTCTCCAACAGTTGGTGGAGATAATGAGTCTTTAGCTCCAAAAGCTGTTATTGAGTGGTTAGCGGGAAAGGACAACGGTTACAAAAACCGCGAAGGAAATGAGAAAGTAGAAGCCTATTGGTCGACTGGAAAAGTCGGCATGACAGGAACTTCATACAATGGAACGCTGCCACTAGCTGCTGCCACGACTGGAGTAGACGCTTTAAAAGCCATCATTCCAATTGCTCCTAACACCTCGTACTATCACTACTATAGATCGAATGGCTTAGTAAGAAGCCCTGGTGGATATTTAGGCGAAGATATTGATGTATTATACGACTTCATCCATAGTGGTGAGGAGTCGAAAAGACCCTACAACAACAAAACCGTAAGAGATACGGAACTAGCCAATAATTTAGACCGAATTACAGGCGATTATAATGACTTCTGGGCTGGTAGAGATTACCTGAACGAAATGAAGCCTATGAAAGCCGCACTGTTAATGTCGCATGGTTTTAACGACTGGAATGTAATGCCAGAGCATAGCTACCGCATAGCCATGCAAGCAAAGAAGATGGGCTTACCAGTTCAAATCTACTATCACCAGGCAGGCCATGGTGGACCTCCACCAATGCGCATGATGAATAGATGGTTTACCAAGTATCTTCACGGAGTAGACAATGGCGTAGAAAATGATCCGAAAGCTCAGATTGTAAGAGAATATGATAGCCAGCAAGAACCAACAGCCTATGCTGATTATCCTAACCCTGGAGCAAAGGATGTCACTTTCTATTTACAAGCAGGAGGAAATAGCACAGGAGTACTTTCTACCTCAAAAGGAAAGTCAAAAACTACCGAAACATTGATTGATGATGTAAATATTTCTGGAGCTGAACTGGCTCAAGCTACTAACTCAGAAAACAGATTGCTTTACCTAACTCCTACTTTAACCGAACCAATGCATTTGTCTGGTGTGGCCAAAGTAACAGTTAAACTTGCTAGCAGTAAGCCTGCTGCCAACCTTTCAGTTTGGTTGGTTTCTTTGCCATGGAATACGGCAGATAATGCCAAGATATACGATAACATCATCACTAGAGGCTGGGCAGATCCACAGAACTATAAGTCGATTAGCAAGAGTGAGCCTTTGGAGCCAGGTAAGTTCTACTCTGTCTCATTCGACTTACAACCTGATGATCAGATTATTCCAGCCGGCCAGCAGATTGGTTTGATGATTTTCTCTAGTGACAAGGAATTCACTCTTCACCCACAACCGGGTACTCAATTAACTATTGACCTTAACGGTACGAGTTTAACATTGCCAGTAGTTGGTGGTAGGAAGACAGTGGATGGAGCTATGAAGTAAGAATGCCTAGCCTACTTAATAATTGAGCAACGTATAAGCATTGAAAATGCACTGCTCTTGCATACTCGTTAGAAACGAGGATGAGTTGAAGCGCCTAACTTGTCCTCGTTTATAACGAGGACATTTGAAAAGGGCGATTATATCGCGCATTAAAGAACATTGACTTTCACCAACCCTTTACCTCCAGAATAGTCAATCGCGCTACTGTAAATATAATGTTCTGGGGCTTGTACTAAATAAGCTCTGACTGGGTTCATATGGATGTAATCCACTTTGCCCATGGCATCAATGTTTTGTAAGCTAATAGCATGACTTCCGTCTTTCCATAACTTATAGTTTTCTGCCCTTTTCGTTCTTCTAGCTTCCCATGAAAGCTTATCAAGCAACCAGTCCCTTCTGCTTTCTGGCAGCTCTTCGATTAGCTCTAGAATACGTTTAGAAGTATACTTTTTGAAATCTCTTAAAAATGCAGACATCCCTTGACCTCCATTCACCCTTCCAACTAGATGAACATGATTTGACATCACAACCCATGCATTTAATTCTAGATTCTTGTGCTCAATACAGTGATTAAGGGAATCAACAATTACATCTCGATATTCAGCTCTAGTGAAGACATCTACCCAATAAACCACGGTCATTGTTAAAAAATAGTAACCGTATTGGTCTTGAATATTGTATTGATCGCCTGACATAGGGTTAAGATTGTGTGTATTTCAATTTAGCATTTAAAATGCTTTGTTCAGACATCCTCGTTAGAAACGAGGATGAGTTAGGGTGTGGAGCAAGCAATGAAGTAACGAATGAGTTTATAGATCAGGGCAATAATTCCATTGATTATTAAAAACAGAAGAGTCCAAATCAACAGAAACGACCAATTCTGTATAACAAAATAGGTGTCATGAAGCTGTACGTCATTGGATTTATCTAAATCTAATGGATCAATTGAGGTAGAAAAGTAGACAGCAATGGCCATAATCAAACTCGACAACAACCAAACCTTCCAAACTCTAATTTTCATCATCAAATCAACCCATTACCGAATCATCAAATCACTTTACATCTTCTGCATAATCTCAGACTCGTAGAAATAGCAGCCTTTGTCTTCTTGACGGGCTACTTTCATCATGGCATCTACGATTTTGTCAGCATGAATGGGTTTGTACTTTTTCAGTGGACCAATAAAAGGAATGATGCGAGTGAAGACTTGTGCAAACTTCTCTCCCGGCCGTCTCTCTTCTCTAGGGCCTCTAATCAGTGAGGGCTTAAAAATGTAGATGGTTCTATAGTTCAGAAAAGAGATTTTATCTTCCAATTCGCCTTTCACCCTATTGTAAAAAAAGCGACTGTTCTTGTCTGAACCCATAGCAGAAATAAGGAAGAAACGATCGGCTCCTGCACTTAAAGCAGTTTTAGCCAGTTCATAACAATAGGTGAAATCTACTTTGTAGAAAGCCTCCTTTGAGCCTGCCTTCTTCATGGTGGTTCCCAAACAACAAAAAATATCATCTCCCTTGGGAAAATCTGTCATTTCAGAAAGCTTATCGAAATCTACCGTGAGTTCCTTGAGCTTCTCGTGTTGGATGCCTAATGGCTTGCGAACCAAAGCAATGACCTGACCATAGTTCTTACTTTGTAATAGGCTTTGAGTGAGTGACTTTCCAATCAACCCGCTTGCACCGGCAATGATTGCAGTTTTTGAATCCATACATCTAAAATAGCCAAAAATTCACTTTGGAAGCTAACCCCCTTGTCTTTGGCATACCATAAATGCATGTACTCTGAAAATTCCTTACCAGTCTTAGCTCCAGATATTTTATTCTCTAGAAACTCGCGTTGAATTGGTTCTGGCCTTGGGCCCCAATGCCCTAGAACTTCCATTTTCTCCGACAGCCCTATAATGATGGGAATAGAACGACCTCCATTAGTTAAAAACATATCCATTAGTTCTGGGTGCTCATCGCGCAAAACCAACTGCATATTGATCATAGGGTTTTCTTCTGCCAGTTTGGCCACAAAAGGCAAAATCTGAGCAGCATCTCCACACCAACCTTCTGTAATCACTAGCCAAGTCATGGGTTTGTCAACATCCATCACTCTTTCTTTCAGCTCAAGATTGATCTTACCAATTTTCTCCCATTTGCGCATCCGCTTCTGGTTCATCAAAGCATAACTGATGTAAGACTCAGATTGGTTAGCACCCGTTGTCTTTCCTTCTTCCAAAAGCCCATCTATAAGTGCTCTGTAGGTTGAATAATCGTATGTTGTTCTAAGTAATTCTGGGGAGATATTCATTTCAATTCTCAATGTATTAGCATTGAGCAAACACTACTACTAACGCGAAAGGTTCAATTCTTCCCACTCTCTGTATTTATTCAGATCGTCTTGGAAAGATTTGCCAAGCCAAGCGAGTATTGTAGCATCATCTAGAAACCCAGCAACAGGAATAAAGTCAGGCAGAGCATCAATTGGAGCGATGAAGTAAATAAGCCCTGCAACAATCATCACTAACGTTTGCCAAGGCATATCTGGGTATCGACCCGAAACAGAATTGGAGATCATTCGAACCACAAGATTCAGGTAAGCGACAATTTTACCTTTGAGGCTATCGTCATCTTCCATGTCATCCATCTTATTCTGAACCTTCACTAATAGATTCTTTAATGCCGAAGAATCGCCCACAATTTTTGTAGCCTTTTGCTTAAAACGCTCAAAAAATCTTTTCTCAGTAGAATTCGGTTCAGTTCTGCTCATATTAAAGTAATTGTCTAGCTTCTGCTTTTATAAAAAGTAACGCATCTGCTGTCGGCTCTTTGTTCTCCTTAATCATAAGATCAAAAATGGCCTCGGCCAAATCAATGGCATTATTTTTCTCATTCATCTTTTCTGCAGCGCCTTGAATTATGGCAACCACTTCATTCACTGCGGCCTTAGTTTTCTTCCAGCCTTCATCACTAATATAGACCTGCTGGGAGAGGTTATGGTTCAGCTCTTCCCTAATTTCTTTCTGCAACAAATGCTGAAATTCAAAAGCGGAGATACTCGGCTCGCTCAACCTCAACAACATATTGTTGGGCGAAACTCTCTCTAATAAAAGAGCCATTCTCTCATAGGCCTGCAATCTTAAAGGCAAAGTAGTTTCCGTATTCTTTAGCTTCACTTCAATGAGCTTCTGATCGAACTGTTTTTGAAGAAAATTCCTTACCACTAAAAACATGGCATACATTACCAATAAGGCAGGAACTAAGATTTTGATTAATTCGGTTATATAATCCATAAATGGGTGTCCGTAATGTTTGGACTGAAATTGGATTTGAAAATAGTGAGAATCTCTTTTACCTATTAATTTTACGAGAGAAATGCAGAAAAATTCTACCATTCCCGCTTTAGAGCCAGTGAAGTTGACCGAAAAGGCCATCATCGAGGTCAAGAATATCATGGAAAATAAAAGTATTCCTGAAGGATATGGCCTACGAATAGGTGTTAAAGGAGGCATGGGATGTGCCGGTTTAGGCTACATGCTAGGTTTTGACAAACCCAAAGATGGGGACATCACTTACTCGATTAATGAAATTCCTGTTCATGTAGAAAAGAGGCAAACCATGTATCTGATTGGCTTAGAGGTAGATTTTTACGAAGGTAGTGATGCCCGAGGCTTTACCTTTAACCCACCTAATAACGCAGCTCAGTAATGACCGAAAAAATCTTTGACGTAGTAATCCTCACTGACGATCGCTATGTAATCCCTGAAAACCCAGACTGGTACGTTCAGAATATTTTGAAGGAAGATGGGCTAGTAAAAGAAGCTCTTGAAGGCAAAGGGTTCAAAGTTGCACGAAAGAGCTGGAGTGATCCTGATTTCGATTGGTCAAGCACCAAAGCTGTGATTTTCCGAACTACTTGGGACTATTTCGATAGATACGAAGAATGGAAAGCTTGGCTCGAAAGAGTGAGCAAGGTCACCAAAATGATTAATCCATATGAGCTAATTCAGTGGAATATGGACAAACACTACCTGCGCGATCTACAAGAGAAAGGTATTAACATCCCTGAAACCCATTATGTTGAAATTGGAGTAGTAACTACCCTTACAGCTCTTTTTGCCCAGAAAGAATGGAATGAATGCATCTTAAAACCTTGCATTTCTGGAGCTGCCAGACATACCTACCGTATCGACCTATCTAACATTCATGAGCATGAGCCTATTTTCCAAAAGCTAATTCAGGAAGAAGCCATGATGCTTCAGCCTTTCCAGAAAAACGTGGTAGAAAAAGGCGAGATATCACTGATGGTGATGGGTGGGCAGTTCACACATGCTGTACTCAAAATTGCCAAACCTGGTGACTTTAGGGTACAAGACGATTTTGGCGGATCAGTGCATGAATATGAACCAACAGCTGAAGAAATTACTTTTGCTGAAAAAGCCGTAGCGGCCTGTGATCCTCAGCCTCATTACGCTAGAGTTGATATTATCAGAGATAACAATGATGAGCTTGCGGTTATTGAAATGGAAATGATTGAACCAGAGCTTTGGTTTAGGTTAAAGCCAAAAGCTGCAAAGGTTTTGGCAGAATCAATTCAACTTCAAACTAATTTATCTTGCTGAATTAAAATGCAACAAAGTTGCATTTGCTGATTTCTGAACTACCTTTGCTCAAAAGAGATGGGTATGAAGAACTATGAGGTAATTATTATAGGTGGAAGTTATGCAGGGCTTTCAGCAGCGTTGACGCTTGGTAGGTCATTGAGAAAAACACTAGTTATTGATGCTGGTCAGCCATGTAATCGCTTCACCCCTCATTCACAAAACTTCCTTACTCACGATGGAAGAAAACCTTCCGAAATCAGCGCAATTGCAAAGGAGCAAGTTCAACAATACAAAACGGTAGAGTTTTTGGATGGCATGGCCTTGAGTGTCGATAAAACACCTGAAGGTTTTACTGTAGAAACAGATCAAGGCTCTTTTAGCAGCAAGAGGCTTGTATTAGCTGCTGGCATTAAAGACATTCTACCCGATATTCCTGGAGTTGCCGAATGCTGGGGAAAATCGGTCATACATTGTCCATACTGCCACGGTTATGAGTTTCATGGGCAACCAACAGGTATACTAGCTAATGGAGAGAAAGCCTTCCATTATGCTCAACTCATTTCCAACCTCACCAAAGAGCTGACTATTTTCTCGAATGGCAAGCTTGATTTACCAGTTGAACAATTGGAGGCCATCAACCGCAATAATATCAACATTATTGAAACAGAGATCCAATCTGTTGTTCATGAAAATGGGCAGATCTCCAAAATCATTTTAAGAGACGGCAGTAGTCACACAATCAGTGCACTATATCATGGTCCTGAGTTCGAGCTAAACACTAATATAGCTCAAAGTCTAGGTTGCGAAATAGGAGAACATGGACTTATAGAGGTAGATCCCAAACAAATGACAACGGTACCGGGTGTTTATGCCTGTGGAGACGCATCTAACATGCGAGCCGTTTCAATCGCAGTATCTTCAGGAACTGTAGTTGGTTCTGTAATCAATTTCGACTTGATTCAGGAAGGGTTTTGATGTAATTCTACTTTAATCTAAAAAGCCTCAGAGATTTCTCTCCGAGGCTTTTTCATGTATAAAATTTCTATATCTGATTAGAATAATTTGAAACCCACTGCCAATAGCAACTGGCTTGGCCTCTCATCAGTAGAGAAAGTAGCGCCACCAGCAGTAATAGACTCTCCAAATCTCTCACTAAGAGAGCCTTCATACTTTAAGTCGATAACAAACTTTAAGAAGTCAACGCCTATCCCAGCTTGAAAACCAACAGTAGTATCGCTGTAATTGTCTTTGATATCCGTTACGGTTCCTGCAACATCACTTTCAGCACTAGTCAAAAAGCTGAATGATGGACCGGCATTTATTCTCAATGGTCCAAGCTTACCACCAATCATAACAGGGACATCTACTCTATTAAAGCTTAAATCTACAGTACTGGTATTTGTAGTCACCGTAGATTCAGTTTTACTAAAAAGTAATTCAGGTTGAACATATAAGCCAACAATAGGCACTTTCACTCTGGCAAATGCACCGTACTGAAAACCGAATTCAGCGTCTCCCGATTTTACATCTGCTACATTTTCTCTGATATCTAGATTAGTTGAGGTAATAGCCACTCTTGGTCCAAGAGTGAACTGAGCTGACGCACCAAAACCGATGGTCATCAACATGCATACAATTAAGAGTTTTTTCATTTTGTAGGTTTTTTAGGTGTTTGAAGAAGTGCTAACCACGCATTCTCCAGCTGATTATTTTCTAAAAATTTCTGCGCTAAGGTATGTAATGCATCTACAAAACCCGCTCGGTCATCAGAAAAACGTTGCCGTATTTCAACTATTTCATCAGTCTGAGAAAATGCCTCTACGGCATCAACTCCTGGTAGTTTTTCAATATTCCCTAATCTACCCAAGTTGTTGCCAGTAAGCACTGAACTATTACGGATTGCATCCGGTATCATGTCAACACCAATCCCCAAGTTTCTGTTTGGCTTAGGCAACTTAAAAATAGCATCACCATTTGCTCGACAGTACCAGTCGCCTCCCATTCTACCTACCAAATCTGCTTTGAAAGGGTCGGGCATTCCATCCTCACCTAACACCTCTTCTTTCAAATGAGCCAAAACAACCTCGCAAATAATCAGGTTTCCGGCACCAGGTTCATCACCCATATGCACTACTTCTTTCACCTTACACTCAAAAGCTGCAATGGCTTCTTTCACATAAGGAGGTTTCACCAATTGAGATTTTTCCTCTGTAAGCCCCGACTTCACGAACTCATTTACACCTTTCGGATATGCTGTGCTTGCCAAAGACATCTGCTCGACAATTGGATAGCTCACTATATTGATGACAATCTCACCCGTTTCCATAGCGTTGGTCAGGGTATGCTTTTTGGCCTTGTCTCGCGGTAATGCAGGAGAAAGAATAAGTGTACCCGGGTTAGAGCTAAACACATTAAAAAAGCTATAAGGAGCCAAGTTTACATTGCCTTGAGCATCTACTGTGCTGGCAAAGGCAATTGGCCGAGGCCCTATAACCCCCAGCATATAACCGTGAAGTTGTGGTTGAGAAATCTCTTTCGGATCTATAATCATTTGATGATTGAAAGTAGTTTAGTTTTTATGTCGTTGAAGTTCAAAATTACTAGAACCGCACAACTAATTAATACTGTAAGTGCTAAAGCGAATAAGTAACCACCATCGCCTTGCACCTCAATTCCTAAGCTAGTTAGGTGGAAAAATACAGCACCAGCCATGGCTCCAATGCCAATAAGCGCCCCAAGTCCGTACCATCTCGTAAATAGAAGAATGCCAGCAATCAACTCAGTGGTCCCTACCAAATATCGACCCCATGGCTCCATTCCTATTTGAGTAAAAATATAGACCGACTCTTCTGCACCCGTGAACTTAAAGTATAAGGTTTGAAGCATAATGAGTGCCGGCACTACACGTAACACCCAGGTGATGATTGTTTTGGATTTAGAACTGTTCATATCTATCAATGTTTCAAAAGCAATACGCAGTATTTCATTTCCAGATGAAATAGATTATCCGCCAGCCGACAACAATTGCAGATATGAACAATCTAACCAATTACTTGGCTGGTAAAACTTTGGCAGTTACCTCACCAAAGCCCACCCGAACACCGTCCTTTTCAGCGTGACCTCTCATAATTACGGTATCACCATCTTGAATAAACTTGCGTTCCGTTCCATCAGCCATTTTTACTGGCTCACTTCCTCTCCAAGTGATTTCCAACATGGAACCAAACTCTGGTTTGGTTGGCCCTGAAATAGTACCCGAACCATAAAGATCGCCCACCTGCATGTTACAACCATTGACTGTATGATGTGCCAGCTGCTGCTTCACATTCCAATACATGTACTTAAAATTGGAGTTAGAAACCACTGTTTCCTCAACTCCTTCCGGCTGAATACCCACCTGAAGCTTCACGTCAAAGTGTTTATCCCCTTCATATTTTAGGTATGGCAATACTTCTGGGTCTTGGACTGGACCAGTAACTGTAAATGGCTCAAGTGCGTCCATGGTAACAATCCATGGAGAAACATGCGAGGCAAAATTCTTGGCCAAGAATGGACCCAACGGCACGTATTCCCATTTCTGAATATCTCTAGCCGACCAGTCATTAAGCAGCACAAAACCGAAAATGTATTCATCAGCTTCGGCAGTACTTACTGGTTGACCTAGCGGATTCTCCTTACAGGTAATAAAGCCCATCTCTAATTCGAAATCGAGCAATCGGCAAGGCCCGAAAGACGGCATATCAGCATCATCGGCTTTCGTTTGTCCTTTTGGACGATGAAAGTCAGTACCTGAAACCACAATAGACGAAGCACGACCATGATAACCCACCGGAATATGTTTCCAATTAGGCATTAGTGCATTCTCTGGTCCACGGAACATAGTCCCCACATTGAATGCGTGTTGTTCCGAAGAATAGAAGTCTGTGTAGTTGGGCACCTGAATAGGCATACACATTTCTACTTCAGACTGTTCAAAGAAGGCTTCTTTTAATACCTCTGCATTATTCTTCAGCTCGGTATTTCCTTCTTCTAATAGGTCGGATATTTTGTTTCTTACCGCTCTAGTTTTGGCTTTACCCAATTCCATGAAGGCATTCAAAGTTGGCTGAGCGAAAATGTTCTCAGGCAAATCTAGTCCTTCGAAATAACCATTCTGCTCAAGCACCATTAGGTCGAGTACTTGCGTACCAATAGCGGTAGCGGCTCTTGGCCCTAGGCTATCTGTTTTGAAAATACCGAATGGTATATTCTGTATTGAAAAGTCTGAATTTGCAGGTACTTCTACCCAACTTTTAAGTTTTGGATCGTTTGCTTTGATCATATTTTATTCTTTTTCGTCATCCTCGCGCAGGCGGGGATCTCCAAATAACCTGAGAGATTCCCGTTTTCACGGGAATGACGTTCTAAATTAAACTTGCTACAGTGTTTGTCTTGCCTCTTGCTCTCTTTCAATCGCTTCAAAAAGCGCTTTAAAATTTCCTTTACCGAAAGACTGAGCCCCTTTTCTTTGAATTATCTCAAAGAACATAGTTGGTCTGTCCAAAACAGGTTTGGTGAAAATCTGCAGCAAATAGCCTTCATCATCCCTATCGATTAAGATGTTCAATTCCTTCAAAGGCTCAAGGTCTTCATCAATCTCACCCACACGGTCAAGCACATCGTCATAATACACTTCAGGAACTCGAAGAAACTCAACACCTCTCTCCCTTAGCTGAGCTACAGTTTCTAGGATATTATTAGTGGCCACAGCGATATGCTGAACCCCTGCCCCATTATAAAAATCGATGTATTCTTCGATCTGCGACTTCTTTCTACCTTCTGCTGGTTCGTTAATCGGGAATTTGATTCTTCCAGAACCATTGCTCATTACCTTACTCATTAAAGCAGTGTATTCCGTAGAAATATCCTTATCGTCAAATGAAACCAATTGCGTGAAGCCCATCACCTTCGCGTAGAACTCACACCATTTGTTCATTTCGCCCCAGCCTACATTTCCAACCATGTGATCGATATAGCGCAAGCCAACCTCTGAAGGGTTATAGTCTGATTTCCATTCTTTGAATCCAGGTAAAAAAGCACCTTTGTATTCTTTGCGCTCCACAAACACGTGAACTGTTTCGCCATAAGTGTGAATTCCTGAACGAACCACTTTTCCGTATTCATCTTCCTCCACTGTTGGTTCGAAGTAAGACTTAGCACCTCTACTAGTAGTTTCTTCCCAGGCTTTTGTAGCATCTTCTACCCAAAGGGCTACTACTTTTACACCGTCACCATGTTTATTAATGTGTGCATTGATATCGCCATCTTGCTTCAGCGGTGAAGTCAAGACCAACCTGATTTTATCTTGCTGAAGCACATAAGACACGCGATCCTTAACACCTGTCTCCAGTCCAGCATAGGCCACCGACTGAAAGCCAAATGCGGTTTTGTAGAAGTGAGCCGACTGCTTGGCATTCCCCACATATAGTTCTACATAGTCTGTTCCGTTAATGGGCAGAAAATCCTGCGCATCTTTAAATATTTTCTCTCCTGAATAGGTTACGTTCTCTGTTGCCATATTCTTTAGTTTACTGTTTTACTTTTCTTTTGGTCTGTTGGCACGAATACTACGACTAGTTTTATGCTCTAAGCTTTAAGGTTTTTATCCCAACCCTTCCCGAAACATCGGGAGGGTGAAAGATGAAGTTACGTCAATGATGAACTAAAGCCCCCTTCAGGGGATTTAGGGGCTCACCTTGAACCTTCAACTATTCCAACCACGATTTGTGGTAATCTTTATTAAGCATTTGCATGGCTGCTTCCGTTACTTTCAGCGGTTTGAAAGTATCCACCATTACCGCCAACTCTTCCGTTAACTTTTTACCCAGACTGCGCTCCATGGCTCCCGGATGTGGCCCATGAGGTATACCAGCTGGATGCAGCGTAATCATACCACGTTCAATATTATTGCGGCTCATAAAGTCTCCATCTACATAGTACAGCACTTCATCAGAATCGATATTGCTGTGATTGTATGGAGCAGGCACTGCCTCTGGATGATAATCATAAAGCCTTGGCACGAAAGAGCAAACCACGAACGCATCGGTCTCGAAAGTTTGGTGTACTGGTGGCGGCTGATGCACACGACCAGTTATTGGCTCAAAATCATGAATACTGAATGCGTACGGAAAATTATAGCCATCCCAACCTACTACATCGAAAGGGTGCGAAGCATAAACGTACTCATGAATCATCCCCTCCTTTTTCACCTTCACGACAAAGTCACCTTTCTTGTCATGCGTTTCTAGTTCAGATGGTGCTCTAAAATCGCGCTCACAGAAAGGAGAATGCTCCAAATGCTGACCAAACCAGTTACGATACCTTTTCGGGGTATACATGGGTCGGTGCGACTCAACAATAAACAGTCGATTCGCTTCGGTATCGAAATCTATCTGATAAATCATTCCACGAGGAATGAGTAGATAATCTCCATAAGAGAATGGAATATTCCCCAAAAGCGTTCTTAAAGTTCCGCTTCCTTCATGTACGAATAGCAATTCATCACAATCGGCATTTTTGTAGAAGTATTCTCTAAGCGATTTCTTAGGGGCAGCCAATACAATTTCGCAATCATTGTTGACCAAAACAGCTGTTCTGCTATCTAAAAAGTCTTCTTTTGGCTTTACATCGAACCCCTTAATTCCGAGCGAAAGCATGTTCTTATCGACCGCAATTTTTGGTGACACATCGTACGACTTCAGCACCTCTTTAACCTGTGTAGGTCTGTGATTATGGTATAGCAAAGACGACATACCATCGAAACCAATGGTGCCAAAAAGTTGCTCGTAATAGTAACCACCATCAGGTTTTTTGAAAGTGGTGTGCCGCTTGTGCGGTATTTTTCCTAGGCGATGATAAAATGGCATAGCTTACCTTTTATTAATTTTCACTTTACTCTTTCTGCGACTCCTCACTCCTATGATCCTTTCAAAGAGCTGAAGGAATCATCTCCCCCTTGGGGGGGACCGAGAGGGGGCTCAGCTCAAACCAGCTGCTCAAGTGAGTAGCCTAACGCTCTTTTTGATATTCCTGTACGGTCATTTGAAATATCGTGTACGTTCTTCAAGGCTTTGGCAATTACCTCAGAAGTATCGGCAAAAATTGCCTCATCGGTAAGCGCCACACCTCTCTGCATAAGATACGCAAAAACGCGCGCCATTCCACAGTTCGCTATGAAATCAGGCAAGACAGAAAGGTTACTATCTGCATACAAACCTGTCTCTCCAAAGAAGATTTCAGGGTCATTGAATGGAACATTGGCTCCACATGACACTACTTCTAAATTCGTCTTAATCATGCGATCGACCTGCTCTCTAGTGATTAGCCTAGAGGCAGCCGCTGGCACAAATATCTCGAAGTCTAAATCCCAAATCTGTTCGTTGATCTCGTCATAAGGAACCATATCATCAGCTACTAGTTGATTTCCTTTTCTATTGAGGAATAAGTCGCGAATTTCTTCGAAAGTGAAACCCTCTTGCTTCAAGACACCACCTTCTCTATCGATAATTCCGACAACCGAAACACCCATTTGTGCTAGATAGAATCCGGCTGCTGCACCTACATTTCCCCAGCCTTGAATTACTGCTCTCTTAGTTTTATAATCGCCACCCCAGATATCGTAGTAATGATGAATTGCCTCTGCCACACCATAACCTGTGATCATATCCGCAATCTTGTACTTGCGGTTCACGTCAGGAGAAAAAAATGGATTTTCAATCACTTTAACCACGCCATTTCTTAGCTGACCGATTCTATTGATTTTTGAAGCCTCATTGGGCTTAAAGTGGCCGTTGAAAACACCTTCCTGAGGATGCCAGATTCCAGCTTCTTCGGTCATCGAGATTACCTCGTGTACCTCATCTACATTCAAATCACCACCAGTACCATAGTAGAACTTCAACAATGGGCTTACAGCAGTAAACCATCTGCGGAGCACTCCCTCTTTCCTAGGGTCGTTTGGGTCGAAATTGATACCCGATTTAGCACCACCTATCGGAGGACCAGACACAGTAAATTTCACTTCCATCGTTTTGGCGAGCGATTCTACTTCTCGCTTATTCAAGCCTTTTCTCATCCGGGTTCCGCCACCAGCAGCACCTCCTCGTAAGGAGTTGATCACTACCCAACCCTCTGCCTCAGTTTCCTGATCTTGCCATTCAAAAACAATCTCAGGCCGCTTATTCTCAAACTTTTCTAATAATTCTTCCATAGGTTAATTGATGCTGTTCCGAGTACTTGTCATCCCTCCGAAGGCAGGAATCCCCAACTCATACTTCAATACACTATTACAAATCTATGTAGAAGTTGAACCTGCTGTATTATTCCCCCATCATTGTTCTCATAAACAGACTATCATTCTACAAATCATATACAAAAAAGAATAAACACATTTTCTTTTGCTAAATTTGAGCTTGAACTAGAATAATATTCTATGCTTAAGCTAGACGCTGTTGACATTAAGATATTAGAAGTACTTCAGGGCGATGCTCGAATTACCACCAAGGCTTTGGCCGATCAGTTGAACCTCTCCACTACTCCCGTTTTTGAGCGAGTGAAGCGACTGGAAAGAGAGGGACTGATTAAGAAATATGTGGCCCTAGTCGACAACAAAAAACTTGGCTTACGACTTATTGCTTTCATATCCATCAGCCTTACAAAACATTCACGGTCTTATCTTGAAAAGTTTGTAAACGAGGTAGAACAATACCCTGAGGTAATGGAGTGCTACCATATTGCTGGCAACTACGATTTCCTGCTAAAAGTAGTGGTGCGAAGTATGGAGGTATATGAAACATTTGTGCTTACCAAGCTTTCTACTATTGCCAATTTAGGTCAGGTTCAAAGTTCTTTTGTACTTTCAGAAAACCTTCACACAACGGCTTACAAGATTTAAATGATTCCAGCAGAATTTCAATCCAAAATCCAAGAACTACTTCCTTCTGAAGCCGAAGCTTTCTTTCAGTCCCTTGACACTGATTCTCCAACCAGCATTCGCTTCAATCCATTAAAAAGTTATTCTAGTAAGTTAGGTGGTGAAAAAATCCCTTGGGCTGACAATGGTATTTATTTGTCAGAGCGTCCATCATTCACCCTAGATTCTGCGTTTCATGCCGGAGCCTATTATGTACAGGAAGCAAGCTCCATGGTATTGGAGGAGGTTTTGAAACAGGCGGTAGATTTAGAGGAAGACATTTTTGCGCTTGACCTCTGCGCTGCTCCAGGAGGAAAGAGCACCCACATTCAAAGCTTGTTGAGCGAAGGCAGCCTATTGGTTTCCAATGAAGTCATTAAAAGCAGAGCGAATATCCTTTCCGAAAACATCACCAAGTGGGGCTTGCCTAATACAGTAATCACCAATAATGATCCTTCACATTTTGATAGGCTGAACATACAATTCGATGTAATCGTGGTGGATGCACCCTGTTCGGGAGAAGGACTTTTCCGCAGAGAACCCGAGGCTATGAACGAGTGGAGCCCTGAAGCAGTCAAGCTTTGTGCAACTCGTCAGCAACGTATTCTGGCCGATATTTGGCCAGCCATAAAACCGGGAGGTGTGTTGATTTATTCCACCTGTACCTACAATTCGCTAGAAAATGAAGAAAATCTTCAATGGTTAAATGAGCAACTAGATGCCGAAGGTATTTCTATTAACCTTAATAATGACTGGGGCTTTACCGAAACAGAAACGAACGGCATTAAGGGCTTTCATGCCTACCCACACAAAGTAAAAGGTGAAGGTCTCTTTATTGCCGCAGTTAGAAAAACGGAAGGGCGTGAGAAAAAACTTAGAAAGCAGAAGAAGCCGATGAACTTCGCTTCGAGACAAGAGATTGACAGCATTAAACCTTGGCTCATGAACCCAGAAAAGTTCGATTTCATCAAACACAACGACTTGTTCATAGCCTTGCCGAATCATTGGAAAGAGGTGATTCATGACATCAACTCTAACCTCTACATCATTTCAGAAGGTATTAACATTGGCAGACTAAAAGGCAAAAAACTCATACCTAATGAAGCTTTGGCCTTTTCAACCGAATTAAATTTAGAAAAAGCCTCAACCTTCGAGCTCAACCTTGAAGAGACCTTAAACTACCTGCGCAAAGAGAGTTTCGACTTTGAATCGATGCCCAACGGCTGGAACCTGATCACTTACAAAGGACTCGGACTTGGTTGGGCCAATCGCATTCAGCAAAGAGTGAATAACTACTATCCTACGAATTGGAGAATTAGGATTAGTTCATAGTTTTAAGTTCAATGTTCTAACTCGGATTTGACCCCGGCCCTAAAGGGTGAGAGATAAAGCCTGTTCCCCAGATTAACAAAAGTCCCCTTCAGGGGATTTAGGGGTAAAAACATAGAACTTAAAACAATAAACCTTAAACAGACGAATCTTCCGTCTTCCATCTTCCGTCTTCCGACTTAATACTCTATTTTTGCACCTCAATTTTAAGTAGTACACTTTTATGTCACTTTCAAGTAAATACGAATCGCAAAAGGTAGAAGACAAATGGTATCAGCATTGGATGGATAAAGGCTATTTCAAAGCCAAAGTCAATCCGAAAAAAGAGCCATTCACAATAGTCATTCCGCCTCCAAACGTGACGGGTGTATTGCACATGGGCCACATGCTCAATAACACCATTCAGGATATTCTTATTCGTAAAGCCAGAATGGAAGGTAAGGAAGCCCTTTGGGTTCCAGGCACCGACCACGCGTCTATTGCCACTGAAGCTAAAGTGGTAAGAATGCTTCGCGAAAAGGGAATCAAGAAATCAGACCTTTCTCGCGATGAGTTCATGAAATACTCATGGGAATGGAAAGAAAAGTATGGTGGAATTATCCTTGAGCAGCTTAAGAAATTAGGAGCATCTTGTGACTGGGACCGCACTGCGTTCACTATGGACGATGCTTACTACAAGTCGGTAATTCGGGTATTCGTTGACCTTTATAAAAAAGGCTATATCTACCGTGGATGGAGAATGGTAAACTGGGATGTTGAAGCCCAAACCACAGTTTCTAACGAAGAGGTAATCTATGCCGACAAAGAAGAAACCTCAAAACTTTATAAGGTTGAGTATAAAATAAAGGACTCAGACGAAACGCTTGTTATTGCAACGCAGCGCCCTGAGACCATTATGGGTGATACTGGTATTGCCGTTAACCCAAAAGATGAACGTTTTAAGCACCTCATCGGTAAGATGGCTATTGTTCCTTTCGTAAATCGTGAGATTCCGATTATTGGCGATGACTATGTAGATATCGAATTCGGAACTGGTTGCCTGAAAGTTACACCTGCGCATGACCCGAATGACTATGAAATTGGTCAGAGACATAACCTTGAGGTGATCGACACCATCAACCTTGATGGCACATTGAATGAAAAATGTGGGGTTGAAGCCTACGTTGGAATGGAACGCTTTGCTGTTCGTAAGCAGATTATCAAAGACCTAGATGAAGCAGGTATTTTGATGGGCTTTGAGGAATTCACTACCAAAATCGGTCGCTCAGAAAGAACTAATACAGTGATTGAGCCGAAGCTTTCGCTTCAGTGGTTCATCAACATGAAGGATATTTCCAAAACAGCCCATGAGGTGGTAATGAATGACGAGGTAGAGTTACTTCCTTCGAAATTCAAGAACACTTACAACCACTGGATGGAAAATGTACGCGACTGGTGTATCTCGCGTCAGCTGTGGTGGGGACAAAGAATTCCAGCTTACTTCTATGGTAAAGGTGATGATGACTTTGTTGTGGCTGAAAGCTTGGAAGAAGCCATTCAATTGGCCAAAGAAAAGTCTGGCAACCAAAACTTAACTGAAGCTGACTTACACCAAGATGAAGATGTACTCGATACATGGGCTTCATCATGGTTATTCCCTATGTCAGTTTTCGATGGCTTCAATGACGATTGCTGGGACAAAGAAACTGGCAAGATCATCAAAGGAAAGAATGCAGACTTGGACTACTTTTACCCTACTTCGGTATTGGTAACAGCTCCAGAGATTCTTTTCTTCTGGGTAGCTAGAATGATTATTGCTGGTTATGAATACACTGGTGAAAAACCATTTAAGCACGTATACTTAACGGGTATTGTTCGCGATAAGCAGAGAAGAAAAATGTCCAAATCGCTAGGCAACTCTCCAGATCCGTTAGATTTAATTAAAGACTACGGAGCAGATGCAATTAGAACAGGTATGCTATTCTCTTCTCCTGCCGGAAATGACTTGTTGTACGATGAGAAACTAGTAGAACAAGGAAGAAACTTTGCCAACAAAATCTGGAATGCCTTCCGTCTGGTTAAGGGATGGGAAGTTAGTGGCAACTCAACTCCAGGCGAGAACACAATAGCTATTCAGTGGTTCGATTCTAGGTTCAACGAGACATTAGCTGAGATTGAAGACCATTTCAGCAAGTTTAGAATTTCAGATGCCCTAATGGCTACATATAAGCTCATCTGGAACGACTTCTGTTCTTGGTATCTAGAAATGATTAAGCCGAACTATGGTGAGCCAATCGACCCTGCTACTTATGAAGTAACGCTCAACTTCTTCGAGAAGATCATGAAGGTATTACATCCTTTCATGCCATTTATATCGGAGGAAATTTGGTCTGAAATGAGAGACAGAGCGGAAGGTGATGACATTATCATTTCTTCATGGCCAGTAGTTGGAAGTACAGATTCAGGACTAACAAAGAATGCTGAAGTGGCTTTTGAGCTGATCTCACAAATCAGAAATGCCAGAAGTAGCAAAGGCATATCACCAAAAGACTCTCTCGATCTATACATTAAAGCGAACGAGCAGGAGGCTTATCAAAGATTTGCAGGCACCATTAAGAAGCTTTGTAACATTGGAGACCTGAAATTCACTGAAGAAAAGATTGACAACTCGTTGAGTTTTGTAATCAAATCGGATGAATTCTACCTACCACTACCTGAAGGTTCAATAGATGTAGAGGCTGAAAAGGAGGAAATCACTAAGGAATTGGAGTACACCAAAGGCTTCCTCAACAGCGTAATGAAAAAGCTGAGTAACGAAAAGTTCGTCAATGGAGCTCCTGAGCAAGTAGTGGCCAATGAGAAGAAGAAGCAGGCCGATGCAGAATCTAAGATTAAGGTCTTAGAAGAGAAATTGGCTTCACTCGGTTAGAAAAGAAAAACTTGAGAAGTGGCTTCTGGAAGTCACCTCTCAAGTTCCATTATATCCCAGTCTATTTAAAAATCACTGAAGGCTGTCCATATTTAAAGTGGAACGGAGCAATCTGCTTTTGCTCGTCTGTAGCATTCACTTGTCGGTTGTCCCAATGCTTTACAAACCTTAAGGCCTCTTGTGGGCGTTCGAACACCATAATGATATCGGACCCACCGAAAGCAAAATAGCCAAACTCATCCCCTTTGTTTACCAAAGCACCGTTTTGCAATTCCATGTGCACCGAAGACACTTGCGCCATGCCAATTGGAATGGTAGCAACTAAGCCTACATCTCCAGCCTCACTACCCGCAGTATCCACAATAATAACTCCTCTGGCCTGAGTGAACTCATAGCCGTCACCAGCACCATCGGGAGCATCAAATTGGTTATCTGTAATCTCAACATTCAAGAAAACATTGCCATGCACTTTTTGAGAATCTACCACTTTACCTGCAACAGGTAGATGGAAACGGTGATAATCGAACGGATTCAAAAAGTAGTGAACAAAGGTGCCTCCGTAAAAACGCTCTGCCAATGGACTATTATTCAGCAATTGCTGTACAGTACCAATGGTATGCGTATGCTTCAAGGTAATACCTTCCGCATTGGACAACGGCTCAACTACATTACCCTGATCGTCAATATTGTATATCGCCTTAAACGTACAGTCTGCTGGCGAGCAGATAATGGTATTATCATCAGGTGCCGCAACCGGACGCATAGGTTGTAAATTAGGCTCAATTGAATTCAGTTGTCTGAAGAAAAACTTATTGAACGTAGTCCAATTAGGCTTATCGTCTGAGTAGTCTGGAAGATTGTACATCACGTCATCTTCAAAAGACTTAAGCGTTTCAGGAGTCATGGAAGCCGTTGTATTCAAGAAGCTTCCCCAAGCATCGGCATACTGATCTAACCATTCAGCAAAGCTAAAATCGTTGATTTTACTCCTATAATCCTGCAATGTAACTTTAGCACCGTCTACTTTAGGACCCTGATCCACCAACCAATAAAACTGACACAGCCTATCGTAAACCTGCTGGCTATAGCCGTTTTGTTGATCGTTATTATTCCAGGCTGTATAGCCAGGCACTTGGTTCTCTGAAGGAACCACTTCAGCAAAAGTCTTGAGGTACCTTAGATAATCCTCTGATGTTGTTGGCCAAGCATTGTCGTCATACAGCTTATTCAATGCACCATAAAGGTCTGCATTGAGTTTGCCATCTGCAGCATTCTCTTTTGCGGCCTTGAGCGATAGAACAAGTGCTTGAGCAAAGATCTTGTCGTCATTGATTTGTTTTTTGAGGCTAGCAATAACCTCTAAAGATTGATATTCCATTTGTGTGTGTTTTAATTTATTGACGAGATAAAACTACATAATACTCTTATCTCATTGACAGGCATAACTACTCGATTCCTAGATCAAGTAATACAACCTGCTTTTGGAATTAATGTGTAATTAGAGATTATAAATTAAGAGTAGGCAGTTTGGGAAGACTACTTTTTTGGGTTTGCAACTAAGTACTAATCAAATCGTTTTCTAATTTTAAGCATGGCAACTGTTGAAAACCTTCGAAATACACTTATCACTAAGCTCATGGCAGTAAGTGACGAGTATATACTTAATGCCGTAGACAAGCTACTCAGCACCTCTTCTGACGAGAAACAAATTGAGCTCACCAAAGAGCAAATGCTGATGATAGAAATGTCTCTGCAAGACTTAGAGAGCGGACAGACCATCCCTCATAAAGAACTATTCGATCAAGAACGCGAATGGCTCAAGACACAATAATCTGGACACAGACAGCCAGCAAACAGCTTCGAGAGGTACTTTCTTTTTGGAATAAACGCACACACTCAAGTCGGTTTTCTAATAAGCTTCTCGACAAAATAGATCAGAGACTTACACTTGTTGCTTCTTTCCCTCTTGAACACCCACAAACCTCTTTACCAGAAGTCAGAGCTGCAGCAATGAATCATTATAGTCTATTCTATAAGGTCAAAGAAGGCAGAGTCATAATTATTGCATTCTGGGACAATAGACAAGACCCTAAAAAATTGCTAGATATACTGAAATAGTTAACTCGCCTTATACCATTCCACTCCTTCTGTAAGCTCATCCGATAGCTCAATATTGGTATCTAACACCTTAACCTTACCATCGATTCTGGCCTGTAACGCTTCTTGAATCTCTTTCTTGACCATTTTACGATATGGGAGGAAATGCTCCATAAATGCAGCGAATGACAAGAAGTTACCAATTCCACCAGGGTTCTTCTTAAACATTAAGTAGAGGTATTTCCAGAAAACGAAGCGCGTACTCCTGACGAAGCCTAGCTTAGCAAGCATTTTCAGTCCGAAAAGAACTCCTTTAAGATCGAAGTCCGTTTTATGTTGGTTCGCAAGTTTCTTTCTTAATTCAGGGTCTTGATGAACCTTGGCTTGCCCAACCAGCATAAAGTGATCGAATACACGTTTTAAGTAAACCTTAGGATCATAGAGTTTCCAGAAAGCATCCACATACTCCTCAGCAATTTCTTCAATAGGCCGCGTAGGCACAAAATTGAGCAACGTGGTTTGGTTGAGGTTAGCGTCATCCAACAGTCTACCACTTGCCTTCAAGCGATCCCACAAAGCTGTTCCCGGTAAAGCTTGTAGCATACTGAATGTCACCCCAGGAATAGCATTCTCCGTTGCAAATTGGAACACTCGTTCTCCAGCACCTTTTTTCTCATCATCGAAACCAATAATGAAGCCCGCCATAATTCTGAGCCCAGATTTCGCAATCTTCTCCAGCGACTCGTTCATTGGCTTCCTGTTATTCTGATGTTTCATAGTAAGCTTCAAGCTATCCGTATCTGGCGTTTCTATACCTATAAATACAGTAGAGAATTTACTCAAGGCCATAAGCTCCAGTAAACGATCGTCCTGAGCCATATCTATAGACGCTTCCGTGGTAAAACTGAATGGATAGCCCTTATTAGTCTGCCATTCGATAAGGTTTTCAAGGAATGGCTTCACAGTTCTCTTATTTCCAATGAAGTTGTCATCTACAAAGAAGATCCCTCCTCTCCACCCTAGGTCGAATAGAACATCTAGCTCCTTTTCTACTTGACTGAAAGTTTTCGTCCGAGGCTTTCTTCCATATAGAATAATGATGTCGCAAAACTCGCATTGGAAAGGGCAGCCTCTCGAATATTGAATCGCCATTAAGAAGTAAGCATCTAGCTGCAACAAGTCGTACCTAGGCACTGGGCTCAAAGTCACATCAGGCTTATCTTTCGACCTAAATATGCCTGAAGCTTCACCCCTTTTAAGTGCTTCTACAAATAGGTTTATGGTATATTCACCTTCATCGAGAACTAAAAAATCTGCACCAGCAGCTAGCATATCATTCGGAAGGGAAGTGGCATAAGGGCCGCCAACAACTACAGGCAAGTCCCTTCTCTTGGCTTCTTGTATTTGTGCCATGTAGTCCTCCTTCTGGGCAATCATACCAGAAAGCATTACCATATCGGCCCACTCCCAGTCATCTTCAGTAACAGGCTCAATGTTTCTATCCCTAAGTCTGAAATTCCATTCTTGTGGAAGCAGAGCTGCAACAGTAACAAGGCTCAGAGGCGGCATAAATGCTTTCTTGCCAATACCTTGTACGGCTTTTTCAAAAGACCAGAAACTTGTTGGGAAAATTGGGTAACTCAGTAGAACGTTCATAGCAGAAGATTTGGTTGAATAGCCCGACCTCTACAAAATCATACGCCCTACCTGTCGTGACTGTACTAAAGATGCAAAATGATGTTTTACTAAAACAGCTTCGAAGACAACTTTTATTAAAAAAAATCTATCCGATCTCTCTGTACTTTGCACCTTTCACATACCTCTGATAAATACGAACAAGGGTATTCTGAGAAGCACCAAGAAAGAAGAGACTGAAAACCAACACATTAACCAAATTGGTTCTGAAATAATTATTTTGCTCCATCTTCCTTGCTGAGATAATGACCTTTGCAGGCATAATATTTATTTTCTCGTAACGACTAGCGCGAAGAAGAATCTCATAGTCTTCCATTATGACTGTTTCATTATCAAAACCTCCAATCTTACTAAAGAATGCCTTGGTCATATAGAGGGTCTGATCTCCTCCTCTAAAAAATATCCCCTGATATTTGGATAAACTACTGTTAAACTGAAGCCCCTTTACAGGCCTGTCAAATGCTACCTGATAGCAACCGTAAGACCGTTTAGCAGCGACTCCTTCTAGTATATCATCGACAAAACCATCAGGCAAGGTTAGGTCTGCATGAACAAAGTAAAAAACATCGCCAGTAGCCACCTTAGCTCCTTCATTCATTTGACGAGCTCTGCAGCATCGGTCTACCAAAACCACACTAGCACCAGCTTCCCTAGCTATGTTGGCTGTATCGTCTTCACTATATGCATCGGCCACAATAATCTCAATGTCTTTTTTATTGGCTTTTCGGGCTATTGATTGTATTTGTGTGCCAATAATGGCAGCCTCATTGAGTGTGGGAATTATAATGCTCAGCTTCATAAAAAGACCTACGAAAATAGATATTCAGACAGATTGAACAGCCTTTTGAATAAACATTCAGCGAACTGCTCCGTTTCATAAATATGATGAAAACAAATGAAGAAACACTATCTCAGGTAATGGCTACATTAAATGAGAGAGGATATAAAGAACAATTTGAATTAACGGAAGATGGAGTAAATGCTTTGGCGTCTAAGCAAAAGTTTAAGCCTACCGACCTTAAGATTATCAAGAAATATAGGTTTGACGGGATGACCAATCCTGGAGACGAATCGACACTTTATTCGCTAGAATCTAAAGGCGGCTTAAAAGGGACCTTAGTTATTTCTGGAGATGTAAACTCGGAAGAACACCAAACTGTACTCAATCAAATTCCTGAGGAGTAATTAACTGAGCTTCCTGAGTTCAGTGTGATAGATTTATATTGGAAGCCCTTTCTATGGAAGGGCTTTTTGACACCCATATTTTTCGGCTCTAAACTAAAGAGAATCCCGGGGCGAACCACCGACCTACATAAACCTCTCAATAATTGAGCTTAGTTTTTGACTATCACCCCTCAAAGACTCTATAAAAACGCGGCTCTTCTGCCTCTTGATGAACATTTCAACCCTCCTAGCATGAGACCTATCTTGGCAAAATGCAGTTAAATATTCTTCCCAATCACTGGCATTTGATGTTGATGATTTTTTGAAATAACCTGCATTATGTTGTTCTAATCTAACATTGAAATCCTCAGTTTCACCGACATAGTATCGATCGAGGCCCTTTGAATAAAGAATATAAAGCGTGTGCATAACAAGAATGAAGTTATGCCTAGGGAAACAAACACCAAATTATAGAGCATAAAAAAAGCCAGATCTTTCGAACTGGCTTTTTTTTGTGTGGGCGCTGAGGGCCCCGAGGCTTCGGGGCGAACCACCGACCTACATAAACCTCTCAATAATTGAGCTTAGTTTTTGACTATCACCCCTCAAAGACTCTATAAAAACGCGGCTCTTCTGCCTCTTGATGAACATTTCAACCCTCCTAGCATGAGACCTATCTTGACAAAATGCAGTTAAATATTCTTCCCAATCACTGGCATTTGATGTTGATGAGTTTTTGAAATACCCTGTATTATGTTGTTCTAATCTAACATTGAAATCCTCAGTTTCACCGACATAGTATCGATCGAGGCCCTTTGAATAAAGAATATAAAGCGTGTGCATAACAAGAATGAAGTTATGCCTAGGGAAACAAATACCAAACCATAGGGCATAAAAAAAGCCAGATCTTTCGAACTGGCTTTTCCGTGTGGGCGCTGAGGACCCCGAGGCTTCGGGGCGAACCACCGACCTACATAAACCTCTCAATAATCGAACCTAGCTTTTGACTATCACCCCTCAAAGACTCTATAAAAACGCGGCTCTTCTGCCTCTTGATGAACATTTCAACCCTCCTAGCATGAGACCTATCTTGACAAAATGCAGTTAAATATTCTTCCCAATCACTGGTATTTGATGTTGATGAGTTTTTGAAATACCCTGTATTATGTTGTTCTAATCTAACATTGAAATCCTCAGTTTCACCAACATAGAATTTATCGAGCCCCTTTGAATAAAGAATATAAAGCGTGTGCATAACAAGAATGAAGTTATGTCTAGGGAAACAAACACCAAACCATAGGGCATAAAAAAAGCCAGATCTTCCGAACTGGCTTTTCTGTGTGGGCGCTGAGGGCCCCGAGGCTTCGGGGCGAACCACCGACCTACATAAACCTCTCAATAATTGAGCTTAGCTTTTGACTATCACCCCTCAAAGACTCTATAAAAACGCGGCTCTTCTGCCTCTTGATAAACATTTCAACCCTCCTAGCATGAGACCCATCTTGACAAACTGCAGTTAAATATTCTTCCCAATCACTGGCATTTGATGTTGATGAGGTTTTGAAATAACCTGTATTATGTTGTTCTAATCTAACATCGAAATCCTCAGTTTCACCGACATAGTATCGATCGAGGCCCTTTGAATAAAGAATATAAAGCGTGTGCATAACAAGAATGAAGTTATGCCTAGGGAAACAAACACCAAATTATAGAGCATAAAAAAAGCCAGATCTTCCGAACTGGCTTTCTAGTGTGGGCGCTGAGGGATTCGAACCCCCGACCCCCTCGGTGTAAACGAGGTGCTCTGAACCAACTGAGCTAAGCGCCCATTTCCTGACTTTTTCGCAGTTTTTAGCTGCTTTTGTCGTAATGGGAGTGCAAAGGTAACCCCAGTTTTCATTAATGCAAACAGGTAGGCGAAAATATTTTAATAAATTTTTCATCATCGCTCTCAAGCCTAGAGAATTCCCAAAAAATCTATTTTTCTTTATCTTTAGCCAAAGCTTTAACCTTGCATGACTCTTTCTGAATTTAAGAGCATTTTTGATCAGTACTACTCCCCAATCAAGAACTTCTTGTACTACAAGTCTGGTGACGGTGATTTAGCGGAAGACATTACCCAAGATGTTTTCATGAAGCTATGGGATAAGCGAGACGATGTACAGCAAGAAACCGTCAAAAGCTATCTTTATACCATTGCTAATAACATGTTGCTTAATAAAATCAGACATGACAAGGTAGTGTTGACATTTGCTGAGAAACAGAATAAGCACCAAGAAGAGCAATCACCTGATTTTGCCTTAGAAGAGAAAGAGTTCAAAGCTGAACTTGAAAGGGTTATTTCGGCCATGCCAGAAAAACAAAGAGAGGTATTCTTGATGAATCGCATTGAAGAAATGACATATAAGGAAATTGCTGACCGGCTAGAGCTGAGTGTTAAAGCAGTAGAAAAAAGAATGCATGGAGCTTTAGGCCATATTAGAGAGCACATTAAGTATAAAATTTAAGCTATTTTAGAACAGTGAAAAAAGACCAACTCATACAAGACTGGCTCGATACAGAGTTATCTACTGAAGAGAAACTTCAGGTGGAGGAAGTCATTGAATTCACTGATAGATTAAAAGTTCCTGATTTTGGCAAGAGTAAAGAGGAAGCATGGAGTGATCTAATCGCCAAAATAGAGTCAAAGCCATCAGATAATCTCAGAGTCCTACAACCGAACGGTACTAAAAAAACTCCATGGCTCTGGTTAGTAGCTGCAGCTATCATAGCCCTAGTAGCGGTCTTTGGCTACCTCAATAAAGGAGAAAAGCTAACAACCTATACAGCTTCAGATGGCGAGCTCGCCACTATTGTACTGCCCGATAATTCAACTGTGACCCTAAACGCAGGAAGCACACTCTCTTTCAAAGAGAAAGATTTTGAGAAAAGCAGATGGGTTACTCTTTCGGGAGAGGCATTCTTTGATGTTGAGCACGGAGAAGCCTTCAAGGTCTTGGGTAATCACTCGCACATTACTGTGTTGGGCACCTCTTTTAATGTCTATAGTAGATCTAACCAACTGAAGGTTTCCGTATTTACAGGTAAGGTTCAGGTAGAATCGAGAGGCAACAGTGTAATTATCGAGAAAGAAGAAGAAGCTCAACTTATAGAAGGAGAGTTAGCTGTCAGTGAGTTCAACCTAAACCAAACTGCTACCTGGAGAGAGGGTAACTTCTATTTTAACAGCGAACCATTGAACAACGTGATAGAAGAGCTAGAAAGACAATTCGAGATAGAGATTGAAGTAAAGTCGGAAATAGGCCAACGCTTTTACTCTGGTTTTTTTAGTAAAACCAATATGAAAGAAGCCTTACAGCTTGTTTTCGTACCAATGGGGTTATCTATTCAAACCGAAGGCAATCAAGTAATAGTTGAGTAGTGCGGTTAGTCAAGTGGTTTATATGCTTGTTGATTTTCAGCCAAATCAGTTTGGCTCAAGACATCAATTCCATTGTTATTTCAGAAAGTTTCGACAATGCTTCATTAGCCAAAGTACTGCGTATTCTCAAGAATAAATACGACCTGAAAATTGCTTATGATGATGCCTTAATTACTGGAACTACAGTAAGTGGCGACTTCTCTAATAGACCAGTAACCGACTTTCTGAATAAAATTCTGGCCAATAAGGGCATTGACTATCAATTACTGAATGATAAAATAATTCTAATCCCCAAGAATGTAGACCTAGACCTAAACACACCGAGCCTCTTTGATATTACTGTATTCGGCCTAGTACAAGATGCCAACACAGGAGAAAGCCTTCCTAATGCGTTAGTAAGTGTAAGTGGACTCAGCAAAGGCGTAATCACCAACAAAGACGGATACTTTTCCCTCCCTCAGGTACCATCAGACACCAGCACTATTGTGGTCAATTATTTAGGCTACAAAAAAGAGGAGGTTAAACTACAGCCGGGTGGTTCTAAACAAACTATGAAAATTTTGATGCAAGAAAGTGCGATAGACCTTTCTGATTTCACCGTGGTTGAAAACAAGTTCACCACTGTAAAGTATGGAGATGAAATATCTCAAATCACCATCGACCCGAAAAACTTATCAGCCCTTCCTAGCTTAGGGGAATTAGACATTTTCCGGTCTTTGCAGTACTTACCCGGAATAGGTGGTGCAGATGAAACCTCTTCGGCACTTACCATCAGAAACAGCCCTTCGGCACACAACCTTGTACTCTTTGATGGGTTCACCATTTACCGACTAGACCATTTCTTTGGAGTGTTTAGTGCTATTAATGCGGATGCCGTAAGAGATATTCAAGTCTACAAAGGGGGCTACGATGCTAAATATGGAGGAAGAGTATCAGGAGTTGTAGACATTACAGGTACCACAGGAAACTTTAATGAACCCCATTATTCTTTCGGTATTAACTTATTAAGTGCTAGACTCAGTGCTAATCTTCCATTTGCAAGTGGCAGAGGAGCAATTCATATAAGCGGAAGACGAGCTTATACTGACATCATCCGAAGTAATCTTTTTGAAAACCTATATTCTAACTATCGTAATAAATCGAATCAGGTTAACCAACAGGCCTTCAACAATGGTCAGAATGAATCTGATTTTATACGGCCTGACTTTCATTTCTACGATGTAAACCTAAAGGCTTCTTACAAAGTCTCTACACGAGATGTAATGAGCTTGAGCCTTTATAAGGGAAATGACGACCTCGACACTGATTTTGATATAGTCAGTTTTCAAGACCCTAACGATCCATCGACAATCGATCAAATAGATAGCTACAAAGAAAAAGCTGACTGGGGTAATACAGGAGTAGGCTTTATATGGTCCAGAAACTGGAACAGAAACTATTATTCTAGCCTCCAGGCCGCATACTCTCACCATTTCTTCGATTATTTCTACAATAATGAACGTAGAACCGACACTGGTGACATCACGGGGCTTTATGAATTAGAGAGAAACAACTCCGTTGAAGACTTTCAGTTAAACTTCAGAAACGAAGTAAGCTTAGGCAGCAGACACAACTTAAATGTTGGCCTAACATTTTCTAATATCAATGTATTCAGTCAAAACAATATTAGAGACCTTTCTGGAGCAACTCCCGATAATAGAGACCCAAGTGCTAAGGGCAATATTCTTTCGGCATATTTCTCTGATAATATTTCGTTGAGCAAAAAGCTTCAGCTAAAAATAGGCGGGAGATTCAACACTACTAACGTTAGTGACAACAGCTATTTTGGTCAGCGATTGGCACTTATTTACCAACTCAGCCCTTCGCTTGAACTGAAAGCCACCACGGGAAAGTATTTTCAATTTATGCGAGAAGAGGTGTATGACGACCCCTATTCTAATAGTGAAAACGGTTGGAACTTAGCATACGATAAAAATGATCCGAACGGAAGAAGCAGCCTTCCGGTAATGGAGTCGGATCACTACATAGCCGGTTTTCAATATCAGAAGAATGACCTGACCTTTGATGTTGAGTACTATAAAAAGAACGTTTCTGGCCTCACTGAATACAACATCTCTCACTTGTATAATACTGCCGAACAGCAACAAGTGCCTTCGATTAACATAACACAAGGAACGAGCGAAATTGAAGGCATAGACGTGCTCCTTCAAAAGCGCTGGAGCAACTACCAAGGGTGGATTTCTTACACACATAGTAGAGCTCAAAACAGGTTTGAAGAAATAAACAACAATGAGTCTTTTGCTGCGAGAGAAGATCAGCGCAATGAACTCAAATTGGTAAACATCTTAGAACTACCAAACTGGAATCTATCTGCTACATGGGTATATGGCAGTGGTAAACCATTTTATAGCCCCACAATAAACTTTATAAGAGACAACCAAAATCAGGTCATTGACTACGAGGTAGTAAACACGTTAAAAACCGTAGAGAGACTACCAGCCTATCACCGAATGGATATTTCTGTTGCCTTGAAATTTGGTAACGAGTATATGAAAGGTGAGATTGGCCTATCTATACTCAACTTGTATAACCGAATGAACATTCACAGCAAAAGGCTAAAAAGAGATGAGATAGAGCGTGCTATTAGTGATGGATCGAACGCTCAGCTACCAGAAGACCTCTTCCGTAATATTATATTGCTAGACAGAACCCCATCTATTTTTCTGAATCTAAACTTCTAAATTTTATCCAATAATAGTAGGGTCTTCTTGACGCTCAGGGTATTAAGAGCGCAATGACCGGAAAAGAGCACCTAACGGATTGGGAACAAGATTGGCTTGAGGGTAAAATCTCTAGTCAAGAAGCCAAAGAAAAGGCTAAAAATGATCTCCAATTCGAGTCATTGGACAAATTCGTTTCGAAAGCCAAGCAGCTCAATATTCCAGATGGAATATCTAAAGCAGAGGCTTGGAGCAAGCTTGAAAGTAGAATTTCAAAAACCTATTCACCTAAAGTAATATCCATTTCGCGAAGAAATTGGGTAATCGGAATAGCGGCCTCTTTCATCTTAGCAATCGGTGCTTTTTTCATTCTAAAACAGAATACCAATCAAATCACTATAGAAACTTCCCTTGCGGAAGTGCGCACTGTTGAGCTACCAGATGGCTCTGCAGTTTACTTAAATGCTGAAAGTTCTGTTTCATTTCCTGAGAAGGGCTGGGCCACGGCTCGCAAAGTCATTTTGACCGGAGAAGCTTTTTTCGAAGTGAAACGGGGCAGCAGCTTTACTGTAGAAACCACTAATGGCTTGGTACAGGTACTAGGCACTAGTTTTAATGTTCGCTCTAGAGCTAACTTATTACAAGTAGCATGTAAAACGGGAAAAGTGAGAGTTGCTACTCAAGACGAGAGCAACGAACAATATCTTACCGCAGGAATGGCCGTCAATGTAGTAAATGGTTCAATTTCTGAAATACTAGAAACCAGGGTAGACAGAATTGATAGTTGGAGAAATGGCCAGTATGATTACGAGAGCATTCCTCTTGAGCAAGTTCTCAATGAAGTAAAAAGATTATACAAGGTTGAAATTGAACATGACTTCTCTTCAAGCGAATTGACTAGCCCGATAACAACCACTTTTTCGAGTTTGAAAGACGCAGCTCAAACTATAGCAGTTCAAAAAGGTAGAGGCTTTGAAGTTAATGAAGAGGAGAACACAGCCGTCTTCAAGGTTAAATGACATTAAAAAAAGGTGACTATTGTTTAAATGGTTAAGCAGTACATGTCACCAATTCTTAGGTTGAGGTTGAGGGATGGGTGGTGCCGTCCCTCTCTCTATTTTAAAGCAATTCTACTAAGCTCTCTAAACTCATACCCCTAGAACCTTTCACCAAATAAGATGTCTCTGTTCGCTTATTAGCAATCAAAAATGACGCTAAATCAGACTTAGACTCAAAGTACAATGAATCTGGGTTGGCCCTATGTGCAGCTTCCATCAGCTTACCACAAAATATTACCAAGTCTATTGAAAGTGTAGTACTGAGCCCTCCAATGGCATAATGTTCTTGTTGCGCCTCATCGCCTAGCTCAAACATATCTCCTAAAATCGCCACCTTACACCCCTCTTCACTAGCAAAATTTTGTAGTGATAGACTCATAGATGTTGGGTTGGCATTATAAGCATCTAAAAAGATGGTATTGGAGTCTCTTTTTAGTAATTGTGATCTGTTATTGTCTGACTGATAAGCAGCTATAGCTTCTAGTGCATCATCTTCCTCCACACCAAAATATCTTCCAATACACAAGGCTGCACACATATTCTCAAAGTTATACTCACCCCCAAGATTGGTACTTGTCAACTTGCCTGAATCAGATTTGAGTTTAACATTGGGCTTGTTAGATACCAACTTAGCATGAAAATAGTCTCCTTCTTCTGGATAGGTGTAAACCTCGTCTACTAGTGCTTGCGCCTTTTTTAGCAATCTTTCATTTCGGCTGTTCACAAATAGTTTTCCTTTTCTAGCCGAGATAAACTCATAAAGCTCTGTCTTACCCTTAAATACACCTTCAAGACCTCCAAAGCCCTCTAAATGAGCCTTACCAATATTGGTAATCAGTCCAAACTCTGGCTCAGCTATGCTACTAAGTGCAGCTATCTCCTTCTGATGATTCGCCCCCATTTCAATAATAGCAAACTCAATATCACTATTTAACCTAAGCAGTGTTAAAGGCACTCCAATATGATTATTAAGATTACCCTTTGTAGCTAGAACATTGAACTTCTTAGCCAACACATCTCTAACCAGTTCTTTTGTGGTGGTTTTTCCGTTGCTTCCAGTAATACCCAAAACCGGAACTTTGAATTGTCTTCGGTGATGATTAGCCAACTTCTGTAATGTCACAAGACCATCTTCAACCAAAATGCATTGATCATTATTGGCAAATTCAGGGTCGTCTACAACTACGGCCATGGCCCCAGATTCTAATGCTTGTTGAGCAAATTTATTCGCATTGAAATTAGGCCCTTTTAAAGCGAACCAGATATTTCCATCTTGAATAGTACGAGTATCGGTAGAAACACCAGTGCTCTTTAAAAAGGTTTGATACAGCTGTTCAATCATTCGAAATAGTTATAAGCCCGAAGTTAATATCAATCGACCAGAAATTACGTTATTCTAACCAGTTGAACTTAACTTAGCCAGCTGAAAACTTTCAATGAGGTACTCACTAACTGCCTTTCTACTTTCTTTTGCTCTGAGCATACAAGCTCAGGTTCAATTTAAGTTCGATCAGAGTATTTCTGTTTCAGAAAACAATGAGATAATGAACAGGGCTTTTGAAGGAGGGTTGAACTCGGCTCAGTTTCAGACAATGGACCTAAATGGTGATGGAATTTTAGACCTAGTAATTTTTCACCGTATCTCAAGAAGCCTTTCTACTTACTTAAACATAAATAACCAGTGGATTTTTAGCCCTAATTACCAAAACCTTTTTCCTGAAGATGTAGTGAATTGGATGATTCTGAAAGACTATGATTGCGATGGACAAAAGGACCTTTTTACTAGCACGGCTTTGGGGATTAAGGTGTATAGAAACACGAGTACTGCCAACGGTGTTTCGTGGGAATTGGCCAGCGAATTTCTGACATGGGACTCTGGGTCGAATATTCAGGTGGCACCAACGGACATTCCGGGTATTGCGGATGTTAATGGAGACGGTGCACTGGATATTCTCACCTACCGATTCGGGAGCGCAGGTTCAATTGATTATTATGAAAACACTGGCAACTGTGGGAACTTGACCTTCACGCGAGTCACTAGAACTTGGGGCGATTTTTATGATTGTGGATGTAACGATTTTTCGTTTGGACAGCCTTGTGGCACTGTAGGTGGATTCAGCAATTTAGTAAGCGAACCTTCAGACCAACAGGTGATTTTGCATGCTGGAGGAAAAACGATTACCCCATTTGATGCCGACAATGACGGGGACATAGACATCATTGCTTCCGATGAACTCTGCGAGAATTTATACTTTTTCAGGAATGAAGGAAGCGCTAACCAAGCGCTAATGACAGCCTTTGAGACTTACCCCCCAGACGACCCTGTGAGTCTTCAGTTTTTTCCCGCTGCCTTCTTGGAAGATATCAATTTTGATGGACTGAAGGACCTCGTTGTTTCTAGCAACCTTGACAACAACGTTGGCAACTTGGTAGACTTTCAGAAAAACGTCAATTCATTCATCAATTTAGGCTCTAATGAGAACCCTGATTTCAACACATCTTCAGCCTTTTTACAAAACGAGATGATTGATGTTGGAGAGAATGCCTTTCCTACTTTTTTCGACATAGATAGCGATGGAGATTTGGATATGTTCATCAGCAACTCAGGGACTCAAATCAACGGTGAATTTATAGGAACTATTTGGCACTATGAAAACACAGGCAACCGCTTCAACCCAAGTTTCGAACTTATAACTAATGACTTTCAGAGCCTCTCTAGCCTTGGGTTCAGCCAACTTAAAGCTCTTTTTTCCGACTTAGATGGAGACGGCAATACAGACCTAATCTTGCAAGCACGTGTTGGCCCTTTGGATGCAAGAGTTTTTGTTCTTCCAAGAGACAACTCCGGAAACTTTGGTTCTCCAATAGACCTAGAACTAAACGTGAGTGAAGCCAGTAACCCTACTCTATTCGACTTGAATGGTGATGGTCTTGATGACTTCATCATAGGCCAACAATTCGGAAGCATGTCTGCATATTATAATCGAGGAAGCTTCACTTTCTCCGATGAGCAAACCGATTTTGGTAGTTTTGAAAATGACTTTAGCAGACAGAACCTTTCAATTGCCATAGGGAGATTCTCTTCCGATGCAAAGCCACAAGTGATAACCGTAGATAGTCGTGGAATGCTTACTCTGCACAGCGACCAAGCAGATGAAAATTTTAGAAAGTCAGACACCAATCAAGACTTACTTTTAAATAATGAAACCCTTACCAACACTAGACTGGGACGAGCTAGCTACTTGGCAGCGGTAGACCTTTTTGGTGACGGTAGCCCCTCATTAGTAGTAGGCAGTTCTAAGGGAGGATTATTATTTCTAAGGAACATACAAGATGACAACTCATCTGAAACAGATTTGAGAGTTTCTATTTCTCCAAACCCAACCGACAACCAAACGCAAATACTGACTAATATTTCTGGGCTTGTAGACATCATAAGTTTAAATGGAAGGCTTATTCAAGAAGCCATTCCTATTCAACAATCCACAGTGCTCAACTTGCAATTTGGCTCGCTACCTGCTGGCATTTACCTTATTAGAGTAAGAGCGAATAACGGAAAGAGTTTGACAAAAAGAATACTGATTCAGCGATGATTCTCTTCTGTTACTTTCAGATAAAACCGATAGAGCGAATCGCTTTTAGCTTTACCGAGAAAGACGTATTAAGTGAAATTGATGCAGCGTTTAACTTTGTGGAAGCCGACAGTAAATCGGAGCCATTTTTAGTTCAGGAGATCGCTAAAATGATAGCTGAATCAGAACAAGTCATATGCTTTTTCGATGTAGTTGAATCAGAAGGTCTAGGCACTCTTTCTAAAGCGATAGAAGCCTTAAGAAAGAGCAAAGCAAACCAGCTATTCTTTGTGGATGGGAAAAACCAACAACTGCAGAAAGTCTTACAGCTGTTGAAACAACCGGTGCACAACTTTCAATCTACCGCACAGTTGAAAGCCGTCTTAACTAAATCTATCAACTCTTGATTTCAAACTCATCTGCATCTAGGTGAGCAGGAAACTTCTTACGGAACGACTGAAGGCTTTCAGCAGAAAGTTCTACGTAAATAATCTCTTCCTTTTCAGAAAACGCCAACTGCTCTCCTTTTGGACTGTAAGCCGCTGAATGACCATTATATCCAATGCCAACTCCATCTTTCCCTACACGATTGAGACCAATAGAATAACTCACATTCTCAATAGCTCTTGCTTCCAGTAAAGTATCCCAAGCATTTACTCTAACAGCTGGCCAATTCGCCACATAAACCAACAGATCATAGGCTAAGTCTACATTTCTAGACCACACAGGAAACCTTAGATCATAGCAAACCATTGGGCAGATTTTCCAGCCCCTCCACTCTACTATGAGCTTTTCTGCACCCATATCGAAATGCTTGTGCTCATTGGCCATTCGGAAAAGGTGACGCTTATCATAGGTCTTAAACTGTCCATCGGGTTGCATCCACAAGAGCCTATTGAACACCTTGCCCTCCTCCTTGACGATGTAAGAACCGCAAATAGCTGCATTCTTTTGCGCAGACATTTGCTTCATCCACTTAAAAGTGTTGAAGTTCATGGGCTCGGCTAACCCCTTATGCTCCATAGTAAAGCCTGTCTGGAACATCTCTGGAAGTAGAATAAGGTCCACATCATTCTGTATTTGCCAGATTTTCTCTTCAAACATGGCTAGGTTCGCACCTATTTCATGCCAATGAATATCAGATTGGATAAGAGCTACACGAAGGTTTTGCATAGCCAAATGTAGAAAGAATTAGGCTTAATCTGCCCACAACTCCTGGTACTCTCCTTTGGGATCGTACATCTCTTTTTGACGTTCAATGTTGAACTCTCTACCTTCTCTTGGGTCGTTTCCAACTCCGGCAATGTAAATCCAATTACCGTAGTTTGAACATGGGTCGTAGTCTATCAGCATTTTCTCGAAATAAGCAGCTCCTAGCCTCCAATCAATCTTCATTTGGTGCATTAGGTATGAGGCTACATTTTGCCTTCCTCTGTTACTCATAAATCCCGTAGCATTCATTTCCCGCATATTGGCATCAACAAAAGGTTCACCTGTTTTACCATCTCGCCATAAGTGAAAGAGTTTATCAGATCCCCAGTCGATTTTATCTTCACCCAAAATTCCTTTTCTCTGATAAATCTGATTGCCGTATTTCTTGGCCACAAAGTGGAAATAATCTCGCCAAACCAGTTCGAAAACCAACCAATAGGTTGAGCTGTTTTTCTTTACGTACTTCTCGAATTTCTTTACTTGCCAATAGATTTGTCGTGGTGAAGTACAACCATGAGCCAACCAAGGAGAGAACTTGCTGCTGTAATCACCTCCCATAAGGCCATTACGCGTTTGCTTATAGTTACCTAGCAACTCCTTATCCCATAAATAATAATTCAACCTATCATTGGCTGCTTTAGCTCCTCCACGAAACTGAATAACTGACCTATCATCTTCTTCAACGGGCTCAAAGCCTAAGTCTTCCATAGAAGGCACTTCAGAATCGAAACCTTGGGGCGAATGAATTTGCAAAGGTGCTTCTAGTATTTTTCTTACATCGACCTTTTTCTCAACCGACTTTCTGAACTGCATGAATATATCTGGAAGTTCATCTAAATGATAAGGCAAATCGTTCAGGTGATAGAGCGTTTCACCCCAAATGAACTTAGTGTTTATGGTTGCTGAGAGCTTTTTCTCCAACTGTACTTCATCATAAGCAGAAGCCTTTTGAGCATAAAGCACATCGCAATTATAGTTTTTCCTGATATCGTTAAGTACAGTAACTGTATCTCCAACTTTAATCAATAAGTCTGAGCCTAGTTGTTGTAAATGAGCCTTAAGATCCGCCAGCGATTCCAAGAGAAATTTAAGACGATGAGAGCCCATTCTTTCAATACCCCACTGCTCTCCCCTCAATAGGCTCTCATCAAAAACATAAACGGGCAAAATCTCTGGATTCTCCTCAACAGCCTTGTTTAAGACTTCATTATCCTCCAACCTCAAATCGTTCCGAAACCAGTAAATCGCCCTGCTCATATTTCCTCCATCTTATTCAGGTACTTAGCCGCTTGTTCAATGATTTGGTTTTTCTTTTCAGTAGAATTTTTATCCCAAACTCGGTAAATCATGCCCATTCGATGATTCTTCTCGAGCTTCTCTCTGTTTCTATCGAGAAAATCCCAGTATAGACTGTTGAACGGACAGGCCTTCTCACCTAATTTCTCCTTGTACTTGTAATGACATGAACCACAGTAATGACTCATTTTATGCATGTAATTGGCAGAAGAAACGTAGGGCTTAGTAGCCACTATACCTCCATCAGCAAACTGGCTCATTCCTCTAGTATTGGTAATTTCCACCCACTCAATTGCATCTATGTAAATACCTAGATACCATTGATCTACCTCATCGGGATCTATGCCCGCCAACAGCGCAAAATTCCCCGTTACCATCAATCGCTGAATATGGTGTGCATAAGCATAATCTAGAGATTGTCCGATGGTGTGAGAAAGGCACTTCATTTTGGTTTCACCTGTCCAAAACCAGTCTGGTAGTTTTCTCTTATGGTTGAAGAAGTTTTCTTTGGCATAGTCCGGCATATATTTCCAATAGATGCCTCGCATATACTCTCGCCAACCTAGTATTTGCCTAATAAAGCCCTCGATTGCTGAAAGCGGAACATCCTCATTATTCCGCCCGTATTCTTCAGATTTTCGAATAATCTCTTCTGGAGAAAGGATTTTCGAATTCAGTAAGAAAGATATTCTCGAGTGGAATAAAGACCAACCTTTGGTGGTCATGGCATCTTGATACTTGCCAAAGAATGGCATACAATCATTCAGAAAGAAATCGAAGAGTTTTAACCCTTCTTCCCTTGTTACGGGCCACAGAAAATCTTTAGAATCTACATTTCCTATTGTTTTAACACCTCTTTCCTCTAACAGCTCAACCAAGTCTGTTACATCTCTTTGAAATGACTTTGGTTCAGGTACATAGGTATCTTCTGGCATTTTGTTCCTATTGTCGTGGTCATAATTCCATTTACCTCCAACAGGCTCGCCTTCGTCCATTAGCACCTTATACTTTTTGCGCATGTTTCTGTAGAATGACTCCATGAGCAACTGCTTTTTACCTTTAAAAAAGTCAGCAAGATCAGTTCGAGAAGTCATGAAATGCTCTGTATCGAAGACTTCGAAGTCTGCTTCAATTGCTCCGCAATACCCCTGAAGTTGCTTATCTAGCCTGTATTCATCAGGCATCTGGTATTCGAACTTTTCAATTTTATGCTCCTCTATTATCCAAGAGAGGTTATCTGTCAAGGACTGCTGATTCCTTTCATCATCTAGCTTTAGATAGAGCACTTGATGTCCTTGCTTTTCCAAATGCTCAGCAAAGGCTCGCATGGCTAGAAAGAATGCGATAACCTTCTGAACATGATGTATGGTGTAGGTCAGCTCCTGCCCCATCTCCATCATTACATAAAGCGTATTTCCCTCTTTTTCTTGATACCAAGAATGTTGGTGATTCAGCTGATCTCCTAGAATTAGTCTTAGTTTTTTCATAGACCCCTTACCCCTCAGTCCTCTGGACAGCTCCCCTTATCAATGGGAGCACTACCCAACCTTAATTCTACCAGCTTTCAGGAAAGCCCACCATTTCTATTAGCAAGGTCGTCATGAACCGAAGGGGTTTTATTTCTTCTACATTTTTCTGAACAGTAAACCACTTCTTGCCAGCAGTTTCTCCATTTCTTGCGCCACTCAAATGGGCGATTGCAAACGGGGCAAATCTTGGTTGGTAACTGTCCTTTTTTCATTAGGCAAATAACCCCGTGTATATGGAAAGGTTTTGGCTACTGCATTCGCCTCCCCGGAATGGTATGCTTTTTCAGGATGCGGTAGTTTTCTTTTCTCACTTCAGTGTGATTGCGATGTGACCACAGTGCTTTTCTAGCTCTTTCAGCCGCGGCTTTAACATCTACCACTGGCTTAAGATCTTCGGGGTTTATGTTCAGCATACGAGCCTCCAAGGGAGGCATCAGCCAAGGCACATGAATGTACTCAGAAGGCACATCTGATAGCTCTGGCACCCATTTCTTGATAAACTTTCCTTCAGGATCATGATCTTGGCTTTGCTTGATGGGATTGTAGATTCTGATGGTATTTATGCCGGTCATCCCAGCTTGCATCTGAAACTGTGGATAGTGAATACCCGGCACAAAATCTAAAAACTGTGAAGCCAAGTACTGGGCTCCTTCTTTCCAGTGTTGCCATAAATGGTGCGTTAGAAAACTTACAAGCATGGCTCTCATTCTGAAATTAATATAGCCCGTTTCCTTCAAACACCTCATACAAGCATCTACCAATGGCACTCCAGTTTTACCATCTTTCCAAGCTTGAATCAGTTCTGGTTTTTCTTCCTTCTCTAAGAAATCATATCCCCGGTTGATGTTCTCAAACTCGTAACGGTCTTCCATTTCGAACTTTTGCACAAAGTGCGCATGCCACTGAAGTCTAGAACCAAAGTTGGCCAACTGCCTTTTGAAGCCAAATTGATCTTTAGCAGTTAATCTGGCCTGATAGACTTCTCTGAGACTCAAATTCCCCCAAGCTATATAAGGAGATAAGCGGCTGCAGCCTTTTCTGCTTTCTTCGGGTTTTGAGATTGACTTAGAATAATGCTGCACTCTATCGGTCAAGAAGCTTTTCATATACTTCTTACCAATTGAAGCTCCCCCTTTTTGGAAGTTGGGATTGTACGATTGAAACTCTTTAGGAACCGGCTTGCCGAACTTCTGCCTTACAGACTCAGCGAGTTCAATTGTTTGGAGTTTTTCTAAATCTGGTCGATCCAAAGCAGACTTCATGTAACCATGAAACTCCTTCAGCCAATCTTTCCGGTTTTTAGCCCCGCGTAACACACCATTATGCAAATACTCATTCCATTGCACTCCATTCTGACCGCAGAATTTCTTCACCCATTTATCTAGATCATAAGTAACCTTAAGTCCGCTTTCTTGGTGAGAGTATATAGACTTTAGATGATAGATATCAGAGAAGTAGGTTAACGATTTTCGAAAACCAGTGTAAAACACCTCAACCTGATGACCTAAAGGCTTGAGAATTTCATTCATATCCTCAATAGATTCCCAAATAAATCGCCAATGTCGCACATCATAATGTGGGTCTGCAATCAGTTCTGGGTCGAAACAGTAAAGCAGAAGCAACTTATCTCCAGACTCAATCGCTCTTCTCAGAGGCAAGTGATCTGTGAGTCGAAGATCTCGCTTAAACCAGACAATGGAAACTTCCTGCTTTGGCATAAATTTATAAAGCAGGTTGAAGGAAATTGTTTAGGGCTTAATCAGTTTTTCAACTCTAAATCTATTTGGCTAATCAATTCCTTAGCATTGGAGAGCATTAACTCGTAACGTGGGCTATCTTCATCGGCATAGCGTTGAATAATTCCTAAAAGGTGAGGTTCTGAGAAAAACCATTTCAATGCGGAATTCATTTGAGCTTCTTCTTCTAACTCTAGGCCTAATTGTTTGGCCGAAGTCCATTTAAGGACATGTGTCACCTCTTTACTCGATGAATTATAAAGTTCAGCCTCCATATTTTCTATGAAATTATTGAGGCTGTTTTCTTCCAATAGTGCTTTTGAATAAGAGGTGTAATAGGCAAAAAGTGCATCTTCTAAGGTAGTACCTTGCAAGTCTTTTATAAAGCCTGAACTCTTTAAGGCTTCAAACCCCGATTGGTCTATCACAACATATTGTTCGGCCAAAACCTGTAACGACCCTAGAAGAGTTTCTTCAGAATATTCATCGTGAATGGCCATATTCAGGTGATTCAAGGCTATTTCATGAAAGCTCTTGTAACGACTATCAGTTTCTGCAATACTTGCCGTATCGCTCACAACGTTCTTCCTAATGGTCTCCAAGTACCCTTCCAACTGTTCCCTTTCTCTTTTATTCTGACTCCAATTATCAAAACCCATGGCCAAACTGATACCTATGAAAATGAGCACAATTTCACCAAGGGCATATTTCCAATTGAACTTAAAATTTGGCTTAAACTTCATGAGGCAATCAAAGTAGGTTCAAGCTAATAATTTTAGAGATAAATGACTTTCTCATTCGTAATCTAAACATAACGAACAGGTCGAATTGACATCATTTTACAACACTACCTTGAACGCTCAATCGACCTTAACCATGAAAAACCACTTCATCCTCCTCTTCACTCTAATTTCCCTCTCAGTTCTAGCACAAAGACCAAGTGTTAAAATTGAGTCATTCGATGGGCCAAAGCCTTATACAAGCTTAGACCTTAACAATAAACCTGGAAACTTCCAGTTTGCAATAGTTACAGACAGAACTGGAGGGCACAGACCCGGTGTATTCTTAGATGGAGTCAAAAAACTAAATCTGCTTCAGCCAGAGTTTGTAATGTCTGTTGGCGACCTTATTGAAGGTTACACCACCAATGAAGAAACCTTAGATAGAGAGTGGGCTGAATTCAATGGTTTTATTGACCAACTGCAAATGCCATTCTTCTATGTGCCGGGGAATCACGACATCACTAACAAGGTAATGGAAGATAAATGGTTAGAAATGTATGGAAAAACCTATTATTCATTCGTTTACCAAGACGTACTCTTCATGTGTCTAAATTCTGAAGACAACTATAGAGGTTCTAGCAGAGGAACTATTGATGACGAGCAGTACGAATGGATCGCGAAAACCTTAGAGGAAAACAAAGACGTTAAATGGACCATGTTCTTTTTGCATCAGCCGCTTTGGGCTCAGCAAGCCGAAACACTCAGATGGCCTGATGTTGAAAAACTGCTTGTTAATAGAAAACACACTGTTTATGCTGGTCACAGACACAGTTATGTCCAGTATGAAAGGAATAACGGAAAATACTATATTCTGGCAACCACTGGTGGAGGAAGCTCACTTAGAGGCCCTCAATTTGGAGAGTTTGACCATGTGGTTTGGATTACAATGACCGATGAAGGCCCAATAATGGCCAACTTACAACTGGAAGGCATTTGGTCGGAAGATATGATAACAGACGATTTCAAAGCGGCTTTCACTCCTTTAATTAATCGTAACCCTATATCTGTAGAACCAATTTTGGTTCAGTCAAAGACCTTCAACGAAGGGCAAATTGCTTTGAAAATCACAAATGACAGCGATTATCCTATGACGGTCAAGCTATCTTTCAAATACAACACAAAACTTTTACCTGCTGTTGCTGAGCAGACTTATGAGGTCAATCCTAATTCGGTAGAACAAGTAACAATTGATTTAAAAGCCAGCGACTTCAACCTTAATAACTTCAAGAATTTAATCATGAGCTCAGAAGTAATTTATAGCTCAAGCAACTACCCAGAGGTAAAGGCTGAATTTAGTCATGCCATTCGCCCAGAAGCAATTTTAAAACTGGCAAAGACTTCCAAAAAAATTCAAATAGACGGCAATTTAGAAGACTGGTCAAGTCTGAAAAACCAAGTAGCGGAACAGGCGGTCCTAAAAACAGACCCATTTTCTCATCAAGGTGTAAAAGATGGATCATTTACTTTCGACTTAGCTTATGATAAAGACTTCCTCTATGTAGCTGCACAGGTGACTGATAACAATCTTAATGTAGAAGATAATGGAAACCCTTTAAGACAAGATGGTTTTCACGTAACGCTTGATGCACGGGCTTTGAATATTTCAGCCATGGGTACTGGTGGCCGCGAGACGCTCACTTTAAGTACATCCCCAAATTCAGATAACTCTGCAAACACTAGACTATACCGAAGAGCAGCTCTACCTGAAGGAACTCAAGTGGTGTCTAAAAAGACAGACCTAGGTTACAATGTAGAAATGGCGATTCCCCTCAACTATCTAAAAGAAAAGCAGATTACTGATTGGAAATCAATTAGACTGAACCTTTTCCAAACTGATTATGATATGGACTTTATGCATGAAACAACCATTTCATGGAAGCCATTATGGAACTCTAACGAGAATTATATTGGTAGCGGCATTGTCTTGAAGGACTAAGGTTTTGACAGCTCATTGGAGCTTCATAACTTCCCAACATGCAAATTGAATCGAAGCTACCCAATGTAGGGATTACCATATTTACTAAAATGTCGAAAATGGCTCAAGAATACGGAGCCATTAACCTCTCTCAGGGCTTTCCTGATTTTGATGTTGCCCCAGAACTTATTGAAAAGGTTTGCCATTACATGAAGCAAGGCCAGAATCAATATCCTTCTATGGCTGGTGTTATAAGCCTGAGAGAAGCCATTGCAGAGAAAATTGAAAGAAGTCATGGTTGGTTACCAAAAGTTGAAAATGTTCTAGTAACCTGTGGAGCCATTGAGGCAATATTCAACACCATTAGTGCATTTGTACATAGCGGTGATGAAGTGATTATTATGAACCCTGCTTATGATGCTTATGAAGCCATTATTGACTTGCAAGGAGCTAAAGCTGTGGGGGTGAATTTAAAGCCAAATGACTACAGCATTGATTGGCCAGCTGTTGAACAGGCGATCTCAGATAAAACCAGAATGATCATCATCAACTCTCCGCACAACCCGAGCGGAGCGACCATTTCTAAGGATGATTTAAAGGAACTGGAAAGGTTGACTAAAGACACTGAAATACTGGTGCTTTCCGATGAAGTATATGAACACATCGTCTTCGATGGCAAAGAGCACAATTCTATTTTAACATCAGAAGAGCTAAGAAAAAGAGCTGTAGCGACCTTTTCATTCGGAAAGACATTTCACGCCACTGGCTGGAGAATGGGCTATTTAGTGGCACCAGATTTTCTTATGAAAGAAATACTGAAGATTCATCAGTATAACACCTTCACTATTCATGCACCCAGCCAATATGCTATTGCCGACTACCTAAAAACACCGGAGAATTACGAGTCTATTGCAGCGATGTATCAGGAGAAAAGAGACTTTTTCTTGAAAGCTATGGAAGGCTCAAGGTTCAAACCTGTAAAGTCTAGCGGTACTTACTTTCAGTTGATGGATTATTCAGCTATAACTGACAAGCCAGATGTAGAAATGGCAGAATGGTTGACTAAAGAAATTGGAGTTGCCGCTATTCCAACCTCTGTATTCTATCAAGATGGGCAAGACAACAAGGTACTTAGGTTTTGCTTCGCCAAAAATGAAGAGACCCTCAAAGCCGCTGCAGATAAGTTGAAAGAGTTGTAGATCACCTAGAATTAAGCGCACAGTCAAAACGATAGACTAAACCTATTTAGTCTGCCTCTTACTCGTCCTCGGAGTCCTCTGAGAGAGACTCTAAGGGTGATCAGGAATTGATTGCGCTATCAAACCTAGCTTTGTTTCACATCAAGATGAATAAGACAAACACCACAAGTCAACGCTAGCACTTCCCCATCAGAGTCTCCTAAATGGGACTCTGATGAATTTTATGTAAATTCATTTAATGGCCACGCACAAACAAATTGAATTAAAGAATGAAGTTTTCTTTATTACCTTCACCTGCTACAGATGGCTACCATTATTTCAGATTACCGACCTATATAGCTATTTCAACAAATGGTTCAAATATCTAGCTGACAATGAAACCTCATTGCTAGCTTATGTAATCATGCCAAATCATTTTCACTGCATCTTATTCGTTGATGACTCTTGCACGAAAAGCCTTAACTCTTTAGTAGGTAATGGTAAAAGATTTCTTGCCTATGAAGTAATAAAGCAGTTAAAACTAACCAAGAACCATAGACTTCTTGAACAACTATCCGAAGGGGTCACTTCAAAAGAGCGGAATAAAGGCAAGCTGCATCAGGTCTTTAAGCCTTCATTCGATGGCAAAATTTGCTTTAATAGAAAAATGGTTGAAACGAAACTAGATTACATACATAGGAACCCAGAATCGTTGGTTTTAGACTACACAAAATATCCTCACTCTAGTGTCGGCTTCTATTTTAGAGAAGAAACCCATGATTTTTTAAAAGACTATAAAGACTTTATCTAATTTCTTCCTCAGAGTCCTCTGCGAGAGACTCTAAGGGTGATCAGGCTGTTGAGAAATTGATTGCGCTATCAAACCTAGCTTTGTTTTACATCAAGGTGAATAAGATAAAGACCACAAGTCAACGCTAGAAAGGGACTCTGAGGAATAGGCAGAAGCCCATCAAGTAACCATGAAATGACAGACGTGATCAAAAATTCAACCATCCCTTCTAAAAATCCAGAATAGCTGCAACTAAATATATTTACGTCTACCTACTACTCGTCCTCAGAGTCCTCTGCGAGAGACTCTGAGGGTGATCAGGCTGTTGAGAAATTGATTGCGCTATCAAACCTAGCTTTGTTTTACATCAAGATGAATAAGACAAACACCACAAATCAACGCTAGCACTTCCCCATCAGAGCCTCCTAAAAGGGACTCTGATTGATAGGCAGAAGCCCATCAAGTAACCATGAAATGATAGGCGTGATCAAAAATTCAACCATCCCCTCTAAAAATCCAGAATAGCTGCAACTTTCGTTTATCCAATGTGGTTGAGTGATACGGAATGATTTTAGGACCAGAACAAATTACAGACGGTGGACCTTGGTACGCAGAGACTCATGTTACTGATGCCTTGATTGTAGAGCCGTGGAATGCTATTTCATCATTAGCCATAGCTGCACCTGCCGTATATTTCTTGTGGAAAATCAGGAAACAACCTAAAGACTACTCATTTCTACTAGCAGCTATTCCATTTCTTTTCCTCAATGGACTAGGAAGCACCTTATTTCACGGGTTGAGAACTTCTAGATGGCTTCTGTATATGGACTTTATTCCTGCCATGATTCTCACCCTGTTAATTACCATCTATTTCTGGTCGAAAGTACTCCCTAAAAAGTGGATGAGCTTTGTGCTGGTTGTACCAGTCTTCCTAATGAGGTTTACAGCCTTAAATCTAATAGGCGGGCAAAGCGGTCTAAACGTTTCTTATGCCATAAGTGGCTTAGCCTTTTTGGTGCCCATATTTTTGATTCTGCGTAAAAACAATTGGGAGAAAACGTATAGTATTGTTTTAGGTTCGGTCTGCTTCGTTCTTGCTATATACTTCAGACAAGCCGACCATTATTACACTAGTATAATACCAATAGGCACCCATTTTCTCTGGCATATTTTCTCTGGCATAGGCGCCTATTTCCTTGCGAACTACCTCTATTTTATCAGAACCAAAGAATTAAAGAAGAAACACTTGAAAGTGGACTGATCTGGCATTCCCAAAACATATTTCTTCATAGGGGGCTTTATATAAAAAGTTAACCTTATGAAAAAACCAGTTTCTGTAGCGCAGTTCTCAGAGCTTGAAGATAAATCTCCAGCACACGCATTAGTTTCCCAAACCGACTTAGTTGTTATTAAATATGGCAGTGAGGTGTCCGTTCTTTACGGACGCTGTTTACACAGAGGGGCTTTGCTAGCCGATGGTTTCGTTGATGGTCACAATCTTATTTGTGGGCTGCATAATTGGGATTATAGAATCGACACAGGAGTTAGTGAGTACGACAACTCAGAGTTTCTACACAAATTCGAATCGGAAATAAAAGACAACCAAGTCTTCATAGACCAAGCTGATGTTGAAGCTTATGAAGTTGACAACCCCGCTCAATTCGACAGAGAAGCCTACTTGGGCATATATGCCGACACTAACCCAGAAGATACCGAACCCCACAAAGACCATATAAAAGAACTTGCCAAAAACGGCCTTGACAATGTAGGGAAGCATGGGGCTACAGTGTCTATGGGCGTAGATAGAAATACATTACCCAAATGGGAAGACATACAGTTTCTGCCAGCCCAATTGGGTTCAAAGCCTTTGATGGATGATGATGCAGTAGTAACAGAAACAATTATAGGCCCCAATGCTAAAAAGCCCCTAAAATTAGATCTACCACTCTTTGTTTCAGACATGTCCTTTGGTGCTATATCAGAAGAAGCTAAAATCGCTTTGGCAAAAGGAGCAGAAATGGCCGGAACAGGAATTTGTTCTGGTGAGGGAGGAATGTTACCTGAAGAGCAAGAAGCTAACTCCAGATATTTCTATGAATTGGCTTCGGGAAAGTTCGGGTTCTCGTATGAAAAAGTGGTTAAAGCCCAAGCATTTCACTTCAAAGCTGGTCAAGGAGCAAAAACTGGAACCGGAGGCCACTTACCAGGCAATAAAGTGAATGGAAAAATCGCAGAAGTCAGAGGTTTGGATGAAGGCGAATCAGCAATCTCTCCTGCTACTTTCACCGACCTAAGGTCTGTCGAAGATTTCAAAGCAGTTGCCGAAAAGGCAAGGGAAGCCACAGGAGGTATACCTATTGGATTCAAAATGGCAGCCTCAAGAATAGAAGAAGACATTGACTTTGCCTTAGAAGTAGGAGTAGACTACATCATTCTAGATGGAAGAGGGGGAGCCACTGGCGCAGCACCAGCAATACTTAGAGATAATATCAATGTTCCAACTATTCCTGCTTTAGCAAGAGCAAGAAAGCACTTAGACCAACGAGAAGCCAAAGGCGTTAGTCTCATCATCACTGGAGGCTTAAGAGTGGCGGAAGACTATGCTAAAGCCTTGATGCTAGGTGCAGACGCCATCGCAGTATCTAATGCCGCCTTACAAGCCATTGGATGCTTAGGAATGAGAGCATGCCACACCAACTTCTGTCCAGTAGGTATTGCAACGCAAAAAGAGAAACTAAGAAGCAGGCTGGTCATTCAGTCTTCTGCCAAGCAACTCTCCAACTACTTTTCAGCTACTAATGAGCTAATTAAAGTGATAGCACGAGCTTGTGGTTATGACCACATTAGCAAATTTAACCCCAATAACCTCAGCACATTCAGCTGGGATATGCATAAATTAGTGGCCATAAATTTCGCAGGACCGAAAGCGTAGAAAGAATGGAAGAGGTATATAAGAAATCAGTTGAATTACATGAGGAAATGCAGGGTAAGATTGAGATGGTCAATAAGATTCCTGTAGACTCAAAAGAGAAATTATCATTAGTATACTCTCCAGGTGTTGCTCAACCATGTTTGGAAATTGAGAAGAACCCTGAGAGGGCATACGACTTAACTATAAAAGGCAACACAATTGCCGTTGTTACCAATGGCACGGCAGTGCTAGGCCTTGGAGATATTGGGCCATTAGCTTCTCTTCCTGTTATGGAAGGAAAAGCCATGCTCTTCAAAAAGTTTGCAGGCATTAATGCCGTTCCAATCTGTATTGACAGCAAAAATACTCGCCACATCATTGAGACAATCAGGAGAATTGCACCTTCATTTGGAGGTATTAATCTAGAAGATATTGCTGCACCTGAGAGCTTTGAAATAGAGGAAGCACTTCAAGATATTGGCATTCCTGTTTTTCATGACGATCAACACGGAACCGCCATTGTAACCCTTGCAGCCATGATTAACGCTTGCAAGGTTACGGGTAAGAAACTTACAGATCTGAAAGTAGTAATAAATGGAGCGGGCGCTGCGGGAATTGCTATTGCTAAACTTCTGAGGTGTTTCCATATAGACTCTCCGCTTTGCCAGTCTGTAAAAACACTCATCGTTTGTGATTCTAAAGGTGCTATTCACCGTTTCCGTAACGATTTAAATAAGGCCAAGACCGAGCTGTTGAAGTACTCTAACTTTGATGACGTGGAAGGAGATATTCACGAGGTTATAAAAGGTGCCGATGTGTTTATTGGAGTGAGCAAAGGAAACATTCTCAACAAAGAGGATATTAAAAACATGGCCGAGAACCCTATCATTTTCGCCATGGCAAACCCAACTCCTGAAATTATGCCTGCAGATGCATTAGAAGCAGGGGCCACTATTGTTGGTACCGGCAGAAGTGATTTCTCTAATCAAATCAATAATGTATTGGCATTCCCAGGAATCTTCAAAGGTGCTCTAAAGGCACGTGCTAGTACAATTAGTACCGAAATGAAACTAGCGGCAGCTTATGCTATTGCCAACTCTCTTGAAAATCCAACAGCAGATGAAGTTATTCCTTCAGCGCTAGATACATCATTGGCAGAAGTAGTGGCTCAAGCAGTCGAAAAAGCGGCTCATTCTGAGCGAGAACTTGAAAAACAAATAGCTGAGGCCGAAGCCGAAATGAATGACTAAATGGTCTTGAAAACGACTCTTTGGCTGAACATTGATTCCCTCCATTTGTTAGGCTTTCAAAGGTATAATTATGAAAGCGATTTGGAACAATCAAGTATTGGCAGAAAGTGATGAAACCATCGTAATTGAAGGCAACCATTACTTTCCGCCTAATTCAATCAAAAAAGAGTTCTTTAAAGAGAGTAACACTCACACTTCGTGCCCATGGAAGGGTCAGGCTAGTTACTATACCATTAGTGTAGAAGGTAATGAAAACAAAGATGCCGCCTGGTATTATCCCGAAACGAAAGAAGCAGCCAAACCAATTAAAGGCTATGTAGCCTTTTGGAGAGGTGTTAGTGTAGAAACATAAAAAAAGCCCTCAAATGAGGGCTTTTTAGTATCTTATTCTGGAGTTCTTTCGTCTGGATACTCCTTCTTAAAGCCAGACCAGAAATCGTTAATGGTGTTCTTCATGTCCTTTCGAAGCATGATAATTCCTACCAAGTTAGGCAGAGTCATTAGGGCAATAGCAATAGCAGCAATAGTCCAAATAATTGTAGTATCTGCAATCGCTGCAATGAAGAACCCTGCTACATATACAATTCGGTAATACTTCACTGAGCCAGATCCTGCCAAGAAGGTCATGGCTCTATCTCCATAGTAAGACCAAGAAATTGCCGTACTAAAAGCGAAGAGCAATAAGCCTATTGAAACTATATATTGACCGGCATTACCTAACCAACCTTTGGTAAAGGCTATGGCCGTTAGAGGTGAACTATGTACCAGAGATTTCCCGTAGAATGAGATGCTTGCATCTTGCAAAATTCCATTCCTAATTTCAACCTCTCCAGTTAATGGGTCTCCTCCGAAAGATTCGTTTACTACCACTTCTTCAGCCACAGAACGAGCATGAATAACAGTAACATCACTAACAATCTGACCATTTTCAACCTGAAGCATTCCGTCAAAAACAGGGAGAGGGTTCTCTCCAGATAAATGCTCTTTAAGGGCTTTTCTATCATCCTTGTTATCATCGGTATACTCAGTTCCTACCAAAATAGACATGTCAGTTACTGCAAAGTCATTGTAGTGCTTGTCTTGCCATGCACCAGAAGACAGAAGAGTCAGACCTGTGATTGAACAGATAACAATAGTATCAATGAATGGCTCCAGAATGGCCACCATACCCTCTGAAACAGGCTCATGAGCTTTAGCCGATGCGTGAGCAATTGGTGCAGAACCTTGACCAGCTTCGTTTGAGAACAAACCTCTACCAACACCCGTGTTGAAGGCGTACATTACTGTAGCACCAAGAAAACCACCTGTTGCCGCTGTAGTGGTGAACAAGCTAGAAAATACCGATACAATAGAAGGAATTACATTATCTAAATTGGCGAAGATCACGGAGAAACAGCCGAGAAAATAAATTACAGCCATTGCAGGAACAAGCTTCTCAGTTACAGAAGCAATTCTCTTAATACCACCGATAATAACAAAAGCCAAAATTACAGAAAGAACAGCTCCTGTAATCCACGGCTCAATCTGAAAAGTAGACTTTACCGCCCCAGCAATACTATTAATCTGAGGCATATTTCCTGTTCCGAACGATGAAAGTACTGTTGCTACAGCAAAAATAACTGCCAACCATTTCATGTTCAGCTTATTCTTCATGTAGTACATTGGGCCACCAGCCATAGTACCATCAGCAGCTTTTTCTCTGTATTTGTGCGAAAGCGTTACCTCAACAAACTTTGTACACATACCTATAGCGGCCGTAATAACCATCCAAAATAATGCAGCAGGGCCACCAAGGTGCAATGCTAAGGCTACACCAGCAATATTACCAGTACCAACTGTACCAGAAAGAGCGGTAGTTAAAGCCTGAAAGTGAGAGGTATCTCCTTCGTCTCCAGCTTTATCGTATTTTCCCCTTACCACATTAAAGGCAAAGCGGAAATATCTGATTTGTGGAAACTTAAGGTAAATAGTAAAGAATAGCCCTGTTCCTAAAAGTGCAAAAGGAAACCACCAAGAGCTACCAATATAGCTATCGATTACCTTAAGAAAATCGTTGAGTTGCTGCATAAAGTAGGTTGTTTAGTTTTATGGATGCTGCAAAAATAGAAATTATCCATTCTGAACAAAGGCAAAAGATGCTTAAGGAGTGGTCGTTTAACCCCGTCAGCACCGAAGGTCAGACGGGATTTTTACAAATCAAAGTCTTCCCAATCAGCTTTTACATACTGTTTCGCTAACTGCTTATCAACTAACAGCTGTGTCTTCAATCCGCAATATTCTAAATACGAAGAATGTTTCCATCCTTCTAGATTAGCTGACAAAGAAGCTTCTAATGGATTGTTGTGTATGTAATTAAAGCAGTTAGTCACATATTCTCCAGAGGAGCTATTTAAAAGTTTCCATTTAATCTTGGGACGAAAAACCGAACCTGACTTCCCATATTTACGATTGAAATATTGAGCATATTGACTTTGCAAAAGTCTAAAGCCATTAGAAACACCATTAAGGTTTAAACTACCAATCCTTACAATCTCTGAAGACTTTGCATTAGCATGTATTAAAAAGTGAAAATGATTTGGCATAATGCAATAGGCAAGAACATCGGCTTTCTCAGCAATCCAAACCTTTGCTCTATTTAGAAAATAACTATAGTCCTCATCATCTAAGAATACCTTCACTCCATTATTTGATTGGTTATAAACGTGGTAGCAAAAATCCTCTAAAATCTTCATGGTGATTATTGAATACTGAATATAACCACATTAGCTATCTAATCATAGGATTACGCGTCTGACCTACGGTACTGACGCTAAGGTCAATTCACATCTGTAATCATCACCTTCTCCCAGAGAGTAGCTCCATTTTCTAGCAGTGCTAAATGAATGGGGTGTTGCTGATAAACATCGTGCGCGGCAAGATCTTTGAAATGAACAATTACCGCGAAATCATAACTTCTTTCCACTATTGGACGAGTGGTTTCGGCAGGCACACCAGTGTAAAGTGCTTGAACGACTTCAATATCTCGCAGCTTCTCGGCATCAGTAAAAAAGTGCTCTTTCTGCTCTTCTGTCACCCCTTCCTTGAACCAAAAGTATACGGAATGAATAAATGGACGCTCTGACTGATCTCTACCTTCAGAGTTTCCAGTCTGACAACCTAAAAGAACGAATGCTAGGAATAACAGGGATAGCCATTTCATATCTGGAACTTTTAGTCAAGATATGGAAATGACAGCTATTTCTTGATTGGAAATTTCATTCGGTATCTGACATCAATATTCCCTTTAGAAATATTAACCAGCTTTGATCTAAGCATTTGCTTTTTCAACCCTTTAATGTAATCGGTAAAAAGCACACCGTCTAAGTGATCATATTCGTGCTGAATCACACGAGCTGTTAATGCATCGAACTCTTCTTCATGTTCATTCCAGAGTTCATCGTAATAATGAATGGTTAACTTCTCTGGTCTGAGAATATCTGCATGTACATCTGGAATACTCAAACAGCCTTCTTCAAAAGCCCATTCGTTTCCGTATTCATCTAGTATCTCTGGATTGATAAAGGCACGCTTCACCCCTTTGGCCTGATCTTCTTCATCTCCCATTTGGGTAGAGTCGATAACGAAAATCCTATGAGACAACCCGATTTGAGGAGCTGCTAACCCCACTCCATTGGCACTGTACATAGTTTCGAACATGTTCTCTACCAGTTGTGTCAAATCTTTGGAGTCTTGAGGAAAGTCTTCCGCCTCTTTTCTTAGAATGTTATCTCCGTATGCTAAAATTGGGTAAATCATAAGCCTCTGCTTTCCAGATAAGATTGAAGAATTATGGATGCACTAATCTTATCTATATTGCCTTTTTCTCTTCTATCCTTCTTTTTCATTCCTCCGGCAATCATTGCATCCATTGCCATTTTGGAGGTAAATCTTTCGTCATGCAAATAAACGGCTTTTTCTGGAAACTGCTTTTTCAAAAGGTTGTGAAATTGCCTTACCTGTTGGGTAGCATTTGTATCCTTCCCATCAAGGTTTTTAGGCATACCAAGCACAAAAGACTCAATACCTTCTGACTGATCATAGTTTTTTAAAAACTGAATTACGTCTTTGGAGTGTACCGTATCTAGCGGAGATGCAATAATCTGAAGTGGGTCTGTAACAGCCAGCCCCACTCTTTTTGAGCCATAATCTATGGCAATAATTCTACCCATTAATTGCTTTTAGACAAGTCGTGAAATTTCAATTTCACCAAGCGCTCCAACTGAAGTGCTTTAGGAAAAAGAATTTCGTTTTCAATTTTGGCGTGCAAGATGAGGTCTTTTTCTAGTCTTTCCAATTCAGAATAGAGCACCTTAATGTGTAAATCGGCCTCATCGCAATAAGTGTAGTTATTGGTGAATTTTCTAAAACCCTCCATCTCATTATCATGCACCTCATGATCTAAAGCAAACTCACGAACTGAGTTTTTCTCCATTAAGTAAAATACTTCTGAACTAGGAACATCGTCTTTCAAGAACCTAGACAGCTGACTAACATAAGAAAAGAAGGTGTCTTCCTCCTCATAAATATGCTCTATAAAGTCTTGAACAAACAGCGGAAAAATCGACTTCAAGTCGGCAGAAAGTGTTTTGTACCTGAAATCAACCTCTGTAACACCATCAATAAGCTGGGCAATGTAAGGAATGCGTTTTTTCACAAACAAGTAGTGTGCATGCTTTAGGTATTCTACCATAAGCTCAACAGGCAAAGACTGAAGTTGTCTCTGAGTAGTTTCCTTATCATCATTTATTAGTTCCAACGCCTTAATTACAGAAGCTGCTTTTAAGCCATGATTGGAACAGACTTCTGCCAGAGTCTCTGTTTTGTAATCATAGAACTTCACCCCAAAATAATAGAGCACTGAAGCCCTAACATGGTTCTCGGTAACTAAATCATTGATGGTTCTTTTAAGAAGGTTTTCCATTTTATTGGGGTTTAACGAATCTACTAATTTTGACTAAGAGAGTAAATGTTCAACTTAGATTTTTCAGTGAACACAAATGAAAACATACCGTTAGATTCATACCATGACATTTACCCATGTTTTTGAAGGGTTTACATATTTTTGCGGATAAATTTTAAAAAAGTGAGCGAATACAAGAATTCATCATACCATATAAGACTACCTATTCTTTTAGCCATTGCACTGATTGCAGGCGTTTTAATTGGCTCTAATTTTGCCGAACCCAAAACAGACAAAAAGTACCAGGCGTCTATTCAGAAGTTTACGCAGCTATTGGACTACATAGAAAACGATTATGTAGACACCGTAAACACTGCTTCCCTTTTAGAAGAGTCTATCGAGGTTATGTTGGATAAGCTAGATCCGCATACGGTTTATATACCACCAAGAGATGCTGAATTGATGGAGTCTCAACTTAGAGCCACCTACGATGGCATTGGAGTTGAATTCAACTTATTAAGAGACACGCTATACGTGGTAACTCCACTGACTGGCGGCCCTTCCGAAACTGCAGGAATTCAGGCAGGTGACAAAATTGTATCGGTAGACGGTGAAAATATAGCAGGCATTGGCCTCAACAACAGAATGGTTTACGATATGCTTAGAGGGCCGAGAGGTTCGGAAGTAACCGTTGGAGTTGTTCGCAAAAATCAGGAAGATATTATTGAATACGATTTGAAGCGAGGAGCCATTCCTCAAACCTCATTAGATGCGAGCTATATGATTGATGACAAAATAGGCTACATCAAAATCAACAGGTTTGCTGAAACCACATACCGTGAATTTAAGGAGGCTTTAAGCAACCTTAAAGAGAGAGGTATGAGCCAATTAATCTTAGACTTACAGAACAATGGCGGTGGTTACATGAGTGCTGCCATTGGCATTGCCGATGAATTCTTAAAAGAAGGGGCCGTAATTGTAAGCCAAAAAGGACAAAGCAAAAAGTACGACAGGGAAGACAGAGCCGAAGAGGGTGGTATATTCGAAGAAGGAGCAGTAATGGTCTTAATTAATGAAGGCTCAGCCTCAGCTTCAGAAATAGTAGCCGGAGCACTCCAAGATAACGACAGAGCATTGGTAGTGGGCAGAAGGTCTTTCGGCAAAGGATTGGTTCAATACCCATTCGATCTAAAAGATGGTTCTGAAGTTCGAATGACCATCGCTAGATACTACACACCAAGTGGTAGGTCTATTCAAAAGCCTTATGAAGATGGCGAAGAAGTTTACAATAATGACTATTACGATAGATTCGTTTCTGGAGAACTATTCTCTCAAGATTCTGTCCATTTCGATGAAGATTTAGCCTATAAAACAGCCTCAGGTAGAACAGTCTACGGTGGAGGTGGCATTATGCCAGATTACTTTGTAGCCTTAGACACAACCGATAATAGTGCATACATTAATAGACTGGTAGCAAACAACACCATTAGAGAATATACACTCGATTTTAGGGACAACAATCCTGAAATGAAGAACATGAGCGTAGATGAGTTTATTAACGATTTTGAGATTACAGACGCTATGCTTCAAGAGGTTATTGCAATGGGCGAAAAAAATGGAGCTCGCTTTAACAGAAAGCAGTACACTAAATCTAAAGAACTACTCAAAAATCTACTAAAAGGTAGAATAGCACGAGAAGTTTTTGATAATGACGATGCCTTCTATAAGGTCTACAACAACAGCAATGAGGTTTACAGAGAGGCCGTAAACATTTTTATGAATCCAGATAAACTGAAAGAGAAGTCTAATACTGTTCTTTTACAACGCATGTAATAAGAAGCCTAGGTATTTGGCGTTGCTAAGTAAAGGTCATTAAAATATGAAGGTTGTTTTTTCGAGCCTACTGCTCATTCTATCTGTAAATCTGTTCTCTCAGAGCCAAACTGAAGCTATCAATAAAGATGTCTGGTTCAATTTTATGCAAGCCTACCAAGACTTGGATGCTAGTTTGTTTAATAAAATTCATACGGATGATGTACTTCGCATTCCTCAAGAAAGCGGAAGTATGATGATTGGGCAGGAATATAAAGATGCCAACCTAGAGAACTTCAATCGCTGGAACCTGGCTAAGGTGAAGCAGAAAATCGAGTTCAGCTTTTATTCCAGAATCCAGAAGGCCAATTGGGCTTATGAAACTGGCATATTTAAGCTAACCCGCTATACCGATTCTGGTTCTCAATCATACTACGGCAAATTTCATGTCACCCTCAAAAAAGTATCAGGTGTCTGGAAAATCTACATCGATTCAGACAATAGCTACGGAGGAGCAATTGGAGAAGAGGATTTTCAAAAAGGAAAAATTCTTAATTAGGTTTATGCAAATTATTCATCAAATGAATAAGCAGATAAACACACATCAACTTTTTGGATATCTAATCTTTGTTGCAGGAGTAGTGATCATAGCTTTAACTGCAATTGTAATATTCTCCTTTACTTCTGATACTACAAGTCAAGGATTGAATATTGCTGCAACATTTATAATGTTGGTGTTTGCCAGCTCTCTAGTAGGTTGCCTTCTAGGGTTTGTATTTGGCTTCCCTTCCTATAAAGAAAATGAATCCAATTCTCCATTAGAAAGAAATACTTCATTTAAACAGATTTCTGATTGGCTTACTAAGATTATAGTGGGTATCTCTTTGGTTCAGTTCAATGAGATTATCGAATTCTTTCAGCATTTAGTATTAAAAATTTCTGAATCCTTAGAAATAAACCCTCATGGTGTAACAATAATTTATTGCTTAATTACCCTTTTCCTCAGTTTAGGTTTTATGACTGGCTACTTAGTGACTGTAACAGACATTATTACCCTTGTTGCAAATAGTGAGAAAAGATTAAATGATCTAAATGACATACTTAAATCGCACGTTAGTGAGGGCATCAATTCTGAAAGACTGACTGAGTTTGAAGAACAGGATATTTTAAACGAAAAGGACAGAAAAACAGTACTTAACTATGTTCATGATTTTGGTAATGACATTACAGATATTGAATTACTAAAGCGACTCGCACGACTACTATTTAGAATCAAAGAATATACTAAATCGGCTAATTTATGGAATAGAATTTTTAGACTATCTAAACTTGATGGCTCAACAGATGATAATGAATTATATTTACCAAAATTAAACGAAGCTTTCATCTACAGTAAACATTTAAAAGATCATAGAAGATCCAATGAAATACTACAATCTATAAAAACTCAAAGACCTGGATGGCCTGCTATTTATTACAATTTAGCTTGCAATTATCACCGAATGCTGAAAGACATCCAAGAAGAGAAAGTAGATAATAACAAAATAATTAATAAGTTTGTGGAAGACATTAATGCTAATCTTAGAGAAGCTTTTAAATTAGACCCTAATCTTTATTCTCTAGCAATTAAGGATGAAGAGCTAGATGGCATAGATATTGAATCTATATTTAATAGTGTAAACAAAGTTTAATTTAAAACGTTTTATAATTAAGGAGGTTGATATGAATACAGACTTAACATCACTTTAATAGTTAAGAATTATCTGAGGGTGTCTCAAAAGGGCACCCTTTTTTCATGTTCTTGATATTAGTTGCTTGAATTCTTTAGGATAAGGCCTTTGAGTGTTATTTTAAGGTATGACAAACAAGCGGAAAGTCTTCAAGGATTACCACCAAGGTCAGTTGATGCTTTTGCCCCCCAGTCTTGAGGAACTGATCAGCGCCCACCACCCTGTACGGTTGGTAAACTCTGTGATCGATAGGGTGAACACAGAGGTGCTGGAGCGGAAGTACAAAGGTGGCGGGAGTTCTTCCTACCATCCCAAGATGCTTTTGAAAGTACTGGTGTATGGTTATTTGAGCAATGTTTACTCATCCCGCAAGCTGGAGGCCTCTTTGGCAGAGAACATCCACTTCATGTGGATCAGCGGCATGAGCAAGCCAGACCACAACACCCTTGCCCGGTTCCGTAGCGATCGGTTGAAGGACGACCTGAAGGTGATTTTCGCCCAAGTAGTGCAGTTGCTGGTGGAAGAGGGCATGGTGGGCATCAAGGAACTCTACACCGATGGCACCAAGATAGAGGCCAATGCCAACCGCTACAGTTTTGTATGGGGCAAGGCCATAAACACCAGCAAAGAGCGCATTGGCAGACAACTGGAAGAACTGTGGGAATACACCCAAAGACTGGCAGAAGAAGAGCTTTCGACCACCCCAGAGATGGACTTTAAGGCCATAGACGCCAACAAGGTAGAACAGACGGTGGCCAAGATAGACAGGGCACTTTCTGGCAAACGGGTAAGCAAAAAGGTAAAGCAGAAGCTCAACTACGCCAAAAAGAACTGGCCGGGAAAGCTCCGGGAGTATGAGCAGAAGCAGGCCATACTCCAAAACAGGAACAGTTACTCAAAGACCGACCATGAGGCCACCTTTATGAGGATGAAGGACGACCACATGCTCAACGGCCAGCTAAAACCGGCCTACAACTGGCAGATCAGCACCTCCTCTCAGTTCATCGTCAACACCACCCTCCACCAGACCACCACAGACACCCAGACCCTGAAGCCCCACCTAGAGCAGTTCAAACAGCTGTATAAAACCACACCAAAGTCCCTCTGTGCAGATGCCGGTTACGGCAGCGAAGAAAACTACAGTTACCTACAAGAAGAACAGATCGAGCCTTACGTGAAGTACAACTACTTCCATAAGGAACAGACCAAAAAGTGGAAGGAAGACCCATTCAGGGCAGACAACCTGCATTACGATGAACAGTCCGACAAGCTCTATTGCCCCATGGGGCAACCCATGGACAAGACAGGAGAACAGACCAGGCTTACCAAGACAGGTTACCAACAGCACCTTAGCCTATACAAGGCCAAAAACTGCAATGGTTGCCCTTTGAGGCCCCGGTGCCACAAGGCCGAAGGGAACCGCACAGTACAGCTTAACCACGGCTTGAGAAAACTGAAGGAAAAGGTGCGCAGAAACCTGCACAGCGATGAGGGGCTGAGGCACAGGGCCAACAGGCCGGCAGACGTAGAAGCAACCTTCGGCATAATCAAGCACAACAAGGGCTTCAAACGCTTTATGTTAAGGGGATTGGAAAAAGTGGAAATAGAGACACTCCTCATATCAATCGCCCACAACATCTCCAAAATGGGCAACCTCAGAGCCGCTTAACCTAAAAGACACATCTCTTAAGACAGGCAATCATAAAAACCGTCAATCTAAACCCACAATCCACTAAAAATAAAAAAGACCGACTCAGTTAATTCTGAGACGGCCTCTTTTTATTCACTCCTTACTTTCGAGAAACTTAACTCTTGAAAAGAACGCTAACCATATTATTCGTAGCCGTTTACTTCATCACAAGTAGTGGGGTTCTGTTCGGAGAGCACCTTTGCATGGGTAGAGTTAAGGAGTCTGCACTTTTCAAAAAAGTGGAAAGGCAGTGCGGCATGAGTATGGAGATGCACACAGACATGGATCATTGTTGTGATGACCAATGGAGCCTAAAGGTGGTTGATGATGAGCAACAGATGACCGCATTTCAAGACGCTCCATTCACTAATTACCATCTTTTATACGAAGCGCCATTTTCAGAATTGGTGACTTTGATAATCGATCAGGACGATGAGGTTGAACTAAAGAATACTGGCCCACCTGATATTCATCGACCCGAACTCTACATTTTCTTCCACAATCTCAAAATCCCTTCTGGTTTACAGTCTTAAGGTGTAGAAGCACGTCATTCCGAGGAATGAACTCGATAGAGCTCATGACGAAGGAATCTCCCAATTAACCTTGACAGATTGCTTCTCCCGCCCCAAAATATCGGGGAATCGGGATCGCAATGACAGTTTTACAAGCACCTTCAGTACTCCTAATCGAGTACCTTCACATTCATTACAGGATTGTAAAACCACAAAAATGATCAATAACCTTATTAAGTTCTTTCTCTACAACCGACTGGTGACCTTCTTGCTTTTGGTCATTCTCATAGGTTGGGGGCTGGTAACGGCACCATTCGATTGGCAGGTAAATTTGCCAAAAGACCCTGTGCCCGTAGATGCCATTCCAGACATTGGAGAGAATCAGCAAATAGTATTTACAGAGTGGGCAGGTCGCTCACCCCAAGACATAGAAGACCAAATCACGTACCCGCTTACCTCCACTCTATTGGGGCTTCCGGGCGTGAAAACTATTCGAAGCTCCAGCATGTTTGGAGCCTCCTCCATCTACATCATTTTCGAAGATGGCATAGAGTTTTACTGGAGCAGAAGCCGAATTCTTGAAAAACTCAGTGCCTTGCCTCAGAACCTACTTCCCGATGGCGTTCAACCCTCCCTTGGCCCTGATGCAACGGCTCTTGGCCAGATATTCTGGTACACCATCGAAGGACGGGATAAAAACGGCAACCCTGTTGGCGGTTGGGATCCTCAGGAGATTCGCTCTGTGCAGGATTACACAGTGAAGTATGCACTGAGTTCGGCACCTGGTGTTTCTGAAGTGGCTTCAGTTGGTGGCTTCGTGAAGGAATATCAAATAGATATCGACCCGGAAGCCATGAAGGGTTTTGGAGTCACGCTGATGGAAATTACCAAGGCCGTTCGAGAAAGCAACCGAGACATTGGTGCCAAAACCATGGAAATCAACCAGGCTGAGTACCTAGTTCGTGGTTTGGGTTATGTAAAGAGTCTGGAAGACTTGGAGAATGCAGTTGTCCAAACCGTCAACAACACGCCAATTAGGGTGAAGGATGTAGCCTTTGTTTCGCTTGGCTCCGCTTCACGCAGAGGAGCTTTAGATAAATCAGGAGCAGAAGCGGTTGGCGGTGTGGTGGTAGCCAGATACGGATCGAACCCCATGGAGGTGATTCAGAATGTAAAGGAGAAGATTGAGAAGATTGCTGCTGGCCTGCCTTCAAAAACTTTGTCCGATGGCACTGAATCGAAGCTCACCATAGTTCCTTTCTATGATAGAACCCAGCTAATTCAGGAAACCATTGGCACTTTAGAGGAAGCACTGACTCTTGAAATCATCATCACGGTGGTGGTAGTGATTGTCATGCTGATGAACCTGAGGGCTTCCATTCTCATTTCCTCACTCTTGCCCATAGCTGTACTCATGTGCTTTATTGCCATGCGGTATTTTGGAGTAGACGCCAACATTGTAGCCCTTTCGGGAATTGCCATTGCCATCGGAACCATGGTAGATGTGGGGATTGTGCTCACCGAGAACGTAAGCCGACATCTGGAGATGAAAAAAGACCAAAAGCTGGTCGATTTGATTTTCGAAGCCAGCAAAGAAGTAGCACCTGCCATCATTACAGCAGTGATGACAACGGTGGTCAGTTTCATTCCGGTATTTACCTTGGAAGCTGCAGAAGGGAAGCTCTTCCGCCCATTGGCATTTACCAAAACTTTCGCGTTGATTGCCTCCATTTTGGTAGCGCTGTTGATTCTACCAACCTTGGCTTACTGGTTCTTTGGTTTCAGACCGAAAAACAAAAACTTCAGAATCATCCTGAATGCCATAACGATGCTTGTCGGGTCGATTGCCTTATTTAATGGACAGGCACTTGCCGCATTTGTGCTCATTGGTATAGGCATTTGCAACCTCGTTCAAATCTATGTACCGAAAACGAGTTCCTATTTAAAGCATTCTACACTAGTCATCGCGCTTTTGGCTGTTAACATTCTTTTGGCTGAAGAATGGATGCCTTTAGGGGTACAAGGAGGTTCATTGTTGAATTTTCTCTTTGTCGCTATCATCATCGGCTTCACCTTGGGCGTATTTAGCCTCTTTATCAATGTCTATCCTACTTTGCTGAACTGGACGCTAAACAACCGAAAGCTCTTCTTGATTATTCCTTCTTTCATTGTTCTCTTCGGGATAACCATTTGGCTAGGTTTCGACAAGGTATTTGGCTTTATCCCTAAGGCTTTTGGAGAAGAAACAAGAACTACAAAACTCTACTCAAAACTAAACCACAGCCTGCCTGGAATTGGCAAGGAGTTTATGCCAGCATTGGACGAAGGAGCCTTCCTCTTGATGCCAACCTCTATGCCTCATGCTGGCATTGAGCAAAACAAAGAGGTGCTCAAAATGCTCGACATGGCTGTTACCGGCATTCCTGAAATTGAATCTGTAGTGGGCAAATTTGGAAGAACTGAAAGTGCGCTCGACCCTGCTCCTATTTCCATGTACGAGAATGTGATCAACTACAAAAGTGAATATAAAACAGATGAAAATGGCCGCAGGCTCAGATTCAAAGTGAAAGATGGAGAATTCATCAGAGATTCAAATGGCGACCTGGTTCCAGATAAAAACGGTTCATTCTTCAGACAATGGAGGGACGAAATTCAGTCGCCAGATGATATTTGGCAGGAAATCGTAAAGGCCACTACCCTTCCGGGTGTAACCTCAGCACCTAAACTTCAGCCTATCGAAACCCGCTTGGTGATGCTCCAAACCGGTATGCGTGCGCCAATGGGCATTAAGGTGAAAGGTTCTGATTTAGCTACTATTGAAGCCTTTGGACTGGAGTTGGAAGACATTCTAAGACAGGTGCCTTCGGTAAAAGCACAGGCGGTTTTCGCAGAGCGAATAGTTGGTAAACCTTACCTGCTCATCAATCTGAAAAGAGACAACCTGGCTCGTTATGGGTTGAGCATTTCTCAGGTTCAGGACTATTTGCAAGTAGCGGTGGGAGGCATGAAACTCTCCACAACTATTGAAGGCAGAGAGCGCTATCCCATCCGTGTGAGGTACCCGAGAGAGTTGAGGGATAATCCGGAGGCTTTAAACAACATCCTTATTCCAATAGCTGGAAACAGAAACATCCCTTTGAGTGAGGTTGCTGAAATTGAATACACCCGTGGGCCTCAAATGATCAAAAGCGAAGACACTTTCCTAGTGGGCTATGTGATTTTCGATAAGCAAGCCGGGCAAGCAGAAGTGCAGGTAGTACAAGATGTGCAAAGGCTCATCGATGAAAAAATCTCGACTGGTGAGCTGAAATTACCTGCGGGAATTTCCTATGAATTTGCCGGAAGCTATCAGAATCAAATCAGGGCGGAAGCGAGGCTGAGCATTGTAATTCCGATTGTGCTGATCATCATCTTCTTGATTTTGTACTTCCAGTTCAAATCAGTTCCTGTTTCACTAATGGTGTTTAGTGGTGTAGCAGTTGCTTTTGGTGGCGGCTTCCTTATGCTTTGGCTATATGGCCAGGACGGCTTCCTGAATTTCAACCTATTCGGAACTAACCTGCGAGATTTATTTCAAATACACCCAATCAACCTTAGTGTGGCTGTTTGGGTAGGTTTTATCGCGCTATTTGGAATAGCTACGGATGATGGTGTTTTGATGGCAACTTATCTGGGTCAGTCTTTCAGAGAAAACCAACCAAATGATAAAACACAAATCAGAGAGGCAGTAATCGAAGCAGGCAAGAAGAGAGTTCGCCCATGTTTAATGACTACAGCCACTACACTACTGGCTTTGTTACCTATTTTGACCAGCACCGGCCGTGGCTCCGATGTGATGGTACCTATGGCTATTCCTTCTTTCGGGGGAATGCTCATTGCTTTGATCACACTTTTTGTAGTTCCTGTGCTTTACGCCTCCTACAAAGAGATACAGTTGAAATATCAAGAAGAATGAAATCGATCAATAAAAGACATATAACGCTTATGGCTTTCTTCCTTCTCCTTGGTTGTCAAGGCGAACAGAAGTCGGTAAAAATCTCCTATCAAGTTTATGGAAAGCTAATAGAGATTATGCAGCAAAATCAGTTGCAGGCCAGGGTAAACCTGAATGATTTGCAGTTAGGCAAGAACAGTTATGGCCTTGGGGCCATGGAAGGCTTGCAAGGCGAAATACTCATCACTCAAGGTGAAGTGATTACATCAGTTGCTAATCCTGATAGCATTCTGGTTCAAAACTCAAATGCTTTTGGGGCAGCACTTTTAGTCACTACTGAAGTAGAGGATTGGCAGGAAGTGGAAATGAATGAAACGGTTGATCTGAAATCGCTAGAGTCAGTGATTGAAGATCAGGCTGAGACATCCAACCTAAATGCCAACGATGTAATCCCTTTTAAAATTGAAGCCAATCCTAAAATCCTAAACTGGCATATTATTAATGCCTCACTGGCCGAAGAACAGAACCATCAGGCCTACAAAGAGTCAGGAAGAACAGGAGTTTTGGAAAGTCAGAAGGTGGAAATTATTGGCTTCTATTCGAAGAACCATCAGGGCGTTTTCACCCATCATGGGAGTTTCCTACATCTGCACTTCATAACAGCAGATGGATCACTCATGGGACATGTAGACGACCTTCAAATTGATGGGAACTGGAAGATTTATTTACCTAAAGCAGCACAGCCATGAAGAAATATGTAATACTTTTCATTCTAAGCTTTACGGCAATGGGTCTTTCGGCACAGTCGCTGGAAGATTATTGGCAGTTGGCTGCTGAAAACAATCCTGCACTAAAAGCCAAGTTCACCCAGTACCTGGCAGCTCTGGAAAGAGTAGATCAGCAAGGTGCTTTGCCAGATCCAACAGTCAGCTTTGGAGTCTTTGTTTCTCCGGTTGAGACCAGAGTGGGGGCGCAAAGATTGAGAATTTCGCTGAACCAAATGTTCCCATGGATGGGCACCAACTCCGCACGAGAAGACTTGGCGGTAAAAATGGCTGAAGCCAGATTTGCTGAATTCGAAGAGGCCAGAAACAGCCTATTCCTCAAGGTTTCGGAAACCTGGTTGATGCTATCCGAACTGGAACAAGAGATTGAGCTAAAGAGGGAAAACCTTAGACTGCTCAAAACTTACGAACCAATAGCCAAAACCAAGTACGAATCTAACCTAACTTCATTGGCCGATCTGATTCGGATTCAGATTAAAATTGAGGATGCCGCTACCAACCTGGAGCTGCTTGAACTAAAGAGAAAGCCCTTGGTGAGCGACTTCAACACTTATTTGAACCGCTCTGTAGACAGCGAGGTAGATATTAGCAATCCATTGCCCGAGCACACTATCACTTCCAGTCTTGATTCTGCATTGGCGAATAACCCGAAAATCAAGGCCAATCAGAAGGACATTGCTGGAGCAGATACTCAATTGAAACTGGTAGAATTGAAACGTAGACCCAACATTGGTGTAGGCCTAGACTATGTTCTGATCAGTGAGCGCAAGGATATGACGATGGCAGATAACGGTAAAGATGCACTCATGCCTATGGTATCGTTGAGCCTACCCGTTTTCGGTAAAAAGAACAGGTCGCTTATCAAAGAGACTGAGCTTGTTAAAGAAAGTCTATCCCTTCAAAATGAGAGAATTCAAAACGACATCAAGAATCAATGGGTAAAAGCGGAGTACTTAGAAAGCACTTCAAGTAGGGAATTAGAACTTTATGAGAGGGAAATTCGAAACACGCGTTCCCTTCTTAACGTGCTCACCAGTGAGTACAGCAACAACAGCAGCAATTTTGAAGAACTGCTAATGACACAGCAGCAGCTCTTACAACTTCAAATAGCTCAGGTAAAAGCCATGACCAAGCAGCATCAGGCCTGGCTTCAAAAGAGATATTTAACCGGAAACTTTTTAACTATCAAACCATGAAAAAACTACTAACAATTGTTTTGTCCATGGCGCTCTTAGCATCATGCAAAGATCAGCCCCCTCAACCGGTTCAGGAAATTGTCTTACAAACTGATAACCCAAGCAGCCTACCAAGACTATTCACCAACAGCAAGGGAGAAACCTTCCTTTCTTATGTTGAAAGAACTCCTGAAAAGGTAGCCAAGCTCTACTTTACCAAGTTGGAGAACGAGCAATGGGGAGCACCGAAATTGATAGCAGAAGGCGACAATTGGTTTGTCAACTGGGCGGATTTTCCATCGGTAATTGAGAACAATAGCCACATGGCAGCCCATTGGTTGCAGAAAAGCGACAAAGGCACTTTCGACTATGATGTGCGAGTAGCGATGTCTGCCAATAACGGTAGTGAGTGGAGCGACTCATTTATTCCACATACAGATGGAATTGCCGCAGAACATGGCTTCGTCACCATGCTTCCCCTTTCTGACCAGAGAACATTTATGACTTGGTTAGATGGCAGAAACACCAAAGTGGAAGGAGAAGAAAGTCATGGCGGCCATGGTGGTGGACCAATGTCTTTGAGAGCAGCTATTTTCGATAAGAATGGAAATGCTTTGGAAGAATGGGAGTTAGACGACAGGGTTTGTGATTGTTGCCAAACCACAGCAGCTCAGACAGACGAGGGCATAGTGGTTATTTACAGAGACCGATCTAAAAACGAAATCAGGGATATGTCGGTAGTGAGATTGGTAGATGGTGAATGGACTCAACCCAAACCATTAATGGTAGAGTTGTGGGAAATGCCTGCCTGCCCAGTGAATGGCCCTTCGGTTACAGCCAAGGGGAATAATGTAGCCGTAGCATGGTTTATGGCTAAAGGCGGAACGCCAGAAGTGAAACTAGCTTTCTCAAAAGATGGTGGTGCCAATTTTGGTGAACCTGTGATGGTAAGCCAAGTGAATACGAGTGGAAGGGTTGGAACCACTACTCTAAACAACGGACATGTACTGGTAAGCTGGATGGACAATGCTGATGAAAAAGCCTCCATTATGCTAGCGGAATACGACAACTCAGGCGCACTGATTAACAAAATGACAGTGGCAGAAACCACAGCCGAAAGAGCCAGTGGTTTTCCGGTAATCACCAGCAATGGTGATGATGTCTACATGGCCTGGACTCAGGCCGGTGATCAATCGATGATAAAAACAGCAAAAATTAATTTCTAGTCATGCAACTGGATAAAAAAACGATATACACCGTGCTGGGAACACTAGTGATAGGACTAGCCCTTGGCGCGATTCTCTTTGGCGGAAACAGCGCTAAAAATCAGGCAGAATCTCTTTCTGCTGAACACAGTCGTGAGCATAACGAAGCAGGCCTATGGACCTGTTCTATGCACCCACAAGTTCGGCAAGAAGAGCCTGGCTCCTGCCCTTTCTGTGGCATGGATTTGATTCCTGTAGCAGATGCCGCCCAAGACGACAATCCGAGGGTTTTGAAAATGTCTAATTCGGCAATAGCGCTGGCCAATATTCAAACTCAAACTGTGGGAAGCCTCAATGCAGATGCCACTTTGGTTCTAAATGGCCGGATAAAAGCTGACCAACGTTTAGTTCAATCTCAAACCACCCATTTCCCAGGAAGAATAGAAAAGCTCTACAAAGACTTTGAGGGCGAATATGTAAGAAAAGGTGAAAGAGTAGCCTCTATTTATTCTCCAGAATTAGTGGCTGCCCAAAACGAGTTACTTGAAGCCAAAAAGCTTTCGAACACTAACCCAACTTTGCTTGAAGCTGCACGCAGAAAGCTCAAGTACTGGAAAGTCACTGATGAACAGATCAAACAGATTGAGGAGTCTGGAGAAGTGATGCAAAACTTCGATCTGCTCTCAAATTACAATGGAGTAATTACCAAAAAGCTCGCTAATAATGGTGCCCACCTTATGCAAGGGCAAACCCTTTACCAGATAGCCGATTTATCTACGGTTTGGGCAGTATTTGAAGTGTATGAAAAGGATCTGAGCAAGGTGAAAATTGGAGATAAGATTCAATTCAAACCGAATGGCAGTCCAACGGTTTATGAGTCTACCGTTAGCTTTATTTCACCTTCAGTTGAAGCTAACAGCAGAATTATTGAGGTAAGGACCGATGTAAGAAACCGCAACGAAACACTCAAGCCAGACATGTTCATTAAGGCCCAATTGAGCACCTCTCAAAATGCAGATCTAGTCATACCGAGGTCTGCCGTACTATGGACAGGCAAAAGATCAGTCACTTACGTAAAGTCAGACGATGAAAATAGCTTTGAGCTCCGCGAGGTAGAACTCGGAGAAGCTATAGGAAATAATTACCAAGTGCTATCAGGCCTATCTGCAGGAGAAGAAGTGGTAACCAACGGAGCCTTTACACTAGATGCTGAGTCTCAGCTCAAGGGTAAAATCAGCATGATGACCCCATCTTCAAATAGTAAGTCACCCGAAACGGGATTCAAAGAGGTTGAAATTCCTCAGGTTAATGATTTCAAATCTAGCACTTCAAAGGCTTTCCAAAATCAGCTTAACGCTGTGGCCAAAGCCTACATTCCTCTCAAAGATGCCATGGTAGAAGGCAATGCACGACCAATCAGAGACCAGGCAGAAAAGGTGAAAGCGTCACTTTCCAAGGTAGACATGAGTTTGGTTCAGGGTGATGCTCATATCCACTGGATGGCACTGCTGACTCCCATGGAAGAAAGCCTAGAAAAAATCAACAACTCTGACGATAGAGACGAGCAGCGACTTCAGTTTATCAACCTCTCTAAGGCACTGATCAATGCGCTCGACTCATTTGGCAACTCAGGAGAAAACATGCTTTACGTTCAGTATTGCCCAATGGCTAATGATGACAAAGGAGCCACCTGGGTATCAATGGACGAAGAAATTATCAATCCATATTTCGGAGACATGATGCTCCACTGTGGAAATGTAGAATACACCATAGAAAACAATTAATCGATATAATACCTGTACAATGAAAAAGCTAATAGCACTTTTAGGACTAACTCTAATACTTACTTCTTGCGGATCTGGCGCAAAAGAAACGAAACAGGAAACAGCAACAGAATCTGCAAATCCGGTAGAATCTTATCTGGCCATTAAAGATGCTCTGGTGAAAACCGATGCGGCAGAAGCGAGCAAAGCAGCCAAAGCTTTCTTAAAAAGCAATTCAAATCAGAAACTGGACAGCTCATTAGAAACCATTGCCAATACTTCTGATGTAAAAATTCAGCGTCAGGCTTTTGAAACGCTTTCAATGGAAATGTATGAAGTAGTGAAAGCCAACAATAATGAAACCCCACTTTACAAGCAGTACTGCCCAATGGCTTTCAATAACCAAGGAGCTTACTGGTTAGCTGCTGAAGAAGAAGTGAACAATCCATACTTTGGAGACTTAATGCTTCACTGCGGAAGTGTAGAAGAAGTGATTCAATAAACTATAAAAGGCATGTCGGAGGTTGAGCTACGGCATGCCTTATATACTCCCAGAAAAAAGAGACCAATGAAACTCTCTGTTAAACACATGGTTTGCAATCGCTGTGTAATGGTGGTTGAACAGATTTTGAATGAAACGGGCAATCTGAAAGTCCGCAGGGTAGATTTGGGGTCTATTGAGCTGGAAGACGACCTAAGCAACCAAGCACTTACCGAACTCAGATCGGAACTAAAACAGAAGGGGTTCGATTTGCTCGATGATGACAAAAGTCAAAAAGTGGAGCTCATCAAAACAGCAATCATTCGAGAAATCCACCACCAGAGCGGAAGAAAAGGAAGTAATGAGAATTTTTCGTCCTTCCTTACCAGAGAACTACAGCTCGATTATTCATATCTCAACGACCTCTTTTCCAGTATTGAAGGAAAGACCATTGGCCAATACATTACCCTACAGAAAATTGAAAAGGCGAAAGAGCTCTTGGTTTACGACCAAATGAGCCTGGCAGAAATTGCCGATTTGCTGGAATACAACAGCGGCCAGTACCTCTCTGCTCAGTTCAAAAAAGTGACAGGACTTACCCCATCTAAGTTCCGAGATCTCGGCCAAAGAAGAACAATAGATAGAGTTTAAATTGAGTTCGGTTTAGGTGGCCATAAAGTGATCAAACAGGCCCTTTGATTCCCCAAAGGGCTGTTCAAACGACTTTCATTTCCCTTTAGAGTTAGGGTTAAATCAAACAAAGTCCACTATGAACTTTATAGTCACTCTCCGTAATCAATTCTTTATCTCTAAGTAGAACTCACCTTACTTAACCAGAGTTCGATGTAAAATTTTCGAAAACCCTTATAACACACCCCAAACCGTCATTCCGGAATTTTTCTTTATAAGTTCTTTTAGCATCGAAGAAAAACACCCAGAATCTAAAGGATACTGTCGGTGAGATGCCGGATAAAATAGGCTTAGTCTGAATTTAAGGCCAATTTTTCCGGCATGACGTCCTTTCCTATATTGAACTCTGGTTACTTAGACTCCGAAATATCATACGCTATGACTGAAATAGTGTAACGCAGCCCTCTCTGTAACAGGAGACATTTGCTTAAAAATTATCCATCAATGAAAAAGCAAATAACCATTACCGGCATGACTTGCGAAGGCTGTAAAGCCAAAGTCACCCGAAACATCCAAAAATTAAAAGGAGTCAAATCTGTTGAAATTGACTTGACCAATGGCAAAACCATAATCGACTCAGATGCTCTTTATTCTGAAACTGAGATTCAGGATGCTATTGGAAGAGATTCGAAATATCAGATTGTTAGGCAAGAGCCCATTTCATCCATCAAACCTGAAGAAGAACAAAAAAGCTTTTTCTCAACCTACAAGCCTCTACTCCTAATCGCCTTCTTCATTATTCTTATTAGTACTCTGACACAGTATCCATTTGATTCATTTAATGGAAGGCTATGGATGAGACACTTTATGGCTGGATTCTTTATTGTGTTCTCATTCTTCAAACTGCTAAACATTCAAGGCTTTTCTAACAGTTACAAGATGTATGACATCATAGCTAAAAAATGGAGCCATTGGGGAAAGATTTATCCATTTGTAGAATTGGCCCTCGGAATCGCATATCTAATCAACATTTACCCAACAACTACAAACCTCATTACTGTTATAGTTTTAGGGGCAAGTTCCATTGGAGTTATCAAAAGCAACCTAGATAAGAAGAAAATAAAATGTGCCTGCCTAGGTGATGTTTTCAATTTACCCATGAGTAAAGTAACCATAATTGAAGATGTTACCATGGTGGCAATGGCCGCTGTGATGCTACTCTAAATCAGCATCACAATCTTTTTTCCAAAGTATTTTGAATTATTTTTAGAATCTTTGAAACCAAAACATCTACTTTATAGTTTATATACCAAATCGCTTGCAGGTAACATTTTTTTAGTATTACTTCGAAGCATCAAAAGAAATTAAAGAGACCTGGAGGTTCCAATCCTCTGGTATTGTGTGTGTTTATTGGCCATCCCGAGAGATCGGGATGGTTTTTTTATGCCTATTCCAAAAGTGTCGGTTATCTTTCAATTAGACCCCAGAAGCTGAATTCACATTGAACTTATCGTTAACTTCGGCTGTAATTCTGATAAATTGAACTATGCAAAACCGAGTTGTACTTTTCTTATTATTCGTTCTTTTAATCTCATGTAGCTCCCCACAAAAAGAAGACAAGCAAACCCCACCGAAATCAGAGGCTCAAGACATAGTAGACAAATCTATTTCCCATCATGGCATGGAACAGCTTGATCACGCTGAATTCTCCCTGACTTTTCGTGATATGAGCTATACATACAGCCTCCAGAACGGCCTTTACAAATACACCAGAACACAAACAGATTCTATTGACCAAGAAGTATATGATGTTCTAACTAACGAGGGTTTAACTCGATATATCAATGGAGACTCAGTTGAATTAGAAGAAGAAAAGAGAGCCGCTTATTCACGCTCAGTGAATTCAGTAATTTATTTCTTTCGATTGCCATTTGGGCTGAATGATGAAGCGGTAATTAAAGAGTACCAAGGAACTACCAGCATCAAAGGAAAAGACTATCATGAAATCCGGGTAACCTTCAAGCAATCTGGCGGTGGAGAGGATTTTGATGATGTATTTCTCTACTGGTTCGACACCGAAGACTACAGCATGGACTACCTAGCCTACCTTTACCACACCGATGGTGGCGGCATGCGCTTTAGAGAGGCTATTAATCCGAGAAGAGTTAATGATGTGTTGATTCAAGATTACATCAACTTCAAGCCTGAAGATGAATCTATGGACATCAATAACATCAGCGAACTTTATGAGAATGGAGAGCTAGAAGAACTCTCTCGAATAATTAACGAAGGTGTAGCAATTAGTATAAAGTGATCAAATGAATAAGAAACCAAGAATTGCGGTTGTACAATCCGCACCTTCCTATCTAAACGTTGCCGATTCACTTGCTAAAGTAGAGTCACTGCTAAAAGAAGCTGCGGAACAAGGTGCTCAGTTAGCCACATTTGGAGAAACTTGGTTTACTGGCTATCCAGCTTGGATTGACTACTGCGATGAATACGCGAAGTGGGATTTTAAACCCACCAAGGAGGTGTTCGCCAGAACTTATGAAAACAGTTTAGATATTACTGGACCAGAGGTTGCCCAAATAGGCCATTGGGCTAAAGAATTCAACCTTTCCATTGTTATGGGCATCAATGAAAAAGTAAATTCTGGACTTGGTAACGGTACTATCTATAACAGTTTGCTTACCTGGAACCAAAAGGGTGAGCTAGCAAACCACCACCGCAAGCTAATGCCAACCTACACCGAGAAGCTTATTTATGGCCAAGGTGATGGAAAAGGACTTCAGGCGGTAGAAACTAGCACTGGTAGAGTTGGCGGTTTAATCTGTTGGGAGCATTGGATGCCTTTAACTCGCCAAACCATGCACAACTCAGGAGAGCACATTCATGTGGCTGTTTGGCCGAAGGTTCATGAGATGCTGCAAATAGCCACTAGATCATACGCTTTTGAGGGGCGCTGTTACGCTGTTGGAGTAGGTCAGATTATGAGAGTAAAAGACATCCCAAAAGAACTGAACCTACCGACAGAACTCCAAGACAAACCCGAGCACATGTTGCTGAACGGTGGCAGCTGTATTGTTGGCCCTGACGGGCACTATATAATGGAGCCGATTTGGGACAAGGAGGGTGTTTTTGTGAAAGAAGTGGACTTAACCCGCTGTATTGAGGAAAAGATGGCTCTGGATGTAACTGGTCACTATCAGAGAAATGATGTGTTCGATTTGAGCATTAATCAAACTAGAAAATAAAAAAAGCCGAAATCTACGATCTCGGCCCATTGGTTTAGTTGCTTGGCAAATTCAAATTCTTAATTACATCCTCTTCTTTCATCTATCTTTTCATAGTACTCTCCAGGGTTAATGGTAAAGCTAGTCCCCGAAGTGTTAGTAGAGAAGTTAGAGAAGGTGTATTTATGTGCAGTTCCGAAATCGTCTAAAGCTGTGATAGACATAATGTCGCTACCACTAAATTCTACATGAATTTCTTTATAGGCAGCACTTGAAGATGGCTTTAATTTCAACATTGAACCATCCACAGAACCAGAGTGACCAGAACCAAAGAAGGTCATAGCTTCACCAAAGTCAATAATTGCCTCGGTATTCTGCCCAGAACAGAAGTACATTATCTGAGAATGGTCTGGCTCTTTGGTACCAATATACTCGGTTTTACCATCATCTAACCAAGTTTCATTTGGTCCATACTTCAATATGTATTTTTCACCATCTACTGCTAAAATTCCCTCTTGTACATTTTTGAAGCCCATGTTGTCATTTACAGCCTCATAGACAACGTTTACTCTATACTTAGGAATGTTGCTGTACTTATTATAAAGTTCTTGCACTTTGCTGGTAGCATCTTGAGCCATAAGATTGGCTCCAATCAATAGCAAGAGGGTCAGTGTAACGGATTTCATCAGTGTCTTCATAATTTTTTAAAGCTCTTAATTTTCAAAGTTGGGGCAAATTGAGCTGACTGGCTATTGAGTTCCACCGGTTGAGTATATCAAAAATAGAAAAATCCTTTGAATTGCTATTCACAGGATTAAAAATGTATTTGACTAACAGTTATTTCTTTCGAATAAAAATATTGCCATTAGTAGTTTTCATCATTACTTCTGCTCCTCCACCGTTCAAATCGGCCTCTACCCAGTTTTCATATTTCACATTAAAACCACCTTTAGCAGGTTTTTTGGTGACAGGCTTAGACTCTTTTATGCTGAATGATTCAAAGTCAGTATAAATCTCCCTATTAGTCTTCATCTTAGGAGAGAACTTGGTTCCGTTCGGCACACTAACATCTACATCTCCATTGTAAGTGCTAAAAGCCATGGCTACATCGGCCGAAACTTTTGTGAAAACCGCAACTATAGACCCGTTATAGGTCGATGCACTTGCCGAACCAGAAATATTATTCAAGGTAATGGGGCCATTATAACTTTCTATGTTAAGTTCGCCATTAACCCCATCTATTTCAATGCTTCCATTATTATAGGCCTCCGCCTTAATATTGAAGTTTCTAGGCACCTGAATTTCAAAATCTACACGGTCGTTCCAGCCTTCGTTTTCAACTTTTACAAGGTTATTGTTTTCGCTTGCTTCAAAATTAAAACCACCACTACTCACCAATCGCAATCCTCCGGCAGACTCATCTTTCTTTACCTTCTTCTCATACTTAGTCATTTTAACCTTAACAGTAGGCCCGTCATAAGCAGTGATTTTTATCTTACCATTCTTAGTATCTACATCAAGCACACCTCTTTCGCCTGGCTTAGAAAGTGGAATCTCTACCTCTTGAGTAGTTTCTTGGTATTCAGCTTTATTTTTTTGCTTGTCCTTTTCTAAGTTGGCCATTCCAAAACCATCCAACACGCGCTCAACGGTACTTTCAGCAAAAGCCTGAATGTTCGCTTCAAAATCGGACCCCACCTCAATGTTTGTATCAAAATTTAGATCAATGACCGGATCTACTTCTACTTGTACATTTGGGTCAGCTTTCACTTTCAACTTCTGATCTACCTTCACCTCTTCGTTCTGTGCCATTGTAGGCGCTACTAAAGCGAACACTAGCACTCCACACAATAGTGATCTTGTAATTCTCATTTCTTTCATCTTTTCTGTTACATGATTTTATCTAAATTCTGACGAAGCGCTGATTTCACATCATCTGGTGTATTTTCAGCATTTAGAATAGGCTCAAATTCCTTTTTGGCTTGCGACTCCTGTAATTCGACCATCAGCTCTGCCATTGCCACCATAACCAATGGCGATTTTTGTTGTGTTATACTGCTCACCAAGCCCTCCCTTATAGCAGGATCTTCGGCATATTCTGCCAATGAAGCCAAAGCGGCCAATCTCACATTGGTGTTCTCATCATTATTCAGGGTCAGCAAAAGAGCATCGGTTACATCCTTATTTTCGCTCACCAACCCACTGCTCATCTGAACCCCCTTAAGCCTCTGGCTTACAGACTCACCTTCGAGCATGGTCATCATCATTACCTCTTTCATGTCTGCCATCTGGTTGCTAAGGCTTTCTACCTGACCAGTGTATGCAGACCTAGAGAAAACATTTCCCATAAAAAGACCGAGCATCAATACACTGAAGCCGAAAGCTAGCCTGCCTTTGTTTGTTGAGAACAGGGCTTGAACAAACTCACCGAACAGGTCACGACTGCTGCGTTTCTTCAGCTTACGATTCTCTTCTGCAAGCATTTGGTAGAAGTTAGTTCTTAAGGCTTCCGAAGGCTCTGGCTCAGGAGCCTGCAACATCTGCTCTTGCATGCTGGCCAGCTCTTCCAACTCTTTCATATCAATGAACCCATCTTTTACGTAAGTCTCGAATTCTTCTCTTCGAACCTCTGTGAGTGTTCCATCAATATATTCGGTAATCAAAGACATGTACTTATCGTCCATCTCCATCATTTTTGCTTTCTTAGATATACATCTCCATTGAGTGTCTCAAACTCAAAGCTTGCTCCACCCGAGCTGCCATACTGGTAGCTGTTGGAGTTAGATACTTTATACTTCGTTCCATTTCCTGCTGAAGTCTTGGTCACCTTAGGTGCCAACTTCTCGCTAAACTCAAGGTCACTGTAAATTTCGCCCCACTGACTCTGGAAGTTGAACACTCCGTTTCCGCCCGATGGTACAAAAATTTCAATATCTCCATTCACAGTTTTGAAACTGGCAAACTCCTTAGGCATCTTCACATAAGAAACCTCCACTTTGCCATTTACCGTATTTGCTTTAGTATCACCTTGAACTCCCTCCAAGGTTACATCTCCATTCACATTAGAAGCATAAATATTTCCTGTTACGCCCTTGGCAAAGACATCTCCCTTGTTCACAGTAGAGAGTTTTACACTAATGCCTTTGGGCACCTTTATCTTATAATCCATAGTGTACCAGTAGTCACGCCTGTTGTCATTGCCATTCCAATCCCAGCCACACTGAAGCGGATCGGCCTTTTCGGTCATGCGTTGACCAGACATGCTTACATATAGTTTGGCAAAATCATCGCCCTGCTCACTCTTGAGCTGTAACTCTTGCATTCCCAAATCCACATCGGCCTGGTTTTTACCATTCACACGCTTCTCCAATGTTACTTCCACCGTGTTGCCATCATAAGCCTCCACATCAACACTGCCGTTAATGTTGCACACGCAGAACCAGAATTCAATATTCTTGTTTTTGACCTCCAGGCTCCTGGTTATTGTTTCCGATTTGCTCTGTGCCCATGCCACTGAGGCAAGCATTAGTGCAACCGACATGAGTAATAATTTCCTTTTCATTTCCTTATGGTTTTACGACCTCGTATTCAAGTTTCTCATAGCACACTTTTAGCTCCTTCAGCGCGCGAAAGATTCGCACCTTCACGGCACTTTCAGTTAAATCGAGCAAATCTGCTATGTCTTTGTACTTCATGCCCTGATACTTGCTGAGCACAAGAATCTCCTTCTTATCCTCCGGCAGTTTATTCAGCGCTAGCTGAAGCATGTCCAGTTCCTCACTGGCAATCTTAGAACGCTCTGCATTTTCTTCATTCTGGTAATACCTGTCCGCAGTCTCCACATCTTCTTTATAACCCCTTCGCTTTTCCTTTCGATAATGATCCGCAAAAAGGTTTCTGGCCATGTGGTACATCCAGGTAGAAAACTTACCGTCACCTTTATAAGTGTGACGGTATTTGATGATCCTCACAAACACATTCTGCACAAGGTCTTCGCTAACTTCCTGGTCGCAGGTGAGCTTAAAGAAGAACCCATACAACGGCCTATTGTATCGTTCAAACAATAGCCCCAACTGATCCAGTTGGCCGGCCTTAACCTTTAGCATTAATGTGTTGTCTGAGATTGAATCCAATGCTTCGTCTTAAGAATTCAGTGGGGGAAACCCGACCATTTGGAAATGGTTACACACAATTTAAGATTTTATTCAATCTTTATTTTCTGGGGACGCCCAGCCGCACAAACCCTTGCGCCTAGGCCTGCTCTGGCGGGCCTGCCGCGCTGTTACCGAAACAGAATCTTGAAACACACAGAACACCTTGTCACCAGAAGGCTAGGTGAAATAATGTTTTGTACCTCAAGGCACAAAATGAATTCTGCTAATCATTAAGCTACCGATGTAGAGCCCCTAAAGGGGCAAGGGTTAAATTCCAATTTTCAAGCACCAATCTCCAAAACCGACTCTGGTCAAAGCGTCTCGCTTCGACCTTCTACCTGAAGTCTTAGAGAGACCTTAAGACTAGTTTAGACAAATTTATGAATCAATGAACTCTAGCTAAAAACTACTCAAGGCCGACAATTAATTTTCAACATTTTAAATTTTAAGCCATCGTTAATGAACTAGAGTTATTTGATTTGACGTTGAGAAGCTTTAAATTCATCATCGTACCCTAAACAAATACCCAGCAATGGAACAAACTGCAGAACAATTACAAAAGCAGATAGATGAACTATCTTCTCAGCTTACTGGAGACATGTTCAATGATATGGACATTAAAGACCAAATTCACAACCTTAAAATGAAATTGAATGGTGTTAAACCTATGGATTCTCATTTTGATTGTGTAGGTTGTGGTAGCTAATATGACAACAGCATCATCTTCAACAAAAAAACTAGAGCCTCTTATGGCTCTTTTTTTATTCATTTTTTTAGGCTGCTCCGAGGTAAGTCAAGTAGAAAACACTGCCCCGAAAACTCCCTTTATTATGGTATTGGGTGTAGCACAAGACGCTGGCTATCCACAAGCTGGCTATCAAGAAGAATGGAAAGCCATAAATTTAGGACAGAGAAAACCACTGTACACGGTATCTTTAGGCCTAATAGACCCAATCAATAAAAAGCGATACTTGTTCGATGCTACACCAGATTTCAAAGAACAGCTACAAATGCTAGATGAAATCTCAGAAACGAATGACTATCCATTAGACGGCATATTTCTTACTCATGCCCATATTGGTCATTACACCGGCCTCATGCATTTGGGCAGAGAAGTGATGGGAACTGCAGGCGTTCCTGTACACGCCATGCCTAAAATGAAGACTTTCTTGGAAGAAAATGGCCCATGGAATCAATTAGTAAGCCTGAATAATATCAGCATTAAACCCATGCAAGACTCAACTTTGGTTGAGCTTTCTAAAGATATTTCCGTTATGCCCTTTACTGTTCCACACAGAGATGAGTATAGTGAAACTGTCGGGTTCAAAATTCAGATCAACCAAAAGTCCGTTGTTTTCATCCCAGATATTGACAAATGGAATAAGTGGGACGTGGACATTAGAGAAGTAGTTAAAAACAATGACATCATCCTCATTGATGCCAGCTTCTACCAAGACGGTGAACTAGAAGGCAGAGATATGAGTCTTATTCCTCATCCTTTCACTAAAGAAAGTATGGAACTCTTTAGTGAGCTATCAAAAACAGATAAAGCCAAGGTTCATTTTATTCATGCCAATCATACCAACCCTATTCTGGACATGAATAGTCCAGAATATGAAGAAGTAAGCCAGGCTGGTTTCAATGTGGCGCAGCAAGGGCAAATCTTCGGATTCCAGGAAAAGTAAGATCAGTATTAATTCTAGCAGACAAAAAAAGCGACCTCTTGCGAAGTCGCTTTTTTTTTGATTTTATACCATCTGACCTTTGGCCTGATGGGCTTGAAGGATAAAATTATCCGATAGCTACTCTTTTGAATTCAGTAACAGTCATTCCTTTGTTTACTGAATCTAAGTATTGTTGAACAGATTGCTTACCTGTTTTTAAAACTCAACATCTACCCCCCAAATAAATCATGTTTAGTAACTAACAGAGCAGTTCACTTCTTACTACCATTTCTAGGCATTCAAATATCATTGAATTAATTTTATTATGTTTTTTACTTTTTTATTGACTTTTATGTTTTCGATAACTTACTTCATACTATTCTTAAGAAAAAGAACTTCATCTGGCTGCTAAGCAAAACGAAGAATGAGCACACACAATACATCTCTCAGTCCTGTATACAACTGCCTTTGTATTGCCGCTCAAAAAAACAGGAGGATGCCGAAAATGCCTGAACAAAAGTGAGTAGGTTAACTAATAATTATTCAAAACGTGAAAAAGAGAATCAAAGCGATATCAATGGCAATCGTTCTAATGTTGTGCGGAGTACTTACACCTATGATTTCAAACGCTACCTGCACTTTAAAAGAGGGTACAAAGGACTGGTGCGTTAAGGACTATTCTACCAACGAAGAAGGTGAAACCTTGCTATCTTTGAAATGCCAAGAGGAAGGAACCCTAGATCCTACGGCAAGAGAATGCAAGATGCCGCGTAAAGCAGAGTAAATATTATTAGTCAGGTATTATAAATCTATAGTACCTGACCTTATAATTCACAAAATCAGTCATAATGTCTAATAAACTCAACACCTACCTCCTTTTAATTTTATATATTTTATTACCTGGATGCAACTCAAGACCAGAAGATGTGATTTTTGAAGATAAACTCACTTTAGAGTTAAAAGAACGAATAATATTTCCTTTGAACACAACGACCAAGAGATTCGGTAGCAAAGTGGGATATGACAAAAAATCCAATAGCATTTATGTATTCGATGATTACAAATATGAACTCCATTTCTTTTCATTAGCAAATGGAACTAAGTTAAAAACCATAAAACTTTTTAAGGAAGGTCCTACGGGAATTGGGCAGGTAAGCAGACTGACTACTGATGGAATAGATTCAATAATCACTTTTAGTAGATTGACCAATAAACTTCATGTCATTACCAACAATGGTCAAGTTGTCAGAAGTCAACTTCTATTGTCTTATGACGACTCAGATCCTTCAATACAGACTTTCAGCAACTCTTTTAACTATAATGAATTAACTAATTCAATCTATATTCCAGTAAGAAATAATAATTTTACAACGAAAAACAACAATAAACCATTACTCGAATACAACCTTCGTACAAAAGAAAAACGTCTACTTATGAAATGGGAAGATGACTTCAAAGAATACTTAGGTAAAAATGAAACAATATTCGGCACATTAAATAAGCATGAAAACAAATATGTAAGCTCTGTCCCCTTTGATAGTCACATTAGTGTTATTGATCTTAAGACCAATGAAATCAAAAAATATTATGCTGGTTCTAATAATGCTGAAGCCCCCCCGAAATTCAAGGGATCTTTCACTGATTTCAATAATTATAAATATCAAGTAGGTAACAACTGGTTTCGTAACATCCTATATGATGAATATCAAAAAATATACCTACGCACTATTACGTTCGGCCTTAAGATTACAGAAAATTCTGTAGAAGCAAATATGCAGCAACCTCGTAAATCGAAAAACAAGTCCAATGACAACACCTTTACAGGTGTAATACTGTTAGATTCTTCGTTCCAAAAAATAGGAGAAGTAAAAGATATCATGTTAAATGACGAAGCATTTGCAACTGTTGATGGAATATATCTTAAAGATAACCTTTACGAAAAAAATAATGAGGATATCCTAGTCTTTAAAAAGTATCTCTATGTTAAAAAATAAGTCAAAGATAATCATCCTATTCATTTCTATACTCGTAATCGCTTGCTCAAAAAATTCAAACCCTAAGCTTGAAGAAGTTAATTCAATTATCAAATCTGGAAATCTAAATCATGAATTCTATTTAGAGACGGCTATACTTATTATACCTAATGCTGGCTGCGAAGGCTGCATAACTAATTCAGAGAATTTTGTAATGACTAATATTGACAGAACAAATCAATTAGACATTATATTTACAGCAGTTTCCTCAATAAAGGGATTAAAACTAAAATTAGGTAGAGATTTGGTGGAACGAGAAAATGTTTTTGTTGATACGGATAATATATTTTATTCTTCTACTTTGGCAAGTATTTATCCTAGCATAGTATATTTAAAAGACAAGAAAGCAGTCCAAATAGAAGAAGTATCTCCATACAATGAGCAAGCTCTAGATACTCTGGCTATAAGATTGAAAGACTTGAGATAGAGACCAATTCCCCTAGTTTATTTTCTTCACAACGATTCCAGCTATAAAGGGCTATTACCTGAAAGCCAAAAAAGCAGCCCTGATCACTCGGGACTGCTTTTTAAGCACTATATTTAATCAGAAAACTAGTCTCCGATAGCTACTCTTTTGAATTCAGTAACGGTCATTCCTTTGTTTACTGAATCTAAGTATTGCTGAACAGATTGCTTAGAATCTTTTACGAAAGGCTGGCTCAACAAAGTATTCTCTTGGAAGAACTTGTTCAACTTACCCATTGCAATTTTCTCAATGATTTGCTCTGGCTTACCTTCAGCTCTCGCTTGCTCTTTACCGATCTCTACTTCTTTCTCAATAGTTGCTTGGTCTACACCGTCTTTATCAACAGCTACAGGGTTCATAGCAGCGATCTGCATTCCAACATCTTTACCAGCTTCAGCAACATCATTACCATCTGTGCCAGTCAATGCCACAAGAACACCTAATTTACCGTTAGAGTGAATGTATGAAGCAACTTGCTCAGAAGTAAGAGTTTCATAGTGATTAACCGCTAGCTTCTCACCAATTTTACCGATGTACTCAGTTACTTTTGCTTGAACAGTAAGTTCGCCAAGGCTCAACTCGTTCAAAGCAGCTAGGTCGGCAGGTTTGTTAGCCATTGCAGCATCAGCAATTTCATTACCTAAAGATTGGAAGTCATCGTTTTTAGCTACGAAGTCAGTCTCACAAGTGAATGAAATGATGATAGCAGAAGTTTTGTCTTCACTAGTTCTTACAAACACGCTACCTTCTTTTGTCTCTCTGTCAGCTCTTTTCTCTGAAAGCTTCTGACCTTTCTTACGAAGGATTTCAATGGCTTTATCGAAATCGCCATCTGCTTCAACCAATGCCTTTTTACAATCCATCATACCGGCACCGGTCATTTGTCTTAGTTTGTTAACGTCTGTTGCTGTAATAGCCATTTTATGAGTTATTTATGATTCCTAATTTGGTTAAAACAAAAATTGAACATCGAAGCGAATTCAATGTTCAATTTATATCAAGTTTTTGTCAATTAATTATGCGTCTTGATTTTCTGGTTGAGCATCAACATCTTTCTTCTCTTGCTCGGCCTTCTCTCTTTCTCTCTCTTCTTTATCTACCTTTCTTTGAGCAAGACCTTCTTCGATAGCCTTACCGAATGCTTGAGTAATGATTTCGATCGACTTGAACGCATCATCATTACCAGGAATTGGGAAGTCTACATCGTTAGGGTTAGAGTTAGTGTCGCAAAGTGCAAAAACCGGGATACCTAGTTTGTGCGCCTCAGCTACTGCAATGTGCTCTCTTTTTACATCGATAACGAAAAGTGCTGCAGGAAGTCTAGTAAGATCAGTGATACCACCTAAAAGCTTCTCTAATTTAGCTTTTTCACGGGTTTTCATTAATCTTTCTTTCTTAGCCAAAGCTTTGTAAGCCTCATCTTTCATGAGCTTATCAATTCCCTGAAGCTTCTTTAATGACTTTCTAATGGTCGCGAAGTTGGTTAACATACCACCTAACCATCTTTCCGTCACGAAAGGCATGTTCAATCTCTTAGCCTCTTCAGAAACAAGCGCTCTTGCCTGTTTCTTAGTAGCTACGAACATAACTTTTCTACCAGAACGTACGATGTTCTTAACAGCGTTTGACGCTTCTTCGAGGCTGCTAAGGGTTTGATTAAGATCGATGATATGGATTCCGTTCTTCTCCATGAAGATGTACGGAGCCATTCTTGGATCCCACTTTCTCGTTAAGTGTCCGAAGTGAACACCAGCATCAAGTAAGTCTTTATGAGTTAAATTAAACATTATATATTTTGAAATTAATTCGAATTAACGTTTCGAGAACTGGAATGATCTTCTTGCTTTTCTCTTACCGTATTTCTTACGCTCAACCATTCTAGGGTCACGAGTTAAGAAACCTTCGCTCTTCAAAGCAGGTCTGAATTCTGCATCAGCTTCGCAAAGTGCTCTTGAGATAGCCATTCTAATAGCCTCAGCCTGACCTTTTGGTCCACCACCATCTACATTGATTCTAAGATCAAAGTTAGACTCTTGGTTAACTTTAACCAATGGCTGCTTAACAACAATTTCCATCACATCAGAACCGAAGTATTCACCAAGGTTTCTTCCGTTGATAGAGATTTCACCTTTACCAGGTTGCATGTACAATCTTGCAACTGATGTTTTTCTTCTTCCTATAGTATTAATTACTTCCATTGAAGGCTTCTTATAATTCTACAACTTTTGGTTTTTGAGCTTCATGAGGATGCTCTGTTCCTTCATAAACATGCAGGTTGTGGAAAATACTTCTTCCCAATCTGTTCTTAGGCAACATACCCCTTACAGCTCTTTCCACTAGAAGAGTAGAAGATTTTGCTTTCAATTCTCTTGGAGTAGTTCTCTTCTGACCGCCAGGGTAACCAGTATAACTTAGGTATACTCTGTCAGTCCACTTTTTACCTGTAAGTCTTACTTTATCGGCATTGATAACAATTACATTATCACCACAATCTACATGTGGAGTAAAACTAGGCTTGTTCTTACCTCTGATGATTTTAGCCACTTCGCTGGCCAATCTTCCCAATGTTTTAGACTCGGCATCGACCAACACCCACTGCTTGTCTACTGTCGCTTTGTTTGCCGATACTGTCTTATAACTTAGTGTATCCACTTCAGTATAATTTATTGACTTTAAATACTTTATTCAGACCTTCCCGTAAAAAGGGACACAAAGATAGAAGTTTGATTTTTCAATTCCAACATAGGCTTGCAAATTAATTGAAAACCAGAGGGATTGGAGCCCAATCTAGTACCTATTAGCTTTTAATTGCTTTTCTATAACCCTTAAATCTTTCGGATAGCCTGCTTGAACAGTTACCTCTTCGTTATTTAAGGAGCGAAAACTTAAGGCAAAGGCATGTAAGGCAAATCGTTTAATAAGTGGTTGCTCCTCTTCATACTTACCCAAATTGAACTTCTTTTTAATCTCAGACAAGAACAAAGGAGCCCCTCCATACAAAGGGTCGTTTATAATAGGTGCCTCTTTTTTACTTAGATGAATTCTTATCTGGTGCATTCTACCCGTTTCTGGTCTACACTCTATTAAAGAGTGCCTTTTATAAACCTCCAATGTATTGAAAATGGTAGTTGCAGGCTTTCCTTTAAAGTCTATCACTACACTACCTTTATTTAAAGAGAGTATAGGTAGCTCAACCTTTAGGTTTCTGAATTCATGAATACCATTCACAAATGCGTGGTAAACCTTGTCTACGGTTCGTTTTTCGAACTGAATGGAGGCATGTCGGTAAGCCTCGGCATTTTTAGCGAACAACAAACAACCAGAAGTTTCTTTATCTAATCTATGACAGGCAGAAAGTGATTCGTCATATCGCTTGGCCAGCATCTGAAGATTCACATCATTGTTCCGATCGTCTAGCGATGAAATGTACGGAGGCTTGTTGGCTACCAAAAAATTATCGTCTTCAAATAAGACTAGCGATTTAAAATCTAGCTTCATTATCTATTATCCTCCCCTAAAGACTCTAGCTCAAGCCTTTCTTCTTCTAACTCCTCCTCCATTTCTTCAGCGCTTTGACCTATTGGCAACTTAAAGCTGAAGGTTGAACCTTTTCCTACCGTACTGATTACACTGACTTTGGTGTTATGCGCTTCTAGAATATGCTTTACAATTGCTAGGCCAAGTCCCGTACCGCCCATTTCCTTAGACCTAGACTTCTCCACTCTAAAGAATCGTTCGAAGATTCTAGTAAGATGCTCTGGTGGAATACCCACCCCAGTATCCTTCACATATACGAGCACTTTTTCACTTTTTACCTCAAAGCCTATTTGAACACCGCCTTCTAGCGTGTACTTAATAGCGTTTGACACCAAGTTGGTTAACACTCGATAAATTCTGTCTGCATCGGCATGAACGAAGATGGGTGTTTCATAAGCAGAATCGAACCTTACGGTAAGGTTCTTATCTTCTGCTTTACTTTCCATCTGATCTATTACCTCTTCGGCTATTGAAACAATATTAAAATGCTCGAAATGCATCTTAATTTCACCAGTTTCAATTTGAGAAAGGGTTAGCAAGTCTTGAATAAGTGAGTCGAGATTATCCAAACTCTTGGCTGCACGCTTCAAGAATTTCTTACGAATCTTTTTATCATCTATAGCTCCGTCCAATAGAGTATGGACAAAACCTTGTGCGGCAAACACGGGAGTCTTCAACTCGTGACTCACATCTGCTAAAAACTCTCTTCTAAAAGCCTCGAGTTTTTTAAGGTCCTCAATCTCTCGATGACGATTAATTCCGTACTTATATATCTCTTGATTAATCCGCTTTAGGGGGTGGTTTGAGTTACCATTATCATATTCTTCTATAAAGGAGAAATCTTTTTTGCGCATCTTATTGAGCACATTGTAGATTTCACCTATCTCCTTCATAACCAAAAACTCGAAGGTCACATAAACCAACAAGTAGGTAACTGCAAAAGAGAGCAAGCCAGCCACCAGCATTACAGTTGGCGTAGAATCTGGCAAGAGAGATAAGAATGCAGTGGTAACTATGGCCACTAAGGCAGCCAGCACCAGTGCTACAACTCTCGACTTAAAATACATTTAGTTGACTTCGAACTTGTAGCCTACGCCCTTCACTGTAGAGATGTAGCCATCTCCTATTTTTTCACGCACTTTTCTAATGTGAACATCAACTGTTCTGGCTAATACATAAACGTCTGTACCCCAAATATTTTGAAGCAATTCGTCTCTGCTATAAACCTTATTAGGGTTCTGAGCCAAAAAGTAAAGGAGTTCGAACTCTTTCTTGGGCAAGGTAAACTGGTTACCATTTGCTGAAACGGTATAACTAGACCTATCTATAGTAAGATCTCCGGCCACTACCTGCGGCTTAGATTTATTCTTACTTTCTTTTCTAAAAAGGGCACTAATTCTACTCATTAAAGCTCTAGGCTTAATAGGCTTTGTGATGTAGTCATCTGCTCCAGCTTCAAAAGCGGCTACCTCTGAATATTCTTCAGCCCTTGCAGTTAGGAAAATGATATGAGCATCTGCCATTTCAGGAATCTCCCTAATTTGACGACAAGTCTCTACACCATCTTGCTGAGGCATCATTATATCTAACAAAATGAGCTCTGGAGTAAATCTTTTAGCAATTGAAACTCCTTTCATTCCGTCTTCAGCAGTTTCAACATCGTATCCTTCCTTCTTGAGGTTGTACTTTAAAAGCTCCAGAATATCCGGATCATCATCTACCACCAAGACCTTGGGGCTCTGCTTATTCGCCATGAGTTGTCTTATTAATTGCTCAAAGATATAGTTTTTGAAAGCTTTTAGGCAACATGTATTTGATAGTTTACTCTATGATTGAGAGTGGATGTCGCAAATTCTCGACATTTTTCAGTTCTACATTGAGATAACCAACATAGATTTTAGCCTGAACCTTCAATGGAATTTTATTTAGGTCGTCAGATAACCAAATTTTAAGGGTGTTATCTTCTTCAAACAGGCTATCCTTTTTCATCATTGGCACAAGTACGAGGGCATTCACATCTCCCAGTTTGGTCTTGAGCACCTCTCTACCCATGAATTTTACCGCAAAAGGCTTTTGCTTGTCGTCAAAGAAAGTATTGATCACAATCAATTCTCCCTCCTTAATCTTATCGAAATCAATGGAACGCAGATAATAATAGCCACTTACCATATCCTGAACGTTTTCAGGAATAGCGTGATCTTTTTGACTCTCCAGCTTCATGGTTTCTTTATGAAGCTTAGCTACAGTTACTGAATCTTTATCATGATCGAAGTAAAGAATCTCATTTTTACGAAACCTTCCTTCTTTTATGTATCTATAAAACTGCTGAGGCACTAAACTGGTGGTATCATAATAAGTACCCCAATTATCTCTGACTGAAGAGAAAAACTCGAAAACACCTACCGTTTTAGCATTGATATCTATCTTCCAAGTAGGCTTATTATTAATAGTATAAATTACATCGCTAACAGAAAAGGTTGCTTCTGCAGCTCTTATGAAACCGACAGTAGCTTTCAACTCAATTTTCTCTCCTGGTTGAAAGGGAATTTCTTTTGAAAGTTCATATTTCTGTGCCTTCAAACCGAAAGCAGTTAGTAGAAATATGGCAAGTAGTGTCTTTTTCATTTCTTCTTTTACCCTTCACTTGACAAAGGCCATACCAAAAAAAGTTATAGCGAAGGAAAGCGTTTTTTTAAGTAAGTCAAATAAGCCAGTAAATCTCCTCCAAAGTCGTCTTGCAATTGTCTTTCCAATTCTTCTTGCTGACTGTTGTACCGAAGCATGGACATGAAGAAAGTGTTTTTAGGCGTACGTTCTTTAAAGTAACCCTGATATACCTCAGAACCAAACGATAACGTATCATAATTGTTTCTTATTCTTAGTAACGCATCAGATTTCAATTGTTCCTTTTCATCTATCGATAAGTCTACCATTGCCTTATAAACAGAATCTAGGTGCTGTGCCGCACCTAGCATGTAGTTTTTAAAAGTAACTTCATCTTTAAGACTCTGCTGATAGTCCGTCACTTGAGCAGAACCTTTACCATATTTTTTCTCCAAGAACATTACTGCTCCTTTATCTCCTATAAAAGATGCGAGGTTTTCATTGAAAGTGACAGAATCTTTCACAAAGAGGGTTCCATGGGTTAGCTCATGAATAATTAAACTAGCCAAATCTCCTTCAGACCTATTGAGCATATTGCTAAGCACAGGGTCTTGAAACCAACCTAATGTCGACCATCCACCGGCTGTTCTGATATCTACCTCTATTGCTTCTTCAGTCTTTATTCTATTTGCTTCTTCCCTAGCTTTCTCTAATTCAAAGAACCCTTTATAAGGCACACTACCCACCACAGGAAACTTCCACATTCTGGGTCTGAAATAATACGGATCGCAAGCAGTTACTACATACATAGATGGCTTTCCCTGCTGATCAAATATCTTAGAATAGTTTTCGGAATAATTAATCCCCAATTCCTCAAAAGCAAATTGCTTAGCCTCTAGTACTATCTCTACCTTTTTCTTTTGCTCTTCAGTGGTAGTTGGCAACTCCATAAACTCTTCTAATGGAATAGCATTATTCACTACGTTAAGCTGCCCTTTGAGTTGAAGCCACCCATAAGCAACAAGTTCTCGCTGCCAAACTCCTAAAACTATGATTATCAGCAATAGACTTAAGCCTACCCATTTTAAGATTTTCTTGACCTTCATAGGGCAGCGAAATTACAAAGATTATATGGTTGTGTATTGCAGGCTTTACTGCTATCTTCACACTCTAAACGCACATCTTTCAAGTCTTACCCAATTAACATGAGTGATAATAAAGAAAAACTAAAAGCACTTCAGCTCACTATAGACAAGTTGGAAAAATCTTACGGCAAGGGCACTGTAATGAAGCTAAGTGATGAAAAAGTTGTTGACCTCCCTTCTATACCAACCGGTTCACTAGGGCTAGACATTGCCTTGGGCATTGGTGGTATTCCTCGCGGAAGAGTGATTGAAATCTACGGGCCAGAATCTTCTGGTAAAACCACACTAACCATGCATTGCATTGCCGAAGCACAGAAAAAAGGAGGCTTAGCCGCTTTTATTGATGCAGAGCATGCCTTTGACAAAACATATGCAGAGAAATTAGGAATAGATACTGAAAACCTATTGATCTCTCAGCCAGACAATGGAGAACAAGCCTTAGAAATTGCAGAACACTTAATTCGTTCTGGTGCATTAGACATTATTGTTATTGACTCAGTAGCCGCCTTGGTTCCTAAAGGTGAACTTGAAGGAGAAATGGGCGACAGCAAAATGGGGCTTCAAGCTCGCTTAATGTCACAAGCATTAAGAAAACTAACAGGTACCATTAATAAGACGGGTTGTGCGTGTATTTTCATTAACCAGTTAAGAGAGAAGATTGGCGTAATGTTTGGAAACCCAGAAACCACAACTGGTGGTAACGCCCTTAAATTCTATGCTTCTGTTCGTTTAGATATTAGACGAATCGGTCAGATTAAAGAGAGTGCAGACAACATTATGGGTAACCGCACTAGAGTAAAGGTTGTGAAAAACAAAGTAGCGCCTCCATTCAAAGTGGTTGAGTTTGACATTATGTATGGTCAGGGAATCTCAAAGTCAGGTGAAATTCTAGACATTGGGGTTGAATTAGGCATTATTAAGAAAGCTGGTTCATGGTTCTCTTATGGCAACGAAAAGCTTGGCCAAGGGCGCGATGCAGTAAAATCGCTCATTGAAGACAACCCTGAATTATCAGAAGAGCTTGAGGGTAAAATTAAGGCTCACATCAGTGGCGAAGTTCCTGCCGAAGGAGAGGAATAATATTACTCTAAAATAGAAACAGAAAAGGCTACTCGATGAGTAGCCTTTCTTATTTTAAACAATCAAATTCTTAACCAGCTCTCATAGCTTCTACCGGGTCTAGTCTAGCTGCTTTTGCAGAAGGGATAATTCCAGAAACCACCCCAATTATACTAGACACCACTACACCCAATAAAATATTCTTAACACTCAATGTAACTTCTAAGGTGCCGAACGGAATGAATGTAAGTAGGAAGACAATGAATACCCCAATGGCTCCTCCGAACAAGCATAGAAAAACAGATTCGAACAAGAATTGGAATAGAATGAAATAATTTTTAGCCCCAAGCGACTTTTGAATTCCTATAAGCTTGGTTCTTTCTTGTACAGACACAAACATGATGTTCATAATTCCGAAGCCTCCTACCAAAATGGCAAAACCTCCGATTACCCAACCAGCAAGACCTAGCACATCAAAAATACCACCCAATGCTTCAGCAATAGCTTCTGGCCTGTTTAGCGCAAAATTAGATTCTTCTTTAGGACGAAGTCCACGAACTTTTCTAAGCAGCCCTTCCATCTCATTTTGAAGTTCCACCATTCCTATATCGTCTTCAAAGCCTTTCACAGCTAGAGAAGGGTTTATACCCCATCTTGAACCGATGTAGTACATTTTGTTAAACATCTTATAAGGAATATATATTCGGTCGTCACTACTTGGTGTACCTATAAAGCTCTCGCCTTCTTTGGTCATTATTCCAATTACCCGAACCTTAAAGCCCCGAACCTTAATATCTTTCCCTATAGCACTTTCATTAGGAAAAAGTGTTTGGGCAATTTCATCACCGATGATCGCCACATTTCTCCCCCCTTCTATTTCTTGCTGAGTGAAATATCTACCTTGAGCAATATCTACCTCATATACATCTTTATACTGGTAGGTCATTCCCCAAAGGTCTGTTCCTCCCAAACTACTACTACCATATCTGGCGGTTGTAGAAGCTTGCCCTACAATAGTAATAGCGGCAGCATTCTTTAAATTAGCCTGCAAAAACTCAAATTCAGAGTAGCTATTATTGGGTCTTCTGAAGTATTTCCACCACGGATAATTAGGGTCTGGCCCTGTTCCGAACGGGAATTTATCTACAGTAACCACGTTTGAGCCAAGAAAATCGAGGCTATCGCGAATATTTTTCTCCAATGAATCCACCATGGTGAATACCGAAATAATCAGCATAATACCAATGGTTACACCTAACAAAGAGAGCGTTGTTCTGAGGAGGTTTGTAGTTAAGACCTGAATTGCAAAGCGAATACTTTCGCCCATTAATTTCAAAAAGATACCAAAGCGCATAAATCGACCTAGCTTTTAGTGGTTACTATTGCAACGTAAAGAATCGGAAAAAGTAAACATGCTCAAACCTTTAATGGTTAAAAAAGTGAATTCATGGAGCGAAAGGAAGTTAAGGTGGTTGAGTGGAGAAGCACTACTTCTTTAATTCTTTACTTGAATTATTCATTTGCTCAACTTACCTTATGTCGCTCATTATTTATTTTTTATCTTTGCCAGCTATTTCAAAAGACAGGAGAATTGAGTATCGAGAAAATGAAATTATCGGCATTCAAGTTTGAGTTACCTCAAGACCGAATTGCCAAATATCCAGCCGAAAACAGAGACGAGTCAAGAATGTTGGTGTTGCACCGCGACACTGGAGAAATTGAACACAAGGTCTTTAAAGACATTGTGGACTATTTCGATGAAGGTGATGTGATGGTTAACAACGACACTAAAGTTTTCCCTGCTAGGCTTTATGGCCAAAAAGAGAAGACAGGCGCCCAAATTGAGGTATTCCTTTTGAGAGAACTCAACCAGGAAATGCACCTTTGGGATGTGTTGGTAGATCCTGCTAGAAAAATCCGTGTAGGTAATAAGCTCTACTTCGGAGAAGGTGAGTTGGTAGCTGAGGTTATCGACAACACTACATCTAGAGGTAGAACCATCAGATTCCTGTTCGATGGTACCGATGAAGAATTCTACAAAACCATCGATACTTTAGGCGAGACTCCGCTCCCAAGAACTATCCCAAGAGACACAGAGCCAGAGGATAGAGAGCGTTTCCAAACAATTTATGCTAAGCATGTAGGAGCAGTGGCTGCACCAGTAGCTGGCCTCCATTTTACCATGCAGGTTTTAAAGAGATTGGAAATTAAAGGCATTGATGTTACTCCAATTACGCTTCATATTGGCTTAGGCACCTTCCGTCCGGTAGATGTTGAAGACCTAACTAAGCACAAAATGGACTCTGAAAACTACAGCATTGGAGAACCAACTGCTCAGCTAGTAAACAGAGCGCTAGATGAGAAGAAAAGAGTGGTTTCTATTGGAACAACTTCAATGAGAGCATTAGAATCTTCGGTTTCAGCGGGAGGCAGGTTAAAAGCGAACTCAGCATGGACAGATAAGTTTATCTTCCCTCCTTACGAGTTCAAAATCTGTAATGCCTTAGTGACTAACTTCCACTTACCTGAGTCTACATTATTGATGCAGGCAGCCGCTTTTGGTGGTTACGAGAATGTAATGAAAGCCTACAAAGAGGCTATCAAAGAGAAATATAGATTCTTCAGCTATGGTGATGCCATGCTAATTATCTAAGATAATAAAGCAGTGCTAAAGAAAAGCCTTCCTGATTCAGGAAGGCTTTTTTGTTTAATATTGTGCTATGCAGAAATACGCCATCGTAGTAGCAGGAGGAAGCGGAACCCGCATGAAAAGCGAACTACCGAAGCAGTTTATAAAGCTGGCAGGGAAGCCTATTCTTATGCACACGCTTGAGGCATTCCATTTTGATGATATTCAAATTATCCTCGTGCTTCCAGAGAGTCAGATTCCTTACTGGAAGGAGTTAGTTGATGAACATCAATTCAAAATTCCTCATAACATTATAGCTGGTGGCGAACAGCGCTTTCATTCTGTAAAAAATGGTCTTTCTAGTATAAAGGCAGACGATGGATTAGTAGCCATTCATGATGGTGTTAGACCATTATTAGAACGTCAAATAATTTCTGAGTCTTTTGAACAAGCGAAACGGACAGGGAACGCCATTGCGTCAATTCAACTCAAAGACTCTATTAGGTCCATTACTCCACACGCTAACCAACAAGAAGACAGGACTAACTTCAGGCTTATTCAAACCCCTCAAACCTTTAAAATTCAACTCATTAAAAGGGCGTTTGAACAAGAATACACTCCCAGCTTTACAGACGATGCTTCAGTTTTAGAACAAGCAGGCCACAGTATTAACTTAATAGAGGGCGACTATAAAAACATAAAAATAACTACTCCAGAAGATTTACTTGTTGCCGAAACTCTACTGAAGGCATAAACTAGGCTTGCTAAGAATAAGATTTTAGCTAACTTATTGCTCCTAAATTTTACTATGGAACGCGCAAAATTAACCACCCTTCTTGGTGTGGCAGTACTCTTATTAGTCTTAGGCTGCACCCCTCAAAACAACAACGAATGGGAGAACCTGTTCAATGGCAAGGACTTAGAAGGATGGACACCTAAAATAACTGGCTATCCGGCTGGTGAAAATTATGGAGAGACTTTCAGAGTAGAAGACGGTCTTCTTACCGTTTCTTATGACAAGTACTACAGGTTCGACAACCGTTTTGGACATCTTTTTTATGAAAAGCCATTCTCTAATTATGTTCTAAGAGTAGAGTACCGATTTATTGGAGAGCAAGTAGAAGGTGGAGCCGCATGGGCCACTAGAAATAGTGGAGTAATGTTTCACTCACAGGCACCAGAAACCATGGGAGAACAACAAGACTTCCCCATTTCTTTAGAAGCTCAGTTTTTAGGAGGCCTAAGCGATGGCAACCCTAGGCCTACTGGCAGCCTTTGTACTCCTGGAACCCACGTAGATATTGATGGAGTTCAGATCACTGACCATTGTATTACCTCAACTGCCAAAACTTATGATGGAGACCAATGGATTACCATGGATATAGTGGCGAGAGCCAATGGCGAAATCGCTCATGTGGTGGAAGGCGATACCGTAATGAAATATAGCAACCCTGTAATGGGTATTGGAATGGTAAGTAACCTAAAAGACAATATTATGGAAGATGGCAAACCGCTCAATGGCGGTTATTTTGCACTTCAAAGTGAGAGTCATCCTGTGCAATTCAGAAAGGTGATGATCAAACAATTAAAAGACTAATTCAACTACAGACAAATACATAAACTTGATAACTATGAACCAAACGGGAATCTCTATCAGACTTAGCGTTATGATGTTTCTCCAATTTTTTATTTGGGGTGGCTGGTTTGTAACACTAGGCTCTTATTTGGGCAACAACCTCCAAACTACCGATGCTCAAGCCAGCATGGCTTTTTCAACACAATCTTGGGGAGCCATTATAGCACCTTTTATTATTGGCCTTATTGCCGATAGATTTTTTAATGCCGAGCGTATTCTTGGCGTATTACACCTTGCTGGTGCAGTGCTGATGTACATGATGTATCAGGCCACAGATTTTGCCAGCTTTTACCCATACGTATTAGCATACATGATTCTTTACATGCCTACTTTGGCCCTTGTAAATTCTGTTTCATTCAGACAGTTAACCGATCCTTCTAAACAGTTCTCTAAGATTAGAGTATTCGGAACCATTGGGTGGGTTATCGCTGGGTTTGTAATCAGTGCGCTCTCTTGGGACTCTCAAGAAGCAGCTCAGGCGGGTATGTTAAAAAACACCTTCTTAATGGTAGCAGCAGCTTCTGCCGTTCTTGGTATATTCAGCTTTACCCTACCTAAAACTCCACCGCAAGTTGACAAGGGTGAAAAAATTAAGGTTTCTGATATTCTTGGACTAGACGCACTTAAGCTTTTGGCCAATAAGAACTTTGCTGTATTCTTCTTTTCATCGGTTCTTATCTGTATTCCGCTAGCATTTTACTATCAAATGACCAACCCTTTCCTTTTAGAGATTGGCATGACTAACGCCACAGGAAAGCAAGCTATCGGTCAAATATCAGAAATAGCCTTCATGCTATTATTACCTGTCTTTTTAACTCGTTATGGCATAAAAAAGACTTTACTATTCGGAATGCTAGCTTGGGCAATTAGATACGTACTATTTGCCTACGGAAATGCAGATTCTGGCACCTGGATGCTACTATTAGGTATTGCACTTCATGGAATATGTTATGACTTCTTCTTTGTATCTGGTCAGATATATACTGACTCTAAAGCTGGAGCCAAATTCCAAAGTGCCGCCCAAGGGCTTATCACTCTTGCTACCTACGGTGTAGGTATGTTAATCGGTTTCTGGGCTGCTGGCCAAATTTCAGGAATGTACACCAATGCAGATGGAACTCACACTTGGGAGAACATTTGGTTATTACCTGCAGGCTTCTCTGTGTTAGTATTTATCCTCTTCTCTATTTTCTTCAAAAACGAGAAAGTAGCTTACAAACAAGACTAAGAGTAGAACCCAAATTATAAAACTTCAAAATTTATGTCTACACAAAGGAAAATTAGAATGGGCATGATGGGTGGAGGACTCAACTCCTTCATCGGTATTGTTCATAGAATAGCCTCATATATTGGCGAAGAGTATACTTTAGTTGGAGGAGTATTCGATTCCAACTTTGAAAACGGTCAGAAGTTTGCAAAAAAGCTAGAGCTAGACCTAAGCAGAACATATGCTGATATAGATACTTTTGTAGAAAAAGAACTGGCTTTACCAGCCGAAGAAAGGATTGAAGTAGTAGTGGTGGTAACACCAAACTTTCTTCACTACCCAATGGCCAAACAGCTAATTGAAAACGGTTTTCACGTAATCTGTGAAAAACCAATTACCAATACCGCTGCAGAAGCTATGGAGCTAGAATCTCTAACCAAGAAGCATGGTGTTTCTTTTGCCCTAACCCATACCTACACTGGCTACCCAATGGTACGCCAAATGAAAAGTATGATAGCCGAAGGTGTACTTGGTAAAATTCAGAAGGTTGATGCCCAATACTACCAAGGCTGGATTAACCCTGTTATTCACGACAAGGAAAAAAGAGCTGGCGTTTGGCGCTTAGACCCAGAAAAAGCTGGTCAAAGCTGTTGTATGGGAGATATTGGAGTTCACGCCTTTAACATGGTAGAGTACACCACTGGGCTAAAAACCACCAAAGTATTAGCAGACCTAAATACACTTTACGAAGACAATCCATTAGATATTGATGGAACTGCTATGTGTCAGTTCGATAATGGTGCGAAAGGCCTAGTAAGAGCTAGCCAAATTGCCACCAGTGAAGAAAATAATCTCTGCATAGCGGTTTATGGTACCAAAGCAGGTATAAAGTGGGAACAAGAAAACCCTAACTACCTCTATTTTATGGAAGAAGGAAAGCCAGTTCAGGTGCTCAAGCCAGGGCACGAGTACAACAGCGAACTTTCCGCTATAAGCACCAAAATAGCTCCAGGGCACCCAGAGGGCATTTTCGACTCTATGGGAAATATTTATTCTGGAGCAGCCAAAGCCATTCGGGGCGAAGAGTATCTAGAAGGTGCCTTCCCTACAGTACACGAAGGGGTGAGAGGAATGAAGTTTATTGAAGCCGTTTTAGCATCGTCTAAAAATGGTAATGTGTGGACAGAAATAGAAGATTAAGATGAAAACAATAAAAGGACCAGCTGTATTCTTAGCACAGTTTGCAGATGACCAGGCACCGTTCAACAGCTTACCTAATATTGCTAAATGGGCAAGCGATTTAGGCTATAAGGCAGTGCAAATACCAACTTGGGATGCTCGCCTTATAGATTTAGACAAAGCGGCAGAAAGTAAAACTTACTGCGATGAGCTTAAGGGCACATTAGCCGAGTATGGCTTGGAGGTAAGTGAACTATCCACCCATTTACAAGGGCAACTCATAGCTGTTCACCCTGCTTACGAAGAGCTTTTCAAAGGCTTTGCACCAAAAGGAATGAATGCCAAACAAAGAAATGAGTGGGCTATAGATCAGGTAAAAAAGGCTGCCGTAGCTTCTAAAAACTTGGGTATAGATGTACACGCTACATTCTCTGGCGCATTAGTTTGGCCATATTTCTACAATTGGCCACAGCGACCAGCCGGCCTAATTGAAAAAGGGTTTGCCGAGCTAGCGAATAGATGGCAACCTATTCTTAATCATTTTGATGAACAAGGTGTAGATGTTTGTTACGAAGTTCATGCTGGTGAAGACCTTCATGATGGAACTACTTTTGAGATGTTCTATGAAGCTACTGGTAAACACAATAGAGTAAAGCTACTTTATGATCCATCTCACTTTGTACTTCAGCAGTTAGACTACCTGGCCTATATAGATCATTACCATGAGTTCATTCGCATGTTCCATGTAAAGGATGCCGAATTCAACATGAATGGCAAATCGGGTGTATACGGTGGCTATCAGGACTGGATAGACCGTCCGGGAAGGTTCAGATCTATTGGCGATGGGCAAGTAGATTTTCAGGGCATCTTCTCAAAACTAACACAGTATGGATATGACGGTTGGGCTGTTTTAGAATGGGAATGCTGCATTAAATCTCCTGAGCAAGGAGCCAGAGAGGGTGCAGAATATATTAGCCAGTTCATTATAGAGGCAACTCAGAAAAACTTCGATGATTTTGCCGATGCTGGTATTTCAGATGATGAATTCAAAAAACTATTAGGAATAGATAATTGATTGATATGAAAAAGATTGCGTTGACACTTACTTTAATTTGCTTTGGAGCAGGGTTGATGGCTCAAATTACCGACCCAAAAGCCACCGAAGTATGGGACCCCGTTCCTAGAAAAATTACCCCTGGCAAAAATGGAGCTGCCCCTTCAGATGCCATTGTTCTTTTCGATGGTAAGAATCTAAATGCTTGGGAATCTAAAAATGAAGGAAAGCCCGCTGCTTGGAAAGTAGAAAACGGCTATATGGAAGTTGTAGCTCGCACTGGAGACATTCAAACCAAACAAGAGTTTGAAGATTTCCAGCTACATATTGAATGGTCTGCACCAACTGTAATTGTGGGCGAAGGCCAAGGGCGAGGTAATTCTGGCGTATTTCTTCAGGGAATTTATGAAGTGCAAGTATTAGATAGCTACGAGTCTAAAACTTACTCCAATGGTCAAGCTGCAGCCATTTATAAGCAGGCTATGCCTTTGGTAAATGCCACTGTTGCCCCTGGCGAGTGGAACGTTTACGACATTATTTACAAGGCGCCTCGCTTCAATGAAGATGGCATTAAAGTAGCCAGTGGAACAGTTACTGTTTTACACAACGGTGTGGTAGTACAGAATCATCACATATTATCTGGCACTACTCCATACATTGGTCTTCCACAAAATCCTGCTCACGGCCCTGGCCCAATTGCTCTACAAGACCATGGCAACCCAGTGAGGTATAGAAATATCTGGATAAGAGAGCTCTAAACAAGCCTTAACAATAACTAAAAAGGCTGTTTCAAGAGGTTACCCGTTATTCATAACCCTGAATTGTGGTTTTCGCAAAATGGGGAATGACGAGGATGCACTCTTTTGAAACAGCTTTTTTTATGCTCTTCTATCAGACTTTGAGTCTCCGTTAATGCTACTCCAGTTATATCCATCCAAGCCGAATACACTTAGCCACCAAGGCCGTGGTATTTGGCGCTGTTGTTTTGCCCAAAATATTTTTGCGGTGGGTAGTAACCGTATTGATGGAAACAAATAAGTGATTTGCAATTTCTTTAGCGCTAGCCCCTTCAGCCATAAGGCTAATAATTTCGAATTCTCTGTCAGTAAACTGTTCATTAATCTGCACGGCATTCATAATACTATCGGTTTAGTAGAACCAAAGTGAGCCATTTTATAGATCAGTTCTTTCAATGAAAGTTCCGAAAGAAAGAATTAGTAGTTTTCCACTACCCTAATTCGGGTAGTGGTTTTCTGCCATTTACCCACATCACAGAAGCTGCTGATTTTAAATCTTTTACAAACTTCTATCTTTAAAGTATAATCAACCATCAACAAATAACGTAACCATGAAACTTGGCAAACCAATTAAGAAAGCTGAAGACTTAGCCCAGGTCAATGACTTGGTAAATAGTAAAGCGTATATCCATTTTCATACTGGAATAAATGGAATACTCGACAGTTCTGAACTACCTAAAGATGTTGCAGCGATTCCTGGCAAATATGTAAAAGCAACCTTTATGGCCTTCCATAATAAATGGGACATGGAACACCATTTACTTTCACCCAAAAACCATGAGGTATACTCCATAAACAATGCAGATGCCGATGGAAATGTATACTTAGAATTCATAAAGCGAGATTTTGACAATCAGTCTGGAAAGGTAAAGCTGCTCATGGTAAAGCATACCATATTCTTCCATGAAAACCTGAGTGGAAAAAAGCTACTTATGCAGGTGTTTGAAAAGTCAAACAAAAAAGATGCGGAGTCTGCTTTGGTTGTTTGGGACGATAAATATTGTGAAACCGATATTCCCCCTGTTCAATAAGAATGAGGCAACTCTTTATGATCTTACTGGCGTTCTTCTTAATGAAGAATGCCTCTTCTCAAGAATATACTTTCGACTCACTATTTTTCGCTGCAAACCAACAATTGGCAAATGGTGATACTGATAGTACTTTCATTATCATTCAAAAAATAGACACATCCAGCACAAGTACTTACCAAAGAGTAAAATACCTCAGCCTAATCAGTGATGCCCATTTAAAGAGCAATACTTCAAACAATCGAGAACGCGCCATTAACTTCTTAATCGAAGCCCTCAAGCTATTGAAAGCAACAGAAGAGAATGCACTGATAATGGCCGAACTTAATGACAAAATAGGTGAGGTGTATGACCTGATGCGCCAAAAGGAATCTTCGAAAATCTATTTTCAGAGCGCCTATAATCTCAGAATTGAGTACAACCTAAAAGAAGAGCTATATAAATCTTACATCAACTTAGGCATTAATAGCTACAGGTTCGGAAAGCTAGCTGATTGCATAGACTTCAACAGAAAGGCATTGACGCTACTTGAAGGAAATAGGTCAGCAACAGATATAGCTAAGTGTCATTTTTGGCTCGGATCGGCCTACAATTTTTTAATAGACGAAGTACCCGGCAACCTAGACACTTATTTAGACTCCGCAGTATATCATGCAAAAGCCTCTAAACACCTATATACTAATGCAGGCGACACGTTAGGCACCATTCAAGTAAATTCATTGCTCGGTAGTATTTACACTCAGCAAGAAAATGGCCCAGCTGCTATTGCCGTTCTGCTAGAGTCTGTAGAGTTAATTGATAGACTAGAAAAAAGTCGAGGACATAAAATGGAACATGAGGTTTACGCCACCACATTTACCCGCCTTTCTAGGGCTTATGAACTGGTGGGAGATTTTAGAAAGGCATTAACCTACAGTAATCAAAGATATTCTGAAGTTATTGGAATTCTGATGGAAAAGGAACGAACCAGAGTAGCTCAAATAACCGAAGATTACAGAACAGATAAACAGCTTGACCAAGCTGAACAAACCGCGTTCTTTGCTAGCCGAAAGGCTCGCCTGTTTAGTATCGGACTGATAATCTTGGTCATAGCCTTGCTCATTTCTTACCTCATCTTTATTCAAACCTTGCAAAAAAAGAAACTAGAAAACCTACAGGCCATGGTTATGGGCGAAGAACAAGAACGCAAGCGTGTAGCAAAAGACCTTCATGATGGTATCGGGGTGTTATTGACAAGTGTAAAGTTGAGGCTCAGTAATTTTGAAGATAAAGTAGAAGATCGAGAAGGCTATCGAAAATCATTGGAGCAAATTGACAACGCATGTACCGAAGTGAGACGAATTTCGCACAACATGGTACCAGCCAGCTTAACAAAGCTTGGGCTAGCAGAAGCCATCTTAGACCTGCTAGACAATGTAAAGGCTTCAACCCAACTAAAGGTTAAAGAAGAAATTGCAGTAGAAGAAGGCATTATTGATGAAGAAAAAGAAGTGCTGATCTATCGCATTATTCAGGAGCTCATTAACAATAGCATGAAATATGCTCATGCTCAAACCATAGCCTTGTCAGTGAAACTAAGCAACTCTACACTATCCATTCAATATAAAGATGATGGAAAAGGCTTTGATAAAACTGAAATTAAGGAAGGCTTAGGCCTGAAGAGTATTGCCTCTAGGGTAGACATTCTAAGAGGAAAACTCCAAATTCAGAGCGCTCCTGGCAATGGGGCAGAATTTAACATAAACATACCTATCGATGAATAAAACGAATATTCTGGTAGCAGACGACCATCAGGTAATAATAGATGGAATGGAAGCCATTATTAATGGTGTTTCCGATCTATCGTTTGCGGGCGGAGCACTCAATGGCAATCAAGTTATTGAGGCTGTTGAAACTAAAACCATAGACCTAGTGCTAATGGATATTAATATGCCAGAAATGGATGGTTTGGAATGTACAACCTATCTCAACAAGCATTATCCACAGATTAGGGTAATCGCTTTGAGTATGCACGATAACCCGCGCTTGGCCAAGCGGATGATTAAAAATGGGGCTTTCGGTTTCTTGCTTAAAAACTCCAACAAAGAGAAAATACTTGAAGCGATAAGAGATGTAATGCAAGGCAGAAATTACTTCGATCCGTTGCTAATGCAGAACTTCCTAGACTTTGACAACCAGAAATCTTCTAGCTCCTTCGCTAAAAAAGACTTGCTCACCAAGCGCGAACTGGAAATCATTCAGCTGATTTGTGATGAAAAAACCACAGGAGAAATAGCCGAAGAACTATCCATAAGCGTACACACCGTAGAAAGTCATAGGTCAAACATTCTGTTAAAGCTCGAGCTAAAAAATTCGGTCGGCTTAGTCAAATGGGCTATTCAAAATGAAGTGATCAACCTTTAGGTTTAGCTCTTCCCTGCCGCCTCTAAAAGCGCCTCTTTGTAGGTTCTGGAAACCACCAATTTAACTCCAGAGGTAAGTACCACCGCACTAGACTTGACCTGTCGAGCATGGTTTAAATTGATAATGGTAGATCTGTGGATTCTAACAAAATACTCAGGCAAATCTGCTTCTAATGACGTAAGCGATCTACGATCAATTTCTGGATGCTCTTTATTTCTTATGTGGAACTCGCAATAGCCACCATCTGATGAGATGTATTCTATATCGGCCAAGTTAATGACGGCTTTACTTTTTAAGGTTAAGTATTCAAACTTAGGTACCAATGGCTCTTCTGAAGCTTCGCGCTTAGTCTGCTCTAAAGACCTAGCTAACTCCATATTAGTGGTTTTAAGTAGCTCCTTTTCTCTCAACACCTTTATGAGCATTATCATCATAGCAACGGAAAGCCCTGTAACCTGCATTAAATTCCCTATGAGAATAGGATCTACTACAAAATTGAACTCAGTAATTAAACCATACTCATCGAGTATTTTACCAACAATGGTAATGAAAAAGAGAGCGTAGGAAATGGCGAATATCACCGACCTATTCATTCCCTGCTTTCGGTATTTTATGGCAGCAGTAACTGAAAACACTAAGATGAGCCCTACGCAAAAGTATCTCAAAGCAAAGAGCCTAGGCGCAAAGGCTACATAAGTATTAGGAATAATTACCCAGACAACTGTTCCTAAAACAAAGAGCAGCAATACACCATTCATTATTCTATTGAAAGCAGGCAACGTATTTTTCGTTTCAAAAAAGCTCTGCACAAATATCAATAGAGACATTATCGCTATCTGAGAACAAAATGGAAGAAAATGTCTGTTGAACTCAGGCCAATTAGAGGTAATGTATTGATAGGAGAATCCCTGCCAAGTAAACAGCCACAACCCATAACAAAACACACTAACGGCATACCAAACAAACACCTTATTGCTAAGCCCAAGCCCTACCATCAATGAAGAAATAACCAAAACAGCCAAGAATATATAGTATACAGAAAGGTAAATCTGCTCTCTATTGGCTGTTTCTAAAAAATGAGATTGACTGTATAATCGTAGCGGAAACCTAACAGCAGAATTGCGCTTATCCGCATTTAATAGAAAGGTCTTTTGCTCTTTAGAAGAAATGCTGATCGGAAACACAAAGTTTCTATTGTCTACGGACCTCTGACTGAATTTGAACTTATCTCCTGTAGCAAAAAGCAGCTTAGCACTTTCACCATGAATTTCCGAGAGGCTCACAGCATCTAACTGCGGATATGAAAGCTCTAAGTAAAATTGAGCGTTGTCCGTTAGGCTATTATAGACTTGAAACACCAACCAATAGGCTACATCTGAATTAGTCATTCCCGGATTCCCTTGGTACGGAACCTCTTCCAAGATGCCCGCTTGAATTCTTCGCCATGCTTCTTGTGCCGAAATGGTGTCGGGAGTTTGATAAACGCTCACAAAATCGTTGACTTTATAAGCTCTATCCATATCAGAAAACTGCACTATCTGCTCATTAACCTGAAAGGCATTGAGGGACATGACACAGAGCAAGAGCAGGCAGAAAGAGACGCTAACTCGATTTTTTAGCACAGGCAAGTACAGTTATAGGTTACTAATATGCACTTTCTGAAGCCAAATCAAAGGCAAATCTCCTCATTCATTTTTTTGGATGCTTTAATATTAAAAGAGCCTGCAATATTTCTATTGCAGGCCCAAACAACAACATAAATATGATCAACAATTTATTTTTCTACCCTGATCACGTAGTTACCGGCCATGCCAGCTCTTACCGGCCCATCGGACTTGGTAAAGCTGAACACAAACTTGCTAAAGGTGAGCTGTTGGATGTTCAAAACTTTGCCATCGTCTAGGTTTACCACTGCGGCTGACTCATCAGCCCATTCCCATGTGCCACTGGCACTGAACAGGTCGCCAGCATTGGTGGTGGTGTATGTGCCATCTGCAAAAGACAGGGCAAAGCCCGGATAGTTGGGGCTAACATCTGCTCCTTCTAGCTTGATGCTCCCAAACTCTCCTAGCGTCCACTGACCAGCTAGCTTCTCGTAAGCAAGGTCTTGAATGCTTGGCCCCGTACCGTCATCTTTCTGCTCGCAGCCTAACGACAACAAAGCGATTACTGCTATTAGTGTGAGGGTGTATATGCTCTTTATTTTCATCTTGGTTGCATGTTTTATCCTCACCCTGCCCTCCCAAAGATTGGGAGGACGTGGGGTCGGTATATTCTACTTACTTCTGTTACTACTTTCTGATTAGGACTTTCTTTCTCACAAGTGATCTCTCATTGCTGAACTGGATGATGTACAGACCACTTTCAAAGTTGGTTACATCGATAGTCAGCTCCGACTTGTCATAACCTTCTTTCTCTAGTCTGCTCACTCCTGTTGGACTGATCATCTGGATGTTCAACGGCATGCCGCTGAGCTCGCTCAAGTCTATGGTCACATAGGTGCTGGCTGGGTTAGGGAACACTCCGATCTGCTCTTCGCTGATCTGTCCGTTATCCAAGCCCGTCACTATCACACCTTCTCCACTCAATCCAATTTCCAATACATTGTCTTGGATGCTATTGGTGATGTCATAGTTGAACACCACAACTCCATTGTACACTTTGGCTTCTGTTGGTGTAAACACTGCGGTGATGTTCTTTGTATCACCTGGGTTAAGCTGAACAGAGCCTGGGTTAACACTAAAGCCTTGGCTTGAACTGATGATTCTAACTTCTGTAGCGGCTTCGCCTCGGTTTTCAATAGTCCAACTCTTAGTGGCCGAAAGACCAAGAATGGTTTCATCAAAGGTTCCTTCGCCTGTCACTACTATTACTGCTTCTGCCTCGTTGATGATCTCTATGGTGAACACTTCTTCGTAGGTTCCTCCAAAGCTGTCATCTGTTTTCACTCTGATGCTGTAGTTGTTCTTAGTCTCAAAGTCGAAGACTTCTGCGGCTAGCAACTTATTACCAGTAATGGTGAAGCTTGCGTTGTCTGCATCTCCTGTTCCTGACACTAAAGTGTAAGTATGGCTGTCGCCAGCATCGGCATCTGTAGTACTGAATGCTCCAATCTCTGCTCCTACTGCATTGTTTTCTTGAATGTTTGCTGTAGAAAGCGCGATGTCTGTAGCTACAAAGTTGGTGGTGTACACCTCTCCTGTAAATGCTGAAGCTAGGGCATTGGTGGCTGCATCTATGATGCTGTCATCATCTTTGGCATTCAGGCCTATGGTGCCTTCGCCTGAGATTCCGTTTACGTTCACCGTATAGGTTTTACCATCTACTTGAGTGACTGTATTGACACTTGCTGTGGCTGTACCTGTGGTTGCCACTTGGAAGTCTGATGCATCTACTCCTGTTACATTCTCAGAGAACTTCACAGTGAAGTTGAGCTTGTCTACTCCTGTGTTCACTCGCTCTGATTCAACCCTTGCAATGCTTATAATTGCTGGTGCTGTACCATCGAAGGTAGTTGCAATCTCAGATGCTGAAGCTACACTGGTATTACCTGCGGCATCGGTTACTGCTGCTGCGGCTACTGCCACAGTAATTGCTCCGTCTGCTGTTGGGGTAATGTCTGCTGTCCAAACTAGGCCTGCGGTTACTACCGTTACATTATCTGCTGTACCGTTGGTGATGTTCAGGTCTTCAGCTGTTAGGCCTGAAACTGGTTCATCGTAGGTAACAGTTACTGTAAAGGCTGCATTGGTCAGGTCGCTCACCACTGAAGTAATGGTTGGTGTTGCGCGGATTCCGTCTACATTAACATTGGCCGTGCTGGCGGTATTATTAAGCGTTAAGATCGCATCGGTTCCGAACTCATCTACCATGGTAGCTCCGTTCAGGTCGATGGTTGATCCAACCATGATACCGTCTGTATCCAAGTCGCCTTCTGTAATGGTATAAGTGAACGTTGCGGTGTTGCTTTCGCTTACTTTTCCACTTAGTGTGGCGGCCTTCGTTTCTGTTCCAACCGTAATTGGTAGGCTTGGCGTACCTGTAATAGTTACTGGTAGCGTAAAGCTGGTCTCGAAAGTAAGCTTATCACCTATCGCATACGTGTCTGCCGTAGGAACTGTTGTAGCGGTTACTACTGGTGCTGCAATTGTTGTAAACGTCCAAGCTGTTTTGCTTGTAGCACCTGCATAGTTATTCCCTGCATCATCGGTAAGTGCTCCTATTTCTATAGAAACATAGAACTCTGTGCTTGGTGGTAACAATAGGTTTGTTGGAGTTATGGTTACTTCTGAACCATTTACTACAACATTGCTACTTGTCACGTCTATGGTTTCCAATACCTCGTCATTGCTGGTCTGTGCAATGGTGATGTTACCGGTTCCTTTGTAGACATTTTCTCCAAAGTCCATGCTTAGTTTGGCATCTGGTAGAACATCAATAGCATCATCGGCTGGTGACAAGGTAGCTTCCATGGTCTGGTCGATTGTTGCTTGAGCAGTTACTACTGTTCCTACATTGCTTGAGGCATCGGTCAATGTTACTGACAAGGTCAGTGTTCCATCGTTCAGTCCTGAAAGGTCTGTTAATGTTACCTGATCTGTGGCTGTTGCAATTGTTCCTGATCCTGCAACCTTGGTTCCGCCATTATCTGAGTTCACCATATAGTTGTAAGTAGTTCCAATCTCTGCCCCTGTAAAGGTGAAGGTGCTGATGGCTGTTTCGGCTGAGCCGATCAAGGCATCGTCAAGGGTAACTGAATATCCAACAGGTGCGGTATTATCATCTTCATCGGTAATGGTTATTGTAGCTCCATCGGTAATATCGATGTTGTTTTCATCTACCGTTCCTGCTGAGATGTTGCTCATGCTCACAGTAAGTGTCTCCGTAGATTCCTCAATACTATCATCTGTAGGGGTAATAGTGAAGGTTTGCTGCTCTCCTGCTGTTCCTGAGAAGGTCAGCTTTTGGCTAATAAGCGCAGTGTAATCTGAAGTTGAAAGCGCTGTTACATCGGCAGTATTTAATTCTACAAAGAAGCCTCCGTCTACTGCGTTATCTAATGTAGCGGTTAGCGTAATGGCTCCATCAGCTTCTGCCCCGCTTGCATCGGCAATGGTTACAGTTGCTTGGTCGTCATTATTGATGGTTACCGTGGCTCCGTCTGTAATATCAATATCTGTTGAAGACACCGTTACAGGAGTTAGGTTGCTCATGGAAACTGTAAAGGTCTCGTTTGCTTCAAGCTTGGAATCCGAGCCAATAGTAATGTTTACATCATGTGACTCACCAATTGTACCAGCGAAAGTTACTGGACTAGAAACCAACGCGGTGTAATCGCTATCGGTAGTAGTCGCTGTTCCATCTGCTGTACTTAGGTCTACAGTAAGACCTCCTTCTACCGCTTTATTTAGCACTAAACTTACAGTAGCCGTTCCGTCTTCTTCATCAACAGTGACATCGGCTATAGTGATAGACGCTAGATCATCGTTAGTGATGGTCCCAACTCCTGTAGCATCAGAGATGCTAACGTTTCTTCCTCCGGCTAGCAGGTTAGAAAGCGTGACATCAAATGTTTCGTCTGCTTCAACTAAATCGTCATCTGAAACTGCAACTGAAAGCGTTTGCGTTTCGCCATCGGTACCTGCAAAGTTCAAGGTTCCTGACCCTGAAGTATAATCGCTAGCGGAAAGTGCTGTTCCATCGCTTGTTGCGAAATCAACCGTCATACCTTGATCAACATCACCAGTTAGCGTTACTGTAAAGGTCAATGTAGCTGTTGTTCCATCAGCATTTTCCGCCTTATCAACATCATCAATAGCAAGTGTAGCGGCATCATCGTTTTTAATGGTTACCGTTGCCTCATCGGTTAGGTTAAAATCATCATGATTTAGAGATGTATTGGTTACACTGCTCAACAATAACCTGAAGGTTTCATCAAGTTCAACTACATCATCATCTAGCACAGTGAAGTTGATGGTTTGCGTCTCACCTGCTGTTCCTGCAAATGAAGCAATCTCATTAAATACTTCAGTGAAGTCATCGTTGTGGCCAGCTGTTCCGGCTGCTGAGTTTACATAAACATCGAATGTTGCTGCTACTGCTTTGTCTAAGGTAAGCGTTGCGGTTCCTGTTCCAGCATCTTCGCTTATTGTTACATCGGCAATGGTAATCACAGCTACATCATCGTTTGTGATAGTTACCGTGGCTCCGTCTGTAATATCAATATCTGTTGAAGCCGCAGTTGCTGGTGTCAGTCCACTCATTGAAACAGTAATTGTTTCATCTGCCTCAACTATAGCATCAGCTGTAATTGTAATATCGAGTGTTTCTGTTTCGCCAGCTGTACCATCAAACGTAATGGTTTGAGCTGTTATTGGCGAGAAGTCTACTCCGCCCGTGGCGGTACCATTTGTAGTACTAACATCTACTGAAAGGCCTCCTTCAACTGCATTATCTAAAGTGAAGGTTACCGTTGCTGTTCCATCAGCTTCGGCTACAGTAACGTCTGCAATAGTTACAGTTGCCTGGTCATCGTTAGTGATGGTTCCAACTCCTGTAGCATCATCAATCACCACATTAGCACCGGCAGGGTTTGTAAGACCTACGGTTAATGTTTCATCATCTTCCACAACAGCATCATCAGAAACAGTAACGGTAATGGTCTTGCTAGACTCTCCTTCTACAAAGCTTACCGTTCCTGAAGTAGCAGTATAATCTGAAGCCGAACTAGCTGTGCCATCAGAAGTAGCATAGTCTACTGTTGCTCCTCCTGCAGGTGCTGGTTGAGACAAAGAAACCGTAAACGTAAGGCTTTTGCTATCAGATTCTCCTTCTGCAATAGAAGGATCATCAATTGACATTTTAGTTTGTTCGATTGTGGTAAAACTCCAAGTTGCGATACTTGAAATACCTGCAAAACTATTCCCTGCCACATCCTCAAACGCTCCATTATCAACCAAAATATAATGCTCTGTATTGAGAGCAAGATCTGAAGTGTTATCAAGCGTAACTACACTGCCAGAAACAGATACAATAGCATTATTAGTCACATCAAATGTTCTTACTACACCATCATCGCTCACTCTATGCACGGTAACATTACCTGTATTAGCTACTACGGCCTCGTTGAATGTAAGGACAAAGTCTCCATCTAAGCTAACACCAGTGGTATTGTCTGCTGGACTTAATGTGCTAATTGTAGGAGCTGCATTGTCTACTAGAATAGCCGATGTATTTGGTAGTGTTGGTAAAGTAGTGTTTAAAACATTTCCTGCTTCATCTTTAATACCTAGATCACCTACATCAATAGAGCTGATTACAATTCCATCACTATCGCTATCATTACTTCCCACTGAATAAGTAAAGGTCCAAGAATCGGTACCGTCTCCAGATACATAAGTTGCAGCTTTGATAGATCCTCCAACATCGATTCTCAAAGACGGAGGAAAACATGAACCTATCTGACTATAAGTCACTGCTTCACTAAAGGTCACAGTAAATGTTAGATCTTTACCTGCGTTGTATGAGCCATTTGCAGGGGCAGTAATGGATGTAATTGTTGGTAAGGTAACATCATAAGTCACTTCTGTTGAGTTCACAGTTGTTGCCGCATTGCCCGCTCCATCTACTCCATCAAAGCTGATTGTATAAACAGAACCATCTACCAAAGTAGGTGCATTGGTAAGAGCGCCTACAGAAAAAGTTCCTGCATTCAACTCACTGCCTGTTAGGCTTACCACATGTGGAGAATTGCGATCGGCTGTGCCACTAGTACGAGTGAAGGTAACTGTACCCGAAGCAATTGCCTCTGATAGAGTGTAACGTACATTTACATTAGTTACAGCGCTGTTAGAACTAGGACTAACTGAGCTAATTACTGGAGCTGTATTATCAAAAGTCACACCAGTAGAACTCACAGTAGAAGCGCTATTGCCTGCCGCGTCTGTAGCATCAAATGATATAGTATAGGTTGCTCCGCTAACTAAGCTTGGTGCATTGGTAAGAGCTCCTAAAGAAAAAGTTCCTGAATTCAACTCGTTGCCTGTAAGGCTTATCACATGTGGTGAACTGCCATCGGCTGTACCACTGGTACGAGTGAAGGTAACTGTACCGGAAGCTATTGTTTCTGATAAAGCATAACCTACATTAGCATTGCTTATCATACTGCTCGAACTTGGGCTCACAGAGCTAATTACTGGATCCGTATTATCTATGATAATGGCAGATGTATTCGGCAATGTTGGCAAAGTAGTGTTCAGAGCATTTCCTGCTACATCTTGAACCCCTAAATCTCCTAAACTAAAAGAGCTGATTGCTATACCATCATCATCACTATCATTGCTCCCCACTGAATAAGTAAAAGTCCAAGAAGCCGTACCATTCCCTGATGAGTAAGTCGCTACTTTAATAGCACCTCCTACGTTGATCTGCAAATAAGGTGGCTCACATGAGTTCCCATCGTCATAGCTAACTGACTCACTAAAGGCTACTGTAAATTGTAGGTTTTTTCCTGAATTATAAGCCCCATTAACAGGTGCTGTAATGGACGTAATAGTTGGTGCAATATTATCAAAAGTCACACCCGTAGAACTCACAGTAGTAGCGCTATTACCTGCCACGTCTGTTGCATCAAATGATATAGTATAAGTTGCTCCACTAACCAAGCTTGGTGCATTGGTAAGAGCTCTTGCAGAAAAAGTTCCTGCATTCAACTCGCTGCCTGTAAGGTTTACCACATGTGGTGAATTGCCATCGGCTGTACCACTTGTACGAGTAAAGGTAACTGTACCTGAAGCAATAGCTTCAGACAAGGTGTAACCAACATTTGCATTACTCACTGAACTACTTGAGCTTGGACTTACTGAACTGAACGCTGGGGCAGTTCCATCAAAAGTTAGACTTAATGTATTCGAAACAGTATTGGCATTCCCTGCTCGATCAAAAGCCGTGCCTGCGCCAAGGGATACTTGAACGCCCCCATTACCCGAAGGCGTAATATCCACGTAAAAACTAGTACTGTCTGGAGAAACAAAATTACTAGTTGTGCCATTCACCACGGTAATATCGTTCTCCGTCATATTATCTGCCTCAGAATTGAAGGTGATAGTTACGGGAATGGGATTATCATTGGTCGGATTACTGGAAGTGGTAGAAATGCTAACTGTAGGTGAAGTAGTATCGATGGTAATGCTCAAGGCAGAAGAAGCAGAACTGGTATTTGCGGATCCATCTGTTGCAGTTGCCGTAATGGTATGAGCACCAGCAGTCAAAGCGCTCGTAGTTATTGAATAATTTCCACCAGTTGCAATACCGCTACCTACTTCTCCATCGACATTCGATATTATTTTTACGGTAGCGCCAGCTTCCGCTGTACCTTCAAATGTTGGTGTGGTATCATTGGTCAGGTTATCTGAAGTAGACCCTGCGGTATGCTCCTCATTACCAGAGTCTGAGGAAGTAGCTAAATCTGGGGTGCTAGGCGCTGAAGGAGCTACATTATCTACCACGGTAATGGTAAACTCTTCGGCAAAATCATCAGTACCGTCATTGGTGTTTATTCTTATATCGTATGTACCTGCGGCCAGGGCACTGCCTGTTCTTAAAGTAGTACCACTAATATTAAAACTAGCGTTATCATCGTCTCCTGTACCTGCAACCAAAGAATAGGTATGGGTATCACCACCATCTGCATCTGTGGTAGAAAGTGTACCAACCGTTGTGTTTACTCCTGTAACACTTTGGTTGATAGAAGTAGCAGTAAGCGAAATATCCGTAGGAGCATTATTAGGTGGGACAGTAGCAAACTGCATGTTCGGTCTATTCGAGTTGACTCCAAAACTACTTAGACTACAACCTGAAGCACCATCGGTATAAGCATACCTATTTGAGCTATATGTTGTTACACTATACTCTACTGTAGAGTTACCACTGAAAGAATTGTTATCATAACAATAACTCACCACTATGCCATTGCCATCATAAGTATATGGAGTGTCGAAAACTATTGTGGCCCATCCCACACTAGGTGTATGTGTTCCTGAAAAGACCTGCGTTCCCCCACCTTCGAATGAGAAACTAGAAAATTCCGTTTGCGTGGTAGATTTGAGACTAATTGTAACATTGGATGTTACTGGGTTTACACTAGTATATTTGAATGCTAGTGAATACAACTTATCTCCATTTTTTAACCCTAGAGCACCCAGATCGGAAGCTGTAATTAAATATTCCCTTCTAGAGTCTTCGAAAAAATTACTTTGCGGAGTAACTGCATTGCTAGAGCTGGCAGTGTTTTCCGTGCCTACTTCTATAATTGGTGGGGTAGGCGCTACCGCAGCAGATACGGTTACATCACCTATCATAAACTTAACTTGGCCTTTGTTTTGAGCGTCATTCGGATTAGTACCTAGGTGAACCAAATAAACTTCATCAACATTCTGCCACTCACTACCAGAATAGTGTGTATCTCTGGTCATGGTAACATATTGCATATTGTCTATATCTCCTAACTGAAAATCTGACCGTACAACTTCCACCCCATTTCTAAGCCCAATCATCCTAAAATCATCACCAGGCGTTCTATCTGTAGTTGAAAAGAAAACCCATGAATCTAAGCTGAACTCTGCTCCAGAGGTTTCAGCAAACGAATAACCAGCATTAGGTGCCGAAGTGTTCACTAGACTGTTGGAATAGGCTAAATCCAATCCATCAGGCGGGAAATTTGCAAAATAATTAAAATCGTCATACTCGGTATAAGGTACACTTGCGCCAGCATCTAATCTAAACTCGCCTAGGGCTATTGCAGCTACACCATCTTGTCCTGTAGTAGCAGCATTTGCGTTACTTCCTCCAGCCCAGTTAACCACTGAATGAGAGATCATATTTAAGGTAGCAACATAGTCTCCAGAACTATCGGCTTTACCATCATTGACTTCGAACTGAAATGAAGTGTTTGTATTTCCGTTCTGTATATATTGAAGGTTACCAGCATCTAAATCTGCCTTTGTCACTTGCTGAGCCACAGTGACTGCTTCTCCCGCATCAAATGTATCATTAGAATTAGCATCTAAATACAATGTACCGTTTGTTGGTACAGCCTCAATTAATACATGATCTAAAGCATCTGAATCACTGTCGTTATAACCAAAATCATTAGTCGAAAAGGTATAAGTCAGATTCCCTGATGGATTTGCAGTGAAGGCAGAGGCGGTGGGGGCATTATTGGATACATCAGGAGTTATATTAATACCTGAATATTGATTAGCAGCTATATTAATAGGGCTCTGATTTGTAGTCCAATTAGCAGGATTGTGTATTGCTGCTCTTACAACAGAAACTGTTCCTGTAAGTGTTCCTGTGTATTTAGCATTATCTTCCTCTCCTTTATTAGGAAATAAAGCTAAAGCATTTTCCCCATTTGTTAAACCTGCAGGCATACCCGAAGTATCTCCACTTGCGGTACTACAAGATCCACTAATATGAGTACAAGTAGAACAGCTAAGCCAACCGCCTGCATCATCGCATCCAACAGTGTGTACATAATTATCATCTCCGTATATACCGGCAATAAAAGTTGGGTTAGCCGGTTCTACACCAGATGATGATTGATAAGCCAATATACTGTCTCCCCCAAGTAAACTGAAGCCACTTCCAGACAGAAATGCTGTTCCGTGAGTAACGGTAAAGCTATCGCCTGAAGTTTCTATGATTGATATAACAGTACCTATAGAAACTCCTCCTGCTGGTGCAGTCCAAGTAATATGGTCTTCTGAATTTAGATACCAAGTAGCATTTGTTGCATTCCAACCTTTATCCGTAAAATAAATAACTTCACCTCCGGGTATATCCGTTAAAGCTATAAAAGTAAAGCCATCGTCTGAATCGGTATGATACCCCACAAACGCAATATCTCCAGCACTAAGTGTATTTGAATACTCATCCTCACCCCTCACTGTTTTAGTAAACTCCTCTGCATAATCAGCAGTAGTAGCACCTGAATATATCTCGTTTGTTTCAGCAATATTAGATGTATATCTAGTCCATAAGTCTGTATCAGTATTAAGATTATACGGAGTGATATTTGAGGTGTAATTCCGGCTATCAGAACCCGAAGATTCTAACCCTTGAAAAACTGATTGGGCATATGCTGCTTGATAGTACGTTAATAGAATTAAAAACAGAATGATTCTTTTCATAAAAAAGTCAATTAAACTATATGGAGATGCTTGGTAATTCGTTTATAAAAGGACAGTTAGTATTCAAGAGATTCGGTGACTCAAATGAGCTTTAAATGTTCTCTTTAGCAGGAATGTTCAATACTATTTTACCAGTAGGAACTTCTTGCCCACTGGATTTGAAAGGTTGCCTAACTGTATATTTCATGAGTGTGGTGAAAGGTGTTATGCTCCCTAAAACAAGGACACCATTATTAAGCCATTAGCTTATAATAGACCTGGTAGTAGCAGGGAAACTCGTTAATGTTTTAGTTGAGTCTCTAACAGATGGTAGTATGCATCTGAAAGAGGGGTCTTAGAACACAAAAAAAGAACCTTTCGAACACAATAAATTGTACTAATCGGAAGTTGGCACAGGCTAATACACTCTGCCTCTGCGAAAAAGATAAGCAGCAGAGCCTCTCTCAGCTCTTATTTCTTTAGGTGTTTTACCACAAAACTGTTTGAAATCTCTTGTGAAGTGAGCCTGATCGTGGTAGCCCATTTCGTAAGCCACATCAGATAATTTACCAGAACTACCAAGATCATCAATCATTTTCAGAGATCGATCAAACCTAACTAGCTGTATAAATCGCTTAGGGGAAAAGCCTGAATACTCTTGAAATATGCTTGTAAAGTGTCTTTCCGTATAGCCCATCCACTCTGAAAGCTCCTTTACAGTAAGGGAGTATGCTTTGGCGTCTACTATTTTCTTATAAACTGACTCTACATCTTCCCTCATGGGGTTTTTCTGAAGTTGCGCTAGTATAAATCGCTGCATCTGGTTCATTAGCCGAAGTGAACTCAGCTGACTAACATCTACTGGCAAACCACTATCTTCAATATTAAAGATAGTGTCTAGCCTAGTAAAAGTATTCAATATGTCTTTAGGTTTTACTCTGAAGATTAGACCTAGATAAACAGGATATATCGAGGCTGCTAAAACTGTTATTTTAGGGTGAACATAACGAGCAGCACCATCTAAATAAGCTAAATAATAACCAGTGCTTACTGTTGAACAGTTGTTTGAAGATTCGAATTCAACTTGAAACTCGCTCTCTGTTTTGATATAGAAGAATGCAATTCTACCAGAAGGAAGCAGGTAATCTTCTCTACTCTTCTCTGCATCGTAAGACATTTCAAAGAAAGACCTGACAGCACAAGAAAGCTCTTTGCGAGGTTCAATATGGCCGAGCTTTAAAGTCATTTACAGTTAGCCAAATGATTAACAAACCCAAACCAGAGGATGTAATCACTGAGATAACCATTAAGTAATGGCCACGAGAAAAAATGCGTCTTACATTTGTACAATGAAGGACACCTCATATTAGGCGAAATAAAAGTTGAGTCTATGGCGATCTGGTTAAAAACCCCAATAACCGCTCTAAAAATACCATTAAAACAGAATACAACCTTAAAAAACCAAGAGATTTAGCTAAATGGTTTTGCCTTCATCTAGTAGCATTCGCCTACTTTCACAAGGTAAAGCACTGAATATCAACAAACAGCCTAATTCTTATTTCTGCTTATTTTTTTCTCAAAATCATACTTCGTATTCCATTAAGCCCACCCTTTTAGTATTAGCCAAAGAAAAGAGCTCATGACACGTTTGCCATGAGCTCAAAATCAACATAAATATGATCAACAATTTATTTTTCTACCCTTATCACGTAGTTACCGGCCATGCCAGCTCTTACCGGCCCATCGGACTTAGTAAAGCTGAACACAAACTTGCTAAAGGTGAGCTGTTGGATGTTCACCACTTTGCCATCGTCTAGGTTTACCACTGCGGCTGACTCATCGGCCCACTCCCATGTGCCACTGGCACTGAATAGGTCGCCAGCGTTGGTGGTGGTGTATGTGCCATCTGCAAAAGACAGGGCAAAGCCCGGATAGTTGGGGCTAACATCTGCTCCTTCTAGCTTGATGCTCCCAAACTCTCCTAGCGTCCACTGACCAGCTAGCTTCTCGTAAGCAAGGTCTTGAATGCTTGGCCCCGTACCGTCATCTTTCTGCTCGCAGCCTAACGACAACAAAGCGATTACTGCTATTAGTGTGAGGGTGTATATGCTCTTTATTTTCATCTTGGTTGCATGTTTTATCCTCACCCTGCCCTCCCAAAGATTGGGAGGACGTGGGGTCGGTATATTCTACTTACTTCTGTTACTACTTTCTGATTAGGACTTTCTTTCTCACAAGTGATCTCTCATTGCTGAACTGGATGATGTACAGACCACTTTCAAAGTTGGTTACATCGATAGTCAGCTCCGACTTGTCATAACCTTCTTTCTCTAGTCTGCTCACTCCTGTTGGACTGATCATCTGGATGTTCAACGGCATGCCGCTGAGCTCGCTCAAGTCTATGGTCACATAGGTGCTGGCTGGGTTAGGGAACACTCCGATCTGCTCTTCGCTGATCTGTCCGTTATCCAAGCCCGTCACTATCACACCTTCTCCACTCAATCCAATTTCCAATACATTGTCTTGGATGCTATTGGTGATGTCATAGTTGAACACCACAACTCCATTGTACACTTTGGCTTCTGTTGGTGTAAACACTGCGGTGATGTTCTTTGTATCACCTGGGTTAAGCTGAACAGAGCCTGGGTTAACACTAAAGCCTTGGCTTGAACTGATGATTCTAACTTCTGTAGCGGCTTCGCCTCGGTTTTCAATAGTCCAACTCTTAGTGGCCGAAAGACCAAGAATGGTTTCATCAAAGGTTCCTTCGCCTGTCACTACTATTACTGCTTCTGCCTCATTGATGATTTCTATGGTGAACACTTCTTCGTAGGTTCCTCCAAAGCTGTCATCTGTTTTCACTCTGATGCTGTAGCTGTTCTTAGTCTCAAAGTCGAAGACTTCTGCGGCTAGCAACTTATTACCAGTAATGGTGAAGCTTGCGTTGTCTGCATCTCCTGTTCCTGACACTAAAGTGTAAGTATGGCTGTCGCCAGCATCGGCATCTGTAGTACTGAATGCTCCAATCTCTGTTCCTACTGCATTATTTTCTTGAATGCTTGTTGTAGAAAGCGCGATATCTGTAGCTACAAAGTTGGTGGTGTACACCTCTCCTGTAAATGCTGAAGCTAGGGCATTGGTGGCTGCATCTATGATGCTGTCATCATCTTTGGCATTCAGGCCTATGGTGCCTTCGCCTGAGATTCCGTTCACGTTCACTGTATAGGTTTTACCATCTACTTGAGTGACTGTATTGACACTTGCTGTGGCTGTACCTGTGGTTGCCACTTGGAAGTCTGATGCATCTACTCCTGTTACATTCTCAGAGAACTTCACAGTGAAGTTGAGCTTGTCTACTCCTGTGTTCACTCGCTCTGATTCAACCCTTGCAATGCTTGTAATTGCTGGTGCTGTACCATCGAAGGTAGTTGCAATCTCAGCTGCTGAAGCTACACTGGTATTACCTGCAGCATCGGTTACTGCTGCTGCGGCTACTGCCACAGTAATTGCTCCGTCTGCTGTTGGGGTAATGTCTGCTGTCCAAACTAGGCCTGCGGTTACTACCGTTAAATTATCTGCCGTACCGTTGGTGATGTTCAGGTCTTCGGCTGTTAGGCCTGAAACTGGTTCATCATAAGTAACAGTTACTGTAAATGCTGCATTGGTCAGGTCGCTCACCACTGAAGTAATGCTCGGTGTTGCTCTTATTCCGTCTACGTTAACATTGGCCGTGCTGGCGGTATTCTTAAGCGTTAAGATCGCATCGGTTCCGAACTCATCTACTATGGTAGCTCCGTTCAGGTCGATGGTTGATCCAACCGTGATACCGTCTGTATCCAAGTCGCCTTCTGTAATGGTATAAGTAAATGTAGCAGTGTTGCTTTCGCTTACTGTTCCACTTAGTGTGGCTGCCTTCGTTTCTGTCCCAATTGTAATTGGCAGGCTTGGCGTACCTGTAATAGTTACTGGCAGCGTAAAGCTGGTCTCGAAAGTTAGCTTATCGCCTATCGCATAAGTCTCTGCCGTAGGAACCGTTGTAGCGGTTACTACTGGTGCTGCAATTGTTGTAAACGTCCAAGCTGTTTTGTTTGTAGCACCTGAATAGCTATTACCAGCATCGTCTGTAATTGCTCCTATTTCTATAGAAACATAGAACTCTGTGCTTGGTGGCAACAATAGGTTTGTTGGAGTTATGGTTACTTCAGATCCATTCACCACAACATTAGTACTTGTCACGTCTATAGTTTCCAATACCTCGTCATTGCTGCTCTGTGCAATGATGATGTTACCGGTTCCTTTGTAAACATTTTCACCAAAGTCCATGCTTAGTTTGGCATCTGGTAGAACGTCAATCGCATCATCGGCTGGTAACAAGGTAGCTTCCATGGTCTGGTCGATTGTTGCTTGAGCAGTTACTACTGTTCCTACATTGCTTGAGGCATCGGTCAATGTTACTGACAAGGTCAGTGTTCCATCGTTCAGTCCTGAAAGGTCTGTTAATGTTACCTGATCTGTAGCTGTAGCAATTGTTCCTGATCCTGCAACCTTGGTTCCGCCATTATCTGAGTTCACCATATAGTTGTATGTAGTACCGATCTCTGCCCCTGCAAAGGTGAAGGTACTGATGGCTGTTTCGGCTGAGCCGATCAAGGCATCGTCAAGGGTAACTGAATATCCAACAGGTGCGGTATTATCATCTTCATCTGTGATGGTTATTGTAGCTCCATCGGTAATATCGATGTTGTTTTTATCTACCGTTCCTGCCGAGATGTTGCTCATGCTCACAGTAAGTGTCTCCGTAGATTCTTCAATACTATCATCCGTAGGAGTAATAGTGAAGGTTTGCTGCTCTCCTGCTGTTCCTGAGAAGGTCAGCTTTTGGCTAATAAGCGCAGTGTAATCTGAGGTTGAAAGCGCTGTTACATCGGCAGTATTTAATTCTACAAAGAAGCCTCCGTCTACTGCGTTATCTAATGTAGCCGTTAGCGTAATGGCTCCATCAGCTTCTGCTCCACTTGCATCGGCAATGGTTACAGTTGCTTGGTCGTCATTATTGATCGTTACCGTGGCACCGTCTGTAATATCAATGTCTGTTGAAGACACCGTTACAGGAGTTAGGTTGCTCATGGAAACGGTAATTGTTTCATCTGCCTCAACTATTGCATCAGCTGTAATAGAGATATCAAGTGTTTCTGTTTCGCCAGCTGTACCATCAAACATAATGGTTTGAGCTGTTATTGGTGAGAAGTCTACTCCGCCCGTGGCAGTACCATTTACCGTGCTTACATCTACTGAAAGACCTCCTTCAACTGCATTATCTAAAGTGAAGGTTACTGTTGCTGTTCCATCAGCTTCGGCTATAGATACATCGGCTGCTGTTACACTAGCAGTTGTTGTGTTTTCATTGATCACCGAAACGCTCTGATCAATTACAGCATCGTAGTTATCATGACTTGCAGCATCATCAATACTCAAAGTGATCTTAACAGATTTATCAGTATCAACCTTTGAATCATCAACACCCTGAACAGTTACCGTTTGCGGTACATTCCAGTTGCCTGAAGTAAAGATCAAAGAAGACTGGTCTACTGTAACTTCTGATGTACTTCCACTTGAAACATTGATTACCACATCTGAAGCTGGCTCTGAATCAAGCACAACATCGAAAGTATCTGTAGAACCGGACTCGTCTACTTCGGTAGACGAAGCCGTCTCTGTAATTGTGAAGCCTGCATTGTTAGCGAATTCAATTAGCACATCATCTGAGCTAATTGGGCAAACGCCATTACTAATAGTCCAACGCAAAGTATAAGTTACTCCTACTGTTCCTGTAAAGGTTGAAGTTGCACTGCTAGCATCACTAAACACACTATTACCATCTCCTGCTACTTCTGACCAAGTTCCAGTTTCTCTGAATCCTGATGCAGTATTACCCGCTAACGTAGCGTTCATAGTGGCAAGTGCACCATCTATTTTCTGATCTACACCTGCTGCTGCAACGGTTACATTATCGAAGAAGGTGATTTCAACTGTATCGTTATCTGAACAGCTTCCATTGTTTTCTGTCCATTGAAGCGTATAAGTAGTTCCAACCTTACCCTTGAAGGTAGATATTGCACTAGTTGGAGTAGTGATTGTTCCACCTGCTCCAGATAGAATTGACCAGCTTCCAGTACTACCAGTGCTAAATGAAGCACCAAGGAAAGTATTCGTTCCACATACATTTTGGTCTGCTCCAGCATTGGCGGTTACATCATCGCTCAAAGTAACGACAACATCGTCTGAACTAATTGGGCAAACACCATTGCTGATTGTCCATCGTAGCGTATAGCTTACACCTTTGGTTCCTGTAAAGGTTGAAATTGGGCTATTTGCATCGGCAAAGCTTCCTCCTGCTCCTGAAACAACAGACCATGTACCGGTCTCTCTAAATCCTGAGGCCGCATTGGCTGCCATGGTCACTGAAGTGTTACATGTCTCTTGGTCTGAGCCTGCTGCTGCAACGGTCACATTATCGAAGAAAGTGATTTCAACTATATCAGTATCGGAACAAGTTCCACTATTTTCAGTCCACTGAAGCGTGTAGGTAGTTCCTACTGTTCCTGTGAATTTTGAAGTATTACTGCTTGGTGTAGTTACACTTCCTCCTGCTCCCGATAGAATTGACCAGCTTCCTGTACTACCTGTGCTATAAACTGCACCAAGGAAGGTTTGTGTTCCACATACATTTTGATCTGATCCAGCATCAGCTTCAACATCGTTTACTTCTACTGTAATTACTACATCGTCTGAGCTGATTGGACATACACCATTGCTGATGGTCCAACGCAATGTATAATTCACACCTTCTGTTCCTGTAAATGTCGCTGTTGGGCTATTCGCATCGCTAAAGCTTCCGCCTGCTCCTGCAACTACAGACCAAGTACCTGTTTCTCTAAATCCTGATGCAGTATTAGCTGATAATGCTGTAGGCCCACAGATATCCTTATCTAGGCCAGCATTGGCTGGTGTTGGGTTATCAAAGAAGGTGATTTTTACCGTATCATTATCTGAACAGCTTCCATTAGTTTCTGTCCACTGAAGCGTATAAACTGTTCCAACTACTCCACTAAAGCTTGAGAATGGACTCGATGGACTTGTAATTGAACCACCCGCACCTGACAGAATTGACCAGCTCCCTGTGTTACCAGTGCTATATGAAGCACCCAAGAAGGTATTAGTTCCACATACATTTTGGTCTGAACCTGCATTGGCGGTTACATCATCGCTCAAAGTAACGACAACATCGTCTGAACTAATTGGGCAAACACCATTGCTGATTGTCCATCGTAGCGTATAGCTTACACCTTTGGTTCCTGTAAAGCTAGAAGTTGGGCTATTTGCATCGGCAAAGCCTCCTCCTGCTCCTGAAACAACAGACCATGTACCGGTTTCTCTAAATCCTGAGGCCGCATTGGCTGCCATGGTCACTGAAGTGTTACATGTCTCTTGGTCTGAGCCTGCTGCTGCAACGGTCACATTATCGAAGAAAGTGATTTCAACTATATCAGTATCGGAACAAGTTCCACTATTTTCAGTCCACTGAAGCGTGTAGGTAGTTCCTACTGTTCCTGTGAACACTGAAGTGTTACTAGTTGGAGTAGTGATTGTTCCACCTGCCCCAGATAGAATTGACCAGCTTCCTGTACTACCTGTGCTATAAACTGCACCAAGGAAGGTTTGTGTTCCACATACATTTTGATCTGATCCAGCATTAGCTTCAACATCGTTTACTTCTACTGTAATTACTACATCGTCTGAGCTGATTGGACATACGCCATTGCTGATAGTCCAACGCAATGTATAATTCACACCTTCTGTTCCTGTAAAAGTCGCGGTTGGGCTATTCGCATCGCTAAAGCTTCCACCTGCCCCAGCAACTACAGACCAAGTTCCTGTTTCTCCAAAGCCTGATGCCGCATTAGCTGATAATGCTGTCGGTCCACAGATATCCTTATCTAGGCCAGCATTGGCTGGTGTTGGATTATCAAAGAATGTGATTTTTACCGTATCATTATCTGAACAGCTTCCATTAGTTTCTGTCCATTGAAGCGTATAAACTGTTCCAACAACTCCGCTAAAGCTTGAAAATGGACTCGATGGACTTGTAATTGAACCACCTGCACCTGACAGAATTGACCAGCTTCCTGTGTTACCAGTGCTATATGAAGCACCAAGGAAAGTAGATGTTCCACAAACGTTTTGGTCTGAGCCTGCATTGGCCGTTACCGCCTCGTCAAAAGTAATAACCACATCATCTGTGCTGTTGGTGCAAATTCCATTGCTGATCGTCCATCGAAGTGTATAATTAGCCCCTCTTATACCAGTAAAGGTTGCTGTTGGGCTATTTACATCACTAAAGCTACCACCTGCTCCAGAAACTACAGACCAAGCTCCTGTTTCATTGTAACCTGAAGCCGCGTTGGCAGCTAAAGTGGCTGAACCACCACATACTTCTTCATCGGACCCGGCATTGGCAATGGTAGCAGACGCACAAATATTGACCAAAACATCTGCAGTGCTAGGCATATTTGACGGTAAATCTTCAACCATCGAATTACCTACTGCATCATATACAACTCCATCTCCTACTGAAAAAGAATTTATAGATACTCCATCGGTATCTGAATCGCTGGCTTGTACGGTATATCTGAACTTAACTGAGTTAGAGTTAGTGCCAGATAAATAATGTGCGGCTCTTGTATTACTTCCTACCGTAATATTCAAAGCAGGAGGATTAACGCAGCCTTCATCAACATTTACCACTTCGCTAAATGTCAGAGTAAAGTCTAGATGCTCACCTGTTTCATAACTTCCGTCTGATGGCACTGTAATACTAGTAATAGTAGGCGCAGTGTTATCTAATGAGTATGTCTCATCGGTAGTAGGCTCTGTTATTGGTAAAGCATTTCCTGCTAAATCTGTAATATTTGGGCTTGATAAGTTTAAACCAACCACACCGCTGTAGGTAGATATATCCCCACCAGAAACTGTAACATCATAGGTAGATGCGGTTAATTGGCTTACCGCTATTGATGCTCCAGTAAGACCGGTAACAGCAAAATCATTTAAGTCTACACTGGTTACATCTTCGCTAAAAGTGGCTAAAAACACCAACTGACTAACAGAAGTAAGTGAACTGGTTGGGTTCTTCCTTGTAAAGCTTGTTATAGCTGGTGCGGTGTTATCAATAGCGTACGTATTGTCCCAAGTGCCTGTAGGAACAGTATTTATCAAGGCATTTCCTCCTGCATCTTTTACAACATGACCATTAACGAATCCTAGTGTAATGGTACCTTCTAAAGATTCCATATTTCCTCCAGAGATAGTTATCCTATAGGTATTACCACTTGGATTGCTTACAGAAGTGACAGTCCCCGTTGTACCTAAAACCGTTAAATCTTCGGGTCCAACATTACTAACCACTTCAGAGAAGGTAATATCCCAGCTTACTTGATCTGCATTGGTATGCGATGTGGTTGGCGACTGACGAACAATAGAGCTGATTCTCGGTGCTGCCTTATCGTTCATTGTAGCAGTATTATTGGCAGTTTGGTCTGCTATTGCGGTACGACCGTTAATATCAAAAACCTCATTAGCTTTAAGATCTACTTCAAGGGTTTCGTCTCCATCAGGAGTTCCTGTAACAGAGAAGAATATTCTGATTGTTGTTTCTCCACCTGATAAGGCAGAAGCAGACGCCTCTACAGTACTATTGTTCTGTTTAACACTAGAAATAGTGTTAAAGGTTGCTGAACCACCCGATATCTTCAAATCAAAATCAGCTACAGTAAGACCACCGCCACCGCAATTGTCTTCATAAACTCCTTCATTGAAGATTACATCTATATAAGAATTGTCTGCAGCTAAGCTTACCCCTGTTATGTATGGATCCACCAAATCATTCAGAATTCGTGTATTATTACTCTGAGTTGCCGCAGCAGCATTACCAGCTACATCAAAAACTGAACTACCATCAGCAAAGTTGATTGTTACGATTTCTCCTCCATCAGCTACTCCCGTAGTTGTAAAGTTTACTCTCAGGTTACTTTCGCCACCTACTAGATCAGAAGTTCCATTTAATTGTTTTAGACTGGTAATCACCGGATTGGTAGCCGTTCCACCAGAGATGGAGATGTCTATATCTGAAATTTCCAGTGCTCCACTGCCCCCATTTGTACTGTAAAGCCCTTCGTTGGCGAAAATCTCTACGAAGGCATTGCTATTGTTTAAGCCTAGGCTTGTGATAGAAGGAGGGGTAACATCATTCAAAGTAATGTTGAATGTCTGATTGGTTAATTCACCACCGTTGGGGTCGCTAACCTTAAACACAAAACTATCAGAAGTTCCAGATGAGTTGGTATATCTAATTTTGTCGTTGTTTAGATCATCTAAGGTAAATGTAGCATTAGCACTTAGCAATACATCTCCAGCATTGTAAGTGTTACTCGGGTTTGTATCAACAAACAAAGTACCATTGGTTGCTGCTGTAGTAATGGTAAATGTTATATCTGAAGCACTGCTCTCAGTATCAGTTGCATTTAACTTTCCTGTATCGATTAAACCAGTAGCTCCTTGATTCATCGTCAAACCATTGTTCACACTGACCGTTGGAGGGAAGTTCGTTGAGAAATTATAACTGGTGGAATTATAGATTCCAGCATAACCATTTCCTGCTAGATCATCAATAGCCGTTGGCGAGATTTGAACAGAATAAAGAGATGAAGGGTCTAAATTAGCACTTGGGTTAATCGTTAAAACCGCACCGCTAATAGAAGCTTGGGTTCCTGGAGAAGCAGCATCAATTAGAAACGATCTTGAACCATCTTTCTCATCCATAACTAAAATAGAGCCAGTGCCAAAAGCAATATTCTCGCTAAATGTTAGGGTTAAATTGTCGCTAATATTAAAGCCCGTAGCATCGTCTGCAGGATTGCTTGAAACCAAGGTTGGAGCCGTGGTATCGAAAGTGACATTGGTAACATCCACAGTCGTTGCTGAATTCCCAGCAGCATCTTGTCCATTGAAACTGATTGTGTAAATCGTTCCAGAGACCAAAGATGGCGCATTGGTCAAAGCTGCCGAAGCCCTTACTCCTGCATTCAACTCACTACCCGTAAGGTTTACCACATGTGGAGAACTGCCATCGGCTGAACCTCCAGTTCTGGTAAAGGTAACTGTACCTGAAGCAATAGCTTCAGATAAGGTGTAACCAACATTCGCATTACTCACTGAACTACTTGAGCTTGGACTTACCGAACTGAACGCTGGAGCAGTTCCATCATAAGTTACGCTTAATGTATTCGAAACAGTATTGGCATTCCCTGCTCGATCAAAAGCCGTGCCTGCACCAAGGGATACTTGTACGGCTCCATTACCCGAAGGCGTAACATCCACGTAAAAACTAGTACTGTCCGGAGAAACAAAATTACTAGTTGTGCCATTCACCACGGTAATGTCGTTCTCCGTCATATTATCCGCCTCAGAATTGAAGGTGATAGTTACGGGAATGGGATTATCATTGGTTGGATTACTGGAAGTGGTAGAAATACTCACTGTAGGTGAAGTAGTATCGATAGTAATACTTAAGGCAGAGCTAGCAGAACTGGTGTTTGCGGATCCATCTGTTGCAGTTGCCGTAATGGTATGAGCACCAGCAGTCAAAGCGCTCGTAGTTATTGAATAAGTTCCACCCGTAGCAATACCGCTACCTACTTCTCCATCGACATTCGATATTATTTTTACGGTAGAGCCAGCTTCCGCTGTACCTTCAAAGGCGGGTGTGGTATCATTTGTCAGGTTATCTGACGTAGACCCTGCGGTATGTTCTTCGTTACCAGAGTCTGAGGAAGTAGCTAAATCTGGGGTACTAGGGGCTGAAGGAGCTACATTATCTACCACGGTAATCGTAAACTCTTCGGCAAAATCATCAGTACCGTCATTGGTGTTTATTCTTATATCATATGTACCTGCAGCTAGAGCACCACCTGTTCTTAAGGTACTACCACTTATATTGAAACTCGCATTATCAGTACTTCCTGAACCAGAAACCAAAGAATAGGTATGGGTATCACCACCATCTGCATCTGTACTAGAGAGCGTGCCTACTGTTGCATTTATGCCAGTCGCACTTTGGTTGATAGAGGTTGAAGTCAGCGCTATGTCTGTAGGTGCGTTGTTGGCCGATGCAGCCGCTACAATTACCAAATCATCAATTGACCAGCCTCCAATGATTCCAGCGTCTGGAGTAATGACTAATTCATCTATATTAGCGAACGAGCCAGTCGTAGGAGTGGTTAAATCGACTGATGCCAAAGTCTTATGACCAACAGAAAGCGCCAAAGTACCTACTGTCACTCCATCTCTTTTACCTGTTATAGTAAAGTCTTCTGCTGCTGTACCAATGTTTCGTTCATAAGCAAAATCAAACCCTGTAATTCCTACTTCAGAACCGTCATCAGTAGAAAGAGTTGAAGAGTTTGTCGTTCCTGTGCCCCCCCCTGTAAACGTCAGAGCAGCATCTGAACCACCTCCAGTGACATCAGTTCCTGCACCATTTCCACTCGTAGCAAGAGCAATAACTCTTGAATCTGATGATGTCATAGAGACATCGAAACCATTCAAAAATGCACTCTTCGATTGATCAGCACTAGGATTGGTTGAACTAGCTAAAAGTTCTGTGCCCGATCCAAAACCCATGGTACCAGGAGAGGGAGAAGCAAATCTAGGTGCTTTTAACTCAGTAAAGGAGAAAAGTGGGAATGCAATCATGGCCATATTGACCAGTGCCGAACCCATATTTTTCATTACGCTTTTGTTGAGACTGTTAAAGTTGATCATATATTTTGGTGGTGAAAGGTGTTATGCTCCCTAAAACAAGGACGCCATTATTAAGCCATTAGCTTATAATAGATCTAGTAGTAACAGGGAAACTCGTTAATGTTTTAGTTGAGTCTCAGACAGACGGTAGTATGCATCTGAAAGAGGGGTTCTTAGAACACAAAAAAAGCATCTTCACTAGACAAAAAATTGTATAAATCGGAAATAACATCAAAGCTAAGACACTCTGCCTCTGTGAAAAAGAAAGAAGACATCAAGTCTTAAGACAAATAATGTCTTAAGAGAACCATGAGCATACTTTTTGATACAAAAAGTATGAATTTGAAACTTCTCAGGGCCACTGGAATAACTTTCTAAAAAATATTTGAAAACAAAAAAAGAGCTCATGACACGTTGGCCATGAGCTCAAAATCAACATAAATATGGTCTGCCAATTACTTCTCTACCGTTACCACATAGTTACCGGACAAGCCAGCTCTTACTGGCCCATCGGACTTAGTAAAGCTGAACACAAACTTGGAGGTAGTCAGTGAATTAATATTTACCACTTTGCCATCGTCTAGGTTTACCACTTCTGCAGACTCACCAGCCCACTCCCAAGTACCACTTGCTTTAAACAAGTCGCCAGCGTTGGTTGTGGTGTAAGTACCATTGGCAAAAGACAGGGCAAAGCCAGGATAGTTCGCACTTACGTTAGAACCATCTACTTTAATGCTGCCGAATTGACCCAGCGTCCATTGGCCAGATAATTTCTCAAAAGCGAGTTCTTGTAAACTCGGCTCCATAGCATCATCGGGATCGCAAGAAAGACTGAACAGGGCTAGCGCAGCCATTAGTACGAAAGTGTATATTTTTCTATTATTCATGTCTTTTTTATGTTTTGTCCTCCCCCTGCCCCCTCCGAAGGTGGACAATTGGGTCGGCTAATTTTACTTACTTCGGTTACTACTTTCTGATTAGGACTTTCTTCCTCACCAGCGACCTTTCGTTACTGAACTGGATGATGTACAGGCCACTTTCAAAGTTGGTTACATCTATGGTCAGCTCTCTCTTGTCATAGCCTTCTTTCTCCAGCTTACTCACACCAGTTGGATTAATCATCTGTATGTTCAACGGCATGCCGTTCAGCTCACTCAAGTCTATGGTCACATAGTTGCTCGCAGGGTTCGGGAACACATTAATCTGCTCCTCGCTGATCTGTCCGTTGTCCGCACCCGTCACTATCACCCCTTCTCCACTCAGGTTCACCTCTATCACGTTGTCCTGGATGTTGTTGGTGATGTCGAAGTTGAACACCACCACTCCTGTGTACTGCCTGGCTTCGGTGGGCGAGAAGACCGCGGTGAGCTCCTTGCTCTCCCCTGGGTTCACCTGTACTGAGCCCGGGTTGAAGCTGAAGCCTTGGCTGGAGCTGACCACCCTAACCTCGGTGGCCGCATCTCCCTTATTGGACACTGTCCAGGTTTTGGTATCGGCAAGGCCCAAGGCTGTTTGTGCAAAATCGCCTTCTCCTGTGATTTCTATGATCGCCTCTCCTTCGTTGGTGATGGTAATGGCCAGTGCCTTCTCGAAAGTGGCACCAAACCCATCATCTGTTTTAACACGGATGCTGTAGCTGTTTTTGGTCTCAAAGTCGAAGGTTTCTGCGGCCAATAGCTGGTCCCCACTTATGGTGAAGCTTGCATTGTCGGTATCTCCTGTTCCTGATACTAAAGTGTAAGTATGGCTGTCGCCAGCATCGACATCTGTAGTACTGAATGCTCCAATCTCTGCTCCTACTGCATTGTTTTCTTGAATGCTTGCTGTAGAAAGCGCAATATCTGTAGCTGCAAAGTTGGTGGTGTACAACTCTCCTGTAAATGCTGAAGCTAGGGCATTGGTGGCTGCATCTATGATGCTGTCGTCATCTTTGGCGTTCAGGCCTATCGTGCCTTCGCCTGAGATCCCGTTCACGTTCACTGTGTAGGTCTTGCCGTCCACTGCTGTCACCGTGTTCACATTGGCGGTGGCTGTTCCGGTAACCACTGCCTCAAAGTCTGTTACGTCCACACCGGTCACATTTTCACTGAACACTACCGTGAAGTCCCTGCTGGCCGTCCCTGTCGGTACCTGGTCTGCCTCTGCCCTGGTAATGCTCGTAACCGTTGGTGCCGTGCCATCGAAGGTGGTGCTGATACTGGCCGTTGAGGCCACGCTGGCATTGCCTGCGGCATCGGTTACCGCTGCATTGGCCACCGATACGGTGGTAGTACCGTCTGCTGTCGGGGTGATGGTGGCGTTCCAGGTTCTGCCAGCAGTTACCACCTCTACATTGCTCGCTGTACCGTTGGTGATGTCCAAGTCTTCGGCTGTTAGGCCTGAAACCGGTTCATCGTAGGTTACGGTTACCGTAAATGCCGCATTGGTCAGATCCCTCACTGCTGAAGTAATAGTTGGTGTGGCTCGGATTCCGTCCACTTTCACATTGGCCGTGCTGGCTATGTTGTTGAGCTTGGTGATGGCATCCTTGCCAAAGCCGTCCTCAATGGTTGCTCCATTCAGGTCAATCCCTGAACCAACGGTAATACCGTCTGTATCCAGGTCGCCTTCTGCAATGGTGTAGGTAAATGTAGCTGTATTGCTATCGTTTACTATTCCATCCAGTGTAGCGGCCTTCGTTTCGGTTCCAACTTTGATTTGTAGGCTTGGGCCGCCTGTAATAGTCACAGGAAGGGCAAAGTTTACCGTAAAGATCATCTCATCGCCTATGGTGTAGATGCCATCATCTGGCACGCTAACGGAGGTGACAAAAGAGGCCTGTACAATGGTCAGGGTACCTTCCACCAGGTTGAAGCTGTAGTTGTTGTCACTGCCCCCGCTCAGGACAATGGCGGCTGTACCTGCTGCGGTGGTCTCATCAGCTGTGGTCGAAGCGGTTGGCTCTGTATCGATCTCGGACTTGTGATCGCCATTCACAAAGCCGGTATAGCTGATGGTGAATTCGGGGTTTTCCTGCCCTACTGCCCTTTCTTTGTCATCTGCCCTGGCCGTTAAAGTGGCCTTCCCGATGGTCAGGGTCCCGTTGACTGTTGTCAGTGAATAGTTGTCGGCTGCGCCTCCGCTCAAGGTGATGGCGTAGGTCCCGGCATCGCTGCCGGCATCGGCTATTGTGCTGGCGGTGGGCTGGGTGATGGCTGTTTCATCATCTCCGTTCACAAAGCCTGCATAGCTGATGCTCAGGGCTGGGTTTTCCTCGCCATAGGTTTTGGACTTGTCATCGGCCGTGGCTGTCAAGGTGGCCTTTTCGATGGTCAGGGTTCCGTTAACTGTTGCCAGCGTGTAGTTGTCTGCTGAACCTCCGCTTAGGCTGATGGCGTAGGCACCTACATCACTGCTAGCATCGGCTGTTGTGCTGGCGATGGGTTGGGTGATGGCTGTTTCATCATCTCCGTTCACAAAGCCTGTGTAGCTGATGGTGAGGGCTGGATTTTCATCGCCATAGGTTTTGGACTTGTCATCGGCTGTAGCCGTTAAAGTGGCTTTTTCGATGATCAGGGTTCCGTTCACTGTTGAGAGTGAATAGTTATTGGCTGATCCGCCCGATAGTACGATATCATAAACCCCTACATTGCTTGTCTCATCTGCTGTTGTTGAAGCTGTTGGCTCGGTTGCAACAGCAGTTTCATCATCTCCATTAACAAAGCCTGCATAGGTTATGGTAAAGGCCGGGTTGGCTTCGCCATAAGTTTTGCTCTTGTCATCGGCCGTAGCGGTGAGGGTGGCTTTCTCGATGGTGAGTGTTCCGTTCACTGTTACCAGCGTGTAGTTGTCGGCTGCGCCTCCGTTCAGGGTGATGGCATAAGTACCCGCATCGCTACCGGCATCGGCTGTTGTGCTAGCGATTGGCTCGGTGATATCTGTTTCATCATCTCCGTTCACAAAACCTGTGTAGCTGATGGTCAGGGCTGGGTTGGCTTCACCGTAGGTCTTGTTCTCATCATCGGCTGTGGCTGTCAAGGCAGCCTTGTTTACAGTCAGTACTTGGGTAACATCAGTGGCCGCTGAATAGCTGTCATTGCCTGCCTGTGAGGCGGTAATGATGGTTTCTCCTGCTCCTACTATACTTACTGTGCTACCGCTTACAGTGGCTACATTGGTATTGGAACTGGTGTAGGTCACAGTAAGGTTCGAACTGGCTGAGGCCGTAAGCTCAAAGTCATCGTCCCCGTAGGTCTTGGCATCCAGCGCGTTGAAAGTGATGCTCTGGGCAATTTTGCTCACAGGTCCTTGGAGGCTACTTTCCTGAGCTGTACCGAACACCTGTCCATCGCTTGGGGTCACTTCAAAACTAAAGTATTTACCTACATGGTCGCTCGTCAACACATAGGTGGTGCCGGTAGCTCCGCTGATGGCTGCTTTATTGTTGCCATTTGCATCATCGGCCATATACCATTGGTAAGCTGAACCGCTTTCCGGATCATTGTCCCCATCACTGAAGGCGTATGTACCGGTCAGGGTTTGGCCTACGACAAGATCACCGGTAACCACCGGATTTGTAACGGTAGGCGCTACATTTGGAATAACCGAGGAGCCAGTAATTTCAAAGGTGAATGGATTTTCATCTAAATCATTATTGGCAATGGTAACCGTAGCTGATTTGTTGCCTTCAGTTGAAGGATCGAAAGTAACATCGAAATACGTGTAGTCTGCAGCATCGATACTGGATGCAGGTTGAAGGGCTACGGTGAAGTCGGCTGCATCTGTTCCCGAAATGGTCACTTTTGGATCATTGGTCAGATTCAACACTTTTGTCCCTTCATTCTTTATGGCAAAAGTCTTAGTAGCATCACCTGACTCAGGGTCTACTGTTCCAAAATCGGTAGTTTCTCCAGCAACCGTTATTTCAGTGCTTCCAGCACTTTTGGAGTCCTCTGCTTCAATAATAGTGAGATTACAGGTGCCGAAACAGGTAAGCGACAGGGCTACTGCCAGTGCATCTCCTGATCCAGGTTCTACACCTGTGAAAGCAGCTCCCCCACCTTGTTTATCGAAGGAGCCAGCGCCAGATTTTTGCAGTGAATAATTTAAAGACTGATCTGCCGCTTTATACTCCAGTAGGAGAACATCTCCTACGGCATAACCACTTCCAAATGCACTTAAGGTACCATCTGAAAATTTCTCCCCTGTAGTACTTATATAGCCATATTCATTGGCTTGCTGCCCAATGTCGTGTGCTAGATCACCATATATCTCTCCGTTGTCTTTTACCCGCACCAATCCTAAAGAAATGCCTTTGGAACCTGGGAAAATTGTCAACGATTCAATCTGAATTTTCATACTGTAATCATAAGCAGGGTCTATGACCATATTGGTAAGGAAAATTCTTGGCTGGAAATCGAAACCTGCCGTGGCCGTAGCGCCACCTGAAACAAACTGGTAATCGATCTCGCAGTTTTCTCCACCTTCCAGTGCATCGCAGGTAACAGGCAAACAGTCCTGGCAAATTTCAAAGTCCTCTATATTGGTGTCGGTATTAATGAATACGAAGCCATCGATAGTACCAGCATGATCTGGGTTACTCACCGCTATACTTCCTGAATTACCGGCACCGACTACTGCGGTCATTTCGGTATCTGAAACCACATTGAAGCTGGTGGCAGCCACTCCACCAAAAGCGACCCCAGTTACTCCAGTGAAGCCTGTACCTGTGAGGGTCATGGTTCCTCCTTCTATGCCACGGGCCTGGTTAAATGCAGTAATCACAGGGGTTCCATAGCTTGCCAGTTGCAGAGCAGACTCTACTGCCGATCCAGCATGATAAGCATCGGATGGAGTAACTTCAAATGAAATGTACTTGTTAGCATCGTCAACGGTGAGACTGTATTGCTTGGCTGTAGCTCCCGCAATGGCAACTTTTCCAGTACCTCCTGCATCGTCAGCACGATACCATTTAAAAGTACTTCCTGCCTCGGCATCGTTCTCATCATCATTAAAGTCGTAAGTTCCGGTAATTACCTGACCTATTTCCATGGTTCCTGAAATAGCTACATTGGTAGCATTAGGTGCATTGTTGATGGGACCCTGCAGAGCACTTTCTACCGCCACTCCAGCATACTTGCCATCGTTTGGTGTCACTTCAAAGCTCAGGTATTTGTTAGTATCATCAGTTGTAGTGGTATAGGCTTGAGCCGTTGCTCCTGCAATGGCTGTCTTGCCTGTTCCTGAAGCATCATCCGATCTGTACCATTTAAAAGTGGTACCACTTTCCGTGTCATTATCAGGATCGGTGTAATTGTAGGTTCCTGAAAGCACTTCACCAATCTGCAATTCTCCACTGAACGCCACATTGCTGGCTACCGCCAACTGGTTGAGCGTTATGGTCACACCTGTTGGATCATCGGCCAGATGGTTGGAAGCCAGGTCACTGATGTTACCAGTGGTAGCCTCGTAAGTGATCACGAGTTCCAGAATGGCGGTACTTAGGTCATCAAAGCTGAGTATGAGTTGGTTATCACCCGCTGTGCCGTCTGAAATGGACGTTACGCTATAACTCTTATTGTCTTCGGCAGCCATCGTAAAGTTGCTATTAGCGGCACCTGCTATTTCTACCACCTCACTGAAAGTGAGGGTAATTTGTGTGTCAGAATCTTTTGTGGCACTCACCAAGGTTGGTAATGTTGCATCGTAAGTCAAGCTCAATTGGGTGGCCGAATTATTGAAGTTACCAGCAGCATCTTCTGCAATACTATGGGCTACATCTACGGTTACATCTCCTTCACTATCGGGCGTAATGGTGGCGGTATAAGTGGTACCTGAACCACTGAAGTTACTAGCCGCGCCATTACCTACACTAATATCACCCACTGTAAATCCGGTCACTGCTTCATCAAAAGTGAAGGTAGCAGTGAAAGCAGCATTGGTCTGGTCATTAGCCGAAGTAGAAATGGTTAATGAAGGTGAAATAATATCATTGAAAATGCTGAACTGAGTAGCTGCAGTATTCCCGTTGCCTACGCCATCTGTCGCTACATTGGCTGCAACATCTACAGTAACCGTTCCCTGGTCACTGCCATTAATGGTGGCTGTGTAGGTTGTTCCCGAACCACTGAATGTTCCGGTAGCAATGGAGCCATTGCTCAGTTGAAGGTCAGACGCTTCAAAGCCCGTAACCGATTCGCTGAAAGTAATGGTCACATCAAACTGACCTAGAACAGGCCCAGCAGAGGTGCTGGTGATGGTGACGGTAGGTTGGGTCTCATCGTTAGTAACGCTTAGTTGTGTCGCAACGGTATTGCCATTGCCACCTGCATCCGCTGCCTTATCTGCCGCTAAATCTACTGTAACAGCCCCATCACTACTTGGGGTAATCGTAGCTGTGTATATGCTAGCACTTGTCGAAGCCAGGTTACTAGCCACTCCATTGCCAACCGCAATATCGTCCACTGTAAAGCCAGTTACATCTTCCGAGAAAGTGAAAGTAGCTGTAAATGCTCCACTGGTGGGATCAGCAGAGCTGCTTATGCTGACGGTAGGAACAACTGTATCCACCCTAACATCGGCCTGGCCGGTATAAGTGCCTATTAGTGAGGCATTGTTACCTGCTGCATCGGCTATGGTTCCCCCATTTAATTCAATAGCAGCCAACGTAACTCCGTTGCCATCTGTATCACCAGCTAAAGTGGTATATCTGAAAGTTAAAGTAGTGGTTCCCGAACCACTTAAATAGGTAGCGGTCTTGTTTTGGCTACCCATAGCGATATTGATCGAAGGGGTTCCTCCGGAAGTTTCAACCACCACTGCTTCATTAAATTCTACGGTAATATCCATGTTCTGATTAAGGCCATAAGTTTTGCCTACAATGGAACCGGAAACTCTTGATGGTGCCGTTTCATCATTCGTAATGCTGAGTTGTGTGGCAGCAACATTGTTATTACTCGCTACATCAATGGCCTTGTTGGCGGCAACATCTACTGTAATTGCACCATCTGCAGCCGGAGTTATGGTGGCCGTGTAAACGCTGGCACTCGAAGTTTGGAAATTACTGGCTGCACCGTTACCGACAGTGATATCGCCCACTTCAAAACCGGTTACATCTTCAGAAAAAGTAAAAGTGGCTGTAAATGCTCCACTTTGTGGATTTGTGGCGTCACTTGAGATAGTTACGGTAGGAGCGGTTTCATCATTGGTTAAGCTCAATTGCGTGGCAGCAGTATTGTTATTGCCCACAGCATCGGCTGCTTTGTCTGCTGCTACATTTATGGTTACCTCTCCATCGGCTGCCGGTGTTATGGTTGCTGTATACACGCTGGCGCTGGTGGTCTGGAAATTACTGGCAGCTCCATTACCAACTGTGATATCGTCAATCGCAAAGCCTGTTACGGCCTCAGAGAAGGTGAAGGTAGCGGTGAATGCTCCACTTTGGGGATTGGATGCATTACTGGTAATAGTAACCGAAGGAGATATATTATCGGCTTGCACAGTATAGCTTTCCTCGGTGCCAGGCGCCAAGTCGAGTAAGGCTTCTCCATCGGTTTGAGCACCCTCAAAGATATCTATCTTAAGATCGAAGGCACTATGGCTTCCAGAGTTATAGCCTGTAAAAATCACATGCCCATCTGCATAATTACCACTAGTAGAAGAGGAAAATGCATGGCTTCCGCTACCCGAAAAATTCGTCAAAACTATACTGTAGGTCTCGCCTTGAGTAAGCTGTGGTGGATCAGACAATTGTATGGTTTGTCCTGCCGCATCGGTACTGGCTGTGAATTCTACGGTTTCAGTTTTAAGTACAGTTGAACCTCCTGCGCTCTCATCACCACTGTGAATTTCCAGCGTTACCGTTCCTGCAAAACCGTGTTGTCCTGCTTCTGGAAACAAAGTAAAGGCCGTTAGGAAATTGTTGGTGGTGGCTGTAAAAGTCTGCCCTAATTTTGACTGGTTGAGATAATCATTCACCCCAGTCTGCTGAATGGTAGCGACTCCATTACTATAGCCAATTCCTGTAATATTGTTGGTGCCTGCTGTTCCATCGATACCTTTCACCTTCAGGCTCAATGTGCCATCCACATTGTTTAAATTGTTAACCGTTACATCGTAAATGCTGGCATCTACTGCATTTACCGAAGAGACCGCTCCACCTACTGTTGAGCTGAGGGTAAAATCATCGGCACTGACATTGCGAACATTTTCGCTGAAAGTGACCCTGAAAACAGGTTCGGTACCGGCATTCACATTCGCAGTACCAGGTGTTTGCCTGGCTATAGACTGAACGGTAATTGCTGCTGGCACCTCATAAGCTGCACTTTCTACGGCATCTCCGGTATCAGTTCCATCCGAGGGGGTTACTTCGAAGCTAATGAACTTACCTCCATCGGCTAGAGTCAGGGTATAGGTGGTACCTGTTGCCCCAGCTATAGCTGCCTTATTGGTTCCAGATGCATCGTCTGCCCTATACCATTTAAAAGAAGACCCACTTTCGGTATCCGATTGAGGGTCGCTAAAATCATAGGTACCTGTCAATTGCTGACCTACGTTCAATGTCCCGGTAATGTCAATATTACTGGCTACCGGAGGATTAGAGATGGTGTATGTTTCATCAGTGGCAGGCAATGTGCTACCAAGTGCTTCACTCGGGCCAGAAGAGACAAAGAGTTTGAAATATAAGTCTGCACTTGAAAGAGCGGATGCCTGATAAAGAATTCCGCCTGAATAACCAGCCCCTACCTGGGCCGAAAACCCTATACTGTTCGATGGAGCTCCTGGAATATTAACTCTAAAGGTATAAGTGCTTCCTGCCGTTACACTTGGTGGACTACTGAATGAATAGGTCACCTCAGTCTGTGCGGAAGTAATTTGTATGTTTTCAGTGGCTAACACTGTTCCTCCGTAACCTTCACCTGAGATTAGCTCTAATGTACCCGCTCCACTGTGACTATGACCTGTGCCTTTTTTTAATACCACATCTAACAAAAGACCAGAGTTATTGGCCCTGAAAGACTGACCGAAAACCGGAGAGTCGGTGATCTGGAGATCTGCTGTAGAGCTAGCGTCTAATTGGGATGGGATTTTAGCAATATCGTTACTTCCTGCGCCATCTACCCCTTTCAGGTCAAGATTGATAGTTCCGATAGAGTTAGTAATGCCCGTGACTTTTATATCGTAAACGCTTGAAGAAACAGCTGTTACTGAAGACACTGTTCCATCTGCTGCAGCAGTTCCACTTAAAACAAAATCATCAGTACTGACATAGCGCACATCATCAGTGAAGGTCACTCTGAAAGTCACTTCGTCTTCGCTTGTAGTGGCGTCCGATGGTGTTTGACGTACAATTGAAGACACTTCCACAATTTCGAAAACCAGACTACTCTCAACCGGAGTTCCTGCCTCTGTACCATCATTAGGGGTTACCTCAAAGCTGATGTATTTACCATCGTCATCGGCTACCAGGGTATAAGTTTGGGCTGTGGCTCCTGCAATGACTGCTTTTCCGGTTCCAGAGGCATCATCGGACCTGTACCATTTGAATGTGGAACCGCTTTCCACATCGCTGTCATCATCTGCATAGGTATAATTTCCTGTCAATTGCTGCCCTAAAGCGAAAGTACCAGAAATACTCACATCGCTAGCTGTGGGAGCAACATTAGGAGCTACCGGGGCTTCCAGCACTATATTATCGAATATAGCTCCTTCAATACCGGGAACTCCACCATCAAAAAAGCCCGCTGTTTTCTGTCGTATTCTTACTTCATCGACATATTCGAAAAGGCTTGAGGTCAATGTAATACCAGTATTCGTACTGGATTTTGTAATAGACACTTCTTCGCTTACTACCTCGCTACCATCTAGAAAGCCCAGTATTTCTATGTTGGCTATGTAATCATAGGTTTCTTGTATATCCAGACTGGCCAATTTAAACTCTGTGCCATTGTCGGTAGCAAATACAAACCATTGTCCATTCGCGCCATCTCCGGCATTTGATACATAGCCTAAACCATCTATAGTGGCATTACCAGCTATAACACTTCCATGTGCAAAACCTCTATTGAGATTACCGGTAATGCCTGTTAAAGAAGCAAAAGCTGTTCCTGTACCATCATCTGTTGTCTTGAGGGTAACATCACCAAAGTCAACCGTAGACTTCTGAACCACTCCGTCCGTATCGTAACCACCAGAAAACTCATCGGTTGGAAAACTTAGGGTATTGGAGCCCTCCACTACTTCTATAATAATATCCGAAGTACCAAAATTGGCAAAGCCAGCCTGAGTTTCATCGAAAGTTCCGGAGAAAGTGCCTGTGAAAAAGTCCGCAAAAGTGGCTATACCGGAAATATCGAAAGTGGCACTTCCCGAAAGGGTATATAAAGTATTCGCTGAAGTTGAAACTGATGAGCTCACGTTTAGTGCAAAGTCATCATAGTCACTACCCGTATCATCATCCAATACAATGGCACTGAAGTTAACAGGAGTTACACCATCAGTAAGCTGCAGGTTACCTGTAAGACCAAAGGTTCTGAAATTGATGCTGGAAGTGACAATATTAAAAGAAGAGTTCCCGAATATTTGATTGAAGCCGTTAGAGATGACCCATGAGTTGGCACTACTATTCGTGGTAGCAGAACCAGACCCAGTTACCGTAATGGTAGTTGACGTTGTGCTAGGGGCACTAATGGTGAACTTAATCTGTGAAAAAATGGTGTTTGGTAGTGACGCGATAAAGAAGAATGCTAACACTAAAACTCTCTTTTTGTGTAGTATTATGGTCTTTTGAGTGGTTGAGGCACACATTTCGATTGAGGTTTAATCCAATATGAAAGTGCGGCCATTTATTGCCTAAAAATTAAAATTGTGCGCGAACTGCAGATTTTTGGGCGTGAAAGTGGTTCATGGTTTATTGAAAGCTGGAGCGGGAAGACGGAAGCTGGGAGTCGGAAGACGGAAGACGGAAGACGGAAGCATGAAGCCAGGAGCTAGAAGCAGGTGTGCCGAAGGCCGTTACTGAACCGCTAAAGTGCTGCCCCTTCAGGGGCTAGGGGTGGAATGAGACGGAAGATGGAAGACGGAAGACGGAAGCCAGGAGTTGGAAGAATGAAGCTGGAAGCCAGAAGCCAAGAGTCAGGAGTTAGGAGTCAGGAGTCAGGAGCCGAAAATAACCAGTGGTCACCGATAGTTGGAAAATGAAAACTCCAGAGATACGATTCCTTACAGAACGGAGACAAATTCTCAATAGCCTAAATGGCTCCTAAGCTTTATTTTTAAACATCACATGAAGACCTAATTCGACCGGGAAAAGCACCCCACAAGTTCTACATCTGGAGATTCAAAAAGCTGTCTCGGAGTAATAATGGTTTCTTCAATTGGTGTGCGCTTGATCTCTGGAACTGACCCCAGAAGCTGTATTTCAGGTTGAACGGAACTTGCCATGAGTTGATCATCCAAAATAAGCTCGGGAGATTCAGTTAATGGCTCTACATGAATGGGATAACCAGCATTTTTTAAACACATGGCTACCAAGGTAGAGCAGGCAATCATATCTTTTTGGTGTCCTTCACTGTATTCGTTAATGAGTAAAGTAATCGCCACAATGACCGACTCAGCAATAAACCTATTTGGGATTTTATCCAGAATAACCTTTCGAATTTCTCCATCCTTATAACGCATGGAGCAAATCACTGCCAGCATCCACGCGGTTGAATAGGAATATTTAATGGAGCCATCATAGTAAAAATCGCTAATGGCTTTGTTGATTGTTTCAGTATCCAAATCACCTTTCCTTCGGTATACATAGAGTTTAGCCACCGAGTCTGCATTCAATGTCGATTCCAAAGTAGCTGCACCTATGCCGTGACTTCCGGCCTGAACAACACAATCCATCACTTTTGGAAAGGTATTCTTGCCAAAATTAATATCTACATGCCCCCAAATAGCTGCATGATATATGTTTCTGTAATTCTGACCTTCTTTGCCAGGGTCAAACCAAGGAATAAGGTAAACCAGTAAATAGAATGCGGCTTTCTCTGCACCTTCCTTCTCCCAGGTTTTGAAAAATTTATCTAAACTAAAATCGAAATTCTCAAAAATGAGAATGTCTCCTATTTGTAAATCACTTTTACTCATTGGTTGCATAGCATATTGATTTATAGTGGCCTAATTCATTGCAATGATCTTATCAAGCAGTCCGTCATCCGAAACAAAATCTAAAATAATCGTACCTACTCTCTTTTTTCCCCATTCAGGCAAATGTTCCTTTAGCCGATTGTTCATCCCCCCTTTGCCAATAGCAGTAGATCTAGGGTTATTTAAGTCAGGGACGCCTGGTGAAGTACCACTAGCAAAATTCCAATACCATACATTAGTACTTCCTTTGGCTGCTTCACTCAACAGTTTCTCAATGTTCCTCCATTTTTCATCATATCCATTGAAATACGCCACTTTGTAACAATCCTGAACCCTAATTTTATTAAGTGCTGTTTCTGAAGGCGCATCATCATTCAAAGTAAAGGTGCTGTCTCCTTTCCACCCATTATAGGCTGGTATGCCCAATTTACCATCGAACCTACGAACAAGCACAATCTTACCCCTGACTTCTTCCAGATTGGGGATAGTGTCTGACACATACCAACGGTTACCCGACCCATGCATGTAGTGTTCAAGAGTAGATTCGAAACTACGCGTGTTGCCTTCATCTTTACAGGCATCGATTTCCCAAAACTTAGGATCGTCCTTACACTCTCTTTTAACACCCATTACAATGGTCTCACTCGGGTTTTCTATTAGAAAATCTATACACTGTTGCACAACATCTCCGAAGTTGATCTTTTGATATACAGATCCATGATGTATGGTGAACACATCTTTGAGATGTCTGCATCGAATATCCAGAAACCTCACGCCCAAAATGAGCTGAGCAGCTATCGAGAACTCCTGGCATTGGGTCATAAAACCTCCGAAAAGAGCACATGAATCATGAGTGCCCGGCATATTAATTTCCGACAATCTTCTATTTCCGTTAATCCTGGACATCCAATTAGCATTTGGGAAACTAGCTATTGCAACAGTTTGATGCTCCTTACAAGCACCAGCCAATTTCACTCCGTTAAATGAATAATTAATAGCTAGGTGTTTGGTATGACCAGGGCTCGGGTCGCCAAACAACTTATTGGAAGCTGCTATCCTTGTCTCACCCTTATCTACCAACTTTTGAACCTTTTCGGTTACTACCAAAGCTGCACTTTTTGTTCCGTAAGCGGCCGATATAATTTTCACCTTGCTCATATCTGCATTTAAAGGGTGTCAAGCAAAAGTTACAAGTTGACCTTCTTTACAGGCTACCGCTTTCGTTTGTCCATTGACCTTGTAAACTGCTCCAAAATGTTTACTGTGACCTGGACAAGGGTCATTAAACATATGATTATCAACTTCCAAACTATCCCCAGAACGGGTAATCAGCTTTTGAACCTTTGAGGTTACATCAAAAGTTTTAGCAGCTTCGCCATAGGCACCATAGCAAGCACCAATTATACTTATTGAATTCATATTGTGTGTGTTTACTGATTAGCACGGTTTAAAATTGTAAAACACCCGGATACTAAATGGCTAAAGGTGCACAAACCACCTAGAAATGTGCGCCAAGTCATTGATACTGTGCGCAAAAGGACTAATACGGGGATTAGAATGGCTAGAGCGTCTGTAGCCTGTAAAGCAAATTCTCCTTATAAGACTTTCCAAGTGGAATTTCTTCTCCAGCAATAGCAATTGTGTATTGCGCAAGGTCAATATCTTCTACCTTCTTGATATTTACGATGTGAGAACGATGAGTCTGGACAAACTCTTGCGGGTTTAGCTTTTCTGCCAACTCCTTCAACGACTGGCGGATAACGAACTTTTTACCTTCAGCATGTAGAATACAGTACTTGTCTTCTACTGATACCCATAAAATATCGGCAATCATCAGTTTGACCAGTTTGTTTCTCTCCTTCACAAAAAAGAAATCCTTACCCAGAACCACGTGCCTATTATCTTCAAATACGTCTTCATCAGGACTCGGGGCATAAGCACGTACTGTGGCCAACTCCATACTCCTTTCCAACTGATCAGGATCGAAAGGTTTAATCAGGTAGTCACAAGGCACTGTTTCCTTGGCCTTATTAAAAGTCTCCTTGTCATCATAAGAAGTAATAAAAATAACTGGAGTGGGCCTTTCTGCTTGAAAAATACGGGCAAGATCTATACCCGACATTTCACCCTCAATGTTAATATCTAGTAGCACCAGGTCAGGGGCATTTTCTCGGAAAAGTTTAAGTGCTTTTTGCCCCTCTTCGGCCAAGCCAGTTATGTGGTATCCCAATTCATCCACAAACATTTCGAGTGTATCTGCATAGTTGGGCTCATCTTCTACTATGAGAATATTCATTGCTGAATGGTCTGCTTTGGTTGATGGTTAAAAATAACAAATCTGAGCAATTAGAGCATGAGATTCTTTATAGGAACAGTCTGTAGGACTGACTATTGGCAAACCAAATTTATGCGCCAAAGGAAGGAAGCATGATTTGTCTCAGATTATACAAAAAGACAAAGGATTATTGATAAACCACTAAAGCTTTCACCTGGCTACTAAGCTCATTTGCATTACCTTACCCCGACCTTCGGCAGGTATAGAAATAGTGAAGGTAGTACCTTCTCCCTTGGCACTCTGCACCTGAATGGCACCATGATTTTGCTGAACAAATTCATCAACAATTTTTAGCCCTAACCCGAAGCCCACCTCTCGATTTACACCTCGCTCACTTTTTAGGGATGAAGTAAAAAGATTCTTCTTCATTTTAGAGTCCATACCAACTCCGAAGTCGGTTACCTTTATCTCTGTTGTGCCATTCTCTTCTTTAAAATCAACCTCAATTACACCTCCCTCATAACTAAACTTGATGGCGTTACTCAAAAGGTTTCTGATAATGGTCGAAAACTTATTCTTATCGGCATATACATAAGCTTCGTTCTTAGACACTCTCACCGACAGTTTCTTCGATTCGAGTAACCCTTCATAAAGCGCCAAATTCTCCTCGATAATTTTCGATGCATCAAAATGTTCTGGATGATGTGGCACACTTTGGGTTTGTGAAGCGGCCCAGTGAAGCAGGTTGTTCAGCAAATGGTTAAGCTGATCAATAGAACGGTCTATCTTTCCGCCCATCTCGAGTATCTTTTCTTGCTTTTCTTTCCGAATAAAGTATTCCAACTTTTGGCCTACACCTTGAAGGGCAATCATAGGGCTTCGCAAATCATGAGCAATAATGGAGAAGAATTTATCTTTGCTAGCATTAAGTTCTTCCAGCTTATGGTTCTGGAGACTAATTTTTTGGTTATTCCTTCTTATCTGTACGAACAACATCAGAAGTATCAACAAAAATAGCGCAACAACTATCAAACCAATGAGATAGAGCTGCTGCCTCTCTTTTTCGGCCAGCTGCTGGAGTTGTAAATTCTCAATCTCACGCTCCTTTTGTGCCGTTTGATATTGAGTTTCCAGCTCTACTATTTGCTTGGTCTGTTCTTCTTCAAACAGTGTTTCCAAGTAATTAATATAAATATTATAGAAGTGCGTGGCATCAACGTATTTGCCCATATCCTCATAGCTATCGGCAATAATCTTTGTAGCATCTACTTTGTAAGTAAGAATGTTCATTTCTTCTGCCAAAGCCAATGCTTCTTTTGCCCTGTTAACAGCCTCTGAAAACCTACCCAAATTCCAGTCTAAACGGGCTATATTATTAAGGGTATTGATCCGTGTACTCTCATCTTGGGCCATTTGAAGGGCTCTCTCATATAAAGCGAGACACTTTTCATACTCCTTGGTGGCGTAATAAAGTTCTCCCAGATCATTGAAGTTATTGGCGGCCACTCCATCTAAACCAGCTTGCTGGGAGATATCCAAAGACTGTAAAAGTAGCTTCTCGGCAATTTCGTGTTCTTCTTTCTGATAGTAGACCACCCCCAGTCTATTCAGTGTGGCAGCTACCCCTATTGTGTCCTGTGCCTCCTCACAAATCCCTAAAGCCTTCTCTAAGTTTTCCAGAGCAGGGTTGAGATTGTCTGCAGCACGGTATACCTCTCCTAAAACTCGAAAGTAACGTCCATGAAATTTGGGTTCTTCTGTCAACTCATGGGCATTTGCAGTACTTAAAAACAGATCTACTGCTGTTGAATATTCTCCTAAATAATAATGACTTACTGCCTTGTGAAAATTCCGCTTTACGTAATTGATATTTCCCTCTTTAACATTGTGCATAGACCAAGAGTCTAACACTATAATGGAAGAGTCGTACTTACCTATTGACGACAAACTGGCTCCTAGCCAAAGTTTGGCTTCATTTTCTAGCAGATCATTATCTAGATCGTGCGCCTTATGGAGTAGAATTTCGCTGATCTCTCTGGTTAGTTGGGGGTCGGTATTAAGCAATAGCCCCAGCTTTGAAAGCTCTGTCGCTACTTGATCTTTAGAGGTTGCCATTCTAGCCTCATCTTGCAAGCTCTGTGAAAATAAGTCCACCGAAAGACATGGCAGAAAAAAGACAGAAAAGACTAAATACAGTCTGTAGTTACTAATTCGTAGCATTTTAAGGTTTGTGAAAGACCCAAACTCGTTTTAAAACTCAAACCCAACCATGAGCACCTCCCTAATACAAAGGCATATAGACCGAAAAAGCAGTTCCCTTTGAGATTTCGGAGCACACCTCCATCCTACCCTTGTTCAAAGTAATAAATTCCTTACTAAGACGAAGCCCTAACCCAAAACCTTTCTCTCCACGGCTGCCAGTTGAGGCAATAAGCCTATTACCATTTAAAACCTCATTCACCTTTTCGTTCGACATACCCACTCCTTCATCTCTAACTTCCAAAACCAACATACCTTCTTGCTCATGAGAGCTACAATAGATACTACCTCCTATTGGACTGAACTTAATAGCATTACTAAGCAGATTTCGGATTACTGTGGCCATGGTATCCTCATCTACATAAACTGTGGCTTGAGCCGACACCTGATTAAGCATTTTTATCTCTTTACTCTCTGCCAGCGACTGATACAAAAGAAAAGTCTCCTTGATCATGTCATAAATCAAAAGCCGCTGAGGCCTATATGGAATATTCCCTTTCTGAGTGCTAGCCCAGTTGAGTAGGTTATTGAGCAAATGGTTTATATGGTCGGTAGAGTGATCTATTTTAGCACCTAGGTCTAAAAGTTTCTCCTTTTTATCCTTTCGAATGTAATATTCTAACTTTTGGCCTACACCCTGAAGGGCAATCATAGGGCTTCGCAAATCATGAGCAATAATGGAGAAGAATTTATCTTTTGTTTGGTTGGCTTCTTGTAAAGCACTTGTTCTTTCATCCACTGTCTTTTCAAGAAGCATCTTTTGTTCTTCTAACAGACTTCTCTTAAAACGCTCTGTTTCCATTTCCTTTTGCCTAAGTTCCTGGCGCATACGCCTGATTCTATCGGCCAAGGCCAGTGAAAGTAGGGTGACTTCCATAGCCCCCCCCAGCTCCACAGCAGTTAGAGTGAAAAAATTGGTTGGTAAAATCCCCGCCCCATGAATGGTTCTAATGAGTACCCCTAGAATATAAGGCACCCAGGCAATAATATAAAAAAGAGCAGGCCTGAATCCCTTCCTGTATATATAGACACCCGTAGCCAGAAGGGTGGGGAAAGAAATGAGCACTAACCACCTGGCAAAACCATAAATCGGATTTAAACCAATAAGTGCACATAATACCGACATGAGAATGCTCAAAGCACCAATGAGCCACAACAGCCTATCTAGCCTGCGGCTGAACTTCGAAACATTGAGAAATTCTGCAGCAAAACGACTGGAAAAGGCCATGCTGATACCTGCAAATATGACGTAAAGCTCCCCATCTATTCCTTCGTATTTAGGCCACAAATATTGTTCGCCTAAGCCATTGGTAGAAACCGTGGTGAGCATAGCAAAGGTGGTAGAAAGTACGTAAAGCAGATAAACCCGATCTCTTAGTGAAAGGTAGATGAAGAAGTTATAGAGAATCATCACCACCATGAGTCCGTAGAAACTCCCTAGTAATAGGCTCCTTAGGTCTGTATCACCCTGAAAGGTGGTTGCTTCCAAATTAGACATCGGCTCACCGGAAGAGCCAGTAACAACAACAGCCGTATCTTGTGGGGCTAACGCTAACTCGAAAGACCCGAATTCGCCAAGAAAATGATGTGCTGACACTGTAATGGGCAGCATTAAACATATCAGTATAAAAAACAGAAATACTTTCTTAAAAAATGGCCTAATGCAGCTCATGACAGGCTAATTTAAACAAAAAACCCCGACAAAAGCGTCAGGGTTTTTCGTTCGATTTATGATGATCACACACTAGACCAAAGCTTTTGCCCTGGTTCGTATGGAAGACATCCTTCATATTTTACCGGAATAGGGTCGTATGGCAATACTGTTTCGCCTACTAATTCGCTGGTAAAGTAGCTGCGGAAGGTTGAGTCTACCACCTGAGTTACAAAGTAAGTCTCTAAAAACTCACCTGATTTCTCTCCCTCATCGCGCATACCGTTTCTGAGGTTCTGAAGAATTTCAGGGTTTTCGTCATACTTCTTAAAATACTCATTGATAGCTGCTGTAACCTGTTCGGTTGTAGCTTTATTGAATTTCACTTCTTGATTGGCATCGAAATTCTTCACAAAGATTTCCATACCATCTTTAAAATAACCTACCTCTCTATCTGTTCTTAGCGCAGACAAGGCCTGGTCGATGTGATTCGCCACTCCGGCTTCAGTAGCCCCTGGAGTTGTTGTTTTAGGGCAAATACCTTCACATATCTTTTCTAACTGAGCTGCTTGTTCGGCAGTCATAGCTACAGGAACCCAATCAACCGTAGGTTGAGGAGAACAACTTTGCAGTGCTCCAAACAACATACTGGAAGAAAATATGGCTGCTGAGCCGAAACCTAAGTTTTTAAGTGCTTCTCTTCTTTCCATGGTTTACAGTTTTCCTTTTTTCAATTGATCTACCGCATAATTTGCTGCACGTGCAGTAAATGCCATATAAGTTAATGACGGATTCACACAAGAAGCAGAAGTCATAAATGCTCCATCTGTCATGAACACATTCTTACATTCGTGTACTTGGTTCCACTTGTTCACTACAGAAGTTCTCGGGTCTCTACCCATTCTTGCAGTTCCCATTTCGTGAATTCCTAAGCCCATATTAGGACCGTTATCGTAAGTATAAACGTTTTTAAAACCGGCTGCTTCTAGCATTTCTGCACCTGCTGCTGCCATATCTTTTCTCATTTCATACTCATTCTCATGGAAGTTGGCCGTATCAAATCTCATTTGAGGTAGTCCCCACTGATCTTTGTTGTTCTCGTCTAGATACATATAGTTTTTATGCTGCGGAAGAACCTCTCCAAAGCCCATAAAGCCCATTGTCCATCCTCCTGGCTCCATTAATGCATCTTTGATATTTCCGCCAACACGCCCAACTCTCATTTCGGCTATGTTTCGGCCCCAGCCTTCTCTAGAAGCAGAACCTTGATAACCGTAACCTCTTACGAAGTTCTTCATGTTTGAGCTGCCCCCTAGGTTTCTGAACCTAGGAATATAGATTCCATTAGCTCTTCTTCCTTTATAATACTTGTCTTCGAAACCTTCTACAGTCGCACCTGCGCCAACACCTAAGTGGTGGTCCATAATATTATGACCTAGCTCACCGCTGTCATTACCCAAGCCATTAGGGAATCTATCTGATTTAGATTGAAGCAAAATACCAGCTGAAGCAATGGCAGAAGCACATAAGAAAATTACTTTGGCATAATACTCTGTAGACTCTTTAGTATTCTGATCAATGGCGCGTACACCAATAGCTTTGCCTGTGCTAGCATCGTACATTACCTCATGTACAATAGCATCTGTTTTAACAGTTGCATTACCCGAGGCCATTGCTGCAGGAAGTGTAGAAGATAAACTTGAGAAATAGCCACCGTAAGGGCAACCTCTCATACATCTGTCTCTAAACAAACACTGAGCCCTTTGACCAGGATTTTTATGGTCTGGCTGATTTACTGAAAGTGGTTGTGTTAAGTGAGCTGTTCTACCAATGGTTACCCACCTGTTGTTCCACTTGCTTTCAACTGCTTTTTGAAATTCCTGCTCAACGCAGTTCATTTCCATTGGAGGCAAAAATTGACCATCAGGCAATTGCTTGAAACCTCTGTTTTCTCCACTCACCCCTATGTATTTCTCTACATAGTCGTACCATGGTTTAATATCTGCGTATCTCACTGGCCAGTCTACACCAAAACCGTCTTTAGCATTGGCCTCGAAGTCGATATCACTCCATCTGTAGCTCTGACGCCCCCAAGTGATAGACCTTCCTCCTAGGTGATAACCTCTCATCCAGTCGAAACGTGAGTCTTCTTGATATGGGTGCTCACTGTCTTTTACGAAGAAATGACGATGCGCTTCTGCAGTGGTGTACCCAGTTCTGTTTTGTTTAGGGTAATGTTCCTTTATGACATCTGGAGGGGTAGTACCTCTATTAGGTAAATCCCAGGTGTCCATAGTAGCAGTGTGATAATCCTTGATGTGTTCGATTTTGCGACCACGCTCAAGAACAAGTGTTTTGAGGCCATTTTCACTCAGCTCTTTAGCTGCCCAGCCCCCACTAATTCCTGAACCCACCACAATAGCATCGAAGGTTCTCTCCTGCTTTGCTTTAAGGTTTAAATTCATTTTGAATTACTCGTTTGAATGTCAACAATGTTTTTACAATCCAGCGCGAATGTGGATAGAGGAGTAATATAAGGAGAAAGTTTAAAAAAAACAGAAGGGTATTCTATGGGGCGGTGGTTGCCCAAGAGGGGTGGTAAAGAAAAAAGCCCCGCAAATGCGAGGCTTAAGATCTTTTAATATTCGTCTTCGTTGAAGAAGAAATCTTCTTTAGTAGGATAATCCGGCCAAATTTCCTCAATATTTTCGTACGGCTGACCGTCATCCTCTAGCTCCTGTAGGTTTTCTACAACTTCCATCGGAGCTCCAGAACGGATCGAAAAGTCGATCAATTCATCTTTAGTGGCCGGCCATGGTGCATCTTCTAAATACGATGCTAATTCAAGTGTCCAGTACATTTCTCTTCTTTTTTATTGGCGTGCAAAAGAATGGAATAAATATTTAAAATTCAAATGCTTAGACTCAATTTTTTATAGCTATTTCTGGTCGATCAAAAACCTTGCTTATCCTTGATTTTGAGCACTTTTAAGTTGCTTCAACAACTCTCTTTTAATCTCAACTTTGCGCTTTTGCTGTTCTAGTTTCTGATCGAGCAAACTATCGAGTCCTTTAGCGGTATTAAATTTCTCCACATTCAATTCAAACGTCTTTAGTTCATTTACGTCACGATTAAGCAAATCGTATAACAGCTTAATGCGTAACTTATCTCTTTCTTCTGGTGAAATGCCTTTTTTGGCTTTTTTGTTCAAAAGCTGGTTCAAAAATATTTTTTCACTCAACATGCCTGACACCCGCATAAAAGATTCATTGAGTTCGGGGGTTACACTTTTCGATGTAAAACCTATGCTTTTCCAGTCTTTTCGTACTTGGTTCAGGTTTACCTCGGGTACTATTTGCTCATTGAGCTTCTCTAAACTCCCAAGCAGCTCCCTTTTTGACTTCTCGTTTTCTTCTGCCGATGCCTTTTTATTAGACTGACTCTTTTTAGCCTTATTAAATGCGCTTTTTAGCACACCTTGAAACTCGTTCCAAAATGCTGAATGCTTTTCTGGCTTTATTTTACCTAAAGCCTTCCACTCTTCCATCAATTGCTTTTGAACATCTCTAAGCTTAGATGCATCTGAATTAGCTAAGGTTTTAGAAGCCTTCTCAACAAACTGAGCATAATCGGCTTCCTTTTCTTCCATCATCTTTTCTAACTCAGCATAGAACTCGGCCTTTCTTTCAAAGAATGAATTTGTCAATTCTTTAAACTCTCCTTCTATCCTATCCCTATGCTCAGCATCTACTGCGCCAGTCTTAATCCATTTTTGTTGGATTTCCTTAACCGCAGCGGTGGCAGACTTCCATTCGTGACTTTTGGCTACCACCTTTAACTCTTCCAATAAAGCTGTCTTTATCTGAAGGTTTTTATGCCTGTTCTGAATGATGTATTCATTGAGCTCGCCTTCAATAGTCGTTAGGGTAGTATGCGCGGCTTCAAAGTCTCCTAAGGCATCTAACTCTGAGAGACCTTCTTTCAGGTTGGTCACCTTCATTAGATAAGAACCTTTATTAGATTGGTTTTCCACCTTTTCTTTTATCTCCTCAATTTCCTTTTCCAAAGACTGAAACCTCTCTGTAAAGTACTGAAAAGTTGACTCGTCATTTTCCTTAACGACCCCTATTTCCCTTTCAGGAAAATCTAGAAAGGCATTCCTAAATACTTTCCCTTCTTTTATGTAACCGTATTCCACTGATGTTATATCTAAAAAGCTAAGAGGCCGAAATTAAGTAAATCATTTTAGGGCACTCAAAAGGAGCCCATTTTTTAGCATATTTGAACCTAAATTTTCCAATATGAGCGATCAGAAGATCATCTTTTCAATGGCAGGGGTCAATAAAGTCTACCCTCCACAAAAGCAAGTACTTAAAAATATATACCTATCATTCTTCTATGGTGCCAAAATTGGTGTCTTAGGTCTTAACGGTGCAGGTAAGTCTTCACTTTTAAGAATTATTGCAGGGGTAGATAAAAACTATCAGGGCGAAGTGGTGTTTTCGCCAGGCTACTCTGTAGGAATGCTAGAACAAGAGCCTAATCTAGACCCAGAGAAAACAGTAAAAGAAGTGGTTGAAGAAGGCGCGGGAGATGTAGTTGACCTATTGAAAGAATTTGAGGAAATAAACCTAAAGTTTGCCGACCCGGATGTGCTTGCCGATGGCGACAAAATGAACAAGCTTATTGAAGACCAAGCGAGAGTTCAAGACCTACTAGACCAAAAGAATGCTTGGGAGTTAGATAGCAGACTGGAAAGAGCGATGGACGCTCTAAGAACACCTCCTGCTGATGCTAAAATCCAAAACCTCTCTGGAGGAGAGAAAAGGAGAGTTGCACTTTGCCGCTTGTTAATTCAAGAGCCAGATGTTCTTTTACTAGATGAGCCTACTAACCACCTAGATGCAGAGTCTGTACATTGGTTAGAACAACACCTTAAACAATATAAAGGAACCGTAATAGCGGTAACTCACGACCGTTATTTCTTAGATAATGTTGCGGGCTGGATTTTAGAACTAGACCGTGGAGAGGGTATTCCGTGGGAAGGAAATTATAGTTCATGGCTAGAGCAAAAACAGAAGAGATTAGCTGATGAAGAGAAAACAGAATCTAAAAGACAGAAAACCCTTCAGCGAGAGCTAGAATGGGTAAGAATGTCTCCTAAAGGCAGGCAATCTAAAGCTAAAGCCAGACTGAGCGCCTACGATAAGCTTTTGAGCCAAGAAGGAAAGGAAAGAGAAGAAAAGCTGGAATTGTACATTCCGGCTGGACCTAGATTAGGCAGTAAGGTAATAGATGCTAAAGGCGTTTCTAAAGCGTTTGGAGATAAACTCTTGTATGAAAATCTGGAATTCTCACTCCCTCAAGGAGGAATTGTTGGTATCATTGGTCCTAATGGAGCTGGTAAAACCACTCTTTTTAATATGATTACCGGAAAAACAGAGCCAGATGCAGGAACATTTGAAGTTGGTGAAACAGTAGAGATCGCTTATGTAGATCAGGAACATACCAAGCTAGATCCTAACAAAACGGTTTGGGAAGTTATTTCAGAAGGTAATGAACTGATAACCCTTGGAGGGAAACAAGTTAATTCAAGAGCCTATGTTAGCCGCTTTAATTTTGGTGGAAGCGATCAAAACAAGAAGGTTTCGGAGCTTTCTGGCGGTATGCGTAATCGAGTACACCTAGCACTAACTCTTAAACAAGGAGCCAACTTGTTGCTGCTAGATGAACCTACTAACGACCTAGATGTAAACACACTTAGAGCGCTAGAAGAAGGCTTAGAGAATTTTGGTGGCTGTGCGGTAATTATCTCTCACGACAGATGGTTCCTTGATAGAATTTGTACCCACATCCTTGCATTTGAAGGTAATTCTCAAGTATATTGGTTTGAGGGTAGTTACTCAGAATACGAAGAGAATTACAAAGCACGCAATGGCAACAAAGAACCTAAAAGAATTAAATACAAGAGCATTCCGAGTTAACAAGAGTCTAAGAAAGTGTCTGGCAACTATGGTGTTCATTGGTTTCCAGACACTTCAATTAAACGCTCAAGTATTAGAAGAAATCAACCTTAATGCAGTTGTACAGAGGTTAAAAATTATTGAAGCTCCTGAATGGGAAGCTCCCGAAAGTTTCGGTGAACATTATCGCAAGCACCTATACCTTACAGAAAAACCAATAACTATTGTAACGTATGAGGGCGATACTACTAGTGGTTATTTCCTGTATAATTTAAAAACTGAAATATTAGAGGACCCTTCCTCTGGAAGACTATACCCATTTAATGTAGTAAGGTATTTCACTTTAGAAGAGGGAAGCAAGGAATCTAGATTTTCGAATCTAACTGAGTTCAATCCAAAATCTAAATTTGGAGGCTTTGTCCTAGACTGGGATTGCTCCAAGAACATCAAGACAAAATTCCAGCTATCATTTGAGTCATACGAAGGTAGCGTTGACGGCTTTCAAAAGTTCAACGGAAAAGTCAACGTAATTGAAAAAACCTTAATAAAAGTTCAGGGTCGCATAATTGAACTACCAGAACATAAAAACGAACTCATAGACTTGTTTCCAAATGTTCGGCAAAGACTAAAGAAATTTCTTCGCTCAAATAAATTGAGGATTCAGAAAAAGGAAGACTTATGCCAAATTGTGGATTGGCTCTCTAAAAATGAAAACTGATTTCCTGCTTTAGTTCTGGGTGCAAGCTTAGAGCAACAGGACAGTTAAGACCTATCTCTTTTATCCATTCTTTTTGCTCATCATTCAAAGGACAATCATCCCAATAAAAGTCGACTTTTAAGGCAGCAATTCTCCTCGGGTTAGCAGACATCACTTTCTCTGTTGCCAAGTGCATTCCAGACATATCGAAGCCTTTCTTCTCACCTGCTATTGCCATAACGGTCATCATACAAGCTCCCAAAGCTGTAGCCACCGTATCTGTAGGGGAAAAGGTTTCTCCTTTTCCATTATTATCTATTGGGGCATCTGTTTGATACGTATTCTTAGATTTAAGGTGAACAGAAGAGGTTCTTAAGCCACCCAGATATTTGCTCTCTACGGTTTTCATAAACTATCAACAATAAAATTTCGTTACTTTAGCAACACTTCAAAGCTAGCGTCAAAATTGATACAGTTCCTTAAAAAATCTATTTTTCTCTTACTCGCTTTCGGCTTAACCTCTCAGGCATACAGCCAACAGATACGTCAATACATAGATGAAGACTATCTAACAGAGAATGTTTTTGGCATAGTTAAAACCACCAATGGCGGACTAATTAGTGGCTTATATTTTCGACACTCTAAATTCTTAGGCAACGACAACCTTTCTAATTGGGGCATTGAATTGGTTAACATTAGACACCCTAGAGAAGCAAAAGAAACTACATTTACTGGCAGTTCATTTGTTTTTGGAAAGTCTAATTACTTAGTAAGCATAAGACCAACCTACGGGAGAGAGAAAATCTTGTTCAAAAAAGCTCCTCAACAAGGCGCTAGGGTGACAGGTCTTGTAGCCATTGGCCCAGCTATAGGTATGGAAATCCCATACTATATTGAAATTTCTCAAAACCAAAAAGAGCAGTACGACCCCAATAATAATCAACATGCAAGACCTTTTATAGTGGGCAATGCTGGTCCTTTTAGAGGATTGGGAGAAACTAATTTTGTACTGGGCGGTCATGCCAAAGCTTCACTAACCTTTGAAACTAACTCCACCAAACGGAGAGTATTTGGCGTAGAAGTAGGCTTTACGGTAGACGCCTTTACTAGAGAAATAGAAATAATGCCCTTAGCAGACAATAAAAGCATTTATTCTGCTGCATTCTTTGCCATTTATTTTGGCAAGAGAAACTAGTCTCACTCACCCTGTTTATTTGGAACCTTTGCCTTACCTTTGTGTTCTTATAGTCGGAGGAACGATCAATGATTGAATTACCAGTTGTAAGCAAACCAGTTGAAGAGAAAAAAGGCAGACGAAAGCCTGATTGGCTTAGGGTTAAACTTCCTATTGGCCCAGAGTATGCCAAAGTGAGAAAGCTGGTTGACAACCACAAACTTCATACAATTTGTGAGAGTGGAAATTGCCCTAACATGGGAGAATGCTGGGGAGCAGGAACAGCTACATTTATGATTTTGGGAAATGTTTGTACCAGATCATGTTCATTCTGTGCTGTGGCCACTGGCCGTCCGCCCGAGTATGACGAGCAAGAGCCTAAACGCGTAGCAGAAGCTATTAAATTAATGGGTGTAAAGCACGCAGTAATTACTTCTGTAAACAGAGATGAACTAAAAGATAGAGGTGCCGAAATTTGGTATCAAACTGTAGTTCAAACTAAAGAACTCAGCCCTTCTACTACCATAGAGACTCTTATTCCTGATGTTAAAGGCAATTGGGATGCTCTTTATAGAATGATAGACGGTGGACAAGAAGTAGTTTCTCACAATGTTGAAACCGTAAAAGAACTTTATCGCCCAGTAAGACCACAAGCTAAATACGACCGTAGTATTGAGGAACTGAGGAGAATTAAAGAATACGGGAAAAGATCTAAAACTGGAGCCATGCTTGGCTTAGGTGAAACGGACGATCAGATTTTCCAAATGATGGATGACTTGGTAGAGGTTGGCTTAGACGTTTTAACTTTAGGCCAATACCTTCAGCCTACAAAAAGGCACCACGAGGTGATAGAGTATGTACATCCAGATAAGTTTGCTTTCTTCAAAGAAGAAGGTGAGAAAAGAGGAATTAAGTACGTAGAGTCAGGACCTTTAGTAAGATCGTCTTACCATGCCGAAAGACATGTGCATGTTTAGATTTTAGTACCGAGTACATAGACATTAGACAATTATGGAGCCGCGTTTTGCGGCTTTTTTATTGTCTATTTGCAATATATAGAATTATGATGTATTATTGTTCTATGTATTCTCGTGAATTATTAAAAGGTATTCTCAGACCCATCATTCTAAAACTCTTAGCGGACAACGGAAAGATGTATGGTTATGAGATTGTTCAGCACGTAAAGGCTAGCTCCGAAGGAAAAATACTCATCAAGGAAGGTTCCTTATACCCGAGTTTGCATGCTTTAACCAAAGAAGGTTATCTGCAAACTGAATCGATCAATGTGGGAAACCGGCTTAGGAAGTATTACAGTCTAACCGAAAAAGGTAAGGCTGTGGTAAATCCAGCTATCGAAGAAGTGATGGACTTTCAGACCACTTTGGCTTTGTTATTCGGTAAATCAAAAACGTCCGTGTCATGACTGAACACCATGTACAACACATTAAAGACTACCTGAAATCTCAGGGCTTTAGCGACTTTGAACTGATGGATGACCTGACCGATCATCTGGCAACGGAGATTGAGTTCTCTATGGACAGCGAAAAGCTGGATTTTGAAACGAGTTTTGAGAACGCCAAACAAAAGCTTCTTCCAGACTTTCCCTATCAACTCGAAAGAGATTTAAAAATTTTAACCACCCCAAAACACAATATCATGATGAAGAAAATAGCATTTATTGGAGGGTACTTGAGTGCTCTCTGCCTTACAATCTCAATCTTATTTGGAGTTTTATCTCACCAAGAAAAAACAGACGCCAATAGTTATAGAATATTAGTAGATACACAAAACAAAGCAAACCTTTTGATTGGTGAAAAGTATGATAACGAATGGAAGGACTACCTATCGAAAATGGAAGATTCTCAGTTAAATATAATTAGAAAGTCAAAGCTATTTCAATCGTTTTTGGCCCTATCAGCACTAATTCTCTCACTTACATACCTTCCCTATCGATTCTACAATGGCTACCAAAAGAGCCAACTAGAACTAGTGGCATAAAACAAAATAGGCTGTCCCGAACTCTCGAGACAGCCTTTTTAATAACTAGCTTCTTATATAAAACTAACTTAAGCCATAGCTTCCTCTTCCTGATAATCAGAAACTGGAATACAGCTACACATTAGGTTTCTATCGCCATAGGCAGAATCAATTCTGGCTACAGTAGGCCAGAACTTAGCCTCTTTTACAAACTCTGTAGGGTAAACTGCCTTTTCTCTAGAATAAGGCTTCTCCCACTGACCTTCAAGCACCATAGCTGCTGTGTGTGGAGCGTTTCTCACCACATTGTCATCTTCATCAGCTATACCATCAGCAATTTCCCTGATCTCTTGGCGAATACTCAACATAGCATCACAGAACCTATCTAACTCTACTTTAGACTCAGACTCTGTTGGTTCAATCATAACTGTTCCAGCTACTGGGAATGAAACTGTAGGAGCGTGGAAGCCATAGTCCATCAATCGCTTGGCGATATCTTCAACCTCAATATTCTGAGTTTTGAAGTCGCGACAGTCTACAATCATTTCGTGAGCACATCTTCCATTTTTACCAGAGTAAAGAATCTTAAACTCTTTCTCCAATCTAGCCTTGATGTAGTTAGCGTTAAGGATGGCAATCTTGGTTGCATTAGTCAAGCCTTCTGCACCCATCATGGCTATGTAAGCATATGAAATAGTAAGAATACTGGCACTTCCCCATGGAGCTGATGAAATAGAACTAATTGGCTGGTCGCCACCTGTAGTTTCCATCACCGCACTGTTTGGCAAGAAAGGAGCTAAGTGCTCTGCCACACCAATTGGCCCCATACCAGGACCTCCTCCACCGTGAGGAATACAGAATGTTTTATGCAGGTTTAGGTGACATACATCGGCACCTATCAATCCTGGGCTTGTCAACCCAACCTGAGCATTCATGTTGGCACCGTCCATATAAACCTGCCCACCATGATCATGAACGAGCTTACAAATATCAACAATACTTTCTTCGAACACTCCATGAGTAGAAGGGTAAGTCACCATTAGACAAGAGAGGTTTTCGCTGTGCTGCTCAACCTTTGCCTTTAGGTCATCCATGTCAATATTCCCTTTCTCATCGCAGGCTACAATCACTACCTTCATACCAGCCATAACTGCAGAAGCAGGGTTTGTACCGTGAGCAGAAGAAGGAATAATGGCAATATTTCTGTGCTCCTCTCCTCTGCTTTCATGGTAAGCTCTGATTACCATTAAGCCAGCATACTCACCTTGAGCACCTGAGTTAGGCTGCAATGACACATCATAGAAACCAGTGATCTCACTCAACCAGTCTACCAAGTCATTGAACATCATATGGTAACCACGAGTCTGATATTTTGGTGCGAATGGGTGAATATCACCGAACTCAGGCCATGTAACTGCTACCATTTCCGAAGTAGCATTCAACTTCATAGTACAAGAACCCAGAGAGATCATGGAGTGAACCAATGACAAATCTTTATTCTCAAGCTTCTTGATATATCTCAACATTTCATGCTCTGAGTGGTATTGGTTGAATACCGGGTGAGTCATGAAGTCAGACGTTCTTTCCAACTCAGCAGGCCACTCTATAGAAAGGTTGGCTGCCTCGACATCTAAGTCGAAACCCATCACCTGACCAGTAGCTTCAGCAAAAATGTTTAGCAATACCTCAACATCTTCTACTCTGGTGGTTTCATCTACAGAAATACCTAAATCTCCAGATTCAAAGTATCTGAGGTTGGCCTGATTTACTTCAGCAATAGTTTTGATTTTATCAGCGAGAGCAGAGTCGCACTCAACTCTCAAGGTATCGAAGTAGATATCGTTCACTTGGTTGAACCCTAAGAACTTCAACCCTCTGTTCAATAGCTTGGCGAAGCCATGAATTTTAACGGCAATATGCTTAATACCTTTTGAACCGTGATATACACCGTACATTCCGGCCATTACTCCAAGAAGTACCTGTGCAGTACAGATATTAGAAGTTGCTTTCTCTCTTCTAATGTGCTGCTCACGAGTTTGGAGAGCCATTCTGTAGGCTTTATTGCCTTCTCTATCTATAGAAACCCCAATGATTCTACCAGGAATCTGACGCTTAAACTGATCTTTTGTAGCAAAGTATGCTGCGTGAGGACCACCATAACCCATAGGCACACCAAATCTCTGGGTAGTACCTACAACGGCATCTGCACCCATTTCACCCGGAGGGGTTATTAGTGCCAAGGCCATTAGATCGGCAGCAAAGGTTACAAACACATTGTTCTCGTGTGCGCTTTCTACAAACGAACGATAGTCTATTACTTTTCCATCGCCAGAAGGATACTGAACCAATACACCATAAAGGTCTTCTCTAGTAAGATCTAGTTCAGCATAATTTCCAATTTCCAGATCAATACCGAAAGGCGTTGCACGCGTTTTGAGTACATCAATGGTTTGAGGGAAGGTATTTTCATCTACAAAGAATGTATTCGCATTCTTCTTATCTTTTTTTCTTTGACCAGCAAACATGGCCATTGCTTCTGCCGCAGCCGTACCTTCATCTAGCAAAGAGGCATTGGCAATTTCCATAGCAGTGAGGTCCATTACCATAGTCTGGAAATTGATCAAAGCTTCTAAACGGCCTTGAGCAATTTCTGCCTGGTAAGGGGTGTATGCAGTATACCATCCTGGATTCTCAAGAATATTTCTCTGAATAACTCCAGGTACAATGGTATTGTAGTAACCCATACCAATGTAAGACTTGAATATTTTGTTCTGAGCTGCTGTGTGTCTCAGGTCTTTCAGAAATTGAAATTCCGATTTAGGAAGCGGAAGATTCAGGGGCTCTTTCATTCGAATTCCGGCAGGTACCGTTTCGTCAATTAGAGCATCAAGGCTCGATGCACCAACCACCTTTAGCATTTCGCTAATCTCCTGCTGATCAGGACCATTGTGGCGGTCTTCAAACCTTTGAGTTTTTCTTAAATCAATTTTTGTCATATCTCCAGTTCTCGTTCGATTTACTTCTCGCAATTGTGCTGCAAATGTAAGTTACAAGGCTCTGATTTCCTTACATATCCATAGCAAAAAAACCCAACCGAAAACAGAAGTGTTTGAGGCTAGATTTTAAAAAAACGTTAGTTTTAGCCCACTAAAAAATTCAAACATATAATTGTTATAAGAATGAGGAGATTAAAGTTGTCCCTAATGGGGCTTGTGATGACAGCTCTTGCTGTTAATGCACAAGATAAGACGGCTGTGAAGTATGCCAATACTATCACTCCAGAAGACATGAGAGCCAAGCTTTCTATTTTGGCTTCTGATGAATTCGGTGGAAGAGAAACCGGAACTGAAGGTCAGAAAAAAGCTTCTAGATTTTTAGAAGAATTCTACGAAAGAGTAGGCTTAGAAGGCCCAGTAGACGGAACATACCGCCAGAAGTTCAACATGTATCAGTCAGATTGGTCAGATGTTTACATCAAGACTAGATCTGGAAAGAAAATTAATGGTACTGACTTCATCTTTACTGGTAATGCAAACATGGCTAAAGAAATGAAGCTAGATGCAGTATACATTGGTAAGGGTAGCAACATTGCCGACATGGACCTAAACGGAAAAGTAGCTGTTTCTTCTTCTGGCGACAGAGAATTGATGGGCAAGCTTGCTGAAGCTGGTGTTAAAGGCGTAATGATTATGGCTGCTGATGATGAGCAGTTCAAGCAAACTGTACCAAGACAGGCCAGAAGACTACTTTTGGGTAGATTAAGATTCGACAAAGAGAATGGTGGAAACGAAAGCATGACTTTCTACACTACTCAAGAAATGGCTGCTGAGATTTTCAGGTCTTCTAAGGAGAAACTTGCTGAAAATGCCGAAACTCCTGACAACATTAAAGAAGGTTCAGTAAGACTAATGGTGAAAGAAAAAATCAATGTTATCGACACTGAAAACATGGTAGCTTTCTTAGAAGGCACAGATCTTAAAGATGAAGTATTGGTTATCTCTTCTCACTTCGACCACATTGGTCAGAATGAGGATGGAACTGTGATTAATAACGGTGCCGATGATGACGGTTCTGGAACTACTGGTGTAATGGAAATTGCTGAGGCATTTGCTCAAGCTGCTAAAGAAGGTAACAGACCTAGAAGAAGTATTCTTTTCTTAAACGTAACTGGTGAAGAAAAAGGCCTATTGGGTTCAGCTTATTATGCAGACAATCCTTTGTTCCCAATTGAGAACACTGTTAACAACCTTAACATTGATATGATTGGTAGAGTTGACCCAGAGCACGAAGAGTCTGGCAACAGAGATTATGTTTATGTAATTGGTTCTGAGAAGCTTTCTAGCCACTTAAAAGTGATATCCGAATTCGCGAACATCACTTACACCAACATTGACTTAGACTACAGATATGACGATCCGAACGATAGAAACAGATTCTACTACCGTTCTGACCACTACAACTTCGCTAAGAAGGGTATTCCAATTATCTTCTACTTTAATGGTACTCATGCCGATTACCACAGACCAACTGACACCGTTGACAAAATTGAGTTTGACGTAATGGCCAAAAGAGCCCAGTTGATCTTCCATACTGCTTGGATTTTAGCTAACAGAGATGCTAGAACTCCAGTAGACCGTCAGGACGATATGGACTACAACTCTAGAGACTAGTTTTTTAACAGTTTTTTAAAATAACAAAACGTCATTCCCAACTTGATTGGGAATCTCCAGATAGCTTTACTAAACTAGCTGGAGATTCCCGTCTTCAAGGGAATGACGTTTTGTTAAACGCTTTTTTATGGCAGATAGCTTACACATACTCAACGGAGATAGCACGCTCCAACTTTTTAAGCAGACGACAATCGAGGGGGAAACCTTTGTTTGGCGAGAGGTATTAGCAGAAGGCCCCGTTCATTCCGACTTCAACTCAGAAGACTTCTGGAACCAAAGAAGAGCTTTTATTACTCAATCATTTGACACAACTGTTGAGCAGTACAACCAAGACGTTTATCTACCATTTAAGAAGCTTAGCTCCCAACTGAGTCAATATTCCGAAATAGTGCTTTGGTTTGAATACGATCTGTTCTGCCAGATTAATATGATGGCCCTGATACAGTATTTGGGAGAAAAGCGTGAACCAGGCCAGCAAATATCTCTGGTGTGCTCTGGTAAAATTGATGATTCTGAAAAGCTTTATGGCCTTGGAGAACTGAGCCCTAAACAATTAGCAGATCAACTACAGCAAAAGCTTAAGCTCAATACTCGAGAGTTTGAATTTGCCAAAGATGTTTATCAGGCCTACTGTTCTGCAAATCCGAACAACCTTTTTACTTACACCATAATGCCTTCAGATGAGTTTCCGTACTTATCTGATGCACTGAATGCACACTTCAGGAGGTTCCCGAACAGCATTTCTGGGCTTTCAGAGATTGAACAAACTATAGTAGACCTAGCAACTGAAGGAGTGAACAACCACCATAAACTTATAGGCCGAATGCTCAGGTGGCAGAAGTATTATGGCTTCGGAGACCTTCAGTATTTCAACACTTTAAATTCTCTGAAAGGGTTATTTTCTGATTACGAGAAGCTCAAAATAAAAACAGAGCCCGAATTGAGCTCTGCTATTCAAAATCTTGATAGGAATATGATATTAGGAGGAGCCTCATTAGCCGAGTGGCAATTTGATCCTACCTCTGAAGAACTAATCCCTTCAGCTAGCGCTTAGAAAATCTAACACGCCCATCATTCACCCTAACATCTACATCAGCTTTTCCTCCAGCTAATGATAGAGTAACTCTATGATCCCTTTCTTCTTCAATCTTGAAAGCACTACCGGAAGAAACTCGGCCATCGTCTTTAGAAACATAGAACCTTCCACCTCCGCTGAGCACCACAAAGTCAATTCTAGCATCGTCTGAGGTAATCTCGTAAGTACCATCATCGGCCAAACTTGTTTCTATAGAAACATTAGCATCTTCAGTCTCAATGTCTACTCTGGTAAAAGCACCGTTTCTAACATCTAAATCGCCATCCTCGTTTTCGATCATGAGTTCACCCAGTCCTCCATCGAGCCTTAAGTCGCCATCTTCAATTCTTACCTCTATACTTTCGGACTTCGTATCCAAAAGTTCAATATCTCCATCTTCCACGCGCATAGAAATTGACCCATCAACGTTTTTGATCACGTAATCATCGTCTTCCCCCTCAATTTTCAGACCTCCAGACCTAGGCATTTCAATGGTTATGCTGTATTCCGTTCTGAAAGAACCAATACTAAACCTGACACTACCTGACCTTCTCTCTTTAATTACTAAGTCTCCGTTTACTTCTTCAACGTTTACAGTGAAGTTTCTACTACCAGACCTAATTCCATTGACATATTCAATTCTATCGATCTTCACGTGAACATCAGATCGGTCGGACCCTGTAATTCTTACGTCTGCGTCTTCTGAGTTTAAATGAATAATGCCATTGGCACTTAGGGCGTAGGCATCATCTAAGTGAAATTCGCCTTCTTCTTGGCCCTGAACTTGAGAAAATGAGAGTACTAGCGCTGCTAATGCGCTAAAAAAGATTCGTTGTTGCATAATATTTGAGTTTGAGTTGTTAGCCAATTTAGCAAATTCTGAAAACAGAAGGAACACTACCTTCTTCCTCTCTTATTTCGCTTCTTACCCTTGCTGCTATTAGATGGCTTATCGAACCGTTTTTTCTTCTCATGAAAAGCGCCCTTAAAGGTTGGATCCATTTTCTTTCGAATATTATCCATGGTTTTGGCCATTTCTTGCTGTTCCTCAAAGGGAGTTTTCTCAATAGTAACGTCTGCAGGAATTGTTTTCCTTGGAATATCTTGCTGAATGATTTTCTCTATACGTGGCACATGATGCATCTCCAACTCATTGGCAAAGGTTATTGCCATCCCTTCGTTCTCTGCACGACCCGTTCTACCAATTCTATGTACATAGTCTTCATACACCAAAGGCAAATCGAAATTAATAACGTGAGAAACCATAGAGATATCCATACCCCTAGCGGTTACATCGGTAGATACCAACACCCTGATATCTCCTTCCCGAAACTCATTTACAGCATTAATTCTACTGTTTTGCCCTTTATTAGCATGTACAACACGTACGGGGCCGAGCTCTTTTCTATCGATATACTTGGCAATAGCATCGGCATTAGACTTGGTCTTCACGAACACAATAACCCGGCTAAACTCTTCCTGATTGAGGAAGTGAATGAGTAAGTTGATTTTAGTTTTGAAGTTGGGCACCTCGTATAAAACCTGCTCAATAGTTTCTGCTACTGTGGCTTGAGGAGCTACCTCAATTCGCTGCGGAAAAGCCAGAAATTCTTCGGTAAGCGTAACCACTCTATCTGCCATAGTAGCCGAAAAAAGCATGTTTTGCCGCTTTCTAGGCACAACCTCCAATATCTTTCTAATCTGAGGCAGGAACCCCATATCCAGCATTTTATCGGCCTCATCCAGAATCAGAGTTTTGATTTGCTTAGGCATAATATGGCCTTTCAGATACAAATCCATAAACCTACCCGGTGTACTAATGAGCAAATCTACCCCAGCTTTAACCTCCTCAATTTGAGCTTTAGGCCCTACTCCTCCATACAGAGCAGCCATTCTCAAATCGGTATACTTGGCCAACGCTTTGAAGTTATCCGCTATCTGCAACACCAATTCGCGAGTTGGCGCCAAGATTAAAGCCCGAGGATCGTTACCCTGAGCATACTTAATCTTCATAATTAGTGGAGCTACAAAGGCGAGCGTTTTACCGGTTCCAGTCTGTGCAATACCAAATAAATCGTGCCCAGCAGTAGCTACTGGCACCACCTTAGCCTGTATCTCGGTTGGCCTTTCAAAGCCTAAGTCGTCAATAGCATTCAGAATCTGCCTATTCAACTTTAAATCTTCAAATAATTGAACTTCTGCTGCCATTTTAGATGGATTCCTGTTTGTTTTGCTTTGCAATTACGTTAAACCCTCAAGTAAAAAAAAGCACTATGGCATCTACACTTATTCTGAACGGCACCATTGTGAATGAAGGCAAAGTAACTGAAGCTGACATTCTTATTGTAAACGACCGAATTGAGCAAATTGGCTCAGACTTACAACAGTTAAAAGCAGACAAAGTAATAGACGCCAAGGGACTACATATTTTACCAGGGCTGATTGATGACCAAGTACATTTCCGTGAGCCAGGGCTAACTCACAAAGCAGAAATTTACACCGAATCTAAAGCTGCAGTAGCTGGAGGCATTACTTCTTTTATGGAAATGCCGAACACGGTTCCGAACACTCTCACCCAAGATTTGTTGCAACAGAAATACGATGTAGCCGCACAGAAGAGCATAGCCAATTACAGCTTCTTTATGGGTGCTTCGAATGACAACATTGACGAAGTACTCAAAACTGACCCGAAAAAAGTGTGCGGGGTAAAGATATTTATGGGTTCATCTACTGGAAATATGCTAGTAGACAATCAGAAAACACTCGAAAACATTTTTAGAAACTCGCCTACTATTATAGCAACCCACTGCGAGTCGGAAGAAATAATTAGAGCAAACACTGCTAAAGCCAAGGAACAGTATGGCGAAAATGTCCCTATGGGAATGCATCCAATTATCAGAAGTGAAGAAGCTTGTTTTGCTTCATCTTCTGAAGCCATAAAACTAGCGAAGAGCACTGGAGCTAGACTTCATATTCTACATATTTCTACAGGGAAAGAAACGCTTCAGTTTGACAACAGCATTCCTTTGAAGGATAAGAAAATCACATCGGAGGCATGCGTACACCACCTTTGGTTTAGCGACTCAGACTATGCTGAAAAAGGTAGCTTCATAAAATGGAACCCAGCAGTGAAAACAGCTGAAGACCGTGAAATGATAAGAAAAGCTGTAAATGAAAACAGAATAGATGTTTTAGCAACAGACCATGCCCCTCACACTTTAGAAGAAAAGCAGAATGCTTACTTCTCGGCACCTTCTGGCGGGCCTTTGGTTCAACACAACCTACCAGCATTGTTAGACCTATACCATCAGGGAGTTTTTAGCTTAGAAAAAATTGTAGAAAAATCTGCCCATGCTGTTGCAGACTTATTCGATGTAAGCGAAAGAGGCTATCTAAGAGAGGGATATTTTGCCGACATAGTTTTAGTAGACCTCAATAAGAGCTGGGAAGTAACTAAAGAGAACCTTCTGTACAAATGTGGCTGGTCTCCATTTGAAGGTCATCAGTTTAAAGCTAGCGTAGAAAAAACCTTTGTAAATGGTAACTTAGTTTACGATGCAGGGCAAGTAATTGAAGGCACTTTAGGTAAGAGACTTACTTTTTCTAGATAAATCGAAGTTTGGTATTTGCAAATTCATTTCCTTGCTTTACCTTTGCACACCCAAACACGAAAGGTGTTACACGGTGGTTGTAGTTCAGTTGGTTAGAACGCCTGATTGTGGTTCAGGAGGTCGTGGGTTCGAGTCCCATCTTCCACCCTTGATAATGAGACAGTTACGAAAGTAGCTGTCTTTTTTATTTCTCTTCGGCGTGCTTTCGGCGTGCTTTTTTATTTTTGAAATATACGTTCAAATGCTCTAAACGCTATTTTCGAACTATACGCTAACCCCTAATATACGCTCGATTTTTGATTGAATTGGACAAGAGCAAAGTTGCGCTTGTCGTGTCCCCAGACTTTCCCTGCTTTAAAAACAATCGTTTCAACGATGTAATTATTACTCTTACGCCCAGTTTTTAGGACCGTAAATTGCTCTGGTGTTACACGGTAATACATTTGCTGATTTTTGGTTTTACTCACTTCATTTTTGTGACTGATGCTAAGATTTTCCATGTCAATCATATGCTTTCCAATCATGTTTGATGCCCAAATATTTGTGTCATGATTGTCATTGGATGCGAAAAATTTGAGATTAAGATTTCCTAATAGACTTTTCGTTTTTGCATCGGGCTGATCATTCCCCATGACAAACTGAATGTTGTTTATGTTTTGAGTGATATAAACGGTCGCAACCATTGAGCTTCTTGCGGTTGCTTGAAACTGAGCATCCGTTTTATGTGTACATAGCTGTTGATACTCATCAATCCATAATCCAACAGGTCTAGGGTTCGTTTCTTCTTCGACATCGCGCCTCTCCATGGCGGCTTGGAAGGTGGTTTTGTAAATTGTAGCCGCATATATACCCGCAATACCAAATTCTTTTAACGCGAAATCAATGATCACGATCTTTCCCTTTTTATAAATGGTCTCAGGTAGAAGCTCATCACTAATACCGTTTGTGAATTGATCTCTTAAGATGCCTTTATTTAGAAACGGCTCAACTATACCCATAAAGCTTTCAAGGATGATACTGGATGTTTTTTCGCCAATTTTGGGGAATTCTCGCAGCCAGTATTTCATGATCATATCGACATCTTCTTCGTCATTTTTTGTGAAGGACTTATTTGAAATATTGAGTAATACCTGCAAGAAATAACTCGTCTCAATCCACTCTTCTAACTCGTCTCGAGCTTGTTCTCTTTTGACAGGATCAATACCTTCATCTGAAGCCATTGCCTCTAGGCGCCTATATTGTTCCGGTTCATCTCCTTTAAGGCAGTTTGATGCTAAACGTCTCAGATTAGATATACTAACTTCTTCACCTGCATAGAGGAGGGTATTAATGCCTTTGCTACAAAAACGTCTAAGAGACATATCCCAAAAGCGTTCATCCTTTCCTCCACCTCCACCGGAGAGGTAGACTCTGTTTTGTTCATTTAAGGCCATCAAAGACTCAACGGCATTTAGAATGTCACCAGCACCTTCGCCTTGCCTTTTCATTTCATATTCAAGCATATTGAATTTTAGTCCGCTTGATTTATTGAAAATGACGACATCTTCTTTTCTATGAGGTGCAGCTTCTTCGATATAGCTCAGCCATCTTTTCTTCTCGTCTTTTTTCACACATAAAATACACATGCCATAGCCACTCTTGAGCATGGCATGTCCTATGTGGCGACCAGCGCCACTGGACTTACCACTTCCGGTGGATCCAGTCACTAGAGTGCCTTCTAAGCTATCTGCCCATGTGATGGCAGTATTTGTGCCTGGAACTTTATAGAGAATTTGATCTAGAGGGTCGTTCTTCTCTTCTTTTTTTGAAAACAACTTCATGGCTCTCTTTCTTTAGATTTTTCAGGAGCTTTACTGGAATGACCATCTGGTGGTGTAAATCGAGAGAGTTTCCTTAATCCTCTACTCTTAATGGGTATTGCATTTTCCTTTTTGAAAAGCTGAATACGATCTTCAAAGGCTTGCTTTTGAATCTGTGGTTCATTCTCAGGAGAAACCATATCCTAAATTAAATGAGGCATATATTTACAAAGGCGATCCACTCTCTCATAAGCTTTTTTGTACTCCTCGGTTTTTCTTAAATCTTTCATCATCAAAATGTGTCATTTGCTTTACTTTCCAAAAATTCCTGAATAGAAGAGGGGTCATAGAGAATGATTTTCTTACTCGGCTGAGAGTATCTAATCTTTCCTTCATCACGATACCTTTGAAGCGTTGAAGTAGACTTAACACCAAGTTCTTTCATTGCCTCTTCTGGCGTGAGCCACTTGTTCTCCTTTTTTGATAGTTTCTCGCTCATGCGTTCCACCACACGATCAATCAACTCAAAAAAAGCCTCTTCTTCAATCAGTATTACTTTCATAGCTCCACGCTTTTGAATGTTGTTTTTTTAGTTAGTCTTCCATCATATATTTCTATCCATACCCCTGTTTTCTCTGGCCTTTTGCGGACTGGAATTTTCCAACCCTTTACTTGGTCCTGAGAAATATTTTCTAAGATTTTTATTTCTCTTATTTGAAGGTGATAGTTCTGTTTTCTTTGGTGTTTGGTTCTTATTGTATTCTTGTTTTAAAAGAGAGGGCTGTTTCTTTATGGCCAACTCATCTTTATTAGCCTTTTTCGGGCTTTGGGCTTCATAGGATTTGTTGTTCCCGTTGAATTCCTTACCAAGATTTTGATGCTTTCTATATTCACCTTTAGCTTCTTCTATGACCTGATCTCTAATTTTTTGATCAAGATCTTCTCGGTATCTCTTTATCGATTCATAAGGTGCGTGGGGAAGACCAGACCTTACACCTAAGGCAAAATTTATATCTGACTTTGATCGAACATTTTGTTGCTCTTTGAGCTGATCTAGATATGAGTTTTTAATCTTTTGAATTTTAAAGAATTGTTTCTCTCCACCTTGGCTGTAGAGGTCTAGCTTTTGCTGTAATTCAGCATCAGTTAAATTCTTCTCTATCCTTACACTATGCTTTTTATCCTTTAATCCTTTCATCTCAATCAGGCTTAAATTGTGGTGCTTACGGCATCTCCTTCTACTCTAATCTCACTTACAAAAGTTGAGGCTGTACCATCATCTTTTCCAGACGGGCTTGCTTTGACCCACAGGATGCGCTCATTACAAAAGTGCTCATGAATAGGGTCTAGATTCCTGCCCATTACAGTGACCATCAGTTCATAAGCCCTTAAATAAAGAGTGCTGCTATTTTCTAAAATCGACACTGGCAATAGAGAATAAGACAAACTGTATCTTGACGCGTTCTGAATAAGCTCAAAACGCTTGATTGGCTCGTCTTTTGTACCTAGGGCGTAATATTGTCCTGCACCGTCAAGAGATGAAGCAGGATTATTTTTAGAGCTATTTTTATCGTCTCTCGACTCCTTGGGAAATATCCCTCGTAGCTGTTGTCCGTCTCTGTTTTGGTGCCGCATAGTCTCGTTCGTTTTTAATTCTTTTCTTATAATCCAGTTGCTGTTGTCTTTGTATGAGCCTGTAATGATGTTGCTTGGCTACATCATGAGCTGTGGTGCGCTCTCCACTTCTTTTTATCGCAGATTTTAGTTCTGCCTTATCATTCGTGTAGATCTGTATTTTGGATCGCCCCCTTGATACTGCCACATAAAATGTTTGATCATTGATAGCGCCCATAGACATGTCACTCATGCTTAAATAAAGGTCTTGGCATGTACGGCCCTGAGCCGCATGGCTGGTTGAAGCGTAATTGTGAGCAAGGTGATAGCTATCCTTAGATAAGGTTTTTCCATTCTCCAATAGAATGTCATCCTTGACAAAAGCCTTTACACGTTGGGGTGTTCCGTTGTTGATCTTTGAGCCTTCCTTAGAAACCAAATTGGCTGTCGGTTTCACAAACTCACCTACTGAAATTGGAGTTTTAGTCTTGGTGTAGACATTAAAATATTCAGGCTTATCTAGCGGTAAATTATGCCCTGATCCAGTTTTCAAATCCTTTACCCGAACAGGCTGATTAGGAGCATTAGAAATAACTTCAAGATGACTTCCAGCACGTAGCCCTCCAACTTGGTTCTTAATTATTCTCACAACTCTACCAGGCTGATATTGAAGTCCATCGCGCTTCTGGCTTTGGGTGAGGGATAAATCTTTGAGGGTCTCAAAGACTCTTTCCTCTTGTTTAATTATGCCTTCAGCCTTTAGTTTTTCTCTGGTTAAATCGGATATAGCATCCTTTTCAAAGTTCGTTGGACTTATAATGATCGCACTTCTCTTAGATTTTATTGACTGGATGTAATCATCAGTAATCCTATCAAAGCGATCCTCTTTATCTGGAATTTCTTGAACAGCTTTAAGCTTTTCATCTAAGACTTTATATCCCTGAATGATTTTCTTATTGGCAATAAGATTAACAGCCTGCTTATAAAGTTCAGGTTTTTGTCTCAAATTCTCTCTAACTCGAATGGTTCTAATCTGAGCACGCTGTTGGAGAATTCTGAGGGAGTCACCGTGTTCACCAGGGCTGGAATGCTGGCGAATATTACCACTTAATACCACCTGTCTGGCTTTTTTCTCTTCAGCAATGCTCAGTATCTTATTCATTGTCTTAACCCCACACATGGACGATTCATCGATCACCAAGACGTTTCCGGTTATCGAGTTTTGTGACTTGGTATTCACCAAGAATGAAGCGATAGTTTGGGCATCCTTGAACCCTTCTTTACGAAGAACCTCAACAGCTTGGGAGGAGGGTGCAATTGGAATGACCTTTAACCCTTTTTCATTTATTCCATCAGATAGCTCTTGGAGCAAAGTTGACTTGCCCGTTCCTGCATTCCCCTCAATATTTATTATGCGATCAGAACTACTTAAAATGGACTTTACTGCACGGGTTTGGTCATTATTCAGAAAGTCCCTTTTGATCTTATAGTTTGGATGAATTGGCTTGTTTTTTCCCTTAGAATCAACAACCTTAGAGATCATCTGATCCTCAGACCTGACCATTTCTTTAGTCGTTAGAATAGGAATTACACCATCACTGCCATAGAGAATATTATCTCGCCCTGCCAGATCATTCTCGAAATCTTGTAGGCTATGACCTGCACCATATGAAAGCGACATGGCATGTCCAAGGATACGATTTGTTTCTGCAACTGAATTCCTTTCGAGAAAATGCTCAAGGCTTCGGTCTATGGCTTCGCGTACACTAAGGGTGCGCTGTTGACTTTTCTCTTGTGACTTTAGAGATTGGAACGCTGATAATTCTTCCTTACTTAACTGGGCTTTCCAAACATCATACAATTGATTTTCTGGAACTGACTTCTTTTTTGAGACACGACTTCTTGCCGCAATTTCCGACTTGGCCTTTGGATCTGTGATAGCCTTTTCCTTAGCAATCTTCTCTACTATTTTTCCTCGCTCTGAAAAGCGATCTAAAACTGATTTTGATATGCCTTTAATAGTCCAATTATCATCCGTACGCTCAATCACGTAACCCAATTCAGCCAATTTATTGCTGAGCGTGTTGTGAAAATAGCTTTCTAAAAATGGTGCTGATTTATAAAGACGAAGTGGTTCAACCGCTAAAAACTTGTCTTTAGTGTTACTATATGAAAGAGAGAACAGTACGTTATGAATATGCTCCAAAGGCTGTCCAGCAAATACTTCCTCGTTCTTATATTGATGCTTTACTGGTCGCCCGACTTGATGGTGAAATTCGGCCCAAATACCTGATGAAGTCGACTCAAATCTCCTTTCCGTTGAAGTGTTATTTTGTACAAGGATGAGCTCTTGGGCTTTGAGCATCATCAATCTATTACTCTCTCTAAAAGCCTTTTCTAACTCAGCAGAGTCATTTGAAAACGTTTTTGCAAGTGAAAAACTCTTTGGTGGAAGGATTGTGAGATCCCATCCAATTCTCCTATTAGAAGTATCAATTGTAAGTCTTTCGGAGCTATTTGGATTAACCCCATCAACAAGTTTACCAAAATTCTCGATCGTTACTTTATTCACACCAAGCAATTTTGAGAGCTTACCATGATAATAAGCATCTTCTCCTTCACCATAATACTCTCCTTGTTTGCTGAGCGAAGGATTATAATAGGATTTGGCACGAGCAGTTTTGTTCAGCATGGTATTTCTTAGCATGACGGTAAAGTTTAAATTATTGAGAAGATTGATTTCGAAGACCTGAAGCCTGATTCTAGGCGTAATTATGGGCTTTCTAAAACATGTTTTACCCTCTAATGCTTTCAGGGTCAATGGCTAAATGAGAATTAATTCCTACTTTTTGTCTATGCTCTTACAATTGAGTCTCGTTCTGCTTTATATGCTCTATCTAGAACTTGCTGAGAAAATTCCGATAAAGAGGTAAACAATGTAAATCCAAAAAAGAGGACATCATCCGCTAACTTCCAAGCGGCAAAACCAATAGCAATAAAGAGTAAGGGCTCAATCAAGCCGCAAATGACAAATTCATCGAGTTTGATAGACTTAGACAGGGCCTTCATGATTAAGCTTTCGCCTCGTTTGGTAAGAGATTTATTACCCCCTGTCCATATAGTGATCAGATGAAAAACACCAAAACAGGTAAATAAGACTGTATAGCCAAGCAAAAACTGAGACTCCACGTTGATCCAAACAAAGTCGTAAATCTGATCTGGTGACTTGAAGCAGATTAGGACGGGTATAAAAAACATCCCGAAAGGCTTAAAAATATCCAATACTGCTGTACTATTAAGTCCAACCTGAAACCCTATTGAAGCAATGATCGACAATAGGCCAAGGGTTTGATAGCCCGGATTATATCTAAATGTAGACCACATCTGAAGGGCACTCAAGGCTCGGCTAAAACGTACATATTGTTTAGCACAAAGGAGTAAGAATCCTAGCCAAGTCTTATTAAAGAAAGCCTTAATTAAGCTGCCGTTCGCTGCCCAATGTATAATTGCAAAATCACCAATCTTAACACCTTTTCTGGAGGGTAAATTTCTATTTGATTCATCCGTAATCATAGTTAATGACATTTTAGTATGAACAATGAGTTGGGTATATCAGAGCGCTCAAAACCTAGATCGGACTAGCCCCTGTTTTGCTCCTCTATCCAATAGAAACTTCTTCCAGAATCTGGAAAGCCATAGGTGATAATCCGTTTTGCCGGGCGTTATCAACTCAATAGTAAATCCATCAAGATTTGGAAGAGGGGTATCGTTTGATAGAGCTTTTACCAACACATCATAATCGTCCATAATTTTCGATGGTGATTTTGTATACCGGGGAGACATCTGCAATGCAGACGAATGTTCAGCTAGATTACTTATAATGACTATATGCTTTCCAGTGGCATCAGGTTCGAACTGATCCACAAGTCTGGTGAGCGTTCTATAGAGATTCGTTTGCCCTTGATCTACTGGTTGCTCGGAAAGCTTTCTGATATCATCTTTAACATCGAGCAAGAACCTCCCAACCAAATCCTTTCTTTGTCTTGTAGAAACAGATATCGGGTTACTCTTTTTGATCTCTAAGCTCTGGATACTTGCAATGGTATTTTCTCCACAAATGGTTGAATAGTAATATCTAGCTTGGTGGATATCTGAAAAGCCAAAGCGCTGAACAACGCCTTTGAAAACAGCATCGACATGGAAAGTCTGATCGCTGTATGAATCCAAACTGGCATCATAAATAATACCTAGTGCAGAAACGTTTGTAGGAGTATTCTGAGAATTAGAACTAGCTATTGATAGGACAAGTACTGCTTGTAAGGCCAATAGTGCGTAAACGTAGCTTTTTGAAGGTTTCATAATTTCTAAGATTTACTGTTATTGTTAATGATGTAAGTGGTGTAAATGGCCAGAATTACTCTGGATCGAAGGTTTTCATAAAATCGCTCATCTATCTCCTTTAGAACATCATGTCTATTAAGCTCTTGTTGTTGCAGGTGGAGCGAGTCTTCTAACTCCTGAATGTTTTGATGAACTTTTGATTCAGCAAAGTTTCTGGGTTTATCCTCGAGCCTTTGAAGATTCCCATCGACTAGTTGAATTTCAGATTGAAGTTTTCTGAGGACGAATCTTTTAAGTAGTAGCTTATCTAAAGGTAGACTTCCTCTTTTTGCCGAGAAATATTGAAAGGAAATGAATAAGGAGAAGAGGCAAAGTACAGAGAGTAGACCTGTAGCGATATAATGAACCTTACTTTCTTGTACTTCATTGATTGGATTGGCATCACCCAAAAGCCCGCTTAGTAGATCATGAGAACTCTGGACGATAACCTCCTTCTGACCAATAAAAAGAATGAATATGAAGAAGGTCATAATGATTAGACCTATAACTCCAAGCCAATAGTTGCCTTTTGCAAACTGATAGGCTGTTAGTTTTGGTGTGGCCGCGAAGAAGGCTCCAATAAATGCCGCCATTAAATTGGCTTGCCAGGGTAATTCAAAAATTAAGAGGTAGACTTGATTACTCAATGAGTAGTCACCTGCCCATAGCATAAGCCCCAAAACAATCATGAGTGCCAAAGAGACAGGCTGGTCCTTCAACAGGGCTATAAATTTTTTATACTGTTTTTTCCTATTCATTATCTTGAGTTTTAGAGTGATCAGATAGGTCTCGAATTTCCTGCTTTTCGGCTTTCAATTCAGCCAACTGTGTATTGGCTTTATCAATAGCTTCAAACATTGAGTCGGGCACGGATTTTAGTTCTGAATTAATGAAAGCCTCCGCATTTTCTTTGATGTGAGTGAGTTTCTCTAGTGTTCGGTCAACCTCCTTTTGTTTGTCAGTTGACCAATAGAGATGCTTGCTTTCAAAAGAGATTTTAAACTCTTCCAAATCCAGCAGTGCTTGAGCAACAGTGAGCTCGACAGGAATTCCTGTATGCTTGTTATGCTCGGCTAGCTTTGCGTAATCTTTTATAACATCAGCATAAACTAAGTCTTGCAAGACATAGTCTTCGGCAGCATTTTTACCTCGATTGAAGAGCCTTTTAAAGAATGATTTTTTCATAATAATTAATTTGTCATGTCGACTAAATTAACGCAACCACCCCTTCTTAAAGTTTTGATTATCAGTGAGTTCACTCATTTTTTCGTGAATTCACGATTAAATTATGCAGCCCTTCCTACCAAGTAGATCAGCTTGAATTATTACATATCAGATATGAGTAAATTCTTTGCTAACTTGATTTTGCAGGTTTATATTCACTAAGAATTGATAAGATTGATATGTCCGAAAAAGACAAACTTGAAGACCTCAACAACAAGATTATGGAAATCTCAGAAAGGTTTCAAAGAATTGAGGGTGGTTATCCAATGTTTGCAAAAGGAAGAGCAAACTGTTCAATCGGCAAATATCAAAAGCTCAAAAAGAAATTTTTTGAAGAACTGGAAAGATATAATAACCCTGAACATCATGATAGAAGTGGTCTTCCATTTGAGGAATGGACTTATGTGAAAGGTCTTAACTATATTATTCAACAGGCCGAAGAATATTTGGAGATAAAGGAAGCAGAAGCTAAGGCTCTTAAAGAGCAAAACAGTAAACTTGAAGAACAAAGGAATTTTACTTTAACAAATAAGTCATGGATTCTCTTTTTTTACAACCAGCCTAATAGACGGCATTCTCTTAAACCTATCCTCTCAGTTGTATCTCTAAATTGCTTAGAAGATTTCAAATGCCAACTTGAATCCTGTGATGAACTTAGCAGTTCCCTGTTAAACACTATTGAGGGTAGTTATCGTTGGATAACTGATAGACTTTATTCTTTCTATTTTCCTTATGATAAAAACAAGATACTGATGTCAATCTTTCTTTATTTCAGTGATGACTATAATGATGTTGTAGGTATTTACATGCGCACTCAATCTGACAATTTATTCTCCGGTAGAATTAGAGGAAGATTTCTAGGCTCTTATTTAAACAAGAGAGATAATCAAGACAAACTAGATTCAACCATAAGCCGATTAAAAGAAACTGGTGAATACGATGTAATTATAGATGAGGTAGGTAATAAATCAGGAAACTTTTTATCCTTTTCCGTTGATTCTCAAATTGACTATCTGAAGCTTTACAGAAACATTGGAATTGGATCCATGGATAATGGATATCGCCTAGTTAACTTTCAATATCGATATGTTGATCATGAAGAAAAGGAAATTTACGTTAACACTGATACGATTATTAATTCCTTATCCAAACAAAATGATTTAAGGAAAAGAAACGATTTGATAAACCTTCGGTCATTAGTAGAAGCAATAAAAATGGATTTCTATGAGAGTAGAGCTCCTAGAATTAAAACTATTGAAGATTTGCTTAAAAAAAGACTAAGAATTTATACATTTATTCATATCCATACAGGTACTCAAGAGTCCACACTACATCTAATTCTACTTGGTAGAAGCCTTGAATTATGTAGAAGAGTGCTAATCATCTGCAATGAAAAGGAAAAGAAGAGCTTTGAATACTTTGCAAGTTTAAATCAATCTCAATTCGATAACCTTCAAGATCGTGCATCGATAGTTTATTATAGAAACCTAATGGATGACTTCGAAAATATCTTGTCTGCCATAAAAAAGTATACTAATGGAGATAAACTTATTTTTACGACAGTTTAGACTTTCATTCAGAATGAAAAAATGAAGAGAATTAAGCCTGATATTCTTTCATAACAAAATGTCAATTAGAAATTGACACTTTGAGTCAATTCATTTAAAACTAAGAATAATAGAGTGTATTAGGGGATGAATAATGAGCAAAAAGTTTTCGGGAAAGGTACTTTCATTGGTTCAATTATTTGAAAAGAAATACCCAGAACAAAATACCCAAGAACTAGTGGAGATGATTGATTTACTTGAAGAATATTCTTGGGATGTGGAAGCTACACACTTGATAATAAAATTAGGAACAGCAAAACCTCCGTTTGACTTGAATGATGAGATATATTTGAACAAGATTTTATCTGAATTCCATAAATCAAGCAAACCCATGGTGGATAATCAAAAGCTTGATTCAATTTTGGGCCTTTCTAAATCCTCACTTGTCGATATAGATTCGGAAAAAATAGGTTCCATTGTTTCAGACCTTAAACATCTATCATTTGAATAGTAGTTGCTAATGAGATGATTACTGTCATTGAACCTTGAAAGCACTTCATAAGTCTATGTAAAACTTATTAGAAAACATTTTTTTTGAAATTCGATAGAATTAGTATTTACCTAATTATCAACTACCTCAACTTTCTTTTTTAGAGAGCTAAGGGCATTTATAAGACATTGGCATAATTCGGTGGACGCATTCCCCAAAAGGCTCATATTTCTCCTAATATATCCTGTTATTTCTTCTGGCTGAATATTGAACCTAGGGTAACCTCTAAAAACTTCTCGAAATAGAGTCTCGGCAATGCTCATCTTGAATGACTTGCTTAAAGTCTGTTCAAATAGGAATTTGAGAAAATCAATCACCTCAAAAAGAGTTCTTTCATCCTGATGTGCATTATATGGTAGAGAACGCAGAGCTTTCCTGAACACATTATTTGGAGCTTCGAGAATTGGGTTATCTTCAAACGCAGTCTGTAACAACTCAGCCGTAGGAGTTATACCGATAAAATTATTCCTCAACAATTCTAATTGGCAGCTCACATACTCTTCCTTGAAATAGTACTTTATAAAGTATTCAGGACTTGAAAGGCAGAGAGCATGACTAAAGGATTGAAAGTATTGTAAATCATCACTTATGAACCCTCGATGAACGGGGTTGGCCAACATTAGGGTATCTATCAAGTACTCAGAAAAAAGACTACTTTCCTGAAACTCTTCAAGCTTGATAGAAATGATATCCAGCTTATTAGTAGGGTACGCTACTTTGCAATATCTCTTAATCCAGTTTAAAATCTGGTTGTAGCCATTAAGGAGAGTTTCTTTATGCTTGTCAGTGTGAAATATAGGTTTTACCCCTCCCGTCACCGAAATATCCAAAGACGTAAACTCGCTTGGCATATGTTCAAGAGAATGCACTCTTTCTTGTAGGAGGTCAATGAGAGACTGTGGAACAACGAAAGTGATCTTTGAGAAATCAATTAGGTCATCAAGAAGTGAGAATGTGCAGATACTAGCAAAGTCTGGAACAAACTCCTCAATCTGATCAAGACTCTTCGACTTGAATATTGAATTTGGAAGACTCCAATAACCTGATGAATTATCATGTGTTAAATCTGAAAATAGTTCATAGAGCTTATCGCGGGCGAATGCTGCTGCCAAGAAAGTGAAGCCAATTTGTCTTTTCTCATATTTCTTAAAAGAGTCCTTAATAGCCTCTTTATATTGATCTCCAGAGAGACCAAACTGCTCGACAAAGGCTCTCTCCATGTCTTCAAAGTCTTTACCTTTCCAGTCAACAGATACCATATCATAACCAGACAAAGACTTTTTCTGTGTCGCTTCTTCAATAATCTGTAAGAGTAAGCCATGATATTTGTTGAATATTCCATCGATCTTGAATAGATCGTTATAGTCGTTGTACTTGCTCTCTATGGTAACATTTTCCCCTTTCTTATGGCCCAGAAGTTTGCGAAAACCGTGATTATTGATCAAAGCTTCCTTTGAGAGATGGACAAGGTGAGAGCGGCCGTTGTTACCTGTTAATTTCACAGTACAATCTTTTTCAACACTTATCTTTTCCTTGAAATCTATGTCCTTATCATAGAAGCTCAATAAAGCAAAATAGGTGTTTCTAAGGCTGAAATTATTGATTTCAACAGAGGCTCTATTATATATTAAATCAAGTCCCAGGTTAAATTTCTTGGCTCTGAAAAGGATTTTCGTTATTAACTCTAATTGCTTGTTTTTGAAATCAATTTGCAACAAAGCTTGATCCAGTAATAGATCAAGTTTCTCTTCTTTCCCTTCTTGACAAGAAAGTGCAAGAATTAAATATGTAAGTAAACCAGGATCATTCTCAAAAGACTTTAGCCCAAACTCAGCTATATATTCAATTCGGTCATACCATTTGAGTCTTTCACATATCTCTAGTTCCATTATTAAAAACCTAAACCTGGCAGGAAAACTTATTCTCCATGTTTCAAGTGACTCAAGCAATCGGTCATGATCTGTTTTCAGTGAATTCAGGCATTCGATTAGGAGATGAAGGCCCATAGGTTCCTTTTCCAATCTCGGAATTCCATCCAAGATTTCTAAAGCCTCGACACCTCTTTCGAAGGCAAGCAAGACTTGAGCTACTGAGATTAACTGGCTTCTTAAAAGCTTCTCTTTTTCATTGAGGATTTGATTCTTGATATCTGTGACCTGTTGCTCATCAACTTCTTGTGTGACGAACTGTAAAGAGTTTAACTCAAGTATTAGTTGAGTTAATGATGAATCAAATTGCTTATTAACTATATGATCGAGGTAATACTTTCTTGGGCTCTCATCACACTGATGAAGTAGATGGAAAAAGGCAATAAAGTTTGATGATTCTTCAGCAATTACATCAGGTACGTTTTCAAAATGTCTTTTCAAATGTACCAATGCCTTTCCATTCTGTTCTAGATTTGAATATGCAAATCCTACCAGAAAATCAAGATCGTATTTAGCCGAGGCTAAGTCTTCCGAGAGAGCAATGATTTCATTGTATTCCTCAATTTGACTGAGGCATACAAGGGTTGCCTCTACAAATGCTTTCAACCCTTCATTCTTCCAGAAGTTTCTGCAACATGATACCAAGGCAAAAACATCAGAAGTATCTCCATTCAGGAGATATGCACTGTGATGGTAGAAGTAGTATACTTGGTTGAAGAAAGTTGCTTTTAAAACATCTTTATCGTCTAATACATTACGAATCCTCAGCGCAGTCTCATGACACCATTTGATCTCTGGACTCGTGGCAAAAGCTAAATCTCTTTCGTAAGTTGAGACTCTAGGTAAGTCTTGCATTTGAGCATTAAAGACAATGGCAAGTTTGAATATCCAATAATGAATATTATCAATGTCGATCTCCTCCGGGAGTTCTACAAGGTCGAATTGACCGAGGTTCTTATACTCATCATTATAGAGTTGATGGGATTGATAAAGATGATTATATACCAAATATAAATAAACCTTGTTCTTCAATAAGGATCGAGGAATCTCAGAGTGAGTAAAGTCATTATTGAATTGAATTGAGGCTTTCACAAACCACGCTCTGGCACTATGACGCTTGCTTCTTAGAACTTTGACTGACAAATCAAGAGCTTTCTCTTTCTTTTTCAATGCCATTAATGAAGTGCAAGCCCTCTCTTGATATTTTATCCTGTTGGGCTGATATTCATAAGCCAAAACAAAGTTCTCATATACCTTTTCTGCTTCAATAGAGCCCGTGGCTGAATGAAATCTGGCAAGTAAATAATGAGCTTCAGCAAGCAGCTCGCTTTTAGAATTTTCCGAAAGACTTGAGTTTTGTATTTGGTTTATCAACCTTTCTAAATCCTTATCTAAGTCTCCGAGGATAAATGCAGCAAGCTCGTCTCGGAAGCTTTCAAGATTGTTCTTAAAGCTCAAATAGAGTTCCTTATTAAACTCTTTTGTCTTCTTATTTGACAAATATGCCGTGGCTATAAGTGGAGGCACGGATACAAGGCTAAACAATCTGCTCCAAGGCATTTCAAAAAGAAAAGAAATTAGAACTATTAGCGCTGCTGTTACTCCAGAAAAAACGGTGATTAGTTTATACGTTCTTTGATTCATGATTGATTTTTCGTTTTGATGGAAATGGCGGAAGTAACATCGCAGCGAGTCCCTTGGGTTTTTTAGCTTCCAGTTTTACTATTATGTTCATTGCAACCAGTAAGCTTGTCACTTCCCAAGAGCTATCTTTTGATTCAATTATCGAATGAGCTTCTTCGTTTCTTAGTTCACGAATGCCATTGGCATAATGGTACTCAGATTTGTCTAGAAGTCCGGTTTCTTTCGCATGTTCCAAAAGCCAAACAAACTTTGGTTGTTTATATTTCCTTTTGAATTCTTGATCTCTCGAAAAGACACTTTTCAAGGATTCTTCTATTATTTTGGCCATTGAAAGTAGGGCCTTTGACATTAGCCTGAGTTGTACCAGGACAAAGGCTTGGGCTAATTCTGATTTTACTTTATCTCCCAATTCTTGTTCCTGAGAGAGCAAGCGGTTCAATCTTACTTTGACTTCATTAGTTAGATCTATGGATTCATCTATAATCATTGAAATTTGAAGAAGTTCATCTTTCATATGATCTCTCTCTTTTTGCAAAGATTTAATTTTATGATCCTTTTTGACATTACTTTTAATAAGCCACCAAAAGAGGACCGCAATTACGACCCCAATAGCGGCTAGCCAGTTGTTATTGGACTCGTTGTTAGTTGTTTTGTTCTTAGACATTGTTGAAGATATAATTTGACCTTACTCTTTATTCATTTTTCCTTTCTAACACCTTTGAACTTCTCACCATCAGACTTCACATCCATGAACTGACCAGTTTCAGTGTTCCTTTTCACATATCTTTCAATTTTGGGATTAAAAATCTGTGCTCTGTTTCTCACAGCTCCTTTTCTTGCCCCATCTCCATATGGTTTGTTAGTTGCCATTTTTTAATTAATTTTTGATAATATTAAATTTTAAGCACACGTAACTCTTCAGGTTGTGCACACCCACACTACGCAAAGTGCCTACCAAGGCTTTTGCGTATAGCAATTGAAGATCATTGAATTCAGGTCAGGACAACAAAAGTGAAAACAATACAGGGCAATTGATTCAGACAGTTCTGAATAAAAGTTTGGCAGATGAAACACGTTTTTCTGCGTTGTCGATTTTGATTTTGAAATTCAGAGGTTCAATCTTAAATACCTGTGAATTTATTTGTAAAAACCATGGACATGGATTTGTAACGGCAGAGTGGTTAGCGAATGAAGTCTTTGAGAGGTTTTATGAAAAGGGAGGTAACTTCAATACAAATAGAGTTTCAGAAGTACCTATTGACGACTTGTTCGAGCTATATCTGAATAAGATTGCGAGAAATGCATTAATTGATCTTCATAGAAATAAAGAAAGAAAAGAGAATAATCCTTACGATGGCACAGAAGTTATTCAACGAGAACTTCCTAAAATGAGCGAAGTACAACTCGCCAAGTCTAAAATTGAAGTTCGATTACTTTATAAAGTAGTCAATTCCTTCTCACAAAATCATAAAACGATATACCTGACTTATAAGACTTATAAGAAAGAAGGCTTTACGCTTCCAAGGAAACTTCTTAAAAGCATGAGAGAAGAGCTTAATCTTACTCAAAACACTGTGAATCGCTATCTTAAAGAAGTAACCGATGCTGTTGATGCCGCCATTGAAAATTATGTTCAAGGAATGAAAGAATCGGAATGAGTTTGATGAATCAGAACGAAACTTTGGCTTATATAGGTTTTGAATTTCCTCAAAACAAAGATCAATTAGTGAGCCTTAAGAGACTATTTGAAAATTATCAATTCAAAAGTCGAGTTGAGGAGGTCGATCCTGAGAAAATCATTGAAAGACTTAAGTTAAAAAAAGCTAACAAACCAAAAGGTGCGGATTATTTCAAACGCACAGTCTTGGCCGCAGAAATTGTCTCCCAATTAAGCAAAGACAGATCAATGGGGCATCTGAAATTAGAAAAGATGATCTACCTGTGTAAGCATTTCGTAGGAATGCAGATTTATACAAGCTTTGCAAAACATCAAATGGGGCCATATGATCCGCAATTGATTCGATCAATTGACAACCAATTTGAAAACAGGAAATGGTTCAAATATGATCAAGATTCTACTCCTAAGTACATCCCCCTGGATAAATTAGGCGAGCACGAAGCATTATTGGACAAATACTTTAGCAAGGAAAAGTCCAAGCTTGAGTTTATCATCAAAACATTCGGAAAATTCAATGCTGAACAAATTGAATTAGTTGTCACTATTTATGATTGTTGGCTAAAACTGATAGAAGAATGTGAAACTTTCTCACATGATATAATCGTGGAGAAGATTTATGCTTGGTCTAAGCATAAAGAGATATTTGAACGAAAACGTATTATAAGAGCCATTGATTGGATGAAAGAGAAAAAGATAGTGCCCAAATAATCTGTTCTTCTCATTTTATTAATCTTGCTTAAGCTGATTACTTGTTTAAGGTATGATGCAAAGTATGTAAAATGAATTGACTGCATAATTAACAACTATTCTTATCTGTAAACGGGGAGTCGTCTTAGTATCCGGATTAGAACATTCTATTTCTTTCAGTCTTAGTTAAATTTGAAATATCATATCTAAGCTTTTCCCAAGCGATGCGCCTTGGCCACAGCTTCTTTCATCCCCTCCAAATCTAATTGGGAAGTATTTTGGCGATAGTGATTATATGCCTCAGTATTGACTAGAAAATGTTTTAAAGAAGGTTTCTCAATTCGCCTTACTGCAGCATAGCCTGTGGAAACTACAATGGATTTACCTACATAGGTTTTAAAACCTTCGAAGACACCTGTTTCCTTTTTAACAAATTGTGCAAACTGGTTCAGAACTTTCCGGTCTTTCTCGGTTAGTTGGTAGATGCTATTTTCAGAATCTGAACTCTTAACCTGGATCAGCATAATATGCCAGTAGCTATTTCTGCGTGCTACCGCCATTATATCGGCTGGAGTTTGGCTGCCTGGAGAGATAAAAGTGGTATAGCTGGGAGTTAAAGCCTCCACTTTTCTTTTAATATATTCTTCGGCCTTATCTCCGTATGTTCTGTTAGCCAGCCCCGCCAAACCATGCTCAGTTAAAAGGGCTGTTTTCTCAGCTCTCCATTTGCTTACTATGTGTTTTACAAAGTCTTCGAAATTTTTCATTGAAAAGATTTGTGTGGTTCTACTAAATGATACAACAACGACCAACAAGGCTCGACTCTGAATCCGAGAATTATATAATTTAATAATTAATCAGATAATGTAGTTCAGTTGATTGTCATACAATTGACCATTCGTGATAAAAATGTTTTACGGCATTGATCCATCAGGCAAACAATTCTGCTTAGACTGAGCACCTATTTGAAGCGACAAAGGTTTAAATGAAATTGCTAACATATTGCCAACGGCATTTTCAGATTAGTTTAATTTCAATGACTAAATAGTGAAATTCGTCCAGTCCATAATCATTTGGATCTGTTATATGCCTACAATAAGCAATTTTTTTTAGCCATCTAAGTTTGGTTTCCAATTTATGCCCGCGACCATATTTTGAACCACTTTTCTTATGCCCCATAATTCCATAGTAGAGAAGTGGTTTCCATACCGTCTGTTATCTAGTTACAAGCAATGCATTCAGATTGGTTTTGCAAGCCAATTTTCCTAAATTTTAGATCCATCAAACTAGAATTTGAAATGTCACTTTTATCGAAGGATCAACTTGCAAAGCTGATCGAAAATGGGAAGAAAATTGAAAATGGTTCTGACGAAACTGTTCCTCCGATTGTTTTACTACGTCTACCAAACAATCCACCTTCAGCTTGGTTTTTGGCGTCTGTTGACCCTTTAAATCATGATAAAGCTTTTGGGCTAATTGAGATTGCTGGTGACCGACCTGAACTAGGCTATGTCAGTATTAAAGAATTGGAAGACTTACGTGGATACAAAAATCAGGGGGTCTACCATGATGTGCTTTATGAAAGCGCTGATCGCTTGGATATTAATTTGTATGCACGTATGGCCAAGGATTATGGGCAAATCACGTTGCGATTTACAGAAAGAGTGACGAAAGAAGATTTATTAAAATTTAAGTCTTAATGAATAGACAATATCAAAATAGAATCCCAGACGAGGAAACAATTCGGTCATATCCCGCTCTTCCTTTGGCAGCTATCAAATGGCTCCGTGAAACAAGAGGCTGGAGTCTTAGTGAGTCTAAAGAGTTCTTTGAAAATTACAGAAAAACAACGGGAAAAATGACCTATGGGTACATATTTGATGGTAAGAAATTGCCAGAGAAAGTATTCGAAGAAACCGCTTGGGTATGGGATCAGGATTACAATGAATAAAGTATTTCACATATGCTCTCTTAACACCTTGAGTAATTTTTACTTGGTACAGTCATGGTACAGTTAAGCGGTCTGAAATGAATGAAATCTGGGTAAATGGAGGTTCGAAAACTCGCAAAAACCCTTAGTTTTTAATAGATAATATACGCTCATAACGGATTGGTCGCTGGTTCAAGTCCGGCCTGGCCCACCACACCCACTAAGACTTACAAAGATTTTCAATTTTAAAGTTTCTACCTTGGTACAGTCATGGGTACAGTTAAGCCGCTTTCCCCCATCGTGCTTGCTTGATTATATCTAAATATACTTTGCTCATATGTCCGTAGGTTCTGTCCACCATATCCGGTGTTGAATGCCCCATATTTTCAGCGATAAAGGCAGATGCGATCCCATCTTGTTTAAGAAGTGAGGCATGGGTGTGACGAAGGGTATTAGGAGTGACTTTTCCTTCTAAACGGGCTTCTTTTCTGATGTATTCAAAACTTGTTTTCACGCTCTTTATCGGTTGACCATGAATATGGATAACATACTCGCTCTGTCTATTGGATCTTTCGAGAAAAAATTTGAGTTTGGGCGGAATGGGTACAATAGAATATCCTTTCGTTTGAGATTTCTGAGATGGCCTGAAATCTATAATTCCATTCTTCAAATCTACCTGTGTCCATTTTAAATCCAGAATAGCTCCTGACCTAGCGCCCGTATATAAGGCCAGTAATATGAATAGTGATAAGTGTTTTGCCTTACTCTTTCTGGCTGCGTTTAATAGAAGCGCAAGTTCATTTCTATTTAACCATCGTTCTCTTGCTGGTGCCTTCGGTGGCTTCCAAAGCTTTGGCAGCACCTCGATATAATTGTTGTCATGGGCATAATTTAGTGCAGCATTCAAATGCTCGATTTCAGCCCTAAGCGAGTCATTGGAAATATCCCTATTTCTTTTGCTCTTAAACTGCTGCCTTCTTATCTGAATGTAGTTCTGACACTTCGCTTTATTAATTTCCTGAACCATCAATTTTGCCCAGAAGGGTGTAAGTGTATCGTGATAAGTTAGCCCACGCTGTGGCCTGGCTGTATGTGGAATATGGTTATCAAGATAATAAGCAAGAACTTCTCCGACCCTAATGTCTTTTAGCTTTGTTCTTCCTTGCCTTCTTTGGATAAGGATTTCGATAAGTTCATCCTGAGCCTCTTGCTCGCTTGGGCAGCCGCCAATGATCCAATGTCTTTGTCCGTTAATAAATTCTCTAACTCCCCACCAACCTCGGTCTGTTCTTTTGGCAACATGCGGCCCTTTGTTTCTTTTTGACACGTCTTTCTCCTAACAAAGTCTTCCAGTGATTTTTCAGTGATTCGAATATTGTTCTTTGAGATTTTAATACAGTCAAGCTCTCCGTGATTGACTAGTCTCTTAACAAAGCTCTCATTCGGCCTTCCTCCGTTGAACAGCTTTAACTTTAGCGCAATTTCTTTTGGTGTGTATAACTCTGGTAACATAATGCCTCGCTTGTTTTTGGCGTAGGACTATAATCCTAATTAAGTTTTGTGTCAAGCGTATGTTCCTATTTTGTTCCTTCAGAAATAGTTCACTTTGAGTTCATGACACAGGCTTTAATTCAGGGGTTTGATCTCCTCTGACGTGATGTCTGTAGAAAAATTGATGAATCCGATCTCTTTTCAAGAGGTGCAAAAACGCGTCAATTAACTCATCGAAGTTGCATCATGATTTCATTAAAACTTAAGGAGGTTGGACCTAAAATCTTGAGCCATGTATTCAGTCAATCTTTAATCCAAAAGGAGACTCATCCTGAGTATTATGAAAATATCATGTGCTATTGTAATCCATAAAAATTGCCATGAAGAATAATTCTCCATGGCAATTTCAACAGGTGGGAAGTTTAAGTTTAGGTGAAGTAGATTTTTGAGTCAATCTCGCTTAGAGAGTATTTGGAGCCACAAATAAGATTTGGTTTAAAAGTCAAAACAGCTATTTTTATCGATTATTTTAAAAAAACACACGGATATTGTCTTCTCAGAAGTGGTATAAAAAAGTAAGGGCTGATGAAATAAGCATTATAGCTGCAATCTTAACCATCATTCAGTCCTTAATTGTATTTGTCACCTTAATGCAAAATGGCAATGAATTTAACGGAAGTGAACTTCCTTTTTATTCAACAGTAATTGCTGTGAATGTGGTAAATCTAGGCCTCATTTTCGCCTTGATGAGACTTATAAAGAGAAATGACAATGCTAGGAGGCTGGGGGAAAACCTTCGAAAAGAGCATAAGTTTGAGTTAAAAATACTTGAAGATGATAATGAGGATTTAAGGGATCAAATTGACTTTATGCAAGCCTCAATTACAGCCTTAACAAAATCAAATAAGGCAATCACTCATGAACTTAAAATTCTGAAAAACAGGATATTAATTGCAATCGCCTCAGATAATACGAGTGACTATCATTCCATTAAAACAGATGTAAAAAGCTTTTTAGTTTTTTACACAGCAAACTTGAAAAATTTCTTTGATAAGCATACTGGCGATGAATGTGCCATTTATATCACAATGTTGACTGATGAGAGTGCGGACCCACAAGATAAATACTGCGAAACATTTTTCAGAGATCCGACTTCATATGTAGAAAGGCAACATATTGATAAAAAACGAAAACGATATTTAGCTAAGGAGTTTTTCCCATTTAAAGAAATTACTTCTAATGAAAATGGTTTAACAAGTTTTCAATGTGAGGACTGTAACGATTTAAAGCATTTTCACGATAGAATACCAGAGTGGGATAAGTTTTTTAAAGCGGTCATATCAACACCTATTCAAAAGCCTGTTAAAGGAAGTGATGGGATGGTTGGAAACAATACAATAGGCTTCCTTACTGTTGATAATATGAAAGGAGGATTATCTGACTTGATTTGTTTAAATTGCCTTAAAGCCTATTCAGATGTATTCTATGATCTATTGAACACCTTATTCTACCTCGAGGAAAAAGTAAAAAAAGGAGCGTAATAATGACTGATGAATTAACGAAAGAGCAAGATGCTCGAAAAGAACTGATTGATAGCCCTGAAATTGGCGTCAATTTTATTGATGGTAAAACGCCATCATTTGCCAACCTTGAGAAGCACAAAAGATTCGTTTCTTTCCTATTTTCTATTACTGGCTCAAGATACTACCAAGGAGAAGAAAAGTTTGAGGAAGAATCGCCTGCACCTTCCAACTTATCTTCAAGTGACCTAGTCCCTTAGTTTCTTTCATTTTTAGAAATCGACAATTACAGTTGTGCGATCTAGATATATCCTTCATTAGCTAGAGAGCAATACCCCTCACTTGAGATGATCAAATGATCTGCAACGGTAATCTCTAGAAGCTTTCCAGCATCATAGAACTTCTTGGTAAGAGATAGGTCTGCGTGGCTGGGCTTTAAATTCCCGGAAGGGTGATTGTGTGAGAGAATGATTGTCGAGCTTCGCCTCTTTAGAGCTGTAGCAAAGACGATTCTCGGATCTATAACTGTTCCCGACATCCCTCCTTTTGAGGCGGTTGATATAGACATGAGCCTTAATTGATTATCGAGAAACATCACCTTCGCTTCTTCAACTAGAGATATTTGATCTTGATCCCATGTTGATTTCAATATTCTATAAGCGCACTCCGCACTTTCAATTTTAGGCCTATCAATAGCTCTCGTTTTGTTGCGGTAGACTAAACTCACCTCTTCAAACTGATTTGATACATCTGTTTTATTCTTCTTCGACATTATAAACCTCCCAACTCCCAGTTCCGTCAATTTCAGAAAATGCACTTCCACACATATTTTGAGCTTTCTCTTCTGCCTCTTCTTGCGTTCTGGCTCTTATCCTGACTTGTAAATAAGTACACATCTCAGCTTTGGCGATGAATGTTTTCATATTTATCTCCCTATCGGTTTTAGTTTAAAAAAGTGTGAGTTGGTGTGATGGATTTGATGGAGTGCTGTTAGATCTCGTTTCAAACTCTGCGGTTTTGGCTTTGGGAACCTCTCTCCAAATTTGTGATTGATCTTTTTGGATAGGCTGAATGCCGAGACCATCCATATTGATATTCCAACCGCCAAACCATTCATTGCTGAGCGAATTCATCCAAGCAACCTCACCCTTTAATCCGTTGAAGAAAAAATTAAGCGCAGTCATTTGAGCGCAGCTATGTGCGCTATCTACGCCATAAAAGAAATTGCGATGATTAATCTTTGCGGCACTGAGCAACATGCGACCGCTCCCACAGGCAGGATCATAAACCCTGTTGCCTTCTCCTTGGATGCCCTCAAGATTGATTTTAGCCATAAAATCGCAGATCGGTTCAGGCGTGAAGTACTGACCATTCTGTCCTTTGGTAATATGTTGCATGAAGAACTCGCCAAGGATATCAGAGTAGGGGTTATCTAAAATATTGAGCTGAATAGTACCTAGTGTCTTCCCTAATTCTTCGATTTCATGCTTTTCATAGGGTTTGATTGTTTGTAAATAGAGCTGCTCATTACTCTCATCTTTTTCCTTTAATCGGCTTTGGATATTGGTTTTGTGAAATGAGCAAACACCTATTGTCAAAAGATCGTTGAAGATGCGTGAAAGATCATGCCTGCGACCTAAATGGGTGAGCTGTTTTGTGAGTTCATTGAAGTAATCTCTCATAATCAGGGTTCTCCCCTGACGAGTTGATCAAGAAAATCAACAGCTTTAGCGGCTTGCGCGGAGGCTTTGAAAATGAAGGTTTTGTCATCTTGTAAAGCCTTGAGCCAGCTTTTGATATAGAGCGCATGATTAGGTGGATGATTTTGTGCAATACCATGGTGTGCACAGAGGAAGGCTGCACCAAGTTCAGCTACTAATTCTTCAAAGGCATATTTCTCGCGCTCCTTTTGGTTTTGGGCCAAGTCGCGCTTCAATCTATGCTTTGATCCCGTCCAATGTGTAAGTTCATGGAGTAGGGTTGAATAGTAGTTTTCAGTGGCCGAAGCTTCTTCAGTATCTAGGAAAAGCCTTGTCTCCGGCATTTGTATAAAGTCTTCATCAGGAGCAAAAAATGCTTCATCTCCCCCATGTCGAATATCTGCACCTGTTTTTGAGCAAAATTCTTCAACCAAAGAGATGCGTTCAACTCTATCTTGTTCGGGCACTTTTATAGCATCTTGATTATAATTTTCGACCTGATTGGCATTGAAGACTGTATATAATCTCAGCATTGGGATTTTATGAGTTTCAGTCTCTCCTGAGCTATTTTCCTCAGTTTTGGTGAGTGTCTTATAAAAAACAATGCGTGTTCCTTTTTCACCCTTTTTGATTTTGGCTCCATTATCTTTCCATTGTTTAAAGCTCGCCCAGTGATTTGAGCTGAATTTCTTGGCTTGTTGGTTGAACCAAAGATTGAGGATATTGACCCCTTGATAATGATTTTTTGTTGTTGGGTTTAGTGGTAGACCCTTTGCGGCAAGACTTGCAAATGGGGGCTGGTAGTTGTCTAGATCAACTTGATCAAGAAGATCAATGATCTGGTTGGTCACTTGTTCATGAATATCAATTTTATTCTTCGCATATGTCATGGATTCAACTCCGAAAAAAAAGGGAAGGCGAAAGCCGCCTTCCCTAGAGGTTTAAGGGGAAGGGGCTGAAGTCTGAGTATTTGCCTCAGATTGATCTGATTGTTCTTGTTTGTGTTTTAGAACAACCTTATAGGCAAATGTTGTAACGGCTGTTTGCTTGTAGCCTTCTGGGGTGTCAAAAGATTGGCTTCCATCCTCGCCTTTTAAATAAATCCAGTCTCCTTTTTTTAGGTCTTGAGCAATAGAAAATGCATCACTTAGATTGCTTGAAACAAGTGCATTGAAATAATTGGTTGTTGACTGTAATTCACCTTTTGCATCGAGATATTCTTTATTGGTGGCTAATCTGATACGGACAAATTTCCCATCTGAGATAGTTTCAGCATCCTTGACCAACCGACCTGTTTTCATGGTCACATTGGTATCCGAAAAAAGCTCTTCGGCTGATTTAGTTGGTTGTGCTTGTTTTGCTTCTGTTTGTGGTTTTGACATGTTTTTCTCCTTTATGTCAGTTGGTTAAAAACACCCTTTGGCAAAAGGGTTATGGGCTCGCCATAACCCCTGCCATGTGGCGAACAGGGGGTGAACAAAGGGAAGGCCTGAATGAACCGAGGGGGATCACCCACTTTGCACACGCCCGAGTAGGGCACGGAAAAATGGGGATACGGTTTATTCAGCTCGTGAAAGCCTTACCTGCGTGAGGAGGAACGGCCTAAAGCAAGTCTATCGCTTCTTTGAGCCTAGTTGCTCTAGATTGATCAATGCTTGTGGTTGCCATGGACATCATGTCTGCCATATTAGGAGTGCGACCATCGCTAATGGCTCCATGTAATGCTTTAATGTAATTATCAAGGGCGTGATTCCAGTTAACAAAATGCTCACCAGATAGGTCCTCTAGGCAATCAAAAACTCGCCCAGCATCTGCACTAATAGAGCAAATCATATCTTCATTGGTCAGATCATTTTCTTTCAGGAAAATGTTGCTGTCGGATATGTTAATAGTTGAATAGAGTTTTCCAGAAATCCTTGCTACTATTTCACCATAATAAAGTTTTGTACTACTCATTACTCTTGCTCCTTGCTCTTAAATGTTAATATCGTTATAGGAAATAAATCCTATTCCTGATTTCGTTTAAAAGGTTTTAGAGTGATGGGTCCAGGGAGTCAAGAAAAATGTTCACTATTCGTTCTATTTAAAATCTTGCTTTGTTCTTAGTTGTGAGGTTATGAAATAGATCAAAATCATAGACCTTTAAAAAACTCTTCGAGACTGAGTTCATGAACAGCAAGAACACGAAGCAAAGTTTTAATCGTAAAGTTGGTTGTACCAGTCTCTAGCTTCCAGTATTGCTTAGGTTGCATATCTACATGATGGATTGCAAAACCGACATAGCCGCCTTCAAAGCCACCTGTCTCACGCAACTCCTTAAGGCGATTACCTATAGCCTTTAATGTATCATCTATCGGTTCTATTCCCTCCATACAATGAACCAAAAGAGGATAAAAGCGTCTTTAAAATCAGCGTTTTATAAAACGCAATTCAAGTTTATTTCCTATATTGCGTCTTATAGAACGCAATCGAAAATAAAGTTTAAATACAACATCATGAAAAAAGTAACATGTACAATGTGTTCTGGTACGGGGAGCGTGATCAGCACAACGAGTAAAGGAATGAGGACTTGTCCGGACTGTCAGGGCAAGGGCTACAACTACATTTAGCGCGTGTGACGTGTAAGTAAGGGGAGCCACAAATGTGACTCCCTATCTCTCCAATAATACATACACAATAATGGTTAAGATTTTAAGGGAATTTAATGATTTCATTGCGCAATGCGCCCTTAAATGATACAAATAGAAGGTTAATAAAGGTATAGACCATGAATACAGCAAAAAAGATAGCAACAGGAGTAGCCGCATTAGGTCTTATATTCTCCCTTAATGCTAATGCACAGAAGGTTTCGAATGACAATCAATTGGCATTCAATACGGCTTCTGGTGCAAAAACTGAGGCTGCTGCTAAAAAGGCAAACCTAACTGCACCTGTAGTCAGGGAGTCTGAATCTTCATTAGATGTGGTTCAATCATCTTGGGATCAAAATATCGCTCTTGTGGTTTACCATTCCAAAAACGATTCAATAAGTGGATTTAGGTACGCTAAGGGGCTTGCCAATGCCTTTACTCAGAGTGATAAAACAGGAGGAAATCCCATGTATATATCCTCACTGTATAAAGAATCTGATGCAGAAAATTCATACGTAGCGATATTCATTGATGGTGAACAATGGGACTACAAAGGCCATGAATTTTTTAGTCCAAATGATGCTTGGAAGCTCATTCCCTTGGTAATGGCTGACTATGTGAAAGAGCATGGGAAGAGTAAGATTATCCCGGCAACCGTTGACCCGGTCTTAGTGGCATCTAACGATCTATAGAACTACCAGGCAGGGCCACCCATACTGGGTGTAACAGAAGGAACTGTAGAGACTTCTAAATCTTCCTTGATTTCAGGCTCTTTGAAATCCATACCAGAAGAGGCTTGGTTGTACAGTTCTTTGATGCTTAATCCTTCACTAACTTGCGGTTTCGGTGCTTCTTCTAGCCTATTATCCATTAATACTTTGGACCAATCTAGATCACCTTTATTAGACTTTATAAAATCGCTCAACGCACTTCTTAGTACTTCCGAGTTTTCTAATCCTTCAATATTCAAAGCCTGTTCAGCAAACCTAGAGGATTGCTGATTAAATTGATCAGTAGATTGATCCAGCTCCTCTTGAAGGTTACTTGCCAACTCATCATTTCCTGCAGCTTGAGCGAGCTCTATTTTAGCCTCTAGCTCAGTCTTCTCGTTATTATAGTCTTCCTGAAGCTGTTCAAACTTCTGTTGGCCATCATTCAACCGATTAAGGATTTGATCATACTCAGAAATGGCATTTTCAACGAATTGCTCATACTCATGTAGGAAAGAGCCATTCTCTTTCATCGCATCAAGTTCATCCATATCATAGAGCCCTGAAATCAGCATAAACTCAGTCATTTGATCGACATCTTTATGCTTCATGGCATCTAAATAATTGGTAATCTTATTGGCCTGATCCTTGGCTAGGTCAATGTCTTGGTCGATATCATCGAGGAGGGTATCCATCTTGCTTTGAATCTCACGCATTTGATCCAAGTGTCTGCGCACCTCATCTTCCAGGCGTTGTATCTCGTCAAGGAATAGAAGCATTTCAAATTCCTTGTCTTTTTTCTTTCTACCAGCATCATCCAGAGCATCCTCGCCCATGGCGGTCTCTTGTGTGCTAGTACCAATGCGCCCATATTTTTTAGCTGCATCAACACCCATTGACTGGGTTTTGATAGCTAAATCGTTATCGAGCTTTCTATAGTCTTGATCTGACACGGTTTTACCCCTTATTGCCCCCTAAATGTCCATTAAGGACACAATAAGAGTATCAAAACAGGGTAAATACAGGTTTAACTTTAGATAAAATTGTATATAGTTTTCAATGGTTTACAAAAGGTTATTAAACTAAGGTATTTGATATTTATTTGATTCAAATTCTATCAATAATTAAGGTGTCATTAACCATAAGAATGATGAGTTAGTCTAAAGACTAACTAGAGCCTTAATGAATGCTTTCAAGGATCACCGAATATCTTGATATGTTGAGAATGAACAATGTTTGTGTCTTAACTTTTGAGGAGTTGTAAAATAAATCACATATTGTTTTTAACAATTTGAAAAACATACACGGATCTTTCCTGTTCTGCATGGGCGAGTAGATAAGATCAATTTTCAATGAGCGTTCAGCTCCAGTTGATCTAATTCCAATTGAATTTCAAAAATGAAAGCTAAAAAAGTACATAGCTATAAGGATTTAAAAGTTTGGTATGAGCAAGTAGGAAAACTATGGCATGTGTTGGACAAGGGAGAGGAGCAGTCTTTTTGAGGGATTGAAGAACTACTCAAAAAATACCCAGACCTTACTTCAGTTTCAGCAATTAAAGCAGCATTGGACAGAAAGATTGAGCGAAAGAACCGTAAAAAAAATCCAATACCTCTTGAACCCAAAAGAGAGAAACCTGAAATCAAATCAGAAATACTTGATAACTCAAAAGAAAAGCTGGTTACCTGCTACTATTGTTCAGGAACGGGTACGGTTTCTTTTGGTATGACATGCCCTGACTGTAACGGAAAGGGTAGCTTTATTGTAACGAGCAAGGGCATTGGTGATTAAACAACCCTTGTCCTATTCACAGGATAGATCATGGCTGATGTTTGATTTCATATACTCCCTACGTGCCTTTGCTCTGATTTGATTAGTTGAATACATCAATCTTTTGATCACGGGGTTTTGATACTTGGTTCCCCAAAACCAGGCAAAATCATTTTCTGTAAATCCTAATAAGTGCGCCACGCGCTTATGGCTCTCGAAATTGTCTAATTCTGTATAATCTTCTACACCTTCATTATAATATCTAGCAAATAGCTCTCTCCCATCTTCTACCTTAGCTGCTTGAGCATAGACTTGAACACAGCTTTCTGTATTGAAGTCTAATGCAGAAATGCGCTTTGTTTGAACCAACTTTTCCAGTTGTTTATTTTCCGGGTAGCCTTCATCTATTCTAACAGGTGCAAGTCCCTTCATATGTCCCTCAAGTAACAAACCTGCCTTTAAATAACGATCTGAGTTTTTGAGTGAGTTAAGATGCTCACTCATTTCAGCATGTAAAAGGACGTTCCAATCAGAGTTACCTTTAGTGCTATCAAGGGCAAAGAATGCGACAACTTGCTCGGCTTGTTGTTCATTCAAGTCCTCATGATTATTCCATGCATGAGAAAGGATATTGGAAATGAGAGCAGCTTCAGCATTTTGATCATTTCTGTGGTAGATGCGAAAATGTTCCCTAAACAGCTTTTCTCCTGTTTTAACAACATCTCCTTTATCAATTGCAAGTTGAAGATCAGGGGTGATATCGGAGGGACTCATTATTGCCACCGGCTTTGCTCCAATAGCCATGAGCTCAGCTTCGTAAGGCGTATGTGGATTACCTATACCAGGCTTTGAAATAGCCTTAAAAATAGGCTTTAATAATGTCTTGTAGGATCTCCAGCTCATCATCGGATATTACCATAATAAATGACGGCTTGTCTAGAACTAGCTCTCGGTAGAATTGAACGCTAAAGAACATATGACCTCTAAATCTCAAGACTATTTGGAAGATATTAAGAGCGAAAGACTTCGAACTGGAAAGGGTGTTGAGTCCATTTTGGAGTATAGTAGCCTTCCTGAGGGACTCAGCAAAACGCGCGTCACTAACATCCTATATGGTTTGATTAAAAACATCAGTCAGGAAGAATATGACTTTATTATGTCTCGGTACGCTCTCTTTCCGAATGAGAAAAGGGTTAAACTAACCAAGCCAAAAATTGATAAAATCAAACAGCTTATCGCTGATAAGAACATCCCAAAAGCAGAGATATCGAAATCATTCGCCAGGTATGAGGGCTTCAACGTTAGTATTCTCAAAACATGGTTAACAGGGGATATAAAAACAGCCAAGGAAAGCCATTTAAAAGGCGTAATGCAATTCCTTGAGAGCTATGAACCTCCTAAAAAGGTCCGTATTTATGATGCTCTTCAATCAGATGATGGTTTTTTACCCATTAGCCAGGAATTAAGAGACTTTATTCAATCAGAAATAGACAGAACGGGACTAGGGCCTCAAAGAGCCTTGAAAGGCAATACAAAAGCTAAAGAGATAGGGCTCACTTCAGGGATCATCTATCGCATCCTCGGCAAGAATGGAAAAGCAAAAACAGCCAAAAAAGAACATATTGAATTACTCAAAGAGCTTTGGAAGAGTAGGTGACGGATATAAATACCAATCAATCACAGCATCCCATTTTCTTTCCTTAGGCCGCTAATTGCTAAGCACAAGTGATAAGGCAAGAGGAAACGGAATAAACGAGAAGGGCTTGTAGGGCAGGCTTTATGCCGTAGTCTCTTGATGTTCAATTGTGCGGGGCTAGCTTTGCCTTAAGGGAGAAGAAATTGGTTGACCTAAAATGAAGCTAGGCATAGAGCCGGTTATTGCACAAAGGTGAGTGCCCTGCATGAAGGCAGACATCAAAACATTTCTTAATTTCGCTTTATAAGCTGATAGATTTTATAATGGAATTAAATTTGACCACTTGAACCTTCGAAAGGACAGCAAATGATTTATATAAAAAATATGGTTTGCCCACGATGTATTGAGACGGTTAAGCATGTGTTTGACCAGCTTGATATCCATCCTAAGCGTGTAGAATTAGGTGAGGTGATACTTGATAATGACTTAACACCCTCTAAAAAAGAGGAGCTATCCAAACAATTAAAATCCAAAGGTTTTGAGCTTTTGGAAGATCAAAAGTCAAAGCAAATTAGTCAAATCAAGGCCATTATTATCGAGCAAGTTCATCACAGCGAAAAACCAATTGATACGAACTTCTCAACCTTGATCAGTGACAAGCTGGCTCAGGAATATAGCTCTTTGAGTAAGCTTTTTTCATCAGTCGAAGGAGTTACTATTGAGAAGTATATTCTTCAACAAAAGGTAGAAAAAGTGAAGGAATTACTTTTTTACAATGAAATGAGCCTGTCTCAAATAGCCTATCAGTTAGGCTATAGCAGTGTTGCTCATTTATCTGCTCAATTTAAAAAGGAAACGGGCATGACTCCAAGCCTATTCAAAAAGACACGACCTAACCGCAAATCTATCGACTCTATATAACTAACCAGAATCATGTAAATCTTACCCAAGATTCTGTAAAACTTAGCTCTGGTAGTCTTCCGTTCTTTGTAGTATCCGAAAATGAGGAGGAGAATATGGAGACTACAGATAGAGAAACACATAAAATTAAATCGAGAATAACAAAACAGTCATTTCCAGTAACGGGTATGACCTGTGCTGCTTGTGCGGGTAGTGTAGAATCTATTCTATCGCATACAGAGGGAGTAACGAATGCCAATGTTAATTTTGCTTCTTCTTCTGTACTGGTAGAGTATGATACAGCCTTAGAACCTTCTGATCTGCAAAATGCCTTGCGATCAGTAGGTTATGATTTGATCGTTGATGCCGAAGACCCCTCGGAAGCCCAGGAAACCCTGCAAAAACAACACTACGAAGATGTAAAGCAACGCACGATTTGGTCAGCTATTCTTACACTTCCGGTATTCATACTCGGCATGTTCTACATGGATTGGGTTCCCGGCAGGTGGATTTCAATGGTGCTTAGTATTCCTATTCTGTTCTGGTTTGGCCGAAGCTTTTACATCAATGCCTGGAAGCAAGCCAAACATGGCAAAGCTAATATGGACACATTGGTTGCCCTCAGTACAGGTATCGCTTTTATTTTCAGTGTATTCAATACCCTCTTTCCTGATTTCTGGCATGCAAGAGGAATCCACCCACATGTGTATTACGAAGCAGCTACAGTTATTATCACCTTCATTTCTTTAGGTAAGCTATTAGAAGAAAAAGCCAAGTCCAATACTTCTTCAGCCATTAAGAAATTGATGGGATTACAACCCAAAACACTTAAAGTAATCCAAAATGGCGAGGAAGTGGAAATGCCTATTTCATCTGTTCAAAAAGGATATACCATTGTTGTAAGACCGGGAGAAAAAATACCTGTAGACGGTGAAGTCTCTGAAGGAAATTCTTTTGTGGATGAAAGCATGATTACAGGGGAACCTGTGCCTGTAGAGAAAACGAAAGGTACGGAAGTCTTTGCTGGTACAGTCAATCAAAAAGGAAGCTTCCAATTTATTGCAAAGAAAGTAGGTGGCGAAACGCTGCTCTCGCAGATCATTAAGATGGTGCAGGAAGCTCAGGGAAGCAAAGCCCCGGTTCAGAAACTGGTTGATAAAATTGCAGGGATTTTCGTTCCCATTGTAATCGCCATAGCTATCGTGACTTTCATTACCTGGATGCTGGTGGGTGGAGATGATGCGTTTACCCACGCCCTACTCACCTCGGTTGCGGTTTTGGTAATCGCTTGTCCGTGTGCTTTGGGTCTGGCTACTCCCACCGCCATTATGGTGGGCATTGGAAAGGGTGCTGAAAACAATATCCTGATCAAAGACGCAGAGAGTCTGGAACTTGGTCACAAAACAAATGCCATCGTACTGGACAAAACCGGAACGATAACAAAAGGTAAACCGACTGTTACCGACTGGCAATGGGAAAATGACAATGACTACTACAAACAAGTGCTATTGGCCATTGAGTCACAATCTGAACATCCTCTGGCAGATGCCGTGGTAGCCGAATTGAAAGAAAAAGGTTACAAACCAGAGGCTATTACCAGCTTTGAAAGCATCACAGGCATGGGGGCACAAGCCCAGTCTTCGGATGGCGAAAAGTTTTACATCGGTAATCAGCGCTTGATAAATAATAAAGGCATTACAATTTCACCTACTCTGGACAATCAAGCCGGTGCATGGAGGGATCAAGGCAAAACGGTCATCTTTTTTGCGAACCAAGCAAAAGCTCTGGCTATACTAGCGATAGCTGACGAACTGAAGGAAAGCTCTGCTGCTGCTATCAAAACGCTGCAAGGTCGAAGTATTGAAGTATACATGCTTACAGGTGACAATGAGCAAACCGCAAAAGCCGTGGCTGACCAGGTAGGTATTGATCACTTCAAGGCCGAAGTAATGCCGTCCGATAAGGCTGATTTCGTAAAGGAATTGCAAGCACAAGGTAAAGTGGTGGCGATGGTGGGTGATGGGATCAACGACTCTCATGCGCTTGCTCAAGCAGATGTAAGTATAGCTATGGGCAAAGGCTCAGATATAGCAATGGATGTGGCTAAGATGACACTCATCACTTCAGACTTACAAGCCATTCCAAAGGCGTTGAAGCTGTCTAGAAGAACCGTTCAGGGCATTAGGCAAAATCTATTCTGGGCATTTATCTATAATGTAATCGGTATTCCAATCGCTGCTGGTGTTTTATATGCCTACAATGGATTCCTGCTCGATCCGATGATTGCCGGAGCTGCAATGGCTTTCAGTTCAGTATCGGTAGTGGCGAATAGTTTGAGACTGAGAGCGGCAAAACTTTAATCAATTTTTAATTCAAATAAATTAGATCAAAATGAATACATTAAAATTCAAATCCAATATCAATTGTACAGGATGCCTATCTAAAGTGACTCCTGTGTTGAACGATGAAAAAGCGATTCAGCAATGGGATGTAAACCTGGAGCATGACGACCGTATCTTAACGGTAGAAACCAACGATTTAAGTGCCGAAGAAGTACAAAAAACGGTAAGTAAAGTGGGTTTTAAGGCTGAATTGATAGAAGACTAACAAAAGTGAGTGGAGTGTGGTGAGATACCACTCTCCCTCAATTTTAAAGACTCGCATTGAACTAATTGAAAAAATATTCGTTATTTTGAATATTGATGAAGAGAATTGTCTCCATATGCCTTGCATTTTTATTGCTCTCAAGCAATATGGGCTTTGCTGTAGTGACTCACTATTGTGCCGGCTTGGCTGTAGACTTTAAATTGACTTTACAACAAGGTGAGCTAGACTGTGGTATGTCTGACATGGATCAGAAACCGTGTAAGTCAAAACCTTCCCACACTCAGGAAATAGCAAAGCAAGATTGCTGTGTTAATGAATACCAGTTTCTGGAATTAGAGGAAAACTTTGAGCGATCTGTTGTCAGTGGTATCAATTTAGACTTTGTAGTTGCTTTTGTTCACTCCTTTTTAGGCTGGACGATTTCTTCTAATAACTTTTCTTCTTACAACACAAATTATTCCGCTCCTCCGATAGAACAGGATATTGCTGTGCTCTATCAGGTGTTTCGCATTTGATCTTTTGATGATAAGCTAGAGCTGGTTGCTTTAACGCAAACCAGAGCTAAGAAGGTGTGTCTTTTTTAAGCACACACCAACACTCTGTGTTATTTGTCATCAAAACGAAATACATGTTAAATCGAATAATAAAATTTTTCTTAGAGAATAAACTAGTTACTGTACTCCTTCTATTAGGCCTTATAACCTGGGGTATTGTGACAGCTCCTTTTGGCTGGCAGGTTGGTGCTTTACCCTCTGATCCTGTTCCAGTTGACGCTATCCCTGATATTGGAGAAAATCAGCAGATTGTTTTCACACAATGGCAAGGACGTTCCCCACAGGATATTGAAGATCAAATCTCTTATCCGCTAACAACTTATCTACTGGGTATTCCTGGGGTTAAGTCTATCCGTAGTTCATCCATATTCGGCTTTTCAAGTATCTACATCATCTTCAATGAAGACATTGAATTTTACTGGAGTCGGTCTCGAATTTTGGAAAAACTCAATTCTATTCCATCGGGTTTGTTACCAGGTGGTGTTCAACCGACCTTAGGTCCAGATGCCACTGCTCTTGGTCAAGTGTATTGGTACACAATAGAAGGAAGAGATCCTGATGGTAATCCTACTGGTGGCTGGGATTTGCATGAAATCAGAACCGTGCAGGACTTCTATGTCAAATATGGTCTCAATGCAACTGAAGGCGTTTCTGAAGTAGCTTCTATTGGTGGCTTCGTGCAAGAGTACCAAATAGATGTTAACCCGGATGCCCTAAAAGCCTATAATATCCCATTACACCGCGTAATGCAGGCCGTCCAAAAATCCAACAAAGATGTTGGTGCAAAGACAATTGAGATCAACCAGGCAGAATACCTGGTGCGTGGCTTGGGCTATATTAAGAAGGTAGAGGACATAGAAAAATCAGTTGTCGCTGTAAATGCAAATGTACCGATAAGGATTCAAGACATTGGGAAAGTGACACTTGGTCCCGCCACCAGAAGGGGCTTGTTGGACAAAGATGGTGCTGAAGTGGTCGGTGGTGTAGTGGTTGCCCGCTATGGAGCTAACCCACTTCAAGTGATCAACAACGTGAAGGATAAGATCAAGGAAATCGCTCCGGGACTACCCAAGAAAACCTTAAGTAATGGAACTGTTAGCCAGTTGACGATTGTGCCTTTTTATGATCGCTCGCAGTTGATCTATGAAACACTTGGCACCTTAGAAGAGGCTATCTCCTTACAAATACTGATTTCAATATTGGTTGTGGTGATTATGGTTTATAACCTTAGAGCCTCTCTACTTATCGCTAGCATATTGCCTATTACCGTCTTAATGGTCTTTGTTGCCATGCGGTATTTTGGGGTAGATGCCAATATCGTTGCACTCTCAGGGATAGCGATAGCCATTGGTACCATTGTGGATTTAGGGATCATCCTCTCTGAAAACATCATTAAACATATAGAAGAAGCTCCTGATGAGCAGAAGCTTATTAAAACAATATATCAAGGATCGGCTGAGGTATCTAATGCAATTCTTACTGCTGTTTCTACCACCATTGTAAGCTTTGTGCCCGTTTTTACTATGCAAGCGGCAGAAGGCAAACTTTTTGGGCCGTTGGCATTTACTAAGACCTTCGCCTTAGTGGCAGCATTGGTTGTTTCACTTTTGATTTTACCTACATTGGCACACTGGTTTTTTGGTTTTAAGATTAAGAGCAGACGCATAGTCAAACTTGCGAATCTAGGGCTTGTATGTTTAGGTATTGTGGCTTTGTGGCTATCGTCTTGGTGGGCTGGAATTATGCTCATTCTATTTGCCCTCAGCTCCTTTTTCAAAAGTTGGTATGAGAAAGAAGATAGGTCTAAGCAATGGTATTCAGGTATAATAGCTCACCTTGATCTTATCATTGTGGTTTTAGGTGTGGTTTGGCTATTGGCCAAATATTGGCTACCTCTCGGTGCTGGTGAGAGCCTATTGACCAATGTATTGTTTGTTGCCTTGTTGGTTGGGGCAATACTGATCGTATTCAACGCACTAGAACATTACTACCGTCCTATTCTTAAATGGTGTTTGGGCAATAAATGGAAATTCTTAATCATCCCATTTTTTCTAATTCTGTTCGGTATTAATATATGGCTGGGTTTCAGTGCGGTTTTTGGTTTTGTAGAGAAAGGCTTTGACAAAGTGGGTGTCGAAATTCAAACCAACAAAGTCTGGTCATCTTTGACTCATGCTTTTCCTGGGATAGGAAAAGAGTTTATGCCCTCACTTGATGAAGGGAGCTTTTTATTAATGCCGACTTCTATGCCGCATTCCGGTGTTGAATATAATCGAAGGGTAGTTGGTCAACTAGATATGCTGCTCACCAACATCCCTGAAGTATCCCTTACAGTCGGTAAACTAGGTAGAGTGGAATCAGCACTCGATCCTGCTCCTATTTCCATGTATGAAAACGTTATCAATTATAAGCCCGAATATGCTACCAATAAAAAAGGTCATCGCCAACGCTTTAAAACTGATAAAGATGGTCATTTTGTTCTTGCTTCAGGTGACAAAATCACTAATGACGAAGCGTTGCTGCAAGGAATAACTTCATCTGATCTTATAGAAGACAACAATGGTACGTACTTCCGAAACTGGCGGCCTCATGTCCAATCGCCAGACGACATCTGGAATGAGATTATAAAGGTTACCAAAATCCCCGGTGTAACCTCCGCTCCAAAACTTCAGCCTATAGAAACACGGCTGGTCATGCTGCAAACAGGAATGAGAGCACCTATGGGAATCAAAGTGTATGGCCCCGATCTGAAAACCATCCAAGACTTTGGTATTCAACTAGAAGATATATTGAAAAATGTGCCCTCTGTTAAGACAGAAGCCGTTTTTGCGGATCGGATCGTGGGCAAGCCTTATATGCATTTGAACATCAATCGTGATGAGATATCAAGGTATGGCCTTACAATTGAAGATGTACAGCAGACTATCGAAACGGCCGTTGGTGGCATGAAAATCACCACTACCGTGGAAGGTAGAGAGCGCTTTCCTGTTCGGGTACGTTATCCTAGGGAGTTAAGGGATAATCCAAATACTTTATCGAACATTCTCCTTCCCACACCTACAGGCGCACAGATTCCACTCGGACAAGTAGTCGACATAGAATATGTAAGAGGGCCACAAGCCATAAAAAGTGAAGAGACCTTCCTAGTAGGTTATGTACTGTTTGATAAGAGAGAAGGTTATGCGGAGGTAGATGTTGTCAATGACGCTCAAGCCGCTATTAAAGATCAGATAAGTGCTGGAAATCTAAATGTTCCTGCCGGTATTAGTTACAAATTCTCTGGTAGCTATGAAAATCAGGTGAGAGCCGAAAAGCGGTTATCCATCATTGTACCTGTTGTTCTAGGAATAGTTTTTCTGATCCTCTATTTCCAATTCCGATCGGTAAGTACCTCATTGATGATCTTCACTGGAATTGCGATGGCCTTTACAGGCGGCTTCATCATGATCTGGCTCTACGGGCAAGGCTGGTTTGCCAATTTCGAGCTATTGGGAGCAAACATGCGTGATCTCTTCCAAATGAAGACAATTAATTTAAGTGTGGCGGTCTGGGTAGGCTTTATCGCCCTTTTTGGAATTGCCACTGATGACGGGGTACTAATGGGTACCTATCTCGACCAAAGCTTTGCCAGAAACAAAACCAAAACAGTACCGCAAATACGTGAGGCTGTTATTGAGGCAGGTTTACGCAGGATCAGACCAGCCGTAATGACTTCTGCCACCACAGTAATTGCCTTGCTCCCGATCCTAACATCTACGGGTAGAGGATCAGATATAATGATACCAATGGCCATACCAGCCTTCGGGGGCATGCTAGTAGCAGCAATCACGTATTTCATTGTCCCTGTGCTATACTGTTTAAGAGAAGAACGAAAACTTAGGAAAGAATCATGAAGAAGATCATATGCTTATCAGGCCTTATCATGCTTTTGAGTTTGCAAGTTCAAGCTCAAACACTAGAGGAATATTTTGTCCAAGCCGCAAAAAATAATCCTAGCCTTCAGGCCAAATACAAATCATTTGAAGCATTGCTGGAAAAAATACCTCAGGTTAACAGTTTACCAGACCCAACACTATCTTTTGGATATTTCATATCTCCGGTTGAAACCCGTGTTGGGCCACAGCGAGCAAGGTTATCATTTAACCAAATGTTTCCGTGGTTTGGGACACTTAAAGCAAGCGGGGACGTTGCTGCATTAAATGCTGATGCACAATATCAGTCGTTTCTTGATGAACGAAACAAGCTTTACTATAAGGTCGCTGCTGCCTTCTACCCTCTATATGAGCTAAACAGATGGCTGGAACTGGAACGAGAAAATGCTGAGATTTTGGAGTCTTATAAAAGGATAGCTACCACAAAATTTAAGAATACTGAAGGCTCATTGGTAGATGCACTTCGTGTCGATTTGATGTTGAAGGATTCGCAAACCAATATTGAAATTTTAGAGGAGAAGAAACTACCACTTCTTAGTCTCTTTAATCAATTGCTCAACAGAGATGAATTTGAACCTGTTGAAACACCAGATTCACTTTTGATTCCTGATGATCCTGAAGTCTATCCAAAAGATTCAGTCTACAAAAACAATCCTGTTATTCAGGAATTAGAGTATAAGATCAATGCTAGTAAAGCCCAAGAAATTCTAGCTGAAAAGCAAGGGCTACCGAAGCTTGGCCTGGGACTGGACTATATGATCGTTGGTACAAGAGATGATCTAGCCTCTGGCACAAGTATAGCCGATGATGGTCAGGACGCCTTAATGCCGATGGTCTCATTTAGTATCCCTCTTTACAGAGGAAAATACAGAGCTGCAAAGAAAGAAGCGCAATTAAAGCAGCAGGCCTACACACTCCAAAGGGTAAATACCATCAACACCCTTACATCTGGATATGAGATGGGTGTTTTTGAATTATCACAACAAAGCCAATTAGTAGCTCTTTACCATGAGCAAATTGATCAAACCAAGCAAGTATTAAACCTTTTGCTCACCGCTTACGGTAATTCAGGTAAAGAATTCGAAGAAGTGCTGCGTGTACAACAGCAGCTTCTAAAATATCAAAAAATGAAAGCTACAGCACTTATGAAATATCATATTTCTCTGGCAAAGCTCCAGTACTTAACAGCAAAGAAGTTTTAATCATGAAAATATCTGTTCAAAAATTAATAGTAATAGGCCTTGTGATTCTGAGTGCGGGGCTATTAATTGGGTGGTTTATTTTTAGCGGAAGTACTTCTGTTAAAAATCTCTCGGCTGATGATCATTCCCATACTGAGGTTATTAATGGGGAAACCGTTTGGACATGCTCCATGCACCCTCAAATAAGACAGGGTGAGCCTGGCCAGTGCCCAATATGTGGGATGGACCTTATTCCACTTGAAGAGGACGAGGGTGATGGGATTGATCCAATGGCCATATCGATGTCACCAACCGCAATGCAGCTTGCCAGTGTCGCCACTGCCCAAGCAGGAAGTTTAAGGCCTGTCAAGAATATCCAATTAAATGGGAAAGTTCAAGAAGATGAACGACTGGTTTATTCTCAAACCTCTCATTTCCCAGGTCGGATTGAAAAACTGATGGTCAATTTTACAGGAGAATATGTGAAAAAAGGCCAACCTATTGCTTACCTCTATTCCCCTGAATTGGTCACAGCACAAGAAGAACTTTTTGAGGCCTATAAGATCAGAGAGAAACAACCCAATCTATATAAGGCTGCTCGTGAAAAGCTGAAAAACTGGAAACTTGAAGAAGCCCAAATAGATGCAGTGATTAATACTGGCGAGGCCAAGGATGAATTTCCTATTAATGCCGATCATTCAGGGTATGTCATTGCAAAAAATATCAACCTCGGAGATCATGTGAAGGCTGGGCAGGCCATCTACGAAATTGCTGACCTGTCTCAGGTATGGGTACTGTTTGATATTTACGAAAGTGACCTCCCATGGATAAGCAGAGGAGATTCTGTATACTTCACGGTTGCCTCACTTCCTGGAAAGACCTTTGAGGGAAAATTAGATTTTATCGACCCTGTTATTAACCCTCAAACTCGTGTGGCACAAGCTCGTGTTGTTGTCGACAATATCGATAAAAAGCTGAAGCCTGAAATGTTTGCCTCAGGACTTATAAAAGCTGAGTTGGAAGAACGTAAAGACCAACTGATCATACCTGAATCAGCAGTGCTATGGACGGGTAAACGCTCAGTGGTTTACGTCAAAACATCTGAGGGTAAAGGGCTTCATTTTATGATGCGAGAGGTCGTCTTAGGTCCATCTTTAGAAAATTCTTACATCGTGGAAAGTGGCTTAGTAGCAGGAGAGGAGATTGCCGTTAGTGGGGCATTCTCAATTGATGCGGCTGCTCAGCTTTCTGGTAAGCCTTCAATGATGGCTCCCGAAGGTGGAGCCGCAATGATAGGTCATAATCATGGAGAAATGAACCAAAGTTCATCGCAGATGGATCACTCTAAACATCTATTGAGTGAGCAATTAAAGGTCAATAAATTTGATCAGACCTATGCCAGCGATCCGAAGTTTCAAGGCCAATTGCAAGCCGTCTTCAATGCCTATTTACCTGTAAAAGATGCACTCATCCAAAGTGATGCAAAAACAGCGAGTCAAGAAGCAGAGAATCTCCAAGCCACAATTGACAAGGTAAATATGAAGTTAGTCAAAGGAGAAGGACATATCGAATGGATGAAAGATCTGGAAGTGCTCCAAGAATCTACAGAAGGCATAGTTCGTGAATCGGATATTGAAAAGGCTCGAATGATGCTCTCCCCATTGAGTGACCAACTCTATCATTCACTAAAGAAATTTGAAGTGAAAATTGGAGGGTATCGCCAATTCTGCCCAATGGCAAAAAACAATCAAGGAGCATTTTGGCTGAGCAATTCAGAAAAAATATTAAATCCCTATTTCGGTGACGCTATGCTTACATGTGGAGAAATAACCGAAGACCTTAATTAAACAAAACATAAAATTTAACCTTTAGAAAAATGAAAAGAGTACTATTCGCAATGGGATTTGCAGCCCTAATCGTGAGCTGTGGATCAACAAAAAAAGATGAAACAACATCCGAAAAGAAGGCTGAACCAGCAGCTAAATCTAGCAAAGCGGCTGCCGTTGAAAACCCGAATGGAAACGCATTAACCCCAGTACTTAATGCCTACCTGAATGTAAAAGATGCATTGGTTAATGATAATCAGGAAGGTGCTGCCAAAGCAGGTGGAACATTAGCAGTAGCTTTAGGATCACTTGATTTATCAGTATTCCCGGCTAGTCAGCAGAAAGAACTTAAAGATATTGTTGAAGTGGCTAAAAACCACGGTGAGCATATTTCTGAGAGTGAAATCGGACACCAGAGAGAACATTTTGAAGCTTTGAGCAAGGATGTTAAGGATCTGGCAGGAATTATAGGCACAGATCGAACACTTTATCACCAGTTTTGCCCCATGTATGACGGCAACAAAGGTGGTATGTGGCTTAGTGCGAATGAGGAAGTCCGAAATCCACTTTTTGGTTCGTCAATGCTTAAATGTGGACGGGTAGAAGAAGTGATTAAGTTATAATTATGCTCAAAAAGACACTTTTAGTCATTTTAGTTGTGGGTATTGGGATTCAATTCGTCCCAGTACCCACTAATCAGAATGATGAAGTTCTTAAAACCGATTTCTTTCAACACATTGAGGCTCCGATCAATATCCAGACGATGGTTGAATCCTCTTGCTATGATTGTCATAGCAACAACACAAATTATCCATGGTACGGTCGTGTACGTCCATTCGTTTGGTTTCTCCAAAAGCACATCCGAGAAGGAAAAGATGACTTGAATTTTTCAACCTTTCAGGAATACTCAGGGCGTATGCAGAGAGAGAAAATTCGCTCTGTGATATCTCAGTTGAGAGATGGTAAAATGCCTCTGGAAGAATATCTCTGGATGCATTCTGAGGCCAAATTGTCACTAGCAGAAACTGCGCGGCTAATTGATTTTTTTGAAAATCTCAATACCCAATAATTAAAACAACCTTACGCCATGAAAAAGATATTATACCTACTAACCATTATAGCCCTTACCTCTTGTTCAACTTCAAGTTTAGAGACAAAAGATGAGGCGAAGAACGAAGTAATTGTTGATCAGGTAGCAGAAGAAAGCGCTGTTAAAAAAGTGATGAAGACCTACAAGGAAACGCTTGAAAGCCTCGATGTAACCAAGTCCTATGCACTTTTTACTGAAAACTCGGAAGTACTAGAGCAAGGTAAAATTGAAGGTACCTATCGTGATTATATTGCAAATCACATCGGCCCGGAATTAGGACACTTCGAATCCTTTACATTCAGCGATTATGAGATCAGTGTTATCGTGGACATGCCGTATGCATTCACCACTGAATCGTATATCTACAACATTGTCCTAAAGGAAGAAGCTAGAAAAGTTGAAAGAAAAGCAACTGCAACGTCCGTGCTAAAAAAGATCGATGGCAACTGGAAAATCATTAAAACGCACAGTTCTTCAAGAGCTATGAATTAAATTTTCCAATGAGAAAAAACAATCAATACTATATTAGGAAGACACATCGATGGTTGGGTGTAATCATTGGCATTCAATTCATGTTTTGGACGATAAGTGGACTTTACTTTAGTTGGACAGACATAGACAAAATCCATGGTGATCATTTTTTGGAACCCGTTAGTGAGTCGGTAAAATTAGAAGCACTCAACATTCCTGACTCACTAATGGTGAGTGAACTGGCTCTCCGAATGATTGATGGCAAAGCTTACTTATGGGTAAATGATTCCTTACTCATCAACTCAGAGACTGGAATACAAAAACAAGGTGTTACAAAAAATGAAGCAGAACGAATTGCAAGAAAATTTGTGAGGGATGATTTTGAAATCGTATCAAGCTCACTGCTCACTGAAGTTAATGCTCACCATGAATACAGGGGAAGACCATTACCAGCCTGGGCGGTAAAATTTGATAGTTCTGATAAGCTGATAGCATATATATCAGAACGTGATGGTAGCTTCCAACGCGTAAGGCATCAATCTTGGCGTTATTTCGATTTCCTATGGATGTCTCATACCATGGATTATCAGGGAAGGGATGACTTCAATAACCTTCTACTACGGGCATTTTCATTGTTCGGGTTATTCACCGTAGCATCTGGATTTACCCTATTCTTTATCACTACAAGAAGGAAAAGAAGAAGACTTAGAACCTAATATTAAAACTATGAAATACATATATGCAATCATGCTAGCCTTGCTTTTGACCGCTTGTTCTGCTTCTGGCGATAAGCAAACAGAAGAGAAGTCAGACGAAGTAGATCATTCCGCTCATATGGCTGAAGGCAAAGAGCAACCAAAGTCAAAAAGTCCAGCCAGTCAAGCAATGAGCATTATCGGTGAAAACCATGTACACATAGAATATCATTCGCCAAGCAAAAGAGACCGTCAAATATTTGGCGGACTAGTTGCCTATGGAGAGGTATGGGTCACAGGAGCGCACAATGCTACATCTATCCGCTTTTCAAAGGATGTGGAAATAGGTGGAATTGAAATCCCTGAAGGCAAGTACGCATTGTTCACTATTCCTAGAGAGGACGAATGGACTGTCATTATTAACAAAAATTGGGATCAACACTTAGTTGATGAATATAATGAAGCAGAAGATATAGTCAGACTCAAGGTCACTCCTGAAAAACTCGAAGAACCAGTAGAATCTCTGACCTATGAAGTGATAGCCGAAGATGCTAAAACAGGAACAATTGTCATTTCATGGGATGATGTGAGTGTCTCTTTTACTGTCAAAAACGCATAAGGAAACGGCTATGATTGAATTCTTGAATCAATGGAGCGAAGCTGCTTATACCTCTACTGGTTTTTTTTGGATGGCCTTATGGGCCTTTATTCTAGGTTATGCTGTTAGCGGCATGATCCAAATTTTTGTGACCCAGAAACGAATGCAGCAAACAATGGGAGACGAGGGGTGGAAAAGCATTTCTCTGGGTACGTTTTTTGGATTTATCTCTAGTTCTTGCAGTTTTTCAGCATTAGCAACCACCAAGTCTCTTTTTCAAAAAGGTGCAAGTTTTGTTTCATCCATTGCATTCATGCTTGCATCTACCAATCTGGTGGTGGAGTTGGGAATTATCATTTCTATCTTCCTTGGGTGGCAATTTGTAGTCGGTGAATATGTTGGGGGCTTAATGCTCATATTCTTTAGCTGGCTACTCATAAAAATAATTAGACCTAGAAAACTTATAGAGCAAGCAAGGAAGAATCTAGGAGAAGCAAGCTCTGATGAGGAATCAGACGAAAGTTTTTCAGATAAAATCAAATCTTATCAAAGTTGGGCGAAAGTGGGTAAGCAATATGCTATGGAATGGAAGATGGTATGGAAGGACGTTACGATTGGTTTTACTATAGCAGGGATTACATCAGCGTTTGTCCCAGATTCCTTTTTTCAAACTCTATTTATCAATTCAGGAACAGATGTAGAATCCTTTACCTTCTTAGAGCTATTAGAGCATGTCATAGTGGGGCCTGTCGCTGCCTTTTTAACCTTTATCGGTTCTATGGGTAATATTCCATTAGCGGCTCTCTTATTTACCAAAGGTGTAAGCTTTGCAGGGGTCATGGCATTCATTTTTAGTGACTTAGTGGTGTTTCCAGTACTGAGAATAAATGCCAAATACTATGGATGGAAAATGTCATTATTTATACTGTTCCTCCTCTTCACCTCTCTGATCGGTACGGCACTAAGTCTTCACTATGGATTAGACCTATTGGGGATGTTACCTGATGCTTCTTCGGTGAGTATTACTCAAAAAGAACACTTTAAGATTGATTATACTTTCTGGTTGAATATCGCCTTTATAGTCATTTCAGGCATTCTAATCTATTTCGGATTTTTTAAAGGAAAAGATGTGAAACACCATCGTGAAATGGCTCCAAAGAGTCCTTTACTTGAAGCCATATTGAAATACATAGCGATTGCCTGCTATCTGTGGCTCTCAACTGGTTTGATTTTAAAATTCATAATTCTATAATTCTCATGGATCATCACAAACATTCAGAAAATCACCATAATCATAGTAATCATTCGGGTGGTCATCACGACCATCATGCCCACATGATCGAGGATTTTAAAAAGCGTTTCTACATCAATACTGCGTTTTCTATCCCTGTATTAGCTTTCTCAGAAATGATCCAAGGCTTCCTCGGCTTTTCATTTAGCTTTCCCGGTATAGGATACGTGGCTGCTGCGTTAGCCACTTTCATCTTCATCTATGGGGGTTGGCCGTTTCTAAAGGGCTTGAAAGACGAGCTTTCAGAAGGTGGTCCAGGCATGATGACACTGATTGCCATAGCGATAACAGTAGCTTGGGCATATAGCAGTGCTGTTGTATTGGGGCTGGACGGAAAGGTGTTCTATTGGGAGTTGGTGACTTTAATAGACATCATGCTCTTAGGCCATTGGCTAGAGATGCGATCCATTATGGGCGCATCAAAGGCCTTAGAGAAATTAGCAGAATTAATGCCTTCTGAGGCGCACAAAGTAGATGGTGATGACATTCATGACGTTAAGATCAGTGAGCTTAAGAAAGGCGATATTATCCTTATCAAGCCAGGTGAGAAAGTACCTGCAGATGGTAAGATTGTAGAAGGTGATAGTGATCTGAATGAAAGTGCATTGACTGGTGAGAGTAAGCCAGTAGAGAAAACTAAAGGTGATGAAGTCATTGGAGGGGCGATCAATGGTGATGGAAGTATAAAAGTCGAAGTGAAATCTTCTGGTGAAGATAGCTATCTCAATAAGGTTATCAAGCTGGTAGAGGAGGCACAACAGACTAAGTCTAAGACTCAGAACCTCGCCAACAAAGCGGCTGGCTGGTTGGCTTATATTGCTATTGGAGTCGGTCTTATCACATTTATCGCCTGGGCCTTTTTTAGTTCTCAGGGGATGGACTTTGCCCTAGAGCGAATGGTAACGGTGATGATTATTACTTGCCCGCATGCTCTGGGTTTAGCCGTGCCATTGGTTGTCGCCATATCAACTGCCTTGTCAGCCAAGAATGGATTGCTCATAAGAAACCGTACAGCGTTTGAAAACAGTCGAAAAATTTCTGCTATTGTATTCGATAAAACAGGTACACTCACAGAAGGTAACTTTGGTGTGAACCGTATCGAATCTCTTGATGACAGTTCGGTAGATCAATTATTGGCTTTGGCCGGAGCGGTTGAGCAAAGCTCAGAACACCCTATTGCGAGGGGTATAGTGAATGAAGCCAAAAAGCGTGATCTTAAATTTCCTTCAGCTTCTGATTTTAGCTCTACCAAAGGTAAAGGAGTAAGCGCAAAAGTAGATGGTTCCCAGTATCAGATTGTAAGCCCTGGTTATCTCAAAGAAGAAGGAATTGACCCACCGGAAGGAGCTAATACTGACAAAGCTGAAACGGTGGTCTTCATTTTGAAGGAAGGCAAATTGATCGGGTTCATTGCTTTATCAGATCAAATCAGAGGTGAAAGTAAGGATGCTATTTCTACTTTGAAGGATAAAGGAATTAAGGTGCTCATGGCCACTGGTGATAATGAACAAACCGCCAAAGCGGTGGCAGACGAACTCAAACTGGATGGTTACTACAGCCATGTGCTACCGCATGAGAAGTCTGAACTGATTGAGAAGCTTCAAGGTGAGGGAGAGTTTGTAGCTATGACTGGAGACGGTGTGAATGATGCTCCCGCATTGGCCAAAGCAGACATTGGAATTGCAGTCGGTTCAGGAACGGATGTAGCTGCTGAAACAGCCGATATTATTTTGACCGAGAGTAGCCCATCTGATATAGCCAATTTGATCTTGTTCGGAAGAGCAACTTATAAGAAAATGGTGCAAAATCTGGTTTGGGCGACTGGTTATAATGTTGTGGCGATACCACTTGCTGCAGGAGTCTTGTTTTATCAAGGCATCATGATCAACCCAGCAATCGGTGCCGCATTGATGAGCTTAAGTACCATTGTCTGTGCGGCTAATGCACAGCTATTGAGATTGAACTTAAAGAATTGATCTTAGTTTTATAATAAGTATATGAAATATTAAGCTGTGTGAATAAGGAATAATAAGAAAAGGGAATCTCTCGGGGCATGCTTTAATAGAATTATAAAGCGATATTAGTCATACTCGATCAATTCGCCTTAGAAGAAGGGTATTTCTTATAGCTATGTCGTTGCAACAAAAACAACACTCTTAATAAACAAAGAAAGCTATATATACTACCAGTGGCTAGGTTCTCAAATTCAGGCTGTGCAAAATAGATCTCTTACCCTTACTTTAAAGTGCTGACTTGTTGAAGAACGATAGTCAAGAAATCGATACACACGTAAAAAATCTCAATTAATACCGTATTCAGCTATCGAAGAATGGAACTTCTTTTAAGAAAAGAAATTAAGCTGGCACCTTTATTTTACGCCTTGAAGTTCAAATGATAACGTGTGCCTTTGAGCTCTCCTGTTTTAGTAAAGGCTCCAATCTCAACTAACCGTGTTAAATCACGAGTGGCTGTGGCACTTGGAGCACCCGAGATAGTTTGGTAATTCTTGGCACTTAACCCGCCATCAAACCCTTTGATCCCTTCTTGAAAGATTCTTTCAATGACTTTGGCTTGGCGTTCATTAATTTGATCTTCAAATCGTTTATAAAACTTACCTTTTTCGATCACAAAATTAATTGTCTTTTGAGTGAAGCTTTGAGCTTTCAATACCATTTCACAGAAATAAGCAATCCAGTCTGATATCTTTAAATCTCTATTGTTCTTTTCAAGTGCCTCATAATAGTCTTTTTTATGATCTTGTATGGTATGCGAAAGAGCAATCAATGTTGGCTTTCCCAAACTTTGAGACAGTGATTTTTCTGAAATCGCTCTACCTATACGTCCATTACCATCTTCAAAAGGATGTATAGATTCAAAATATATGTGAGCAATAGCAGAACGAATGAGGAGAGGTAATTCATTAGCATTGCCCTTATTGGTGCTATTAAACCAATTGATATAGTTCGTCATTTGTTTAGATACGTCCTTTGAGGGTGGGGCTTCAAAATGAATAATCGACCGACCTATTGGGCCTGATACAATTTGCATGGGATCGTCATGGGTTCGATATCGCCCAATATCTTGCAGGTCTCTCCTCCCATTTGTGAGCATTTTATGCCAGAGGCAAAGACCATTTTGATCTAAAGGAGTTTTATAATTCCGATAAAGATCAACCATCATTTCGGCAATACCTTGTTCTGCTGGTTGCACTCTACGATGATCAACCTGTAAACCTAATTGCCGTCTGATAGAGGAATGAATAGAATCTCTATTCAGAATTTCACCCTCAATTTCTGAGGTCTTATAGGCTTCATCACTGATTAGATTGACTTTTAAAGCCTCTTGCTCACCTTCATCAACATGTTGAAGGCTACCGTATAGCACTCCTGCATTTTCGAAGAATTTGAGTTCATATTCTTTGAAATCATCCTCGTTATAAATGAATTGAGGCCAATTCTTATTTTGCCAATTCCAAGTCATGATTTATATCTCCACCTTTATTAATCACTAAATGGCTTAATAGTGATCTATAAATATACCATATATAAATCATTATACCATTATTAATTGATCTATAAAATGATTACTTATAGATCAACGATTAAGAAACACTCAATAAATAGGTTTGTTAAACTAAACAGAAGTGCTTATTCTATTTTAAGTCAGCTAGAAATCAACGGCCTCTAATAGGAGACGCAATGTACCAAATTGATGACTATCAAGTTCTTTTTGACAGTGTGATAATCTACGAAGCTCCTGGAAGAGTGTTAGATTACATATTATATAATGAAGACCTGATTCTGGTTTATGATGTGAAAGATGTTTTCGATAATTACGAGAAAGCTATTGGACTTGAAATCAGAAACCACAATGTTTTAAGAGTTAGTAGTTCTGGTAAAGAAATTTGGAAGATAAGCGATTGTGAAAAAGCTTATGGATTTTGGGCCATCTACATTAAGAACAAAAAATTCTATGCTGCAGGATTCGATGACAGAAAACACATTTTCGATCCTGAAACGGGAAAAACACTAGGTTGGGGCTATCCTTCAGAAAACAACTGAATGAACTCCTAAAAGAAAAACCAAAAAAAGAAAAAGCCTTTGGAGGCAATTAGATGTTCAAAATTGATGGAAATTCTATTATCTCAAATAACTCAGTCATCTACGAAGCACCTGGAGAAATAATCTATGGTCATGAACATGATGAAGGGTTTATTTTCATCTATGACGGAGAAGGAAAAATTGAGGAACTTGGATGGGCAAAAGGCATGAAGCTACAAGAAGACAACATTCTTAAAGTAGATACCCATGGGAATGTAATATGGAGAATAAGCGGTTATAGAGCTTCAGGTTTTCATGCCCTGTATCTTGAAGATGGAAATTATTGGGCATCAGGGTATAATGAGAGAGAATATAGGTTTGATCCTAAAACAGGAGAACTACTTGGTTGGACATACCCTTAGGTCGAAAAATCGTCAACTAAATGTAAAAGAGCCAAAAGAGTGAAATTCAACTCATACAAAAAGCGAAATGAGCGCATATGGTATTCTCAATCAAGGATGGAAAACTCCAAATTGGTGGCCATGATGTAAAGTCCGTTGAGGAATCAGGAGTTAAATATCACAAAGTTTCTAGGGATGAGGCTCTCATCACTGAACTCAAAAGAGATCATGAAATACCAGAAGATCATTTAAATGCACTACTTGATATACCAGAAGAAAGCCGCAACACGGCATGGGAATTTAGTTTCCTAAAAACATTGCCGAAAGTAAAATTCAATCCTAATAGGATTTTTGGATGCAATAATAACCACTATCAAGTTTTGGAGTTACTTCCCAAAAATGATCAATCAATTTCAGAGGTTGAGTTTATAAAAATCATCAATCATGCTTTTGAAAACGAACTAGGGCTCGCAATATTAAGACCTGACGACAACAATAATAAGCCTCCTGAAGCTACAGTCCGTTTCGGTGCAGTATGGGCGTATAAAGAGTTTTCAGAGCTTGGTGGTGCTCCAAACACAATTCAGGAATATTTGGATGCACTATCCGTAAAGCCTGAGAGCCCATTTGAAGCAGAGAAATCAAATAGTGATAAGATTTCGATTGGTGAACCTAATCCTAAGTTTTTCCCAGAGTATGTTAAATCTCTTGTTGTAAAATTCATTAAGGAATTCGTGCCTGAGGCACAACCTAATTTTGGTCTTTTATCCCAAGAGCGTTTTATAGCACCTTACAGTATCCTCGTAGATTTAAACACAGAGTGCCCAGATGACATTATGAATAAGTTACGATATGAACTTACATGGTTCATGCCACCATATTTACCTATCACCTTAAGATAGGCTAGGGCTGTTTATCTCCGGTTATCCAGGCATTCATCTCATCAAGTAGTTTAAACTGCATGCTTTGTTGATAGTGCTTTTCTGTTGTCTCTACATTGGCATGACCTAGACCTTTAGAGATTTTACGAATATCAATACCCATGCTTAGCCCCATATTCGTCCAAGTATCTCTTGCGGTGTATGTGGTTATATTCTTCTCAATTTCCAGCTTAGAGGCTATTTCATTGAAATGATCATTAAACCATTTGGTTTTTTGCTTTCTTACTCGAAAAATACGTTCCTCAATTGTGTCTAATGAGATGATAGGAAATAAATACTCATCTCCCTTTTTCTTACCCTTATAGAACTTGATGATTTCAAGGTTTTCTTCATTTTGAAGAATTGAGAAATGATCTCCTTCTTCTTCTGTCTTTTTTCTAGTGTAGTTGAAGCGCTCTCCATCGAATGATTTTACTTTTGCCAGTGCCAGATCAGCGAAGTTCATACCCATGTTATTGAACATGAAAAGAAAGTAATTGATCACATGGTATTTCGGGTTTGCTTTATCAAACTCATGTCTAAGCTTTCTGATCTTATCAATTTCGCTTCTGGTCAAGACCACAGGTTTATTCGGGACACTAACTTTTTTAATACCTTCAAAAGGCTTGTGGCCCTTAAGCTCATCATAGGAATCAACGGCATCACTAATGATTGACTGAAGACTTCTTAGATGAATAAACACAGTGTTTTTCGAGTTAAACCGAGAGCTCATATAGGCTTCTAACTTTTTGGCAAAACTCTTATCAATAGCCTTTATTGGTTTGTCGTAGATACTGTATTCACTCAACACCTCATATTTTTCGTCCTTCTCATTCCATGAAAAGAGTGTTTTGATGATAACTGTATCCTTCTTTCTTTTTGCCTTCATGCCATGTTTCACAACAATCTTAAGAGCATCTTCATAGGAAGATATGGTGGAGTATTTTCCCTTCATACGAAATCGTGTGAATAGATCAGCCGCATGTTCGAATAGATTGAGTTCGGATTGCTTCTTGAAGAATTTACGCTCTATTTGATCTTTGAGCTTAGTAATATCCCAAAGCTTTATTTCAGCCTTATTCTCATCGAGCCATAAATCAATATCACTATAAGCTTTCTGGATACGTTTTGAGTTTCGAACAGCATTGACTACACCTTTTATCTCTCTTTTGTCAGGATTAAACTGGGATTCCAAGACATAGATATCAAAGGGGATATCTCTTGTTTTACGCTTGTGAGATATTCTCAAAACCAAAGGACACCTCCCGTCTTTGTGACGATGATCCTCTCTTTTGTCCAAGGTTACTTTTACTTTGGCCATAGATACTCCTTTCTATTTTCGGCGTGCTTTCGGCGTGCTTTTTTGAGTTTCATCGCCTTTCACTGGGATCAAATAAAAAGAAAAAAGCCTTATTTACCGCAAATAAGGCCATATTGATTACAATGAAACTCAACTGATACTGATTGTGGTTCAGGAGGTCGTGGGTTCGAGTCCCATCTTCCACCCTTTAAAAAGCTCTTCATTTGAAGGGCTTTTTTTATGTCCTTTGGAGGCTAGTTGTTTTGCCTCTAAAGTGCTCCTAGAATAAAAAAGCCAGTTACGAGTGCAACCGGCTTTATACCATCTTTATACTTTAGCTTACTGATTTCTCAGCAAAAGCTTTACTCCTCCAATACCGTTTGCAATAAGAATTACATTATCTGTAACGTCTACCAGGTTGGCACTACCATCATACTTATATTGACCGTAGTACTTTAAGCTTCTCCTTCTTAACAAGATTAAACCTGACTGACCATTTGCCAAATAAATGAAATCTTCATCAACCGCTACTCCATTGGCAAGCCCTGGACCATCATAGTTGTACGTCCCCACTACTTCGTTAGTGGCTAGACTAACTATCACTAGACCATTTTCACCTAAAGTAACGTAGGCCTTATTGTCATAAACCGCTATTACATTCTTTCCATCAACCGGCATTGCTGAAGCTCCAAGGTCTATGGTAGTCACACCACTATTTCCTTCAATAATTAACGATGCATTTCCATTGCCGCCTACTAGTTTGTATTTGACTCCATCAACTACCTCCACATACTTGGCGTAATTCTCTCCCTCAGAAGCAGTAATTGACCCCGACTGTAAATTCACTTCGAAGAATCCACCTCCCGAAGCTCCCGAGGCAAAGAGCAATGTATTGTTATCAATTTTATCTACACTATTGCCGCTGAAACTTGGCATAGGTATTTCTTGCCAATCAATTGAATTTTCTAATTGATCGCCACTTACAACATCTACTACATAGAGCAAGGCACCATTGGTAGAATTTGCCGTATAACCAGACTCTTCTTTACTGCGTTGACCTGCCAACACCAACTGATCGTCATAAATATTTAAGGCATTAAACTCTCGAGATTCACTGGTATAATTTACCGTGAACGAAGGAGCATTTACATTTGCCAAATTGAGCACATCAATAGCACCCGCATACTGATTTCCGTTTAAGTGATAGCTAATGAATGCTAGACCATCGGCATAAGTAACATCAGTCGCACTCAAATTAACTCCCTTTACTTGCGGCACACTGATATCTGCCACTAAAGTATATTCTGGCTCAGCAAGTACACCAGCGGTTCCTGGGTTACAAGCTGTTGGTGCCAAGTAGATATCTTGATTCAATGTTACGGCTGACTCAATCTGACCAGTATTTACTTCAATTCCATTAGCATCGTTAAAGTCTATTCTATTTTTGAGGCGTCCTCCACCGTTTATTGTAGTTCTATTTGCCACATCTACTCTAGCGAAACCTGCATTGGACCCTTCAATGATATTGTTTAGCATTAAGTCTGTGGTTTTAATGTAAGCCGACTCTGCCATTGTAATTACTCCACCACCATTTACGGTAAGTGTGTTACCAACCTCTATGTAACCGCTAGTTTCAATATCCTTATTCACTGTAAAGTTCCTTTGGATTATCACCTTACAGTCATTCACAAACTCAGCGCCTCCATTTATAGTTAGGTCGCCATTTACAGTCAAAGAAGCATAATTGTAAAAGTCTTTGTTTACCTGTAGGCTGTTATTGATAATAAGTGCACCATGGTTAGAGAAAGAACCATTCCCATTAATATTTATCTGGTTCAGCTGAATATCTCCGTAGTTCTCCATATCTCCGGAAACATTCAGATTACTCGTGTTAAAATTATGGCTGTGATTAATAACCAAGAATTGATTATTAATATTGAGGTTATTTATACTGAAACTACCGCTTTCAGCAATCACTAACGTTCCTTTATTACCGTTGATATTGCTTAAGTTGGCCGTACCATAAACAACCAGAGTCCCTCCTTTCATATTGATGTTACCAGAGAGTGTAACACCAGCATCAACACAAACTACTTCATTCTTATCAATAGTAGTTCCATTAGTATTAGATGATATAGTTCTATCACAGTCGTAATCCTGATTTGCAGCACTAGCAAAAGCATAATTGCCATTGACAAACCCTCCTACAGAAGCGCCATCTCCGTTAGCAATGTTGATTTTCTCATTGAGCAAAACAATTCTATTGCTTTCTACAGCCTCTCCTACCTTAATCTCCTCACCTACGTTGATATCATCTTCAGGCGAATCGCACCCCACTATACCAACAAACACTAAAACAGCAGCTATAATCTTTTTATTCATATGTCTAATTCAATGATTTTAAGTGTACATAAATCACACCATGTCACCCAACGCTGGCAATCAAGGGTTTAGTTCAGCAACTCCTCCCAATTTGAGACTAAAGTATTAAATGTGAGACGTGAATCTAACCAATAAAGCGGTATATTCTTTCTTAGTAATTGGGGCAAAAAGCCCCTTCAAACACAATTTAAAGTCATTTATTCGTTACCCAAACCAAAGAAGAATTCTGTTAGAGCATAAATTTTGCTTTTTACAGCTTTCTTACTTTTTACAGCTTGGCTTTTCATATTTTCGGACAGAAATGAGGCGATGTAGCCTTCTGCAAAAAGTACTCTTGGGAGAATTTTCAAGTTTTTTGAACAAAGGTGTATTCAAACACATTGAAAAACTAAGCGTATATTTATAATTATTCAGATATTCCGAAACCTAGTTTTTATTGAATAGAAAGACGTTTTTTTTAACACTGCTACTTGCCTCCTCATTTCAATTCGTTTTGGGGCAGACAGATTCTGTGCGCCTTGTTCACAAAGTAGAGCTAGGTGAAAACCTATACCGTATTTCATTAAAATACGATATACCAGTTTCCAAACTAAGGGAATTAAATAACCTCAATTCAAACGCTATTCGTACGGGACAAAATCTTTTTGTTGGCTACAAGCTAAACGAAGAAATGAATACCCCTCTACCAAACAAAGTCCCAGATTACCTTCAGAGACTAGAGCGAATGGTAGAAAATGCAGAAGCACTTTACTATGAATCCGTTGTGCGCCTTCCAAAGAAAACGGATACCACAGGCTTTGAGAGTGTAGCCCGTGTTTTTGAAGGGAACTATACAAAAACTTCCAAATACGAGCTAATTAAGCAGTTTAATGACAGCCGCGCATCTGCCTTGAAAAGTGATATAGGTCTTGGGTTCTACTCAGCATACACTTACAACTTTAGGCCTGGGGTGTTCGATGGCGAAGACTTATTCTTTAGAAACAGAGCTAGTATTGGTTTAGACTGGAGACTTTTGGGAAGTGGCTTAAGAGCCAATAAGGATGCTGTTAAGCAAATTGAAATTGAGAACGAACTCAATGAGCTACTGCAGCAGAAAGATGCCAAATCTAGCAATTACGTTTATACATTCAACTACATTATTTACCTCTTCAACAAAGCTCAGATTGTCCATTTAGAACGAAGGAAACAACTCATAGATAACTTTCTAGATCTTGCTTCCGACCTGTATTTAGTAAGAGCCATGCCGTGGGAAAGAATACTGGAGCTAAAGAGCAAGAGGGCAAGCCTTGAAAGTATGCTGAAGAACCTGAACAACTACAATCAGGGTTTTGATAGTGCTTATGTAGAGCTCAACTTCGACAGAAGTTTAAATGCCAATTACTTACCTGTTATGGAAATTGACCCTAGCAAGGTGTTCTCTGGAGTATCGATGGATAGTCTACAAGACAGAACTCTTGAGCTGGAACAACAAAGACTAGAATTAAACTACAGAAAGAACAAAGACTTTAACCTAAGAACATATGCTAGGTATAACTTATTCGACTCTGACGATGCAACCATAAGAACTTTCGGTTCGGTTGGCGCCACATTTACCGCTCCTTTATTCAAGGAAAAAAGAAGAGAGGAACTGCAAGAAAAGGAGCTAGCTGTGATTAAATCTGAAATGCAAGAACAGGTGACTACTATTAATAATGAGCTAATGAATCATTATTATGAGTACGAATACACACTAAAACAATACATTGACTTTTTAGGAAAAAAGGAGCTAGCACAAGAAAAACTGAGGCGAGAGCTCACCAAAGACTACCTAAACGACCCCAACTTCACCCCATTAAACACTGTCACTTATCTAGATGAGCTCTACGCCATAGATTACGAGCTACTAGATTTAAAGCAAAAACTCTATTTAAAGCTACTTAAAATATACTCACTTTTAGATGCAACCGATATTAGAGACATCTCTGAGCCAATTCAATTCAGTCATTTATTCGATAAAATGGCCGGCAATAGAGCCGTTTATGTATGGTCGGAAAGCCTGCAGAATTATGAGACCGAATTTCTGATTAAGTATGCGTTGAATAATGAATTCGACCGCCTATTCCTTTCTCAAGGTCAATTAAGTAATGAAGTAGTGCTACAGGCCGTCAAGAATTACCAAAGAGAAGGAGCTTCTGTATATCGTTTAGTTGGCAAAAATTCCCTAGCGGAGAATCCAGACCCTGACGGTGTAAAAGAACTAGCAGAGACCATTATTCTCCAAGGTTTCGATGGAGTCCAATTTGATATTGAACCACACACTTTCAATGATTGGGACAGTCAAAAAGACGTTTACTTGAATAATATAATTCAGGTTCTACAGACCTTCGAACAAGCCGCAGACGGGTATTTGAAGGTTTCAATTTCACTTCCTGTATTCTACCCAGAAGACTTTCTTAGCAAATTGGAACCTCTGGTAGATGAAGTTGTTCTAATGGCTTATGAGCGTAAAAACTTAGAGTCAATCGTAAATGCAATTCAGGAAGAAGTAAAAATTCTTGGGCCAAAACTAAGCTTAGCCTTAAGAACCCAAGAGTTTAATGACCGTTTGGAATTAGAAGACTTCTTAAATGAAGTAATTAATGGAACAGGAATAAATAATGTAGTAGTACATGATTTGAATTCACTGATTAAACTAGATCAAAAAACTATTCTCGGTAAATAATCAACGCTTTGAGAAAGATAGACTTTAATAAAAAAGAGAAATACATAGCCCAAGAAGAGGAACCAATCCGGAAGAAAAGAATCAACTGGGATAGGCTGGTATACTTGGCAATACTCTTTTTTGTATTGGGTAGCCTAGTCTTCTACCTCATTAGAAATTTCTATTTCGTAACAGCCCCTGGCCAGGTGGTAAAAGAAAGCTATGTAGTTCTCTTTCCTTATGACATTAGGCTCGATGATGTTTTTGTAAAAGAAGACCAAGAAGTAAAAGCAGGACAACCTCTATTAACCTTTGAGAGAGATTTCAGAATAGCTGATAATACCCTTGCCAACTCCACACGCTCCATTGATGAATGGATAACCCGTGAGCGCTTTACTGCCAACCGGAATATTCAGGTTAAAACCATAGAAATAGCAGAAAACGAGAAAAGAAAAGAGATTATTAGAGGCAAAATTGAGCAACTAGAGCTCATGGTAATTCTCGATGTTTCTAACGCCAGTAGAATAGACAGTCATGAATCTGAGCTAATTAGGTTAGAAGCCGAAAACAATGTACTGCGTGAAGAAATCAAATACTGGAGAGGCTACCTTGCTCAACTTCCACAATACAGACAGGAGTATCAAAGCTCATTATTAGAACAAATGGGCCAAAGCGGAGGCCTCACCTCCTTTAAAGCCCCCATTTCTGGAGTTATTGCCAACATTAATTACAGGAAGTACGATTTGGTGTATAAGGGCGAAACCATACTGAATATTGAACTAGATGAAACTTACATCAGGGCTTATATTCCTCAAAAAGAGTACGGATCCATTTTCGAAGGTGACTTGGTCACTATTGTGTTCCCAGACAGAACAAAAGGCAAAGGAGTTATCGAAAAAATTTACAGCGGATTAGAAAAACTACCGCCAGAATATCAAGATGACACCCGAGCTTCCGTTAGATCATTACTAGCCATTGTTAGACCTCTAGATAATGAGCAAGAGAAAAAATGGAAGGTTAACGACAAACTGAATGTTGAAATTCGTAAACGAAGGTTTTTCTAATGGACAATAGTTCTACATCAATTGAACCGAAGGGCACTGAAGCTGGTGGAGGGGTTTTTCAAGTAAGTAAAGCTTTTGACAGAAGACAAAACGCTGTGCTTCGCGAACAAGGCCTAGACATCCTCATCGTTAAAAACTATGAGGATGTGAAAATACCGAGCTTAGCTGCCTACGATGTAGTTATGATAGACTACAACGCTGAGCAGAGGGCGTTTGAGTTACTCAGCGCCATCAGAGCATCCGTTTATGAAGAGGTGTACTTAATGCCTTGTTTTTTACTCACCTATGAAAAAGAAGCCCGTCCAAGAGACTTGGCCTTGTCTGACGGTGCACTGAAAGAACCTTCTGTCATTTCTCACTTTTCTCTGATTGAGCAAATTCTTACTAGAATTAGTGAGATTATAGGAGTTAAGTCAGACTTCTCAGGAAGAAAAGTTTTACTTAAACTCATTCGCTATTTATACACTAGAGACAAACCACTAACTCCAGTGGCTACCAGAAATGCTCACACTGGTTACTCTTACCCATTTTTAGAAGCCAACATTATGTATTTCGAGTATCAAGAGATATTTGACCTTCTAGATGTAGGCGAAGAGAAAGGGATGTTGAAAGCCGACTTTATGGACAAAGTTCACCTTTGCGGAAATTGTAATGGTGGCTTTCTTAACTACAGAGAGGTTTGCCCTAAATGCGGCTCGCGTAAGCATAAATCTCAGCACACCATTCACCACTTTGTATGTGGCTACGTGGGGCCAGAGTCGGACTTTATGGACAATAACAAACTCACTTGCCCGAAGTGCGATCGTCAACTCAGACACATAGGAGTTGATTATGATAAACCATCTCTTATTACCGAGTGCGAAAATGGCCACGTATTTCAAGAGCCCAATGTGGAAGCCTATTGCTTTAACTGCCACCAAGTAAGCGCAATAGACGAACTTAAAAGCCACACCATCAATGAATATAATCTTACCGCTTCTGGGGCCAATCTTGCGGTAAGTGGTAAAGCCAAAGAGGTTACAAAAGAACCAACAGAGCTAGAAGGTTTTGTGTCGCTCAGTGTATTCAAGACTTTCCTACAAATGGAAATCCAGAGACAGTCACTTAGCAATAAAACAAGTGCCGTCACTTATGTAAACTTAATGTTGGCACCATCTACCTTAAAACAGAACAGTGAAAACTTCAACGAGTTTAGCAGAGAAATTGCAAGGGTGTTTAAGTCTCAATTGAAGCCAACCGAAGTGGTAACCTTCATTAATGACGATAGCTTCTTAGTTATTTCTCCAGAAGAGGGCCAAGAAGCCGTAAGTCAGCGCATAAATGAGATCAAACAAGCCTTACTCATTTGGGTGAAGTCTAATTTTGAAGGAAGCAAAAAAGACAAAATTATTTCGGAAACCTTTGAGTTAGATAGCAGCAAGGATGGTAGCTCAGTGCTACAACAGATTAACGAGCGACTGAACATTTTCTAATGTGGTCAGAGATTTACCAATATTTCGACCAACTATCAGTTAATGAATTCATTAGAATTTATTGGTATGTCTTCTTTATAGAGGTACCGAGGTATCTTCTTTTCGATTATTTCATTCTCATAATGTTCTATTTGAGGCGGTTTTCAGATAGAAAGGTATATAGAGAAGCAAAAAACAGGTTTTGGGTAGACCAACCCTTAGTAAGCATACTCGCCCCTGGAAAAAACGAAGGTAAAAACCTCTATAAGCTTGTAAAGTCTCTCGAAGCGCAAACTTATCAGAACTACGAAATTATTATTGTGGATGATGGGTCTGATGACGACACCCCAATAATTGGCAGGTCACTAGAGAAAGCCGGACTCATAGACCTATTCATCAGAAACCATGTAAGAGGTGGCAAAGCCAGCGCTGCCAACCTTGCTCTACGTTACGCTAAAGGTAAGTATATCTTACACCTAGATGCAGACAGCTCTTTAGATAGAAACGCCATCGAACGAATAATCACTCGTTTTTATTTAGACGATAAAATAGGCTGTGTAGGTGGCAATCTGAAAGTTAGAAACAGCGATGAAAGTTTGGCCGCTACCATGCAAGCCATAGAGTATCTTATGTCCATATCTGTTGGTAGAATCATCACCTCCTATTTGGGTATTTATAGAATAATTTCTGGTGCTTTTGGTGCTTTTAAAACCGATGCATTAAAAAGAATTGGAGGCTGGGATATAGGCCCTGGTTTAGACGGAGATGTAACCCAAAAATTCAGGAAAATGGGGTATAAAGTAGTCTTTGAAGACCGAGCCATTTGCCTGACTAACGTACCAACAAAGTTCAGTAAGCTGGCAAAACAACGGTTAAGATGGAGTAAGTCGATCATTAGGTTTAGGCTCAGAAAACACATCGATGTGTTTTTACCTACCCAAAGTTTCACTTGGCTCAACTTCTTCTCCTCTCTAGAAAATGTTCTTTTCAATGTAGTATTTGCCTTCTTATGGCTATTCTACATGATAGATATTATCATACATTTTCCGGAAACCATTGTCTTCATCATTATCATTAAGCTCATTATTTATACAGCCATCAATTTCTTGCAGTTCTTCTCACTACTGGCCATTTCCGAGCGATGGAAGCAAGAGACCAAGCTTCTACTTTACATTCCGCTTAAATCTATCTATAGTGGCTATTTTATGAGGATAGTGAGACTGATGGCGTACATCAAAGAAATGTACTTTTACTCGTCTTACAAAGACGCATGGAACCCTGCCAAAACTTCTGACAAAGCCCTGAAACACGGTAAACTATAAAGCTTTGTTTAAGCTGTTTTCAACAATATGGATATGGCTGTACCAGCACCACTTTCAGTTTCCATTTCAATGGAACCATCGAACAGCTCTACTAGGCATTTTATATTGTACAACCCTAAACCAAGACCTTCGCTTACATACTTACTTTTAGAAAGCTTGGCATAAGGCCTAATCTGATCCATAGACGAACTGGCGAAACCAATTCCCTGATCTTGCACGGTAATGTTGTAAAACCCGTTATCTACTGAACCCATTACTTTTACTGGGCAATTTCTGGCAGAGTACTTAAAGGCATTTTCTACCAGTTCTTTAATACAGAACCTTAAAAACTCTTCCGGAAAAAGAAGTGTAGAGCTATCAGCATGTACATACAAATCCGTATTTCTCCCAAAATCGGTAGCCAACTCTTCACTTATGAGTTTTATTTGATTGGCTGGCTCTTCAGTTTTCAGTTCGCGAAGGGTTGCCAACTCTTCTTCATTTTTCTTAAGGGCCTCTACCCTGTAGAAGTAAATGATCTTAATTATGTTTTTTCTAAGCTTATGAGCATCATTCTCTATGAGCTTGGCAATTTCAGCCACATCAGAGAGAATAATCTCTGCGGTATCTCCGCTCAACAGGTTCGCAAGGCGCTCAATATTTTTTAGTGGCTCATCAATAACCTCGGTTATTGGCAGGCCTACTACGTTCTTCAACTCATCGTATTTCTCCGTTTCTTCCGCGACAATATCATGACGCATTTTCAAGCGCTTATTTACTGCTTCTACTAGTTCTGAGTTATTAAACGGTTTGGGCAAATAGTCATCGGCTCCAAGTTTCATCCCAGTTCGAATGTCTTGAAGCGTCTTTTTAACTGTCAGAAATATAAATGGGATGGTTTTAGTTTTAGGTGACGAATCGTCTCTCAGGGCAGCCAAAACCTCAAAGCCATCCATTAAAGGCATATTAACATCGCTTACAATTAAATCGGGAAGAAACTCCTGTGCCTTGTGTACTCCCTCCTCTCCATTTCTCGCTGCGATGACATCGAAACCCTCCAATTCAAGAATTTCCTCTATATTGTCTCTAAGAGCTTCATTATCCTCGATTACAAGTATTTTTTTCATACTGAAATTTAAACCCTACTTATACTTTAGTAAGTTATAAAAAAAGTTAACCCAAAATACTGATTTGATGGCAAAAGGCAGGTTAATGATTGTTGAAGATGAACGCTTCAGCGCCACAGTGCTTCAAAGAACCGTAGAACGTTTGGGCTACGAGGTTGTTGGCAATGTGCAAAATGGGCACGATGCCATAGAAATTTTCAAGAAGGAGCTGCCAGATGTTATCATCATGGACTTCAATATACAGGGAGATTTAGATGGGGGAGATCTATCTCTAGCACTGGCCGAAATAAAGCGAACCTCAAACATATTCATTACTTCTGCTGAAGATGAAGAAAGCCTCCAGAAGATAATGGATGCCAAGCCTGATGCTTACATTCAGAAGCCTTTTGAACAACGAGAACTTCGGGCTGTATTAGAGTTAGCTTTCTATAAAAACAAAAAGGAAAATGAGCTCAACGAGCTTCTAAGTAGCCTAGACAAAAAGGTTAAAGAAAGAACAAAAGAGCTGAATGAAACTGTTCGCGAGCTGGTAAAAGAAATGGCTCAGCGTGAGAAAGTACAGCGGCAATTAGAAGAGTCGCTAAACAAAGAGAAGAAGTTCGGCAAACTGAAGTCGAGCATAATTTCCAACCTATCTCACGAGTTTAAAACCCCACTGAGCACCATTAGATCTTCTGCTCAATTCCTTACAACGCTAATTGAAAGAGAGCGATTCGACAAAATGAACGTGAAGCATTCTAAACGTATTGAAGATGCTGTAGATCATTTAGCAGAGCTGCTCACCAGAATATTAATGGTTGAAGAAAACGTAAACGAAGTTTACAACGTGGTCATTGAACAGGTAAATGTTACTGAAGTTCTCAAAGCAACAGTCTCTGAGCTTAAGCTAGGGGTATGCCAAGGGCGAACAATTGATATTGATATACAATTGGATGATGAGCTTATTGAAACGGACCCTAGGCTCTTCCGTCTGATAATCTCAAACATTGTTTCGAATGCTTGTAAATACTCCCAAGATGAAGTCTTAATTTCTGTACACCGAGAAATGGACAGTCTAATTATGTCTTTCAAAGACAAGGGAATTGGGATGTCTGAAAGTGATATAGAACAAATATTCTACCGGTTCTATCGTGGTGAAAACGTTGGTTCTATAGAAGGAACAGGCATTGGCATGTCGATTATGAAGAGATGTTTGGACGCCCTAGGTGGCAAAGTAAAAATAAATTCGGAACTTGGTAAAGGCTCTGAATTTGTAGTACGCCTACCTGTTAATCAGGAGTAGTATCAAGCTTCTGAGCCTACTTTTTTATCAACCTCAACCAGTACTAACTCTGTTATGGAGAATATTTTTTCATTGAAACAAAGTCTACTAGAGTCGTCTGGCTCATTAGAAGACAAACTGAATTTAGCCTTGAAGCTAGGTTGCCAAGTTACCGAAACCGATGTTGGAATTATTAGTAATATAAAAGGCGAAACTTACACCGTAAAATCTGTTCACCCCATAGACATTGGGCTAGAAATAGAAACGGTTTTTGAGCTGGGCAACACTTATTGCGATTTGACCTATAAAAAAGGTGAGCTAGTAACCATAGACCACATGTCTAGGTCTGAACACAAACTTCACCCTTGTTATAAAAGCTTCAAAATTGAATCTTACATAGGAGACGTTTACCGAATCGAAAATGACATCAAAGGCACCATTAATTTCTCTAGCGTACCACCTAGAGAGCAAGTGTTTAGCGATAAGCAAAAGGACTTTGTCCAGTTTTTAGCGGAATGGTTAGGTCAAGCCTTAGAGCCTAGACGCCAAGAGTATAATTAGTTCTTTATACTTGCCTGAAAGTCGCTTCTCAACTCTTTCAGCACATTTACACAAGTTTCACACGTACTCATGATCTTCGGCAAAACTGGGCTTTGTTCTTCATGGTCTAGTGTTTGAACACAGAAGTTTGCACTATCTAAAAGGCTATCTGCGTCACAGGTTCTAAAGGTCACCTTCATTTTGTGTATCAGCAAATGACTTGCGGATGGATCTTTTGACTCAATAAACTTGGGAAACTTCTCCATAAATTCTTCGAAATTCTCAAGTAGGTTATCAAGTAAGCTAACCATAAACTCGTAGTCATCTTGACCAATGGCCACCAAGTTCATCTTTACCTTCTCTTTATCAGGCAAACTATCGTTTAAAGCAGGCACACCTTGTGCCTTTAACTCATGAATTCCGGAAATAAACTTTTTGATTTTGGCATGGAGTTCACTCGGGTTAAATGGCTTAATAATTACATCATTCATTCCAAAATCACGAATTCGAGCCAAGGTACTATTATCTGAAGATGCCGTTAAAGCCAATATTGGGATTTCTCGGTAATATGATCCATCCATGGCTCTAATCTCTCCGCATGCCGTAAGCCCATCTTTTTCTGGCATCTGCAAATCCATTAGAATAAGGTCGTACTTCTTTTTGGTCACCTCTTCAATGGCTTCATTACCATTAGCGGCAATATCTACCTCTACACCCCAGTTATTGAGGAATTTTGAGGCTACCAGTTGATTAGCCGCATTGTCTTCAACAAGCAACACATGGCCTTCAATTTTAGGTAAGTCAGAGGTATTCACACCAAGCATATTAAATTCTGAGTCTATGGAAGATTCTTCACTGATGGGAAAAATCAGGCTAAAGTAGAAAGTTGATCCCTTATTTAGCCTGCTATTCACAGATATTTCTCCACCCATTGCTTCTAATAGTCTCTTGGTAATAGATAACCCTAAGCCGGTGCCACCAAAATTTCTGGTAATGTTAGATTCCGCCTGCACAAAACGATCGAATATCTTCTGCAGGTTAGCCTCAGAAATTCCTATACCAGTATCTTTAAACTCAAAGTAGACCTCTACTTTATTATCTCTTCTTTTGGTCTGCTCTATGGTTATTCTAACGCTTCCTTCTTTGGTAAACTTCACTGCGTTACTGAGCAGGTTATTAATTACTTGTGAGAGTCTTGCAGGGTCACCCATAACCACTTTAGGCAAGTCGCTATCGAAGAACAGTTTGAGATCTACTGCCCGTTCTTCTGCTCTGAATGAATGAGCCTGTTTAATATTATTGATGAGCTCTTCCAGATTGAAGCTGATTTCTTCTAACTCCACCTTACCCGCTTCTATCTTATTGTAATCCAGAATGTCATTGACTAAACTCAATAGATTTTCTCCAGAAAACCTGATGATCTTTAACCCAGGCAACTGATCTTCTCTCGGGTTTTCTTGCATTAGCAAATGAGACATGCCAATTACCGCGTTAAGTGGGGTGCGAATTTCATGAGACATTACAGACATGAAATTGGCTTTAGCCTGTGAAGCCACTTCTGCCCTCTCCTTGGCATCGCGCAGCTCAATTTCTTGACGCTTACTTTCTGTAATATCTTCAGTAAGCATTATAATCCCTCCAATACCGCCATTCTCTAAGTACCATGGCTTCACTTCCCATCTAAGCCATTGAATACTTCCATCTTCTCTCTCAAAAGGATCCTCATCTTTCTTATGAGTCACCCCTGAAAGACACTCCTCATGAATCTTTTTCCATTCTTCTCCTATCTCAGGGAAAATCTCGTAATGACTCACACCTATTACTTTTCGCCCTTCAAGCCCATAAGTTTTAAGCCATTCTCTACTATGGGCCAAGTACTTCACATCATTATCGAACATGGCAACTGGCGCTGGTGTGGCCAAAACGAAAGATTGTAATTGCGAATTCTGATCGCTAATAATATCTTCTTGTTGCTTTCTGATTTGAATGTTTCTTGTAGCGGAGCGGATGGCTGTCACTTTCCCCTCACTATTCTCTATAGCTGTAGAAATAGACTCAAACCAGATATAATCTCCGTTCTTATGCCTTAACCTGTACTCCAAGTAATTACGCCTATCCCCTTTTAACAATGGTCTATGCGCTTCTTCCATGGCTCGCCCTTTATCATCGGGGTGCATAAGATCATAAGGCGTTTTACCTATAATTTCATCAGCACTGTAGCCTAAATTTTCATAAATGGAAGGAGACACATAAGTATAGCGTCCCCTCAAGTCATGTAGACAAACAATATCTTGGGAAGTATCTGTTATAATCTGAAGTAAATTAGACTTCTCGTTGAGCTTTTCTTGAAGCTCACGCTTTTCGGTTATGTTTCTGGCAATGGCTCTTACACTGGCCATTTTTTTGCCTGAATACTTAATCTGAGATTTTTGACCAACAATTAGACCGCCTAAATCGGATTCTTTCTTCAAGCGAATCCGAAATTCAATGTAAGACTCGCTCTTGCCACTTTTAATCTCATTCAAATAAAAACCTCGCACCCTGTCAATATCATCGGGATGAACCAAGTCTAGATAGCTCATGCTCATTAACTCCTTTTCGGAGTAGCCAGTATCTCTAGAGATTAAAGGATTACAATAGGTGAAAACTCCATTGTGGTTAGTTTCGAATACATAATCTCCAGCATCTTCAATCATGGTCTGGAAAAGCGATTTATTCTTCTCAACTTCAGCAAGCTCTTTTCTTAAAACCAATTGTTTAACCACCTGCCTGCCTAAAGACTTAAGTGCTCTCTTCTGACCATCATTAAGGTTATTGGGCTCATGATCGATAACACACAATGTTCCTAACACATGACCGCTAGGATCTACTAGTGGAGACCCCGCATAGAAAATCACATTAGGTTCATCTTCTACTAAGGGGTTGTCTTTAAACCTATCATCTTCTCTGCTGTCCTGAATCTCAAAAATGCGATCAGGCTCATTAATAGCGTGACCACAAAAACTGATTTCTCTGGGTGTTTCGACTGCATCTAGCCCCACTCTCGACTTAAACCATTGTCTTTTTTCATCGATCAGGCTGATTAAAGCAATGGGAGTTCCACATATTTCTGATGCTATTTGGGTAATATCATCAAACTCAGACTCAGGCAAAGTGTCTAGCACTTGGTAACTCTTCAACGCGCTCAGTCTTGCTTTTTCATTATGTGGAATATCTGGTTTTTTCATGTGTATCTGATGATCAAATTGAAAGATACGTAATTCTAACTATGTCTACGCTTTAAGGTTCAGTCAGTTAGATCATTGAAAAATAAGCATCTAACTCAGGATAATGTAGTTCCATTCAGAAAAATTTCCTCAACGACTGAACTATATGTACATACATACAGTTTTACAGGCATAATAAATCAACAGTTAAAAATTATCGACATGGAAGCAACAACTAAAACACTATGGAAGGTTGACCCAACGCACAGCGAGGTTCAATTCAAAGTAAAGCACTTGGTTATTTCAACAGTAACTGGCTCATTCAATAAATTCGATGGCTCACTAGAGTCCACCTCAGAAGATTTTGATGGTGCAGAAGCATCTTTTACCATTGAAACAGCTAGTGTTGACACTAACCAACAAGACAGAGATGCTCACTTACAGAGCGGAGATTTCTTTGACTCAGAAAACCACCCTAACATTTCTTTCAAGGGTAATCTAAAAAAGGTATCGGATGACGGGTATAAGCTAGTTGGCCCTTTAACTATTAAGGACACAACAAAAGAAGTTGAGTTAAATGTAGAACATGGAGGAACCATGGTAGATGGCTACGGACAAAACAAGGCAGGATTCGAAATCTCAGGTTCTATCAACAGAAAAGAATTCGGACTCACTTGGAGCATGGTTACTGAAGCTGGAGGAGTTGTAGTTGGGGATAATGTGAAGCTTCAGTTGAATATTCAATTAGTTGAAGCATAACAATTACTTGTTTATAACAAAAAAGGCTGTCTGAGGAAGACAGCCTTTTACTTTATAACTAATTACAGTAATCAACCAGTAAAATAGGTTAATATCGATATTACAACAATAACAAGAAGTACTGAAAAAAGTATATCCACCCATGTAAAACTCCCCTTTTTGAGCTGTTTCTGCTCATCGGAAAGCGTGCCAAAAGCTAACCCCTGAATATTGGCGTAATTCGGGCTGGCAGTGGCCAAGCTCGACACAATAAGTACAATTGCTGAAAACAAGAACATAAAAATAGCCATGTTCGCAAAATTGATTCGAGCATAATGATAAAGCATTCCAGATGCTACATGAACACCCGTTTCTTTGAACTGAGCTATTTGGTCTGAATAAATTAACTCCGAAGCAATTCTTAATATAGCCACCACTAAACCTGCAAATAGCGTAATAATTGCACCCTTAGAATTCATTCGTTTCCAAAGAATACCTAAAACAAATACCGCTGCAATTGGTGGAGCTATATAAGACTGTACACTTTGAAGGTACTGGTACATAACCCCACCGCCAATTTTATCCATAATAGGAATCCACACTATACCTAAAACAACCACTATACCTGTGGCATACCTACCTACTGTAAGCAATCTCTTCTCTGACTCTTGAGGCTTGAGTTTCTTGTAAATATCTATTGTAAAAATGGTTGAACATGAGTTAAAAACAGACGCCAACGAACTCATTAGAGCAGCCATTAAACCACCAGCTACTAAGCCCTTCAACCCAACAGGCAACAATGCCTTCACTAGAGTTGGAAAAGCCTCATCTGCTCTACCTAGTTCAATCAACCCTTTCTGATTTAAAGCATAGGCAATAATACCTGGGATAAGAAAGATAAAGATTGGAAGTATTTTAAGGTAAGCTCCAAAAATAGCACCTCTTCGTCCTATTTTAATATTATTGGCAGCCAGTGTACGCTGAACAATGTACTGATCGGTACACCAATACCACACTCCTACTATTGTTCCGCCAATGAGTAGACCCGTCCAAGGAAAATCAGGATCAGAAGCTGACCTCCACATATTAAAATGATCGGGGCTTGTGGCACGGACTGTTGCTTGTAATTCATCCCAGCCACCAACGGCTTGCATACCTAAAACAGTAATTACTACAGAGCCTAAAATAAGCACAACCGTTTGTAGTGTTTCCGTATAGATCACTGCTTTCATTCCGCCAATCACGGTATATAATCCAGTGAACAACACCACTCCAATGGCACCGTACCAAAAAGGAATACCCAATAACTCCGACACCACAATACCTCCTGCATAGATGGTAACTGAAACCTTGGTGATAACATAGCCTACAAGAGAAAAAATGGAAAGGAACCATCGAGAACGGCTATCGTATCTCTTTTCCAAAAATTCTGGCATTGTAAAGGCATTACTTCTGAAGTAAAAAGGCAAAAATAGCCAGCCAAGCAGCAGCACAATCCATGCATGCAGTTCATAATGTGCCATTGGCATTCCAGACTCGGCACCAGTTCCTGCCAAGCCAACTACGTGTTCAGATCCGATATTGGATGCAAAAATGGATGCACCAATAACAAACCACCCAACGTTTCTACCTGCCAAAAAGTAGTCTTCCGTGTTTTTATTCTTCTGGACTATTACCCAAACGGCCACCCCTATCAATGCGAGGAAATATAGCCCGAGCACAACCCAGTCAGCTGTTTCTAATACTGAATTCATTTGCGTTTCATGTTTTGTAAAAAAAGGTCAACTCTAAATATACAGATTTAAGGTATTCATCATTCATTAAATACACTTGCCTAAAAAAGATTGATCTCTTCGGTAGTTCATTACAAAAAAGAAGGCCTCCTTTTCAGGGAGACCTTCTCTATACGGTTAACCACTTTAGGCTTAAGCAGTCATCTCTTCTAGTTCTTTTCCTTTGGTTTCGTATACATACTTTATTACAAAGAAGATAGAAACTACCGCACCAATAGTGTACAAACTGTAGGCGAATGCCAAACCAGCTGAACCCAAGAGGATTGGGAAAGTTAAGGTAACCAAGAAGTTAGCGCCCCATTGTGCTAGACCAGCTACTGCAAGGCCTAAACCACGAATCTGATTCGGGAACATTTCTCCTAGCATAACCCACATAACAGGCCCCCAAGAGGCATTAAAAAACACCACATAAGCATTGGCAGCAATTAGGGCCATCATACCCATGGCATCACTAAGTTGAAGAGTTTCTTCTCCAGTGACCGGATCTGCCACCAAAGAGCCTGTAGCAAAAGCAACAACCACAAGGGCCAATGTGATACTCATTCCTATTGAACCAATAACCAATAGTGGCTTTCTCCCTATTCTATCTACCAAAACTAGTGCTGCAGCCACTGCCCCAATACTTAATGCTCCGGAAACAACATTAATTAATAAGGCATCGCTTTCACCAAACCCTACCGCTTGCCAAAGCACCGCACCATAGTAGAACACTACATTAATGCCTACAAACTGTTGAAATACCGCCAAACCAATTCCAATCCAGACAATTGGTCTCACTCTTCCCTTCACCTTGTCGTACAAGTCTGAGAACTTTGGCTTATGCTTATCTTTTGCCAGTGAAGCATCAATTTCAGTGACTTTACGCTTACCAACCACAGTTCCATAAAGCTTAGACAAAACCTTTTCTGCTTTGGTCTGCTTTTGTTTAGCCACTAAGAATCGAGGGCTTTCTGGTATGAATAATAAGCTTATGAAGAAGATAGCAGCTGGAATTATTTCCATCCAGAACATCCATCTCCACGTTTCAAAATCCCACCAAAGAGGGTTTTCGGCCGATCCAGAAATATTTGCGAGCTGATAATTACTCAAGAAAGAAAGGAATAAACCAATAATGATGGCTACCTGCTGAATAGTCGCTAAAGCACCACGATACTTAGCTGGAGCAATCTCTGCAATGTAGGCAGGAGCCATTACTGAAGCAGCACCAACAGCCAAGCCACCAAGAATTCTATAAATTATAAACTCACCTGAAGAACCTGCAATTCCAGATCCGTAGGCGGAAATAATAAAGAATACAGACGAGACAATGAGCATGGATCTACGCCCGTACAAATCGGCCAAGCGCCCTGCAAAAAAGGCACCTACTGCACAACCCAATAGCATTGAGGCCACGTTGAACCCACTGCCAATATCTTCGGCATTAAAGGCTGACTCCAACCCTTTTACCGTTCCATTAATTACTCCACTATCGAACCCGAAAAGGAAACCACCAAGTGTGGCTACCAGTGTTAGTCCGATAACGTAGAGATTATTTACTTTTTCTTCAGTTTTCAAAATAGTCGAGGTTTAGTTCGAAAGATCTTTTTATGATATATTATAGAGCACAGACACCAAAAATCTGCACTTCTATTGAGCGTTCGCTTAAATGTATTGATTAATTATATTTTCATATAGCTCCTGTTGACCACTTCTGGCAGGAATGTTCTGATTGGCCGAAGCATGACTTACCAAATCTTCTAGCGTAAGCTTTCCTGCTTCAAAGTCTTTACCTGTCCCTGAATCGAACGAAGCGTATCGATCATCTCTCATTTTCTTGTAAGGTGATTTTTCCAAGACAGCATCTGCGGTGAGCAGAGCTCTGGCAAAGGCATCCATTCCACCAATATGTGCATGAAAAATGTCTATCAGGTCGGTAGAGTTTCTTCTGATTTTAGCATCGAAATTGACACCTCCTCCTTGAAAGCCTCCAGCTTGAAGAATAACTAACATGGCCTGTGTAAGCTCATACACATCTACAGGAAATTGGTCTGTATCCCATCCATTTTGATAATCTCCTCTGTTGGCATCTATGCTTCCGAGTAGTCCATTATCTGCAGCCACTTGAAGCTCATGTTCAAAGGTGTGCTGAGCAAGTGTAGCATGATTCACTTCAATATTCAACTTAAAATCATCCAACAAATCATATTTAGTCAGGAACCCTAAAACTGTGGCTGCATCAAAGTCATACTGGTGTTTAGATGGCTCCATCGGCTTAGGCTCAATGAAGAAAGTCCCTTTAAACCCTTGCTTTCTGGCGTAATCTTTTGCCATATGTAAAAAGCGTGCCATATGGTCTTGCTCTCTACCCATATCAGTATTTAAAAGAGACATATAACCTTCTCTTCCACCCCAGAATACATAATTTTCTCCACCCAATTTAATAGTAGCATCTAGCGCATTCTTTATTTGTGCGCCAGCCATAGCCACCACATCAAAATCAGGATTAGTGGCCGCACCATTCATATATCTGGGATGGCTAAAACAGTTAGCTGTACCCCAAAGCAATTTTACTCCTGAAGCCTTCTGTTTTTCTAGTGCATAGTCAGTAATAAACTCTAGCCTCTTAGTAGACTCTGCGTAATTTGATCCTTCAGCAATTAGATCAAAGTCGTGAAAGCAATAGAATGGAGCACCAATTTTGGTGATAAACTCAAAGGCAGCATCCATTTTATCTTTGGCCTGCTGCAATGGATCTGTATTTTGAAGCCATGGAAAGTTTTGGGTAGGTGCTCCGAAAGGATCTCCTCCTACGCCAGTAAATGTGTGCCAATAAGAAATAGCAAACCTGAAGTGCTCCTTCATGGTTTTTCCTGCCACCACTTTATTTTCATCATAGTATTTGAAGGCCAAAGGATTATCTGACTCCCTTCCCTCAAACTGAATCTTGTCAATTCCTTTGAAATATTCCGCGTTTCCTATCAAAGTCATTTTCTAGAAGTTTAGTTGATATATTCGTTTAAGTCTCTTTTCCAGAGATGGTAAGGTTCTAAATACTCTTGCTCATTTGCAAGAGGTTCATAAACCCCACACTGCTTGTCTGTTTGTACAGATTCTTCTAATGATGAAAAGTCACCAAACGCTGTTGCAGCAGCTCTTGCTGCACCAACAGCACCAGTAGTTTCCATTATTTTGATAGAAGTTCCTGTTAGTGTCGATATAGTATTTGAGAATAAGCTAGACTGAAAAAGATTATCATTCCCTGCTTTAATAGAAGATAATGCTACGCCATCTTCTTTCAATATTTCTAGGCCATACACAAAGCTAAAGGCTATCCCTTCAAGAGATGCTCTGAGCAAATGTTGCTTAGTGTGCAAATTAAAATTGAGATTAAGCACTCTTGCTCCTCGGTTTTCATTGTAAAGCATTCTTTCGGCACCGTTGCCAAAAGGCAGAATTCTTAAGCCTTCTGAGCCAATACCAATCGACTCAGCCATTGCGTTTAGCTCCTGATAAGAGCTATTTGCCGCAACTTGTTTACGCATCCAACTATACTGAATTCCAGTACCATTAATACACAGCATTTTACCAATTCTCTTTTCAGCTTTGCTATGATTGACGTGTGCAAAGCAATTGATTCTTTCGCCTTCCCTGGTAGTAGCTTGGTCAGTAATAGCATATACAACTCCTGATGTGCCTCCCGTAGCGGCAATTTCACCAGGCTGCATTACATTGAGTGCCATTGCATTGTTTGGCTGATCACCAGCTCTATACATTACTGGAATACCCTTAGGGAGCCCCGTGGCTTTAGCCGCTTGTTCGCTAAGTTTACCTTGTTCTGAAAAAGTATCTACAAGCTCTGGAACTAAACTCCTGTCAATGCCTGCGACCTCTAATAGCCAATTGGCAGGCATTTCTTCCTTAAAGTCCCACACAATACCTTCACTCAGCCCTGAAACAGTAGTAGAACAAGTACCTGTTAACTTTAATGCTATAAAGTCTCCAGGCAACATGAATTTATGCACCTGCTCGAATACCTCTGGTTCATTATCTTTAACCCACTTCAGTTTAGAAAGCGTGAAATTTCCGGGAGAATTCAAAAGGCGATTAATGCACTTTTCTTCCCCACAGGATTGAAGCAGCTCATGACCTGTTTTAACTGCCCGACTGTCACACCAAATGATTGAAGGCCGTAAAACTTCCATTTGCTTATCTACCAAAACCAAACCATGCATCTGGTAAGAAATACCTACTCCTTTAATAGACGTACCGCTGACCTCTGACTCGTTCAGTAATTTCTTTGTAGCCTGACATAGGTTGAGCCACCAAGACTCAGGGTCTTGTTCTGCCCAACCATTTTTTGGCGAATGGATAACCATTTCCTGTTCGGGATATTGAACAGTCTTATGAACTTTACCCGTGCCAGCATCTACGAGAGCTGCCTTGATAGAGGAGCTACCAATGTCGTATCCTATCCAGAACATGTTGCGCGTTTCAGTATTTTGGAATAGCTATTCATCAAATATAGGATGATTATCCATCAGTCCATGGATAAATATCCGAATGGCAAGATACTCGAGCAGATTGGAAAGCTACATTTTGAGTTCTTGATTAGGCTCTAATAAAGAATAGCGGAATTGGTATAGCGATAAAAGTAATTAACCAGCTATACGAGCGTAATTGCGATGCTGAAGTGGCTGTTCGTAATTCTTAATGTTTCTAAAGCTATTGAAAACACCTGACTGCCTTAGCTCCAAAACCCTATCTGAATTTACAATGCACACAGAGGCCGAATCTACATCTATCGGCTGTAGGCCTTGAAAATGAACATTGGCATTATTTCCATTGCAATTAGAAAACAATACTAGATTGGCGTTATAGCCATCAATTTCGAAAGAAGAAAACTGCCCAATGGTACCAACATGAAGAATCTCAGACCTGTTGTTTTTTAAGGTCATCTGATCGAACCTCTCTGGGCATATATATATAGTAGACTTAAAACTGTTTTTTGAAGATTGACCATTATTCTCTATCAGTGCCGTAAGAATATTATTTTCACAAGCCACTTCAAAAGCTTCAAAAGCGGGGTTACCTGTTATTTCTATATGGTTGATATCAGATGCACCAATATGAAATTTTTGAACCTGAACTGAATTTACCAAGCTAATCTTCTGGGTATGACACTTCTCTACATCCACATCTTTCAACTGGCAGCCAGAAAAGGTTAAACGGTTGAGCCTAGAACCCTTAAAAGAAATATCACCAAGAAACTTACAGTTTCTAAATTCAACCTGATCGAATTGGCAATTGCGAAAGGTCAGCGCATGAGGAAATACCATATCTTCAAGCACCACGACACCAGGCATCTTAATAGCATATTGAGTAATCCTGAATTCAAGATCTTCCCCTTTCAATATCCTAATAAGCTGTTTATAACCGGTTGACCTAAGCATTGATATCACTCCTCTATAACGACAAATGCATAGATAGTTACAGATTGAAATTTTCTCAATACCTAAAACTTGGTATTTATTGCAAACGATTTCATGAGCGCTGTAAACTCACCGCTTATAAAAGTGTTTAAATTTTCTTCAAATTAAGCATGTATATACTTGATTTTGTGCGCGTTAAATCTTTCTTTCGTGAGAGTTGCTTTTGGAGTAGCCGCCTGTAAAATTTATTTGACTCATTTTAATCTGACTGACTTAATGAAGACAACTCATGCTTTGTCACATGTGCTTGATTATAACCTGACCGATAAAAACCTATTGGATGAAATCAAACAGTGGATTGATTCCAATATGTTAGTGATGGATCAGAAGTACATATGGAAAGTAGGAATTGCCACGAGTGAAGACATTGTAAAAGTTGCAGGCAAGGTTAGAAACGATTATGAATGCAAACACTTCAAGTATTGGAGAACCGATTCCTTCAAGCATTCGATGGGTTTAGTAATGAAGCTCACTAAGTATCCGTTCATATTTAAATCTACCTTGAACGAATATTGTGGAAAAGGCGCTTACATTTTCACTTACAAAGCACCTTGCCCTCCTAAAAACCTCTTTTATCATACACTACACTTCTAAGCCTCTACAGTTTTCCTTATCTTCGGTTGCATGAATAAGGGGCTTAATCATTTCTTCCAACTACCACTCTCTGAACAGATTCAGACTCTTTACAGAAATGGCACCTTTCAGTTGGCCATTCGCTACTACGGGTATAAAGTAAACCTTTACTTAATGGAAGATCAGCTCATTGAGGTCTTCTACAATCACAAACTAGATAAAATAGAAACCATTCAACCGTTGGACTACGGCCATTCAAGAATGAAATTCTATGCAGATCAAATCAGCCTAAGCTCTCTTAGAAGAAAAGTCTAATAAAGACTGATGAATTTTGAGTACTTGGGGTATTAAGAGTTCCTCGCCAGAGTTCTGGATTAAAAAGTCGCTCAGTTTCTTTCTCTGGTTATCTGAAACCTGCTTTTCCATAATGTTCTCTACCTGTTCTTTACCTCGCTGTTCATCGCGGAGAAGCACTCTTTCCATCCTAACTTCTTTTGAAGCTAGCACACAAACATTCTTATCCAACTTCTGATAAATGCCTGTTTCATAAAGCAGTGCTGCCTCTTTAAGCAAATAAGGATGGCCCAAGTTCTGACTAATCCAATTTTCGAAGTCTCTCCCTACTGCAGGATGTACCAGTGCATTCAGCACTCCTAATCGCTCTTTATTAGGAAAAACCTCCGCAGCCAAATACTCGCGATTTAAAGAACCGTCATCGAAATAACTTTCTGAGCCAAACTCAGCCTTAATAGCATCAGCCAGCTGGGTATCTTCTACCATTAACCTTTTGCCTTGATTATCTGAATTATATACAGGTACTCCCAATAACTGAAACAAATGGCTACATATCGACTTCCCTGAGCCAATACCTCCAGTAATCCCTACTAAAACAGGTTTACTCATTCTTCTTTACTTTAACCGTTTTAGGGAATACACGAACCTCTCGAAACTCTTTATTTAGCACCTGAAATTCTATTGCAATGGTTGAATCTGCTTTCATCTGACGGAAATTAGCAAAAACCCGAACCCCTGTGGTATCGGCTACATCGAAACTAGTTTCTGGAACTTTGTAATAAACCTGAGCTCTAGTGGGCAATAATTCCCAGTTGCTAGGGAAGTTTCTCTTTTCTAAAGGAATAGAGACATCTATAGAAAGTAACTGTACTACCAAGAAGCTAGCCTCCACCGAACTCAAAGAAGTAGACACTAGCCCTGGTAATTCTGGCAAATTCACAGAACCTTGAAAATCTTCTGACACATCGCTTATCTCTTCTTGAATGAATAAAGTATCTCCTAATTCATTAAGCATAGATTCTGGCCCAGTAAGCTCAACTGTTGGAGGAGATAGCTCTACCTTAGAGGCCATAACCAAATCTTCATCTAACGAGATTTGAGCAGTATCATAAGCCAGCACAACTTCTCTGGTAACCTTTCTTTCTATTTGAAATTTGATACTATCTTGAAGGAAGTAATTGATAACAATAGGCTCCAAGTTAGGTGCAATTTCAGGGCGTATACTAGAAGCCAAAACGTAACTGCTCTCGCTTGGTCTTTCTACCCTAACCTCTAACGCATTCATTTTTAGCCCAAAATAACGGGCCATTAGATCCCAACCTCCACCTGTAACTTCAACAGGGATTTTTGTAGGTAGTGGTGCTGTAGCTACGTAATTATCCTCATCAAACTCTATTGATATCGGATAATTAATGCGAGTAACATAGTCGCTCTTATTCAGCGCATTAAAAAACCAAAAGGTGGTAGATATGAATACACATATCAATACCACCTTTAATCTTTCGTCTTTCTTACTTGGTGTATTGAAAGACCTTTTAAGTTTTTCTAGTATTTCTTCAGCCTTGCTCAAGACTATGCCTTCTCATTGGCCCTTTTACTAGCTTCTAATGAAATGGAAGACTTCTCAAAAGTAAGCTTCACTCCTTTATCTACCTCTACTGTTACAGTATCGTCAGTAAGAGCGAACACTTTTCCGTGCATACCACCAATGGTTACTACACTGTCTCCCTTTTTAATCTCATTGATAAAGTTCTTCTGATCCTTCTGCTTTTTCTGTTGCGGACGAATCATGAAGAAATAGAATACAAGAGCAATTCCACCAAATAAAACCAACTGCTGCACCCAACCCCCACCTTGTGGTGTCTGTGACTGTACAAGTATGCTATAAATCATTAAAAATTATGGTTGAGGTACTGCGTTGGTTTGAACAAAACCTCTTAAGCTTAACCTTACTTGCTTAGGGTTTGTGTTGGCCACTACAGTAATTACAGGGCTCTGCTGACCCGACTTACCTTTACTATCGAACCTAACAACAATTTCACCAGTTCCCCTTGGAGGTACAGGCTCTTTAGTGTGGTTAGGAACGGTACATCCACATGAAGCAGAAGTACTCTGGATTCTTAAATCTTCAGTTCCATTGTTTGTGAATTTGAAAGTGTAATTCACAACTTCTCCTTGGGCAATAGTACCAAAGTTATGTACTGTAGATTCCCATTGGAATGAAGCGTTTGAAGTTAAGTTGCTTTCAACTGCTTGAGATGAAGCTGTAGTTGATGGAGTAGAAACAGTTCCTCTGGCTACGTTTCCATTTTCCAATTGGTTAACTCTTCTTTCTAGGTTAGCCAATCTTTTGTCCATTTCTGCATTACCACAACCAGAAAGCATTAATACAAATGCTACCAAGCTTAGAATAGAAATTTTAGTTTTCATCTTATAAAAGTTTATGCTTTTTCACCTGATTTAATTTGGCCTATTAGGTCATCTACGTCAGTCAACAACTGCTCAGCTTTCTTTCTGGCATCAGTTACCACCTTTTGGCTTTCTTCTTTTGCCATAGATGAAACCTCGATTTTACCATTCACTAAGTCTTCTAATAAATCTTCGAGTTGTTTTTTATACTTATCTAACTGATAGCTAAGCTTATCTCTCGTATTCGACCCTTTGTCTGGAGCGTACAAAATACCTATAACGGCACCTGTTGCTGCACCAAGAACAAACGCCAATAAATTGCTAGAACCTCTGTTCATATTACTTATTATCTATGAGTCCTCTTCCTGTCTTTTTAAGTTCCCCTTTCTCTTTCAGCTCTGCCGAAATAACATCTAGAATACCATTAACGAATTGTTTACTCTTTGGGGTACTATAATTCTTTGAGAGCTCAATATACTCATTAATGGTGACCTTAACAGGGATATTCCTGAAATTCAACATCTCTGCAATGGCCATTTTCAGTATAATCTGATCGGTATTTGCCAACCTATCTACTTCCCAGTTTTTGGTTTTGGCAGCTATCATCTGCGAAAACTCTTTATCACTTTCTACAGTGCTGTCGAGTATCTTTTCGAAGAAGTCTTTGTCTTCGTCCCAGTTGTTGGAGAAGTCTGGAAGCTCAAAATCTTTATGATCAGAGTCTGCCTCAACATCTCTGATAGATCTTGCTGCCAAACTCCTTACAATTGGTTTGTTTTCCTTCCAATGAATGTCTTTCTCCTCAAAGAAAGAAAGAATAACCTCTGTCTTGAAAATCAGATCTTTCACCAAGTACTCTACCAACTCCTTATCCTCTTCAAATGAAGGGTTAGCAATTCTACGGTAAGCACTAAAGGTCTCGTCTTTCTTAACTACCTCTTTGTACCAATTTTTATAATTATCTTCTTCCTCTTCCCAGCTAATATTCTTTTTAACCATGGCTACTTGAACCTTGGAGCTTTTTCTGAAGAAGTCTATAACTCTGTTTTTGGATAGATTGAAATCTCCGCTTAGCAATCTTTCTGGAGAAAGCTTTTGCTTTTTGTCTGCTTCAATTTTGCTTTGGTCGGACCAAGTGATAACAAGGCCAATCACCCAAAGAAAATAATCTATCAAAGACTCCGCATCTAGGAACATGTCCTTCTTGAGTCTTTCAAGATCTTTTTTAGAATTCTCAATATAATTCTTGTAGGCAAGTGCTGCAGCGGCCTCCACTTTAGGAGAAACCTCTTCTGAATCTTTAAGAGGAGCTCCATTCACCCTATGATTAAGGATGCTTTTGGCCTGCTTGCTATCTGCCTTTAATTGAACCTTGTCTTGTGGCTCCATTGAATTAAGATCGGGCTGAAAAGCCTCTTCAATTTCGGCCAGTCCGATATTAAAATTTGCCTCTTTGCACTGACTGAGTGCGAACAAGGTCTGCATTACTTTTACTCTAAGAGATCTCCGGTTGAGCATTTCAAGGTGTCTGAATGTTAAAATAAACAGCAGTGAGTGGTTTTTCCAACCACTCACTGTTATTTAAATGGAAAGTTTTACGTTTCCGACATCAGCGATGCGTTTTTCTGCAATTTTCATTGCCGCTTGCTGAGTTGGAACTCCCTCTTCTTCAGAAACTCTGAAGATGTTGAGAGTTGTATCATATATTTTTTCGGTCCAACTATACGCTTGTGGCTTATTGTAACTTCCCTTCAGCTCCGAAGAGATGTTAATAATTCCACCCGCATTGATTACAAAGTCAGGCGCATATACCATACCTTTTTCAACCAACATTTTTCCATGAATATTTTCATCTTTTAACTGGTTGTTGGCAGCTCCTGCAATCACCTGAGCCTTTATTCTATTCAATGTATCATCATTGATGGTGGCTCCCATAGCGCATGGCGCATAAATATCTACATCTAAATCGTAGATTTCATCCATACCTACTACTGTAGCGCCATGATCTTTAGACACTTTGGCTAGTCTTTCTTCATTAATATCTGTAATGAACACCTGAGCATTTTCTTTAGCCAAGTATTCTACCAAGTGCATTCCTACTTGGCCCACTCCTTGAACAGAGATTTTCTTACCTGTTAAAGAGTCTGAACCAAATGCCTTTTTAGCTGCGGCCTTCATACCCATGTAAACACCATATGCTGTAACAGGAGAAGGGTCTCCACTTCCGCCTATTTCTACTGGCAAACCTGTAACATGCTTAGTTTCCATACCAATATACTCCATGTCATTGGTACTCATGTTCATGTCTTCTGCCGTGATGTATTTACCATTCAGGTTATTTACAAACTTTCCGAACCTTCTCAAGAAAGCTTCATTCTTAAGCTTCTTAGGGTCGCCAATAATCACAGCCTTACCTCCTCCAAGGTTAAGACCCGATACCGCTGCCTTGTAAGTCATTCCTCTAGAAAGCCTCAATACATCTATCACAGCCTCTTCTTCAGATGCGTAATTCCAGAACCTTGTTCCTCCCAAAGCTGGTCCTAAAACGGTATTGTGAACACCAATGATAGCCTTCAATCCAGTAGCTTCATCGTTACAGAACACTAATTGTTCGTGCCCTAAACTAGCTGCCTCTTTGAAAATTGAGACACTTCGGACTTGCTCCTCGGCCTTAATTTCTTCCATTACATTCATAACATAGTTTACTTTATATTTGCCGCGGCTACGGTTTTTAGCCACAGCCGCAAAAGTAACCAAAAGATTAACATCTTCTAAGGATATTGATTCGAGGCAACCTTTAACGGAACACTGCTGTTAAGAATATCGTGAAAGAACTCAGACACCTTAATAAGTACCTTTACAAATACAAGCACCTACTCATTCTGGGCTTTATTTTTCTGGTTATCTCCAACTATTTTGGAGTTTGGCCTGCCAAAGTGGTGCGCTACGCCATTGACTATGTTACCGATAGCTACAGAGTTTATCGATTATACGAAGGCACAAGCTTAAGTGAATCTGTCTTTGAAAGGCTAGAAGTTGGTGTTCTCATTCTGGGAGCCATTATGATATTGATGGCATTTTTAAGGGGATTCTTTCTGTTTTTAGTTCGCCAGACCATTATTGTAATGAGTAGAAAGGTAGAATATGATCTGAAAAATGAGATTTTCGAACAATATCAAAACCTTCCGCTGAGCTTCTACAGAAAGAACAATACGGGCGACTTGATGAACAGAATTTCTGAAGACGTAAGTCAGGTAAGAATGTACTTAGGCCCAGGAATCATGTACGGCATTAACCTATTGGTGTTGTTCCCCATGGTTATTTATGAAATGTTGAAGGTAAATGTAGAGCTAACCATATATGCTTTACTTCCACTGCCTATACTTTCACTCAGTATCTATTTTGTAAATAATGTAATCAACAAAAGATCTGAAAAAATTCAAGAGAGCTTGTCTGATCTTTCAACATACGTTCAGGAAGCATTCTCGGGCATAAGAGTATTAAAAGCCTTTGTTCGTGAAAAAGACTCTGCCGAAAAGTTTACTACCGAAAGTGAAAAGTACAAATACAGATCATTAAGGCTCACCTTTGTGAACTCGCTGTTCTTTCCTCTAATAATGGCGCTAATAGGACTAAGCATTCTCTTAACCATATATGTAGGCGGTAGCCAAGTGATAAAAGGAGAAATCACCTATGGAAACATTGCCGAATTTGTGATTTACGTAAACATGCTCACTTGGCCTGTGACTGCCCTAGGATGGATAACCAGTATTAACCAAAGAGCGGCAGCCTCTCAAAAAAGAATCAATCAGTTCTTAAAAGAAAAGAATCACATTGAGAGCACTCAGAACTTAGAAAGAGACTTAAAAGGAGATGTAGCCTTCAACAATGTATCTTTCGACTATCCTGATTCTGGCATTAGAGCATTAGATGGAATCTCCTTTAGTGTAAAGGCTGGAGAATCAATTGCCATTATTGGAACTACTGGGTCGGGCAAGAGCACAATAGCCAACCTAATGTTAAGGCTGTATGACACAACATCTGGCTCTATTACAGTAGATGGAGAAGACATTAAGGCCTTCGATATTTCAAGCATGAGAAGTCAGATGGGTTATGTACCGCAAGAAGTCTTCTTATTCTCAGACACTATACAGAACAACATTGCTTTTGGAAGTGACAACATTAGTTTGGCAGATGTGGAACAAGCCGCCAAAGATGCAGACCTCTATGACAACATAACTGATTTCCCTAAGGGGCTACAAACCATTTTGGGAGAAAGAGGGATAACACTTTCTGGCGGACAAAAGCAACGAGCCTCCATAGCCAGAGCTATTGTTAGAAATCCAAAGGTGCTTATTCTAGATGATGCACTTTCTGCAGTAGACACAAATACCGAAAACACTATTCTGAATAGCTTATCTAGAATAATGAAGGGCAGAACAACGGTAATTATTTCCCATCGTGTTTCCTCTGCTAAGCTTGCCGATAAAATTATCGTTTTAGATGAAGGTAAAATCATTGAGCATGGCACCAATGAATCCTTATTAGCTAAAGGAGGGGTGTACAAAGAGCTTTACGAAAAACAGTTAAAGCAAGAGGAGAACGCCTAAGCAGAACACCTCCACAGGATTTTTAACACACTGTAAAATAGATATTTAGCGATTTCACTAAATGAATGAAATCGCTATTTCTTTATTAATCTAGCTAAATACTGGTCGTTATCTTGGTGAAGTATATAGGTATGCCAGCCCAACTTATCGGCTTTATCAACTAACGTATTTTGGTCTAAATAGAGCCAATCAAACCACTCTCCCTTTTCTCCTTTATATTCATACTGAAAGCTTACCTCACCATAATATCTATCCGATGGTTTTTGAGCATTTTCATAGAGATAAGAAATATCGCTACTATCTAAAATAACCTGTCCCTCTTCGGAGAGCAGCTCTTCAGCTTTATTTAGGAAAGACTCAAGCCTATCTAACTTCCCTATAAAACCTAGTCCATTCATCAAACAGAGCAACGTATCGAACTTCTGATTTTCTAGTTCAAAAAAATCTTGATGCAATACATTCTTAAGACCGGACTCTTTCATTACTGACACCGCATGAGCAGCTGTATCAATAGCTGTTACCTCATTATCAAAATGCTGAAGCACCAAAGAATGGCAGCCCGTACCAGCCCCAACATCCAAAATTCTACCTTCACAAACCGAAAGCGCCATTTTTTCTAAGTCTGGCATTTCCTCATAAGATCTAAAAAAATACCACAAAGGCATTTCTTCTGGGTCTCCATAAGAAGTATTGAGCCATAAACCATCTTCTGTTTTTCCAGCGTAAAAATCTGCCAGAGCTTTGCTGTAAACGTCCATCATAAATATTGGGCAAAAGTATTGATTTTTTCCTTGCTCTTCAGCCCAAACAATATTCGGCACTAAATAAAAGAGTCCAGTGATAAGAAAAGGAAAAGTACAATTTGCAATCGATTCAACTGAATTAAGCAACTCACATCTGCTAAATCTTAATTATCAGTATAACAGACACTTACATGAACGGCAACCATTCAAACCGTAAATTGACCGATTTGGATAAATGTAATTCTGTGCGCAATCAACAAATACGTTTTTTGCCTGTTACTTGATAGGATGCGCTGAACGAAAAATGAAAAAACTACTAATACTAATTGCTGTTTGTCTAAGTGTTTTAGAGGCCACTGCCCAGCAGGTAAAAAAGACCTTTGAAGCGGTAAGAACGACCGACAACATTAAAATAGACGGGGTATTTGATGAGGCTGCATGGGCCGAAGCTCCGATACTTGGAGACTTTATTCAAAGAAGACCAAACCCTGGCCAGCCTTCTGAAAGAAAAACAGAAGTAAGATTGCTTTACGATGATGAAGCTCTTTACATAGCAGCTAAAATATATGAGGAGCGCGACCAAGTCTTCAACCTCCTAACCAATAGAGACAACATCGGTAACTCAGACTATTTTGGGGTAACCATAGACCCCTTTCAGGCAGGACTTAACGGTGTGGGTTTATTTGTAACCGTTGCTGGTGTACAATATGATGCACTTTACTCTAACGGTGGAAATGAAAGAGTCTGGGGAAATGATAATGACTGGAATGCCGTTTGGCTTTCGAATACCCAAATTAATGACGACCACTGGACAGCTGAGTTCAAAATACCTTATGCAGTTCTTCGATTCAACTCAGATGAAATCCAGCAATGGGGAATTAATTTCATGAGAAAATCTACCTTCTTAAATGAAGACTCATTTTGGAACCCTATCGACCCTCAGATTGATGGCTACCTAAATCAAGCTGGTTCAGTTACTAACCTTAAGAACATAGAAACTCCAACTCGTCTATTCTTTTATCCATATGTATCTACAGTGTTCAGCAGAACTTCTGAAACAGGTTTTGTAGACCCACAACTAAATGGTGGAATGGATATTAAGTACGGCATTAATGATGCATTCACTCTAGATGCTACATTGATTCCAGACTTTAGCGGTGTAAGATCAGACAACCAAGTACTGAACCTTTCTCCCTTCGAAGTACGCTTCAATGAAAACCGCCAGTTCTTCACAGAGGGAGTAGAGCTCTTCAACAAGGCGGGGCTATTCTATTCTAGAAGAATAGGAAGTACCTTTCGTAACATCACGGAAAAGATTGACGATAACGAATCAATTATTAGTCGTCCTCAAGCAGCACAACTAATCAATGCCTCGAAAATTACAGGTCGAACAAATGGTGGACTAGGTATTGGCTTCTTCAATGCCATTTCAGACAGAACCTATGTTACGGTTGAAAATAATGAGACTGGCGAAACTAGAGAAGTTGAAGCCGACCCACTTACCAACTTTAATGTGATTGTTCTAGACCAGAACCTTAAGAACAACTCTAGTGTAACGCTGACTAATACTAACGTAATGAGAGGCAAAAATGCTGATGATGCGAATGTAACTGGCGTGAACCTTAACCTTAATGACAAAACACTTACATGGAGGCTTAGAGGTTTCTATGCCTATAGTCATATTAATTCTTACGGGTTAGAAACCGGTGCAACCTCCAGCAAAACTGGCTATAAATACAACCTACAGTTCTCAAAGACAAGAGGCAACTTTCAATTCAACATAAGCAGAAACCTAGAGACAGACGATTATGACATTAATGACCTAGGTTTTTTAAGAAGAGCGAATAGACTAGAACATAATGCCAGGCTTTCTTACACTCAATTTGAGCCAAAAGGGGCTTTCAATAATTATAGCTACAGCTTAAGGTTTGAACATAACAGGCTATATAACCCAAGTCAGTTTGCCGAATTCCAAATAAGCAGTGGTTTCAATGGTACGTTTAAAAACTTCTGGAGCGTGTCTTTAGATGCTAATACTACCCCAACTACTTCTTATGATTTCTTTGAAGCAAGACAAGAGGGCTATGTATTTGAAAGACCAGAGAGCTTTTCAGTAGGAGGCAGATTGAGCACAGACAGTCGTAAAAATGTACGGATCTCTACCAGATATAGATACTGGAACCGTCCAGACTGGAACCAAACAGATCAATTCGGAAATATTTCAGGCAGAGTAAGAATTGGAACAAGAGCAGAGATAGACCACAACATAGAATTCTCTAACCGTGCTAATGAAAGAGGTTACGTAACTCGTTTATACGATAATAGTGGCAATCTTGAAAATGTAGTCATTGGTGTAAGAGATGTTAGGAACTTAACCAACACACTTTCTTCTAGCTATATTTTCACCAACAGAATGGGCCTAACCTTCCGCTTGAGACACTATTGGAGCCGAGTGGAGTATAACGACTTCTTAGAAATCACGGAAGATGATGAACTTAGAGACATTGAGTATACTGGAATTGATGCCACAACAGGAGATCCTTTGCACAACAGAAACTTCAATCAGTTTAATATAGATATGGAGTATAATTGGCAGTTTCTTCCAGGAAGTGAAATTCGAGTAATCTGGAAGAGAGCCATTGGCACAGACGACCTAAACACTCATTTAGATTTCTTCAATAATTTCAGCAATACATTTTCAGCATCAAACTTTGATACAATAACTGTAAGAATGGTGTACTTTGTTGACTATCTTAAGATCAGGAACGTGTTCCGAAAATCTTAATCAACAAAAGACTCAGATATTAATTTTTTAGCTCACCTCTATTTATCAGACAACCATAAAGAACTCACCGTAGGCAACTTTATGGGTGACTTTGTTAAAGGCAGTCAGTTAGACTATCTACCTGAATTGGTAGCCAAAGGGGTGATTCTTCACAGAGAAATAGATAGCTATACGGATAGCCACCCCATAGTACTTAAAAGCAAAGACAAGCTTCGCGAAAAATACAGGCATTATGCTGGGGTAATTGTAGACATGTACTACGATCATTTTCTGGCTATCAACTTCAATAAATATCACTCTCTTAAGCTGAATGAGTTTGCTCAACAGAAGTATGCGCTTCTGCAAAACCACTGGGACTTAATTCCTCCACGTGGCCAGAACATGCTCCCCTACATGATTAGGGGAGACTGGTTGACGAATTACGCCAAAAAGGAAGGTCTTCACAGAGCGCTTACTGGACTATCGAGAAGGACCAAATTCAAGTCTAACCTTGAAATGGCCATTCAAGACTTAGTGGCTCACTACGATGAGTTCGAAGCAGAGTTTAAGCAGTTCTTTGATGAAATTCAGCCGCATATTTCCCAATTCAGGGAAGATTTAATTATTTCGAAGCTATGATTATCTCGCGCCCTAAACGCCAAACCATTTTCGCCTTAATAACCAGCACACTTATCTGCGGAATGGGCTCCGTTTATTTAATGCGTCATGTACTAGAAGAACCAGCCACATGGAAGTACATTGTGCTTGGCGTTCTACTATTAGGTACATCTGTCTTACTTTACAAACTGCTATTCAACTATAAAGTATTAAAGATCAGTCACGATCAGGTCCATGTTTATTATCCTTTCAGATTCTATAAGTCGGTTCAGGGTATTAAAGAACTTGGAGCCTGGCAAGAAGTAATTATCGAAACCAACAAGACTCAGTTCAAAGAGTTGAAGCTTGTTTTCAAGAACAAAGGCTTTGTGAAAATCACTAACCAAGAAAACAGTGATTACGATAAAGTGTATAAATACATTAAGAAGAAAGCGCCTAAATTAGAGGTAAAAGAATGATCAAGAATGTGCTTTTAGTGGCTCTTGGCGGTGGACTTGGCAGCGCTTTAAGGTTTCTCGTTCAAGAAGCACTTCATAAGCAAATTCTCAACTTTTCTCCTTACGGCACTTTTGCAGTTAACATGCTTGGCTGTTTTCTTATTGGCCTATTTATGGGCTGGGCTCAGGGCGAAAAGTACCTGACCGAAAGCACCAATCTACTCCTTATCTCAGGCTTTTGCGGTGGCTTTACCACCTTCTCTACTTTCGCCATGCAAGGCAACAACCTACTACTTGAGCAAAAACCAATACAAGCTATTCTCTACATCGGACTAAGTGTAATGGTAGGAATGGGATTAGCTTATTTGGGCTTGAAGTTGGGGAAATCTTAATGACTCCAATTATACTGATCCAACTCCTACAGGCAGGCAACCTAACAGCAAGGTTATCTATACTTTATATTAACTTCTAAGATTAGATTTCGTATTTTCACTAACATGAACTATCAAGAGTTTTTAGAAATCAGAGCAGATAAGCGATTTGGTAAACCCACTATAAAGGGCACTCGAATATCGGTTTATGATGTACTCAACTGGTTATCCAATGGAATGAGCCGAGAAGACATCAAGTCTGATTTTGAAGAGATCAGTGACAAAATGATAGATGCATGTCTGGCTTACGCTGCAGATAAAGAAAGAAGACTGATCTCGGTTAAGTGAAGCTCCTTTTTGATCAAAACATATCACCAAAAATCCTTAAGAAACTCCCTAACGATTTCTCGGAATGCACTCAAGTAAGATTTGTAGGATTGGAAGATTCATCAGACTTAAAAATCTTTGAACATGCAAAAAGAAATGGTTTTGCTGTAGTTACATTCGATTCGGATTTTGTGGACTTGAATGCTCTTTATGGGACACCTCCCAAAGTCATTTATCTGAATACAGGAAACCTCACCACTCAGAATATATCTGAACTTATCCTGAATAATTTACTTACTATCCAACATTACTTGAACTCAACTACAGACGATATTCTTGAGTTGATTAAAAACTAATGACTCCAATCATACCCATCCAACTCCTGTAGACAAGCAATCAGTAGATCAATAGCTCCTTGAATATCATCTTTATCGGCCATTTCTATTACTTGGTGCAAGTGGCGTGTTGGAATAGAAATAGCGCCTGAAATGGCTCCATCTTTGCCCATTCTTTGAACCCCCGCAGTGTCTGTACCACCTGCAGTAAGAATCTCCGGCTGCCATTGAATATTTCTCTTATCCGCTGTCTTCTTCATAAAATCTACCATGCGGTAATCGCAAATAGTAGAAGCATCCATGATCTTCACTGCTACACCTTCACCTAATTTGGTCACCATTTCATGAGGCTGAGCTCCTGGCAAGTCGAAAGCAATGGTGGTATCTAGACCAAAACCGAAATCAGGATTAATACTGTGAGCAGAAACATTTGCCCCTCTTATTCCCACTTCTTCCTGAACAGTGAATACACCATAAACATCGTAAGGCTGATCTTGAAGGTTCTTCAGTGCCTCAATGAGTATGAAGACAGAAACCCTATTATCTATAGACTTACAGTTCACACAATTACCCATTTCAATTAGCTCTCTCTCGCGAGTTATTGGATCGCCAATAGAAATAACAGCCTCTACCTCTTCTTTAGACATTCCAAGGTCTATGAAGTAGTCTGAGGTCTTCGCTACCTTTTGGCGCTCTTCTTGGCTCATTACGTGAATGGGCTTACTACCCATTACACCTATTACATCTTCTTTACCGTGAATGATCACTCGTTGAGCGGTTAGGGTTTTCGGGTCGAAGCCACCTAGCGTATGGAATCGTACGAAGCCTTTATCATCGATATGGGTCACAATAAAGCCAATCTCATCCATGTGTGCGGCCACCATGGCTTTCTTTCCTTCAGGGTTGTTATTACCTCTTTTAATGGTAATTACATTACCCAGATTATCGACACGAAGTTCATCTACATGATCTTTCACTTCCTGAATCACCAAATCACGAACACGTTTTTCATAACCCGGAGCACCGGCAACTTCACAGATTCGTTTTAACAAAGAGATATTAATGGCCATAGTTTTAATGCAATTAAGTTCTATTCAACAAATTCGAACCATAAAGTTGAAAGCAGCAACCCTTCTATTCCCTAAAGGGGGCAATTCAATAGGCTTGGGTTTCCCTTTAGGGTTAGGGTTGAAACCTATAGCAATGAAAACAACTTTATGGTTTAAATACAATCCAGAGATTTTTCTTCCTTCTAGATTTATGGCCGAATATAAAGCTTGTAAAAGGTGTTTGAAAGAGGGAACTACAAATCTTCAGCTATAGTGAAGACTACAGTCAGAGAATAGACACCTGGCTGATAGCCCATTCCAGGGGTTAGTTTGTAATCAATTCTAAATCGGTGGGTGAAAGGATTATTAGAGCCATCACCAGGGGCATTGGTTCCTACACCCGAATTAACCAGTGCATCATCGGCTCCAGAACCAATGAGGTAAACCGGGTTAGATACATCCCTGAGTTGAAAGAAGTTATTTTGTTGTGAGGTTCCGCCAGGGCTTACCGCTCTTATTTCCAAAATAGAAACCGGTACGGTTGAAGAACCTGCGCTTGAATAAGCCGTGAGTAGATCCCACTGACCTGGGGTGGTAGTTTGAGCACCAACGTAAAGGTCCCACTCAGCAGAAGACTCAACTCTAAACTCTGTGGCATTTGGCCTAATAACACCATTGGTATATTGGCGTATTGTGGTAAAGGTAAAGTCTAAGTCAGTACCTCTTGTAATAGAAATGTCCAATGACTGGGCAAAACAATAAGAGGCAAAAAGGTGAAAGACAGTAAGAAGGAGCAACCTTCTGATCATATGCGAAATTAAGCAATATAAATATATAAAAAGGGATAACATTTGATGCTATCCCTTTTACCAATCAACATAAATCGAACTAACTTATTTACTACGTCTTAGTAAATCTGTATTTCTTAAAATTCTTAAAGGTCTTCAGCTAGCGTGTAAATCACGTTCAAACCGTAGTAACCAGCCTGATATTGTGCAGTCAAAGTAGGGATAATTCTGTAGTCTACTCTGAAGAAGTGAGAATCAGGAGTTGTAAGGTAAGAACCAGCAGCAACACCGTCACCAGCAGCAACAGTACCTACAATATCCAATCTTGTATCAGTAAGAGCAGTAAAGTTTGGAAGAGCAGAAGTACCTGCACCATCAATTACTCTTACTTCTAACAAAGTAGAAGGAACTGTAGAAGTACCAGCACTTGAGAATGCTTGCAACTGAGCCCAGTTAGCAGTCTCAGCCTGAACGTAAAGATCCCAAGGCACAGTAGACTCTACTCTTAGTTCAGTTACGTTTGGCTTAATGATACCATTTACATAGCTAGGAATAGTGTTGAAAGTGAATTCAACGTTAGGGTCTGTAGCCAATGTTAGATCCAACACACCTTGAAGATCCATAGCTACATAAACGAATTCGTTATCGTCTGGTAAAACTTGTGCGTTTGCACTGTTCGATAAAACTAGGGCAAGAACTGCCGCTACGGCAAACGCCTTAATGTTTAGTAATCTTTTCATGAGTATTAATGTTTAGGTTAAAAGTTTAGACATGTGAATATATGGACTTATATTCATATATACAAATATCACTTAGAAATTTCTCAGTTTTTTCGTCTCCTTTTTTAGTGAGTAGTATTGAAAACTGCCATATGAGAAATTCAAGTGCGCCCATCTATTCTTTACTTTTTTCTTTAATTTCTATTTCTATTTCCGCAGCCGCCACTTCATCCCTATTTCCATAATCCAACACACCCAGAACAGAATATTTGCCCGGTGGATAATCTTTAGGAATTAAAAAGGTGACATCGCGATTACTAGCAGGTAACACGGTAAAGTTTCTCGGTTTAAGACGGCTAATCTCGCCTGTTTGCAGATTGGTAAACTCAGCGTAAGAATTACATTTCAAGAATGTTTCTCCTACATTTCTAAGCCTAAGTATCAGCTGATCTTCGTCTTGCTTGAAGTCTATCAACTCTCCTTTTGCATATACAGCATTGGGAGGCGTTTGGAAAACATAAACGCCAAAACGATACGCCTGATTTAAATTTACAATTAGACCATCACCAGTTTCTTGCTGCCCTTGTCTCTCTTCGCTAAGCCTAATATAGGCTACAGCCCAGCGAGCCATTAAAGCAGTAGAATCTTGGGGAACATCCATCACAACTCTAATTTGTTGCGACTCTCCCGGATCTAATTCAAATAAAGCCGGTGTGGCACTTAACCAATCTGCACAAGATCGAGCCATCTCTCCTTTAGAAAGGAATTTACTCTTACCTGCACGTGAAGCATCAAAGTCTCCAAAGTCTACCGTAAAGGTTTGTCTACGTTCGGCATTGTTCGTCACCGTAATCAGTCCAGTCGAGGACCCACCCGGGCTTACCTTGTAGTTCAACCGTGTTGGCGAAGTGGAGATTTTCTGACCGAAAGCATCAAAAAATGATAGGAACATCAGCAGTACAATTACTGCTGCCCCCCTCGTTCGATTGTGTTGATAATTAATTTTCATTCTTATGTTGATCGTTATTACTTATTATCGTTGTTGTTATCAAACTTCTTGATATTCAGCTGCCTTCTCTTTTCAATCAGGTAGAAAGCCAACTGGTAGTTTCCTCCTAAATTATTTACATCTAAGGTGTAAGACGACTGGGCAAACTCAAACTGACTATCTATAGCCTGCTCATTTACTCTTATGGTGTAAGTACCGAAAGGAACATAGAGCCTGAACTGACCAGAGAGATCTGTCAAGCTGGTATAAGTTTCTCCACTACCATCAGTAGCCGTTACACGAATACCATTCAGCTTCATCCCTCCTTCTCCTAAAGCTGAATATTGTGCCTTCTGCAGTAGTATATTTCCAACAATCTGCACGCCTCTCTTCAGCGGGATATAAACTGCTTGGTCAGAGTTCATGTCAACCTCAATGCCCTTAGACTTAAACCAGCCTTCAGCATTGGTTAACAATTCATTTTCTACCAAGTACTTGCCTTCCGGAAGGTTTCTGAAGTAAACCACACCTTCCTCGTTTGTCATCAGCGCCTGCCCATTCACTCTAACAATTACATTTTTCTCAAACTCCTCTCCCTGATCTCTCTTATTGTTTCCATTCAAGTCTTTAAAGACCACCACCTCCAAGTCGTGCGACTTCTTACCAGGCTTTTTAATGTTGAACTGCTTTTTAAGCCCTAAGCGCAGAAACGCATTGCTCTGGTTGAAAGGGTTGAACGCTTGAGTACCAAACTCATTGACACTAGCCAACGGACTCTCCCCTTGTTTTATACTGAAGTATTCTACCGTCATGTTAAACTCAAGACCATTCTTAGAGAAGTAGGTAACTTGAGGAGACATATTCATTCTCCACCTAGCCAGAACCGACTCGTATGCCATTGTTACCATAGGCCGAACCGATACACGAGCCTTAGTGAAATTAAGCTGGGCAAAAGCGCTGAGGAATAAAGATTGAGGATTAATGCCATCTTCTACCACCCTCAGATTGTCTAATACATTAAAAGGGCCGTAATAATATCTTGCAGAAAGATTCAGGTTCTTGTAGCGTAAAGTGTTTTCCCATCTCGCCACCATGTAGGGCTTGTTCTCATAATCTAGCGCTTTAGTAAAGCCCGAAAAGAACCTAGTATAAAGCTTGGCCTCTTGCGTTTTATTGGTAGCAAAGCTCAGCCCCATACCTGTTGTTGTGGTTCTTAGATCTAATACTTCATCGTACTGAAAGCGAGGATAAAGCACAAAATTTCCATTTTCTGTAGACCAACCAAATTGTCCTTCAAAAGAATTTCTGGCAAAATAACGTCTCGGAAAAAGTATCCCTTTACTATATATCTCAGGGTTTCGGCTGTTCATATTCACCCTTAATCCTAAGAATTTACTATCAGTTAAATTGTATCGTGCATTGGTGTTAAAGTCCGTTGAACCTCTAAACTGTGAAGAGTAGTTTGGCGAATTATATCGGCCTTGAGCAGAAATACTTACCCCTTGAATTCTGCCAGTATAGCGGGCTGTGGCACCAAAACCTGGGGTCTTAAAGGCATCTCCACTCACTGGCTGATGATCTTCCATGGAGTACCCCAGCTTAACATCTAAAATACTTTGGTTTGGCAACCTGTAATTAGCTCTGAAGGTAGCTAAGTTTCTATTTACCTGATTGAACTCATCGTCTTGGTTTACTATCTCTGCTGTAGCATTTAGGCCTTGCATAACTCTATAGCGAACCGAACCTCCAATACTGCTCAAGTCATTGTTTACATTGCCATTTTGCGGCCTGGTTACATAGATGGCAGAAACTCCCAGTTTATCGAAGTAATAAGAGCCTTTAACACCAGTACCATTGAGTAACAACTCCATATTCTGGCCAATATCTCCTGCCGATACGGCATACTTTGGTGTTCTGTATTCTGCAAAGCGATAGGAGCCCAAAAACTGCGTACCAGCAATGCTATTACTAGAAATTATAGTCTGATAGTAATAGCGAAGGAAGCGATCTTCTCCAAGATCGGCCTCCCCGCTGAGATCTAGACTGAAATTTGTAAATTGAGACAAAACATTGTATGTGTTAAACTCTACGTTGATGGGAATGCTAGATTCGCCATACTCAGACTTAAACTTGTGCTCTTGTTCTAGCCTTTTAAAATCTACTCTTCCTCCCCAGCTAGCCCTTTGTCCAGCTACATCTTTAACTTGAATATTTACTTTGTATTCGGATTGATTTGTTTCTTCTGAATCAATAGCCCCTGCAGTAAAGAAATTTTCCTTCTTAGCCTCTTCGTCAAGCTGAGCGGTAAAAGTTAGCGTAGTATCTATATCTACGGGAAGCTTAAGAGGCAATGCATTGTCTGCAAATGGATTGCCTTGATTGTCTAAAATTTTGACCTTCACATTCGGGTTGAACAAAACCACAACGTCTTCGGCCGAATTCCCATCATTTCTCAACTTAAGCTGAAATTGAGCCTCCTTTTTGTCTGCCGGAAAATAAACTTCCGATTTAACCAGCGAAGCGTACCACCTAGACACCTTAACCACTTGCATAGACCATGGAGTTGAAGCCAACGGAACTCCATTTCCTGTTAAGGCAGTAGCATTAATAAAATAATTGACATTTCCTGTTGCCGATTTCTCTGGCACTACTCTTATGGGAATAAAGAGGCTATCGTTATTGGCCACATTGTACATTCTATCTTCTGCACGAACTCTAGACCAATTGGGAGGAGTAGCTATTTCTATCTTAAAGACCGATCTGCGACCTGTGCGATTAACCACCTTCAGAACGTTGGAGGCAACCTCATCTACAGAACCACTAGTTTGGGATTTGATAAATTGGAGAGTGAGCCCACTCGCTGCAATTTCTTGCGCCTGAATTTTAGCTTGAGCAAATATCAGACAAAGAAGTATACAGCTAGCGCTAACCATAAAGGAGAATGACCTCCTATGTCTGGGGCTACACGTAGTCAAAATAAGTTAGTTCTTCTGGTGTTAGGTATCCAAATATAAATAGAATGTAAGAAAACATCCTAATGGATAAGAGGCGATTTTATTGTAATTCCGAGCATTTTAAGTGCAAACGGACAATTTTTAGTAAGAACTTACTTATTCATGTATTTAAAAACACATAGCTGCTGTCAAAAAACTTGACAACCCGAAGAATTTTGAACTCAAAATCTGTGGTCAGATTCAAAATTATGCCTCTGAACTACGTGTAAAACAGAGCATTTTTTTGAAAAAAAGAGAGCCCACCCGAACAACGTCCAGATGAGCTCAGAATTGACTAGAAATTAGCCTTTAATGCTATTATAAAATTGACCCCTGCTCCAGAAATACCTGAAGTATATGGCCTATACCTTTGATCTGTTATATTCTCAACGCCAGTAGTTACCGTAAAAGTGTTACTCAGTAAATATTGGGCTTTAAAGTTTAAAGTATACCACGAAGGAGCATACGGATTTCCATTGGCATCGGCTGCATAAATCTCGGTTTTCCCCTTTTCATCTTCTGGCAAATCTTCAAAAGATACCTCCGCATGATAATCTGCATATAAGCTAAGCCTCCATTTGTAAGCAGAATAATTTAGCCTACTAACACCAAAAGCAGGTGCTGCATGCCTCATCGGGCTTTTATCTCCATTGTCTAGCTCTTCCTCACCATGTTGATAATTATACATGGTTGAAAAACTAAAACCAGCAGGCAATTTCAATTCTGCCCCCACTTGAAAGCCATAAACTGTGGCATTTGCTGCATTCTGAATAGCCTGAACTCTACTGAGCTCACCATCATACATTATCTCATCCATGCCATTCAACTGAAAGTCTCTTCTTACCATTGCGTTATTCAAGTAGGTATAAAAGCCTGTCAGCTCAACCTTTAGCACATCAGAAAACACCTTAGCTATTCCAAAGTCTGCATTGTAAGCCGTTTCAGCTTCCAAGTCAGGGTTTGGCACCACCACTGAACCAGGTTCAGAATCGAATACCTTCCCTACATCATCAACATTTGGCGACCTAAACCCCGTAGCTAAATTGGCATTGATCACCCACGAAGAAGAAGGCATTAATACTGCTCCAAAACTTCCTGTTAGTGCACCTTCATTAAGGTTTGCCGTTTCAAAAGGAAAGGGGTAAAAACTAGTGTCGAAAGATGCATCTAACGTAAACTGATTGTACCTGAGCCCAGCCTGCAATGTCAAAATCTCAGAAGCTTTATACTCTTGAGTAACATAGGCTGCGTATGACGCCCAATCTGCTTGCGGATATCTAGAAGGACCAGGCTGCGATGTTCCGGTACTGATGTTTTGATCTATCCCTGTTGAGGTAACATCGTTCAACACCCATTCTAAACCATAGAACAGTTTACTTCTAGCGCTAAGCGATTTGATAAAATCTAGATTGGCTGAGTAGGCCTCTACCTCTTCTGTCCTCACTGCCCTTTCTGTACTATTAAGGCTTCTATCTCTGCGGCTTTCCTCAAAATGTTGCTGAGCTAGTCTTATAGTCATCTCATCGAATAAGACCGAACTGGAGTTATGAGAAACATTAAGGTTGTTCATCATCCAAATCTGAGGGCCATAACTCCATTCGCCATACCTTGGCTGTCCATTTCTCATTCTATTATGCCTATCATACCTACCGTAACTAGAAGTTTGAGAATAGTGGAACCCATACTGAAAATCCCAATTCTCGTTCGGCTTAAAGCGAACCTTCTGCATAATATTATATTGAGTGTAGCCACTAGGATTCTGTACTCGCGGATCTTCATTTTCCAACACCAAATCCTCACCCCCACCCCTTTGTACTACGTAAGGCTTCAGGTAATCTTCTGGGCCATTGCTGCCCTGGCGTAAGTCGTCAAAAATATTCCCGCTAAAACTGGTTACGAATGCCCACTTGTCTAACCCAATGTTAAAATCTGCATGAACAGTTTTCTCCTTATTGGCTGTAGCATAGCGCATATTAGCCTTACCAGTTACCTCTAACTGATCGGTAACTGAGAGTTTTGGCTTCAACGTTTGAAAACTCATAACACCGCCAATGGCATCACTTCCATAGATTACGGAGCCCGGACCAAAAGATATCTCGGTGCTTTCAATAGCAAAAGCATCTAGAGAAATCACGTTTTGGATGTTCCCTCCTCTGAAAATGGCGGTATTCATGCGCACACCATCTACAGTGTAAAGCAGCCGGTTTGTTGCAAAGCCGCGAATCATAGGACTTCCTCCACCCTGCTGACTTTTTTGGACATATACCTGACCGGATACGCTAAGTAAGTCTGCGGTAGTCTGCGGGTTCATGAATGCCACGTCTTTCGGAGTAATTGAAATCACTTTCTGCGGAACCTCAGCACTAGATTGATTCCACTTTGTAGCCGAAACCACAAATTGATCTAGCTCTAAAGAATTTGGCACTAGGTAAACCTGAAAGCCTTGATTCTCTAGCTCATAGTAACTCATGGTAACGGTGGCATAACCAATCATTCGAATCTGAATGGAGTCTGCGCCACCAAATTCTGAGATATCGGCCTGACCTCGAGCGTTGGTGGTAAGCACCACATTATCTCTATCACTGACAATCATGACCAACTCTAATGGGGCTTCATTTTCTTGATCAAGAACAGTGATTACCTGCGCCTGAGCCATGAAAAAACTCATGAGAAACAGGAGCAGAAAAATTAATTTCTTCATTTAAGATTATCTATTTAAACATTAAAAAATACGTGTTTGAGCCTACTCAGAAGAACTGAGAGACACGTAGTAAGAATATGTTTAAACAAATAATGGAGGAGGAACTGGAGGAGCCCAACGAAGAGATGTATATGAATTGATATACTCGTTGAACGAGTTATTTTCTATAAAAATAAAAGGTTGCTCTTCTGGGGCACCACCATTGTAATGCAGCGATTTTAAAAGTTTTTCGAGTTGGTTTTGATTTTGTTGCTGATCGGCATCTTGGTTCATTGCCATAGCTACTAACTCTGCCAGTTTATTCTTGATTTTTGTCTCAACCTTATCCCACCAAACATAATAGGTAACAGAATCTCCAACCTCTTCTTGCTCCACAACATCGTAACTCTGGCCGTTGTACATAAACTCCCGCTCATGCTCCCAGTCTAGGGCCTCGGCCTCTGCTTTGGAGAAGGTAAACTGAACAAGCTCACCTTTGTCCATTCCTTGTAGAATTTCGCGCTCTATCTGCTCTCTTACTTGCCATTGTTTCACTTTTAGAATGGTAAAAGTAAACCCCAATGGTGCTATAAAACACATTAGCAAAAGAAAGGATGATATTTTACGCGAGCGTTGCTTCATCTTGGAACATTACGAATGTAAAAACATCTGTTCAATAAATTACAACTGCTCTGACAGGTGGAGGTTTATTGCTTTAACCTGCGGAAAGAATTATTTAAAGCACCCTTTTAACAGACCAATTTATAGCCATAGCCCCGAACATTAAGTATCTGAATGGCATCATCTTTCGATAGCTTCTTTCTCAGCTTTGTAATGAATACGTCCATACTTCTGGCATTGAAGAAATCGTCACTTCCCCAGAGCGTATTTAAAATGAGCGTACGTTCTGTAAGGTCGTTTTTATGTAGGTAAAGCTCATTCAGTAATTGTGCCTCACGATGAGTAAGAGACTCTTCAGTACCATTGAAGCTCAAAACCTGCCTAGAGTAATTGAATGAGTATTTCCCGATTCCCACCGTTTCAGAAGCTCCGTTTGTTCCTTTCCGGTCAATTAATGCTTTGATACGAACAATGAGCTCTTCCATAGAGAAGGGCTTTTTGAGGTAATCATTAGCCCCATAGCCGAACCCTTCTACAACGTCTTCAGTACGGCTTTTGGCCGTCAGAAAGATGATAGGAATACGATCATCTTTCCTTCTAATCTCTTTAACCAAGGAGAACCCATCTTTTTTTGGCATCATTACATCGAGCACCAAAATTTCTGGTTCTTCCTCTTCGTACTTTAGCTTTGCCTCTTCTCCATCGGCACAGAAAACTACCTCGAAGCCCCGGGTCTCCAGACTTTCCTTAACAATAGTCCCTAAGGCCAATTCATCTTCAGCCAACAGAATTTTATGCTTTGTCATCGTTAAATTCAATTGAAAAAAGAGTTGAATTAGGCTCCACAGAAAGCCCAACTTTACCACCGTGCTTTTCTACCAAAGTTTTGGTGTAATAAAGGCCAATGCCAAAACCTTTCACATCATGCACATTACCGGTAGGTATTCGATAGAACTTGTCGAAAATGCGCTGCTGCTCCTGCTTACCAATCTTACCTCCACTGTCTTTTACTTGCCAAACTAACTGCCCTTTGGTTTTAGACAAGCTAATGAGCACTTCATCACCTCCATATTTAATGGCATTATCTACCAAGTTACCAATGGCATTTTCCATGTGAAATGGATCTATCTCAAGCCAATGCTCTGTTAAATCGGTTTGAAAAGAGAGTTTTTTACTCCCCTTAATCACATGAAACTTCTCAAATATCTGACGCGTAAAGCCAACTACTTCTACGTCTTCTTTGGCTATTTCTAGCTCGTTAGAATCTAGTGAAGCTGTTTCTAACAGCTTTTCAACCATTCCGTTCAACTTTTTCAATTGCCCCTGCGAGATTCCAACATATTTAGCAGTTTTTTCAGGATCATTCATTTGGTTGAAGTTGGAGATTCCCTCCATAGCCGTTGAAATTGTGGCTATTGGCGTTTTGAATTCATGCGTGATGTTGCTGATTAAATCATTCTTAATCTCAGCCAATTGTTTCTGTTCAGTTATAATTCCATACAGATACATCATGGTCCCAATCACCACAATGGTAATTATTAATGAAATGAGTAAATCTACCCCTCCTCGTTTAAGAATATTGAGTGAGGCATTCTCAAATCTGAGTTCTATCCGCTGATCTTTCGAAAGAAAAGTATTGTTAGATTCAACCGTAAGCGGATAGTCAGAGCTATTAAAGTTTGGTTCGGAATAGACGGTATCTCTCTCCTCTTTAAAAGCCATAATTTGATTACCGTCAAACCCTACCTTCACCTCCAGCGGCCCGAGTTTATTGGTAAACAACACCAATACATGCCTCACCTTCATATCCCGTCTATCTAATTCCTCTTCTAGAAGGTTGTTTAGCGTATCTAGCTTAATATCCTTGCCAGATAAAGACAGTACTATTTTCTGAGCAAAGCCTTTTAGGCTTTTCAGAGAGTCTGTAAAGCCAATCTCCATGCTTTTGGAATATGTATGGTTTTCTGGTAAAGAACTGGAGTCTGACACCACACTAGAAATGCTTATAGACTCAATCATTGAGGGGTTCAAGGCTGTATCAAAAGCAAATACAGATTTAGAGTCTACCATCTTTTGAACAGCTCCTCTTATAGAATCTCTATTGTTAAGATAATGCACAACTTTATCTACATCTTGAGCTCCATTGTTGGTAGACCAAGCACCTCTAATCATAAGATTTGACCCGGTATTACCAGTTAGTCTCTGCACTTTAAGCCCCAGTTGATCTTTGGTTATTTCAGCAAAATAGGCCTCCAAGCTTACATCTAAAGACTGCTGCATATCATTAACAAAACGCTCCTTATTCAGCTGGTAATTCTGAATACTTCTGTACACCTGCGCCCCAATAGTAACTATGGCGGTAGCAGCTATCACATAAATTATTCGCTTGAATTTCAATGCATTCACGCTTCAAATATACGGACTTCAACATCAGTTGATTGGCAGCTTAACACACGTTAACACTGGTTAACTCATTGTTTTCTCTATTCAATTCAGATTTGTAGGGTATTAAAATCACTCCAATGAAAAATCTCAAAAGACAACTCGTTCTAGCTATCGGAATAATGATAGCCACCCTTATTTCCGTAACAGCCCAAAACTTTCAGGGTATTGCCACCTATCAATCATCAAGGAAAATGAATGGCTTTTCTATTAAGAGCGACCAGATGACTCCCGCCATGCAAGCACAAATAGAGGAGCAAATGAAAAAGCAATTCCAGAAAGAGTATGAGTTAAAATTCAACCTTAAGGAATCTATTTGGTCGGAAGTTGAGAGTCTAGATGGAGGACCTGCAACAGCTTCGGCAGGAGGTTTAGTAATAAGAATGGCAGGGGGAGGAAGTACCACCTACAAAAACACATCTGAGAATCTCTATCTGAAGGAAACCGAGGTTTTCAGCAAGCCTTTTTTAGTAAACGACACACTAAGTAAAAGAGAGTGGGAGCTTACAGACGAAAAAAAAACCATAGGCAATTACCAAGCCTACAAAGCAGTTTTCACAGATGTGAGAGAAAGCCGAACTATCTCATTCAACAGCCAAAGTGATGGTGAGAAAACCGATGAAGAAGTGGTGCCAGAGGTTAAAATGGACACTATAAAAATAGAAGCTTGGTACACCCCTCAAATTCCTGTTTCTCAAGGACCAGATGAATACTGGGGACTTCCAGGTTTAATTCTTGAGGTTAGTGATGGCAAAATGAGTTACGCCTGCACCAAGGTAATTTTAAACCCAGAAGAAGAGGTAAAAATCAAAAGGCCTTCCAAAGGAAAGAAAGTAACCCGTACTGAATTGAGAGAAGAAATTGATGCCAAAACCGCAGAAATGACTGAAAAATTCAGCAATGGAAAAGGAGGCATCAGCATTAAAGTAGGAGGCAATTAATTAGTCCAAAGGTCAAAAACTCACAACATGAAAAGGTTTATACTACTCTTAACACTTTGCCTTGCTTTCTCTACCATGAGTTTAGCTCAAGAAAAAGTAATTTTTAGCGGTGAAGTCAGAGATTCAGAAGGCGCAGTTTTAGAATACGCCAATGTCTTAGCCATTGACACCCTAAGTAAAAAAATGGCCGGATTCAGCGTAACTAATCCACAAGGAGGCTTTAGAATACCATTAGAAAAGGGAAAAGTCTACAACATCAAGGTCAGCTTTGTAGGCTTTCTGCCTTTTGAACAACTCTATGAAGCTAAAGAAACCAATACCGTTCCTTTCTCCATTCAGCTTTCAGCAGACAGCCAAAACCTCGGAGATGTGGAAGTGGTCAGTGAAATGCCAGTACTCATTCAGGGTGACACTATTACTTACAAAACAGAGGTTTTTACCCAAGGCAATGAGCGCAAGCTAGGCGATGTTTTGGAGGACTTACCAGGCTTTGAAGTAGATGAAGATGGTGGTGTAAAAATTCAAGGCAAATCAGTTAACAAGGTGCTGGTAGATGGCAAAGAGTTCTTTGAAGGCGATACAAAACTAGCCACTAAAAACCTCCCAGCCAATGTGGTAGACAAGGTACAAGTACTGCAAAACTACAACAACATCAGTCCATTAAGCAGTGTAAACAACAGCGAGCAATTGGCACTGAACATTCAACTTAAAGAAGACAAGAAAAACATACTTTTTGGAGATATAAGAGCTGGCGCTGGCCCAGAAGAAAGGTATTTAGGCCACATTAATTCATTCTTTTATAATGCTAAAACCAACATCAACCTGATTGCCGATGCCAACAATGTTGGTCAACTGGCATTTACCATGAATGACTATTTCAGGTTTACTGGTGGCTTTGGAAGTTTTGCTAGAGGAGCTGGCTCATCATTTCAGGTTTCTAGCAACTCATTAGGCATTCCTATGGCTGAAAGAAACAATGCACAAAGTTTAAAAAACGAGCTCGCTGCCCTTAATTACAATTTCGCCCCAAGCAATAAATGGAACATTTCTGGCTTTGCTATAGGGTCTAGTGTAGATAACACCATGGGGTCAATTTCCAACAGAACCTATATTCTTCAACCTAACGCCAACCAAGAGGTGTTAACCTCAGAGCAAAGAGTAAAAAGCTCTTCCGGACTCTTTAAAGCTGGGGTAAAATACACTCCAAGCCCCAATTTGCAGGTAGATTATAATGCCTTCGGCCGAATAGCAGACATTCAAAACTACAGTTCTCAGAACTCTACATTCGGCAATCAATCAAATGACATTGAAGGAAACACCACTCAGGAACCCTACTCCATTGAACAACAACTGAGGGCATTTTGGGCACAGAATGAGAAGAATATTTTTTCATTCGAAGGATCATACCAGAGAGAGGTTCAAGACCCGACTTATAACCTTATTAATTCTGGTCAGCCTTTCTCCTCAATTATTCCAATGACAGGAAATAGTCCGTATGACCTTACTCAACTAAAAGAGGTAACCACCAATAAACAAGAAGCTGCCCTCAACTACTATCGTGTACTGAATAAGACCAATCACATCAACCTGAAGGTCGGAAACACATATTCTAGCCAGAGCCTGACCTCAAGCATGTTCGAAAGATTGGCCGATGGAACTACCAATACATTCAATCAGACTGATTTAATGAATATGGTAGACTACACGTTTGAAGATTACTACGTGGGCTTATTATACAAAACGAAGTTCAACGATCTTGTACTTACTCCATCACTAAACCTACACAGGTATCAGGTAAATGCAGATCAAAACAACTTTATTGGTGGCTTCGATAAAACTATGCTTTTGCCTGCTCTAAACGCAAAGTATAACTTCAGAAGCTCTCATTCACTTACACTTAATTACGATGTAGCTGCTCAGTTTACCGACATTCAGAACTATGCCGAAGGTCTTATTGTAAGAAGTTACAACTCACTTTTTAGAGGAAACGTGAACGTGATGAATAGCCTTTACCATACAGTAAACATCAACTACTTCAACTTTAACATGTACAACTTCCTCAATATTTATGGAGGGCTGAACTATGCAAAAAGGCTAGATGATGTTACCAATATTGTAGAATTCAATAACCTAGAAAGAGTAAACACCCCAACCAATATTAACACTACCAACGAAGCCGTAACAGGCTACGCCAATATAGAAAAGCGCTTTGACGACTTTAGAGCAAGTCTTAATGCAAATTGGAGCAGAAGCATTAGCAACAATATCATTAGCGACACCCCTAATGAGAACATCAATTTTGTGGAGAGTTACAAAGCCAAACTCAGTACTACCTTGTTTAAAAAGCTATTCTTAGATTTCGGCTACTCTGTTTCTCTGAGTAATTATGAAGGAAATAACACTTCCAGCAAATTTGAAAATCATCAACCTTTTGCCAATCTAGAATTTAACTTCCTGAAAGGCTTCTCTTTAGAAGTAGACTATGAATACAACAGCTATGTATCTCAAACAAACCCTACGCAACAGTTCGATTTGATGGATGCAGAGTTAAGATATAGAAAAGAGGGTTCAGCATGGGAGTTCAAAGTTGAAGGAATGAACCTGTTCAACACCACAGGCATTAGAAGAGATTCGTTTTCTGAAAGTCTGATTAGCACTTATGAATACTTTATTCAGAAACGTTACTGGCTTTTTACAGTCATGTATGATTTGTAGGAGCCAATGTACTTTTGCGAGCTTGACGGAAACCTCTGTTAAGCTCGCAGATTTCATTAACGAGCGAAAAAAGTTCTTACCTTATCAATCACATACTCCTGCTGATCATCAGTCATTCCGGGGAAAATCGGTAATGAAAGTCCCTCTTCTTGAAGTTTAAATGAAACAGGAAAATCTGTTGGTTCAAGGCCGAAGTCTAAATAAGCCTTAGTAAAAGGAAGAGCCTTCGGGTAGTGAATTTGGGTTTGAATGCCATTTTCATTGAGAAAGCTTTTCAACTCATCTCTTCTTGAAGTCAACACATTATAAATGTGAAAAACGTGATTGTTACCCCCAGCTGTTTTCGGTAGAACTAGATCGCCACAGCCCGACAAAGACTCCGAGTACTTCTTAGCAATTTCGTTTCTCTGCCCATTCCATTCGTCAATGAAATTCAATTTTAAAGAAAGTACAGCTGCCTGAAGCGTATCCATTCTGCTATTCATTCCAGGAAATTCATGCGTGTGCTTATCTGCAGCTCCATGGTTGGCCATTTTTCTACAGGCCTTATAAAGTTCCTTATTGTCGGTAACAAGAGCACCAGCATCGCCAAGTGCTCCTAAGTTCTTGGTGGGATAAAAACTGAAAACCGCGGCATCACCAAAGCTACCGGCAAACCTTCCTTTATGACTAGCAAAGTGTGCCTGAGCACAATCTTCTACCACTTTAAAATTATGCCTAGTTGCTATTTCCGAAATAGCCTCCATATCAGCCAATTGGCCATAAAGATGCACAGGAATTACAGCCTTTGTGCGTGGAGTTATTGCTTGTTCAAATGCCTTCGGATCTAAGCAATAAGTTGTTGAATCTACATCTACAAAAACTGGTTTAGCACCCAAATTAGAAACCACTTCAGCATCTGTTATCCATGTCATAGCGGGAACAATCACCTCGTCATCGGGACCAACCCCAAGCATCTTTAGCACTATAAAAAGTGCATCGGTGCAGTTGCCAGTGGAGTAACAGTATTTTATACCGAGCTTATTTGAGAAAAGATTTTCAAACTCAGTCACCTGCTTGCCATAGACAAAATAAGACTCATCTATTACCTGCGAATAAATAGTCTGAAGCTCCGTTTGAAGCGATTCATGTATGATTTTTAAATCTAAGTATGGCACTCTCACGCTTGAAAGATAGTTAATTTTCTCACTGAAAGTGGAGAGTTGCACACCACTTCACTATCTTCAAATTCAATCCAAATATTAGAGCACTATGGCCACACCAGAAGAAATACTAAAAACTATGATTAGTAACATGCCAGAAAAAACTGGAAAGTCTTTAGAAGAATGGCACATTGCTTTAAAAGCTACCGGTTTTAAAAAGCACGGAGAGCTCATGAAAGTGTTAAAAGGCGACCATGGGGTAAGTCATGGTTTCGCCAACACTATCGCTCAACTATACCTGAAGCCAGAACTAATGGCTCCAAAGACTTCATCTGAAGACTCTTTAGATGATGAATTACTTAAGGGAAAAGAGGACATGATGCCGGTATTCAAAAAAGCCAAAGCCATGTTTGAAGCGATAGATGGTGATGTTGAATTCTCTTATAAAAAGACTTATATCAGTTTACGCACACCAAGGAAGCAATTCGCTTTATTACAGCCAAGCACCAAAACTAGAGTAGATATTGGATTGAACCTGAAGGGTGTGGAACCCGAAGGAAAAGTAGAAGCAGCGGGCAGTTGGAACTCAATGGTTTCTCATAGAGTAAAAGCTACTCAACTCGAAGACCTAGAAGGAGTTCAGGAATGGCTACAAAAGGCCTACGATGCTAATAGCTAAACCATGAACCGTTTTCAGCCTATCGGTTTTCAGGACTTAGACGATCTTTTTGAGTTTATACCAGACGAAGAACTGCAACTAGTCAAAGTGCTTAGAAATCTAGTTTATGATTGTATTCCTGAAGTTCAGGAAAAACTAAGTTATAATGTTCCGTTCTTTAGGTTGAAAAGGAACATCTGCTTCATTTGGCCAGGTTCAGTTCCATGGGGAGGAACTTTTGAAGGTGTTCAGTTCGGTTTTATGCAGGGTCACCTACTATCTCATGATGGTTATTTGGAAACTGGAAAAAGAAAGTATGTAAGAACAAAGATCTTTAAGAAGCCTCAAGAAATAGAGTTCGATAAAATGAGTGCCCTACTATTTGAGGCTTTGGAGATTGACCAAAAAACTTAGATTGAAAGAATTTTAGCTATTCTAAATTCATCATCATCCAATCGCTTAATAGTCTTAATAGCCTCGCCAATCGGAGTGTAGGAAATCTTATTGTTAATTACCCCAACCATTACTTTAGATTGACCTTCTCGAAGCCCCTCAACAGCCGCAACACCCATTCTACTGGCTAATACTCTATCAAGAGTAGTTGGAGAACCTCCACGTTGCAAGTGCCCAAGAACACTTACTCGTATATCATAATGCGGAATATGTTCTTTTACCTTTTCGGCAATATCATAAGAACTACCTAAGTGACAGCCCTCAGCAACTATCACCACATTGGAAGCCTTCTGGTTGGCCGCACCTTTCTTCAACCTACTAATTAAAGCATCAATACTCCAGTTATGCTCTGGAACAATCATGGCCACAGCACCTCCACCAATAGCAGAATTGAGTGCAATAAACCCAGCATCTCGGCCCATCACCTCTACAAAGAAAAGCCTCTCATGAGAAGAAGCAGTGTCTCTAATTTTATCAATGGCTTCTCTGGCTGTATTACAGGCAGTATCGTAGCCAATGGTAAAATCTGTACCAGAAAGATCGTTATCAATTGTACCTGGAATACCGATAACTGGCACATCAAATTCTTGGCTGAAGATATCTGCACCAGTAAATGAACCGTCTCCACCAATCACCACCAGAGCATCTAAGCCGTTAGCTTTGAAGTTTTCGTAGGCCTTAGCTCGGCCTTCCTTCGTTCTAAACTCCTTGCTTCTAGCCGAAAGCAAGAAAGTTCCTCCACGGCTTAAGATATTGGAAACTGACCTTACATACAGCTGCTCCATGTTTCCGTTAATTAGACCATCATAGCCTTTATAAATTCCAAAAACATCGATTCCGTAATAGATAGAAGCTCTAACTACAGCTCTAACCGCTGCATTCATTCCTGGGGCATCTCCCCCACTGGTTAGGACTCCAATTTTCTTAATCTCAGTTGCCATAGTTGGTTAAGTATAGCCAAAATTACTCTATTCCCTTAGATGTAGCAGAGTCAATCAGTCCGAATCACATGCAATCGATTGAAGAAAGACAAGCTTTGAAAAAGCTATAAACGAAAAAAGCCCAGCAAAACTGCTGAGCTTTTCGTAGTCCGTAGGGGAATCGAACCCCTGTTACCAGGATGAAAACCTGGCGTCCTAACCCCTAGACGAACGGACCAGATATTGCAGAGGAGGAGGGATTCGAACCCCCGGTACCTCGCGGTACAACGGTTTTCAAGACCGCCGCATTCGACCACTCTGCCACTCCTCTGGATGTGATCTCCCGTTTGGGATTGCAAAGGTAAGTGTAACTTTTTTATTTGCAAGCAAGTTCGCTCAAATATTATCTTCAGTTTTTAATTTTTCGAATTTGGCCTTATCCAAAGCAGCATTCATCTCGAAGCCTACTAGCAAAATAAGCGACAGAATGAATAACAAAAGCATGAGCACAATTAGCGCTCCTATAGACCCATAAAGCTTATTATACGTGCCGAAATTGTTGATATAGAATGAAAAACCGAAGAAAGCAGCCAAACAAGCCAGAGTAGAAAAAATAGAACCAGCACTAAAAAAATGCCAGCGCTCATGAACTGCCGGTGCGAAATAATAAATAAATGAAATTGCTATCTGGAAAACCAAATACAGTACTACAAACCGTAAAACAATGATTAGATCTAAAGAAATAACATCCTGAATGAATTCTCTGACTTTATTATCCTGCAATAATTGCTGTCCCACTACCAATAGCGCTATAGACACTATCACTGAGAGCGATAGAATAACAATGAGCATAGTGGCTATAAAACGCATTTTCAGAAACCCACGCGTTTCTTTGGTCTTATAACACGCATTGAAAGCATCCATTAGCGAACTCATACCATTGGTAGAAAGTATGAGCGTAAGAATAAAACCAAAAGAAAGTAAGCCCCCTCTTTGTTTGTTAATGATGTCATGAATGGTTGTATCTGCAGCAGCGTAAAGGTTGGCAGGCAGCAAATTCTCCATGAACCCAATTATCTCTTCATTTGTGACATCGGGGAAGAACATCTGAATGTATGGCACCAAAGTGAAGAGAAATATTATAGCGGGGAAAATAGCCATTGTAAAACTAAAGGCTACTGCATTTGCCCTACCTAGAATTTCATCGTCACCTATCTTTTGAATAAAAATAACCGTTGCATCATACAGCCCTACCTTTTCTTTTCCCAGCTTAATCTTCTGCAGAAAAGACACTAATCTTAAAAAGATAGGGTGACTCGTTACATATTTGATTATTCGATGCTTCATTCAAAATAAGGGCTCAGCTTCTTAAGCAGATACTCTGGGGCTTTACAAGGTCTATTGCTAGACATATTGATAAACACTAATGTTGTCTCGCCTTCATTCAGCTTATTACCATCAGCATCTAAAACTTCATAGTAGAAATACATCCTTACCGAAGGAAGGGCTTTGATGATTACGCGAATAGTTATAAGCTCATCATATCTGGCAGGCTTAAGAAACTTACACTTCAGGTCAGTAACAGGCATCATAATGCCATTTTCTTCCATCTCCTTATACTGAAAACCCAGCTGACGCAGCGCTTCAACCCTACCTACCTCATAATAGGTAGCATAGTTGCCATAATATGCATACCCCATCTGATCGGTTTCAGCATATCTAACTCGAACTTGAGTTTCGGCTACATACATATTACCTGTAGATTCTTCTGTTGTTTAAGGCTTGTTGAAAGAGTCTTGCATTGCGATTGTGTTCTGCCAATGTTTTGGCAAATCTATGATAACCAGAAAAGTCTTCCTTGGCGCACATATAAATATAAGAATGGTCTTCGTAATTGAGAACCGCATTCAAAGAACTTATGGAAGGGAGGTTAATTGGCCCCGGAGGCAAACCTCTATATCTGTAAGTATTATAAGGACTATCTACTTTTGTATCGGCAGTCAAAACCCTCTGAATGGCAAAATCACCTAAAGCGTATTTCACCGTAGGATCTGCCTGTAACAACATATTTTTATTGAGCCTGTTCAAGTATAGTCCTGCAATGGTTGGCTTTTCATCGGTCATAATGCTTTCATCTTGAACTATAGAGGCCAAAGCTGACACCTCCACTGGAGTTAACCCTAACTCTTCTGCCTTAGCTTTCTTTTCTGGTGTCCAAAATGCCGTGTACTCTTTGTTCATTCGCTCGAAAAGAGATTCAGCAGAAACCGTCCAATACACTTCATATGTATTTGGTATGAACATAGCCATCACATTTTCGCTGTTAAAACCATACTGCTCCAGATAGACATCATCATTCAAAAGGGCTTCAAATTCTGCAGGCTTCAACCCTATCCCTGATGTAATCTTCTCCGTTAAGTCAGATTTATACCGCACATTATTGAAGGTGATATTCACAGGTGTTTGGTCGCCAGACCTCAGCATTCTAATTGCCGCAAGGTTTGTCATTTTAGAATCTAATCGATAAACCCCAGGTTTAACAAGATCTGGATATTTCAATACCTTAGCTACAAAGCTGAATGAAAGCGCATCTTCGATGATCCCCTCATTATAAAGGTGATTTCTTAGAGAATCGAAGTTGTCGTCATAATCTATAAGTATCTCCCTTGGCTCAGCTTCCGTCAAAACATTGGCTCCGTAAAAGAGTTGATAGAAATAAAACGAAAACGAGGTCAACAACACTGAAAAAATGACCATCACCAACACGAAACGCTTTCTTTTCTTCATAAGGGCACAAAAATAGTGAATTTGTCCTAACTTCGGTTTTATTTAAATCTCATGTCTGCAGAGTACATTCGACTATATCCGGAAAACCCAGAATCGCATAAACTAGACCAAATAGTTGAGGTTTTGAGAGATGGTGGAGTAATCATATACCCTACCGACACAGTATATGGAATAGGTTGTGATTTTAGTAACTCCAAAGCTGTTCAGCGTGTTTGCCAGATCAAAAACACCAAGCCTAATGCACTTTCGATTATATGTTATGACTTGAGCGAGATTTCAGAATACACAAAACACCTGAGCACCCCAGTATTTAAAGTGATGAAAAAGGCTCTACCTGGCCCATTCACCTTTATTCTTTCTGCCAACAGTAACGTACCAAAAACACTGAACGCCAAGAAAAAGACTGTTGGAATTAGGGTTCCAGACAACAACATTCCGAGAGAATTAGTAAAGAGGCTTGGCAAACCAATTATCACCACTTCTATAAGAGATGAGGACGAAGTAATTGAATATTCTACCGACCCTGAACTGATCTACGAGAAGTACGAAAACTTAGTAGACGTTGTGATTGATGGAGGGTATGGCAGTAACGTTCCCTCTACTGTTGTAGACTGTTCTGGCGATTACTTCGAAGTAATTCGAGAAGGCCTAGGAGATATTGAAGCCTATCTGTAATGAATGTTCTGATTGAATCACAATACTTGCCTTCGGTAGCATACTTTACCCTTCTGGCTCATTCAAACCAAATATGGATTGAAGCACATGAAAGTTTCGAAAAACAAACTTACCGAAACAGATGTGAAATATTGGGTGCGAATAACATTCAAAGGCTGACCGTTCCTCTCCACTCAGCTAATAGTGGCCTCCCTATTCAAAAAATGAGAATAGACCACAGACAAAAATGGGTTAATAACCATTGGAGATCTATTCAATCGGCCTATGGAAAGGCACCCTTTTTTGACTACTATTCCGATTATATTCACCAGGAATTATTCAAACCTTCAGAAACCATTTTTGAACTAAACAGTAGGCTTCTGACATTATGTCTTAAAATGCTTGGGCTGCAGAACAAATTAAATTTTACTGAAAAGTATGATTTAACTCCAGCAAAAGACATTTTTGATTACAGGTCGGTTATTCATCCTAAAAAGGAAACTGAACAGCTGGCATGGTTTCGGCCAGAAACGTACTATCAGGTTTTTGGCAAAGACTTTGTACCTAACATGAGCATTCTGGATTTATTGTTTTGCATGGGACCCGATTCCCTAGTGGTTTTAAAGAAATCAGGTGTATTCTAAGAAACAATAGGTTTTTGAAAGCGTTTTCTATTAAATCTCGGGCTTATCTTGTTATATTGATTTGAGGTTTAATAGCCAAACATTAGACCAATAGAAAGGCGTTAAATGGAAGCAAAATTTTCTAATAGAGTAAAGGAAGTGATCTCCTTGAGTCGGGAAGAAGCCTTGCGCTTAGGCCACGACTATATAGGAACAGAGCACTTGCTTTTGGGGATGATACGTGAGGGTGAAGGAGTAGCAGTGAGCATACTCAAGAAACTCGGAACTTCTTTAGAGGAGTTGAGAGAAGCAGTTGAGCGTGCTACAAAAGGAACGGCCAATCATAATGTTAAAAACTTGGCCAACATTCCACTGACAAGACAATCTGAAAAGGTCTTGAAAATCACTTACCTAGAAGCTAAAATTTTCAAAAGTCAATTAATCGGAACTGAGCACCTATTGCTTTCAATCTTAAGAGATGAAGACAATATTGCCACTCAGATTCTTGAGAAATTCGATGTGAATTATGAAGTAGTGAAAGAAATGTTGGAATATCAGACTGACAACCCAATAGCTTCTTCAGATACAGAAGACCCTGATGATGATTCTTCAAGAATGTTCAGCAGCGGTGGTTCTGGAGGAGGTTCTTCTGAAAGATCTTCTGGTAAAGGTTCAGAGAAATCTAGAACTCCTGTACTAGATAACTTTGGTAGAGACCTTACCAAGTATGCAGAAGAAGATAAACTCGACCCAATTGTAGGTCGTGAAAAAGAAATTGAGAGAGTGGGCCAAATTCTTTCGAGAAGAAAGAAAAACAACCCTATTCTAATCGGTGAACCAGGTGTAGGTAAGTCAGCCATTGCTGAAGGTCTTGCCCTGAGAATCATTCAGAAGAAGGTATCTAGAGTTCTCTTCAATAAGAGAGTAGTAACTCTTGATTTAGCTTCGCTTGTAGCAGGAACAAAATACAGAGGTCAGTTTGAAGAGAGAATGAAGGCCGTAATGAACGAGCTAGAAAAATCTCCAGAAGTGATTCTCTTTATTGATGAGCTACACACCATTGTTGGAGCAGGCGGAGCATCAGGCTCTTTAGACGCCTCTAATATGTTCAAACCAGCATTAGCTAGGGGCGAAATTCAATGTATTGGTGCTACTACCCTAGATGAGTATCGTCAGTACATTGAGAAAGATGGTGCTTTGGCCAGAAGGTTTCAGCAGGTAATGGTAGACCCTACCACTCCTGAGGAAACTATTCAGATTCTCGATAACATTAAGGAGCGTTATGAGGACCACCACCATGTAAATTACACTGAGGAGGCCATCAAAGCGTGTGTTTCTTTATCTGACAGATATATATCTGATAGATTCTTACCAGATAAGGCTATTGATGTTCTGGATGAGGCTGGAGCCAGAGTTCACATCAACAACATTCACGTTCCTGAAGAAATTGTGAAGCTCGAAGAGTCTATCGAGGACATTAAGAAAGAAAAGAACAGAGTTGTGAAGAGTCAGAAGTATGAAGAGGCTGCACAACTTAGAGATAAAGAGAAGAAGCTAATCGATCAGCTAGACAAAGCGAAAGCTCGTTGGGAAGAAGAAAGCAAATCGAAGCGATATGTTGTCGATGAAGACAATGTTGCTGAGGTAATTGCTATGATGACGGGTATTCCTACTAAACGCGTTGCTCAGAAAGAGCAAGCCAAGTTGGTAGGCATGTCTGAGCAATTGAGCGGTAAAGTGATTGGCCAAGAAGAGGCGATTAAGAAACTTACCAAAGCCATTCAACGAACTAGAGTTGGTTTGAAAGACCCAGCTAAGCCAATTGGAACATTTGTGTTCCTTGGACCGACTGGTGTTGGTAAAACTGAATTAGCCAAAGTGCTTGCTACTTATCTATTCGACAAAGAAGATTCTTTAGTGAGAATTGATATGAGTGAGTACATGGAGAAATTCTCGGTATCGAGATTGGTTGGAGCGCCTCCAGGCTATGTTGGTTACGAAGAGGGCGGTCAGCTTACTGAAAAAGTAAGACGCAAGCCTTACTCTGTAGTGCTTCTTGATGAGATTGAAAAAGCTCACCCAGATGTATTCAACATACTTCTCCAAGTTTTGGATGATGGTATTTTGACCGATGGCCTTGGAAGAAGAGTAGACTTCAGAAACACCATCATTATCATGACTTCAAATATTGGTGTAAGAGATCTGAAAGATTTCGGAACAGGAATCGGGTTCTCAACACAGCTGAAGCGTGACAATGAGGATGCTATGATTAAGGACACCATTCAGAAGGCCTTGAAGAAAACCTTCAGCCCTGAGTTCCTTAACAGACTTGATGATGTAATCATCTTCAATTCACTTTCTAGAGAAGATATTCATAAGATTATCGATATCTCTTTGAAGAAGCTATTGAGCAGAATTGAAGCAATGGGTTACGAAATTAAGTTGACTGAAGCTGCAAAAGACTTCTTGGCAGACAAAGGTTTCGACCCGCAGTATGGTGCAAGGCCTTTGAACAGGGCCATTCAGAAATATTTGGAAGACCAAATTGCTGAAGAGATTCTGAAAGGAGATATCAATGAAGGCGATACACTTTTGGCAGATCACACGAAAGATGCCACAGAGCTGACTATCAAGATCAAGAAAAAGAGAAAGTCTTCTAAGAAGAAAGAAGAGGAAGAAGGTTCTGCAGAATAGCAGCCTATTTCACAGATATACAGAGCCATGTTCGTACTTCGGACGTGGCTTTTTTTATGCTCAAAAAACGATGAGGACTCCTTATGAGCCCTCATTCTTCAACCAAAATATATAGTATTTAACTATAAATTCATTCTTCATTAAATGGATCTGAAAACTTCACATCAGTGATAAATTCTACATCAGTAAGTGTTCTAAGAAACGCTACAAGAGCAGCTCTTTCTTGAGGGTTCAAATTCATTCGCCTTACATTACCATTATTGACCCTTAATCTTTGGTCTAGGTTGGGATTGTCTTGAATTCCACGGTCATAAAACCCGAGGACCTCCTCTAAAGTTTCAAACCTTCCATCATGCATATAAGGAGCAGTGAGTGCAATGTTCCTGAGAGAGTTAACTTTAAACTTTCCATTGTCGCGCACAATGCCAGTAACAGCGCCCAAGCCTAAATCAATATTCATTGCATCTAGGCCGTTGTTACGTGCTTCATCTCCGCTAAACGTAACTGTTTCATGGCAAGCAGAACACTGTGTTCTCCCACTAAAGAAAAGGTCTTTGCCCAGGTTTTCTAATTCCGTAAAGTTTGGAAAGTCAATCTCTTCATTGCCATTTACAGCGACCAAACCTTCGTCAAACTGAGATTGATATGACACCATGGAGCGAACAAATTGAGCGAGCGCATTGGCAACTCGGCCGGTGGTTACCGATTCGCTTCCAAAAGCCTCCAGGAAAAGAGGCTCATAAAATGTCTGATCTTGAATTTTCGAAACCAGTTCATCTAAAGTCAGTCCCATTTCTACTTCATCTTGAATAGGCATCAAAACTTGTTCTTCCAAACTACCAGCTCTTTCGTCCCAGAAAAAATGGCCGTTATCATAGAACCTCGCATTGGCTAAGCCCATGCTGTTTCTTCCTGTTTCTCCACCTTCAAAGCCTAGACTTAAGGTTCTATTATCCGAAAATCCGCTAGACTGAACATGACAAGACGCACAGCTTACAGTATTATTTGCACTCAAAGCCTTATCATAAAAAAGCACTCTCCCTAAGGTAGCACCAGCGTCTGTTACCAGATTATCGACAGGAGTATTATCAATCGCTCTAACCTCATTAGTTACAAAATGAGCTGGCAAGTCTATATTGGAGTAGTTGTAGGGCTCATCTGGTAAGCTGATCACCTCTGAAAAATCACTATCTAGATCAAGATCTTCACCTTCTTGCTGACAAGCAAACATTGATGCGCTGGCCAAAAGCATTATTATCCATTTCTTTCTCATCCACATAAGTTTTAGTTCTACTTTGACTAAAACCCACAGATCTTACCGCATTTATTATTGTTAACTGAGTAACTAAGAATTAGCATAAACGCTCCTTCTTTGGTCGGTTTTTCCTCATAATCAACAGAAATTAAGCCATTAAGACCGCTGGGTTTGTCTTTAAATCCGGCTCACTTGGAATAACCCCACCCCCATCTTCAAATAAATTTTCAAGCAGATAAAAACAGCTATTAAACATCTGACCTACTCCCCCTTTCCTTGCTAGTTCAATCGCTCTATGCAATGGTTTGCGAGTAGCTAAAGGCAGGAAATGTTAAATTGGACTAAGCGCATTCGCGCTTTGTGCGTAGATTTATCCCGAACTATTACCATAAATATTGAGAGCACCATTTATCATAAGCGGGAAGCCAGTTATGCCTGGCGAAGAAGCAGTAATCAATGTGAATATTGCACGTTTACCTTCCCATTCAGATATCAATTTGAAAATTACTGTAGCCCGAGCCGTAGAAGATGGCCCAACTTTATTGCTCAGCGGTGGGCTTCATGGAGATGAGATAAATGGAGTAGAAATTGTAAGGCGAATCATTGAAAAAGATCAGCACAAGCCTAAAATCGGAACAGTAATCTGCATCCCCATCATCAACATGTTTGGCTTCATCAACTTTAGCCGATACGTGCCCGATGGAAAAGACGTAAACCGCTCATTTCCTGGAAACAAGAATGGCTCTTTGGCCGCCAGAGTTGCCCATTACCTCACTAATAACATCATTCCTAAAATAGATGTGGGTATAGATTTTCATACAGGTGGTGCTGAAAGGACTAACTATCCGCAGATTAGGTGTGTAATGAAGGACCCTAAGAACAGAGCGATTGCAGAAGCATTTGAGCCTCCATTTATTCTGAATTCACCATTTAGATCAAAATCGTTAAGGCAAACAGCCGCTAGAATGGGTAAGCACATTTTGGTATACGAAGGAGGTGAATCTACCCGATTCGATGAACATGCCATTCAGGTAGGAGTTAATGGTGCTATGCGAGTAATGAAACATTTAGGCATGCGCGAAAGAGCTCCTGAACCTCTGCACAAAACACAAGTTATATATCATTCCTCTTGGGTAAGGGCTAAATACTCAGGTATCTTTTTATCTCAAGTAAAATCGGGAGAGCTAATAGAAAAGAATCAAATCATCGGCTACGTAGCGGAGCCATTTGGTTCGTTCAAGCATAAAGTTAAGAGTCCCGCAAACGGCTATGTCATCGGGCTCAACAACAATCCAATTGTGCATCAGGGCGATGCTATTATGCACATAGGAGTTAACAAATAATCATTAGGTTGAAAGGGATGTGCTTTTTTGACTCATAGAATCGAGACAAAAAGCAGGAAGCGAAAAAAATAATACGAAGGATGGAAAAGGAAGCGACACTTTTAGAAGATTTGTTAGGTCTCATTAAAGACAAGAATGAAGCAGCCTTACACGACTTAATAGAGCGTCTAAAAACTGAAGACTTGGTGTATGCCTACAATAGGTTTTCAAAAGATGACCAGGCCTCCTTAATCAACCTTTTGAGCCCTGAAGATGCCGCCACTCTCCTTGAGAGAATCCCACAGAACCAGGCAGTTGAAGCCATTGAAAACGCAGAAGTTGAAACAGCAGCTTCCATCCTAAATGAGCTTTATAGTGACGACCAAGTAGATATTCTTGCCGAGCTAGATTCTACAGATGCGGAGGCCATCCTGGATGAAATGCTTCCGGCAGAAGCGGAAAACGTAAGGCGACTGATTCAGTATGATCCTGAGTCTGCTGGTGGGTTAATGGTCACTGAGTATCTGGCCTTTGAGTCTGACATGACGGTTGGACAAACCGTTAAGCACCTGCAAGAAAAAGCCGAAGAATATGAAGACTATCATGTGCAATACATCTATGTAACTAATAACAACAGGTTTGCAGGTGTGCTTCAAATGAGAGATTTACTGCTCTCTCGCCCTAATACCAAGCTTTCTAGCATTGTGATTAGAAATGCCTTTTCTATGCCTCCTGAAGCAAGCTTGGAAGACCTCATTAGCTTCTTCGATAAGTACGACTTTTTTGGCGTGCCCATTGTAGATGGTGAAGATCAGCTTTTAGGAATAGTACTTAGGAAAGATCTAAGAGAGGCCGAATCTGAAAGATCGAACTTAGAATTACTAGAAACCCAAGGTATTGTTGGTGGTGAAGAGCTGCGTTCTATGCCTGTTTTGCTGAGGTCGAAAAGGAGACTTTCGTGGCTTTCGGTAAACATCTTACTCAATATTATAGCTGCCAGTGTTATCGCCTTTTATCAAGATACTTTGGAAGAAGTAATTGCATTAGCTGTTTTCCTTCCAGTAATCTCAGACATGAGTGGCTGCTCAGGAAATCAGGCCGTAGCAGTGAGTTTGCGAGAGCTTTCGCTGGGCTTGGTAAAGCCTTATGAACTAGCTCGTGTACTCTGGCAAGAAGTTAAAGTGGGACTAATTAACGGAACCGTGCTCGGTATTTTGATTGGTATAGCGGCTTACATTTACATGGGCAATGCTTATCTCGGCCTGGTAGTTGGAGGAGCTTTAGCAATTAACACCGTTGTCGCAGTTAGTATTGGGGGTACAATTCCTCTCTTCTTAAAGAAGATGAATACCGACCCTGCCTTAGCCTCAGGTCCAATTCTAACCACTATTACCGATATGCTAGGCTTCTTCCTAGCCCTAACATTTGCCGGTGCAGCGATGAACTATTTGGTGTGAGGGAATTAAATTGACATTAGTAGTGAGCACGTAAAAGGATTCACCTGACAAAAGTGCTAATTTATGCTTGAGTTATTTTAAACCTAAAAGTATTAGAATGGCAAGGGATGATGTTTTCTTTTTCACACAAAATGAACTAGTGAATGAACTAGAGAAACTAATTATTGAGTCAAAAAAGGAATTGTGGTTATTTACACCATATATAAACCTTAATCAGAGATTTGAATACGCCCTAAGAAAGCGAATAGACTCAAGTAACTGGAAAGTTAAGGTTTTGTGTAGGTCAGTACAGGAAAAAGACTTCGCTCTAAAAAGTCAGAAATTATTTTGTGAACTACCCAATATTGAAATTAGATCCAATGAAAATCTTCATGCGAAAGTTTATGTAAATGATTTCGATATACTTATAACTAGCATGAATCTATACTCTCATTCTATACTTCATAATATTGAATTTGGAGTTAAGATTGGCTATAATAATAAGGGAATCATTGGAAACCCTATTGAGAGTTTAGGTGAAATAGCAACGGATACTGCAGATTTAATTTCAAGAAAGCTCTTAGGTAAAACTAAAATTGGAGTCGACCCATTCAAAGAGTTGCCACATTTGTTTAGAATCTCGAAACCAGAGTTTAAAAAAGAGAATGGGGTAATTATTGAAGACAACCTACCTACTGGCAAGCTATCTGCAACAAAGCTTTCCAAGAAGCTTGGGATCTCTAAGTCTGATTTTGACCAAAAGATTAAATCACTAGGCTTAGTTGATGATAAAGTAATCACTTCGAAAGGTAAGTCAGCAGGTCTATCAATGAGGGTCTGGAAAAAGGAAAATGAAACCTCAAAATATATTGTCTACCCCGAAGATTTGGACTTGGATAAGAGTAATTAGGGAACCAGTCTTATCTGATGTTTGAATATAAATCCGAACTATTTGGTATAACAGACCATTAATTAATCAACCAATTACCCAATTAACTAACCCATGGCACGTACTCCTTCAAATATGCTACCGCTGGGCACTCAGGCACCCGATTTCAAACTTCCTGATGCTGTTTCCGGTAAAACGGTGAGTCTAGACGAACTGAAGTCAGACAAAGCAACGGTGATTATGTTTATCTGCAATCACTGCCCTTTTGTAAAGCATGTAGATGAGGTCATTGTATCACTAGCTAAAGATTATCAAGCCAAGGGAGTTTCTTAGGAAGTAAAATAAGGAACAGAAACTTTAGTAAATATTGCTCAATGATTTTTATTAGTTCACTAACCTAAAGGCGTTAGCCTTTAATTCAATTTCATTTCTCGATATGCCAATTTCTTCAGCCCTTAGTCGCCAATTACTTACTGCCCCTTTGATTTGATCAATAATTTTCTTGGCCTCATTCTCCTTCAGCCTAAAATAAGGGATCACTTCCATAGCCAAATCCAGATCTAGGGCATTATCGTATTCAGTGATGTTCAATTTTAGTCCGGTGCCCGTTTCTACTGGGTTGATATCATAGGCCGGAGATAAAATCCAGCCAGAATTTGTCAACATAAAACCATGATTTCTCAGATGATCGTCAGTATTGGAAACACAAATACTAAAAACAATCCTTCTCCATAATTCCGCCAGATCTTCTTTAACCTTTGCCCCTGAAGCAGTAATAAAATCTACCAATTCAAGGTAGCTAACCCCTTCTTGGTGAGATGCCCCGTCTGCATACCCCAACATAGTCATGGCGGAAGCAAAGTGCAGTCTCTGTCCCTGACCTGTTCTGTCGAACCTCTTGGCCAAGAATGTATGATGCTGCGATGAAAATGTTCTGGCCTGAGCTTCTGCCATGTTGATCCCTGATTCAATTGCTAATTGATAGGTTACCCATTCCCATGCACCCGTATTCTCATCATCATATTTACTGGGGAATTTAGCTATCCACAAATGTCCATTTGGATCGACTACACTAGCCTTAGGTCTGGCACCCCCCAAGGAAGAACCAGGTGCTATCAGCATATTTAACCAATTAAGATAATCAGGGTCATCAACCGCATCATCCTCTTCCAGTTTTAAGCTGATCTCTTCTAATTGTCGAATGGAAGTCCATGGAGGAGATGCCAGATTTCTATCATCGCTTAAAAAAGGGCCATCATCTAACAGCTTAAATCGCAAAGCTCCCATCCTATGCTCATCATACACCCCTAGTAAATAATCCGTTTCAAAGAGCGTTTGGAAAGGCCTTTTCTCCTGTCTGGCGATAGCCGCCTCCTTCCTGCGCATTAATACGCGCCCCCAACGATCCGGTGACGAATCTGTAAATACCCCAAAGTTGGGTTTAGTACCTTCTGCTAGGTATTGCCGGCCTGCAAAAAGCTGTAGGTCAGGATCAATCACCTGAGCATACGGGTTGCTCAGCCAGTTTTGATGATAACTAAATGAAAATACTTCATTGCCCCGTACCCGATCAGAGCTCAATACCCCCATGAATTGAGGCTCTCCCAAGGGTTCCCAATCGGCATAAACCAAAATTTCTCTATGGTATGTGGAAGCTGGCATTTTTATCGTTTTGGGGCTCTGTTTTTTACATTAAGATTAGCATCTTGAATTTTTCTACCCAATTCATCATCACTTGCTAAGTGTAGAATGTCACTTTCTAATCCCAAAGCTTTGAGTACATTCAAAAGATTACCAATTAAAGTCCCAGGATACCCATTCTCAATTTTAGCAAGTGTTCCTCTATTAATTCCGGCACGCTCTGCTACCTGTTCACTACTTAGCTTTCTTCTAAGCCTGGCAAGTTTTATCTGTTCACCAACACCCTCTAATAGTCTTTCAAGTTTAGGTGTTAACACTGGAGTCTTCATAACAATAATGATTACATGAGTATACAAATATACTATTTTATGAATACTCAATACATCATTAAAAACTAGTACTCATGATTAGAGCGTTTATCCATCCGATACAATTGTTGTAAGCAACTGCATCTTCATTAATTTTGCCTAATATTTAAAATAATATCCGATTCTTCAGAAGAACCTTGACAGTATGGGTACAACCCATTGCCTGAGCCACTTTTTTTAAAAACGCTTGAACCATACACATCATTAACTGATTAACTAATCAACCAACTACCAAATTAACTAACCCATGGCACGTACTCCTTCTAATATGCTACCGCTGGGCACTCTGGCACCTGATTTCACTCTTCTTGATACTGTTTCTGGCAAAACGGTGAGTCTGGATGAACTGAAGTCTGACAAAGCAACGGTGATTATGTTTATCTGCAATCACTGCCCTTTTGTAAAGCATGTAGATGAGGCCATTGTATCGCTAACTAAAGATTATCAAGCCAAGGGAGTTTCTGTTATTGCCATCAGCTCAAACGATGTGGAGAACTATCCGCAAGACTCTCCTGAGTTAATGAAGGAAGAAGCGGAAAAAGTGGGTTATACCTTCCCTTACCTTTACGATGAAACCCAAGAAGTAGCCAAAGCTTATGATGCTGCCTGTACTCCAGATTTCTACGTATTCGACAAAGATTTAAAATGTGCTTACCGTGGTCAGTTAGATGATTCACGTCCTGGCAATGACAAGCCAGTTACAGGCAAAGACCTGCGAGCCGCTTTAGATGAAATATTGGAAGGCAAAGAAGTTTCCGCTCCGCAAATCCCAAGCTTGGGCTGCAATATTAAGTGGAAGTAGTAACATCCCCTTATTCAAACAATTACACTATCTTTGCGTAACTATAAATAGCACAGCAGTTTACCATGAAAACAGTAACGAGTAAAAAATCTAGTAGAACAAACAGCCCATCAAGCAAGGCTTCAAAGAACTCTAAGACTTTTACTCTAAAAAAACTCACACAAAGAGAAGTAGAGGCCAATAGAAGTTCGGCTTATCCTTATACATTCTAATACTTGCTTTACCCTTACGAATTTACACACACAGGAAAACGGAAGGAAAAACAGTTCGTCCGGCATCAGTTTAGTTTCAAAACTAAATACAATAGAACCTATATTGTTTACGCAGATGAATTTGACAGTGAAATGTTCATTGTCAAATTCTTTTTAAAGAACCACAGACACTCCAAGAATAGATTTAGACTAATGGCTAATGATTTTGATGCCAAAAGAGTGCTTGACACATGCATATCAATTGCTGGTCACATACTGAATCTATCCCCTCGAGCATCATTTGGTTTTCTAGGAGAGCCTAGGATTGGGGAGCCTAGGTACAGAACCAAGCGGTTTCTGGTCTACCTCCTCTACGCAGCAAGACACTATAACCCTATTGACTGGGAGCACTATACAGATGAAAATATTAGCGGCTACTTTTTGCTAAACACCCAAAATACTACCCTTAATATTCAATACGTTCAAGAGGTTTTTAAAGATTACATTGAGGTAGATTAATCTTACCGCCTTCTATTCGCCAACAACGGTGGCGGCTCTCCATTAAAAGGGTTAAATCGGCTGATGGTTTTTGCCTCCATACCATAGGCCCTAAGCACACTCCGGTCACCATGTTTGTCACGGATTTTATCCATGGCATGGTAAAGGTTGATAATCTCTTCATTGTCTTCGAAAAGGTTAATCTGCAAACCTCCTTCCACCAAATGACTAAAGCGCACCCCAATTAAGCGCACCAACAATCGCTTATTATAAAGCTTATTGAAGAGTTCCAATGTTTTAGGAATCAGTACATGGTCTGCAGAAGTGTAAGGAATGCGCGATTGCAAGGTGTAAGTATTGAAATCGGAATAACGAACCTTCACCGTTACGCAAGCCGTAAGTTTAAGCCCCCTCCTCAACTGAAAAGCTAAGTTTTCTGCCATAGCCAACAGAATACCCTTCAGTTTATGAACATCAATAGTATCTTTATCAAAAGTTCTTTCTGTAGAAATAGATTTACGCTCGCTGTATGGTATAACAGGAGAATTATCTAGTCCATTAGCCTTTCTCCAGATGCTCACACCATTTTTACCTAACACCTTTTCCATCAGCTCAACAGGCATCTCCTGAATGGTTTGTATCTTTTTAACACCAAGACTGTAAAGAGTCAGTTGGGTCTTTTGCCCCACCATAGGAATTTTACTAATAGAAAGGGGAGCTAAAAAGGGCTTTTCCAAGCCATTGTCTACCCTAATTTCATTATCGGGCTTTGCTTCTCCAGTCGCCACCTTCGAAACCGTTTTATTCCTAGAAAGACCAAAAGATATAGGAAGACCCGTTTCCTTTTTTATTCGCACCCTAAGCTCTTTAGCCATCTGATAGCTACTGAAAAATTTATCTAAACCCGTAAGGTCTGCATAAAACTCATCAATGGAGGTCTTTTCATAAAGAGGCACAGTTTCTTTAATAATTTCTGTAACGGCTTCAGAATGCTTAGTGTAAGCACCCGAATTCCCTCTAATTTGTATAGCATCGGGGCACAGCTCCTTAGCTCGCTTCATGGGCATTGCAGAATGCACACCATAAGCTCGTGCTTCATAGCTACATGAAGCCACAACTCCCCTGTCGGAACTTCCACCAATAAGTATAGGCTTCCCTACCAAACGGTTATCATATAACCGCTCAACCGACACAAAGAATGTGTCGAGATCCAGATGTAAAATCGTATTCTCCACTGCTTAGGTTGTTACAGAATTAGAACCCAAATCTAATTATTTTAGTTTACTATTTTTATTAGTAATTTAGATAAAAATTTACGCGCTTTGATTTCGAATTCATCCATATACTATTGCCTGATTGTCATTAATCCTGAAAATCAGATTTGTCAAGACATTAAGGCTATTAAAAGAAGTTTTAAGCTTAAGCATGGAGAGTATGGGGGCTATGGATCAACAGCTCACATCACTTTAAATCGTGAGTTTTTAGATGGTAAAGAACTCAAGAAATTTATAAACCGCTTAAAAGAAGAACTCTCTACTTATTACACGTTCGACTTACACCTTAACAATTATGATTTCTTTTTCGAGAGCAACACATTCTTTGTCTCTATAGAAGAGAGTTCTCACTTAGCAAACCTTCAACGGCTCATCACAACACAGCTTAAGATGATTAAACCGATTTCATATCTAGGTCGCTATCGCTTTTCTCCTCATATGACTATAGGAAGAACTCTTAGCCATAGGCAGTTTTCGGAAGCATATTATGAATTTGAAAGACAGGTCTATTCTAAAAAATTTAGAGTAAACGACATTGCCATTCTGTACAGTCAAATAGGTGACTCCCATTATGAGAGCTTATACTTACCTCTTAAGAATGAAGATTGGGCTGTAGTTTATTGATTATGTACCTCAACACCCACTCATATTACAGCTTTAAATACGGCACTATAAATACCAAATCACTGCTTGAAATTATGCAGCAAGCAGAGGTAAATACTTTTGCCCTTACCGATATTAACAGCACTGCCGCTAGCATCAACTTTGTCCGACTAGCTCCTAGGTTTGGGATTAAGCCGGTTTTAGGAATAGACTTTAGAAATGGGGCAGATCAGCTTTTTGTAGCTATTGCGCAGAACAATGAAGGCTTCAAAGAACTGAATGATTACTTGTCGAAATATCTGCACAGCAAGGAAGAAATTCCTCCGAGAGCTCCAGCATTTCAGCATGCTTTTGTGGTTTATCCTTTTAGCAAGTACACAGGCTTTGAGCTAAAAAAATTAGAGTTCATTGGAGTAAAACCCAAAGACCTACCCAAGTTGGTTTACCCGCCTCACCAAATGGATAAACAGAAATTGGTAGCCATGCCCACTGCTACTTTTCGCAGTAAAATAGATAAGGAGACAGGAGAACGTGTAGTTATGAAACGCGACTTCAATGCCCATCGTCTGCTAAGGGCCATCGACAAGAACACCTTGTTGAGTAAACTACCCAAAACCGAAGAGGCCGACCCGGGAGATTTCATCTACCCGACTGAGGAGTTGAAGGAGGTTTATTCCGCCCACCTCTATATGCTTGAGAATACGGAAGAGCTACTTAGTCAATGCCACATTCACTTCGACTTTGAAGGAGAGAACCTAAATAAGAACCTCAAGTCTTTTACCGAATCGCCAGAGAAAGACTACCAAGAACTGGAGAAGCTCTGTGAAGAAGGGCTTCCCTACCGATACCCTAATCCATCTGAAAAAATTAGAACCCGAATTAAAACGGAGTTGGATGTAATCAGGCGGCAGGGCTTTATGTCTTACTTTCTCATTAACTGGAAACTCTGCAAATATGCTCGAGAGAAAGGCTATTTCTACGTTGGCCGAGGCAGTGGCGCTAATAGCATTGTCGCCTACCTATTACGCATTACCGATGTAGACCCAATTGAGCTCGATTTGTATTTCGAGCGATTCATCAACCTCTATCGCCAAAACCCACCCGATTTCGACATAGATTTCTCATGGAAAGACCGAGAAGATATTACGCAGTTCATCTTTAAAGAATTTCAGCATGGAGAAGGCGGAAATGTATCGCTCCTTGCTACCTATAGTACTTTTCAGTTTAGGGCAGTTATCCGCGAACTAGGAAAAGTACTTGGCCTACCCGCCCATGAAATTGAACATATTCAGGCCACCAGCTACAATCAGCTAGACGAAACCCAAAAGCTGGTGCTTCGCTACGGAAAGTACATCGAGGGCTTCCCTAGCCACCTCAGCATTCATGCCGGAGGCATTCTCATTTCCGAGAAACCCATTCATTATTACACCGCCACAGATCTTCCCCCGAAGGGTTTCCCTACCACCCATTTCGATATGATTATTGCTGAAGATATTGGCCTTTATAAGTTCGATATTCTGAGTCAACGAGGCTTGGGCAAAATCAAAGACAGTCTAGACATTATCGCTAGAAACCACCCTGAAGATGAAGCGATAGATATACATAACATCGCCAAATTCAAGAAAGACGAACGCGTAAAAACCATGCTTAAAGAAGGGAAAGCCATTGGTTGTTTTTATGTGGAGTCGCCCGCCATGCGGATGTTGCTGAAAAAACTCCGAGTAGATGAGTATTTGGGCTTAGTGGCAGCCAGTTCGGTGATTAGGCCCGGAGTAGCAAAATCGGGCATGATGCGCCAATATATTCTCCGCTTTCGCGAACCTGAAAGAAGAAACGAAGCTCACCCTAAGCTGCGCGAAATTATGCCAGAAACTTATGGCGTAATGGTTTATCAGGAAGATGTAATAAAAGTTGCCCACATGTTTGCCGACCTCACTCTAGCCGAAGCCGATGTATTGAGAAGAGGCATGTCTGGCAAATACAGGTCGCGCGCAGAGTTTCAAAAGGTTCAGGAAAAGTACTTTGTCAACTGCCAGAAAAAAGGCTACTCACTTGAGCTAGCAAAAGACATTTGGCGACAAATTGAAAGCTTTGCTGGCTATGCTTTTGCCAAGGGGCACTCAGCCAGCTATGCCGTAGAAAGCTACCAAAGCCTCTACCTCAAAGCCTATTATCCGCTAGAATATATGGTAGCCACTATTAATAATGGCGGTGGATTTTATAGGGTAGAACTCTATGCTCACGAAGCTTTTATGCATGGAGCCGACATACAGGCACCTTGCGTAAACCAAAGCGAACAGCTTTGCACTATTTATGGCAAAAGCATATTTATGGGCTTTGCCTTTATTAGCGAATTAGAGCACAGCACCATGGAGGCTATACTTGAAGAGCGTTCTGAAAATGGTGTATTCATGAGCTTCGATAACTTTATGAAACGAGTACCCATTTCTCTAGATCAGCTCAGCCTACTAATACGCATCAATGCCTTTCGCTTTACGGGCATTGGCAAAAAAGAGCTGCTTTGGGACGCTCACTTTAGGTTGGGGAATGGCAAAAAATCACGCCCTGAGAAAATGCTTTTCGACTTTGGGGTGAAGCGCTTCCAAATTCCCGAACTCAGCTATGACCACCTAGAAGACGCTTTCGATCAGATTGAACTCCTTGGTTTTCCGCTTGGTAACCCTTTCGATATGCTTAAAGATCGGCCTGAAGAAGAAGTAATGGTTCGAGAAATGGGGCTACATAAAAACAAGGAAGTAACAATGGTTGGTTACCTCATCCACATTAAAAACACCAACACTTCTGGCGGCAAGCGTATGCAGTTTGGTACTTGGCTAGACCGAGAAGGGCATTTTATAGACACCACTCATTTCCCCCCAATAGCTGCTAAGTATCCTTTTAGAGGAAAGGGTATTTATGAGCTCAAAGGAAAAATTGTGGAAGAATTCGACTTCCTCAGCATGGAAATTACAGCCATGCGAAAGCTGCAGTACATTCACGACCCAAGGCTTGCCACCGAAGCCAGGCATGCAACTATGGGCGTTTCGAGCTAGTTTCTGAAGTCTTAAAACTCACCACTTCAGACCAGTCGCTCCAGTTTAAGTTTTGATCTCTGTATCGAACTCGCACGTAGTAAGTAGTATTAGGTTTTAATCTCTCAGTTACCTTTTCATCGGTTAGATCATCCCCTTCTTGTCTATTCTCTTTGTAGTACCAGTTTTCATGCTGCTTCCAACTATCGAAAACCACTCTTTCAAAGCCTGTATTCTCAGCAATTTGCCAATTACTAGCCGCATGGAATGCTTCGCTCATATCGCTTTGGAATTGAGAAGCCTTCAAAGTTAAATTAAGTGGATTTACACTTGAGCTTTCAGAAGGGAAGTTTAATGAAGGCTGCTGAGGTTTAACGCTCAACCTAAAAACAGTTACACTATCTGTGAGCACATTGTCTTTTGGATTTTCCTGATTACCTCGGCTAATTCTCTTAACTGTGAATTTTGGATTGTCTGCATTTCCTTCAACCTCTACCATTACAAAACCATATTCATCTTCTGTAACTGTAAATTCATCGTAGTCCCTTCCTTCAAATTCGCCCCAATTATCAATAGCTCCACCAGCAGTAGCAACATTTATCCAAAGGTGTTTATGGTCTCTAGATTGCCCTCTAGAATAGCCATGAGTATGACCAAAGAAATGCACACTCGGCTTACCTGTTGCGGTAGAAAAATCTTCTAGCATCTTTACAATTTTTCCGGAGAAATCAGTTTCGCCCGGAATCCACAACTCAGACTTATGTGGGTGATGCATTTGAGCAAAAACAAAATCGATGTCGTCATTCTTAGCTGTTTCTGCCAGCACATTTTTCAGCCAACTCAATTGCTGACCAATATCGCGGTAACCATCGTTAGAATCTAAACCAATAATTCTGGTGTTTCCGTAATCTTTAAACCACCAATGTTCAGCATAGGCCCCAGTTCCATTTTCTGGTAAGCTGAAATACTTGAAGTAAAACAGTGAGTTCTGTTCGTGATTACCCAAAACCGGATAAACTGGAACTTGAGTAAATAAATCTTTCGCAGGTTTAAAAAAATGCTCTTGCCACTGAGAATAAACAGAACCTGTAACCACTAAATCGCCCGGAATCATAACTAAGGCTAAATTCTCGGGCACCTCACCTCCATAAGTATCTTTCATGTATTTGAGCACTCCTTCATTCACCATTTCAGCAAACTTTTCTGGCTCATTATGGTCTCTTTGCATGTCGCTCATAGCCACCATATTGAACGAAATATCGTCTTTAGGAAAAGGAGGCGTTTTGAACTGATAAATATCTGATCTCAGCCCATCGGTAATTACTCGGTAGTAATAGGTAGTCAGCCTTTCAAGCCCAGTAAGCTGCACCTCATGAATTCTCGACTCGCCAAAATTTATGCTTTCAGCCTTGCCCTTGGCTTTATTTCCTAAACGGTTGGTCTCGCCCCATTCCACCACACTCTCTTCACCAAACGATGTTTCCCATTTGATAACAATGCTGTTTGGTTGAGCATCTTGTAGAAACGGATAGACCAAAAATGTTGGTTTTTTCTGTGCAAAGGCACACAGCGGAGCAATTAGCAAAACAGTAAAAAAGAGCTTTCTAAACGAAAGAGGCATGGTTCTAAAAATAAAAAGTGATCGAAAGAGAATACTTTACGAAGATAGATAATGGAGATATGCGGCACTGTCTCAAGTATATTTTGAAATGGTTAAGACATTGTGAAGTGCTTTTCCGCCCTTCTTTCTTAACTTTCCAGCCATAAACACCTCTCTTATGAAAAAGATATTAAGCCTTAGTTTTCTTGTTCTTTTCATTTTCTCATGCAAGCAAAATGAACCCGTAGAATTCATTATTCTACAAATGAACGATGTATATGAAATAGCCCCTGTAGAAGGCGGCAAAGCTGGCGGAATGGCACGTGTAGCCACACTGAGAAATCGGCTTCTCGAAGAAAATCCGCATGTAATCACCACCCTTTCTGGCGATTTTGTAAGCCCTTCGTTAATCGGCACACTCACTTACCAAGGAGAGAAAATTGCAGGAAAGCAGATGGTTGAAGTAATGAATGCCCTTGGCGTAGACTATGTAGTTCCTGGTAATCACGAATATGACATTAAGGAAGATGAACATCTGAAAAGAATTGCTGAATCAGATTTCCAGTGGATTACAACAAACTGCTTTCATAAGGTAGACGGAAAAATTGTGCCTTGGGAACAGAATGGAAAGCCCTTTCCTGACCATGTAATTTATTCAATAGATGGTGTTGACATCGCCTTTTTTGGCTCTACGGTTCCCTTCAATAAAAAAGAATATGTGAGTTACACAGACAAATATGAATCTGTAAAAGCCACTTATGAAAAGCTAAAAGACGAAGCGGAAGTATTCATTGGCATAACTCATTTAGAGGAAGACATGGACGACTCATTAGCCACCTATTTCGTACCTGAGCTAGACCTAATTTTAGGAGGCCATGACCATGTAAACATGAAGCATCAGTACGGAGATGTGATAATGACCAAAGCCGATGCTAATGCAAAAACCGTTTATGTACACAGAGTGAGCTACAATAAGGCTACAGGTAAAACAACCATCCAATCAGAATTGGTAAGTATTGATGAGACCATAGCTGAAGACCCTACTGTAAAAAAAGTAGTAGACAAATGGGTAAACATCAGCAACGAGAGCATGGCTAATATGGGCTACCAACCAGATGAAATAGTGATGGTTACTAAAGACACTCTGGACGGCCGTGAAAGTAGCATTCGCTACAAGCCAACCAACTACCCAATAATGACTGCAGAATCTTTCCTTTTTGTGGCGCCAGAGGCAGACTTAGCCATTTTCAATTCAGGATCTATTCGCTTGGACGATATTCTGACTGGAACCATTACCGAATATGACATTCTCCGATCTTTCCCGTTTGGTGGTGGAATTTCATTAGTAGACCTGCAAGGAGATGTAGTTGAAAGAGTATTGGAAACAGGAACAATTACGAATATTGGTATTGGCGGCTATTTACAGTTAGCCAACGCAGAAAAGAGAAATGATGGCTGGTACATTAAAGGAGAAAAGCTATCTGCCAGTAAAACTTATAAGATGGCACTACCTCAGTTTGTAATGGGCGGAGGTGAAGCGAATTTGGAATTTCTCAAGAATTATCAAAATCAATCTCAAAACCCAGACAGTTTTAAGGAAGTGAAAAATGACGTAAGAGATATTATTATGGCTTACTTCAGACAGCTACCTCAAGGCAATTAAAAAAGCGTCAAACGTTTTCTAAAACATTGCTCGCAACAGCGTATCAGTTAGAGATTTAGAGATAATTTAATACAAAACAGAAGTTTGTACCTAAAAGCAGCTAAACACCTCAGAATTAGCTTTGGACAAGAACACCATTAACAGGAGAAACCTTATGAAGAGGTAGGGTAGTCCAAACATTATGAGTACTGAATATATAAACCCAAGAATTTCTGATTGAATTTTCTAAATTTCTTGGAGTTGCTTTGGTATGTGCAAACGATTGCATAGTTTTGATGCAGAAATGGAGTTAAGCCTTAGCAGGCGAATTTTGGTTATTAGTAAAGTAAACTAGATGGAGACATTAAAGTCTAATCAAGTGGATATGTCACAAAATGAAAAGGTTAAAACTAGTTCAGGCATATCTCACGAGAGAAGTTCACAAAGTTTCAATCACCAGCGCGTTTCAGTGAGAGATATACTTGTGGATCATTACCGAAAAGGTAAGTAAGAAGCCCCGCAAGGGGCTTTTTTCTTTCTAACTAATTCTGACCTTATCTCTAAACAGCCCTTCATAAAAGTGATGTATTCTAAACATTTGTTCAGCGCCTACTTTCTGACCAGCCTGAGCAACAAGGTAGAGTAAAAGTGCTATTAGAGCAAAAAGCGGAATTAACCATAAAATTGGCGCAGGCTTCTCCAACAATAATTGCGACAGGCCAAAAACACCCACAAAGAGAGACAGCACCCCCAATGCTGCGTATGACATGAAAAACACTGCCCAAACACTGGGCTTAGGACCGTACAAGCCCCTAATGAAGATACCTTCTTTATCTTCATAGGGCTCAATGGTCAAAGCCAACTGCGGAGACCAGTAATGCCTTTCTGCCGGGGGAATCTTTATAACTGCATATCGTTCCGAAACCAAACCACTGAACTCCGAGCTTTCATCTAGTGCCTTACTCAATTGAAGTTTGTATTCAGAAATACTCAACGGAAGCTCCTCGCGGAATCTGGGTCTTATTCTTAAACTCGACATGGCTGAATTGAAATCAGTTCCAATTTACAGACTGCCCCAAACATATTAACTGACATTTATCAGCTAGTTAGAAGTCACAACTGATCTGAAGCTGGAGCCCTTGCTCCTTGGCTTGCTTATCTTTTTGCATACCAATTGCCATCCCGATCGGCATTCCTATCGGTAGCCCTATTCCTAAAAAAGCCATATTATCTAGCGCGAAGCCAAACAAAATTCCAAATGGCATTCCGAATGCTGCCATCCCTATGGCCATCCATTGATTCTGATGGTACTTTTCTGGAACATATCCGAATTGCTTCTGTACTGCCGATAAAAGCTTGGTGTAATAGCGAGTAACTTCAGATGGTTTTAGGAGGGGCCGATCAAGCAGCGTTCTCAGTTCTTTTAATTGGTCGTTAAGGTCAGCTGGCTTCACTCCCTTATCGTCTAGTGCTATATAAATATTGGCAGTATAGTTTAAGCGTTTTCTTAAGGTCTTATTTCCTTTACTTTCTTCTACCTCTGCCCTTTTCTTTAGCTCTTCCGATACAATCTTGAAGTCTTCCATATTCAATAATAGCGACACAATTTACTCAGCTACCACTAATATATGATTAGAGGGGACAGGTTGGCTTAAAAGGATTCTTCACCATTCTACTCTATTCCCGTCTCTAAAGAAACCACCAGAAGGGCTACTATCAGGCAGCGTAGCTGCCCAGACAATTCCTTGGGCACCCTCTTCTACAGACCTAGGTGCTGCATCTCCTCCCATGTCTGTTCTTACCCAACCAGGGCAAACAGAATTCACCAAAATACCCGTGCCAGATAAGTCGGTAGCTAGCTTGATAGTCAGCACGTTCATAGCAGCTTTAGACGCACTGTATCCAGGCGTTCCCCCAGCCATTTCTGTAATAGCTCCCGCTCCACTCGATACATTCACAATTCTGCCATAGCCGTATGCCTTCATTAAAGGTATGGCGGCTTTAGCTGTTCGCCAAGCCCCCATAAAGTTGGCATCCATCGTTTGAGCCACCTCTTGCAAATCGGCATCTATCGCATTATGCCAAGTATCATAGTTTATACCCGCATTATTAACAAGGACATCTAACCTTCCAAAAGACGATTGCACCCAAGCAAAACATGCATCAACACTAGCTTGATCTGCAACATCTAACTCATGAAAGTGTAAGTACTTACCAAAATGCTCGAGTGAAGCTAAAGCTTCTTTAGCCTTAACCTTAGACCTACTGGTTAAAATTACTTCATACTCTAGTTCGAGTAATTGCTTTACAGTTTCAAGTCCAAGGCCTCTGTAAGAGCCTGTGACCAATGCTAATTTCTTCATTAAAGTGTTCTTCTAAAATGCTCAACCAATTTCTCAACAGAAGCATTCACTTGCTCATCTTTGTAGTAGAAATCTAACTGACCACCTTCTAGCCACACCAACTCTTTTTCTCCTTGTAAAAGTTCGAAAAACTCTTGATCGGCCTTTGGAGTTGCGGCCCCTTCGGAAGTAATGATTAGTGTAGGTATATCGATGGATTTTGCTGCTCCAACTGGTCGGTAAGTTAGCCATGGTTCCCAACTCATTACCGCAAACTTATCGTGCGACCAATTCGCTACCTGTCCAATATTTGGGTTTAGGTAGTATTCAAAAGGGCCATACATTGCTGCTGTTGGGTCACTATCTGAAATAGTAAGCTGATACTCCATTTCTCCAGTTTCCTGAAATTTATTGACTGCAGCTCTGCTTTTCTCAATTCGTTCTTTAATTCCAGATTCTCCACCATAAAAAGCATTAACAACCTCATCTGTATTGAACCAAGGAACCACTGCCGCAAAAGATTTAAACTGATCTGTTTGCCCTACAGCCTCGGCCATATAGCCTCCACTTGCACAAACTCCCATTCCTCCGGTCTTAGATGATGACACCATTGGTAATGAGTTTAAGTAGCTCATTGCATTTACAAAATCTACCGATTTCACTTTAGGGTCTTCAAAAAACCTCTTTATACCTTCACTCTCACCGTAATTAGTATGATCGAATGCTAAAGCTACAAAGCCGTTTTCACTGAGTTTTTGAGCATAAAGACCAGCCATTTGCTCCTTAACAGTTGTCCAAGATCCACCCACAACTATAGCTGGGTATTCTTTTCCATGCTCATAGTCGGCAGGCAAATAAAGATGCCCCATTAATAGATTGCCGTTACTCTTAAAACTTACTTGGTTTTTACCTGCTTTAAATTTATGCTCTTCCATATTTGTTGAATTTTCACTTTTTACATTTGAACAGGCCACAACAGTTATGACCATTAAAATCTTGATTACGTTTTTCATTGTTATTTTAGGTCAATATTGAATGCTTTAGCCATAACTATAGGGTTGAAATACTCTTGATATTCTACAACCTGACCATCCTTTATGCGGAAAATCCCGAAATAATCATTGACATACTTTCCACCAGCTTTTATTTCGATCTCTCCTCTGAACTTCACAAAAATGGTATTGGGATCTTCAGTAGAGAATATCTCCCTTGGGAATCTCATTTGACCGAAATTTGCCGTGAGTCCATTATATTGTTGGTATATAGCCTCCCTGCCATCAAAGCTTTTCGGAAACCCTTCGGGTATATATGGATTCAGCTGCTTGGCATCTTCAGCAAACACCTTCTTCAACAAATGAAACTGCTGCGTTTCAAGTGCCACAAAAAACTGATCTACCAATTCTTTGTTAGTTTTCATTGATCCATTTTCTAAACGTTCTTTAGCTAAGCGAGGCAAGTCCGTATTGCCGTCCACGAATTCCAAATTGAATGTCATGGCACTAACTTTCCACAATCCACCTTCCTTGATCAGTTGATAATCATAATTTCCGATCACCGTCCAGCTACTTCCATTTAAGTAATGTGTGGCAGTTCCATCGTGCGATACAAATCCCTTTTCACCAATCTCTTTTACTTCAAAATGTGCCACCATATGCCTTGTCTTATCAAAACCAGGCAGAATGGTTTTCCAACTATCTGTAATTTCTTGTGGAGTTAGTTCAACGGGCTCTCCTCCAGCCATTGATGTATAGTCTAACATTACCCTTTCGGCAAAAGACTGTTGTACTTTTTGCCATTCGAGAGCATCGGTACTTTCAAAAATGTTCTTTACTACATCTATCATTTCCATTTTCTGAGCGCTTAAGCTTCCTATGCCCATTAGAAGTGTTATGAGCACGGATGTTATTTTTCTTTTCATGATTCTTTCTTTCAGAATACATTACAAAAGACGCCAACTGAGGAATGGAAGAATTTCACAGAATTCGGCTTGTCTTGCACAATTTTCGGAATCTGTAAAAAAGAAGTGTATTAAGCCTTTCGGAATTGAGCTGGAGAAGAGCCCGTATACTTTTTGAATAATCTTGTAAAGTAAGAAGGGCTGGAGAAACCTAAATAATACCCTAGCTCCTTTATAGCCATATCGGTAGTAATTAGAAGCTTTTTTGCTTCATCAATTAAAACTTGATTAATATGCTCTATTGGACTTTGGCCTGTAGACTTTTTAATCACTTCAGATAAGTGCTTTGAACTAATAGCCAATTCATTGGCAAAATCTGTTACGGACTTGTGATCTGTAATTAAGCCAGAACCAACTTCTTGCCCATAATCTCTGAGCAGTTTTTGAAAATGATCTACAAGACCAAGCTTTAATTTCTCAACCCTTTCTTCATCTCTACCCCTCTCATAAAAGCGAATGCAATAGCCAAGAATTGAGCAAACGTATGACTTTATAATGGCTTGGTTAAACATTGAAGGGCTATGATATTCTTGATTTATTCTTTCAAACAGCTCTAGTATCACCTTGGCCTCTTCTCTCTTTAGTTTAAAGCCTTGTGTAAACTTCTGAAAGAATGGAAAATCGTTAAGACTCCTAAAACCATCTAGCGGCACGGTGTAAAACGATTCGGAAATGCTGAAATAGTAACCGCGCCAATCTTTCGGAATATTCCAGTAGTTGATCTGGCCTGGCTGAATGAAAAAAATAGTAAAATTATCTAAATCGAAAGCTTGACCGGCAGAAGTAACTGTGCCTCCACCAGATTCTAACAAAGCTACCTGATAGAAATTATGGCGAAAAGAAGGCATCTCAAGCCTAACCGTTTCCATGTTCTGCTCAAAATCACGAACGTCAAAGTCAGGATACCTTGGCAAAGGAATATTGATATTAAGATTATACTCGTCAATAGTTCTATATAGAGGAATAGCCGATAGCAAAGCTTAAAGGATTAAGGTAATGGAATATAACTTTCGTCACCTTCTAGCAAATCGAAACGTTTAGCTTTCCAATCTTCTTTGGCTTGCTCTATCAAGTCTTTATCTGATGAGACAAAATTCCAGAAGATAAATCTTTCTTCAGGAAATGCTTCTCCCCCAAACAATAGTACATGAGTATCTTCGCCCATAGTTATTGAGCAGATATCTTCTTCTTTGGAAACCAACATATTTCCCTTCTCAACTCTCTCTCCGCAGGCTTCTATATAACCTTCAACTATGCAGATCCCTATCTCTCCTTTCAACTGACCAGAAATATTGAGTGTAGACTTTTGCTCAGATTGAACATCTACCATAAAAAGATGAGAGAATACAGGCACTGGAGATTCTTTGCCAAAGCCTTTGCCTGCAACCAGCTTGAACTTCAACCCATCTTGAACCCAAGTAGGTAAAGCCTCGGGCTCTGTGTAAGAAAACTGAGACTCCATTTGCTCCTGAGCCTTAGGCAAAGCCACCCAAATCTGGTAACCATGCATGGTAAACTCACTGCCATCTCTAAGGTCTTCTGGTGTTCTTTCTGTATGAACTATACCTTTTCCGGCAGTCATCCAACCCACCCCACCAGGCTGAACTCGCTGATTAGTTCCTAGTGTATCTCTATGGTCTATTTCGCCTTCTAACAAATAAGTAAGTGTAGAAAGGCCAATGTGTGGATGCTGACCAATATCTAAATATCGACCTGGCCCCATAGTAGATGGCCCCATGTGATCTATGAAAATAAAAGGCCCTACCATGCGCTTCTTTCGGAAAGGGATAAGCCTTCCCACTAAAAAATCGCCTATATCTCTACTTCGTTCTTCAATTATTAAATCAGTGTTAGACATGTCTCTAAGTTACTATTAACATTAAATTAATGTACATACATGGAACTATTAGGCGCCACTAGTAAGTTAAGCATACGCATTTGAAGAAATCAAAAACATAAAAATATGTCAAAACTATTTGGTGAATTTAAGCTAGGCGACATTACTCTGAAGAATAGAGTAGTTATGGCTCCAATGACAAGATCTAGAGCTATAGACAACCTAGCCAACGACCTAATGAAAACCTATTATGAGCAACGCTCAGAGGCAGGACTAATCATTACAGAAGGTGTTTCTCCTTCGCCTAACGGATTGGGTTACCCAAGAATCCCGGGCATTTTCAACGAAGCTCAGCGTGATAGTTGGAAGCCAGTTACAGAGGCTGTTCATGCTCAAGGATCTAAGATTTTCTTGCAAATAATGCACTCAGGAAGAGTTTCTCACGAGGCTAACCTACCTGAAGGCGGAAAAGTAATTGCTCCATCTGCAATACCAGCTCCAGAACCTTTCAACAAAATGTATGTCGATGGTGAGGGCATGTTAGAAGTAAGTCAGCCGCAAGAAATGACTACCGAAGAAATTAAATCAACCATTCAAGAGTTTGCTACCACTGCTAAGTTGGCGGTTGAGGCTGGTTTTGATGGGGTAGAATTACATGCTGCAAACGGATACTTGCCTAACCAATTCCTGAACCCAAAATCGAATCAAAGAACTGATGAATACGGTGGTTCAAATGAAAACCGAAACAGGTTTGTCTTAGAAATGGCCAAAGCCGCGGTTGAAGCCATTGGAGCAAGTAAAGTAGGCATCAGACTCTCGCCATATGGCGTATTCAACGGTATGGGAGAATTTGATGGCATTGATGAGCAATATGCTCTATTGGCCGAGGAGCTTGGCAAAATTGGACTAGTATACATCCACTTGGCCGATATGTCTGCCATGACTCAAGTGCCTGTTCCTTCAGAAATCAAAGAGACTATTCAGGCCAAATTCGGTGGTACAATAATACTTAACGGATCATACAATGCTGAAAAAGCTGATGCAGATATTGAAGCAGGTAAAGCTGAGCTTGTAGCTTTCGGTGTACCGTTCATTGCTAACCCAGACCTAGTAACTAGAATGAAAGATGGTATTGGCTTAGCCATGCCTAATCAGGATACTTTTTACACACCTGGCGCAGAAGGTTATACAGATTATCCTAAGGCTTAAGATATTCCACTATTAAGCATTAAAAAGGCAGTCCGTTGAGACTGCCTTTTCTATTTGTGGTGATTTGTGAAATCTTAGTTTCTACCAATGGCGTTAAGCTCTTCGAAAGCTCTTTCGAGTCTTTTCACAACAGACTCTTCACCCTTTCTCAACCAAACACGTGGATCGTAGTATTTTTTGTTTGGAGAATCTTCTCCATCAGGGTTACCAATCTGGCCTTGAAGGTAGTCTTTCTTATCGTTGTAATAAGAGTGGATACCATCCCACATGGCCCACTGAACATCTGTATCGATGTTCATTTTGATTGAACCGTAAGAAGTAGCCTCCTTAATTTTTTCTGGCTCAGACCCAGAGCCACCGTGGAAAACAAAGTAAACCGGCTTATCTTCTGTACCGAACTTCTCTTTGATATACTCTTGAGAGTTTTTCAAAATCTCAGGTCTTAACTCAACGTTTCCTGGCTTATAAACACCATGAACGTTTCCGAAAGATGCAGCAACTGTGAAGATGTCACCAATTTTTCTTAGTGCATCCCATGCTTCAGCAACTTCTTCTGGCTGAGTATAAAGTCTAGAAGAATCTACGTCAGTATTATCTACACCGTCTTCTTCACCACCAGTAATACCCAATTCAATTTCGATACCCATTTCTAAAGGCACCATTCTTTTGAAATATTCAGAACTGATAGCAATGTTCTCTTCAAGCGACTCTTCAGAAAGGTCTAGCATGTGCGTACTGAACAACGGCTGACCATTCTTTTTGTAGAATTTCTCGCCAGCGTCTAATAAACCATCTATCCAAGGAAGTAATTTTTTAGCGGCATGGTCAGTGTGAAGAATTACCGGAACACCGTAATGCTCTGCCATCTGATGAACGTGCATTGCGCCAGAAATAGCACCCTGAATGGCTGCATTCTGACCATCATTAGAAAGTGATTTTCCTGCGTAGAAAGAGGCTCCTCCGTTAGAGAATTGAATAATAACCGGAGAGTTAACCTTTGCTGCAGTCTCTAATACTGCATTAATGCTGTTGGTACCTACCACATTTACCGCAGGTAAAGCAAATTCATTTTCTTTCGCGTAGCTAAGACAGTCTTTTAATTCTTGACCGTACAATACACCGCTTCTGAATTTTCCCATGTCGAAATAATTATGTTTTTAGATAGTGTTTGCAAAGAAAGCAATTGTGAAGTTAATTCCTTCTACCGAAAACGGAAATGCTTTAAAACACTTATAGCGCAATGGATTGCGCTATAAGTAAAGTAAACTATAATAGAAATGGAGGAAATTACTGACAATGATCTCACAGATACAGTGTCAGAAGATAAAAGTAGGGATTAAAACCATAGATTTCAATTTGGCAAGCGGCAACATTGACAATTCAAAAGACATGCAAACGTTTGAAACAGCCAAATTTTAACTATTTGGAAGAATTTATTTTTCGAAAAAATTTTGTCTTTACTGGCTTATTCCAAACATATAAACTTATTTCAGCCAAAAGTCAGGCTAATTTACCAAGCAGCAAGCAATGAAGAAGGGACAGGTTACAATTAAGGACATTGCCAAGGAATTAAACATCTCATGTTCTACTGTTTCCAGAGCCCTAAAAGACTTCCCAGGCATAAGTCCTAATACCCGCAAAGCAGTAAAAGAGCTTGCCGATAAGTATAATTATCGGCCCAATGCTGTAGCACTAAGCCTTCGAAACCAACGAACCAATGTCATTGGTGTCATTATTCCCGAAACGGTTCACTTTTTCTTCTCTACCGTGATTAGCGGTATTGAAGACGAAGCCATGAAAGAGGGCTACAATGTGATGATTTGTCAGTCTATAGAAAGCTTTGAGAGAGAGGCAGACAGTATTGATGCCCTCATGAGCGCTAGAGTAGATGGCCTTTTGGTAGATATATCTAGAGAAACTTCTGACTTAGCTCACCTGCAAAAGGTAGTGGAAGAAGGCGTACCAATGGTTTTTTTCGATAGGCTCGTAGAAGGCATGAATGCACCTTCCGTGATTGTAGACGATTACCAAGGGGCTTACGATGCTGTTGAACACCTGATCCAACAAGGCTGTAAAGACATAGCCCATCTGGCAGGGCCAGGAAACCTAATTATTGGCCGTAAAAGAATAGAGGGCTACACTTCTGCATTAGAAGACAATGAGATGCCTATCAAAAAAGACTTCATTGTGGAGTGTCGAAACGGAACTCAAGAAGAAGCCGAGCAAGCCATGGATCAGCTACTTGCCTCTGGCAAAAAAATAGATGGAGTGTTTGCAAACAATGACATGGCTGCTTTAGGCGCACTGAAGTCTATTAAAAAAGCAGGTCTTAAAATACCAGAAGATATTGCCGTGATTGGCTATAGCGACTGGCAGTTTTGTTCATTGGTAAACCCTTCACTTTCTAGCGTCTCTCAACCAGGATATGAGATGGGAAAAGAAGCATGCAAGCTAATTTTCAAAGAAATAAACAAGACCAACATCGAGAAAAGCACCATTAAAATTCTCGATACTGAGGTAGTAGTTAGAGAGTCTTCTAACAAATTGGGCGTAATACAACCGCTCGCAAATTAGACTTCGTGCAAACGTTTGTGATGAGAATACCTAGGTGATTTCCTAAAGGAAGAGCGCAAAAGCACTATTTTCACCTAATGGAGCATAGGCTAACTAGCCTTTAACTTTCGCATCGCATGAATTTCAAAAACGAGTCTATTGGGTCAATTTCAACTTTCAATTGGAAAGATGGAGGCGTTATAGGAGCTGCTGGAGATAAGCACTTCGCTGTTACTTTTTACAATGAAAAGATCTGCAGAATTCAAGCTTCTAGACAGTCTGAGTTCGAACACTATCCCTTTTCAGTAATTCTTTCGCCAGAAAAAGTAAACATTGACGGCAAAGAAGACGATCAGCAAATCTCATTAAAGTCTGAACACCTCAAGGTTGAAATTCAAAAGGCTCCTTTCAGGCTTACTTTTAAAAATTCCGAAGGCGCTATCCTTAATCAAGACGACCCGGCCTTTGGCATTAGCTGGCTTGGCCATGAAGTAACCAACTATAAGACATTAGCCAATGACGAAGTGTTTCTTGGCATGGGCGAAAAAGGCGGTGGTCTCAATCGTAGAGGCTCTTCTTACGACCATTGGAATTCTGATGCGTTTGGTTTTGACAACTGGACTGACCCTTTATACATGTCTACTCCTTTTTATATAGGAGTTAGAGAAGGCAAACCTTACGGCATATTCTTCGACAACACGTACAAAAGCCATTTCAACTTTGGTGCTTCAAATAATGAGCGGTTCACTTACTTCAGTGCAGAAGCAGGCGATCTGAACTATTACTTCATTCAAGGAGATACTGTGGCTCAAGTTATTCAGCAATATGCCAAGCTTACAGGCACATGCGAGCTTCCTCCCAAATGGAGCCTTGGCTTTCAGCAGTGCAGATATAGCTACTACCCAGACCATGAGGTGTATAATATTGCCGATACTTTCCGCAATAAGAAAATCCCTGCCGATGTCATTTACCTAGACATTCACTACATGAAGGACTACATGGCCTTCACTTTTAATGATGAAAGATTCCCAGACCCAAAAGGGCTGATTGAAAAGCTAGAATCTCAAGGCTTTAAAGTGGTAGTTATTCTAGACCCAGGCATTGCCACTAAACCAGGCTACGGCACTTATGATAGAGGTGTGGAAGAAGATGTCTTTGTGAAATACCCTGACGGAACAAAGTATGAGGCGAGCGTTTGGCCAGGTAATAGCCACTTCACTGATTTCACTTCTGAAAAGGGGAGAGAATGGTGGGCTAAAGAACTAAAATTCTACACAGACCTCGGCCTAGAAGGTTTCTGGAACGATATGAATGAACCCGCTTGCTGGGGGCAAGATGTTCCGAACCTCATTGAGTTCGACTATGAAGGCCAACAAGTATCACACAAAAAGGCTAGAAACGTTTACGGTTTTCAGATGGTGCGCGCCACATTTGAAGGAGCAAAAAAACACATCGGGAATAAAAGACCTTTCACCTTAACTAGGGCAGGCTTTTCTGGAGTTCAGCGGTACTCAGCCGTTTGGACTGGCGACAATGTAGCTGGCGATGACCACATGCTACTCGGAGTACGACTAGTGAACAGCTTAGGGATGGCCGGTGTACCAATTTCAGGATACGATGTAGGTGGTTTTGTTGGAGAGTCAGGCCCAGCTTTGTTTGCCCGTTGGTTAGCTATAGCCACTTTTGCGCCCTTCTTCAGAGTCCACAGCATGGTAAACGTTCGTGATTCTGAGCCTTGGGCTTATGGCGAAGAGGTAGAAGAAATCTCAAGGAACTACATCAGCCTACGGTATAAACTGATGCCTTACATATACACCTTGGCTTATGAGGCCCACACTACTGGCCTTCCATTGAATAGATCTTTAGCAGTAGACTATTACAATGATCACAACATTTATGGTGGAAGCGCTCAAGACGAATTTACGCTTGGCCAATGGCTCTTGGTTTGTCCAACTACTAGCCAACAACAGTATGCAAAAATCTACCTTCCCGAGGGCGAATGGTATCATTTCTTTAGCGGGGAAAAGGTGAATTCAGGTCATCATGTAATTGAAACTACTTTAGAAGACTTACCGGTTTACGCCAAGGCTGGTGCAATAATACCAATGCAAAACACTGTTCAAACCACGCAAGAAAAGTCAGATGGAACGCTTAGACTGCATGTCTATTTCGGCCATACTAAAACGGAACAGCTGTATTACGAAGACAATGGTTCTACCTACGATTTCAAAGATGGTAGCTTCTATAAAAGACTGATTCAATTTGATGGTGAGTCTAACTCAATAACCATTGAAGCGAAAGAAGGAAACTTCGAATCTGAATTCAAGACTCTAAAGGTATATCTACATGGTTTTGAATCAGATAGCTATGAATTAAATGGTGAATCTGTAAATTACCAGATGGAAGACATCAGACTGATTGAACCAGTTACAGAGTTCGACCCACTCCCACAAAGAGAGAAACGAAACTATGTTAACCGAAATCTGAAAGTAATTGAAACTGGTTTCTCTGACTCAGAGCTGACCATTACGTGGAAATAAACAAGAATATGCAGACGAAACCTCGCCTCAATTTTGGCCAAATATGGAACATGAGTTTCGGTTTTCTCGGAATTCAAATGGGCTTTGCCCTGCAAAACGCCAATGCTAGTAGAATACTACAAATCTTTGGAGCAAATGTAGAGGAACTATCATGGTTCTGGATTGTGGCACCGTTAACAGGAATGATCGTTCAGCCTATCATTGGCCATTACAGTGATAGAACTTGGACAAAACTAGGACGAAGAAGACCTTATTTTCTTACAGGGGCCATTCTTGCATCAATTGGGCTAATACTTATGCCTCAGGCCGACATGTTTATTGCCTTTTTACCAGCGCTTTGGGTTGGAGCAGGGTTCTTAATGATCATGGACGCCAGTTTCAACATTGCCATGGAGCCCTTTAGAGCGCTGGTTGCTGACAAACTTCCAGGCGATCAAACCACTTTAGGTTTCAGCATTCAAACCGTTCTTATAGGAATAGGAGCTGTAATAGGCTCATGGCTACCTTGGGCAATCACCAACTGGTTTGGTGTTGCTAATACTGCCGAGCCAGGCACCGTGCCTCCCAGCCTAATTATCTCATTCATCTGTGGAGCGGTAGTACTTATAGGCACCATTCTAATTACAGTGTTTACTACCAAAGAATATAGCCCTGAAGAAACTGCTGCCTTTGAAGAAGAAAGAGAGACTGAAGTTGAAAGCGCAGTAAAAAGAAAGGGCTTTGGCCAAGTTCTAGAAGACATTGCTGCCATGCCAACCACCATGAAGCAGTTGGGTCTAGTTCAGTTCTTTTCATGGTTTGCTTTATTCGGAATGTGGGTTTACACCACACCAGCAATTGCCCATCATATTTGGAAGCTCCCTATTGATGACACCTCAAGCCAAGCCTATCAAGATGCAGGTGATTGGGTAGGAATCATATTCGGCTTTTACAATTTAGTTTCTGCCATCTATGCATTTTTACTACCATCAATTGCTGCTAAAATTGGTAGAAAGAGCACGCATGCTGTTTCATTAATTATTGGAGGCTTAGGGCTAATCTCTATGTACTTCGCTCCAAATAAGTATTGGCTCATAGGCTCTATGTTTGGGGTTGGAATAGCTTGGGCAAGCATTCTGGCCATGCCATACGCTATTCTAGCAGGTTCTATCCCGCTAAAGAAAATGGGGATTTATATGGGACTATTTAATTTCTTTATTGTTCTACCTCAAATTATCAATGCCATTATAGGAGGGCCGATAGTAAAAAGCCTGTACGGAGGCAACCCAATGTTCGCCATTATCACCTCTGGCGTTTTTATGATACTGGCAGCTTTTACACTACGGTTTGTTAAAGACAAAGACGATCCTGCACTCACAGCATAAACCAATCATTTAAAAAGCAGCTTAACCGCTGCTTTTTATTTTTATCTTCACCACACAACTCTAATACTAATGAAAAAGACAACTATTTTATTTTTTGTATTGGTGCTTGTCTTTGGGTGTACACCTAAGAAAGACGACCAAGCCACCATTTTTAAGAAAATTAACGAGGAAGCTTTAGCCAATTCAGTGGCCTATGAAAACCTAGAAGAAGCTACTAAAACTATTGGCCACAGACTGACAGGGTCACCAGAAGGCGCCAAAGCTGAAGAATTCACCTACAACTTATTTAAAAGCTATGGGCTTGAAGTGGAATACCAACCCTTTGAGGTAGAATCTTGGTCTAGAGGTGAGATTGAAGTTCAGATTGGCTCTAAAAACAAGCTAGAAGAAATGCCTGCAGTAACCCTTGCTCACTCTCCTGTTGAAGCAGATATCACAGCAGAAATAGTGGACATGGGCAACGGTGTAGATGCTGACTATGAAGCCAACCCTGATGCCGTGAAAGGTAAAATTGCGCTAGTCTATATCGGAACACTTCCGAATAGCCCAGAAGGAACTCCTGGACTTCACAGATCTGAAAAAACTGCTTTAGCAACCAAGTATGGCGCTATTGGCATCATCATTATTAACCAAGTAGATGGTGGCGTTCTTCTAACAGGTACCGCTTCAGTTACTGGTAGCCTCATTACCATCCCTGCTGTTTGCATAGGCAAAGAAAATGGCATGGAGCTAAAAGAAACCTTGAAGAAGTCTAAGCAATATGCTTCTATCAAAATGACTAACGAATCTGGTTTGATCAACGCTCGCAATGTTATTGCTACAATCAAAGGCAGTGAGTTACCTGAAGAAAAAGTTATTGTTGGCGGCCACCTAGACTCATGGGATTTAGCCACAGGAGCAATAGATAATGGTATTGGCTCTTTTGCAATTATTGACATGGCCAGAACTTTTGCTGCACTAGACTTAAAACCAAAGAGAACTGTTCAGTTTGTAATGTTTATGGGTGAAGAAGAAGGATTGCTTGGCTCAAGATACATGGTTGATCAGGCCATTGAGAACGGCACCATCAACCAGATTAAATATATCATGAACCAAGACATGTCTGGCAACCCTGCAGGATTTGGAACTGGAGGAAGACCTGAAGCTGAAGCTTTCTTCAAAGAAGTAGGAAAAGAAATCATGGCCATTGATTCTACTACATACAAAAATGTTGTTTCTAATGGCGCAGGCCTCCACAGTGACCATCAGCCGTTTATGCTTCAGGGTATACCTTATACTTCTCCAGCCTCTAGATTAGATAGAGCCATTTATGGCTGCTACCATGCAGATTGTGACGATTTTGATCTAGTGAACAAGGAGCACATGGTGAATAATGTAAGGTTTAGCTCAATGATGCTATATGCTTTAGCAGATGCAGATCAGCTTCCAGCCCAAAAGCTAAATGATGCTGAAACAAAAGCGTTTCTAGAAGGTCACAACCTTAAGCTAAAGCTTCAGATTGGTGGAGACTGGAGATGGGAAGATTAATCTCTAGTTTTTAGAAATGGACATAACGAACATCCTCCTGCTTTTTGGTGTCGGTTTAATTGCCGGTGTTATTAACACTTTGGCGGGAGGAGGTTCATTACTTACTTTGCCCGCACTTATTTTCCTTGGCCTACCTCCCAACATTGCCAATGCCACCAACAGAATCGGGGTTTTCTTCAATGGACTGATGTCTTGGGGTGGCTATCATTCTAAAGGAGTAAAAGCCGAAAAATATGATCTCTGGCTGGGTGCCACTTCTTTTATTGGAGCCATTTTAGGGTCTTATGTAGCGGTAGACATCAAAGGAGAAACCTTTAATAGAATCTTAGCGGCAATCATTGTATTTATTGTGGCCTATATGGTCTTTGGCAAAAGACTGCAATCTGGTGACCGAGTTAAAACCACCAAGAAATCTAAAATCATTGGGCTCATTACCTTCTTTTTTATTGGTATTTACGGTGGGTTTATTCAGGCTGGAGTAGGCTATCTAATCATTGCGTCCATGTCTTTCATCCACAACTATGGCATGGTAAAAATCAACATGATTAAGTCGTTGACAGTACTAATCTACACCCTTTCTGCCCTGGGCGTTTTCATCTACTCGGGACTGATTAACTGGGAACTAGGGCTTGCTTTGGCGGCAGGAAATGGTGCCGGAGGTTGGCTTACCAGCCGATGGAGCACCAAGGTAAACGAAAAGTACATCCGCTACTTTGTGATGGTTACAGCTATTGCATTTGCCATTAAACTGTTCTTTGGGTAGAAGTCGGAAGTCGGAAGTCGGAAGTCGGAAGTCGGAAGTCGGATAGAATAAAACTGCGTGAGCTTATTAGGTTACACATTTCACCTTTTTTTCATCCCGAGGAACCGAGGGATCTTCCGGACAGCTAACTGAAGCACAATAAGGTTTTTAAGAGTTAAAACTCATGTCTTACCTTTCCGAGCATAATAAGCTTCAGCTTCTTCTAGCTTGGAAAGGTCGTCCAAATCCTTGTATCGTTTAGACCTCGCTTTCTCTTGCTTGAGTTCGTTTATGGAAATCACCCAAATACTTATTCCATCCACCAATCTAATGACGGAATTCTGATACGCTTCTTGAAAGGTGACTTCATTGCTGATATTCAATCTGGTCATCAGTTCAACCAAAAAACCTGAGTCAGAAAAAGAAACCATTCTTTCCTCTTTAAGCTCAGTAATTGCCTCTACAGGAAATTCAAAACCTAGGGTTTCAATTGCCCTCTGAATGCTTTGAAGGTTATCATCCCTCTTCGATACCCATAAATCCAGACCTCCTGTAGACCGATTGTAACCATGGAAGTTGACTGCAAAGCCACCGACTACCATGTACTCCACTTCCTCCTGATTGAAGGCGTCAATTACTTTCAAATAGAAATCATCTTTCTTCTTCAATAGTAAGCCCTTGGGTTCCTTCTGCACCGAATTAAACTTGTGCATTGTTTTGACATGCTTGAGCAACCAAAGAATCCGTTCCTTGGGTGTCCTTTCAAAGCCCTGTTCTAAAACATAGCGTTCAGCTTCGTCATGATTTTTATGAAACTTCACCTCCTTGGCCATACTTAAAGCTATCAAAAATGATTCCCTTTTAATATTTTCCAACATGGAAGAAATGCATCATGGTCTTCGGAAGAGCATTGAAAAATTCGTGACCCTAAAAGATGAGGAATGGGAGGAAATTCGCTTCGCTTGGAAAAGCTTCTCCTTCCACAAAAACGAACCCGTAACTAGCATGGGTGAAGTAGAAAAGTATTTCTATTACATAGACAATGGACTACTCAGAGGCTATTTCGAGAAGAATGGCCAAGAGTACAACATGGGCTTTTCCTACAATGGCGAGTTCAGTGGAGTTTATGACTCACTAATTTTTCAGAAACCATCTGACTGGAATGTGGAAGCCTTGGAAGACACCGTTGGGCTCAAACTTCACCATAACCAATTGGTAGAGTTGCAAGAGAGATTTCCAGTAATCAAGGAATGGCTGTTCAAGTTCAACCAGCAAGTAATGTTTGGACTGGGCATATTTATAAGGAGCTTATTGGCCGATTCTGCGGAAGAGAAGTTTGAACGACTGATGACTCAGAGTCCACACATTATTCAGATTGTTCCGCAGAAACACTTAGCTTCATATTTAGGAATGACTCCCGAAACTTTTTCCCGAATGAGAAAGAAATGGGCGACTTAACTTGATCTATATCAAGACGAAACTTGTAGCGACTCACTTACTTTATCGCAAAAAATGAAACTCAAAGCAACAACCCACATTCAGAACTCCGTAGAACAATGCGAAAAAGCCTTGGCCGAAGTAGAGCAACTCATCGCTGGTCTCGATGACAATACACTAAACACTCAGGAAGCCGATGGAAAATGGAGTATCCTTCAGTGCTTAAAGCATTTAAGCATTGCTAACAAAATCTATGTTGAGAATATTAAAAAGGCACATCAGAAATATCCTCAAGAGCCAGAAGAAACCTATTCTTCTCACTGGAAGGGCGATTACTTCACCAAAATGATCTCCCCTAAAGACACAGGCGAAGTAAAGAATAGTATGAAGACAATGAAGTCTATGGATCCCGCAAATGCCCTTAACGCTACTGAAACCATAGAAGAGTTTTTCTCCACTCACCGAGAGCTAGCTGAACTAATCCGAAAGTCCAAAAACTACAGCCTAAACAAAGTGAAAGTGCCCACCGCCCTAGGTCCTTTGGTGAAACTCAGACTAGGCGATGCCTTTCGCTTTCTGCTAGGTCATCTCGACAGGCACGTTCTCCAGCTCAAAAGAATCAAAGCTGCGGTAGTCTAAACCTATATCTATTCGTTACCTTCAAGTAATGAAGGATGAGAAGAACACTGGCTCCAGCAGACGACCGCGTGGTAGGGGAATAGGAACCGGAATTGCCATTGGAGTAGGAATAGGCGTTGCTATGGATAATCTAGCCATTGGCGTTGGAGTAGGTATAGCTATGGGCTTCGGGTTTGAGTTTATTAATAGGCAAAAAAATAAGGACTAGCAAAGGCCAGTCCCTATCTCATTCTCTTGTTTGATTAACCCTAATCTTCTCTCAACCTTGTTGCGGGGTTAGAAAATGCCGCTTTAAAGGTTTGCATACTAATTGTTACAAAAGCAATAAGTAGCGCAATTCCGCCAGCAACAATAAATGGCAAGGCTCCTAAACCAATTCTGTATGCGTAACCATCGAGCCAATCGCTCATAAAGTACCAGCCAACCGGTGCAGCCAGTAGCATGGCTATTCCCACCAAAATGATGAACTCTTTACTTAAGGTTGAAACAATCTGATTAATAGACGCTCCAAGCACTTTTCTAATGCTAATTTCTTTGCCCCTTTGAGCTACCGTAAATGATGCCAGGCCAAACAGACCAAGACAAGCAAGGAAAATAGCCAAACCTGAGAAGATAGTGAACAACTCGCTTCGCTGAGATTCAGACTCATAAAGAGTATCGAACCGCTCATTTAAGAAGTTGTACTGAATGGGTGAATTAGGTGAAAACTCTGCATACTTCTGCTCAATTTCTGCCACAGAACTTCTCAGGTTTTGGCCTTCAATTTTGATGGAAAGGAAACGCATATTACTTCTATTGTTTGCCATAATTACTGGTACAATCTCACTCTGAAGCGACTCGAAGTGAAAGTCTTCAACCACACCAATTACTCTTCCAGCAACACCACCATAATTCATGCGCTTACCAATAGCATCTTCAGGGCTAGACCAACCTATGATCTCTACCGACTTCTCATTTAGAATAAAGTTGGCTGAATCTCTTTGCCAATCATCGGTGAAGTTTCTACCTGCTACTACTTCCATCTGGTAATTCGACACAAAATCAGGATCGACCTGAAGCTGCTTAATCACCACCTGAGTCGGCTGCATTTGGCCATCCACTTCGGCTTGCGCTCCTTGAGAATCGAGCAACTGACCAGAAGGCACACGACTAGAACCTCCGGCAGATTTCACCCCAGCAATATTTTTAAGCTCATTCTTAAAAGTCTGGAAGTTGTTGCCAATTTCTTGACTCACATTCAAGATCATCATCTGGTCTTTGTCATAGCCAAGATTCTTGTTCTGCATATAATTTAGCTGCTGAACTACCACAACCGTAGAGATAATCAAAACCACAGAAATTGAGAACTGAGCCACTACAAGCACTCTCCTTAATAATCCCGACTTCCCTGGTGCAGAACCCTTACTGCCTCTCATTACCTCTAGCGGCTTAAATGCAGAAAGGTAGAATGCAGGATAGCTCCCTGCCAAAACACCCACCAACAAGGCGGCTCCGAAAATAATTGCGATTAGACCCGCATTTTGGACTAGATTGAACTCCAAATTCAATGCAGTAAACTCTCTAAAGAATGGCAGAATCACTGAAGTGAGCCCAACAGAGAGCAACAAAGCACAAAGTGTAAGTACAACAGATTCAGTCAAAAACTGATTGATAAGGTTCCCTTTTCCGGCACCGAATACCTTTCTCATCCCTACTTCTTTGGCCCTTCTGGCCGATCTGGCCGTGGCCAAATTCATGTAGTTAATACAGGCAATCAGCAGAATCAGTACCGCGATTGAAGTAAAGATGTAGACGTAAGTAATGTCTGAATTCTCTCCTAGTTCATCAGAAAGATTAGAGTGTAAGTGAATATCTGTCAACTTCTGAACATGCAATCTTGTCCAGCTATTGGCATTTTCTCCCAGTTGAATAGTAAGAAACTCCTCCATTCTATCCATAATTCCATCGATAGACCCCGTTTCTGTGAGTGTAAAAAGAGTAGTAAAGTTGTTACTGCCCCACGCGCCTAAGAGGTTTTCTCTTCCTCCATAGAATTGTTCTATCACTGAGAAATCACCCAACATATTCAGCTCAAAACTGGAATTGTCTGGCCAATCTTTATAGACTCCTTGCACTAATAATTCCGCTTGATCGAACACACGGATAGACTTCCCCATTGGGTCTTCGTTACCGAAATATTTCTTGGCGAGGCTTTCAGAAAGCACCACTGATCCTGGTTTCTGCAAGGCTTCCTTCAGATTCCCCTGAAGAGTTTCGAAAGTAAGAATGTCCACAATTTCAGGATCGGCAAAAGCTAAATCAGTTTCATTGAAAAGCTTCTCACCGTATTCGATGGTGCCAGAAGTAGTGAGAAAACGACCAATTTTCTCTATGTCACCTTCATAATAATCTTTCAAATAATGACCAAATGGAGGGGCTAACCGTGAAAGATGTAAAGAAGTGGTTCCATCTTGACTCATGAATTCGCGAGTGAATCGGTAGGTTTCGTCAGCATTCTCATGAAACGTATCATAACTCATTTCCTCATTGATGTAAAGACCGATGAGTAAGCAGCAGGTAAGGCCTACAGAAAGACCTAAAATATTGATAAATGAGAATCCTTTGTGCTTCAGAAGATTTCTGAGCGCAACTTTAAAGTAATTTTTAAACATGACCGTTGGTTTGAGTTTTAACAACTCTCAATTAAACGAATTGAGAAACATATTCATAATGACCAAAAAAATATAGCAAGGTTGCAGCTTATCGGGTTATGGTAAGAACTACAATTATTTGAATGTTAAATCAGGATTTTGCAGCTTTGAACATGCGCTTCACCCTTACCACATGCATTATTTTACTGTCTCTACTTGAAGTTCCCTCCATGGCGCAAGAATTTGAGGTAACTTCCTTCAACATCCGCTATGGCACTCCAGGTGATGGAGAAAATAAATGGAAAAGTAGAAGGGACAGAGTAATGACCATCTTCAAGAAATACAGAGATGGAATAATTGCCACCCAAGAGGCCTTGCCTTTACAAATAGATCAAATTTTGGATGAAGTCTCTCAACTCGATGTCGTCTTTAGGTCTAGAACCTTAGAAGAAAAGAAGGGGGAGTCTAATGCGGTATTCTACAACAAGAAAACCTGGAAAGTTGTCAATGATGAAACATTTTGGTTTTCCGACACCCCAAACGAACCAGCAACCAAAAGCTGGGGCAATACACTACCTAGAATTGCTACTATCGTTGTTCTTGAACACAAAAGCAGTGGCAAGAAACTTCGGCTGCTTAATGCTCATTTAGACCATCGGTCGGACTATAGCAGAGAAAGAAGTGTTGAATTGATTCTTAGAAAATTAATGACAGAAGTGGAGCCAATGCCCACTATACTTTTAGGCGACCTGAACGAAACGCCTGAAGGTGAAAACATTCAACGAATAAAAGAATACTTTACTGATACCTATTCTGGAGATGAACTGGAAGGCTGTACTTATCACAACTGGAACGGAGGCAGCCATTGCGATAGAATAGACTATATTTTCTATCAAAAATCAGAAGGCTTAAGCTTGAATAGTTTTGAGATAGATAGATGGAAGAACAAATATTTCTACCCTTCTGACCACTATCCTATTGTCGCAAACTTTTCTTTCAACTAGACTGATTTTCTCTCTTCTTCTCTCTGAAATAGGAATAGATAAAATAAGGTAGTCCGAGAATAGTTGAGACCATAACTCCGATGAAAAATCCTTTTGCCCAACTATCCTGGTCAGAAAACAAGATGATCAATAGAGAGGCTAAGCCTATGGCAGAAAATATATAGATACTTAGAAGCTCCTTTTTAGACTTTAACATTAGCGGCTTTTGCTTTGCGTCTATTATTAATAAATACTCCAAGTAAAATAGCTAATACTCCAATAATATGCCCTATCAACACAACTTCTCCGTCTAACACGCCCCATGTTAAAGCCACTATAGGGATAAGATAAGTAACCGTACTACTAAATATTGGAGTAGTAAGCTGTACCAGCTTGTTGAAAAGTATTAGAGCCAAAGACGTACTCATAATACCTAATAAACTTACATAGCCTAAGGCTTTTACCGCTCCTGGTTGAGTGGCCAATGTTACCGAAAAATCGGTTCCAAACACCAAGTAAAGTCCAGCTAAAGGCCCCACTAACAATATGCTAACACTAGTAATTACCAACGGACTCAAGTCGGCCAGATAATACTTAATCACATTAAGATTGGTTCCATAACAAGCCGTGGCCAGCACTACAAAAAAAGCATAGAAGTTAAACTCACTGAATTTACCTCCGCTTCCGGCAGTAAGCAGAACAACGGTCCCAATAAAAGCCAGCACTATCCCTAAATAATTGGCCTTATTAAACTTCTGCTTAAAGAAAAGTGCTCCAATTACAAGGGTGAAAATGGGAGTAAGGCCGTTGAGTACACCAGTAATACCACTATCTAAACGGGTTTGACCAATAGCAAAAAAGAATGCTGGGCCAAAAGTACCAACCATACCAATCAGGAACAGAAGTTTAACCTGCTTACTAGTTAGTTTCCTTACTCTAGGAATGCTCACTGGCACCAAGAAAAGACAAGCTGCCAAAATTCTGATGGCTCCTACCTCACCGGCATCATAAACCTCTAAACCTCTTTTGATTAGAATAAAGCTGGTTCCCCACACCAAAGAAAGAATTACCAGAATACCCCAGGCTAAAACGTTGGTATTTTTCATGCTTCTAAAAGAAGCCCAAATGTAGAATAATTAGTGAACGTTCCGAAGAGAAATTAGGCCATTGAATAGGCATCTTCAAATATGCCTCCCACCTCATCTAAAATTCCGAATAGCTCTTCCGGATTTTCAGATTCAACCAATCGAGTTCTATAAGGCTTGAAGTTAGGAATACCTCTAAAGTAGTTAGTGTAATGCCTTCTCATTTCGTAAATACCCTGCTTCTCCCCTTTCCATTCCAGAGAAAACTCTAGGTGCTTTTTGGCAGTTCTGACTCTCTCATCCATAGAAGGTGGCGCGAGCAGTTCACCTGTTTTCATGAAATGCTTAATTTCATTGAAGATCCACGGATAACCGATAGACGCACGGCCAATCATAATACCATCTACTTCAAACTTGTTTTTATACTCTAGTGCCTTTTCGGGTGAATCAATATCTCCATTACCAAAAATTGGAATGTGAATATCTGGATGGTTCTTAACCTCAGCTATTTTAGTCCAATCGGCTATGCCTTTGTACATCTGCACTCGGGTTCTGCCATGAATGGTCAAAGCTTTGATTCCAACATCTTGCAGTCGCTTGGCAACTTCTACAATTTTAATGGTACTGTCATCCCAACCAAGGCGCGTTTTCACAGTAACTGGAAGGCTCACCTGCTTTACAATCTCCTCGGTCATCTTCTGCATTTTGGGAATATCTAGCAGAATTCCAGCCCCAGCCCCCTTGCATGCTACTTTCTTAACTGGGCAACCGTAATTAATATCTACCAATTCTGGCTGCGCTTCTTCAGCAATGGCAGCTGCTTGGCGCATAGATTCGATTTTATCGCCAAAAATCTGAATACCAATTGGGCGCTCATAGTCGTATATATCGAGCTTTTGAACACTCTTTTCAGCATTTCTAATGAGTCCTTCTGAAGAGATAAACTCGGTGTACATCAAATCTGCCCCGTTTTCTTTACACACCGCTCTAAACGGTGGGTCGCTCACATCTTCCATGGGAGCCAACAGCAACGGGAATTCACCAACCTCTATGTTTCCTATTCGTACCAAGTGCTATTCAAATTTTAGCGTAAATTTACGCCATTATGGTGAGAAATGATAACGAGAAAATAGAGGCAAGCATCGATTTAGCTTCTATGAGCGATGCAAAGGAGAAAGTAGCCGTAAGGAAGAAAACCAGAGAGATAGCTGCTGGCCAAAACCTGTTGATAGTAATTGGCTTTATGCTAGTTGGCTTTTTTGTTGGGCAGTTTATTGCTGGCGCAGTAGCCATAGGCTTAGCGGCTGTCAATGGGGCAGAACTTGGCGACATCTTGAACAACCCCAATAGCCTTTACTCTTATATGAGTCTTACAGAAGCCTTGTCTTCTCAAATGCTATACACCCTGTTCTTTACATTTTTCACTCCTTGGTTCTATTTAAAGGTTGTAGCCAACAAGAAACTGGGCTCATTAAGTCCGAACAAAAAAATAGAACCGCTTCCATTAATTCTGACCGCAGCTGGCACCTTCGCCTTTATGATTGTCAACTCGTATTTTATTGAATGGAATGAGGGGATACAATTTCCAGAATTTATGGCTGGTTTTGAAGAGTGGGCCAGAACTACAGAAGAGCAGTTAGCAGAAGCCACTAAGTACTTTACGTCTTTTAATAATGTTGGTGAGTACCTCTTCGCTATGCTCGTCATCTCTATTCTTCCAGGCATTGGCGAGGAGCTAATGTTTAGAGGTGTGCTGCAAAACAGCTTCCAGAGGTGGACTAAAAACCCTCATATAGCCATTTGGGTTAGTGCTTTTATTTTTGGAGCCATTCACATGCAGTTCTTTGGCCTAGTTCCAAGAATGATGTTAGGGGCCGTTTTTGGCTATTTATATGTTTGGTCTGGAAATATTTGGTATCCTATAATTGCACATGCTATTAATAATGGAATTGGAGTCACAATTGCCTATTCTGCTCAGTTCTCCGAAAACGGTGTCAATTTAGACGACACGGAAGCCGTACCAGTAGTTGGCCAAATAGTAGCTGCAGTAGCCTTTGTTGCTATCATGGTTATTTTCAGAAATCTGTATCTTAGGCGAAAATCTTTAGAGTGAGTAGCTGGCAAACCGTTTATACAACATCTGTCCCGCATCAGGCGGAAATCGTAAAAGACGTATTAATCAATGAAGGGTTTGCGGCCATTGTCTTCAACCTTCAAGACCATTCATACAAGTTTGGTCAGCTAGAGGTAAAGGTTAATCCGGATAGTGTTATGCGTGCTCTAAAAATCATCAACGAACAGATCAGCTTCAATAATGAATAATCTGGCATTGAGAATTGTTACAGCTCTTATTGGCGTAGGCGCTATAATTGCTGCAACCGTTCTATCTCCATGGGCCTTTGCTATAGTCTTCGCCCTAATTATGTTACTCACACTAAAGGAGTTTTACGGACTAGCGAAAAACTCAGGCAACCATCCGTACGAGGTTTGGGGCTTAACCTTTTCCCTTATTCTGTACGCCCTCATGTTCTGTTACTTTCAGCTAGAGCTTTCCACTAAACTGTTTTGGCTACTTCCAGCTCTATTTGCAACAGTACTAATTTATCCGCTTCAAGCTATAAAAAAGTCGCATGCCATTAACTGTACGGCTCTTTCAACCTTTGGTGTGGTATACATTGCCATTCCATTCTCATTACTACATAGTATTGGCTTTCTAGGAGGAACTTACAGCTATGTACTCATTTTGGGTATTCTTTTTCTTCAGTGGGCAAACGATACTGGGGCTTACTTTGCAGGCAAGACTTTTGGAAAGCGAAAGCTTTTCGAACGCGTTTCTCCAAACAAAACTTGGGAAGGTAGCATTGGGGGCTTTTTACTGTCTTTGGTAATTGCTTACGGTTTTTACGAGCTATTTGGTGAAATCGGCTTAATGGAGTGGCTAGGATTGGGAGCAATCACGGCCATATTTGGCACATTAGGCGATTTAACCGAGTCTCTTTTTAAGCGAACATTGGCTATAAAAGACTCAGGAAGCATCTTGCCAGGGCATGGAGGTTTTCTAGATAGATTCGATGGTTTACTGTTAAGTTTACCATTCACAACAGCCTATCTGCACTTGATACTTTAATCGGGAAAATTAGCGCCTTGGTCTTGGACATATTCGCTTAAATTTTCCTTAATTTTGACCCGTCTTAAACAAAATATTCCCTATGGGTTACATAGAACCGGCTCCGATTAAGGACAAATCAAATCCTTTCGAGTCAATGATGTCCAGGTTCAATATTGCAGCCGAGGTGCTGGGACTGGACGAACAAGTTTATAATGTTTTAAAGTCACCCTCAAAGCAAGTATCTGTTTCACTGCCTATCACTATGGACGATGGTTCCATTCAAGTGTTCGAAGGTCACCGTGTGATTCACTCCAACATTTTGGGGCCATCTAAAGGTGGTGTTCGCTATGCAATGGATGTTCACTTGGACGAGGTAAAAGCACTTGCTGCGTGGATGACATGGAAATGTGCCGTTGTGGACATTCCGTATGGTGGTGCAAAGGGTGGCATTAGATGTAACCCAAGAGCCATGTCTGCTGGAGAAATCGAAAGATTAACCCGTGCTTATACACAAGCAATGACTGGCGTTTTTGGCCCTGATAGGGACATACCTGCACCAGATATGGGAACTGGCCCAAGAGAAATGGCCTGGCTGATGGATGAGTACTCACGCTCTATGGGAACCACGGTCAATGCTGTTGTAACGGGTAAGCCTTTGGTACTTGGTGGCTCTTTAGGCCGCGTAGAGGCTACTGGTAGAGGCGTTATGGTTTCTGCTTTAGCAGCCATGGAAAAACTTAAAATCAATCCTTACCACGCTACTATTGCAGTTCAAGGATTTGGAAACGTAGGTTCATTTGCTGCTCTTCTTTTAGAAGAAAGAGGCTGTACTGTAGTTTCTATAAGCGACATTTCTGGCGCGTATTACAACGAAAAAGGAATAGACATTAAGAAAGCCATTGAATACAGAGATGGCAATAAAGGAACTTTAGAAGGTTTTACTGGAGCCACCTTAATGGACAAGCCTGAAGACCTCCTTACTCTTGATGTAGATGTTTTAGTGCCTGCAGCCGTTGAAGATGTAATTCACCTTGGCAACGTAGATCAAGTAAAAGCTAAGCTTATTGTAGAGGGTGCCAATGGCCCAACTTCTGCCGAAGCTGATAAAATTATAAATGAAAAAGGCATTATGGCGGTACCAGATATTCTGGCCAACGCTGGTGGTGTAACTGTTTCATACTTTGAATGGGTACAAAACCGTTTAGGTTATAAATGGACTCGTGAAAGGGTAAACAGAAGATCTGACAGAATTATGAAAGATGCCTTCGATAAAGTATACAATGCCTCTCAGAAGTACGACATACCTATGCGTATTGCAGCTTATGTTGTAGCAATTGAGAAAGTGGCTGAAACCTACAAGTTTAGAGGAGGTTTTTAATCTTATGAAAGTACATCATGAAGGAAGAGGATTCTTAACAATCCTCTTCTTTGTTTTAATAGTATTGAATGCCGGAATCATTTATCTGGCACCAATCCCCGAACTCATCAAATATATTGTTGGAGGAGTATCGCTAGCGGTTTTTCTTTTCTTTCTTCAGTTTTTCAGAAATCCTACCAGAAAAATTGAGCTCAATGAAAAGTACGTTTTAGCTCCTGCAGACGGAAAAGTTGTGGTGATTGAAACTACCACCGAAGACGAGTACTTTAAGGGCAAAGAGCGTATTCAGGTTTCAATATTTATGTCGCCAGTAAATGTGCACGTAAATAGAAACCCTGTAACTGGGCTCATTAAGTACTTCAAATATCACCCAGGTAAGTACTTGGTGGCTTGGCACCCTAAGTCGAGCACTGAAAACGAAAGAACTACCATAGTATACCAACTTCATAAAAACGTAGAAATCCTGATACGTCAAGTAGCAGGAGCTGCCGCAAGAAGAATAAAATGGTATATAGAAGAAGGCAACAGCGTTATTCAGGGAAGAGAATTCGGTTTTATCAAATTTGGCTCCAGGGTAGATTTATTCTTACCACTAGATGCTGAAATTAAAGTTACCAATGGCCAAATTACTAAAGGTGGCCAAACTGTAATTGCGGAGTTAAAGTAATCTCTTTAACTCCTCTCTTGCCATTTTCTTAGCGTTGACTGCCTTTATTGGTCTTGTGACCAACGAATAACGACTTTCTTGTCGGTAAAAACACCAACAGGGGCATTACAGCAGCCCTTCAACAACTCTCATAAGTTTTTCTAGATGCTCCTGATCTACTGAATCAAAGTCATTCAGTTGGTCAGAGTCAACATCTAAAATAAGGGCTACCTCACCATTCTTTATGGCTGGCAGAACAATCTCCGATTTAGAGTCTGAGCTACAAGCAATGTGCCCTGGAAACTCGTCTACATTAGGTACTAAGAGTGTTTCAGCTTTTTCCCAGCTAGTTCCGCAAACACCTTTCCCTTTTCTGATTCTCGTACAAGCAATTGGCCCTTGAAATGGCCCAAGCACCAATTCATCGTCTTTTACCAAGTAGAAACCTACCCAAAAGAAGCCCATACCATATTTAAGAGCTGAAGCAATATTAGCTAGGTTAGCGGTCAAGTCTGGTTCAGCAGTAACCAAAGCTTCAATCTGAGGAATTAAGCTTTGATACTTTTCTTCTTTGGTAGCGGTATTGTTTACGATTAGCTCTTCTGCCATAACTCTTGATTTTGGAATGCAAAGGTAACCGAGAGAACGGAAATTCGGTTCAAAAAATCAAAATAGCCTAGTCTCCTGACTTCCATTTCAAGAAGACAATCGAAGAGAGATACGTTGAAGTGCCGAGCTAACCTCCATTTACAGCGCTTCAACTGAGCATCCCAAGAATATGTTTGTCGATTATTGAAAGGAAACTAGTCGTCTGACCACTTGAAGTGGTCTGACGACTTTACTTTACTACAGGATAATCAGATAATCAATTTTCTAAAGCCTCGGAAAGAGCTGAAATAAAATATAGCTCACTATTGTCGGATATAAACTGACGATTATGGCATCCTCGATGCAATCGAGCATGAGAGATCTCCCTACTGATAATTGTAAACTATTTCTGGTAAACCCGAAGCCTATCCCCCATCACATCTGTTTCTGAGATCAATTGTCCTTTCAACTGAGGAGCCTTAATTCCTTCTCCAAAATTGCCCCTCGAACTAAACACTCTAGCTTCATCCCAAAGACCTTGTTCAATGAAAGCATTTAAGGTAGTCGCTCCCCCTTCAACAATAACTGACTGCACCTTTCTTTTCCCTAATTCCAAGACCAAGTCTTCCATGAAATTAGAAGGTTCTATAGCTATAAACTCGAGGTTATTAGACTGCTCTGACTTACTATAATTGAAGACCAAGGTAGGAATATCCCCCTTGTGGAGGTTCAAGTCATCAACCAACTGAAGCCTTCGATCTAAGAGTATCCTTAGAGGGTCATTTCCCACCCAGCTTCGTACATTGAGTGTAGGATTATCATAAAGCGCAGTATTTCGTCCCACCAAAATAGCATCTTCTTCGGCCCGCCATTGATGTACCATGCTTCGCGAATATGCATTACTGATCCACTTAGAGTCGAAGTTACCTCTGGCTACAAAACCATCGGCCGTTTCTGCCCACTTGAGTATGATGTACGGCCGTTTCTTTTCGATGAGGGTGAAAAAGCGCACATTCTGAGCCAAAGCCTCTTGCTCCAGACAACTAGTTTCCACTTGAATTCCAGCTGCTTTCATTCTTTCAATCCCCTGCCCTCCAACCAGTGGATTAGAGTCAAAAGCGGCAATTACTACCCTTTTCACCTTTCTTGAAATGAGTAGATCAGCACAAGGTGGAGTTTTACCGTGATGAGCACAAGGCTCTAGCGTAACGTAGCAAGTCGCTTCCCTTAGTAATGACTCATCTTCAACCGAGTGGATGGCGTTAACTTCAGCATGGCCTTCGCCATATTTTCGGTGCCATCCTTCGCCAATAATTCTTCCTTCATGAACAATTACGCAGCCCACCATTGGGTTAGGGCTTACAAAACCTCTTCCCAAGGCAGCAAGCTCTAAGGCCCTTCGCATATAGCGAATATCGGCTTCATTGAAATTCTTTGATTCGATATTTCCTTTACTTTGTACCATGTCAGAAAAGCCCGCGAAGGATTTGCTGCGTCAAGTTATTAATGAATTGGCAAACTTGTATGAAGAGCGTGAAGTATCGGCCCTAGCCAGACATTATTTGCACGATCGATTTCATGTTGACTCTATGAAGTTAGCCATGAATAGCCCTATTCACTTCGATGAAAAGCTGATGCTTCACGATCTTAGACTGCTCCGAGCGGCAACCCCTCTTCAGCATGTAGTAGGCTTTGGCGAATTCTATGGCCGTAGATTTAAATGCGGACCAGAAGCATTAATTCCTCGACCTGAAACGGAGGAGCTTGTAGATTGGATAATACAGGGAATTGGGGAACTGGGAAACTGGGAAATTAGTGTTTTAGATATAGGAACGGGGACTGGTTGTATTCCAATAACGCTTGGACTTGAGGCACCAAAAATCCAAACACAAGGGATAGATATATCTGAAGGAGCTTTGAGCTTAGCCAGTAAAAATGCAGAACAGTTGAAAGCCAATACAACTTTCCATCAGTTAGACATTTTGAAGGAAGAGTTGAATGGCCAATACAACATTATAGTCAGCAATCCACCATATATTCCTGAATCGGACAAAGTTCAAATGCACAGCAATGTGTTAGAACACGAACCTGAACTGGCGTTATTTGTGCCGAATAACGATCCGCTTCTGTTTTACAGAACCATAGCACAAAAGGCCAAAACAGCTCTTTCTAAGAATGGTCAGCTCTATTTTGAAATCCACGAAGCTTATGGTGATGCCACTAAAGCCTTACTAGAGTCAGAAGGTTATTCGGACATAACCATCAAGCAAGATTTACAGGGAAAGGACCGAATGGTGAGGGCTTTTTATTCGAAGCAAGCCTGACATCAATCTTCTTATTTTCTTTGATACTAATGTGAGTTTTCTTTAATAACCAGCTATAGGAACTCCCTCCCCAACAGCTCACTCATTACTATTTTTATCGAAGATTTACTATTTACATAGTTTATCTACTATTTTTATAGTAGATTAGAATCCATGAAAGAATTAACAAAGGCAGAAGAGCGTGTAATGCAGATTGTCTGGGATCTTGAGAAAGCATTCACTCGCGAGGTATTAGAGCAATTCAAAAAAGAAAAGCCAAGCTATACTACCGTAGCTACCGTACTTACTGTGCTCGAGCAAAAGGGCTTTGTTGCTCATGAAATGCTTGGAAACAGCAAACAGTACTATCCACTCATCAGCAAATCGAAATACTCTGACTTTGCCATGAGTAATGTAATGGGCAAGTACTTCGAAGGTTCACTCACAAGACTCGTCTCGTTCTTTGCCGACCGTAAGAAGATAGACATCAACGAGCTCGATGAGATCATTAAGATTCTAGAAAGCAAAAAAGAAGAGGAATAATGGAACAGTTACTAATCTGGAGCTTAAAAGCCAGCATTATATGCAGCCTCTTATTTTTAGCCTATTGGCTATTGTTTAGGAACAACTCAAGAGCCCAATTGAAGAGAGGCATTCTGCTCATCATCCTACTCTGCACAGTCTCCTTCCCACTTATTCGGGTAGAATTGAAACTAGATTCTTTCAGACCTCAGCTTACTCAAATAATCCCTGCTCTTGACTCAGAAAGCACTGAATTAACAGTAGACAAATTAAGGTTAGAACAGGCTCAGGTAGAACCACCCATTGCAGAACCTTCATTCAACTGGTGGAAGTTGGCCATGAACCTTTACCTGGCTGGTATTTTGGTATCAGCCACGCTGCTAGCATTAGAAATATACAGATTATTCAGGCTGAAGAAATCTGGAACAAAGGGGTCAATACTAAACCGAAAGGTAATCTTTCATAAGAGAATACATTCTCCTTTCTCCTTTATGAAATGGATTTTTCTACCCGATGGCGCCAATTACAATTCCGATACGTGGAAGGCAATCAAAACACACGAAGAAGCACACATCCACCAATGGCACACAGCTGATCTATTGATTTCGAGAATTCTACTGATTTTCTGTTGGTACAATCCCTTCTGCTACTGGCTAAGCAGAAACATCAAGTTAAACCATGAAGCCCTTGCCGATTCAGAAACACTGAAAAGCATAAACCTTAAAACCTACACCCAAACACTTCTCAACATCAGCCTTGCTCAACCAGAAAGACCCCTTGGCCATTATATGGCACTCAAGTCTTCTCTTTCTGCACGATTGATTTTAATGAAAACACAAAAAACAAATACCATGAAGACAGTTAGAAATGTAATCGCATTCTCTCTTATAGGAACCTTGGCTTTTCTACAGGCTAATATCTATGGACAAGATAAAGAGTCTCATAAAGAAGATATGTTTCGTAATGGAACATTATTCTTTACAACTGATGGTGACGATGGTTCTACTTTCTCAACTATTAAGATTAAAGACCGGTTTGAAAAAACAGCAGATGGTTGGATTCAGAACTATGCTGCATCACAGTACATCCCAATTATATTGACTAAAAAAAGAGCCGATATAATTACAGCAATCTCAAGTCAAGAAGACGATGAACTTTTCCTTCAAAACACCCTTTTAAAGCTATCAAAAACAAGAGAAGCCACAGAGTTACTAGAATCTCCAATTATTAGTATTAACAACAAGGTACATACACAATTTGAGTTGACTACAGATGAGCTAGTGGCCATGTACGACCTTTCTAAAAACTGGTTCAACAATTATGTGAGACCTATATATCCAGAGCAAAAGTTCATCTCAGAGCCTGAGTTTATCAAGTATAAGTATATGATCATTCTCTCTCCTGACGATGAACAATTTCCATTCAATTCAGACGAGAGAGTACTTCAGGTTAGTGAAGTAGATCAACTTCCAAGCCCCAAAGGTGGTCTTGAACGCTTCTTAACCAATATTCTTAAGGAAGCCTCCTCCTCTGTAGACCTGTCTGTTCTAGACGAAGACGTTGCCTTTAACCTAGTAGTGGGAATAAATGGAGCGATCAGTAATTTAGAATTAGCTACTGAAGTAATTGGTGATGAAGCTACTCAAGACAAAAAATTTGAAGCACTTGGAGCCATCAATAAGCAGATACTTAATCTTTCCAATCTGTATGGATGGAACAGCGCCAAAAAAGCGGATAAGAGAGTAGCTACGAACTACCGATTAGAAATTCCTAAATCGTCATTCTAGTGGAAGCATTATTAATTTGGAGTCTAAAAAGTAGTGCGATACTAGCAATAGTATTTGCCTGCTACTACTTTCTTTTTAGAAACAATACCGTTTTTAAACTAAGGCGAACCCTTCTGTTGCTCATTCTTGGACTAAGCTGTTTGGCACCATTATTCGAGATTCAGGTTTCTCAGGAAGAACAACCCGTAATCATTCAACAAGCCGCTCAGCTGAAGTCTAGTACTATAGGTCAAATTAAGCTAGCTCCAATTCAAGAGGTATCAATTCAACCACACGCAACACCAGAGGGGCAAGGACAAACCATCGATTGGAGATCGGTGATTCTGTATGCTTATCTCATTGGCATTTTGGTTTCTCTTGCGCTTCTTCTATTCGAGTTGGGGAAAGTAGTCTATTTAAAATTCACAGGAAGCCGAGCACCTGAGATGGGCAGAAATGTAATAGCTCATAGCTCGATTACTTCTCCTTTCTCCTTCAACAAAACAATTTTCATTCCTAAGAAACATGACTTTTCAGATACTACTTGGAAAACCATTTCCATCCATGAACAAGCTCATATAGATAAAAGACACAGTTTAGACTTACTGTTCGCTCGCCTATTACAGGCACTCTTTTGGTTCAACCCAATCATCTATTTATTGCAAAAAGATTTGCGAACAGTCCACGAAGCTCAGGCCGATGAAGAAGTATTGAAAAACATCGGGTTTAGTGCTTATGCCCAAACACTAATGCAAGTGAGTTTACCTGGCTACCAATTGCCAGTAGCCCACTCATTCGCAGTTATTTCATCGTTCTCTAAAAGGTTAAAACTTATGAAAACACACAGAACAAAACTCAAAACCACTCTATTATCCATTGTGGCTATTTCCCTTTTCTCATTCGGAATTATTGGATGGAGCTCTTTGAAGGGACAGGAAGAGGCAATAACTAGTAGAACGGAATCTTTTGAAAAAGCCCAAACTAAATTCAAATCAATGATCCCCCTTCTGATCTCAAACAAACTAACACCAAAGCATCAGAAAATAATGGAAGTTATTAAAGCCGAAAACCCTGATAAAGAAATTCGATTTCAATACTATAAAGAGTCTAGCTTTAAATCTTACTACGACAATTTCATACCTCAAAGACACCCTCTCTTCACATCTATCATGAGCCAGAGCGACAAAGAGGCACTTACAAGAATCTATTTAACTGACTCCACCATAATCAATATGAGCGAAAATATTGGAATGGGATCTGATGACTTCACATTCAAATACAGTGATTTTACACCAGATGTATCTGATGCCATCAAGAATAATGTGAATTACATTATGATTTATGAATATATAGACAAACCTACAGTCTACAATGACTCTGAAATCTTGAATCTAGAAGAGGTAGATCAAGCTCCGATTGTTATGGGGGGAATTGAAAATTTGGCTAAAACTATAGCACTAGATATAAAAGTGCCTGAACACCTAGACAGAAATAAACTCCCTGAAAATATAGAATTCGAATTTGTAGTACAGGGCGGCAAGAGCATTACCCATATTAATTTATTGAATAATCTGAAAGGCTCCGACAAGAAGAACAAACCCTATTACCAATTCTTCCGAGAAGTGCATGATGACTTTCGAATGAAAATTTCTAGCATCTACCCTTGGAAGCGTGGCATCAAGGATGGTAAAGAGGTATTGGTTAGAATGAAGATTTCAATTCCTACAAAGTATATGTTGTAGGAGTTTTGATTTAGTTAAGGTTGAATGGCTGTTAACTTAGTTGTTGACAGCCCTATTTTTTTTCAACCAAACAAATAGTCGAAATTGTTATATTCGGAAATGCACAGAATACTAGTCACTTCCCTCCTCTTTTTATTGGCATACGAACTGCCCGCCCAAGACCTAAAAACCATTGAAGTAGCTGAAGCTTACAAAGACAGAGACCGCATCAATCTCAGCACTTTTGCAGAATCCATTGAATATATTCAATTGGAAACCAGTGATGAGACACTATACTCTTATCCTACTGTAAGGGGAATCCAAGGCGACTCCATCATTCTAGTTAAATCCATGAACCGAACTTCGATTTTCAACAGAAAGACGGGCTCATTCATTCGAGATATAGGACACATAGGGCAAGACCCCGATAGTTATCAAAGACCTGGCCCTTTGGGCTTTAATACAGATAATGGAAATGTATTTGTTTATGGCTATCGTAAGATAATTGAATACTCTTTAGCATCAGATAAAGTTGTACATGAAACCAATGTTCCCGATTTGATGGAGATTGGTGGGGTTCGAACTACTTTTTCAAGTGGCGCATATACAGACACTCAAATCAACATGAACTACTGGTCAGAGCAAGGATACTTTGTCGGCTTAGTAACAAACCTTTCAGGTAAAGACCCGATCAAAGTAGTCCTCTTCAGCCGTGACGGCCAGATTATAAAGTTCTTTGAAAACAAACAGACTTTTGAGAAAAAGGATCCAAAGCACATGAAAGTGCAGTCTAACTCCTATTATGAATTCGACAATGCCGGATATCATAAAGAGTATTTCTCAGATACTACTTTTCAATTCAACTCACAAAAAATTCAGCCTAAATACGTATTCAATACCGGAAAGTATAGCCCTCCCTACAAGAGGCAAGACTTTCTGACAGATGATGAAAGTAACAGGCTAATGTTCATCAAGCTTCTTCAAGAAGACTCACATTTTGTTTATTTCGAATTGTATCATCAACAACAATACAGAGTTGGCCTATTCAACAAAAAGACCAATCAAACGCTAATTTCTGACCCAGAGTCAGACGACTTAAACGGGTTCTATAACGACTTAGACAACTTTGTTCCCTTCATACCAAGCTTCCGAACTCAAGAAGGCTATTTGGTAGGAACAATAAGTGCAGAAAATGTCTACACTTGGTTTCAGTCTAACAGATCGAAGGCTAACAAGCTCCCTGAACATTTAAAGCGGTTTAAAAACATCGACCCAGAAGACAACCCGATAGTAATGATTGTAAAGCCTAAAAATTAATTATGTCTGGAGCATTTAGCGCTTGAAATGCTAACTACCCTAAATCGATAACTCAGAGATCAATCACAAATACAAATCTGTTTTTAAGGTCTCTATCAGCCAGAATGGTTTCTGATTAGACTGAACTCTTACTTTTCCTTCTATCTCTGAGGTTAGCTCAAAAGGTTCTAGATACATCTCATTGTCTAAGTTGGAGTAAAAGCCTTCAGTTTTGAAGAATGTGCCTTGTACTATCGGATGAACGCCAAAGACATCGCCAATATTCACCCATTTCTGAAAGGCTCCTTTCGACTCATAAACCCATTTCTGATCATTGTAGTAAAGTACAGAGTCCATGGCCTCAGCATAATCTCTGATGGTGTCTAAGCAAGAGCTATTGAAAGTATCGGCCAAAACATTCACTGCCTTATGACCTTGGTCTTGCAAAACTATATAAGCTGAATTGAGAAGATCACTAGTTTCAAACAGTAACACCTCTACTGGTGATTGCGGTTTCAGTTTAGGCTTAAGCTCCTCCAATTGCTCAGGCCTGGCAACTACAGCATCAACCTTTACGCCCCACTTAAGGACTGCGTCTACGGCATTAGAGGTGACCATTAGTTTTGGCGACCACTCTAGCAGAAGCTCTACAAACTCAAAGCTGAGTACAGAAGCATCATCAACTAGCAAAGCAGGTTCTTGCTCGTCTCGTACAATATGATGTGAAGACATACGCGAAATTAAAAACAGAACCTCTGGCTATCGAAGTTCTCCTCAATTTTCTACTCAAAAAGTTTCAGGAAGACTATTCAAAGAAACAGCTACACAACCCTAGCTTGTTGGGGCACTCTTATGCTTTCGCTATGGGCAATTTCGCTCCACACCAAAGCACTTGCTCCCAAAACAGCTGCATTTCTATCCATTAAGTCAGATAATCTAATCTCTATCTTACCTTTATATCCTGGATACAAATACTCGTTGAAAGATTTTTTGGTGGCTTCTACAAGAATATCTCCTGCTTTTGCCAAACCTCCGAATAGAAATATTGCCTGTGGGCTAGTAACAGCTGCTGCATCGGCAAGCTTTAACCCCAATATATCTGATGTATAGGTGTAAGCTTCAAGTGCAATCGGGTCGCCCTCCAAAGCCATTTCGGTGATTTTCTTAGAGGTGAGAGATTCGTAAGTGTAAGTTCTGAGTGGAGTATCTACATTATTGGTAGCGAGTAATTTGAAAACGGTTCTCTTAATTCCTGAAGCCGAAGCATAGGTTTCCAAGCACCCTCTCTTACCGCAATTACACTCTCTGCCATCAGGGTAAACATTTGTGTGCCCCAATTCGCCAGCCAAACCATCGTGACCATATATGAGCTTGCCTCTCGTTACTAAGCCTGAGCCCAGGCCAGTTCCCAAGGTGATAACAATAAAGTCATCCATGTCTTTAGCTCCACCAAAGACCTTTTCTCCAATAGCTGCTGCATTAGCGTCATTAGTGAGCACCATAGGTAGGTCAAAGTACTCTTTGAACATATCTATAAACGGCACAATACCCTTCCAATGCAAATTGGGGGCATGCTCAATAGTACCTTTGTAGTAATTGCCATTAGGCGCTCCAATACCTACTCCCAAAATCTCGATAGGCTCATTGAGCTCATCCAAGCTTTCATTAATAGCCTGACTTAAAGCATCCAGAAAAGATTTTATCTCTTTATGCGTATAGGTAGGAATTGAACCTTCCATCAACACATTACCTTCCACATCGGTAAGTCCGAATTTTGTGAAAGTTCCGCCAATATCTATCCCAATGGCCGTCTCTCTCATGACATCACTTTTTCATAACGATCAATACTGCCTGCGAAGTAATCGAAATTATCGGTCTACGGCTACAGCATATCAAAATTAGTACAATATGAGGATTAGGAATTGATAAGCAGGAGCTTAGTCAATAGTTTTTAAGTAAACGATTGCATAAAAAAATCCCTCCAAGCTCAAGGGCTCGGAGGGATTCAATTTTCTATGATTAAAAGTCTAGTCCTACGGAAAACAAAAAGTTAGTGCCAGCTTGCGGATAGAAGTAATTCTCTCTCACTTCATAATCTGGACCACCAAAATATCCGAAGGTATAACCATTGGTTTCATACTTCTCGTTTAGCAGGTTATTCACCAATAGGCTCAAGTTTACTCTCTTAATAAACTTGGTATTGAAGCCATAATTGATTCTTAAATCATTGACAAAGAAGGCGTCAATCTTTCTATTTTCGTTAGAGGTATTATCCAAATACTGGTCGCCTACATACTTAGAAAGAATGGCTAATTCCAAGTTTGAAACTGGTGTGAACGTAATTTGGCTACCAGCCACTACTGAAGGAGAGAAACTAATATCAGTATCTTCAAATTCCGTTCTCACTTCGTTATACTCATCAAAGTTTGCTCCGTAGTCAAAAATCAGCTCTTGGAAAGACTTAATTTTGTTTCTACTCAAAGCAAGGTTTGCTTGAAAACCAAACCAAGAGTTTAGCTGCATTCCGCCAACAAGCTCAACACCCATTCTATAACTATCAGGCACATTTGTTCTAATGCTTCCTCCTACATCATTCACCTCGCCAGTAAGCACCAATTGGTTCTTATAGTCCATAAGGTAGTAGTTGGCTTCAAAAACCGTTCTACCTGTTCTTTTTCTATAACCAACCTCAATGTTATTTAGCGTTTCGTGCTTTGGCTCTGTGCCTGGGGTAGCATCAATAATATCAGACCTATTGGGCTCTTTATTTCCTACAGCAAATGAACCGTAAATACTACTACTCTCCGTCAAGTTATAGGTAGCACCAAATTTAGGGTTGAAGAAAGTGAAGTCTGTGTCGAAGTCAATAACACGTTGGTCGTTATCTACCCCGAAACCTGAGTAAGTAATTCTTCTCAACTGCAAGTCGCCAAACAAGTTAAGCCCATCTGTTACCTGATAATTCAACTTAGAATAAGTGTTGAAGTCTGACTTATCTGAACGGCTTTCATAATATCTTTCTCTTATGCTTCCGTTACTCGCATATTGCGCCCAAATAACCTCTCCAAAGTGTAAACCATCATATTCGTTATATGCGCCACCTAGCGTAGCTTGAATATTAGAATTCTCGTAGTTCAAATCATAAGTAACTCCGTAGAAATCATTATCTAACCACCTTCTTCTTATAAGGTCTGTTGAAGAAATAGTTTCTCCACCAAGGGTAACATCTTGAAGCCCGTAGTCCGCTAGGTCATCATCTCTTCTAAACTCCTCATAGAATCCGGCACCTTTAGTATAGTGTAGTGCAGCGTTCACATTCCACTCAGCAGCCAATTCCTGACTAAAGTGAAATTGGTAGTGATCTTGACCATAATCATCTACCTGATTATCGTACAAGTAGTAATTGAAAGTTCTGCCTGAGTTTCTAAGGTTTTCTGCCTGCTCTTGATCGTAACCATTATTAGCAATCACCTCTTCTATACCAGCAGCATCATTGTTCAATTTAGCCTCTGGTGTACCCCACCAGCTCTGGTAGGTTTTCTCATCGCCACCGAAGTGAATCAGTTGAAAGCTAGTCTTTTCACCAAAATACCCTCCGGAGATATAGTATGAAGTAAGATCTGAAGAAGCCCGGTCAATATACCCGTCAGAAGAAATCTTAGATAACCTACCCTCAAAAGCCCAGTTATTTTCTAACAGACCAGTACTGTAGATTGCATTATACTTTTGTGTATTGAATGAACCGTAGCTAGTATTTAGCTGAGCCTTTGGTTCTGCGCTAACTCCATTGGTTAAGATGTTCAGTGAAGCACCGAATGCTCCCGCTCCGTTGGTTGAAGTACCAACTCCTCTTTGTACCTGAATGGAAGAAGTAGAAGAGGCGATATCTGGCATATTCACCCAGAAAGTACCTTGAGACTCTGAATCGTTAATAGGAATACCGTTGATGGTCACGTTTATTCTTGCACCGTCACTTCCTCTGATTCTAATTCCGGTGTATCCCACACCAGCTCCAGCATCTGAAGTAGTAACTACCGAAGGAGTCCAATTAAGCAAAAACGGCAAGTCTTGACCAAGATTTTGCTTCTCAATTTCTTCGGCAGTCACATTTGTGAAAGTAGTAGGTGTTTTTTCAGTAGCCCTTGTACCAGTAACAATCACGTCTTGCAGATTTTGAGCTCTCTGGGTCAGTCTCAAACTAATGTTTTGATCACCCTGAACCGAGATACTCTTTTCAAGACTCGCAAAACCGATCATAGAGACCTTTAATACATAGTTACCAGTACTCACATTCTCCAAAGAGAACTCTCCCAACCTGTTGGTTGTAGTACCTTTGTTACTTGGAGTTAGCATTACACTTGCTCCATAAACAGGCTCACCAGTAGCGTCATCTACCACTTTACCTTTTACAACATTTTGCGCCAATGCTTGCGCCATTGTCAGTACTAAGACTGCCAATAAGTAAACTTTTCTCATTTTTAATTTTAAAATGGTTCAACAATGGAGGCTAGGGGAAGCCTACCTAAACGTTAGACCACCATATCCCTGCGACAGCATTACCTGCATCAGGTTCAATGGGTATAATCTCAGCCCGTATTTCATTCCGATTGTTCGGAAAAGGGCACCCCTTAATTGTGGCGCAAAAGTAGCGATGAAAAATTATAAAACCAGCCTAACTAGATAATTGAATTAATCTTTTGGATTGCAGTATCCATGCGCTTGTGCTTATTACCTTGAATAACAGCATATAAAACACCCGCTTCTTTCAGAGCCTTTTCGTACAGATCGAAGAGTTCAGGTCTCTGACTAGGGTTTTCTCTCAATGGGTCTGGTTCATAAGGCATATCATAGTGTGTCAGCAAATAAACACTCGCCTTATTCATTCCCAGCTGTTGAAGAATCCAAGGGTCGCATTCTCCATATTTGAACTCACTCCAGATTTTAACTACAAAAAGGTCGGTATCTAAGAAGAGGATGTCTTTAGCATTTTTTCTGTATTGCCGCTCAGACTCTAGCTGCCCTTTAGCAATGGCCACCAAATCCTTCTTCTCATAAGGTCTATCAAGGTCAGAGAGGAATTCTCGAGCATATTCTGGCACCCATAGCGTATTGAAGTGTTCTGCCAAACCTTTCGCCAATGTTGTTTTACCGGTGCTTTCCGGCCCCACAATTCCGACAGTTATCATTTAAGCACGGTTGAGATTAAGGCTTTTCTTCCAGGCCAAGTAGCCCATAACAGCCATAACAATGTATATCAAATAAAGTATTGAGTAGAAATAAAGTTCTTTGTAGAAGTAAATTCCTGTAGCCAGAATATCTATGGCAAACCAGTAATACCAGTTGTCTATTTTCTTTCTGGCTGTTAGCCACATAGCTGTTACACTCAAAATAGATGTAGTGCTATCCCAATACGGCAAACTCGGTTCATCTATCCCCTCAAACCAAGAAGGCAGCATTATTAAAAACTGAGCAAACAGATAAATACCTACCGCTGACGCTAGTAAATACACCCCTGCATGCTTTACAGAAAGCCGTGTTACCGGTAAATCATCTTCCTTTTTGTCTTTTCCTTTTATCCAATGTACCCAACCATAAATATTAAGCACTAAGAAAAAAACGTGAAGAAACAGATCGCCATAGAGCCTCGACTCGTAGAATACAAATAGCGAAATAATTGTGTAGAGTATGCCGAATGGCCAAGTCCAGATGCTTTCCCGTATTAAATAAGCAACGGCAAGTATTCCTGAGATAAAAGCAACTAAGCCCCAAAAATCGAATGCTTGAACATTGGCAACAATGTCTTGCCAAATCTGGCTGAGCTCCATGCCGCCAAAGATATGATTAATTGGTATATTTCGTTGGTTGAAAAAGTATTTATGGAGATGTACAAAGTAATAGCCGCCCTGATCATTATTCTATGGATTTTTCCTTTAATGACATCGGCTCAAGAGCGTAAGTATAATGTAGAAACAGAAAGTGTTTCTGAGTATGTAGAAAAAATATTGAACGGCCCAATTACCAAAGAGGGGCTTCAGCAAATGCCATATAAAATCTGGTTCAACACCAATTATAAAACCTATTTGGTAGATACTGAGACTCTCAAAAACATTAAGAAAAGAAATCTAAAAGGAGTGACTATAAAAGCCTTTATGGGCACTTGGTGTCACGATAGCAACCGTGAAATACCTAGGTTGATGAGAGTTTGCGAAGAACTCGGCATCTACGAAAATTTAGAACTCTATGGAGTTGATGTAAATAAAACAAGCCAGCTAGAAGAAGAAAAGGGCTGGGATGTAAGAAAAACTCCGACCATCATTTTTTTGAGAGATGGAGAAGAAATAGCCAGAATTTTAGAAGAACCTGAAATATCTTTCGAGCATTCTATGGAGCTAATTTTTAATCAATAATGCTGAACAACCAAAAAGACCTCTTTAACCTACCAGACGACATAACTTACCTCAATTGCAGCTACATGTCTCCAATGCTAAAGAGTGTGGCCGAAGTAGGAGTCAGAGCACTTTATGGTAAGGAAGACCCAACCTCTGTAAAACCAGAAGACTTCTTTAAAAACACCTCTGCTCTCAGAGCTGAGTTTGCTAAACTCATTAATGCAAAGTCTGGTAACGACTGTGCCATAGTGCCATCAGTGTCGTATGCCTTAGCCAATGTGGCTAAAAACTTAAAGGCTGGCCATGGAGATAACATTGTAATTGCCGATGAGCAATTTCCTAGCAATGTTTATGCTTGGAAGGAGCTAGAAAGAGAAAAAGGCATTGAGCTGAAATATGTTAGCGCACCAAATACAAGAGAAGGCAGAGGCAAACTTTGGAATGAACGAATCCTAGAAACCATTGATTCGAATACCAAAATGGTAGCTACTGGCCATGTTCATTGGGCCGATGGCACAAAGTTCAACTTAAGCGCCATTAGAGAAAGAGCGGATGAAATGGGCGCTATTCTTGTGATTGACGGAACTCAATCTATTGGAGCACTCCCCTTCGATGTACAGAAATTTAGACCCGATGCTGTTGTTGCATCAGGCTATAAATGGTTGATGGGGCCTTATTCTTCAGGCGTAGCCTACTTTGGTGAATATTTCAGAGATGGAAGGCCAATAGAAAATAACTGGATGAATCGCCTGAATAGCGAAGACTTCCGAAACCTAATCAACTATCAAGACGACTATCAGCCCGGTGCCATCCGCTATGAGGTTGGAGAAAGCGCCAACTTTATTCTAACACCTATGCTCACCCGAGCTATTCAACAAATAAATGAATGGCAGCCAGAGAATATTCAAGCTTACTGTAAAAACCTTACGGCTCCTTTCCTGAATGAATTGCAAAACATTGGAATCGCTGTAGAAGATGAAGCCTACAGAGCTGAACATTTGCTTGGTTTGAGACTTCCTGACCACATGGTAATGGAAGACGTGAAAAAACGATTTGATGCTGAAAGAATTTATGTTTCTATCAGAGGTAATTCCATCAGAGTTTCACCACACCTATACAATGGAGAGGCAGATTTACAAAGACTTATCGAGTGCTTTAAGGTGAACACACCTGCTTAAATTGTTCAATTTGAGGGATTGGAATTTATTTGTTGAAACATACTTTTTTCAATCCTTCAATCTCTGTACTTTTGTCCGGCAAATAAAACCAAGTATTTATTTGCTATGCCACTCGATACAGAAAAATTCCTCTTTGAAGCGCTAACGTATGACGATGTGCTTCTTCTGCCGGGTTACTCCGAAGTTTTACCAAGAAATACAGTTACCAAAACGCAGCTAACGCGAAATATTCAGTTGAATATTCCATTGGTTTCAGCAGCTATGGACACTGTTACCGAATACAAGCTGGCCATTGCCATGGCGCTTGAAGGAGGCCTTGGTTTCATTCACAAAAACATGACTGTAGAACAGCAGGCCCTTCAAGTAAGAAAGGTTAAGCGTTCGCAGAGTGGAATGATCTTAGATCCAATCACGCTTCATGTAGACAGCACTGCTCGCGAGGCTGAGCTAATTATGCGTGAAAACAAAATTGGCGGTATTCCTGTAGTTGATGGCGACAAAAACTTAGTCGGCATTGTCACTAATCGCGACATGCGCTTCATTAAAGACATGACCACTCCTGTGAGAGAAATCATGACCAAGGACAACTTGGTTACCTCAAAAATGGGAGTAAGCTTAGATGAAGCTGAAGGTGTTTTGGAAGAGTACAAAATAGAGAAGCTCCCTATTGTTGATGAAAAAGGTAAACTCACCGGCCTCATCACTTATAAGGATATTCTTAAGAACAGAAATAGACCAAATGCCTGTAAAGACAGCTTTGGCAGACTAAGAGTTGGTGCAGCTGTGGGAGTAACTCCTGACATTGACGAAAGAATTCAAGCCCTAGTTAATGCTGGAGTAGATGTAGTAAGTATCGACACCGCTCATGGCCACTCTAAAGGTGTTATCGACACCGCTAAAAGAATTAAAGCAGCATATTCTGACTTGGATGTAATTGTAGGAAACATTGCTACTGCAGAAGCAGCAAAAGCATTGGTTGACGCTGGTGCAGATGCCATTAAAGTTGGTGTAGGCCCTGGTAGTATTTGTACTACAAGAATTATTGCTGGTGTGGGTATGCCACAACTTTCAGCAGTTTATGAGTCGGCTAAAGCTATTGCAGGAAGTGGTGTTCCAGTGATTGCCGATGGTGGTATTCGCTATTCAGGCGATGTGGTAAAAGCGATTGCTGCTGGTGCAAGCACCATTATGATCGGTTCATTATTGGCAGGTACTGAAGAGGCTCCAGGCGAGGTTATTCTTTACGAAGGAAGAAAATTCAAATCTTACCGAGGTATGGGCTCAGTAGAAGCTATGGAAGACGGATCTAAAGACCGCTACTTCCAAGATGCTGAAGACGACATTAAGAAATTAGTACCAGAGGGTATTGTGGGTAGAGTACCTTACAAAGGATTGGTTCAAGAAGTGCTTTATCAGATTGTTGGTGGCTTGCAGGCTGGTATGGGTTATTGTGGAGCTGGAACTATCGAGGCAATGCAGCATGCTAAATTTGTGAAAATCACAGGAGCTGGTGTAAGAGAAAGTCACCCGCACGATGTGTTCATTACTCGTGAAGCCCCTAACTATAGCAGATAATTAGACGAACGTCATAGAAAAATAAAGAAAGCCCGTGCATTTGCATGGGCTTTTGTTTTTAGTAAAGCAACCGTCATTAGCCAATCAACACATCTCTTGAAGTGAGCCCTAGTCTTAGCGTCTCGCTAAGACTAATAATTCTTAAATTGAATTCTTGTATTAAAACAAAACCAACTCCATTGCTGAAGTTGGCTTTATACTATCTTGTTTGGTCTCAGCGTGACGCTAAGACCAGTGGGGGATGCACTACTGAGAGACTTTAAAGCTAAACAGGATACTCATAAAAAACCCAGCCTCTAAAAAGAAGCTGGGTTTATGTCATTGTTTCTAGTTATTAGTTAATTCGGTTCCAGACTATATTATCGCCCGTGATATATTTAACTAAACCTCTGGTTTCGTGCCAATAAAGTACTCTTGGTTTATCGTAACCCGAATCTCCCAAATCTAAAACGTAAATGGACCCATCTTTCACACCTTCAAGAGTGTTATCATTAAGGTTGTCAACAACGGCACTATTGTATAGATAGTTAAACATCAACGTGATTTTTTTAGGTGTTTTTTTGACCAAACTTATTAGTTGATCGCCTTCAGGATTATATCTAAGTGCTTTGTTAGTATACCAAATAATACCCGTATGAGGTAAATAGTCATCGTGAACTTCTACTGGATTGGGCTCTGGATAGCCTATCTCTTTTGAAACTATGATTGAGGTATCTAAATCTCCATTATTAGACTGAAAAATCAGAGTGTCACCCTCATTATAAATATTCATCCAAACCAAATCGGATTCTGAGAATTCTGTCTTAGACAAACAGCCTGTCGTGAATGATATCAACACTAGTCCTAATATTAAAAACAGTTTTTTATTCATAGCTCTTAATTCCCACCTCCAATAACATTAACACTTGTCCCCATGTCTCTAAAATAATCAACTCACTCTAGTCTTAGCGTCTCGCTAAGACTAATAATTCTTAAATTGAATTCTTGTATTAAACACATAACACCATGGGACGGAAATACGCTATTAGAAACCAAGAGGAATTCTACTTTGTAACATTTACAGTGGTTGGTTGGATTGACGTATTCATCCGCCAAGAGTATAGAAATATATTACTCGACTCTATAAAGTACTGCCAACGAGAAAAGGGTTTATTGATTGGCGCTTGGTGCAATATGACCAGCCACGTGCATATGGCTATTGGCACAAACGGACAAATGCCGCTTGAACATATTGTGCGTGACCTTAAAAGTTATACGGCCCGACATATACGCAAATACATTGAAGCCAGCCCCTATGAAAGCCGAAAGGAATGGATGCTACCCCTTATGAAACAAGCTGGTGAACAAAAATCTAACAACAAGGACTTTCAGTTTTGGCAACAACACAACCACCCTATTGAACTTTCTGACATTGCAATAACCAAACAACGCGTTGATTACATTCACAATAACCCTGTAACGGCCGGTTTTGTGGACAACCCCACCGATTGGGTGTTTAGCAGTGCAAGGGATTATGAAGATGAAAAAGGTATTTTAGAAATTGAATTCTTGTATTAAAACAAAATCAACCTTGTTTGGTCTCAGCCTGACGCTAAGACCAGTGGGGTAATTAAGTAAAAGCCCACTACTCACGCAGCGGGCTTTTTACTAGAATGATGTCACAATCAGATATATCCCGGCCATATAGGAGATAAGGGCTGCTGAGAACAGTTTGGCACTTCCCCAGAATTGATTCTCTTTTTTGTAGGTCTGCATTTTCACTAGAATTATTGTGATTACTACAGCAACCAGTATAAAAACAACCCCAATTAAAAAATTATACATATCCATTACTCATTCCCACTCTAGTCTTAGTGTCTCGCTAAGACTAATAATCCTTAAATTGAATTCTTATATTAAAAAAACCAACTCCATTGCTGAAGTTGGCTTTATACTATCTTGTTTGGTCTCAGCGTGACGCTAAGACCAGTGGGATAAATCAGAGAGATTCCGCCCTATAGCCATCGGAATCGCGGGAATGACAGTACACCTAAACCGACAAAAAAAGCCACTTCTTGAGAAGTGGCTTTTCTATTTTCTAAAATCTAGCGTCTATTATCTGACGTCTAGCCTCTGAAATCTATTATCCCTGCTGAGCAGTAGCCTCTGCCTTAGCGGCAGCTTTTGCTCTTGCAGAAGCTTGCTCTTTGTCAGCAGCAGCTCCAAGTGACTTCTTAGTTAAGTCTACTACTGTAGGAGTTGCAATAAATACAGATGAGTAAGTACCCACCAAAATACCTATCAATAAAGCGAATGAGAATCCTCTCAATACTTCGCCACCGAAGATCAATAGAATCAATACCACAATCATTGTAGTAGCTGAAGTAATTAATGTACGGCTAATAGTAGAGTTGATAGAGATATTGAACGTATTGATCAAGTCTTTCGAACCCTTCAACTGTAGTGTTTCACGAATACGGTCAAACACAACCACGGTATCGTTTATCGAGTAACCAATAATAGTTAACAATGCTGCTATAAATACCTGATCTATCTCAAATGAAATTCCGAACCAACCTGCAATGGCAAATGCTGACATTACGATGATTGCATCGTGAATTAGGGCAACAATGGCACCCAGTGAGAACTGCCATCTCCTAAATCTGATGAGGATGTAAACGAAGATTGCAAGAATAGATAAACCGAAGGCTTCGAAAGAAGATTTCTTAATATCATCGGCAATAGTAGCTCCTACTTTAGAAGATGCTATAATGGTAAACTGACCATCTTGTAAGTCTACCGTTCCATCGATAAACTGCTTACCTGTAGCATCAGCCAAACCAGTTGTTAATGCGTCTTTAACATCCTGATCTGCCTCGGTAGACTCTTCATCTACTCTGTATGAAGTAGTAATCTTCAAAATGTTACTTGCATCGTAAGTTTTCACCTCAACACCATCATCAGTAAATACTCCACTAGAAAGAGAAGTTTTAACATCAGAAGCAGTCATTGGCTCATCGAACTGAACAACATAAGAACGACCTCCTTTGAAGTCTACACCAAGCCTCAATCCGCTTGTTAGAAGTGCAGCAATACCTACTACAATAATCACAGAAGAGATCATGTAAGCCATTCTTCTCTTACCCAAGAAATCTAGGTTAATATTGCTCAACATTCCTTTAGAAAGAGGCGTCTCGAACGAAATATTGCTCTCGTTACCCTTTCTAGTCATCCAAGTAACAATTACTCTGGTAATGAATACTGCAGAGAAGAATGAACAGATAATACCGATGATTAGGGTAATAGCGAAACCTTTGATTGGGCCTTGACCTAACCAGAACAAGATAATACCTGTTAATAAAGTAGTAACGTTAGCATCAATGATTGAGCTGTAAGCTTTCTGATAACCAGAATTAATAGCCTGAAGCAATGGAACACCGTTTCTTAACTCTTCTCTAATTCTTTCGAAGATTAGTACGTTAGCATCAATCGACATACCAATGGTCAATACAATACCAGCAATACCAGGAAGTGTAAGTGCTGAACCAATGTTAGCCAAAATTCCAAGAATGAAGAAGATGTTGAACAATAGTGCAACGTTAGCTACTAAACCACCTTTAGAGTAGTAGAAAATCATAAACACTACTACAATCAATAGACCTGCTACAATTGAAGTAACACCCTGCGCTTGTGCCTCTTTACCTAGAGTTGGACCTACAACAGCTTCTTCTACAATTCTGGTTGGAGCAGGAAGTGAACCTGCCTTCAAGATATTCGCTAAATCGTCAGCCTCTTCTTGAGTAAAATTACCTGAAATTTGAGAGCTACCATTCGCAATTTCTACCTGTACGGTTGGAGCAGTGTAAACGTAGTTATCCAAAACAACTGCCACACTTCTACCAATATTCTGAGCAGTAAGGTTTTTCCATTTTTTTGCACCTACTGTATTCATGTTCATGCTTACTGCAGGTTGTGCTCTGTCATCTAAAGACACTCTAGCATCTGTAACAACCTCACCAGTTAAAGGAGCCTCTCCTCTAGTAGCCTTAATTGCATACATCTGAAGTAACTCAGTGTCTTTAACTGGCTTAACAGACCACTTAAAAGACACATTCGCAGGTATCAACCTTTTAATTCTCTCATGCTTTAACGCGCGGTTGATAGTACCTGTATCAGCTAAATTATAGTAAAAACCCTCGTATGGCCCTGATCTCATTAGGCTGAAGAAGCTTGAAACTCCTGAGTCTGAATCTAAGCTATTAGTATCTGAAGCCGTACTGTCATTTTGAGACATCTGAGCCTCCAATGAGTTAGAAGACTCATCATTGCTTGGGTTAGCTGTGGCCTCAGTATTAAGGCTAGTACCTTTTTGCTCTCTTTCAATTCTTAATAGCTCATCATTGATTGCAGATAACGTTGGGTTAACTTCAGATGGAGAATAAACCTCCCAAAACTCGAGCTTTGCAACTCCTTGTAAAAGCTTTCTTACCCTTGCAGGGTTATCTACCCCTGGAAGCTCAATTTGAATTCTACCAGTTCCCTGAATTCTCTGAATGTTAGGTTGAGAAGTACCGAAACGGTCTACCCTAGTTCTCAAGATTTGAAATGCTCTGTCAATAGCTTGATCAACTTCTTCGTTGATAAGCTCCATTACATCTGAGTTAGAAGACTCGAAGCTGATTCTACCTCTGTTGGCAGCATTAGCAAACACTCTGCTCAACCTGCCCTCTGGAGCCACTTCGTTCCATGCCTCTTCAAACAATTGAGTGTATGAAGCTTGGCTATTTCTCTGACGCTCAGATGCAAGTTCTAAAGCCCTTTGGAAATCGGCATTTTGGCTGTTGCCAGAAAGACCTTTGATGATCTCAACTGGAGAAACTTCCAAAGTAACATGCATTCCACCTTGAAGGTCAAGCCCAAGGTTTAACTCCTGCTCTTTGATGTCTTTGTAAGTAAATTCAGCACCTAAAAGGTTAAGTACTGGCTCCATCCAGATAGAATCTAGATAAGCTTGTTTCTTTTGTTGGTCAATAATTCCAGCTTCGTCTTTAGCGTATTCAATGGCATCGGCCTGAATACCTCTAGAGAAGAAGGTAATTGACAAATAATACACGCACAAAACCGTGATTATGACTGTCAAAAAGACAATGGTATTCTTATTTTTCATATTAGTAATTGTGTTTTTAGCAATAATTAGGGTAGTAAATAGAGGAGAACCTATGTTCTCAGTTTCCGAAACAAGGTGCTAACTAGGGCGCGTTAGGCGATATGATTTGACGGAATAAGGTCTTATAGTAATGGGAATCACTAAGTGGCACATCTGTTACCGGATGCACCTCCTCTGGCGACTCATACTCTATTTCTGCTAAAAGAATTGCCTGAAAAGGCTCAATAGAAATACCACTTATAGGTAGTAGGGCGTTGCAGGTATATTCGTAAACTATGTCTTCTTGAGAAGAATCACTATCAGCATCTGATTGCTCTTGCTTATCTGCAATCTCCTCACAATGCACGTTTACAACCTCCTGAGAAACAACAAAAACAGCCACAAAAAGCCCTAGCAAGAACACCAGTCCTTGTTTTAGCTTCTTTAGGTTGTTTTCGGTTCTCATAATGCGCAACAAATGTAGCAATTGATGTGAAAAAATCAGCTCTTCACTGGTATTTTCGATGTAATGAGTGCCTTAATCACATTCAAAGCACTATCAAAGTTGGTATTATTTGGTACAATAAGGTCTGCCGTTTCTTTATACGGAGCAATATACTTCTGAAAAGATGGCATAATGTGGTTTTCATATTTGTAGAGCACATCGTCCGCATCATAGCCACGCTCCTCTCTATCTCTCTTTAACCTTCGCTGCAGCTTAATATAATCTTTAGCATCAATGAAAATCTTAAGATCTATCAGCTCCGCTATTTTTTTGTAATGGAAAATGAAAATCCCCTCTACTAAAATCACTGGCGCAGGTCTTCTGATGATTCTCTTAGGCTCCACATTAGGATTATTGAAGGTATATTCTTCCTTTTCAATTTCTTTACCCTCGCTTAGCGCCTTCAGGTCACTCGCAAAATGTTCGTAATCTATAGACTCAGGTCTATCGAAATTGTGCTGGCCATTTTTATCTACCAGTTGATACTCGCGCGGCATATAGTAATCGTCTTGAGCTAGACAAGTAACCGACTTTGCATCAAAATTCTTCTTGAGTTGGCTTAGAAAAAGGGTTTTACCCGAACCGCTTCCACCAGTAATACCAATGATGTATGGTTTTTCCATCGTGCAAATTTAGAAAGGCAAATGAATTATGTAGTGCTTTTTAAGAATTGAACGAGCTTTTCTAATGCTCTTTTTCTGTGGCTAATAGTATTCTTCACTTCTGAAGAGAGTTCGGCAAATGTTTTTTCATAACCTAGAGGGATAAAAATTGGGTCGTAGCCAAAACCTTCTGCGCCAGACATCTCAGGAGCTATTTGACCGTCTACAATGCCTTCGAACTGTTGTTCTTTACCCTCCAAATCAATGTAAGTGATAACGGCTCTGAATCTCGCCTCTCTATTGTTAGTCTGTCCCTCGAGTTCGGAAAGTACTTTAGACATATTAGCGACCGCATCTCTGCTGCCTGCATAATGAGCCGTATGAACGCCTGGCTTACCATTTAGTGCGACTACTTCCAAACCAGAGTCGTCAGAAAACACAGGAATTCTATATTTCTGGAAGATGTATTGCGCTTTCTCCAAAGAGTTCTCCTCTAGTGTCTCATGAGTTTCGGGAATATCTCCTTCAAAGCCAATATCAGAAAGGGATAGCAACTCAATGCTATCCCCTAATATTTCCTTTACTTCTTGAAGTTTATGGGCGTTGTTTGTGGTGAAGCAAATCTTCATTCCAAAATAGCTTATCTAATATCTACCACAGTAACGTCAAACAACAATACTGAATTAGCTGGTATTGTCGTCCCTTGGCGCGAGCTTCCGTACCCGTATTTCGATGGAATAAAAAGCGTAGCACTAGCTCCTTTATTCAGCTCTTGAAAACCAAGCTCCCATCCCTGAATTACCGATCCTGCTCCCACAACAAAGTCAATAGTTCCAGAGTCGAATTCAGTTCCATCTAAAAGATAGCCTCGGTAGTCAGCATACACTGAGCTTGCAAACTCCGCATTATCGCCAGTACCAGACTGGCTAATAGCGTAATAGATACCTGTCTCACCAATCTGCTCGGCAGTGATATTATTATCTGCTAAATACTCGGTAATAAGTTGCCTGTCGATGGCCAACTGCTCTTGCTCATCAAACACCTCTTCGGAATCGCAGGCCATGAAAGCCGCGAGAACTATCACCAACAAAAACTTAATCTTATTCATTATTCAAAATCAACTACTTCAATATCAAATACCAACACAGCGTTTGGAGGGATGGGACCACCAGTATTTCTAGCACCGTATGCATACTGAGAAGGTATTAAAAGCTTAGCTTTTCCTCCTTTATCTACTTTCGGCACTCCTAAATCCCAACCTTGAATTACTTCTCTGTTACCTAAAGTAAACTCGTATGGCTTGTATTCTCTTTGAGCATTATACACGTTATTTTCTTGAGCTAATTGCTCATTACTTGTATCTACCAAGGTGCCATCTAACAATCTTACTGCGTAATCTACCTTAACTAGGTCACCGTTTTCAGGATACTCACCGTTTCCAGACTCCAAAGTTACAACGGCAATACCCTCTTCAGTGTAGTTAGCTTCTAAATTATTGTTAACAAGGTACTCTTCTATAATACCTTTATCTATCTCTTTCTGCTCAGCCTGAAACTTTTCAACAAAAGCCTGCTCAGTAGCTATTTCATTAACTTTGAAATTCCACATTACTACTTTCGAGCTGTCTTCTGCAGTAACAGGAAAACCAGTAAGTTGAGCATACTCTGCAAATGGCATTTTAATTTGAACGCTATCTCCAGGGCCACAAAGCTTAAACACCTCAGAAAGGTTTGGAGGTAAGCTCGAAGCAGGGTTTAGAAAATAGCCAGGTTCGTTGCCAGAATCATAGAGCACTGAATCTTCCAAGGTGTGTGTCATTACCACATTCATGATTTCTCCTTCTTCAGCTCTTTTATCGCTACCTTCATTAAGCTTTCTGTACTTTAATCCAGACTCTAGCTCAGTGAATTCAGGAGTGGAATCACAGGCAAAAACAGTTGCCAGAAGCGCTCCAGCTAACATTACACTTTTTACTTTTCTCATACTTTTTTTGATTCTTCTTCTAGTTGTTGGGCATACTCAGGAAGTATGCTTTTAAATAATTTCATAGTCTCTTCTAGAGACATTTCTACTCTTCCTCCTGCTGCATTTCTATGACCTCCGCCATTGAAAAATCTGGCAGCCACCTCGTTTGCAGGGAACTCTCCAATAGAACGCAGAGAGATCTTAACCTTGTCTTCAGACTCTTTAAATAACCCTGCTAGTGTTACACCTTCTATAGAAAGTGCATAATTCACGAGTCCTTCCGTGTCTCCGGTTTTTGACTCAAACCTAGCAAGCTCTTCTTCTGTAATGGCAAAGTAAGCCACCTGATATTCAGGTATGATTTTAAGATTTTCGCTCAAAGCATAGCCAATAAACCTTAATCGGTTTAGAGAGTTTTTGTCGTAAATATTCTTGGAAACCCGACTGTTATCTGCGCCTTTCTCGATTAACTGAGCAACCACTTCATGCACATTCTTTGTGGTATTGGGGTGCCTGAATCCACCAGTATCTGTCATAATACCAGCGTACAGGCATTCGGCAATATCTTTATCTATGAGCTCTTCATAGCCAAGGCTTACCAGTAGTTCATAGCAAAGCTCACAAGTAGCTGCCGCCTCGGTACTCCAATAACGGAAATCGGCAAAGTCTTCTGGGTCTAGGTGATGGTCTACATTTACCTTGTAGCCAGGTGCTTGGCGAACCATCTCTCCTAATTCATTAATTCTGCTTAGCACAGAAAAGTCTAACGCGAAAATGATATCTGCATCATTTACCCATTGCTGACAATCTTGTGGGGTTTCATCTGTAAAAATCTTTACCTCATCATTGCCTTTCATCCAATGTAAAAAACCAGGATAATCAGAAGGAGTAATAACCGTAATATCATGTCCCAGCTTCTTAAGCAAATTGGCCATTCCTAAAGACGAACCTAATGCATCGGCATCTGGCTTATCGTGAGTAGTAATGACGATTCTGGAGGGTTTAGCGAGTTTTTCTTTAAGTAGTTCTATCTCTTGCATGCAATCAGCAACCCTGCGGGTCTTTGAAAGAAGGGGCAAAGTTGACAAGAATTGTTTTACTAAACAATGCTAGTCCTTGATTATCTGATTATTAAGAATTTAAAAGAAATGGAGGCGAACAGTGTAAATCGAAATTATCTTCTATTTTTGCGACCGAATTTTGAAACGCAACGACTTTAAATAAAGAAAAATGGCAGGAAACAGAACATTTACAATGATTAAGCCTGATGCTGTAGCTGATGGCAACATGGGAGCAATTTTGAAAATGATTGAAGATGCAGGCTTCAAAATCATTTCTATGAAGTACACTAGACTTTCTGCTGATTTGGCTGGTAAGTTTTACGAAGTACATAAAGAAAGACCATTTTATGGTGAGTTAGTAGAGTACATGTCATCTGGTTCTATTGTGGCTGCAATTCTTGAAAAAGACAATGCCGTTGCAGATTTCAGAACTTTGATTGGTGCTACTAACCCTGCAGAAGCAGCTGAAGGAACCATCAGAAAACTGTATGCTAAATCTATTGGTGAAAACGCAGTTCACGGTTCTGATTCAGATGAGAATGCTCAAATTGAGGGCAACTTCTTCTTCAGCCAATTCGAGAGATTCTAATTAAGAATCTGCTAAAGATTTAACAAAAAAGCGACTTTAAGGTCGCTTTTTTTGTTGCTCTTGCTCTTTAGCGATTTCATAATTCACTTCTCTAAGCCATTCGAAGAGTACGGAATACTTTTGAGCTAAAGCTTGTACCCCTTGCATTCTAGAACTTGACAAACTGTGACCTTCACTAAGTTTGGTTTGTAGGAGTAACACATTATCGTCAGTTTTAGTAGCACGTAGCTTTGCAACCATTTTAGCTGCTTCCCAAAACCCCACATTTTTATCTTCTAAACCTATTTGAAACATAAGTTTAGGATAAGCTTGTGGCTTAATATTCTCATAAGGAGAGTATTGGAGCATGTAATTAAAATCTTTCTTTCTCCTAGGATTCCCCCATTCGTCAAACTCATCTACTGTTAAAGGCAGTGACTCATCGAGCATTGTATTAATTACATCGAGAAATGGAACGTCCAAAAAAGCACCTGCAAACATTTCAGGACGCTCATTAATTACAGCTGCCATCAATAGTCCTCCTGCACTTCCTCCATTGGCAAAAAACCTCTGAGAGTGCCCAATACCCGTGTATTTCATAAAATCTACAGCATCAATAAGATCATAGAAAGAGTTCATTTTATTGAATTGCTTACCTTGTACATACCAGTCATCCCCCAACTCATCACCACCACGTACATGAACATATGCATAAATAAACCCTTCTTCTATCAAGGGCTCAATAGACGCATTATGTGTGAGGCGGTTTCCTAAACCATACGCACCGTAGGCATCAATAAAAACTGGTCTATTTTCAAGATTCTTCATTTTATCTGATCCAAAATAGACAATAGAGACAGGTATTTGAGCTCCATCTCTGGCTTGAACCCAAAGTAATTTCACCCTAAAGAAACTACTCAAATCATAACCCTTTCTTTTCGAAACTGTCTCGCTCTTACTTTTTTTATTATTCATATTGAACAGAACGCGCTGAGTACTGTAGTTCGGAGCCGTTTCAAAATACCGAAGAGTGTCTGTATCTATGTTTACATTTCTTCCCAGAGCATAGGCCCGAAGCTTATCATGGTCTGACTCTATTCTGTACTTATCGCCAGTAAACCTGTTTCTAACCTCAATATATTGATGCATCTGTTCTCTCTTAAGAAAAACAAAAAAGTTGCGAAACACGGCATAGTCTTCTAGAACAACCCCTTCCGCTGGCTCTTCAACATCTATTAGGTGTTTAATGCTAAAGCTTGTGGTATCTGCAACCATTAGCTTTCCGTTTGGCGCATTTTGGTTTGTAAGCACATACATTTTATCCTCCACAGGAGAAATAGAATGCACTTCCCGCCCCTTTGTAGCACTAATTAGTTTGAAATCATATGGTACTTTATTCCTAGCCATATATAAATCTCTACTAGTAGCAGATCTACTTGATACAAATAAGAACTCCTTATTGAATGATTTCCATATCGCTACATTCCTAGCTGGGTCTGGCTCATGAAAAAAAGTCGTGTCTTGAGAGAATTGATCTCCAATTCGATGATATAAAATGGAGTGTTTTCGATTAGTACTCTTGTCTTTGCTTGAATAAAAAAAACCTTTTGAATCTTCAGACCACATAAAATCAGAGCTATTGCTGCTAGAATCTTGTAGAACTTCACCTGAAGTCAAATCCGTAATATATGTAGTAAGTGAACCATTGCCTACCGTATCTATTGCATAAGCCAAGTATTGATTATTCGGGCTTACATCATAAAAACCGAACTGAAAGTAATCAGCACTATCTGCTATTGAAGTAAGATTCAAAAGCACCTCTTTTGGAGCCCCAGATTCATTCTTTCTCCTATAAATGGTTCTATGATCATTATATCCTTCATATAGTGACCAGTACCAATACCCATAGTCTAAGACAGAATCTGTTTTACTCTCTACATCCATTTTATTGAATATCTCATTCGACAATTCCCTAATATTCTTTCTAAGTGGAATCAAATAATTATCGGTATAGACATTCTCCGCTTTTATATAATCCATGATTTTTGAATTGGATTTTGGGTTACGATCCTTTAACCAAGAATAATTATCTACTAGGTTCTTCCCATGCAAAGTGATTTGAGTTGGTATAACTTCAGCCACAGGAGGCTTAAGGCTTTCATCTCTCATATGCTTTATTGCAAATTGCTTTTCAAGAGAGTCCGTCATTTCCATGTGGCTTCTTATTTCCGAGTCAATAGCTGCAATGGGGTTGGTTCGCTCGTAAGTCTTCCAGAATTCAGGATTGTACTCAACGGCATAATCGTAAAGCGAATTGGCATCATGATTAAGAAAACTTTCTGTGGGCAGAATGGATTGGATAGCAGAGTTTGACTCTGTTACATACATTTCGGCAATAGTAGCATAAGGAGTAGTTTGTTGACTAACCGTGTCTTTAAAAATAAACTCATCTTTTCTGAAAATACGGTCTACTTGCCACCTAGAGTCAAGGTTCCTTTTATAGTCTACATTTACCTCATAGCCATAGTGTTGAATATTCATGTCACCAAGATTGCAAATATGCCTTCTATAGTCTTGCTCTACTCGGTAAGCTAGCTTTACTATTGCATAAGAATCTTGGTCTATATAGATTTCGCCTGAGAGAATATCGGACCGACTGGTTCTTTTCCCCTTAGCTTTTTTGTCCTGAATTGTTTTCAAAGAAGCTGGCTCTTTCTTAGGCTCGAACCTAATTAGGTAGGTCCAACCCTTATTCTCCAAATACTCTTCAAATAGTTCGTATTGATAGCTTTTGAAAGACTTCTTATCTAAAAAATAATGAATGTACTTTACTAGGTCCTTACTCACTATCCCTAAAGGACCTCCTTCTATATTAGCCTCTAACCCTTCTTTTGTTAGATTTAGACTCGATCTTGAATCATGAATTTTAACTTTATCTTCTCTAGCCGTTCTATGCCCAAAATGATCGTGTAACCGCTCTCCCCAATGAGAGTAGAGTGACCTAAATGAAGGAATGCCACCTATAGTCCCCACCCTACTATTACTTAGCAAAACACCCCCATAGATAGACTGCCTAAAGCGCTTGCCTGTATATCCCGTTTGGGAATAAGTAACAGATGCATCAGAAAACTTGATAGTCGCCCCGTTTTCTTCTATCCTTTCTCTGTAATAAGCATCATAAATAAACTGGCCTTTCGGATAGTTAACCTTAATTCTGTTCAATGCTTTCTTTAGAACCCTTTTTGGGTTCTTCTGCCTTCCACGAGAAACCACAACATCTGCCAATTCTTGAATATGGATTTTCAAAAACACTCTATTCTCTTCTTGCTCTCGCAGGCTAGATATTGGAACCTCTTTTGGTTCATAGCCAATACAGGAAAAAACGAGTGTATCATTCCGATAAGCATAAGGTATTTTTATGGCAAAGCTTCCATCTTCTTCAGAGATGCTCCCCAAATAGGTATGCTTTATTCTCAGTGTGGCAAATGGAATTAGCTCATCACTACCATGCATATAGACCTGCCCTTTAAAGCGCTTGTCAGTCTGAGCAAAAACAGAATAGGAAACCAAAAGGTATAGAAATAGAGATGCGAAGAACCTCAAAACGTTTTTATTATGTGTGAAAAAAATAATAGACTTTTTCTATTATTAAACTTAATTATAAACACTAAGAACTCCGTTGTTATTGCATCATAATCATTTCCTTTTTTTGAGAAGAGATAAGGCTAATCAGTTATTTCCGTCTGTTATAACTAACCATATTGAAAAACTCTCTAGATATTTTACTCTAGAAAAATGACCTTCTAAAAGGCCAAGGGGATTTACTTCGAAAGAATGTTTATACTAAATGCAAACTGGAAGAAATACTCTTTCGATTAGGCTATTACAGTGAAGAACGTGGCACCCAACAAGGCTAAGTTACCTTCCCACGCCTAGCTTCAACCAAAAAAACTGATAGAGCAACAGTTACCAAACAGAATAGCCTCTCAACAAAGGAAAGTTCAGTACATTCTTATTTATCGGACTTCCACCACCTCGGCATCAAAATAACACCAGCTATTAAATAAGGATAATAGGTGGAGAGCCTCCAAAGTATACTTGAAACGAAGGTGTATTTACCTGCAAAATCTTGATAAAAGACACTAAACATCAATTCCGCTGTACCTGCATTACCTGGCGATGGAGAAACCAGCATTACCACCCACATTACTAAATGCCTGCTCAACATGAGCAGCTGGTTATCCAAGGTTAGATAGGCAAAGCCTCCAACCCACGCATTAACCAAGGCAAACTTGAATATCCAGATGAGATAAGTAAGACCGAGTAGTTTCAACCAATAGAGGAGAGACTGCCCCTTTAGCACCTGAGAAGCCAAAATCATTTCATCACTTTGTTTCATCACAGGAGCTCTCCATTTTTGAAACCACGTCAGATTCATAATGCTAGAAAGAATTTTCCGCACTGTCTTAGGAAAAAACAGTAGAGCAGAAAGCATAAAGGCAGTATAAGCAACCACCGAAGAATAGCTAAGCCAAAAGACCTTGCTCACACCATCCTCTAACCATTCATTAGTGGTGTCGACCAATGGAAAAACACTTTCAGAGGCTCCCAAAATAACCAGCGGGGAGGCCGTTAGAAAAAATAGATTATCCAAAATGGCAAGCAATAGTGTATAGGCAAGTGCCTTTCCAAATGGCTGACCTTCTTTGAATATTATGAAAACCAAAACAGCTGCAGCACCAATCACTGGCGGTGTTACTGCGATAGCAAACTCCCACAACAAGACAACCCGAATAGCTGGATAAAAATCAATTTCAGAATGAGATAGTAGTCGTACCCTAAGAGCATTCAATCCATCCTTAAAAACTATAAATAGCAGAACTATTAGAATGTTGACTAAACGAAAATCTGAAAAGAGAAGCAGAGATTCTTTTGAAAATTGATCATCGCGATATGCGAGAAAAGCAATAATTACAAAACCGAGTAAAACAGGCAGCCAAACGCTTTTGGGATTGAGAACTTTTTGCGCTTTGCCGTTATCCATTTTGATTTTGCGTCACCAGGTCTTCTTCGATTTTTTCTATCCAGAAATTATTAAAGCCTTCCCCAAGGTGCATGGTAATTTGTCTCATTTGCAGTAAATCCAAAATGGAGAGAAAGTTGAATATTACAGCAATTTTATTTGGCTCCATGGCAATCAGTTCTTCAAAAGAAAGCCTTGGTGCTTCCTGAAGCTTCTCAATAATATAGTCTCGCTGCCCTGAGATAGTATAAGGATACTGGACTACTTCATGCTTTGGCTTATTCTGCTCGTATTCATAACGAGACATTAATCGTTGATACACCTTCAGCAGCTTATACAAATCGACATCTTGAAGTTCAGATTCCACATCATTCCCTTCTGCCAACTTCTTCAGCTCGCGAACAATATTACCTCTAGATTCCTTTTGAGATCGAGCCAACTCCATATTGCTCAACTCATCCACAACCGATTTATATTTTTTGTACTCCAAAAGATGTTTCACCAACTCTTCCCTAGGGTCAACCTCATTTCCCTCTTCGTCCAAAACTGGGCGTGGCAACAACATTTTCGCCTTAATTCTCATTAGCGTTGCTGCCACAAGAATAAACTCACTGGCTACCTCTACATTCATTTGCTCTAAATGATGCAGGTAATCTAAAAAGTCTTTGGTGATGGTATGAATAGGTATATCGTGAATATCTAGCTCGTCTCGCTGTATGAAGAACAACAGCAGATCGAAGGGGCCTTCAAAAAGAGGGAGCTTAATTTCGAAACTCACGGATACAAAATCTTTTGAATCAAATATATAGAGATTGAAAGAACTGCGCCTTTAGTGCCAAAATTATTTTTAATTTTACGCCTTATTGAAAATCTATGGCAAACATTTAACGCGCATGTTTGTTCATTAGACATCCAAATTAAAGAATGTTGATTAAGCCGGGACCACTCCTTTCAAAAATTGATTCTCCTGCCGATTTAAAGAAGCTAGATCAAACTCAGTTAGTTCAAATTTGCGATGAGCTGAGACAGTATATTGTAGATAATGTCTCCGTTTATGGCGGCCACTTTGGGGCTAGTCTTGGCGTGGTAGAAATGACTGTAGCCATTCACTACATCTTCAACACCCCAACAGATCAGTTGGTTTGGGATGTAGGGCACCAGGCTTATGGACACAAAATTTTAACAGGCAGAAGGGATAACTTCCACACTAATAGACTGTACAAAGGACTTTCTGGCTTCCCGAAAAGAAAGGAAAGCGAGTATGACACCTTTGGCGTAGGCCACTCTTCAACTTCTATTTCTGGTGCGTTAGGAATGGCAATTGCCAACCAATATAAGAAGGACGATCGCCAACACATTGCCGTTATTGGTGATGGTGCCATGACGGGCGGTCTGGCCTTTGAAGGAATGAACCACGCTGGCTCTACAAATGCCAACCTGCTCATTATACTGAATGACAACTGCATGTCTATCGACCCAAATGTAGGTGCACTGAAAGATTATCTGACAGATGTAACTACTTCTGGAACCTACAATAAGGTAAAAGACGATGTATGGAAGCTTCTCAGTAAATTCTCAAAATTTGGTAAGAGTGCTCAAGAGATTATTTCAAAAGTAGAGCATTCAATGAAAGCAATGCTCTTGAAGCAAAGCAATCTATTCGAATCACTCAATCTAAGATATTTCGGTCCGGTAGATGGTCACGATGTTCATCACCTAACCCATGTTCTGAACGACCTTAAGAACATTCCTGGCCCAAAAATCCTTCACTGTGTAACAGTAAAGGGCAAGGGCTACAAACCAGCCGAAGAAGGGAATGCCACTAAATGGCATGCTCCAGGCAAGTTCGACAAAGTAACTGGAGAGGTTTTCAAGAAAGTTCATGACAAGCCTCAGCCACCAAAATACCAAGATGTCTTCGGTCATACCTTGGTTGAATTAGCCGAAAAGAATGACAAAATCATGGGAGTTACTCCTGCCATGCCATCAGGTTCTTCAATGAACATTATGATGAAAGCCATGCCAGAAAGAGCTTTCGATGTGGGTATTGCAGAGCAACACGCAGTTACTTTTTCGGCAGGTTTAGCTACACAAGGCTTGATGCCTTTCTGCAACATATACAGCACCTTTATGCAAAGGGCGTACGATCAAGTGATCCACGATGTGTGTATTCAGGATTTACCAGTGAATTTCTGTCTAGACAGGGCCGGTTTTGCAGGAGCCGATGGGCCTACTCACCACGGAGCTTATGACATCGCCTACATGCGTTGTATTCCTAACATGATTCTTGCTGCTCCAATGAATGAAGCAGAGCTTAGAAACATGATGTATACTGCTCAACTTCCTAGAGAAGGACAAGCATTCACCATTCGTTACCCAAGAGGAACAGGTGTTATGCCAGAGTGGAAAACTGAGATGGAGAAAATGACTATCGGAACTGGAAGAAAGATTTCTGAAGGTGAAGATTTAGCCATTCTTACCTTAGGCCATATTGGTAATTATGCCATTGAAGCGAAGGAAATGCTGAAGGGCACTGGTGCCAACCCAGCTCATTACGATATGCGCTTTGTAAAACCTTTGGACGAAGAACTACTTCACGATATTTTCAGAAATTATAAGAAGGTAATCACTGTTGAGGATGGCTGCATTGTGGGTGGATTTGGTAGTGCCGTACTAGAGTTTATGGCAGCTAACAACTATTCGGCCCAAGTGAAAATACTAGGTATTCCAGATAGAATAGTTGAGCATGGAACTCAGCTCGAGCTTCATGCCGAGTGCGGATTCGATCCATCAGGTATTGCTGAAACAGTAAAACAAATGTTAGGGGTTAAAGCTACCACCCCGTATGCCAGCAATTAATTTCAAAGTTCAAGGAAAAGGTACAGCCATTGTCCTAATTCACGGCTTCTGTGAGACGCTAGAGATGTGGAACAACATAGTGTCCGAGTTAGCCAAAGATTATAGGGTCTTTTCAATAGATTTACCCGGTTTTGGTGGCTCTCCCCTGCCTAAAGAACAAGTCAGCATTGAGCTTATCGCTAAATCCGTTGCCGACTGGGCTAAAGAACAAGGCATTGACAGGGCGGCATTTATTGGACATTCCTTAGGTGGATATGTGGCTCTTGCACTGGCTGAATTATACCCCGACCTCATCAACGGAATAGGACTCGCCCACTCTAATGCGTACGCTGACCCAGAAGAGGGCAAGATCAATAGAGATAAGGTAGTGAAGTTTATAGAGCGACATGGGCACGAAAAGTGGATAGAAACCTTTGCTCCTAGTCTCTTTGCTAAAGAGAATGTTGACCATTGCCAAGCAGCCATTAAAATGGTTACGGAAATGGGAGTAAACACTCAGGCCGAAACTATTATTGCCTACACCTTAGCCATGAAGGACAGGAAAGACCGATTTGAAGTTTGGAGAAACATTGAAGGCCATTGCCTTTTTATTGGAGGCACTGAAGACTCTAGAATAAGCCCAGAAATATCAGAAGAGCATATTTACGCACGCGAAAAAGTAGACGGACATATTTTACCTGGCATAGGACACATGGGTATGTTTGAAGACCAACCTAACTTCATCGAAATTGTAAGCACTTACTTACACAAAGCATCACATTAATTAAGCTTGACTGAGTGCCTGTGTCAACTCTCTTTTCGTCACCACTCCAGCCTTTTTCCATTTTATCTCTCCTCCTTGGAATAAAATAAGGGTCGGAATACTTCTAACACCAAACCGCTGAGCTATCGGCTGATTCTTATCAACATCAATCTTAATTACCTTCACTTTGTCTCCAAGCTCTTGAGCTACCTCTTTAAGAACCGGAGCCATCATTTGACATGGCCCACACCAGTCAGCATAAAAGTCTACTAACACTGGCTGATCTTGGCTTACTAAAGCATCAAATTTTCCTTTCATAGCGACAAATTTAATCCACCTAAAAACAGCAGACAGATTTTATTTGTTCCTATTTTCAAATTTGAACACCTCGTATGTATCAATATGACTTTACTGAACCAGAAAACTTCCTGATCCTCACAGGATTGATGTTTCTCATAGTCGTATTTAGGTACACCTTTGTTGCCGGTATTTTCTATTTGGTTTTCTATATAATTGATCCGAAATCTACCCGAAGCAGAAAGATCTTTCAAACCAGCGCCTCCAAAGAGCAATTGAAAAAGGAAATATTCTGGTCTACTTTTACCTCAATCTTGTTCGCTTTAGCAGGTGCGGGAATGGTCGTTCTCTGGCAACTAGGCCATACAGCAATTTATGAATACATAGACCAATATGGTTGGTGGTGGATACCAATAAGCTTTCTTATAGCCACATTTATTCATGAGACTTACTATTATTGGCTGCATAGATGGATGCACAAACCAAAAGTTTACCGACTAATTCATAAAACACATCACGACAGCCACATAACCTCTCCATGGACAAGCTTTTCTTTCCACCCTGGAGAAGGGGTTTTACAGTCTCTGATCATACCAGTAATCGTTTTATTCTTACCGATGCACTATTGGACTATTGTCACCCTGCTCACCTTTATGACACTGACGAGTGCTATCAACCATTCTAATGTAGAAATATACCCAAAGGGCTTTTATAAACATTGGCTAGGGAAATGGCTTATTGGCGCCACGCATCATAGCCTGCACCATACTCAATACAGATATAACTTTGGCCTATACTTTACTTTTTGGGATAAATGGATGAAAACAGAAAGTGCTAAATATGAAGGGAACTTTGAGAAGCACACAAACTAAAGAATGGATCAACTAAGAGGGGCGTAAAATAAAAGAGTCACTCCCGTTGGAGCGACTCCCTTTCACCTAAACACCTGGGTAACTAACTACTCATAGTGAACCTTTCGGTTCCTACACCCAGACTTATCTTTATTGCTTTCGCGATTTGTCTTATCTATCAGAGGATTAACCTCTTGTGAAATCAAAGTTAGTAGTATTTTCTGTTAAATAAAATTTAATATATCAATAATTCGAAAAACTTAATTCCTATACCATCAATAATTCATTAAGTGTTTCGAATACATTTTTATGCATTTCATAACACTACTATAGCCTGATACAGATATTTTGCTTTTCCGCGAAAAAATTTAACGCATCCCATCCACCTTCTCTTCCGACACCGCTATTTTTCACACCTCCAAACGGAGTCCTGAGGTCTCTAAAGAGCCAACAATTCACCCAAACAATCCCACTCTTAATTTTCGAAGAAAAGCCGTAAGCTCTATTGAGATTGTTGGTCCACACAGAGGCAGAAAGCCCATAGGGAGTAGAATTAGCCATATTTAGCACCTCTTCTTCAGTATCAAATGGTGTAAGCGTAACTACAGGACCAAAGATTTCTTCCTGATTAGTTCGACAATTGAAGGGCAAATTTTCAAATACCGCAGGCTGTAAATAATAACCTCCTGAATAGTCGCCTTCTAGCTCTACCACATCGCCTCCACAAAGTAATTTTCCTCCTTCTTTTTTTGCTAAATCAATGTAAGATCTAACCTTCCCAAAATGAGACTCAGAAACAAGCGCTCCTACCTGACTTTCAGGCTCATAAGGAGAACCCACTTTCAGTTTTGAAGCCTTTGCTACGAAGGCGTCTCTAAACTTCTCATAAATTGGCCTTTCAATAAAGATCCTTGATCCACAGAGACAAATCTGACCCTGGTTGGCGAAGCTTGAGTGCAATGAAGTCTTCAAAGCTTTTTCAAAATCACAATCGGCAAAAATAATGTTCGGATTTTTTCCGCCTAGCTCCAAAGATATTTTCTTGAACATTGGAGCCGCAGTTGCAGCAATTCGCTTACCCGTTTGTGTGCCTCCCGTAAAGGAGATTGCCTTGGTTTCTTTATGCTCAACAATCGCTTGGCCCACTTTAGGCCCCAAGCCGTGAACAATATTCAAAACCCCTTTTGGCAAACCCGCTTCAATACAGAGTTTCGAAAACAGAAAGGCTGTCATTGGAGTGATTTCAGAAGGTTTGGCTACCACCGTATTTCCCACAGCAAGAGCAGGCGCAATCTTCCAAGTGAACAGGTACAAAGGAAGGTTCCAAGGTGAAATACATCCTATAACTCCTATTGGTGACCTTAAAGTCATATTGATGGCATCACCATCGGTTTGGTGAGCCTCAGTAGATTCATGAAGAATAGCAGTAGCAAAAAACCGCATGTTAGCTGAAGCACGAGGAATATCTACCGACTTAGCCAGCTTTACCGGCTTTCCATTGTCTTTGGCCTCAGCCATGGCCAGCATGTCAAGATTCTCATCGATCAAATCAGCAATTTTCAGCATGATCCGTGAACGCTCTTCCCTAGAGGTATTTGACCAGGCTGGAAAGGCCTTATCAGCTGACTGAACAGCAGCTTCAACATCCTTTTGAGCAGAGTCCGGAATCTCGCCATATACCTTTCCGGTAGCTGGCTCAATATTTTCTAAGTATTCACCCGACTGAGGTTCAATTAATTCACCAGCTATGTAGTTGAGTATTCTTTCCATATTACAAGCACCCCGTTCTTCCACCATCTACAGGAACATTGATTCCATTAATATAGCCTGCTGCTGGAGAAGCCAAGAAGGCAGCCGCTGCTGCTACCTCAGACGCATCAGCAAAACGTCTGGCAGGAATCTCAGATTTCATTTCATCCTCAACCTCCTCAACCGTTCTTTCACTTTTCTTTGCCTTGTTCTCAATAATTGAAGCTAAGCGCTGGGTCGAAGTAGCACCTGGTAATACATTATTCACCGTTATACCGAATTGGCCAAGCTCATTGGCTAAAGTTTTCGACCAATTAGCCACAGCCCCACGAATGGTGTTTGAAACCCCCAAACCTGGGATTGGCATTTTCACTGAGGTAGAAATCACGTTAACGATTCTTCCATAGCTAGCTTCTTTCATAGCAGGCACACATGCTTGAGCCAAAATCTGGTTACACACCAAATGCTGATTGAAAGCAATTCTGAACGCCTCTACGTCAGCATCAATCGCCTGTCCCGCAGGCGGACCACCAGTATTATTGATTAGTATGTGATACTGATTACCATCAGCTAAATGAGCATCGATTGTAGATTTCAGCTCGGTGGGCTTGGCAAAATCAGCAACAAGGATTTGATGGTTCTGCCCTGAGGCTTTGAACAAACCTTGTTTAACTTCCTCCAGCTTTTGCTCGTTTCTGGCACAAAGGGTTACACTACAGCCAAGATTGGCTAACTCTTCTGCAATGGCCTTTCCTATCCCTTGCGTACTTCCGCAAACTAAGGCCGACTTTCCTTTTAAATTTAAATCCATAGACATTGGGGTTCATTCAAAGTTATGAAAATCGAATTTAGGCATGAGCCGATTTTTGGGTAAATTCGGGCACATCAAATGGAGAGAAACAATGTCAATCAGAAGACCATTTAACCTGACCCAATGGATTGAAGAGAATCGCGACAAACTGAAACCACCTGTCGGTAACAAAAACCTATATCCTGAAGGCACCGACTACATTGTGATGATTGTTGCCGGCCCAAACGCTCGCAAGGATTACCATTACAACGAAACCGAAGAGCTTTTCTACCAGCTTGAAGGTAACATAACAGTTCGTATTCAGGAAGATGGTAAAGCCGTTGACATTCCTCTTGGCCCTGGCGACATGTACTTACATCCGCCTAAAGTGCCACACTCTCCTATTCGCTCAGAAGGCTCCTTAGGCTTAGTTATTGAAAGAGTCAGAAAACCTGAGCACACCGATGGACTGATGTGGTTCTGCGACAACTGCAACACCAAGCTTCACGACACTTACTTTCCGCTAACAAATATTGAAAAAGATTTCCTTCCAAGATTCAAAGAATTCTATGGCTCTGAAGAACTCCGCACCTGCAAAAACTGCGGCCATGTAATGGAGACGGATCCTAGGTTTGTGGAATAGTCAAAAGGCATTAGTCATTGGTCATTGGTCAATCGAAAAGAATAAGGAAATTGTATTTCAACAAATAAAACCACACATTATGAAATTGGAAGAATTACGAGTTTATAAACGAGCGGATGAGTTGTCTGACAAAATCTGGAATCTAGTATTAGACATGAATCATTTTGAGAAAGACACATTAGGTAAACAACTAGCCAGAAGTGCTGACTCCATTAGTGCAAACATTGCGGAAGGCTTTGGGCGGTACTTCTACAAAGAAAATCGACAATTCTGTTTCTATTCAAGAGGTTCGTTGCTGGAAACAAAAAGTTGGATTAACAAATGCCGTAGAAGAAATATCATTTCACCTGAAAATTTTGAGCAATTGATCAAAGAACTTGAGGAAGTTCACATTTCACTGAATGCCTATATTAAAACGATTGGAAAATCACCGAATCACAGTTAGCAAAACAACCAATGACTTTTGACCAATGACAAGACTCAAGATAGACATGCATACCCACATCATTCCAGAGCATTTGCCTAAATGGGCGGATAAGTTCGGATATGGTGATTTCATTCATCTGCATCACCATAAGGAGGGCGCAGCTATGATGATGAAGGGGGCAAAGTTCTTCAGGGAAATTCAGGCGAATTGTTGGGACCCGGAAATCAGGATGGAGGAATACGCCCAGCATGGTACACAGGTTCAGGTGATCTCGACTATCCCAGTACTATTTTCTTATGACGCCAAACCAGACGATGGGCTAGAAATCTCTCGCTTCCTGAATGACCACATGGCGGAAATTTGCCATAAGTACTCCAAAAACTATATCGGACTGGCCACCATTCCTATGCAAGATGAAGATTTGGCCATCCAAGAATTGAAGAGATGCAAGGAAGAACTCGGTCTACCAGGCATTCAGATTGGCTCTAACATAAATGATAAAAATTTAAGCTCGCCACGTTTCTTCCCTATTTTTCAGGCCTGCCAAGAATTGGGCATGAGTGTGATGATTCACCCGTGGAACATGATGGGCTTCCATAGTATTGAGCGCTATTGGCTGCCATGGCTGGTAGGTATGCCAGCAGAAACATCGAGGGCTGCTTGCTCGCTAATCTTTGGAGGAGTATTAGAAAGACTCCCCGATTTACGCATCAATTTTTCGCATGCCGGAGGTTCGTTTTTACCAACCTTAGGTAGAATTGAACATGGCTTCAATTGCCGACCAGACTTGGTGGCTATTGACAACCCCGTTAACCCGAGAGAGTACTTGGGCAAGTTTTGGGTAGACTCTATTACGCACGATGCGGACTTACTAGAATACGTTTTAAAAGTGCAGGGCTCTAAACGGATCACTCTGGGTTCCGACTATCCCTTTCCGTTAGGTGACTTGGAAATAGGCGCTTACATTGAAGAAATGAATCTTTCGGAAGAAGTAGTTGAAGACATTTTCTGCAATGCCGCTTTAGAATGGCTCAACTTAGACAAAAAGCAATTTGAGCAATGAAGCACACTGCCATTTCTTTCTTAGATACTCCCATTGGAAAGCTCAAGATTGTGGGCGATGAACTGGCCATCAAATTGGTAGCGTTTACTGATGAAGAGGAACGTTCTACAGATGGTAAAGTACCGGTGGTGGTTCGGAATTGTAAGTTTCAACTGAAGGAGTATTTCGAAGGAAAAAGAAAAGAATTTGACCTACCGCTCGATCCCAACGGTACGGAGTTCCAAAAAGAGGTATGGCAAGAGTTGTTGCAAATTCCTTTTGGAAGAACCTCTACCTATGCCAAGCAAGCGATAAAGTTAGGCGATTTGAAAAAGAACAGAGCTGTAGGAACAGCCAATGGCAAAAACCCAATTGCTATCATTATTCCCTGCCATAGAATTATTGGGTCAGATGGCAGTTTAACAGGCTATGCGGGAGGCCTTGAAAGAAAAGAGTGGTTGCTAAAACATGAGCACTCACTTCCCGGTTTTAATCAACTGAAACTATTCGGATGACATACGAGAACTCACTCACCTTTGCACAAAAAGCAGATCAGGAAGATCCATTAAGAAAATGGAGATCGGAATTTCACTTCCCTCAAATCAACGGGCAAGACGCCTATTATTTCACTGGTAACTCACTTGGGCTTCAACCTAAAAGAACTAGAAGCTTTGTTGAAGAAGAAATGAAGAAATGGGAAACCTATGGTGTAGAAGGCCATTTTGTTCCTAAAGAAAGACCTTGGTTAAAGTTTCACGAAGCAAGTAAAGAATCGCTCGCAAAAATTGTAGGTGCCAAGCCTATTGAAGTGGTTTCTATGAATAACCTTTCGGTGAATCTGCATTTGCTCATGGTCTCATTTTACAGACCAACCAAGGAGCGTTTCAAAATCATCTGTGAGGCAGGAGCTTTCCCTTCAGATCAATATATGTTCGAAAGTCAATTACACTTTCACGGACTTAACCCCGATGAAGCGCTTATTGAGCTAAAACCAAGAGAAGGAGAAAACAAACTACATATTGAAGACATTCTTTCTGCTATAGATGAGCACAGCAATGAGTTGGCATTAGTGCTTTTTGGAGGACTGCAATATTATACCGGTCAGCTTTTCGACATGAAAACGATCACAGAAGCGGGTCACAAAGCTGGAGCATTTGTTGGCTATGACTTAGCTCATGCTGCAGGGAACGTTCCACTCCAACTCCACGATTGGAATGTAGACTTCGCTACTTGGTGTTCTTACAAATACCTGAACTCTGGTCCAGGCAACGTAAGTGGCATCTTTGTACATGAAAGGTTCGCCCATGACACCGATTTACCGCGTTTTGCAGGTTGGTGGGGACACGATGAAGGTGAACGCTTCCAAATGAAAAAGGGCTTTAAGCCGATGCCTGGAGCCGATGGTTGGCAGTTGAGTAACGTAAATGTTATTGGTACGGCCGCTCACTTGGCTTCGCTTCAAATTTTCGATGAAGTAGGAATGGAAGCTTTGCGCGAGAAGAGTTTAAAACTGACGGGTTATTTGGAGTTCATCATAGACCAATTGAGTGGTGAAGACAAACTATTTGAGATAATTACCCCGAGAAATCCAGAAGAAAGAGGTGCCCAACTCTGTATTTTCTTTCACAGGAATGGGAAGTTGATGTTCGACTATTTGGTGGAACAAGGAGTAATTGGCGACTGGCGTGAACCAAATGTAATTCGTATTGCCCCCGCTCCTTTGTATAACTCTTTTGAAGATGTTTACCATTTTGGCAGACTATTGAAAGAAGCGATAGAGAAATATGCTGATGCCTAATAGAGAAATAGCATATGATTTTAATGTTTCATTTACACTCGATTAGAAGAGATGAAGCTATTGAGAACCTTCCTTTTCTACCTCAACCCTAAAGGGAGAAAGGAAGGATTCAACTATGATTTTTTGACCTATGAGTAGAAAAGTAACTGTACTCGGAGCCGGACTTGTTGGTTCATTACTATCTATTTTTTTAGCTAAAAGAGGCTATAAAGTAGAAGCATTTGAAGGCCGTCCGGACTTAAGAAAGTCTGACATCTCGGCTGGCAGATCTATCAACTTAGCTTTGAGTCACAGAGGTATTAAGGCATTAAACGCTCTTGGGCTTAATGAAGAGGTTAAGGAACGCTGTATTCCTATGCCTGGCCGTATGATCCATGACCTAGAGGGCAGCTTGGATTTTCATCCTTATGGGAAAGAAGGTCAGTTTATCAACTCAGTTTCCAGAGGTGGCCTGAATGAACTTTTGCTCGATGAAGCTGAAAAAGCTGGTGTAACCATTCACTTCAACCACAAATGTAACGATGTAAACTATAGAACTACGGAAGCGCATTTCCACTCGCCAGAAGGGGAAAAAGCGGTTTCATCTGACTTTATTTTTGGTGCCGATGGTGCGTTTAGTGCTTTGCGCAACTCATTTATGCGCGGCGAAAGGTTCAACTATGAGCAGCATTACATAACTGCTGGCTATAAAGAACTTCATATCCCCCCTACCGAAAACGGTGAGTTTGCCATAGACCCCAACGCGCTTCACATTTGGCCCAGAGGAAAGTTTATGCTGATTGCATTACCTAATCTGGATAAGAGTTTTACAGTGACACTTTTTCTTCCATTTGAAGGAGAAACGTCTTTTGAGTCGCTTCCGAACGATGAAGCAGTACTGGCATTCTTCAATAAAGAATTTGCCGATGCGGTGCCATTAATGCCAGAATTGCTACATGACTTCAACAACAACCCAACTTCGGGATTAGTGACTGTCCGTTGTTACCCTTGGACTCGAGGAAACTGCACTTTAATTGGTGATGCAGCCCATGCTATTGTGCCGTTTTATGGCCAAGGCATGAATGCTGGTTTTGAAGACTGCCATGTGCTCGACCAGCTTTTGGGAGAACATGGCGAGCTTAGTACGGAGCTTCTAAAAAAGTATCAAGAATTACGCAAACCCGATGCAGAAGCTATTGCAGATTTAGCATTGTACAATTTTATAGAGATGCGTGATAAGGTGGCCGACCCTAAATTCATACTTCAAAAGAAGATTGAAAAAAGACTGAATGAACTCTTTCCTGAGCAATGGCTTCCACTCTACCCAATGGTAACGTTCAGTGATTTGCGCTATTCCGAAGCACTAGAAATAGGGCGAAAGCAACAGCAAATTATGAACAAAGTAATGGAGTACCCAGGCATAGAAGTGGCTTGGGAGAATCTGGATTTTGAGTCGATTGTTAATCAGTTGTAATCTTTCTTCTTTCAATTAAAGGAGTACTGCCCTTCACCAATTTAAAAGTCCTATTAAAATTAGATAGGTTATTAAAGCCCACTTCATAGGCAATTTGAGCAACGGAAAGTTCAGTAGTCCGAAGTAGTTCAGTAGCCTTTTGCAGCCTGATTTCATTAAGGAAATTCAGGTAGGTTTTTCGGGTGTGCTGCTTAAAGTAACGGCAAAAAGCTGCCTTGTTCATGTGAACCACATCAGCCACTTCTTCTAATTGAATCGGTCGATGATAGTTTTCTAGGGTGAACTTGAAAACATCGTCCAGCCTTCTCCCTTGGTTTTCTGTAATAGACTTTTGTGGTAATTGGCTTAGTGGCTGAAGCTCCGTTTTCCCCAATTCATCAATCAAACAAAGAGTTTGCCCAAGTCTAGAAAGTGGATTTGCTCGAAAGACTTCATCTATTTGATGAATCAGTTTTTGACTTTCTTCAGGGTTTATCTTGAGTCCACGGTAAGCAGCCAAAAGTAGACCTTCTAACTGACTCAATTCAGGCAAAATAGCCTGTCCTTTTCTAATTAAATCAGGCTTGAAGAAGATAGACTTAGCCAAAATCCTCAAACTATCTTTCTCATAATACTCAGCTCTGCTCCTAAAAACATGAGGCACATTACTCCCCATCAAAAAGACTTCATTAGGCTTAAACTCTCCGAGATAATCTCCGTAAATCAGAGTTCCTTCCCCCTTTACAATCCATGTTAATTGCAACTCTGGGTGCTGATGCAGTTTATCGTAAAAGTAAGGCTCATCATCAATCTGTAGATGGAATGAGCTGTCTTCAACCTTAGGTATTTTAAAAGGTAGCGCCTTCATCAATGAAATCTAAACACTTTATATTCAACTGAACTGACAAAAATGCAAATATTTCACTATTAATGATCAATTTCTACGAAGCAAGCCTTTGAGAACTGGCGTAGTTTTGAGAAAATTTTAAGCCATGAAAGTGAATTGGGAAGGAGTTTACCCTGCAGTTACCACCAAGTTTACCACAGATGACCGACTGGATAATGAAATGTTTGCCAAAAACATAGAAGCTCAGCTCAATGCTGGAGTTGATGGGATAATTCTGGGAGGAACATTAGGAGAAGCCTGCTCATTGATGGAAGATGAGAAAGATGAGTTAGTGAAATACACAGCAGAGCTAGCTAAAGGCAAAGTGCCAGTGGTGATGAATATTGCTGAGCAAACTACCAAAGGAGCTATTAAGGCAGCAGAAAAGGCCAAAGCCAATGGTGCCGATGGCTTAATGATGCTCCCTCCTATGCGCTATAAAGCCGATGACCTTGAAACCGTAACTTATTTTAAAGCGGTAGCCAACTCAACAGACCTTCCAATTATGATCTACAATAACCCTGTAGACTATAAAATTGAAGTCACGTTAGACATGTTCGAATCTCTATCTGAATGTGAAAACATTCAGGCAGTAAAGGAATCTACCAGAGATATTTCTAATGTCACCAGAATGAAAACCCGTTTTGGGAATCGATTTAAAATACTTTCTGGTGTAGACACCTTGGCCTTAGAAAGCCTTTTAATGGGAGCTGATGGCTGGGTTGCAGGACTTGTTTGCGCTTTCCCTACAGAAACCGTAGCGATCTACAGATTACAAAAGGCTGGAAGAATTGCCGAGGCAATAGAAATCTACAGATGGTTTTTACCGCTTCTAGAGCTAGACATTAATCCTAAATTGGTTCAGAATATCAAACTAGCCGAAGTGGCTACAGGCATTGGAACTGAAACTGTGCGCCCTCCAAGGCTTCCTCTACAAGGAGTGGAAAGAGACAGCGTTTTAAGTATTATAAAAGAAGGTGTTGAAAATAGACCATCCCTTCCAGTCTACTTGAATTTATAAGATGATTACAGGACAAAACTTTATAGGAAAAAGCCCAGCCTCTACTGGCAGCAAAAACTTAACATCGTATAACCCTGCCTCTGGAGAAGCATTTAAAGAGGTATTTGTAGAAGCTACGGAAAAAGAAGTTAATGAGGCCGTAGACTTAGCTGTGAAAGCGTTCAAAGCTTATCGAAAGAAAAGCTCTACCGAAAGAGCTAATTTCTTAAGAGCAATTGCCAAGAACATAATGGATTTAGACCATGTGCTAGTAGAGCGTGCAATGGCCGAAACTGCTCTTCCAGAAGGCAGAATTCAAGGTGAACGAGGCAGAACATGCAATCAGCTAAATGCCTTTGCCGACATTATTGAGGAGGGTTCGTGGGTAAACGCCAGAATTGACACCGCCATTCCCGATAGGCAACCCATTCCTAAACCTGACCTAAGAAAGATGGAAATGCCAATTGGCCCGATCGCTGTTTTTGGTGCTAGTAATTTCCCATTGGCATTTTCTACCGCAGGAGGCGACACCGCTTCTGCTCTAGCCGCAGGCAACCCTGTGATTGTAAAAGGACACGAATCTCATTTGGGTACTAATGAATTGGTAAGCCGGGCAATATTAAAGGCTGCCGAAGAAACTGGTATGCCAGATGGTGTTTTCTCTATGGTGAATGGGGGAATCTCTGTTGGCCAACAATTGGTGAAAGATGAAAGAATTAAAGCGGTTGGTTTTACAGGATCGTTTAGGGGAGGTAGAGCCCTCATGGATAGCGCGGCCGCACGTAAAAACCCAATTCCTGTCTATGCGGAAATGGGCAGCACTAACCCTGTCATTGCATTCCCAGAAAAACTCACGCAAGAGGCAGCCGTTTTAGCGCAAACCTTGGCCAGCTCGGTAACTTTAGGCGTTGGGCAATTCTGTACTAGTCCTGGTCTTTTACTAGCCATTAAATCAGACGCATTAGATGCTTTCAAAGCCGAACTAGCCACAGCGCTTTCTTCCACTCCAAAAGGAGTGATGTTAAACGAAAGCATTGGAAAATCTTATGAAAGAACAGGTAATGAAGTAAGAAATCATCAAACAGTAACTTCTTCTTCTGAAAAAATAGAAGCTGGTGCAGCTGCTACGGTAAGCGTTTCTGGAGCTGATTTTATGGCAAACCCAGAATTGCATCACGAAGTATTCGGCCCATTCATTATTGTTGTAGAATGCGCTGACCAATCCGAGTTACCTCAAGTTGTAGATGCCCTAGACGGACAACTTACAGGGTCCATTCTTGCTACTGATTCAGACCTCGTGAATTATGAGGAAGTAATTAATAGTCTAAGAGAAAAGGTGGGCAGAATTATTTACAACGGCATGCCGACTGGGGTTGAAGTTTGCCCAGCTATGCACCATGGTGGACCGTACCCGTCTAGCAGTAATGGCCGATACACATCAGTGGGCTACGATGCCATAACTCGGTTTACCAGACCAGTGGCCTTTCAATCGTGGCCAAACAGCGTTCTACCTGAAGAACTTAAGGACTCTAATCCAAAAGGAATCAGCAGGTTGATAAACGGTGAGCTCACCAATAAAGCGATAGAATGATGAAAACATTGGCTGCTAGCTACTCCTCAATGAACTAGAAGATGAATAAGAGATTCTTTTGTATAGACGCCCATACCTGTGGAAACCCTGTTAGGCTAGTGACTGGTGGAGGCCCCTTACTTATGGGGGCTAACATGAGCGAAAAGAGACAGCACTTTTTAGAGGAATACGACTGGATAAGGAAGGGGCTAATGTTCGAGCCGCGAGGACATGATATGATGTCCGGCAGCATACTTTATCCTCCCAGTGACCCCATCAATGATATAGGAGTGCTATTCATCGAAACCTCCGGTTGTTTACCTATGTGTGGGCATGGTACTATTGGTACTGTAACTATCATGATTGAAGAAGGGCTCGTTAAGCCTAAAACACCTGGAAAGCTGAGGCTGGAAACACCAGCAGGATTAGTACTCATAGACTTTGAGCAGAAAGGAAAAAAAGTAAGTAGTGTAAGGCTAACCAACGTACCTGCTTACTTGGCTGCAGAGGAGATAAAAGTAGATTGTCCAGATTTAGGACAACTCACTGTCGATGTAGCCTATGGTGGTAATTTTTATGCAATTGTAGATCCGCAAGAGAATTACCAAGACATGGCCAATTACTCGGCCAACGACCTAGTTAATTGGAGTAGGGTACTGAGGGAAAGAATAAATGCATCTCACACTTTCCAACACCCAGAAAACGAAACCATTCGCGGGCTTTCTCACATTTTATGGACAGGTAAGCCCACAAGAGACAATTCTACTGCTAGAAATGCAGTTTTCTATGGAGACAAAGCAATAGACAGGTCTCCATGTGGTACCGGCACCTCAGCTAGAATGGCTCAATGGGCGGCTAAAGGCAAACTACAGCCTGGAGACCAATTTGTTCACGAGAGCATTATTGGCAGCCAGTTTATAGGAAGAATAGAACAACAAGTAAAGTTAGGAGCAATTGATGCGATTGTGCCTAGCATTGAGGGATGGGCCAAAATAACAGGCTACAATACCATATTAATAGATGATGAGGACGACCCATATGCATATGGATTTCAGGTAATCTAAATGAAAGCGAAAAAAGTAATCATTATTGGGGCTGGCATTGTTGGGTATAGCACTGCCTACTTCCTGAATAAATCGGGCTGTGAGGTTACTATTCTAGAACAAACCGATGGCAACAATAACTGCTCTTATGGTAATGCCGGTTATGTTTCACCCAGTCATTTGGTTCCATTGGCCTCTCCTGGAATCATCAGCCAAGGGCTCAAATGGATGCTAAACAAAAGAAGTCCTTTCTACATTAAGCCGAAGCTAGACTTGGACCTTATTCGCTGGGTGAGACTTTTTCACAAAGCCTCTACAGACAAACGGGTAAAAGAAGCAATACCAGTTCTGTATGATCTAACCGTGAAAAGTCAAAAACTCTATGAAGAAATATTAGAAACTGAGCGAATAGAAGCCGGGTATAATAAGTCTGGACTACTAATGGTTTGCCAAACACCTCAAACCCTACACCATGAAGAAGAAATGGTAAAAATTGCTGAGTCCTATGGCTTAGAAGCCTCCACCTTAACTCGAGAAGAGACAGAAAAACTAGACCCAAATGTGCAGTACAACATGGCGGGCTCAGTATTTTTTGGTTGCGACTCATGGATGACTCCAAACGTATTCATGGCAAAATTCAGAGAGCTACTTATTGAAAGAGGTGTAGACATTCAATACCACAGCACACTAACTGATTTTAAAATTGAAAATAGCAAAGTCAAAGCAGCTAAAACTAAAGTGGCCGAATTAATAGCAGACGAGTTTATTATTACTGCGGGTGCTTGGTCTCCACTTCTCATGAAGCGGCTCGGCATATTTATGCCACTGCAAGGAGGCAAAGGGTATAGCTTTATGATGGAAAATCTACCGATCAACCCGAAGCTACCTTCAATTTTGGTTGAAGCACGAATTGCAACTACACCAATGTTGCACGGTCTTAGAATTGCTGGCACCATGGAGCTGGCCGGTATTAACCACACCATTAACCAGCCTCGTATAGATGGAATTATCGAGTCTTTAAAAGTAGCTATGCCAAGCTTGGCAGATTATGACTTTTCATCAATCAGACCATGGGCAGGCCTAAGGCCGTGTACGCCAGACGGCCTGCCTTATATTGGCAGAGTTTCATCACTTTCAAACCTGCAGGTAGGAACTGGCCACGCCATGTTAGGCTGGACTTTAGGACCTATTACAGGCAAAATGCTCGCGGAAGAAGTTCTTGGAGAAAAGGCTTCTGTAAGATCTGAATTGCTTAAAGTAGAAAGGTATAACTAAGCATAGCTATTACATAGAACGCAATAGACAATTGTTAAACCTAGTGATTAAGTCTAGAAGCAGAACCATAGGTATACAATAAGCTTAGAAAAGTTGGAAGTCATTAATTCGACAGAGGCCAAATGGCATCGGCTTTCAGGCAGGTTGAAGTATTAAAAAGCCGAATAAGGAAATACAAGTAGCTCATTTCATTTGCAATTACTATCTTCCAACATAATCAGTTGACATTGAGTTTAACGGTTTCCTCAACCAAAGACTTACAATAACTACTGATAAATGGCTAAATCAGCAATTGTGATTGGCTCCGGCATAGCAGGAATAGCTTCTGCCATTCGGTTGGCCAACAGAGGGTACACCGTTTCCGTATTTGAAGCAAATAGCTACCCAGGAGGTAAACTTTCAGAAATTTCTTTAGGGGAGTATCGATTCGATGCTGGCCCTTCTCTATTTACCCTTCCACATTTAGTAGATGAACTTTTTGAGCTCTCTGGATTAAATCCTAAGGATTATTTTGAATACGTTCAGCTAGATGAAACTTGCCGATATTTCTATGCCGATGGTAGTCGGCTTACAGCTTGGTATGATAAGGAAAAGCTAGCCTCCGAGTTTGAAGAACAGCTTGGAGAATCTCGCAAAAACATCTTAGCGGCTTTAGATAATAGTGCTCTGCTTTATAAACATTTGGCACCGTTATTCTTAGAAAAGAGTTTGAACAAGGTTTCAACTTGGCTCAGCCCAGATGCTCTTTCAGCCTACGGAAAACTAAATCGCTTTGATTTCAATAGAACAATGAACCAAGCCAATCAAAAGCGATTCGACAACCCAAAAACCGCTCAGCTTTTCAACAGGTATGCTACCTACAACGGATCAGATCCTTATCAGACTCCGGCCACATTGAATATCATCCCTCATTTAGAATTTGGCATAGGGGCGTACTTCCCAAAAGGCGGAATGCACGCCATAACCAACTCCTTATATAGCTTGGCGCTAGACTTAGGTGTAAATTTCTACTTCGACACCAAGGTTCAAAAAATAGTGGTTCACAAAGGAGCAGCTAAAGGCATCGACACTAATATGGGTTTTCATAAAGCCGATAAGGTGGTGTGCAATATGGATATGGTTGCAGCTTACAAAAACCTATTAAAAGACCAGCATCAACCTAAAAGGCTGCTAAATCAGCCTAAATCTAGTTCTGCACTTATTTTTTATTGGGGAATCAAGAAAGAGTTTAAGCAACTAGGGCTTCATAACATCTTCTTTTCGGAAGACTATAAGACAGAGTTTCAGCACATATTTAAGAAAGGCAGTATTTATAAAGACCCGACTGTCTATGTAAATATTACTTCGGTTCATAATGCTTCGGATGCTCCTGAGGGCTGCCAGAACTGGTTTACTATGATTAATGTACCCAATAATCAGGGGCAAGACTGGGACTACCTGATTCAATATGCTAAAAAAGCGATCATCAAAAAGCTATCAAAAGAGCTTGGAGAAGATATTGAGCCACTGATTGAGGTAGAAGACATTCTGGATCCGAGGCTTATTGAGGCCAAAACTAGTAGTGTGGCGGGTGCACTTTATGGCAATAGCTCGAATAACAAATTCTCTGCATTCTTGCGCCACCCAAACTTCTCAAAGCGTATCAAAGATTTGTACTTCTGTGGGGGGAGTGTTCACCCAGGAGGCGGAATTCCTCTTTGCCTGTCTTCAGCAAAACTAGTAGATGAATTAATGAATTAGGCTCGCTTCCACAATCTTGGTTGAGTCGGCTTCCACCTCATCATTAGAAAAGAAGAGCTTATATTGCTCGTATCGGTTCATAATTTGTTTCACGTAATTAACAGGTTCTGAACCGCGACAATAGCCAAATTCTACAACGGGGTCATTGTAATATTCAGGCTTTGATTTTAGAAGTAGGTACTCAGCCACAACACTCCAGTCTTTTGCATCTTTGTTATATTTCTCTGCCAAACGCATGGCATCTCTTACATGGCCTTGACCAACATTGTATGCTCCAAGCGTAAACTTCATCCTGTCTTCAATATTCTCAAGATCATCTTCCCAATAATTGAGAAGCCATTGCAAATGCTTAACGCCCGCCCAAATATTCTGTTCTGGATTGTAGACATCGTCAACTGAGTACTCGTCTATAACATTATTGGTTAACTGCATGAGACCTTTCGCCCCTGCCCAAGACTCTACCTTCGGATCGAACTTAGATTCTTGAAAAATAATTGAGGCCAACAACAACCAGTCAATTCCTAGTTCTTCGGCTCCTTCCATTATTAAATCATCATAAGGTGAAATTCTACCCTGGCTTATTGAAGAGTAATCACTCTTAGCTCTAATTCTCTGAGTTTTACTACTCTTAAAATACTTATTATAGATCACATAAAAATCTGGCTTCCGCTTCATTTGAGTAATCCAATTGTCTACTGCCTTCTTCAGGTTGGGAGCATTTTTTCTCATACCCCAAGCAATTTGTTGAGGGAAACTAATGTCTGTGGCAACATCTAATATTGGAGAATAGGTAGCATTAATCATGGCTACATCTTCATCGGCAATGGTATAGTCTATCTCACCATTTACTACCTGCCTAATTAGATTCTCAGTATCTACATCGCCTTCCAATTCTACCACATCAATATCCTCTCCAATCTCATCAGATAAATTCTTCAACCTCGATGCGAAAGAAGAGCCCTTTCTTGTATACACCTTTTCGCCCCCTAAGTCTATAGGGTTCCTGATAAGAGAGGCATCTATTTGGTGAATTTTAAGCTGTCTCCAATTGTCTGGCTTTCGCTGCACCAACACTTGCCTAACCGTATTATGAGGTTCTGAAAAGGCTACTCGCTTGCTACGCTCTTTAGTAATAGTGAGGTGGTAAGCCATAATATCGGCTTCCCCAGAATTGAGCATTTCAAAGGCTTGCTCTATATTGGCGGTAAGTACCACTTTGAGGTCTACACCAAGACTCTTGGTTAAGCGAGAAAGTAATTCGTATTCATAGCCCATTGGCCTACCTCTGTAAATGAAATAGCCCGTGGTGCTATTATCTACAACTGCAATGAGGCTTCCTCGTTCTTTGATTTTATCCAGATCGAATTTAATAGCCTTGCTCTCCTTTTTGGGAGTGTTCTGGGCGGTGCTTTGATCTGAAGAGTTGTTACATGACCAAAAGAGTGCAACCAGCAAAACACTGGCTGTCAACGAAATGAATTTACGTTTAGTAGATTTCATATCTTTCTACAAAACCCAATTGAGCCACGAAAGTTCAATTGGAGGTTTTGAGAAGATAGTAAACTAGGTCTTAAAATTCAAGCACTTAGACTAACGGAGGTTCTCTCCTGCCAACCTTTTGAGCTCTACTTCTTGCACTTGAACGTTGAATGCAGCTTGCAACTTTCTTAGTTCGGCCTGAACGAAATTGACTTGAGCTTCGCGAATTTCTAGAGCAGTGGCATTGCCAATATTGTATCGGTCTTGAGCTATCTCGTAGTTTTCTTCGGCAATTTCAAAATTGCGTTCTTCCAGCTCACTCAAAGCAAGGCTATTTTCATAATTGATGAAGGCCTTTCTAATATCTGCTTCTAATTGCTGCTTCAGGTCTTGCACTTCTAATTCGCGGGTTTCTACTGCTATACGAGCATTTTGCTGCCTTCTTTTCACATCGAATCCATTGAGGATTGTCCATGAAGCTGAGACACCATAATTAATACCTTTTGAGGTGTTGCTTATAAGAAAGCCAGCATCTGAGTTCCGATCGTTGAAGTTATAACCGAAGTTTAGAGATATCTCTGGAAGTAGCTCGGCTTTTACCTCTTTGGTTTGAAGATATGCGATTTCACGATTCCTCCGCGCTCTCAACAAACTCGGATTGTTGAGGTTCACACTCTCAAGAAGACCGTTCAATTCAAGGCTCCTCTCTACTTCGAATGTCGACTGAACGGAGTATCTATTCTCTAAGTCGGCCCCCATTAGTCTGTTCAGGTCAACAAAAGCATTGTATACTACCTCCCTTTGTTGAAGAATATTCGATTGATCTGTATTGTAATCTACTTGAGCTTGTAAATAATCTAACTTAGATGTTTTACCAACTTCATAGCGAGTCTTGGCTAATTCAACTCTTGTAGCCGACAGTTCTAGCGCGTCTTCCAATACCCTTAGCCTTTCTTGCTCCAAAACAATAATGTAGTAGGCAGTAGAAATTTGAGCAATAGTATTTTCAATCTGAACCTTCAAATCGTCCTCTGCCAATCCCATTTGCTCTGCCAACCTGTCTCTAGTATAGAACATACCAAGCCCATCGAAGATGGTCCATCGGAGCGTAGGGCTCACATCTAAAGTATTAGACTTTGCACCATTTATTTCTCTTGGCGCATCGTCATTCACAAACTGCTGAGTAACATTAGTATTAGAGAAGCTTTTACTGGCCGTAACACTCACGTTAGGCAAAAATTCACCAATACTTTTATCATAGTCGTTAGTTGTCTGATCTACCGTTTTTGAAACTATTTGAATATTCAGATTCTTTTCTAGACCAGTAGCAACGGCCTCCTGAAGCGTAAGACTTTGTTGGGCCATTACGCCTCCAGAAAGGAGAATAAAAAATAAACTTGAAACAATTCTTTTCATGCTTAAGCTGATGTTCTGGCCAAACGGCTCTTCTTACTTGTAAAGTAAGAGTACATGGCCGGAATGACATAAAGAGTTAAAATAGTTGAGAATACTAGACCACCGATAATGGCTACCCCCATTGATACTCGGCTTTCGGCACCTGCTCCAAGTGCTAAGGCAATAGGTAAAATTCCCAGAATAGTTGAAAAAGAAGTCATCAGAATTGGCCTGAATCTAGACCTAGATGAATCTACAATAGCTTCCATTACACTAAGCCCTTGTGCCTTTCTTTGATTGGCAAACTCTACAATGAGGATACCGTTTTTAGACACCAAACCTACTAGCATAATGATTCCGATCTGGCTGAATACGTTCAAAGTTTCTTCATATCTCCAAAGCACCAATAATGCACCTGCAAGTGCCAACGGTACGGTAAACAGAATGATAAGCGGATCTACAAAGCTTTCGAACTGAGCCGATAGTACTAAGTAGATAAGCACCAAAGCAAAACCGAACGCAAAGTAAAGACTGTTAGTACTTTCTTTAAATTCTCTAGATTCGCCCGCTAAGTCTGTCTGAAAGGTTTCGTCTAGTACTTCATCAGCAATTCTATCCATTGCTTCAATTCCTTGACCAGTAGTAACTTTTGGAGCCAAGTTGGCCGAAACCGTAGCTGAAGCAAATCTATTGAATCGGTAGAGTTGCGGTGGAGAGCTGCTTTCAGTAAGGGTTACCAAATTATCTAGCTGAATTAGTTCGCCCTGATTGTTTCTTACATAAAGCGTTTTCAGATCTAATGGATCGTTTCTATTCTCTCTATCTACCTGACCGATAATTTGGTATTGCTTTCCATCTAAAATGAAAAAGCCAAAACGTTGACCCGACAAGCCTAGCTGTAAGGTTTGGGCAATGTCTCTAACCGATAGTCCTAAAGACCTAGCCTTCTCCCTATCAATTTCAATCTTAATCTCTGGCTTATTGAACTTAAGATCTAGATTAACAAATGTAAATTCAGGAGAGTCCTGTGCTCTGAGCATAAACTCAGGTAAAACTTCCTTCAGCTTTTCAATGTTAGGCGCCTGAATTACATACTGTACGGGGAAGCCAGAACTTCTTCTTCCTCCAATAGTTGCGGGCTGAGACAAGAATGCTCTCGCCTCGGTGTATCGATTCACTGCCGGTGTAAAGTCATCTACAATTTGTTGTTGAGTTCTCTTTCTTTGGTCTGGGTCTTTAAGAATCAGGAAAAATCTAGCAGAATTGACTGCACTATTACCAAAACCAGGAGAAGTAACCGTAATAATGGCCTGTGTCTCTGGCACTTCTTTATCTACAGCAGTGATAAGGCTATCCACATATCTGTCCATGTACTCAAAAGTGGCTCCTTCTGGCCCTGTTGCAAAACCACGAACACTGGATCTATCTTCTAATGGAGCAATTTCTTCAGGAATTCGGTTACCCGTTAAGAAAAACGCAATCATTCCTCCTGCCAATAGAATAACCACAAAAGCCATCCACCTCACTTTCATAAATGAGTCTAAAGACTTGGCATACACATTATTCAACCAAACAAAGAAGGGCTCTGTAAAATTATAAAATGCGTTGTGCTTTTCGCGCTTCTTTAATATCCGTGTACTCATCATAGGAGTAAGGGTAAGCGCTACAAAAGACGATATTACAACCGCCCCAGCCACTACAATACCAAATTCACGGAATAGCCTTCCCGTTAAACCTTGAAGGAAAATAACTGGCATAAATACTGCCACCAAGGCTACCGTAGTAGATATTACCGCAAAGAAAATTTCATTTGCTCCTTTAACGCCAGCCTCTTCTGGGTGTAAACCACCCTCAATTTTAGAGTAGATATTTTCTAGCACTACAATGGTATCGTCTACTACAAGACCAATGGCTAACACTATTCCGAGCAGGGTAAGTACGTTTATGGAAAAGCCAGAAACGTACATAATAAAAAATGCTCCAATTAGTGAAATTGGAATAGTAGCAATAGGAATTACAGTGGTTCTCCAGTCTCTTAGAAACAAGAAAATGATTACTACTACGAGCGCAAAGGCAACTATAATGGTCTGTTGCACTTCTGTGATAGACTCTCTGATATAATCTGTATTATCGAAGCCTATAGCAACATTAATATCTGCAGGTAAGTCTTTCTTTACTTGCTCAATTCTTTCATAAAAGGCATCGGCAATTTCAATATTGTTAGATCCTGGCTGAGTGATAACAGCAATACCCACCATAGGCACTCCGTCTCTCTTCAGAATAGTTCTTTCATTTTCCGGTGCCAGAACTGCCTCTCCAATATCTCTAAAGCGAACAATAATATCGCCCTCTTCTTTTACAATCAGGTCGTTATATTCTTGAGGAGTGTTGATTCGGCCAACTGTTCTTACAGTAAGTTCGGTTTCAGCACCTTCCACTCTTCCTGAAGGCAGTTCAACATTATCACTATTAACCGCATTCAATACATCTATTGGGGTAAGCTCATAGGCAGCCAATTTCTCTGGATCCATTTTAAGCCTCATGGAATACCTTTTAGAGCCCCAGACCTGTACCGAACTCACTCCTTGGATAGTCTGAACTCTTTCCTTGAAGATGTTTTCAGCTATAAGCGTTAGCTCCAGAAGGTCTCTCTCACTACTCGAAATATTGAGGAAAATAATAGGGCTCGAATCTGCATCGGCTTTAGATACGTTTGGTGGCTCTACGTCAGGAGGCAGTCTTCTAACTACTCCGGCTACTTTGTCTCTAACATCATTGGCAGCGGCCTCAAGGTCTACACCTAAATCGAACTCTGCACTAATTGAGCTACCACCATCTCTACTAGTAGAAGTCAGGGTTTTAATACCTGCAATACTGTTAAGGGCCTCTTCTAAAGGTTCGGTAATCTGAGATTCAATAATCTCTGCATTAGCTCCAGTGTAAGAGGTTGAAACAGAGATTACAGGTGGGTCTACACTCGGAAATTCCCTAACTCCCAGATACAAGAAGCCAATGATTCCGAATATGACTATGACAATATTCATTACCAGTGCAAGCACTGGTCTTTTAATACTAATGGTTGATAAACTGGCCATACTAGTCTCTTACTGAGTTTATCTGAACTGCAGAACCCGGTCTTATTTGCAGAAGGCCCGAAATAATCACAGAATCTTGTGGTTCCACTCCTTTAAGTATCTGCACTTCTTCATCCGTTCTAATTCCTATCTCTACAGGAACCGAAGCAGCCTTTCCTCCTTTAGATATATAAACCTTGTGCCCGTTTAATTCAGGGATAACCGAAACGGCTGGCACCATAAGCGCGTCTTCTATGCTCTCCATCACCAATTCGATTTTGGCGAACTGACCTGGCATTAACTGGTTCGACTTATTGTCAGCTAGTGCTCTTAGTCTAAGCGTTCTGGTAGTTTCATCAATCTTTGGCTCAATAGCGTAAACTTCGCCTTCGAAAGTATCTAAAGAAGCGTCTGTTCCGAAGCTAATTCTGTTACCTACCTTTACATTACCAGCATATTTACCTGGAATAGCAAAGTCTACTTTCATAGGGTTCAAGCTATAAAGGCTAGTAATTACAGTACCGTTAGTAATGTAGGCACCTTCACTAATTTGTCTCAAGCCAAGCGTTCCATTAAAAGGTGCTTTGATTGACATCTTATCTAGCTGAGCTTCCAGCAATCTTATATCGGCACTGGTGGTATTAAGGTTGGTCAGAGAGATATCATACTCTTCTTGACTGATAGCACCTCTATCTAACAGCTGCTTCTGCCTACCTTCAGTTTCTTTAGCCAACTGATTGCTATACTTAAGCTTTTCTAGTTGTGCTTTCAGTTCATCATCTTTCAGCGAAATAAGGAGTTCTCCTTTCTTCACCTGCTGACCTTCCTTAAAATGAACCTTAGTCACTAAGCCAGAAACCTCACTTTTTAGCTCTATAGATTCATTTGGGAGAATTGAACCAGTTACTTTAATCTTGTTTTCTATGTATTTAGGTTGAACCACACTTACATTTACTGGCAGTGCAGAAGGACCTCTAGAAGCCGTTGCAGCAATCGCGTCATTGCTACCAGAACCTGTGAAATCGTCTAATCTTGGGTAAACGGCCCAAGCAACGACTATAATGATTATCACAAGGATAACGGCAATTCGAGAAAATTTACTCATTTGAACAATTAGTAGATTAAGAATTTGAGTCTATAAAATTCATGGCCAAGCGGTTGAAAGCATCAGGTTGCTCTACATTACACACATGCCCACAATCGGGTATTATATTTAAAAATGAATTCTTATGTTTCTTTGCCAAATCCATTACCTGTGGTAAAAACATGTAATCTTCGTCTCCCATAAGGTATAAGGTTGGCATCTTTATTTCTTTCTCGTTGAAATACTTCAACAGCGGATTCAACTTATAGGTGAGGTTAAACCATCTGATGAACTCGTGCTGACATAGTTTTTTTGCCTGACTAGCAAAAAGTATCCTAGACTCTTGGTTCCGCTTGCGTGGCATAATAATCCAAGCAAATAATTTGTAAAGCCACATAAAAGGGAGGAACCTCTTAGTTGCATTGCCCACTGCCACCAAAAATTTAGACCTTACATTAAGTCGGGTTACTGCCCCCCCTAGAATAAGAGAGTTGACTCTTTCTGGAGCAATTTCACAGATGGTTCTTATGAGAATAGTACCCAGTGAAATACCTACAAAGTGCGATTTCTGGATTTTGAGATGATCTAGCACCTCAATAATATCTTTAGAGATGTTCTCAAAATTATATTCATTGGTAAAGTACCGCTGAAACATTTCTTGAGACTTACCGTGACCTCTAAGGTCAATCAATAACACATTATATCGCTCTTTGAACGATTTAATCTGCTTAAACCAAATGGATGAGCTACCTCCAGCTCCATGAACAAAAGTTACCCATTCAGTAGACTCGGCATGTTGATATGTTTTGTAATACAGCATTTGAATCCTAATTCAAAAGTAACGTCCCTCAGCCTAATTAGTTCGACCGTTTATAGAACTCTTAGTGTTAAGCAGACACAAAAAAAGTCCTGAGTTGCCTCAGGACTTTCATTATATATATTTCTAATGGGTTATTGTTTCTCTACCCACTCGCCATTCTCTCTAATAAGGTTCCAAACTTCAGTAGTAGTAGAACCATTGTAGATTACGATTGTGATCTGGTATTTCTGACCTTCTTCAGTCACAAACCCACCGCTATCTAACAAGAAAGCTAAAGCATCAATAACTTGTTCAGAGCTCCATGATGTACTTCCACCAGTTCTGTTGAAGTTACCGAAGCTAACCAAATTATCTCCTCTTGGAGTACCAGTATACTCAGCTCCGATAGTTGCGTAATCAGCATTAGATAAAGTATACTTGATAGTATTATCGGGCACCCACTCACCAGCTTCATAACCTAATTGAAGAACATCAGGAGTAACTTGGTAATGATCGTTATAAAGTAACCACTCAGTACCATTAAAGATGTAAAGACCTACAGCAGGAACATCACCATCTTCACCGTCATCGTAGTTATACTGAACTACCAAACGAGTACCAGCCTCAACAAAGTTTACTCTAAAGTTATTCAAGTAAACTGGCACTTTATCTAGACCCTCACCACTGTTAGAAAAGTCCGTTCCACTCTCACCGAAGAAATCTCCATAAGAATCTGCAGGAAGAATGAAAGTGTACTGCCATCCGTCAGAAACAGTGTACACTGCTCTAGACGTGATAGTTTCTACACCAGAACCATTATAGAACTTGTGCTCAATATCCATGTAGTCACCATCCCAAGCATCTGGTTGCTTAAATTCAGCATACTTAGGAATATCAGCAGAAAGATTGCTAAAGTTACCAAAACGGAAACCCAATTGATCGTACTCATCTGAAGTTACTGTGTACTCCCAGTAATCACCTCTTAAGTCTGGAGAACTTCCGTTGTAGAAATTGTAAGTAACTAATGCAGAAGAACCATTACCCAAGTGAGGGTACTTCATTGAAAGAACAATTGGAAGGAACTCCTTAGGCTCGTTAGGATTATCAAAGTTCTTGTACTGAGCAATACCCGCACCACCAGGAACATCTTCTAACAATTCGTAATCATCATCAGACATTGTAAACTCAAGGTCTGCAGAAATCGATGAATCAGTTGAGTTATCTAATTCTTCGAAAGTTTCTTCTAACGGGTCGCAAGACACGATAGCAACAGCCATCAATAAAGCGACAAGATTAAGTTTATTTAAGTATTTCATTTTCTAGTAAGTCTTATCAATTAGAAGTTAATTCTTACACCGCCAGTCCAAGTTCTACCTAGTGCATACCAAACAGAAGCAGAAGCAGCATTGCTACCAGAACCGTCATTAGCATCGGCAATGTACTCAGTATCAAATACGTTGTTTACGTTACCGAAAAGAGTTGCGTCAAAGTTTCCGAATTTGAAGTCGTACTTCATTCTTAAATCTACAGTAGAGTAATCTGGAACTTTCCAAGGTTGAGGACCAGTTGCCCCACCTAAGTCAGTAGTAGATCTAGAAAGTGGATCAAAGTTCGCGTAAAGGTCAGCGAAGTAGTTAGCATCTACTGAGATTTTCACGTCAGGAACAATGAAGTACTCAACAGTGATAGCTGCAGTAGTTTGAGCAGCGTCACCAACTTTCAAACCAGCAATTCTAAGGTCGAATGGATTTCCTACAGCAACTTGACCATTGAAGATTTGAACGTTAGTCAAGTCATTTTGCCATTCCCAGTCACCTAGAGAAGCCATACCTTGAATGTTCAATTTAGTATTTGGCTTATAAACGAAGTCTACTTCTATACCTTGGTGCAGTGCGTTAACACCTTTCAAGTTAGCTACTATATCGTCACCAGTGTTGTTAGGAATAGTTCTGATGAAAGCTCTGTCTTTCCACTGAGTTCTGTAAATGTTTACGTTAGCATTGAAAGTTCTGCTTCTGTAACCATAACCTAGCTCAATTGAACCAATTTTTTCGTTCTCAGCATCTGGGTTGATGTCGTTTACGAAGTTCAAGAAAACGTTATCGAAGATTGGAGCTTTCTCGAAGTAACCGATGTTAGCAAACACATTGTGATTAGCAGTTAAGTTGTAGTTTACACCACCCTTAATCTGGTAACCCAAGAAGTTTTGCCAGTCAGTAATTTGGTTAGGATCTGAATCTAAGTAGTTAAATAAGTCTTCTCTCTTGTAACCAGTATTTGAGATTGCAGCAGAAGCAAAAGCAGAAAGCTTATCTTTAGTATACTCTAACTGACCGAAACCACCAATCCAGTTTACATAACCAATGTTGTAGTAGTCATACTTATCACCTACTCTAACAGCTTTAACCGGCTGGTTAACATCAGAATCATCTAAGTAATACTCTGCACCAAGTAGGTTAGTGATTTCTCTGAAGTGGAAACCTTTGTAAGATCTAAGGTCAAGACCAACTAATAGCGTTAGGTTGTTATTCAATTCGTTTGAGTAAGTACTCAAAGCACCAAACCACTCATGATCGTTTCTAGAAGCTCTTAATGCTACAGAAGCACTACCGTCAGCATTCATCTCATTTTCAGCAATTAGTGCTTCAAAGTCAATTGGGCTATAAGTTCCTGCAATTCTAGGAGCAGTAGCGTTAGAGAAACCTAAGTTTCCTCCACCTCCACCAGTACCAGTAGAAGCATAAACTGCAGTAGAAAGCTCAGACTTGTCATTGATAGTCCAGTAGTGGTTCAATGAGAACTGAGGCTTGTGATAGAAGTTATCTTCTACAGAAAGAATTTCGCCATTTAAGATACCGTAATCAGGGTTGAATCTTTTTGGCTCTGGAGCATCTCTCCAATACTGAATAGAAGCTCTTGACTGTCTCTGACCGTGCTTTTGAGGAGCACCGAAACCAGTTAATGACAAGATGTGATTATCGTTGATTTGCTTAGTTACGTTGAAGAAGTAGTTATAACCTTCGAACCAAGTTCCATCTACATAACCATCACCAGTGATTTTAGCACCTGAAAGGCTAACAGCCCATCCGTCTTCTGAAAGACCAGTTGAAAGAGCAAAAGAAGCTTTAGAGTAACCATTGTTACCAGTATAAACCGCAACGTTACCACCTTTTTCAGCATCAGTAGTTTTTGTCAAAATGTTGATTGTACCACCAATTGATGGAACGGCTACTTTAGAAGCACCAAGACCTCTCTGAACCTGCATAGACTGAGTAACATCAGTTAAACCTGCCCAGTTAGACCAGTAAACTCTACCATTCTCCATATCATTTACAGGCACACCGTTGATCAATACAGCTACGTTCTCTGAATTAAAACCTCTAAGGTTAATTCTAGAGTCACCGTATCCACCACCAGCTTTAGTAGCATAAACACCAGGAGTAGACTTCAACAATTCTGGGAATTCCTGATTACTCGCTCTCTCTACAATTTGTACAGACTTAATTGTAGAAATAGCAACTGGAGTTTTTCTTTCTTCTGCAACGGAAGCAATTACTTCGATCTGATCGAGAGCAATCACATTTGGTTGCATTTGAATATCTCCTAAATCTACATCGCCAGAAACACTTCTTTCGATAGTAATCTGATCGTAACCGATGTAAGAAATTCTGAATGTAACGTTTCCTGATACATTGGCGATTCTAAATCGACCATCAACATCAGATACCGCACCTTTGGTAGTTCCAACCACCAATACAGAAGCACCGAAAACACCTTCTCCGGTTTCTGCATCGAGCAATCTCCCTTGTACAACACCGCCCTGAGCAAATGCCGTAGCAAAGGACAACACAAATGTCATTAAGACTAGTAATTGTTTCCTCATAGTTATAATTAGTTAATAAAGATTCTTCTTTTAGTGTCGTTAAGAATTTGGGAACAAATCTACAGGCTTACGAGGTCATGACTGTTTGACAAATGTTATGATTTCGCTACGAATCGGACCTTACATTAACCTATCCTTAACATAACTTAACCAACCGCCACTTGCTTTTTCCGCATCTACCAAAATAGGATGCAAAATAATTGTACTCTAGGACCTCCAACCCCGCCTATTCTGCTCCCTAATCGAGCTTATCGCTCAATTTAGCCACTTTCTGGCAAAGTGCCCATACTTACAACTTGTCAATTCAACTTTACTTAACTAAGAAGACCTTTATTTCATTAAGTGAAGGTTATCAGTATATTGCCTTTTGAGAACTTGATTACTATGAAAACTAAGTTGGCAGGACTACTATGTGTATTCTATATATGCACAGGATTTCAGGCATTTGGCCAGAAAAACCTAGACTATTATCTCCCTCAAAACATATCATTTAACCCTGCCATTCCAACTCCAGAGTCTGTTATTGGACATAAGGTTGGAGAGTGGCACATAACGCATGACAAGCTGGTACTTTACATGAGGGAATTGGCCAAAATTTCTGACAGAATCACCCTAGAAGAAATTGGAAGAACTCATGAAGGTAGACCGCAGGTGTTACTCACTATTACGCACCCTACCAACCAATTAGGCATTGATAAGATCAGAAGTGACCATGCTTGGCTCACTTACCCAAATGAGGCCGATAAGTTCGACATTAAAAAAATGCCTGTAGTCACCTATATGGGTTTTAGCATACACGGCAATGAGCCGAGTGGCTCAAACGCCTCTTTATTGGTTGCTTATTACATGGCTGCAGCCCAAGGTTCTGAAGTAGAAAATATGCTCAGAAATTCCGTTATACTACTAGACCCTTCATTTAATCCTGATGGATTAAATCGTTTTGCAACATGGGCAAACATGCATAAAAGCAAGCGCGTTAACCCAGACCCTATGGATAGAGAGTATAGCGAAGCATGGCCAGGTGGAAGAACCAATCACTATTGGTTCGACCTGAACAGAGATTGGCTTCCATTACAACAACCAGAATCTAGAAATAGAGTAGCTAAGTACCATCAGTGGAAGCCCAACATACTCACCGACCATCACGAAATGGGTACAAACTCCACCTTTTTCTTTCAACCAGGTGTTCCTCAAAGAACTCACCCATTAACCCCAGAATTAAACCAAGAACTCACTCAAAAAATTGGAAATTACCATGCCGCTGCTCTAGACAGTATAGGTTCTTTGTACTTCACAGAAGAAGGGTATGACGACTTTTACTATGGCAAGGGCTCTACCTTCCCAGATATAAATGGAGGAATAGGTATCTTATTTGAACAAGCCAGCTCTCGTGGTCATGCACAAGAAAGTGACAACGGTATTTTGGAATTTCCTTTCACCATAAAAAACCAGTTTAATACTGCTCTTTCTACCTGGAAGGCTGCCGTGGAAATGAGAGTAGAATTGCTAGACTACCAACGCGATTTTTACAAAAGAGTGCTTCGCGAAGCAGACAACGACAATGTAAAGGCATACATATTTAAGGCTGAAAAAGACCCTGCCAGGGCATTTCATTTGGCAGAGATACTCGATGCCCAAGAAATTGACTTCTACAGACCTTCAAGAGAAATAAAACTCAATGATGAGTCTTACAATCAAGACAATGCTTACATAGTGCCCTTGAAACAGCGAAACTACAAGCTAATCAAAGCTATGTTCGAAAAGAGAACTGAGTTTCAAGACAGTCTTTTCTACGACATCTCGGGTTGGACCTACCCAGCAGCATTCAACCTTGAGTATGCCGAAATGAGCAGTAGGGATTATAGTCGCAACCAGTTGGGCGGAAAAGTAGACAATTTACAGTTCCCGAAAGGGCAAGTTGTTGGTGGCCAAAGCAATTACGCTTACGTGTTCGAGTGGCATGGGTACTATGCCCCAAGAGCAGCGAACCGACTGTTAGAAAAAGGGATTAGAATCAAGGTAGCTACTAGTAAGTTTATTGGCTCAGATGAAAAAGAATTCGATAGAGGTTCCATTCTTGTTCCTGTAGCAAATCAGGCATTATCCGAAACTGAGCTCTTTTATGAACTACAGCAAATTGCTGAAAACGATGCCCTTCAAATCCACGCAATGAACACTGGCCTTACAGGCGGAGTAAGCTTAGGTAGCAACACTTTCATAAACCTTGAAAAACCAGAGGTAGCTCTTATTGTTGAAGCCGATAACTCATATGATGCAGGAGAAGTATGGCATCTACTAGACACTAGAATGAATATGCTTGTCACTAAACTTCCAGAAAGCAGGGTCGGTTCTAATGCAATAGACAGGTACAACACCATAATTATTACTGGTGGCTTAGATCTATCCGAAAGAGAAACAGATAATCTTAAAAGGTGGATAAGTAATGGAGGCACACTTGTGGGTATAGGCTCTGCCGTAGAATGGATGGCTAGAAACAAGCTTTCTGACCTTAAGGCGGTTGAAGTAGAATATCCAGGAACCGAAGACATAACTTACGACCAGATTAACAATTATGCGAGATCGCAATACATACCTGGAGGAGTTTACATGTCTGAATTACAGCTTTCTCACCCTATGGCCTTTGGTTATTATAGAGAGGAACTACCTGTATTCAAAAGAGGCACTATATTAATTGAACCTTCTGAAAGTAAGTTTGCTAATGCAGCTGTTTATGCTGAAGAACCCCTAATTTCTGGATGGATTAGCGATGCCAACTTGGAAGCAATGAAAGGAGCATCATCCGTAAGAGTTAGTAGTATTGGCAGAGGCAGAGTAGTTTCTTTAGTAGACAATCCAAACTTTAGAGCATTCTGGTATGGCACTAACAAACTAATGATGAATGCCATTTTCTTCGGAAGAATCATTAATGGATACTCTGCCAGATAATTGGATTTACGTTCCGAGACCTGATATTTTTAGCTATTTTTGTCAAAATTACTTCACGGTGGAGAACCGACTTTTTCTATTAGATAAGAACTACATTCTCAAGCAGGCCCAGAACGATCTGAGACTAGAGCTTCAGGCTCAATTAGTTGACATCGTTAAGCTCGGCTACTTCAATTACTTCAATCCATTGAGACTGAAGGATGATATCAGTGTGCAAGTGGAAAAGTATGAGGCCGAAAACTTATCATTTTTTGATGAGCTCTACGATATACTTGCAGGAATCTATAGATATCAGATTGGAGACAACCAGTTAGAACTGCTTTTTGACGGCACTAGTCACTACGAAAAATATGTAGCTGACTGGAAATATGCTTTTGAAGGATATATTAAAGACATGTGCCTGAGAAAGAACTTTATTCTAGCCGTTTTGGAACTTACTGTATTTCACTCTGCTGAAAAGCGAATTGAATTGGCTCAAAACAGAATGAAGGTTGCCATATTTGATCATTTTGAACTCAAGGTGTACAAACACCGTGGTATTCAGACCTTCAAAACTAAAAGCGCTTAGGCCCTCCTTATTCTAAAGCCAGAATAGTTTTTCAATTCAGTTTCTCGATGCAAAACTTGGTCTACTTTAGCCTTTGGCGGTCCAACTTTACACCATAGTAATAGAGCATTTAGGTCTACCCGCTCTCCTTCTGCGTGAATTAACACATCTCCATTATCTAGGTTCATACACCAACCTGAAATCCCCAATTCAGTGGCCTTATCTCGTGTAGACGCTCTATAGAAAACGCCCTGAACTTTCCCCTTAATAGTTATTTCAAATGCTATCGGCATATTGCTGCATAATTTCTACTCCAGATGAAGTTCCGAGTCTATCGGCCCCTGCATTAATCATAGCTTGAGCGTCTGCTAAAGTTTTTATTCCACCAGAAGCCTTTATTCCCACATTAGATGGAGCATTTTCTCTCATTAGTTTGATGTGCTCTACTTTCGCTCCGGCACCTGCAAACCCTGTAGAAGTTTTTACAAAATCAGTTCCGGCCTCAGAGCACAACTTGGTTGCTTTTATTATTTCTTCATCGGTCAGATAGGCCGTTTCAATAATCACTTTCATTAAGCAACCAGCCTCATGAATGATATGAGCACATTTGGCTAACTCAATCTTCACCCAAGGCATTCCATCTTTAAAAGCTGAGATATTCATGACAATATCTAGCTCATTCGCTCCTTGCTCAATGGCTTGCTTAATTTCTAACTCTTTTACCTCAGTCTGATTGTAGCCCAAGGGAAAACCAATCACCGTAACCAATTGAATATCCGTATCGGCTAATTCTCGTGCAGTTTTCTTCACCCAAAAGGGAGGAACACAAACCCCCAAGAATCTATGTTCTTTTGCCTCCGCTATGAGTAGGTCTACATCTTTACCGACCAAAGTAGGTTTGAGGGCAGTATGTTCTATGTATTGATTAATGTCCATCTACGTAATCTTGTAGGTAGGAAAATTTATCGGTTAGCTCACCATTTTGAGTAATAGTGGCTCTTTCAATAATAGCGTCTTTATCTTCTCCCAAAAGGTTAGGCAGAATATGTGAAACAAACTCCTTCCCAAAATCTTCAGATGCATTTCTTGGCAACTCACAAGGCAAATTATCTACAGCCATTACTGTAATATTACCTTCATCGGTGTAGGCTTCTTCGACCCTATCATTGCTTGGGTTGTAGTCATAAACAGGATCTTCAATAGTACTTGGCTGCTTGGTGGAAGGAATAGAGCCTTCAATATCGCAAGTAATATCTGCCACCACGTGAATCTTAAAATCATTGCGAGAGATGTCTTCTTTATTGAATAACACAGGAGCCCTAGGATCCCAGAAAGCACCAGCAATTAGCAGATCAGCCTTTTTCGCATACTCTAAGAAGCTAGATTCATACTTAGTAGGGTCAGCATAAAACTCATCTCTATTAAAGATTCCACCTGCAATTCTGCTATTATAATCTCTTGTATTAAGTTGAGTATATACAGGCTCGTTGAAGTATTCATTTAGAAACTCCGCAGGACTTACCTTTCTAATTCCCATTCCATCGAGCACTTCCATAGCACCTTTAGAAACTCTTCCTCCACCAGTAAGAATTATCTTAATTTTTGGAAGGGCAACTTTGCTATATTCAGTCTTCAAATCGTCTAGATCGAAGCAAGTATGAGCTGGCCTAAGGTGGAAAAGGTTATAGCGTTTGCCATAAGTCAATATGCCGTTATAAGCACCAACAATGCCGGCATACCTTCCGAACGCAATGAGGCGCTTTCCCTTTTTATTAGTCAGGCACTCCCAATCGATCAGTCTGATTTTCTTCTTCATGATTGTCTGAAGAAGCTCTCTGTTATACTCTTGCTTTTTAATGGTGTGTGAAAAGAAGAAATGCGTTTTACCATCGGCCAACATATTCATTGGCACTTCTTTAACACCTAGAATAATTTCACAATCGGAAACATCATCTACCAATGTGGCTCCTGCTTGCTCATATTCTTCATCCTTAAAGCAACGAATATCGCTTCGTTGACATTTAATCTCTAAAGACGGATTTAAATCTAAAATCGATTTGACTTGATCTGGAGTTAAAGGCACTCTCCTATCTACAGGAATTTTGCCCTCTTTGATGATACCAATGGTAATATTCGACATAGTACAAAATTAGGATTCTGTCCATGTCTACCAACTACTTATTCAAGCTTTGTATAAGTTCTTTTGCAAGCTCCTCTACATAAATACTCGCATGCTGCATTGAGTCACGAAAACCCTTGGCTTTCTCGAAGACTTGATAGACCAGCTGTATATCTAAATTGGCTTTGACCTTATCAATTTCTTCGGCTATTCCGCATATTATACCAATTGGTATTTTATTTTCTTTTGCCTTGTTAGCCACTCCGAAAATTACCTTTCCTCCAAGTGTTTGACCATCCAATTTACCTTCTCCAGTAATGATCAAATCTACATTTAGAAGTTTTCGGTCATACTCCAAAAATTCAAAAACTTGCCCAATACCAGACTTAAGCTCAGCATTTAAAAAACTCATTAAGCCATACCCTAGACCTCCAGCAGAACCGGCTCCAGGCTTATCTTCATTACCGTTATCAAGAATTTTTGCCAAGTTTTTTAGTCCGTCATCAAGAAACTCGATATCAGCTTGTGTAGCTCCCTTTTGACTTCCAAAAACGTGAGAAGCTCCATTTTTTCCTGTCAATGGGTTTTGAACATCTGAAAGAACAGTGAATTTGACTTCCGAAAACCTCTCTAAAAGAGAGAGATCAATGGAGTGAACTTTAGACAAATCTCCTCCCCTAATTGCACTCAATTCTGTACCTGACTTGGAGTAAAATTTAGCTCCTAAAGCTTCAGCCATACCGCAACCACCATCATTAGTGGCGCTGCCCCCTATCATCACATAAATATCATTGGCTCCCCGATCTATGGCATCAAGAATCAACTCACCCGTACCATAAGTTGAAGTCTTTGTAGCTGACTTCTCAACAGCACTCAACAAGGGTAGCCCCGAAGCTTTGGCCATTTCTATATAGGCCTTCTCCTCTTTCAGCAAGTAATAAGCATTAACCGGCTTGAAAAGAGGATTAGAAACTTCCTTCTCTACTCTAATCGCTCCTAACTGCTGCTCAAGAATATCCAAAGTGCCTTCACCACCATCTGCCAAAGGGAGTTTTATGACTTCAGCCTTTGGCTTAACCTTTTTTATCCCTCTTTCTATAGCATCACAAACCTCATAGGCGGTAAGCGAATTTTTAAATTTGTCGGGGGAGATTAGGATGCGCATCAGAATAAGCTTGGCAAAATTACCGAAACAACTACAATCAAGACGAAAAAGGCCACCAGATAATAAACTGGTTTTTGATTGAAACGAATAGGTTCCACCTTGACCATAGGATGACCGCTCACTACTGGAGCAACCATGCTAACCAAATAAGCTATTACAAAAGTGACTACTGCTCCAATGGCATTCCACCAGAACCAGAATATTTCCGGTACAAAGAGCCATAGGTAAACATTCACACCCACACCAACCAAGAGGCCGATATTCGCTCCTTTAGTGCTGATCCTTTTCATCAAAATGGCCATTACAAAAGTGGCCAGAATTGGCCCGAATGATACAGAGCCCACTTTGTTTATGGCTTCTATCACCGTATCGGCAATGTCTCCTACAAAGAACGCTATGACCACACAAACCACTCCCCAAAACAGCGCAGTTAAATGCGAAAGTCTCATGTAAGCTTTTTCCTCCACTTTCTTTCCTCGTGCAAAAAGGTCTTCAACAGAGGCTGCCGAAAGTGAATTAATAGCTGAACTAAGGCTTGACATCGCTGCTGAGAAAATAGCTACAATCAACAGACCTACAACTCCATTTGGGAGAAAATCACGAATGAAAATAGGGATCATTCTGTCGGGCTGGTCTGCCGGAATCTGGCTGATGAAATCAGTTCGCGATAAGGCGAGAGTGCCCAGCACTAGCCCCATAATACAATAGGCAAAGGTGATTGGAAAGCGCATCAACCCATTACAAAGCAATGTCTGCCGCATGGTTTTCATGCTACTCGCAGAAAGCAATCGCTGTACCTGACTTTGATCTGTACCATAATAAGACACATACAGAAAGAACCCTCCAATGAGCATTGGCCAAAAACCAAACTCATCTCCATTAAAGCCTAGCGAAGAAAAATCTACGGCTGTAATTCTTTCAGAATCTACTTTATCTAGGAATTCACCCCAGCCCCCTAATTCCTTCAAACCAAAACTGAAACAGATAATGATTCCTATAAATAGAATGATCATTTGAATCATATCCCCATAAACCACGGCCTTCATTCCACCTTGATAAGAGTAAATCATGGTTACAATTCCTATCAGCACGATACTTTGCCACATGGGAATTTCCATGACACTTTCAAGAATAATGGCCACGGTGTAAATCATCACACCTGTCCCGAAGGCTCGGCTAATTTGAAAGACTATGCTGAGCAGGACTCTGGTACTCGGTCCAAAACGCTTTTCCAGAAACTCGTAAACACTAACAATGCCCGACTTGTAGAAGGTGGGCACTAAGACTACCATCAGAAAAATCATGGCTAACGGAACAGCAAACTCGTAAGTGAGCCAAATCATTCCGCCACCTTCCTTCAGTCCAACAAAGGCAGGGGCCGAAATAAAACTCACAGCGGAAAGCTGTGTGGCGGCCGTGCTCATAGCTAGTGGAAACCAGCCAAAGCTTCTTCCTCCTAAGTAATAATCGTTTTTGTCTGCTTGATTTTTGAAGCGGTATCCCAGATAAAGAAATCCGCCAATGTAAAGAATTACAATCGCATAGTCGAGTACATTCATTAGTCAGCCATTAGGTCTAAAACCACCGCGGCTGTCCAAGAGAACCTATCGCCACCATACCCCTTCTCTAGTGTATCTGCCACAGCCCTACGCGGGTCAAAATATTCGTGAAAACCTAAATTATTAACTAATTCTAAGAAATCCCATTTCAAGATATTGGCCGTTCCATGATGACCGTAATTCTTACAGCCCTGATACAACAACCAATTCATCTGTGGCCAAATCGGACCTTTCCAGTACTTTTTAGGGTTGAAAATCCAATGATCGGGATCGAAGCTTGGCATAATTCTATAACCATCTTCTCTCTCCCCCAGAAAATCGATGTAGTCAATCAGCTGATCGGCTCTTTCCTGATTAGGAATTCCGGCATATAGGGAAACAAAACTCCCTATTTCCTTCATTTTAATATGCTTTTTATTTCGAAGGTCATAAGGAGCATACATCCCGAGTTCATCCAACCAGAGTTTCTCATCGAATGATTTCTTACTCAATGCATTGAACGCTTCAATCTCCGTAACATCGAAGCCAAACTCCCTTCCGAGGTTAATTAGTGCCTCATTCGACTTGATAAGTACTGCGTTATAGAGTGTATCCTGAACCACAAATGGCGACTCTTTGGCAATTTCTATTCCCTTGTATTTGTGCTTTTTACCAAGCTCCATCAGGTAAACATAAATATCATAATCACGATCTGATGGACGTTCCGAAGGGTCTGCCTTCAGGTTGTCATATCGTTTGTAAGGAGGAATATCATCTTTGGTGATTGGAATAGTCTTTACCAGATCATCCCACAACGGAGAATTATCCCTGCCAGAAGCCCAAGGGTGATAAATGTAGATCAGTCCTTCATTTTCAGGATCTCTATGTTCGTAATAGTATTTATGGAGTTTCATCAACTTTGGGAAAAAGGACTTAATGAAATCCTTCACCTCCTGATTATTCGGGTTCATCTGATAGATGCGCTCCAGCATAAAAGCGTGCACCGGAGGCTGGGTAATTCCCGAAGTCTCCACCTTCTTGTTAGCTCTTTCAATAGTACTAGACTCCCAATATTTCGGACCGGGGAAATATCCTTCTCTTTTTTTGGAATGGAAGACAATATGTGGCAGCATTCCGTTTTCCCACTGACCTTCAAAGAGGGACTCAAATTCTAAAAAGGCTCTTTTTAAGTCGAAATGAGCAAACCCCAAAGCCACAAAACCTGAATCCCAGTTCCATTGATAAGGATACAAATTGATACTAGGGACGGAATATCGGCCTTCCCAGGTGTTGTCGTTTAAAATTTGAACTGCTTCTTTTCTCAGTCGTGAGAACTGACTGGTGATCTTCTTGAGGTTATTCATAAACTATTTTCGCTCATAAATTAACCCATAGGCTCGAAAATCAAAAATCAGGTTCGAGAGGTTATATGATGCATAACGCAATTGCGAGGAATGAAACCTGTGTCCCGAGACCCCGATACTTCGGGGCGGGACACAGGTTTTATGACGAAGCAATCTCCTTGTCGTAGGGCAACAACAACCTTTGGGAGATTGCTTCGTCACAACCTTCCGCTATCGCGAAGTTTGCTCCTGGCAATGACGGTTACCGGTAGTTAACCTTATACCTCAGCTCCATTACACCAGAGCTATAGACTTTTGAGCTGGTAAGCTCAAGGTTCTGCATCAGCTGAGCATCTGAGAAAATGGGAATGCCTTTGCCTACAATAAAGGGCATGAAATGAACAATCATTTCATCGAGAAGGCTGGCTTTAAGACAGAGCGTGTTTACTTCTCCACCACCAATCAACCAAATATCTTTCCCTTGCTCTTGTTTGATTTCCTTCAACCGTTTAGCATGATCTGAAGTAATAAAAGTGGCATACTCATCTTCCTTCAAGTTTCGATTTCTGGTTAAAACATAGTTCTTCTGTTCCTTGTATGGGAAAGGCATATCGAAACCCAACACCTGCTGATAAGTGGCATTCCCCATCACTGTAGTATCAATGGTTTCAATAAAGGCTGAATAACCATAATCTTCATCTTTAGGGTGGTTGATGGTGTCCAACCAACCCACTCCACCTTCAGCATCGGCAATTTTACCATCAAGGCTAATGGCAATGTAAGCAACTAGTTTCCTCATCTGATTGAATATCTTAGTATAGTCTTCAATTTACTCTTTTCCGTTCTCATTGGGTCGTTGAGATAGATTTCATGATGCTTACCAACTACCTCAAAACCTTCTCTTTGGGCAAACTGAAGCATTTTCTGGATACTTGGCCATTCTTCTTCGTAAGAACCAATATGCAGCAACTGGACGCTTAAGCCCTCATGAATTTCCTCGAAATTCAATCCGTGGTTATCGGGCAGCTTGTTCTTGGCTTTCAACTCTAGAATGGCCGTTGCTACTTCCTGTCTCCCAATAAAATCGGGCATGCGGATCATGAGTTGCCAGCACCATTCTTCTCTCGGGCTTTTCTCAAATGGAGTTTCTCCTTCTACCCACCAAAAGGCTTCTAGTTTGGGCACAACAAAGTCCATTTCATTGGCTTTGCTAGTGAACTTAATTTTATAAGCCAAGGCATACAGGCGACCGATAGCATCTTCAAAAATGGGATTCTCAGGAGCACATTTGCCTGAAATAGTGAGGTAGTAATAAGGTTCTAGATTGACGACTTTGGGTCTTTCTGCTGCGGTATAATATTCTGGATAGGCTTTTTGTAGATCGAGTTTCTGAAAGGTTATAATCATAGCTGTTGAATTTATGAGCAAGTAAACAGCCACTAGTGACAACCCTATGTCAGTAGGTTTTGGGAGAACGAATTTTTAGCAAGATCAAAATGAAAATATAGGCACGTGATGATTCTCTCTTTGCGCTCTCAGCGAACTTAGCGGTTTCATATTTAACCGCAGATAACGCAAAGTGCGCAGAGCAGTGATCACTCATAATTCCTCCTCAACTCTTCAGCTCTCTTCTGCATAATGGTAAAGAGCTTGTCTGGTGAGACGATTTTTACTGAGTCCCCTAGCATGGCCAGCCAGCGTGAAAAGTAGCCCAAATGAGGGGTCAGAAATTTCATTATCAAGGCATCTCCCTTTTTCTCTTCGCTAACAAAACCTTGGTAGTACTTCTGGTTTACGATGTATCGAGCCGCCTCTCCTTTAATCTGAACAATCACTTCTTCTAATTCACCTCCATAAGTCAGGCGCTTGATAAATTCTTCGTAGGGTTCTCTAGGCTCAAATTGCTCATCCCTAATTTCCAGCTTCACAAGTCTGTCTACTCGGAAATCTCGTGGCTCTTGTCGCAAAAGACAGTAAGCCAATAAATGCCAGCTATTACCATAATATACCAAGCCCATAGGTTCTACTTGTCGCTCGGTCATATTGCCATTGTAATTAGAATAATATTTGAACCGCAACACCTTCTGCTCTATCAAGGCCTTCTGAATGGTGGCCATAAAGTTGTTCGGAAACTCATCATCTACAGGTATTGGAGGATGACTCACCTTAATCTGCTCTTCTAGTTTTTCAAGCCCCTCTTTTTGGGCTGTCTTCAGAACTGACTTAATCTTAAACATAGCCTCAGAAAAATGCTCTTTGATAGAGGCATCCGTCTGACCTTCAATCAGCTTAGCACCTAAAACCAGTGCATTGGCTTCTTCTTCGCTAAACATTACCGGAGGCAAATGATAGCCATCCATGATGAAGTAGCCTTTGCCAGCTTCTGCACCAATGGGTACACCAGCTTCTTCCAAAGCTCGCACATCGCGATAGACTGTCCGCAAGCTGATCTCAAATCGGTCGGCAATTTCCTGAGCGGTAATCAGCTTCTTGGTCTGCAGCTGAATAAGCATGGCGGTTAGGCGGTCTATTCGGTTCATTGAATGGGGAAGTTAAAAAGTTAGTCGGGGAAGCGAATATAAAACCTTGAAATTATAGAATTCCTTGTCCAGATCATTTTTGAGCTTCCATCTATCCCGATACTTTTAGATTTCCCATGGGGGAAGACTTGACCTACTGCCAGCATCGGTTTCAACTTTTTCATCAGTCTTGTGATAATTACAGAAATCCATCAGGCAACAGATTATATCAGTTATGATAATTGAAAGACCTAATCCCCCAAGCCCCCTTTTCGAAAAAGGGGGAAATAGTCCGCGCTAGTAGTAAGCTATGCCTCATCATTGACTTCAGTTTATAATGATATTCCTATGAAAACATCGAATGATGGTTGGTAAATAATCCTTATCATTGCGGCATGTGGTTAGATCATCTGATCTTGTTTCTGGGTTGGCTTTTATTTTATGGCATTCATAGTGCCTTGGCGACTGAAAAGGCTAAAAACGCTTTACCGATTGGACCACGTGCTTACAGAATTCTCTATAACCTCATCAGTTTCATTTTCTTTCTGGGCCTAATGCTTTTAGGAGCTTTGATCTATAACGTTTTGCTTTTCGCTCCATCACCATTTTCAACCTACACAGGGCTAATGTTTGCTGCAGCGGGATTGTTCATTATAAAAAGAGCATTCAGAAATTACAGCTTAAGTGCCTTTCTAGGTTTCAAGAAGAACCTGAATGAAGACTTAAAAACAGAAGGAATTCAAGCTTACGTAAGGCATCCGCTTTATACAGGTACCTTATTGCTGGTCATTGGTTATGTGCTTTTCAACCCTCAACTCTCAAGCCTTGTCATACTTTTAGCGCTCTGCATTTATCTTCCATTCGGCATAAGATGGGAAGAGCAAAAACTTATAAAAATGTACGGAGAAGCTTATTTGGAGTACAAAAAGAATGTTCCTGCACTATTTCCACCTATTAAACTTAAGCGCTCAGCATGAAAATTAAAATTGCCACATGGGCGGCTATGCTCGGTCTTACTTTAGTGCTTATCGGAATCTTGAGTCGATTCACAGATTTCATTACCGTGAACCAGAGAACTGGCTGTTACATCATCGGATTGGCGCTAATGCTTTTAGGCACAATATGGAAGGTTGTTTTGGAGATGAACGAAAAGGAGTAAAAATCACTCCTCTTCATCAGTTCCTTTTATTTCATCTAAATCGTCTCTGTCTCTAAGCTTCTTATCATCAACTTTCTTATTCAGAAACTCATTGATTTTGTCGATAGGCAATGACTTTTGGATCTCACCAAAGGAGTCTATATTCAACTCCAGACCATCTAGTTCTTTAGCCACCTTTGGCTTCTCATCAGTTTTTTTCTTAGCCATAAATTATGATTTCAAAGTTTCTGAGGCCTTATCAATTCGGTTGTAAACCTCTTCTGCCCCAAGAATTTCAACAATATCCATTAAGTCAGGACCTCCGCCTTGGCCCGTCAAAGCCAATCTCAAGGCAGGCATAACCTTTCCTAACGGCAATTGATCTCTCTCTAGAACCTCTACCAGTAGTTGCTTAGCAGAATCCTTGTTGTAAGAACTCTGTTGTCTAAGTTCTGTTGCAAATTCCATCAACTTACTTGCTGCCTCTTCGTTCCACTTCTTACGAGCAATTTTGCTATCGTATTCATTTGGTTGCTCAAAATAGAAGTTTCCAGCCGCTGGCATTTCTTGAACAAAAGTGACTCTCTCTTTCAAAGAAAGAGCTATACGCTGAGCCCTATCCCTATCTATTTCAAAGTCTAGTAAAGCTATAAATTGGTCTGTCAAATCATCATCTGACATGAACTTTAAATATTGCTGGTTAAACCACTTGGCCTTTTCAATATCAAATTTTGCACCTGCCTTATTAATCTTCTCTAAGCTGAAAGCATCGATGAGGTCGTCAATAGAGAATAATTCTTTTTCTCCTCCAGGGTTCCACCCAAGTAAAGCCAAAAAGTTAATGAAAGCATCGGGAAGATAGCCTGTTTCTCTAAAACCAACAGACAGCTCTCCAGATTGAGGGTCAGTCCAGTTCAACGGAAAAATAGGGAATCCCAATTGATCTGCGGCTCTCTTACTCAGTTTTCCGTTACCATCTGGTTTCAAAAGCAATGGCAAATGAGCAAACTCAGGAGCTTCCCAACCTAGGAATTGATAGAGCATTATATGCAACGGAGCTGAAGGCAACCACTCTTCACCTCGTATTACATGAGTGATCTCCATTAAGTGATCATCAACAATATTAGCCATGTGATAGGTTGGCATGCCGTCAGATTTCATCAGAATCTTATCGTCTAAGGTTGCAGTGTTTACTACAACCCAACCACGAACTACATCTTTGAATCTGACATCTTCATTACGAGGCAACTTAATTCTAATCACGTATGGCTCACCAGCATCAAGTTTTGCTTGAGTTTCTTCAGGAGAAAGTGTCAAGGAATTACTCATCTGCATGCGCGTAACAGCATTGTACTGAGGGTTAGCTACTCTTGCCTCCTTCAGTCTATCGCGCATGGCGTCTAACTCTTCAGGAGTATCGAAGGCATAATACGCCTTTCCTTCATCCAAAAGCTGCTGAGCATATTTCTTATAAATATCCTTTCTTTCTGACTGTCGATAAGGTCCAAATTCACCCCCAAAGCTTACTCCTTCATCAGGCACAATTCCAGCCCAGCTGAGAGCCTCCTCAATGTAGCTTTCAGCACCTTCAACAAATCTATTCTGATCAGTATCTTCTATTCGAAGAATAAAAGTTCCATTGTTTTTCTTTGCAAAAAGGTAGTTATACAAAGCCGTTCGGACTCCTCCAATATGTAAAGCCCCTGTAGGACTCGGGGCAAAACGTACTCTTACACTCATGGTCTTTTGTAATTAGGCCGCAAATATATAAAGTCTTGAATCAAGAATTAGTTCAGTAGCTAAAGATCGACCGCTATGCACGAAATCTCTACGTTAACATCTTTAGGCAATCGAGCCACTTCAACGGTTTCTCTTGCCGGTGGCTCAGACTTAAAATACTGGGCATAGGCTTCATTAATAGTAGAAAACTGCCCCATATCTTTAATGAAAATGCTACACTTTACTACATTACTAAAAGTCATTCCTGCCTCAGAAAGAATTGCCTCTAAGTTCTTCATTACTTGGTGCGTTTCTTCTGTTATATTCTCATTGATCATTTCCCCAGTCACTTGGTCGAAAGGAATTTGACCCGAAACAAACAACATGTTGCCAGCTTTTACTGCTTGGCTATATGGCCCAATTGGAGCTGGAGCCTGATCGCTTACAATGATCTTCTTAGACATACTAGATAAGTTTTAGAGATTCTATAGTTTTGTCACAAATTAGTCATTTATGAACATTCTAGTGGTAGGCAACGATGCCGAATTCAAAGCCCTCGAAATAAAATTCGCCCATAGTCATTCCCTTCAACACCTGTTGAGCTCAAGCCAGATCGATGGTTTTAAAGATATTGATGTGGTTTTTGATTTCAATATTGCGGACCAACCAGAAGATATTGAAGCTTATTTATCGGAAGAAGGTTTAAATGTATTCTTAAATGCGCCCAAAATCAGTCTGGCAGAGATGGCTTTTTATCAGCCCGAAGTAAACTGTAATCTTTACGGGTTTAACGGACTACCAACATTCATAGAAAGAGAAATTCTTGAAGTTTCTGCTTTAAAGAATAATGGAGCACTTGAAACCATGTGCCAGCAACTAGAAACAGATTTTGAGGTTGTACAAGATAGGGTAGGCATGGTTACACCCCGCATTATCTTCATGATAATTAATGAGGCATACTATACCGTTCAAGAAGGCACGGCCACTAGAGAAGATATTGATCAGGGAATGAAGTTAGGCACTAACTATCCGTTTGGGCCTTTTGAATGGGCTGAAAAAATTGGCTTAGATAATGTTTATGAGACCCTTGAAGCCATATATGAAGACACAAAAGAAGAGCGGTACAAAATCTGCCCGCTCCTCAAACGTGAATATCTTTTATTAAACTGATTACTCCACCGTAACAGACTTAGCCAAGTTTCTTGGCTGGTCTACGTTACAACCTCTCATTACTGCAATATGATAAGACAACAATTGCAACGGAATAACTGAAATTAATGGCATCAACGCTTCATGAGCGGCTGGCACTTCAATAATATGATCTGCCATAGCCGCAATTTCAGTATCACCTTCGGTTACTACTGCTATTACTTGACCTTTTCGAGCTTTCACCTCTTGAATGTTTGAAACAATCTTTTCGTAAGAGCCATCCTTAGTAGCAATAAACACTACCGGCATGTTTTCATCTATCAATGCAATAGGACCATGCTTCATCTCAGCCGCAGGGTAACCTTCAGCATGAATATAGGAGATCTCCTTTAGCTTCAAGGCGCCTTCTAGGGCTACAGGGAAGTTATAACCTCTCCCTAGATACAGGCAGTTGCTAGCATCCTTATACTTCTCGGCAATTAATTCAATCTGAGCATTGAGGTCTAAGCATTTAGCCACTTTATCTGGCACAGCTTCAAGCTCAATCAATAGGTTTCTGTAAACGCTCTCTTTCAGAGTGCCTTTTTTATTGGCAATCATTAATGCCATCATGGTAAGCACGGAAATTTGAGCCGTGAATGCCTTTGTACTGGCTACACCAATTTCAGGGCCAGCATGCGTATAGCTACCTGCATGCGTTGCCCTAGGAATAGAGCTTCCAACAACATTACAAACACCAAGAATAGTTGCTCCCTTACTCTTTGCCAATTCAATGGCAGCAAGCGTGTCGGCTGTTTCTCCTGACTGAGAAATGGCTATTACAACATCTTTCTCTCCTACTACGGGGTTTCTATATCTAAATTCTGAAGCATACTCCACTTCTACAGGGATTCTACAGAATTCTTCGAAAATATATTCTGCAACCAATCCTGCATGCCACGATGTACCACACGCAATAATTAAGATCCTATCGGCATTCTTAATTTTATTGATGTAATCATGAATTCCCCCTAGGTGTAAATGACCTTCTTGCGCATTGAGCCTACCTCGAAGACAATCTCCAATAGAACGTGGCTGTTCAAATATCTCTTTCAACATGAAGTGCTCATAGCCACCTTTCTCAATAGCTTCTAGCTCCATATCCACTTTCTGGATATAAGGCTTCATTTCAACATCTTCAATATTCTTAATGGTAAGCTTCTTATTCTCGATGATCGCAATTTCCTGATCATCTAAATAAACTACTTCATTGGTGTACTCTATAATTGGAGTTGCATCTGACGCTAAGAAAAACTCATCCTTACCAAGGCCAACTACTAGAGGACTACCTTTCCGAGCAGCAATAACTAAGTCGGGATTATCTTTGTCCAAAATAACAATCGCATAAGCTCCAACCACCTTAGTTAGAGCCAATCGCACCGCCTCGGCTAAATCCACTTGAGTGTTTTGGAATATATCCTCAATGAAGTTGATAAACACTTCAGAATCTGTATCGCTATTGAAGGTGTATCCTTTCTTAGAAAGCTCTGTTTTTATAGCGGCATAATTCTCAATGATTCCATTATGAATCATAACTAAACGACCACTATTAGATACGTGAGGGTGAGCATTTCTATCACTAGGAACACCATGGGTTGCCCAACGCGTATGGCCTATTCCCACATTAGCATCTATATCTTGATCTTTAGCAAAATCATGCAGAGTGGCAACCTTACCCTGCTTCTTATATACATTGAGGTCTCCGTCTAAAAGTGCCACACCAGCACTGTCGTAACCCCTATATTCTAATCTTTGAAGTCCTTTAACAACTACAGAATAGGCCTGTCTATGACCTATATATCCTACAATCCCGCACATGCTTAATTTATTTGTGGAAAAGTAATAAAAATAAGAGGCTTAGTTAACCTCAGAATAGAAAATCTTCAGCTTCAAATTATCTCTACTAAATGTAAACCCATTTAAGGACGAATTCATAAGAGAAGGGTAAACGAAGAAGTCATTTCTAGAAATCACGCCTGACTGATAGGCTTTTACAAACGAGGTAATAGACCCTGAATAGGTCTTTTTATCCGGATCATAAAATAACCGCACAGGTGATGAACTACTCAGCGGATTGGCTCCATCTTCCTGAATTGATCTAAAGGTCAACCTATCAGGAATACGGGTATTTCTTTCATCAGTCATATAAAACGACAAACTAAAAGGAGGGTATTCTCCATCAGGAAAATCTTCTATAGGGCCAATTGTTATTTCGGCAAGGTTAACGATCACTTCAGGAAAGTTATTGCTAAACTCCTCTAAGCCAGAGAAATCTACTTTGGGCACTAAACCTTCACCAGCGTGGACACCTAACAAGGATGTCTCATACTCTGTACTCGTCTCAACGACAGACTCAAAAGAACTACCCGACCTATCTACAGTCACATTATAAAAATTCGGCATCCCTGAGGCACTCATGGAGAACTCCTTATTTAAGGTCTCTGTATTATCTGCATTAGGCTCACTGTAATAGAAGGCTAATTCAAAAGTAGAACCTGTCTGGATCCCGTAAATATTATTATCCATTACGGCATTAGCCTTAATAGCAAAACCAGGGAAGAAAGCTTCAAACTCATCTTGAGAGATAAACTTACTATCATCTGTTCTAACCCCTTCAAAAAATTCAGTTGCCCAATCCGCTGTCACATCCATAACATATACAGAGTCAAACGCATCTATCTGAAACTGACCACTGGCTAACAATTCATCTCCAATAGCAAGACTATTTGTGTTAATATAAGTAGTATCATAAAACTCTTCGGCTATCGGGTATAGCTCTAAACTCAAAGCCCTATTTGCTAAGGCAGTGTCTATCAAATACCCAATTTTGAAATTGATCTGAACAGAGTCCAAAACAGCATCGTCAGATATATCTGGCTGATTTAGAACATTAGCTGCTAACCCTATATAACCAGTAGCTGAAACAGGATTACCAAATGGTGAATTATTTAATTGTCCGAATAGTGCGATTGAAATATCGGAGGTGATTATCGAGTCCATTAAAACCATGGAAGCCCCAACAGGAACATCAACAGTTGAAAACTCTACTGGAGCCACATCATCAGTTGCGATTCCAAATTCTCCTTTCTCCTCACAAGAATTGAAAATTGCGAGACCCAACATCAGAATCCCGCAATTTTTAATCTTAGCCAACAAGTTCATTATATAAGTTATAGTACGAATCTAAAAAGTTATCGTCCTTTTCTATTGTATTAACTGTTTTCTGCTTTTCGATTTCCTCTAGAAGTTGGTTTAAGCTTTCGCTAACCTCTTCTTCTTCTGCTTTAATTACCGCATCGGCATATTCTGCACCGGTTTTAATAAAACCAGCAAAATCTGCAGACTTTAAGTTTTCGAGCATGCTATCAGAAATGTCCATCATTTTCACTTTATCCAATAACCCTTCATCAAACTGATGTGCAAAAGAATTATTATAGATAGTGAATACTGATTTCGTTTCTTGGAATAGGGGATCGTTTTTGTAGGTAGTTTTTAAATACAATGGAATCAGACTTGTCATCCAATCATTACAGTGAACGATATCAGGAGCCCAGCCTAATTTCTTCACGGTTTCCAGAACGCCCTTACAGAAGAAAATGGCTCTCTCATCGTTATCCTTGTAGAAGTTGTCGTTCTTATCGAAGAACACAGACTTTCTATGGAAATAATCCTCATTGTCGATGAAATACACCTGAAGCTTAGCATTCGGAATAGACGCCACTTTAATAACTAATGGCTTTTCTTCCTCTCCTACGGCAATGTTAATTCCCGATAGCCTCACTACTTCGTGCAACCTGTTCTTTCTCTCATTAATGAGACCGAAGCGAGGAACCAAAATCCTAATCTCCATACCTCTCTCTTGCATAGCTTGTGGCAATTTGCGCACAAAATCTGCAACTGCTGAAGTTTGGAGGAAGGGGTTAATCTCACTCGCTACGTAAAGAATCCTTAATTTTGACATATTTAATGGAAATTTAATGAAACCTCTTTGCTAAAAAGAAGCACAAAATTACGGATTTTTGGTCAATTTTCCTCCAAAGGAACGAAAAAGCCTCAGGAGTCTTTTCTTTTTCGTAGTTAATATTGGTTAATACTTCATGAAAGTTTTCAAAACAATCCATCAATTGCGAGAGCACCTCTCACCACTCAGGAGCCAAACCAAAATTGGTCTAGTACCAACAATGGGAGCGCTTCATCAGGGGCACATCTCTTTGGTTGAAGAATCAAAAAAGAAATCCCAATTCACTGTAGCTTCCATCTTTGTCAACCCTACACAGTTCAATAACCCTGAGGATCTAAAGAAATACCCAAAAACTTTAGAATCAGACTTAGCTAAACTAAGTGAAGCTGGATGCGACATTGCTTTTGTTCCAGACGACTCGGAAATATATCCTAGAAAACCAGAAATTAAGATAGACCTAGGACCAATAACTACTGAGCTTGAAGGTAAATTTAGACCTGGGCACTTTAATGGTGTAGGTTTAGTAGTATCTAAGCTCTTCCACATAGTGCAACCCGACCTAGCATTCTTTGGCCAGAAAGACCTCCAACAATTCTATGTAATCAAAAAACTAGTAACTGAGCTTAATTTTCCAGTAGAGTTACACATGGTAACAACCCAGAGGGAGGCCAACGGCCTAGCTATGTCTTCTCGTAACATGAGGCTTTCTGCCGATGAAATAAAAGAGGCAAGCATGCTCTATAAAGCCCTAAAGATATCTCAAAACATGCTCTTAGCTCAAAGCGACATCAAGGAAGTCAAGGCTCAAGTTCAAGAACTATTCAGCCAATCTGAGCGTTTGGAGCTCGAGTATTTTGAGGTAATAGACACATCTAGCTTCAAACCTTTATTAAAAGTAAAAGACAGTAGAAAAACAGCTATGTGCATAGCTGCAGAAATTGGAAGCGTAAGGTTAATAGATAACTTGCTATTAAATTCTTAACTTTGCGCCCGTTTTGGGGGAAAGGAAATGCAATTAGAAATATTCAAATCGAAAATACACAGGGCAAAAGTTACTCAAGCAGAGCTTCACTACGTTGGTAGCATTACTCTCGATGAGACCTTAATGGAGGCTGCAGATATTATTGAGAACGAAAAGGTTCAAATCGTAAATGTAAATAACGGTGAGCGATTCGACACCTATGTGATTAAAGGTGAAAAAGACAGTGGAACAGTTTGTCTTAATGGCCCTGCAGCAAGAAAAGTACAAGTTGGCGACATTATTATCATTGTTTCTTATGCCATTATGGAAAGAGAAGAAGCAAAGAACCATCAGCCAATAATTATCTTCCCAGATCAGAACAACAGCATTAAATAGTCAGATTGAAGCTAAACGTTAAAGAAGCTGCCAAGTACGCTTTTGTACTCATCTTAACAGGAGCCATATTTTGGTATCTTTTTAGACAAATTCAATTAGACGATTTTAAATCTGCTTTAAGTCAATTCAATTTTTGGTGGATTGGCCTGAGCATATTTCTGTCAATTTTCAGCCACTTTCTCAGAGCTTGGAGGTGGAAACTATTGCTTCAGGGCTCTGATTACTCTGCTAATTTATCCAACAGCTATTTCGCTGTAATGATTGGCTACTTGGCCAACTCTATATTTCCAAGACTGGGAGAGGTGACTCGCTGCGGAATACTGAATAAAACGGATAAAGTCCCTGTTTCAATTTCCTTAGGTACGGTGGTTACTGAAAGAGTCATTGACTTGTTTATACTACTAATAGTTACTGCAGTTACTTTTTTGCTACAGTTCAATTTGCTGGAAAGTTATTTCAACAATGGCCTATTGAGCCTCAAAACCAAGCTTATAGACAATTGGTGGATATTAGGATTGCTATTCGTACTAGGGATTTTTGGGCTTTACCTGCTTTTTTATACCAGCTTAGGCAAAAGAGTAAAACTGGTTGGCAAAGTTAGAGACTTTGTAGGCGGGCTCTGGACTGGCATAACCAGCCTCAAACATGTAAAGAATCAGTTCGGATTTTGGATCTCTACTCTAGGCATTTGGGTTCTTTACTTTTTTATGCTTTACGTTATCACCTTTGGTTCTCCATTAACAGAAAACCTTGGCATTTTGGCAGGCCTTTCCATATTAGTAATGGGCAGTTTTGGCATGGCCACCCCAATTCCTAATGGTGTTGGCGCATTTCATACCCTAGTAGCAGGTGTTTTAGTACTTTATGGCATAGATCAGCAAGAGGGAATAATTTTTGCAACCATCATGCACACATCACAATTCATTACTGTTTTGGTGATTGGTTCCATAAGTTTAATCTTGGTGAACATTAAGCATAAAAGGCAAAGTAAAATTGGAAACTCCGAACAAAATAAAGTCGAAGAGTGACCTGAAGTCGCAAATCAGAGACTGGCAGGCAGAAGGGCAAAAAGTAGTTTTTACCAATGGTTGCTTCGACATACTCCATCTTGGACATATAGATTATCTAGAAAAAGCTAGAGCGGCCGGAGACAAATTAGTTGTAGGACTAAATTCTGATGAGTCTGTTTGCAAACTGAAAGGACCAAAAAGACCGATCAACAAAGAATATGCTCGTTCGAGGATGTTAGCCGCCTTTTCATTTGTTGATGGCGTAACCGTATTTGGAGAAGACACCCCGAAAGAACTGATTGAGTTTTTATTGCCAGATATACTCATAAAAGGAAGCGACTATACCGTTGAAACTATTGTGGGGGCAGACATCGTTTTAAAGCATGGTGGAGAGGTGAAAACCATTAATTTGGTGGACGGCTTTTCAACAACAAACATAATTGAGAAGATAAAAGAGAAGTAATATGTATATAGTATTAGTCATAGGAATAATGATTGTGAGCTTAGTAGTTCAGCAATCATTAAAGAGCAAATTCAATAAGTATTCAAAAGTTGGATTACAGATTGGTTTAAGCGGAAAAGAAATAGCAGAGCTAATGCTTAAAGACAATGGTATTTATGATGTGAATGTAGTTTCTGTGCAAGGCAGGTTAACCGATCACTATAACCCAACTGACAAGACTGTAAACCTAAGCCCTGAAGTATATAGCGGGCGTTCTGTAATGGCAGCAGCCGTTGCCGCTCACGAATGCGGACACGCAGTGCAGCACGCTAGAGCATACGGACCTTTAGAAATGAGATCAGCCTTGGTTCCACTACAGCAAGCGGGGGGTAGAATGATGAACTTTCTATTTATGGCACTATTGATTGGTTCTTTCGGTCTGTCATTGATACCCCAAACTTGGGCAATCCTTGGAATTATAGCAGCTTATGCCATATTCACCATATTTGCTTTTGTAACGCTTCCGGTAGAATATGACGCCACCAAAAGAGCTTTAGCTTGGGTAGAAGAAAGAAATATTACCACAGGTGAAGAGCATGGCATGGCAAAAGATGCTTTAAATGCCGCTGCCAGAACCTATTTAGTAGCTGCTCTTGGCTCTCTAGCCATGTTACTCTACTGGGTTTTAGCATTCTTAGGTAATGATTGATTAGAATTTTATCCACATTATTATAACTTTGCCTAACAAACGTTAGGCAATTTTATTTCTATGAATTTCGAATTAACAGAAGAACAGATAGCTGTAAGAGATGCAGCGAGGGAATTTGCTCAAACAGAGCTTCTTCCGGGTGTTATTGAAAGGGATGACAAACAGGAATTCCCAGCAGAGCAAATCAAAAAAATGGGTGAGCTCGGCTTTATGGGAATGATGGTAGACCCTAAGTATGGAGGGGGCGGAATGGATACCGTTTCTTACGTTTTGGCGATGGAAGAAATTTCTAAAATAGATGCATCGGCTAGCGTTTGTATGTCTGTAAACAACAGCTTAGTTTGTTGGGGATTAGAAAAATTTGGTACTGAAGAACAAAAGGAAAAGTACCTTAAACCATTGGCATCAGGCGAAAAAATTGGTGCATTCTGTCTTTCAGAGCCAGAAGCAGGTTCTGACGCCACTTCGCAGAAAACTACCGCAGAAGACAAAGGCGACCACTACTTGTTGAATGGAACTAAAAACTGGATCACAAACGGTAACTCAGCGTCTATTTATTTAGTAATTGCTCAAACCGACCGTGAAAAAGGACATAAAGGAATCAATTGCCTAATTGTTGAAAAAGGCATGGATGGCTTTGTTGTAGGTAAAAAAGAAGACAAGCTTGGTATTAGAGGTTCTGATACCCACTCTTTGATGTTTACCGATGTAAAAGTTCCGAAAGAAAATAGAATAGGTGAAGACGGCTTCGGTTTCAAATTCGCTATGTCTACTTTAAATGGAGGAAGAATTGGAATCGCTTCTCAAGCACTAGGAATTGCTTCTGGAGCTTATGAATTGGCTCTTGCATATTCTAAAGAAAGAAAAGCATTTGGTAAGCCAATTAGTCAGCACCAAGCCATTCAATTTAAGCTGGCCGATATGGCAACTGAAATTGATGCCGCTAGACTTCTTTGCCTTCAAGCTGCTTACCTAAAAGATCAGAAGAAAGACTTTGGCAAGCAAAGTGCAATGGCCAAACTATACGCTTCTAAAGTAGCCATGGACGTTACCGTAGAGGCAGTACAAGTGCATGGTGGCTATGGCTATGTAAAAGAGTACCATGTAGAGCGTTTGATGCGTGATGCAAAAATTACTCAGATTTACGAAGGAACTTCAGAAATACAAAAGATCGTGATCTCGAGAGAGTTATTGAAATAATTAGAATTGTTCAAATATTATGACCATTGGTATATTGATTCATGCCAATGGTCATTTTTTTTGGAAAATTCCAAGATGAAAAAATTTTCAATGTTACCTTAGTATCGGACTGTAACTTTTTAAAGAGACCATGGAAGACTACAACAAGATTATTGAATCTTTAGGTGTCCGGTTTATCAAAAGCCGTAATATTAAAATTGCCAAATCGATTACCATCAACAACTTTTATGATGTTGAAAACACCATCATTATTGTAAATAATGGCGATATCTACTTCGGGCCAGACCAAGAGAAGGTTTCTGAAGGAGATATGCTATTTATTCCTGGTGGTAAATCTCTTAACATTTCATTTGGGTCATCAACAGCCCCTGCTATTAACAATGACGAATTCATTTCGAACAAAAAGAAGTACTTGCAAAATGCTTCTGAGTCTGAAATAAACGACTATGATGTAGATGGATTCAGCCAAGTTATGTTTGAGGCTAAGGTGTTCGATTCAGTGAACTTCTTCTCTTCACTGAACATCACTCCATTTGCCATTAAGGGATCTAGCCTCATTGCCGACCTCATAAGATTAATTATTGAGGAAGACAATTCTGTGAAGCCTGGTAAAAACAGAATTATCAAGCTAAACACTGAATACTTAGTTGTTGAGATAATCAGATACATCTTAGACAACAGGCTATTCGTAGAGCAATTGGTAACCAACAGCACCTACTTTAAAGACCCAAGACTCATCGATATCTTTAACTACATCAAAGAGAATATTGGTGGAGATCTTTCTAACAAAGTATTAGCAAGAGTTGCTAATGTTTCTGAAGACTACGTTGGGCAATATTTCAAAATGCTTACCGGAATAAACCCTCAAGACTACATTGAGTACCAGAGAATGGAAGCAGCCGTAGACCTACTTAGAACTACCAAGAAAAGCATTCGAGACATTGGTAAAGAAGTTGGGTACAAAGACACCGCTTATTTCTGTAGGAGATTTAAGATGATGTTCGGTATTCCTGCAGGTAAAATGAGAAGAAGAGAGAGCTTAATTAACGTTTAAGGTCTCATTAAAAACTTGAACAATATCAGAAGCCTCGGTCATTAGATCGAGGTTTTTTTGTACCCCATTACCAATAACCACAACATCTGCCCCAGCCTCATAGGCACGTTTAATTTTCTCTTTAGTATTTAAGCCACCACCTACTATTAAGGGCACAGATGTATTGCTTTTAACAGACCTGATTATGCGCTGAGCAATTGGCTCCTCTGCACCACTCCCTGCATCTAGATAAATTAACTGCATGCCAAGCATCTCACCAGCCAAAGCAGTACTTGCTGCCAAATTAGGCTTATCGTTGGGTAATGGTTGAGAGTTACTCATGTAAGAGGCGCTCGTTGGCCTACCAGAATTAACTAGCATATACCCCGTAGGAATAACTTCAAGATTACTCTTCTTTATAACTGGAGCCGCCACAACATGCTGCCCAATAAGCAACTCAGGGTTTCTGCCAGATATTAATGAAATAAACAAAATAGCATCTGCTTCAGCCGAAATCTGTATGGCATTGCCAGGGAAAAGAACGCAAGGAATGTTAGTGTAAGACTTAATGAAACTTACCGCTTCATGAATGAAGTTAGAAGTAACATGACTTCCCCCTACAAAAATGTAGTCTACCTTATTCTCAATACATCGGTTAAGACACTGCACAAGCCCCGACTCATCTAGATCGTCCGGATCTATCAATACCGCTAAGCTCTTTCGTGCACCTTTTGTATTCTCTTGGATTTTATTCAGAACCCTCTTTGTCATTGCTGTTATTCAGGTCGGTAATAAATGTCTTGAGCTGCTTTGCCGCTAAACCAAGAGCAAAAAGTATGGCTTGCTCTTTTAGTGAATTGCCTAGAAAGTTTGACCGAGCTATCTGACGAACCACCTTGCTCTTTTTCTTTTTCTTCTTTTTGGTAGTTTCTTCAGCTTGCTCTTCCTCTTTTTCATCACTAGAGAAAAGCTGAGAAACGAGTAACACCGCCAAAAGTCCTCCACCAACAGCTAGGCCAATTTTTCCAGCCTTCTGAACCTTTTCCTTCATTTCATCAAACTGATCTTCGATCGAGTCTTTTAACTCTTTACTAGTTGCTTCTAACTCTTCTTTACTGCTCATCTTCGTCATCAGTTTTCTCCTGTAAAATTCCAGATTTTTCTACTTGGGAATGTAGAACCCTTTCTATACTCTCTTTAGATAAGAAGGCGCCAATACCAACTAAAATATATGTTCCGGCCACAATTACATAGCCCCAAAAGCTACTTTCTAGAACCTCATTCAAAAAGGCCGAAAGCGCTATAGAGAGGAACAGTAAAGCCGTAAGCATAGAGAATATTAGCACACTCCAAGTGAGTAACCTAGCCAATACTTGTACAAGCTGCTCCTTTAAGTCTAGCTTTAACAATTCTATTTTAGTTTCCACATAAGCAGAAACTGTATCCGCAAGTTTATTGAAATCAAAGATTTTCAAGCCTCAATGTTTCCGGCAAGATAATAATAAGGGAGCGAATTATTGAATAGAGAGTAGCTTAGAAGATTTTAACAATCTTCCTTGGCCATCATAATGCTCAGATCTGATTATAATTTTCTGATCAGCATCGAACCAGAAATGTGCGATAGACTCATCCATCTTAACCTCTATGTAGTTCAGATGCTCTAACTTAACCTCATCTAACTTATAGGTTGAGGTATCATTATGACTTAATATTTGATATTTCTTTTCAAAACTGAGCCCTTTGTCTTCATACGAGTAAACCCTCTCTAGCGCAGCAAAGCTTTGTTGTTTATCGCTTATCATAAACATAGTATCAGGCGGAGCATTTTCTCTCGGGCTAGACTGCTCATATAACAAATAGTCAAGCCTATGATCAGAAACTTCCCGTCTTACTTTAATGGTAGAGTGACTTACTTCAGAGCCTGCATAGCTCTCATACCGATAGGTTCTCTCCGTAACGTACCCTTGGTTAAAGTATATAAGGGCGAATGGCATTAAAAAGAAAGTAAATAATATATAGGAGAAACCTACTAATCTTGAGTCCAGTGTCAGTTCTCCAAATTTACCTGCCAAGAATATCGGGAACCTTCTGATGGCTGGAAATGGAAGAAAAACTAGAACCCCAACTAAGTTAAATAACAGGTGAACAAAAGCTAAGCTTAATGCGGCCTCCGATTTATTAAAAGCTGCCAACAAGGCAGTAATAGTTGTTCCTATGTTTGCTCCCATAATAAATGGAAATACGTTATGTAGCATTACCTTACCTGAAGCAACCAGAGGCACTACGAGAGAAGTTGTAATTGAGCTAGACTGCACCCCTCCAGTAATCACTATTCCCCAACCAAACGACTTAAACGGGTTCGCAAAGATGTATTTCTTGAGATTCTCTTTAGAGCTACCAATAAGCCTTTTGTAGATGATGTTTGACAAAAACTTAATAGAGACAAAGAGTAATATAAGAGACAGAAAAACGGTAATGAAATTCTGAGGCAGCACACTCACTAGCCAAGTACTGATCTTATCTATACCTATGCCATAAGAATTATGCATGATATTAGACGCTACTTCAGAATCGTTCACAAGCCCTGTAAGCTCTTGTGAAAAATAACTCATAGTTCCGTAGTAGTACTCCAACGGAAATACAATCAGTACAGTAATGATATTAAAGAAGTCGTGAATGGTACCAGCAGATATGGCTTTCCTAAACTGGTTTCTATTCGTAATAAAACCCAATGAAACCAATGTACTCGTGAGCGTAGTACCCACATTGGCCCCCATCACAACGGGAATAGCATTGCCTAAGGTTAGATAACCGGAAGCCACAACTGCAACAGTCATAGCCGTAACGGTTGAGCTACTTTGAACTAATGCAGTAGCCAACAACCCAATAAACAACCCAATAAATGGATTAGATGTAGCCAAAAGAATGGACCGAACCGTATCTTGGCCCAGCATTGTAACCGACTCACCTACAAGGTCTATGGCCAGTAAAAACAAAAAGATAGCAATGAGAAACAACAAGGTTGTTCTCAGCCAGCCCAACGGCTTTTCCATTGACTTTTTGTTTAATACTTCTACCATTTCTTAATGAGCAGATACACCTGCCCTAAAATATTGTGCAAAAATAGACCAATGCTTTTGCGCTGTATACCTAGTAATGTAAAGCCTATGTTAACATTTGGGGTATTATTGAAAAAATTGTTAACCATCTATCTTGTTGATTTTGTGAGTGTTATGAAATATAAGTGTCATAATTGCTTGACAATCAACCAGTAGCAAAAGGGTGTTATAATAAGATATCTGAAAAGAAATTTTAGATTTGTGCTTCGATTAAAGCGATTAACTAAACCTGTCCAGTAGCTCATCCGAAAATGTCCCAGCTAGAGATCGTAATGTATGTTGGTTTTATTCTATCAGCATATTCTGTTATCGGTAACGATGTTATCCAAACCCTTGGAACTTTTCTCTCTTCTAATGAGCACAGAAAGTGGTGGGTTCTATGGATCTTCGCTGCCTCCCTTTTGACTATAGTGCTACTTTATGGATGGTACGTAAACGGAGGAGATCCTACATACGGCCGTCTAATTGGCGACCCCCCTGTTCACAGCTTAGACAACCCGAAATATGCCAATCCGGTCGATAAAGAGGGGTTCGGCTGGGCTTACTTACTACCGCCTATAGTACTGTTAATTATTACTAGGTTTGGAATTCCTGTTAGTACCTCCTTCTTGATTCTAACATTTTTTCATCCTAAAGGACTTTACGACATGGTTGTAAAGTCAATGTCTGGCTATTTAGTAGCCTTTGGTGCTGCCATTGTTGTTTATCTTTTCATTGCGAAGAAATTTGAAAAACGATTTATAGAAAATCCACCGAGTGCCAAGCAAAAACGGGTATGGACAGTATTGCAATGGTTTTCTACTGGTTTTTTATGGTCTCAATGGCTAATTCAAGACTTTGCCAATATATATGTTTATCTGCCGAGAGAAGTTTCTCCAACAACAATGGCCTTTACTTTAGTGGTCTTTTTGGTTCTGCTAGGCTATATCTTTTATTCAAAAGGCGGGGCTATACAGGGCATTGTAAAGGCAAAGTCAAACACTATGGACTTAAGGTCTGCAACTATTATTGATTTCTGTTTCGCTATTATACTATTGTTCTTCAAAGAATTGAACAATGTACCTATGAGTACAACCTGGGTATTCTTAGGCTTACTAGCAGGTAGAGAAATTGCAGTTAAATATTTTGCTTACGGCAACGTACCAAATAATACTTTGAAAGACCTTGGAAAGGACTTAGGCAAAGTGTTTTTCGGGCTGGCTATTAGTATCGGATTAGTGTTCTTAATTAGCTTCTTAACGGGAGTTCCTATGAGCTTCTAATTGCTGAAGCGCAATCCATGCCATTAGTCCAATACCTACTTCAATAGCATCTTCATCAATGTTGAAATTTGGAGTATGGACACCATTGGTAGTACCTTTTTCTTCATTACCCGTACCTAATCTATAGAAACAAGAAGGAACCACGTGGCTGTAATAAGCAAAGTCTTCTGCCCCTAGCCATAAATCAAGGTCTTGAACATTTTCTTTACCTAAATAGTCTTCTGCAGCCTTTCTCGCTAAGCGGGTAGTATCTACATCATTGCTAAGGAAAGGGTAACCAACATCTATAAAAACCTCACAGCTTCCACCTAAACCTTCAGCTATTCCTGTTGCTGCGCGTGTTATTAGCTCGTGAGCCTTGAACCTCCAGTTCTCGTCCAGTGCTCGGAAGGTACCCGAAATTTTGACTTCATCTGGAATAATATTCTGTGCATGACCTCCATGTATTGTACCGAATGTAAGAACAGTTGGTGACTTCGGGTCTGCATTTCTACTGATTACCTGCTGGAGTGCGGTAATAATTTGAGCAGCTATTACAATTGGGTCTACCGACCTATCTGGCAAAGCGGCATGACCTCCCTTACCTTTTACCGTAAGATATATTTCATCGGCACTGGCCATATACATACCTTCCCTGAAACCAACCTTACCAGTCTCAATAAATGGCATTACATGTTGCCCTAACATTGCTCCAGGCTTAGGGTTTTCTAACGCTCCATCTTTAATCATCAAAGACGCCCCACCAGGATTCTTCTCCTCCCCAGGTTGAAAAATCAATTTAATGGACCCTTCAAAAGAGTCTTTTAACTCACTGAGGATTCGTGCGGCTCCAAGTACGCAAGAAGTATGAACATCGTGCCCGCAAGCATGCATCACACCCTCATTAGTCGACTTATAGGGTATGTCATTCTGCTCTGTTATTGGCAGCGCATCCATATCTGCCCGAAGAGCTACGGTGTATTTTTCAGGATTCTTACCTTCAATAATGGCCACCAAACCAGTACCAGCCACGCCTTCTTGTGGCTCAATTCCCATAGTCCTTAATTGTTCTGCAACAAACTTAGCGGTCTTATACTCTTCATAAGACAATTCTGGGTTTGCATGAATATGCCTCCTAATATCTATGGTATTGGAGGCAAACTGTTTGGCTAAATCTTTAACGCGCTGCTGATCAATCATTCTCAATTGGGAATTTATCTGGAACGATAGATGCCGTTGGGTAGTAATTCCTAATTTTTCTGTAAAGCGACTGAGCTTCTATTTGCTGATAAAACTGACCCACTTTCACAAAGTAAGTCGGAAGTTTATAGCTAAACCTGGCTTCCCACTCCGGAACCAAATCAAAGAGTCTATTCCTTACCCTTCCTGCCTGAAGCTCGTCATTCCCTGAATAAACGAGGATAGTGTAACCATCAGCCAAACGGATACTATCATTCTTCACAAGCATAGAATCTATGACAGCATTAAGCTCAGAGGAGATGTCGTAAGACACCTTTAGAGGCTCATTGGCTATCACCTTCTGCTCTTGTTGATCAGATTGTTCTTGTTGCTCAAAGATGGGCCTGTACTTACTCAGGTCATCTTCATAAGAATAGTCTATCACTTCTTTCTTCTGGGGTACAGAAGTTGGGCTACAGCTCCATACAGCCATAGCCACTATCAGTGTAAGTAATAATATATTTCCTATGGATTTACTCATCCAATACAATGCATTTATTGTTTTTGATATCTTCTTCAACCGTCTTGAACTTAACGTCTTTTATCACCTTTCCATCTGTGTATTGGACAGAAACTTTATCGTTTCTTCCATATACTTTCTCAGACTTGATAGGCGCTGTTTTTTCAACTGGCGGCCTATTTCTGGTATCCTGTCTTCCGGCTAAAGCACTTCTACTTTCTTCCTTAGACTCGTTATAGCTTTGCTTTCTAGCAGAACGAGCTTCTTGTACCTTGTTCGGATCTTCACTAGGAATAAAGGCCTTAGTCAAGAATGAAATAGTGTCTTCATTCACCTTGCTCAGGAACACTTTGAACATTTCGAAAGCTTCGAATTTATAGATCAAAAGCGGATCTTTCTGTTCATACACCGCATTCTGAACAGACTGCTTCAAGTCATCCATATCGCGAAGGTGCTCTTTCCAAGTCAGGTCAATAACGCCAAGCGTAATTGCCTTTTCCATGGCTTCGATGGTCTCACGATTATCCGTTTCAATCGCTTTCTCCAGATTAACAGCTACACCAATTTGTCTTTTCCCATCGGCAAATGGTAAAAGAATATTCTGTACAGTTGCGCCTCTTTCTTTCTGAATATGCTGAAGGAATGGAAGGGTACGCTCAGCAATCATCCTATTCTTGGTCTGATATGCAGCATAAGCCTCTTCGTACAAGTCGTTGGTCAACGTATTTGCATCCGTGGTTCTAAATTGATCTTCAGAGATCTTAGTATCTAAGCCTAGAACACTAATTGAGCTTAGCTTGAAGGCGTCATAATCTTCTCCACCCTTCGAGTTATTGATAATATCCTCACAAGTGTCGTACATCATATTCATGATGTCTAACTGAAGCCTTTCACCAAGGAGAGCATTTTTACGCCTGTCGTAAATAACAGTACGCTGCTGGTTCATTACATCATCATACTCAAGAAGTCTCTTACGGATTCCGAAGTTGTTCTCTTCCACTTTTTTCTGAGCTCTTTCAATGGACTTGGTGATCATAGAGTGTTGAATCATTTCGCCCTCTTGAAGTCCCATTCTGTCCATCAATTTGGCTACTCTATCCGAACCGAAAAGTCTCATTAAGTTATCTTCTAACGAAACAAAGAATTGCGAAGAACCAGGATCTCCCTGACGACCTGCACGACCTCTCAGCTGCCTGTCTACCCTTCTAGATTCATGTCTTTCAGTACCAATAATAGCCAAACCACCAGCAGCTTTTGAGTCTGGGTGCAGCTTAATATCTGTACCTCGACCCGCCATATTGGTAGCAATAGTTACCGTTCCTGGCTTACCTGCCTCTGCTACAACATCTGCTTCTCTAGCATGTTGCTTGGCATTCAGTACTTGGTGATTAATCTTCTTTAGGTGGAGCATTCTACTCAGAACCTCAGATATTTCTACAGAAGTTGTACCCACTAGCACAGGTCTTCCTTGCTCGGTCAACTCAACAATTTCATCTACCACAGCATTGAATTTCTCCCTAACTGTTTTGAAAACCTTGTCTTGCCTATCGTCTCTCTGAATATTTCTGTTGGTAGGAATAACTACGGTATCTAACTCATAGATCTCCCAGAACTCACCAGCTTCAGTTTCTGCAGTACCAGTCATACCAGCTAATTTGTGGTACATTCTGAAGTAATTCTGCAAGGTGATAGTTGCGTATGTCTGAGTGGCATCTTCCACTTTTACATTCTCCTTAGCTTCTATCGCTTGGTGCAGACCATCTGAATACCTTCGGCCATCCATTACACGACCTGTTTGTTCGTCAACAATTTTCACTTTGTTGTCTACAACAATATACTCAGTGTCTTTCTCGAACATAGCATAAGCTTTCAACAACTGATTGACAGTATGAATTCGCTGAGCCTTTACACTATAATCCTTAATGGCTTCATCCTTCTTTTTCAGCTTTTCTTCATCAGAGACACCCTCTTCTTTTTCTAGCTGAGCTACTATATCTCCAATATCTGTTAAGATGAAAAAGTTAGGATCTTCTCCTTCGCCAGTAATCAGTTCTGTCCCTTTTTCAGTCAAGTTTACCGCATTACTCTTCTCATCGATAGTGAAGTAAAGTGGCTCATCGGCCAAAGGCATGTTTTTCTGATTATCCTGCAAGTAAAAGTTCTCAGTTTTTTGCAAGGTGATTTTAACCCCGGTTTCACTTAAAAACTTAATCAAAGGCTTATACTTTGGCAGGCCTCTGTATGCTCTAAAAAGTGCTAAACCACCGTCTTGCTCATTACCTTCTTTGATTAGTCTTTTGGCATCGTTCAAATACTGGCTACAAAGTTTTCTTTGCGCATCTACCAACTTCTGAATTCTCGGCTTAAGCTCATAGAATTCATGCTCGTCACCTTTTGGTACAGGGCCAGAAATAATCAATGGAGTTCTAGCTTCATCAATGAGTACTGAATCCACCTCATCGACCATAGCAAAATGGTGTTTCTTTTGAACCAACTCCTTCGCCTCGCGAGACATGTTATCTCTTAAATAATCGAAGCCGAATTCGTTGTTGGTACCATAAGTAATATCACAACCGTATGCTTGTCTTCTTTCTTCTGAGTTCGGAGCGTGCTTATCAATACAGTCAATGCTCATTCCATGGAACTGGAATAAAGGCGCCATCCACTCAGAGTCACGCTTGGCTAGGTAGTCGTTCACAGTTACCACATGCACTCCTCTATCTGCCAAGGCATTGAGGTATGCTGGCAAGGTGGCCACTAGGGTTTTACCTTCACCAGTAGCCATCTCGGCAATTTTACCTTGGTGCAGCACTATGCCACCAATTAGCTGTACGTCATAGTGGAGCATTTCCCACTTTACTAACGTACCAGCAGCCATCCACTCATTCTTCCAAGTAGCCACATCTCCATCTATTTTGATGTGATCTCCTTTAGCTGCCAATTGCTTATCCCACAAGGTAGCGGTTACTTTAAGTTCACCATTCTCCTTGAGCCTTCTTGCAGTTTCCTTTACTACAGCAAAAGCCTGAGGAAGAATGTTCATCAAGGTTTTTTCAAGCGCCTCGTTTCTCTCTTCTTCTAGCTTGTCTATAGCTTCAAAAGTAGACTCCTTCTCCTGAATATCTAGCTCAGGATTATCTTCTATTTTCTGCTGAAGCCCAGCAATTTGGTCATCAATTTCTTTTAAATCTGAAGCAATAATTTCCTTCAGTTCGGTTGTTTTATTTCTTAACTCATCGTCCGATAAACTGGCAAATGAGGAGAAAATCTTGTTGATCTGTTCAACATAAGGGGTCACTTCTTTAATATCCCTATCTGACTTGCTTCCGAAAAGCTTTGCCAACCCTTTAGTGAAAACACTCATATCTTAAAATTATGTGCTAAAGTTAGTCTCTTGATGTTAATTATTGAAGGTCTAAAGCAATTCTTTAAACTTCTATCTGACCTTGAAAAACTGCCTTTGCCGGCCCAATTAAATATATATTGGAAAATCTACCATTCTCCTTTTTAAAGTCTACTCTTAACAAACCGCCTTGTGCCTGTAAATTCACTGAAGCCAGCTCTTGTTGAAGCCCTAATGAAAGTGCCGCAGCGGTACATCCAGTACCACAACTGAGGGTTTCTCCTTCCACCCCTCTTTCATAGGTTCTAATATTCAAGGTATTGGTGTTTACTTTCTCTAAGAAATTAACATTAACACCCTTCTCTGAAAATCTCTCAGAATATCTAATCGACCTACCCTCAGCAATCGGGTCTATTGTATCTATACTTTCCACATACTTAATATAATGGGGGGAACCAGTATCAATTAGGTAATCTTCGCCAATCTCTTCATAACTCTCCACATCGTGCATTTTGAGATGGACTAAATCACCATCTATGCGGGCAGTATGCTCGCCATCTATTGCCATGAAGGCAGTTTCATCTTCGATAATCTGAAGGAAGCACGCGAACATTACCGCACAACGACTACCATTGCCACAGAGAGATTGAGAACCATCTGGATTAAAATAAATCATCTCGAAGTCTGAGGAAGCGGACTCTTCGATGAGGATTACGCCATCGGCTCCAATACCAAAACGTCTGTCACAAAGATGGGAGATTAATGAAAGGTTAGACTTATCGAAGCGCTGGTCACGATTATCTATCATGACAAAATCGTTACCAGTACCTTGATATTTATAGAATGAAATAGTGGCCATTTCTTGAATTTGACTCGATGGTGCAATTAACGAGCCTTTTTTAGAATTGTGACAAAATGACTGACTGAAAACAAAAAAAGCCCCAAAAGGGGCTTTTATATCTTATGCGATAGTAAGGCTTATTTAGAAAGCTTCTCTTTGATACGAGCAGCTTTACCCTGACGCCCTCTTAAGTAGAACAATCTAGCTCTTCTAACTTTACCTCTTCTTACTACATCAATTTTGTCGATGCTTGGTGAAAGGATCGGGAAGATTCTTTCAACCCCAACACCACCAGATACTTTTCTTACAGTGAAAGTCTCACCATTGGTGCCTTCATGTTTTCTCTGGATTACAGTTCCTTGGAACTGCTGAATTCTTTCTTTATTACCCTCTGTGATTTTAACGTGTACGTTAACTGTATCACCGGCATTGAAAGCTGGCATTGCTGCTCTTCTTTCGCTATTTTCTTCCTCTACTAGTTTAATAAGATCGCTCATGATTTCTTCGTCTAAAAGCACTTCCCGCAAAACGGACTGCAAATATAGAGATTAGTTTTTGATTATCTGTGTTTTGTGTGAAAATTTATTCTTCAAGTAAATCAGGCCTTCTATCTTTTGTTCTCTCAATTGATTTTTGAGCTCGCCAGTCTTCAATTTTTTGTTGATGGCCAGATAAAAGCACTTCTGGAACCTTCATTCCTTTGTATTCTGCAGGCCTAGTGTAAACTGGTGGTGCAAGCAAATTATCCTGAAAAGAGTCAGTCAATGCTGAAGTTTCATCCGAAAGCACCCCAGGGATAAGCCGAATTATAGCATCAGACAAAACTGCTGCGGCAAGCTCTCCTCCAGATAAGACATAATCTCCTATACTTATTTCTCTAGTAACAAAAGCTTCGCGCACCCTTTCATCTACCCCTTTATAATGACCACAAAGGATAATGATGTTCTTTTTAAGAGATAGCTGATTGGCAATTCCTTGCTCTAATCGCTCTCCATCAGGCGTCATGTAAATCACCTCATCGTATTCCCTATCTTTTTTTAGTTCAGAAATACATCGGTCGATTGGCTCGATCATCATCACCATACCAGCACCACCACCATAAGCATAATCATCGAGCTGCTTTTGCTTATTAGTAGCCCATTGACGCAAGTCATGCACCACAACTTCTACCAAACCTTTATCTTGAGCACGCTGAAGAATCGAATGAGAGAAAGGGCTCTCAAGCAATTTTGGCAAACAAGTAATGATATCAATCCTCATTTTCTGGGTTGGTATATACATCAATCAGACCATCAGCTATATTGATATGCATCTCTTTGGCTTCTCTGTCTAATTTGATTAGTAGTGACTCCGTGTAAGGAAGTAGAATTTCTATACCCCCAACATTCTCTACCACAAGAATAAGCTGAGGACCACTCTCTATTACATTTTTGATACACCCCACAGACTGACCGGACTGGCTAATCACTTGGAAGCTATCAATCTCATGCAAGTAAAATTGATCTCCAGAAGGTTCTGGCAAAGCCGAAAGCGGCAAGTAAAGCTCTGCCCCTTTTAGGGTTTTGGCTTGCTCAAAATCCTGAATTTCATCAAAGGCCACAATAGCCTTTTCAGACCTGACATTGATATACTCAATAAAAAAAGGAACCAGCTGTTGCCCTTGTCGAACAAAAACTGATTCCAAATTTTGATAGTCTTCAGGTGAGTCTACATCTAATAACAATTGTAACTCACCCTTTAAACCATGTGGTTTGATGATGTAACCTAATTGATAACAATCATCAATATTCATGACTTGACTTATTCTTTAGTCTCGCCTTCAGCTTCAGTATTTTCAGCCTCAGCAGTTGCTTCTTCAGCACCTTCTTCTGCTTCCTCAGCCGGAGCAGCAGCAGCTTCTGCCTCTGCTTTCTTAGCAGCTAGAGCTTCAGCTCTTGCAGCACTAACTTTAGCCTCAGCCTCAAGTCTAGCTTTCTTCTCAGCAGCTTTATCTGCAGCAATCTGATCAGCCTTACCTTGAATCTTAGATTCTTTGTCAGCTACCCAAGCCTCGAATTTCTTATCCGCTTCTTCTTGAGTTAAAGCTCCTTTAATAACACCAATTTGAAGGTGTTTTTTCAACATCAAACCTCTGTACGAGAGCATAGCCTTTACAGTATCTGTAGGCTGAGCTCCATTCATCAACCAGTTGAATGCTCTATCGTTATTAATATCGATAGTAGCTGGGTCGGTGTTAGGATTGTATGTTCCAATTTTCTCAATAAAGCGACCATCACGTGGTGCTCTAGCGTCAGCGATAACTACATCGTACATCGCTCTTCTTTTACGGCCTCTTCTGGCCAATCTGATTTTTACTGCCATTTTCTTTTATATGGTTTCTGAGGATCACGTCCTCGCTCTTTCTGAGAACACGTCTCGAAAAAGGACTGCAAAGATAGCTCCTTTTTCTTTAAAACCACATCAGCAATAAAAAAACTATCACACTTAAACAATTACACCACCAATCGATTAGATAAGTAACTGAATTTAAATTCAATTTGTATAATCGTTTACACGGTTTTATTACTTAAAACATTCAGTTTACCTTTGTCGTAATTAATTGAAAACATCACCCTATGAGCAATTATTCCTACCTCGGAAATGCTGACCCAAAAGCAATAGAGGCGCTCTATCAGCAATATTCTCAAGATCCTTCGAGTGTTGAAGAAGGCTGGAAAAAGTTCTTTGAAGGATTTGAATTCGCACAAGAGTCTTTCCCAATGCTTCCTGGCGACCAGAAAGAACCAAAAAAAGGTGGTTCTGGAGCCCTAGTATCTGATAAAGAAGTTCAGGTAAGAAACCTGATACATGCTTACAGAACCAGAGCACACTTAAGATCTAAAACTAACCCTGTTAGAGAAAGACGAGATAGAAAACCAATTCTTGAACTTGAAGATTTTGGCCTTAGTGAAGCAGATTTAAACACTGAGTTTAATTGCGGTGCCGAAATCGGAATTGGTAGAGCTACACTTAAAAAGATAATCGACTCTCTTAAATACATATATGAAGGCACGGTAGGCTTCGAGTATATGTCTGTAAGAGACCCTGAAAAGCTCAAGTGGTTAAGAGAAAAAATTGAAAAGGAGGCTTTAGCCTTCAAACCTTCTACGGAACAAAGAAAGCGCATACTTAATAAGCTTAATGAGGCCGTAGTTTTTGAAAACTTCCTTCACACCAAATATTTAGGACAAAAGAGATTCTCTTTAGAAGGTGGCGAAACTACTATACCAGCTTTGGATGCTATAATTAATAAAGGAGCAGAGCTTGGCGTAAAAGAAGTGATGGTTGGCATGGCCCACCGAGGAAGGCTGAATGTTTTAGCCAACATCATGGGCAAAACGTATGAGCAAATCTTCAACGAGTTTGAAGGCAATGCGAAGCCAGACCTCACCATGGGTGATGGTGATGTAAAGTACCACATGGGCTATTCTAGCCAAGTAGATACTCCTTCTGGTGAAAAAGTAGAGATTAAACTAGCTCCGAACCCTTCACACTTAGAAGCGGTAAACCCTGTTGTTGAAGGTTTTGTAAGAGCCAAAGGCGATGCCGAATACGATAACGACAGGTCTAAAATTCTTCCTGTACTTATTCATGGTGACGCAGCCGTTGCTGGTCAGGGAGTAGTTTACGAAGTGGTTCAAATGAGCCAGTTAGAGGGCTACAGAACTGGTGGAACAATTCACTTTGTCATTAACAACCAAGTTGGATTTACTACGGACTTCGATGATGCTCGCTCAAGTGTCTACTGTACCGATGTAGCCAAAATGATTGATGCGCCAGTACTTCATGTCAATGGTGATGACCCAGAGGCGGTGGTATTCTGTGTTCAATTTGCTACTGAGTATAGACAAAAATTCGGTAGTGACATTTTTGTTGACATGGTTTGCTATAGAAGGCATGGCCACAACGAAAGTGACGAACCTAAGTTCACACAGCCATCATTATATAATAAGATCAGTAAGCACCCGAACCCAAGAGAGGTTTACAACAAGAAGCTTATTGAAATGGGCGAAGTTGAAGGCGAGCTAGCCAAAAACATGGACAAAGAGTTCAGGAGCATGCTTCAGGACAGATTAGATATGGTAAAACAAGAACCTTTACCGTATGTATATCAACCTTTGGAAGAAGCTTGGAGAAACCTTAGAAGATCTAAACCAGAAGATTTCGACCTATCTCCTGAAACTGGAGTTAAAGAGGAAGAAATTAACAAAGTGGCAGAAGCACTTACCACTATTCCAAGTGGCTTCAAACCCATAAAGCAGATTGAGAAACAATTGAAGCAACGTAAAGACATGTTCTTCAAAGACAAACAGCTAAACTGGGCTGGTGGTGAACTCCTTGCTTATGGAACTTTACTTTTGGAAGGAAACCCTGTGCGCCTGACAGGTCAAGACGTTCAAAGAGGAACATTCTCTCATAGACATGCCGTATTACATGATGCTAATACTAACGAAGCATACAACAGCTTAAATCATATTGAAGGAGCTGAGCAAAAATTTGAAATCTACAACTCTCTTCTCTCTGAATTTGGAGTTATGGGCTTTGAATTTGGCTATGCTATGGCTAACCCTAACGCGTTAACTATATGGGAAGCGCAGTTTGGTGACTTTGCCAATGGTGCCCAAGTAATGATCGACCAATTCGTTTCTTGTTCTGAAACCAAATGGCAAAGAATGAACGGCCTTGTATTGTTGCTACCTCACGGCTATGAAGGCCAAGGACCTGAGCACTCAAACGCTCGCCCTGAGAGATATCTTCAGCTTTGTGCCGAATACAATATGGTAGTTTCTAATATCACTACCCCAGCCAACTTCTTCCATGCTTTGCGTAGACAGTTAACTTGGGAGTTTAGAAAGCCATTGGTAGTAATGTCTCCAAAATCTTTACTGAGACACCCTAAGGCAGTTTCTGACTTAAGCGAGTTCACTTCAGGCAGATTCCAAGAGGTAATTGCTGACGATACAGTGAAACCAGCTTCAGCAAGAAAAGTAGTGCTTTGCTCGGGTAAAGTTTATTACGATCTGATTGAAAAGCGCGAGAAGGATAAAATCAAAGATGTTGCCATTATTAGACTGGAGCAACTTCATCCTTTCCCTAAGAAACAAATCAATGATCTTCTGGCCAAGTACACCAAAGCCGAAGACTTTGTTTGGTTGCAAGAAGAGCCAGAAAACATGGGCTACTGGAACTACATTCAGAGAATATACCCAGAGAGAAGCCTCAAACTGATTTCTCGAAAAGCTAGCGCTTCTCCAGCAACAGGTTTTGCCAAAGTGCATGCCGAAGAACAAGAATTAATCATAGAAAAAGCTTTCGCATAAAACATAAGAATCATGAGTTTGGAAATTAAAATTCCTGCCGTTGGCGAATCAATTACCGAAGTAACAATTGCCCAATGGTTCAAAAAAGATGGAGACTTCGTTGAGATGGATGAAGTAATCTGTGAACTGGAATCAGACAAAGCTACTTTCGAGTTGAATGCGGAAGCAGCCGGCAAATTAACCATCAAAGCCGAAGAAGGCGACACCTTGGAGATTGGCGATGTTGTTTGCCTGATTGATACTGACGCTTCAGGCTCTTCAGATTCTCTAAAAGAAGAGAAGAAAGAAGCAGCTCCAGCTGAAGACAAAGGTTCAAGCGAGCCTAAGTCTACTGGTGAAGTGAAGGAAATGACTGTACCAACTGTTGGTGAGTCTATCACAGAAGTAACCATTTCTAGCTGGTTGAAAGCTGATGGCGACTATGTGGAACTCGATGAAGTAATTGCTGAAGTAGATTCAGACAAAGCTACTTTTGAGCTTCCAGCTGAGGCTAATGGTATCTTAAGAATTATTGCTGAAGAAGATAGCACTTTGGAAATTGGTGCTTTGATTTGCAAGATTGAAGTAACTGAAGGTGGAGCGCCATCAAGCTCTTCTGAAAATGAGGCTACTGGTTCTACCAGCACCAGCTCATCTGCTCCAAGCGGAGATGAGACTTACGCTACAGGCCATGCCTCTCCTGCTGCTGCTAAAATTATAGCTGAAAGAGGATTAGACGCCTCGCAGATTAAAGGAACAGGCAAAGACGGCAGAATCACAAAAGAAGATGCTGAAAATACTAAAGCCCCGAGCAAAGAAGCTCCTAAGAAAGAAACTAAGTCAGAGGCTCCTGCATCAGCTCCAACATTTGTAGCTGCTGGCGCTAGAGATGAAAGAAGAGAGAAAATGTCTTCTCTTAGAAAAACAGTTTCTAGAAGGTTAGTATCTGTGAAGAATGAAACGGCCATGCTCACTACTTTCAATGAAGTGAACATGAAGCCAATCATGGAGCTTAGATCTAAGTACAAAGAGAAGTTCAAAGACAAATACGAAGTTGGTTTAGGCTTTATGTCATTCTTCACCAAAGCGGTGACCATGGCATTGAAAGATTGGCCTGCAGTAAACGCTCAGATCGATGGTAATGAAATTGTTTACCATGACTACACTGACGTTTCTATTGCTGTATCTGCTCCGAAAGGGTTGATGGTGCCAGTAATCAGAAACGCAGAGAGCATGAGCTTCGATCAAATTGAGAAGGAAATCATCCGATTGGCTACCAAGGCAAGAGACGGTAAGCTTTCCATCGAGGAAATGACTGGTGGAACTTTCACCATCACCAATGGTGGAATCTTCGGTTCAATGCTTTCTACCCCAATCATTAACGCTCCGCAGTCGGCAATTTTAGGAATGCACAACATTGTGGAAAGACCAATGGCAGTAAATGGAGAGGTAAAGATTCTTCCAATCATGTACGTAGCCCTTTCTTACGACCACAGAATTATTGATGGCCGTGAGTCTGTCAGCTTCTTGGTAAGAGTGAAGGAATTACTTGAAGATCCGACTAGACTACTTCTCGGAATTTAATCTCAATACTAGGTACTCACTACTAAATACAACAAAATGAAATACGATGTAACAGTGATTGGTTCAGGACCTGGCGGATATGTAGCAGCAATTCGTTGCGCTCAGCTAGGCATGAAAACAGCCATCATTGAAAAATATAATACACTTGGAGGAACATGCTTAAATGTTGGATGTATCCCTTCAAAGGCTCTATTAGATTCTTCTGAGCATTACCATAATGCTGCTCACACTTTCGAAACTCACGGTATTCAGCTTGATAATTTAAAAGTGAACCTTGAGCAAATGATTGAAAGAAAGCGTGGCGTAGTTACAGATAACGTAAACGGTATTGCCTTTTTGATGAAGAAGAACAAGATCGATGTTCACACAGGCGTTGGTTCGTTCATCGACAAAAACAATCTTAAAGTCACTGACGCTGAAGGTAAGGAGACTAAACTTGAAACTGATAAGGTAATTATTGCCACAGGTTCAAAACCAGCTTCGCTTCCTTTCATTGAAATCGACAAGAAAAGGATCATCACTTCTACTGAAGCACTAGAACTTAAAGAAATACCTAAGCACATGATCGTAATTGGTGGCGGTGTAATCGGTATGGAGCTGGGTTCAGTTTATGCTCGTTTAGGTGCTGAGGTTTCTGTGGTAGAATTCATGGACGACCTAATTCCTTCTATGGACAAAACCATGGGCAAGGAGTTGAAGAAATCTCTGAAGAAACTTGGTTTCAACTACTACCTAGGCCATAAAGTGACTGAGGTAAAAGGTACTGCAAAAACCGTTACCGTTAAGGCTGAAAACAAGAAAGGTGAAACTGTAGAAGTTAAGGGCGATTACTGCTTGGTTTCGATTGGTAGAAAGCCATACACTGAAGGTTTAGGACTTGAAAACGTTGGGATCAAAACTGACGATAGAGGCCGAATTGAAGTAGACGAACACTTAAAAACTTCTGCTGATAACATTTACGCAATTGGTGATGTAATCAAAGGCGCCATGCTAGCGCATAAAGCTGAAGAAGAAGGAGTATTTGTTGCCGAAACCATTATGGGACAAAAGCCTCACATAAACTACAACCTCATACCGGGAGTAGTTTATACTTGGCCAGAAGTTGCGTCTGTAGGATTCACCGAAGAGCAATTGAAAGAAAAAGGAGTAGCCTACAAAGCAGGTTCATTCCCGTTCAAAGCTTCAGGACGTGCAAGAGCTTCTATGGATACCGATGGCTTGGTAAAAGTGCTAGCTGACAAGAATACAGACGAAATCTTAGGAGTACATATGATTGGCCCAAGAACAGCAGATATGATTGCTGAAGCTGTTGTAGCTATGGAATACAGGGCAAGTGCTGAAGATATCGCAAGAATGTCTCACGCTCACCCAACTTACACAGAGGCGTTTAAAGAAGCGTGCCTGGCTGCCACAGACAACCGGGCACTTCACATATAGTCTGTCAGTATAATATTATTTATCATTAGAGGAAGCTGTCAAAACGGCTTCCTCTTTTAGTTTCTTAAAAGTCATAGGCACTTCGGCCTCTATACCCAAGTTTACTCCCTGAACAGTCATTAAAACTAGTGTAGTCTTCTGATAAGACTTAAACTTGGCCATTATTCTGTCTGAACTTTCACCATTTCTCAACTCAAGCACTAAGCCAAGGTCTCCAAGCGGTTTGATAGATTCAATAATAGCCTCACCTGTTGGAGTAAGTAAAGTCAGCGCGGAATCAGTCGGCTTAATTCCCATGACAAGTTCGGTATCATTTTCAGACTCTAGAACCCACTGGCCTACTAGAGCTTGCTGATGGTTAGCTAACTTAGCTTGTTCTTCCTTATCAGTAAATAAATAAGCATCGTCTGCGCAACCATAAGCGCTGAATAGGAACACTAATGCCCCCCAAAATAGAAAGTGCTTTTTCATGTTGGTCTCTGTTTGCCTTAACAAGTCAAACACTTCTCCAAACTCACAGAACCTTTAAAATCAGACGATTAACAAATACAAATTGTTCATAATTGAGATTCTTTCTCATTATGGGACAACCTAGAATCAAGAACTGAAGCTGCCAAAAAAGAAGACTGAGTTACTATGAGTAAACACCAAAAGACTCTAAAACTTCTTCGATATCATCAGAAAAGTCGAAGAAAGAGAGATAAGCATCAAACCCTCTATTTAAGATTTGATCTTTCATTTGCGGTACCATAAACGTGTGCATTCCTACTATTTTGACACCTGGGAATTGGGTTCTCAGCTTGGTCAAAATATCTGACTCCTCGTTTGTAAGGTCTGTTAGGTTAACAAAGACCACAGCACTAGAATGGCCAGTCATAAAATCTGGCGCAAGGAAGCTACGTGGAGAAACAAGCCTCGCATTTGGCATGAAAATTTTCAATGCCTCTAGAAGAGTATCATTAAGTGGCGTTTGCTTACCAATAAGCATTACGAAGCTTTTAACAAAATTACAAAATTGAGCCTCTCGAAAGACTCGGTGATTTACCTAGTTCAATCGAGTAGGTAAAATACCTATTTCCTATATATCATCAAAAAGCTGTCTGTCAACAGCATAAATTACGAGACCAGCTACATTTTTACTTCCCGTCTTATCAAGAAGATTCCTCTTGTGTGCGTCTACAGTTCTTACGGAAATGAACAACTCATCTGCTATTTCTTGGTTCGAATATTCCTTCAGAATTAACCTCAAAACTTCCTTCTCTCTATCCGTCAGGGGCATTTCCATGGCCACATTACTGCTAGATTTGGTCTTAACCTTTCTAATGTTATTCATGATAATGCTTGTAACTTCTGGGCTATAATAAGTACCTCCCATCATTACATTTTGAATAGCGAGTTTCACTTCACTTTCACCACAATTCTTTAGCAAGTAGCCCATTGCCCCTTCTGCCAACATTTGTTTAATATGCTGACTCTCCCCCATCATAGTAAGTGCAATCAGTTTAATATCAGGAAATTTAGACTTTAACTCTTTGGCCAACTCCAAACCATCCATCTCTGGCATGTTCAAATCGCTAAGTACTAAATCTACTTCCAAAGACTCGAGCTGCTCTAGGCAGTCTATACCATTTTCTGCTTCACCTACAATTTTGTAGCTCTCGTCTTCTGCTAAGTAAGTTTTAATACCCTCTCTGATCATTTTATGATCATCGACTAACATGATTCTTACAGTATCCATTTTTAAACTTCGGTTAATATATCCTTTGAAATCTGTACGACTATAAATGTTCCCTTTCCCGGAGCGCTTTCTATTTCTAAAACTCCTGAAATAGCATCGATTCGGTTTTGCATACTCCTCAATCCGAACCCAATATCAGAAGATTTTGCTTCTTCTACATCAAAACCACTACCATCATCTTCTACAGTGAGCATCAAAATATCGTTATAATCTCTCAATTGTACATTTACCTCATTGGCGTTTGCATACTTAATAACGTTATTCAGCGCCTCTTGCAGAATTCTATAGAGAGTAACCTCAATATTCTTGTCAATGTTACTTTCATCTGCCAAGTTATGGTTAAAGTGAAAGATAGTACCATCAACAGAGTTATTAAATTCCATAATAAGGCTCTTGCAAGCACTTATAAAGCCGAAATCTACAATGGCTTTGGGCATAAGAGTATGGGCAACGCCTCTACTTTCTGCTATAGCTTGCTGCAAATATGACCATCCTTGTTCAAATTTCTTCTGACTTCTGTCACTCAATTTAGAAATCTCTCTATGAATGAACTCCAAATTTAAAGCCGATATGGTCAGGGTTTGCTGTAAACCATCATGGATTTCTCTAGAAATTCTGCGTCTTTCGTTGTCTTCTGTCTGCAGAATAGCCTCTAACTTATCCTTGGTTTTCTTTTTCTCTTTAGAAATATCTGAAATGGTACCAACAAATCGCAAAGCATCACCCGACTCCGACTTAACTACTTTTCCTCTCATTAACACCCAAAGCCAAGAGCCATCGAACATTTTCATCCTAAACTCTCGAACAAAGGTATTATCTCCAAGCTGTTGAATTTGCTTTCTTAATTCATCTACCGTTCCAAAATCGAAATCGGACTTATTAATAAGTTTAGTGATCCCTACAATATGTTCCTGTACAGAACTTATTTTGTAACCAAGCATTCTATAAAGCACCGGACTAACATCTACTTTGCCCGACTGAAAGTCCCAATCTATAATAGCATCTTGAGTGGCTTCTAAGGCAAACCTGAGCTTCTCTTCTCGCTCTCGAATTACCTTTTGAGACTTAATTAGCTCTGTAATATCATGAGCGATTCCTATAATTCGAACGACTTTACCGTCTTCAAGGATTGGTATTAAACTGGTTTCGAAGTCTTGTTCTTTATCTTGAAACTTAACCTTCTCTTGATAGGTAACCACTTCGCCAGAATCTCTACAACTCGCAAACCTCCAATTCAAGTAATCGGCCATCTTAGGGAAGAGATCTTCGATATACCTGTCTATCACATTTTCATTTGAATAGCCTATTATTTTGGCATCTACCGAGTTTATTTCCAAATACTTAAACCTATCTCCCTCAACCCCGACAATAAAAATGGCATCATTGATATTCTCGAAAACTGAGTGGTACTTATCCCTGTCGAGTTTAATCTGCAACCTGCTATCTTCTAAAGCCTGCTCCATTTCCATCTCATGTGTCATATCCATGACCACCACCAAACTAAGTTCTTCTTCCTTAATCTTGAGGTTTGTAAACTCTAAGCGTATTGGGAATCTGGTGCCATCTTTATGACAGCCGCTATAATGCCCTCCAGGCTCAACTTGGTTTTTAAGCAATTCCTCGTCAAACTTCCCATCAATATTCTCAAATATGGGTATAAGCTCACTGATGTTTTTGTACTGAAACTCCTCTAGTTCAAAATTGAATATTTGGGCAGCTTTTTTATTGAACAGCTCTAAGCTTCCCTCGCCATTTACAAGTATAAGGCCGTTAGCTCCAGCTTCGAATACATGCCTAAACCGTGCTTCGCTTTCTAGCCTGGCCAACTCATTCTTTTTTCTGTCGTTAATATCTGCCAGTACACCCACCAATTTCTTAATAGTTCCATTAGGATAGCGCTCTACCACTCTCCCCATGGACTCCATCCAGACATAATCACCAGACTTGCTCTTTATTCTATATTCGACCCAGTAATTATTGATGTATTGATTATCTGTTCCGGGCTTGCTGATCTTAGCGAACTGAGCCTGATCTCTAGGGGCATCTTCAGGGTGAATAAGGGCCTCCCACCCTTCTCTTGTCAATTCAAAATCGCCTGCCTGGTAGCCTGCAAGGTTATAGAATTGCTCTGCATACATATAGTCTGTTATATGCCCTTCTTTATCATAGATTTCGTAGTAAGAAGCTAACTTACCTGCCTCCATAGCTAAATTTAGCTGCTCTAAAGCCTTGGTAAGCGTTTCTGTCCTTTCTTCTACGGTGTCTTCAAGACTATTAAGAACTTGCTTCAATTCGGTGGTTCTTAAGTCTACTTCAACTTTTAGTTTTTTATTCTTCTCCCTTATAATTCTTGTCCTCCATTTTACAAGAATTACTAGCAATGCAAAGCAAAGCAAGCCAACAAGAATAGTAAACAGGGTGCTTTCATACCATTTAGCTAGCTTTCTAACAGATATTGTTTCTACAGGACTCTCTTTGCCCATGTTGGCCAGGCGCAACTTAAATGTGTAATTCCCTTTAGGCAAATTGGTGTAAATAGCGCTCGATCTTTGACCTACATTATGCCACTGATTATCAAACCCTTCTAAAGTAAACTCATACTCTAAACTGCCGTAATTCAAAAAGTCGATTCCAGAATAATTTATAACTAGGTTATTATCATTACCTGAAAGTTGAATCTGATTATCTTTTATATTAAAAACCTCATTTTCAACCATGTAAGATTCAATATCTAATACGGGACTCCTCTTTGGCTTAAAATCTGGAGTAACCTCAATAAGCCCTCTATCTGTGGTGATGAGTATTTTTCCTGAGGTAGTTTTGATTTGTAGCGGGTACCCTAATGCATTATCTGAAGAGCTAATAGCATAGAATTCAATATTGCTTAGCGGATCCCCATTTTCTATCAAATCTTCAAATTCTTTCAGCGGCAAATAAGAGACACCCAAATTGACTCCGAACCATAACCCTCCATTATCATCAGGAATCATGGAACTACTATTCTTAACTTTAAAATTCTGCTTACTATCTAAAACCGACACTGAATCACCTTTAAGCTGAATTAACCCTCTAGATTTGCTACTAACCCAAACTGATTCATTCACCTCTGTGGCTGAAAAGAAGTTCTCTCTTTCAAGGCCAAGTTCTGATCCAACAGCTTCTAACTTGTCATCTTTAAGTTGATATAGCCCTGAATCTGTTCCTATTAAAAGCCCATACTCATCTGTTTCATAAAAGAAGAAAATCCTCTTGTCGTCTAGTTCCTTTTTCTTGTTCGTAATACCGTTTTTGATAGCTACAGTTTCATATCGCCCATCAGTGGCCTGACGATTAACCCAAAGCGTTTCACTTTTATCTGTAAACAGCGCACGTGTAGGCCTATCATCTATCTGACGAACCAAGGATGTATTGACACTATTATATCGCACCTCAAAAAGCCCCGACTGCCCCCCTAAAAGCAAATTCCCATTATTTAATTGAGCAATTGACTTAATAGACACTGGCAGATTGTCATCACTCGGTATAGGGGATAAAACACCATTTTTAATAGAAAAAAGTCCCCTATTGACCGACCCAACCCAAACATTACCTTCTCTATCTTCATAAACAGATGTGGTAAGTACTACTCCACCTTCGTTATAATAGTCTATAAACCCAACAGCTGATTGATATAGAAAAGCTGCCCCACTATATGTACCTATCCAGAAATCTCCATGCTTATCTTCGAAAACCGCATTAACATGAAAGTCATTACTAGCAAGTGAGTAATTCACAATCTCTACTTTTGTGCCGTTGACTCTGTATAAATTCTCATGCGCTAGAACCCAAACAAAGCCTTGAGAGTCAGCTTTGAGTGAGTGAATAATATCGCCTCTAACCCCAGCTTCTTGTTGATCGCTCCAATCTATCTTGGTTTTAACTCCATCTTTTACTCTGTAGAGACTCCCATTTTCTAAGGCCACATAGATAGACCTATCTATATTTCCGACAGCGTGTTGAATATCATCTGGAAAAAGTTCGTTCAGAAAGGGGAATGATTTCTTAGATTGCGCACCATCTACGGTGAATACCTCCTCTTCTTTGGTTACCACCCACAGTAAGTTTTGTTGACATTTAATTAGACTTTTGATTTCACCAAGCCCGAGCGGATCTTTTACGGCACTATCACCGCCAACTCTATATAGAAAGCCTCTGGCTAAGGCCCAAAGATTTCCTTCAGGGTCAAATTCTAGCCTATCAATATCATTCTTGAGCTGCTTATTAGCATCTTTCCAAACAGAAAATTTACGATTTTTATAATAGTATAGGTTTTCATTGGTAGACAACCATAAAATATCGTCTGGACTTAAAACAGCCTGCTGAAATTCGTCTCTATTAAATACCTCAACCTTACTTCTGTCATAAACTTCAACATCATAGCCGTCAAATCGAAGCACGCCTTCTGCAGATGTCATCCAAATGTAGCCAGTAGAATCTTGTGCTATATCTGTAATCTCAGATCTGCCTAAGGGGCTTTTCTGATGCCAATAGGCTAAATCATTCTGAACAAGTGGGCGTTGATGCCAAACATCATACTTAGGACTATCTTGAGCAGATAAACTTGCTGCACATAGTAACAAACAACAAAATTTAACAATAAACCTCATAATCCATGTAAGCTCTTGGGTCTAGCCTTTTTGCTAGATGCAATAATTAATTATTCTAAAGCCTCTTTCAATATTTCCACTATAACTACTGTGCCTTTGCCAGGGGCACTATCAATTTCTAAATGAGCTGAAATAGCATCAATTCTATTCTGCATACTTCTTAAACCATAACCGTTTCCTTTAGCCTTTACAGCCTCAACATCAAAGCCTACACCATTATCTTCAATAGTCATTAAGATAATATCTTCGAACATTTTCAGTTGAACATTTACTTCAGAGGCTCTAGCATACTTAATAATATTATTTATAGACTCCTGAAGAATTCTGTAAAGCGTTACTTCTACATTCTTATCGGCTATTCTTTCATCGGCTAAGTTTTCATCAAACCTAAATGCCGTTTCTTCAATACTATTATCATACTGCATGATTAGACTTTTACAAGCGCTAACCAAGCCAAAATCTACAATTGCCTTAGGCATGAGGGAGTGTGCCACTGTTCTACTTTCGGCTATTGATTTTTGCAAATACTCCCAAGCGGTATTGAATTTCTCTTTCCCTTTCTCGGAAAGTTTCTCTACCTCCTTCTTTGCAAACTCCATGTTAAGCGCAGTAATAGTAAGGGTTTGTTGTAACCCATCGTGGATTTCTCTTGAAATCCTACTTCGCTCATTATCTTCGGTAAGTAAAACTGTCTCTAACTTTTCCTTAGTCTTCTCTCTTTCTCCGGTAATGTCGGTAATTATCCCAACAAAGCGCTGTGCCCTACCTTGAGCATCTCTCTCTACTACCTTACCTTTAAGGAGAACCCATAGCCACTCGCCAGACTTCTTTTTCATTCTAAAGCTACTGGCAAACTGTTCTCCAACCTCTAACTTATTGATAATTCTCAGAAGATCAGCCTTATGTATATTATCAATGTCACCTGAGTGAGCAATTTTCATCAAACTTTCTAAGTTCTCATCAATCTCAGCTCTATCATACTCAAGCATTCGGAATAACGCATCGCTAAACTCCATAATGCCATTGGTCATGTTCCAATCAAAGATTGCATCTTGAGATGCCTGAAGAGCATACCTTAACTTCTCTTCTTTATCCTTTATCAATTTATCTTGAGCTAACTGACCTGTTATTTCGTGAGCGATCCCTATAATTCTCACTACCTTACCATTTTCAATTATAGGGACTAAACTGGTATCAAAATCTCTTTTTCCTGTTTTTAGACTGAGTTGCTCTCTATACGTAATTGTCTGCAAACTATCTCTACAAGTGCTATACCTCCATTCTAAATATTCGGCAAAATCTGGAAAGACCTCGGAAACAGATTTATTAGCCACCTGTTCTGTAGACAGGTTGATTATTGCCTCTTGAGCCTTGTTGAATTCAACAAACTTGAACTCTCCATTATCATCTACATCCAGAATAAATAGCGCATCGCTTATATTCTGGAAAATAGTCATATACCTATCTCGCTGTCTTTGTAGCTCTTGTTTACTACTCTTAAGTGCGTTTTCCATCTTCACTCTTTCAGACATATCGATCACTAAAACAAGCGTATACTTTTTGTCTTGCAAGTTGATGGGACTTACTCCAATTTGAAGCGGAATAACTTCTCCAGCTTTTGTAAGGCCTTCCAAGTCTCTCTCTATGGTAATTGGTGCCGAAAACTCAGCTTTATGATAGCCCTCTCTTAAACCAACATGATGACCACGATAATTATGAGGAATTAAGTCTTCAACCCTTACGCTTTTCCACTCTTCTCCTTGGTATCCGAATACGCTTTCGGCTTTAGCATTTTGCATTACAATGGCACCAGTAGAGTCTACCAGTAAGTGGGCACTTGTACTTTGCTCAAAGAGCTTCTGGAACATCTCATGGCTAGATTTCTGCTCTAACTCTGCCTCTTTTCTATCGGAAATATCAGTAACTAAACCCGTAATTCTCGACTCTAAGAGTTTCCCATTAGACGACATCCAAATATAAGTTCCATCTTTTCTTCGAGCCCTGTATTCTACTTCGAAGGTTGTGATAGGGTCTATGGAACGTTGACTATCCAACATTTCCTCAATAGTATTCACTACATACTCTTTGTCATCTGGGTGAATGATCTCAATGAAGTTATCCCAAGTGGTTTGAAAAGACTGTGGTTCATATCCGAGCAGCTTAAAGTACCTATCTGAGTATTCAGCAACTCGCTCACCTTTTTTATTCAAGCTCCAAACGTAAGATGCATGCTTTCCTGCATCCATAGCTAAATTGAGCTGTTCATTTGCCCTCAAGAGGCTTGATGTTCTTTCTTCTACCTTTTCTTCCAAGCTAGACAAAACCTCTTTAAGCCTAGCCGTTCTGCTAACCACCTGATCTTGCAACCTATTGTTATGCTCTCGAATAGACCTTGTCCTTGCCTTGTAAGCGAGAATAACCAATAAAATGATTAAAACAACATAGCATACTATTGCCCAACTGGTTCTGTACCAATATTTAGATTTATGGATTCTGAATAACTGGTTGGCCTCTTCATAATAGCCATCTGAATTAACCTCTCTTAATCTAAAGCTATAATTGCCTGCGGGGAGGTTAGTATAGTAGATATCCCTAACTCCCTTAATATTATACCAACCTTTGTCAAACCCCTCTAACTTATATTCAAAAGATAGATCTCCTCTTTCTTGAAAGTCTATGGTAGAGAACCTTATACTAATTTTATTGCTATAAGGAGGTATCTCTACAATACCTTCTGGATGATATCCTTCTCCATCTACAGTAATTGATTGAATCTGATAATTCCGAGTTCTAGGCGCTCTATAGTTCTCATTTACAACTACCAACCCATTAGGGCTGCTATAGTAGATAACACCATTTTTTGCTTTCCAATTAATAGGGTGTCCAGCAGGACTCACAGTAACGTTAGCTGGATAATATTCTACACTTTTCAGGGAGTCTTGCTCAATAATATTTCTCTTTAGCTCTGACAAAGCCACTCTGTAAAGTCCACTTAGGCTAGAAAACCAAACGCCACTATTAGCGTCCATCATTATGGCAGTTGGGGAACTGATAGAAAAGCCATTTTTAGAGTTATGGGTTGTTAGCTGACCCGAACTCTTTTCATATCTAATTAAGCCCTTCCCTTCTGTAACTGCCCAAAGATTCTCTTCTCCATTGAAGTAACTTGTAAAGGCCTCTGTGGAAAAGCCATAGCTACCTCCCACCTCAGTAACTTCACCTCTATAATACCTGAAAAGACCATTTAGAGTGCCTATTATAAAATTATCTGGCTGAAACTCATTTATCCACCTTACATTCTTCCCATTCAACTCAGGCACCTCCACCAGCTCATTATCCCTATAGAGTAGTGTTCTGGTCTTTGCAAGGCCTCCTATCTCATTTATCCATACTACATCGTCTCCAGTAGCGTATGCAAAACGAACATTTGAGCTCACAATCTTCTGAAGGAACTGCAGTACTCCATTTTGGTATCTAACCTTAATTAGCCCCTCTTCTCCGCCAATGAGTAAATCACCATTACTTTGTTCATTAATGGTGAAAATATTACTGGGCATTCTAAATGAAGCTTTTGGCTTCACCAGTTCACCCTTTTGATACAAATAAAGCCCCTTACCTCCAGTTGCTACCCAGATATTGCCATCTGAAGCCTCAATAACAGCCTTTGTTTCTACCGGTGTTGTTACTCCTCCTTCATTAAGCTGTACCAAGCCTACTGGTGATTTGGGAATATAATTGAGGCCGCGATAGGTACCAATCCATATATCTCCATTTCTATCTTCAAACAAGGTTCGGACACCGTTGTCTGATAAACCATCGTGAGTGGTAAGACTTTCTACCTTGTCTTTACTGAACCTGTAGGTGCCATTTACAGAAGATGCCCATACAAACCCATGAGAGTCTGGGAATAGATTTCGCACCAAACCAATATCAAATGCTTTTTCCGAATTGATTTCAATGAACTCTTCATGATTATAGTAAAGTAGCCTTTCATCGTCTAGAGAGATGTAAAGATTACCTTCTGCATCATCTACCACCATTCTAATGGCTACTTCACCGGTATATTCATTAACCTCTGGTAAGTCATAAAGCTGTTTGTCTTTCACATACTTTACCTTACCAGTATTTAACATTACCCAGATCCTATCGTCAAATCCTCTTTTTAATTGGTATGCATTTTCAATTCCAAACGGGGCTTTCTTTACACCAGTCTCATCAATTTCTAAAGCCTGACCATTGGCCAACGCTATTAAACTACCGTCTTGTCTAGTAATTATTTTCCACGCCAATGAAATCTCTACATCGTCAGAAACCCATTCATTGAACTTCTCACCATCGTAATAATAGAGCCCATCCCTACCACAGACCCAAACCTTTCCATCTTGAGCCACTTCTACTTGCGCAAAGTCTTGACTTTCAAAAACAGAAGTATTGTTTAAGTTGAAAACGGTTGAACGCCTTCCATCGAACCTGATAACTCCCTCACTTGTAGCTAACCAGATAAAGCCAAACTTATCTTGATCTATGTCCCAAACTGTAGCCCTACCGAGTGGGTTTGAAAACTCCCAGTTTTTGATGACATTTTGATTGATGGGACGTTCCCTCCACATCTGATGTGGATCATTTTGAGCAAAGAGTAGATTACCAAAAAGGGAAAGAATAAATAACAGCCTAACAGAGTACCTCACAGTATTGAAGAAAAAGGGGTCGGCTTTATACTAAATAAAGCTAACATATTGATTTGCAAAGCTAAGCTATTTTAGTCGCACTACCATTCCCATATCGAAAATGGGATATCGATCGCTCATTCCTACACCACCCTTAATCGCCAATTTAGACGAGATAGATACCCTAGATTGAACCATAGGTATTAAAGACACAAAGCGCTTGTCGGTAACTGTAAACCTCATTTGGGGGCCAAATGCTACTTTGCCGTTAGAATTGAACATAAAACTAAACTCTACCCCTTGTTCAGAGCTTTGAGCTTGCTCAGACTGGGTTCTTCCGGCTGTTCTGAAGTAACCTACTCTGAACTTATTAGACCACGCAACATCTACATTCCAACCTGTTTTCCACCCTCTGATAGACCTATTGGTTTGGCCTCCTATTTCTAAAGCTGGACCATTATTGATCTTAGAAGCTTTATAAGATCTAGACTTATAATATCCTTTAAAGCTTTGTGCCTGTAATTGATTACAAAACACTGAGAAGACCGCTAGAATTAAGGTGATAAGTAGAGTTTTCATGGTGTTGGTTTTTGTTGTTTACATCACAAAGTTTACGATTAGCCCCTGTGATTTTGATGGAGAAACACCTGACTCGAAAAAACCAGAGAATTACCGAAGTGCAGTGGGTAAATCACCTAATTAACAGAGAGTTAAAATATGAAAGGACTACACGACTGTAGTCCTTTCAATTCATAACACGAATGCTATGTGTATAATTAGTCTGATCTAATTCAAATGTTCTGTGATATACAGGCGAATATCTTGTGGAGCCACTTCATCACCTCCAAAATATGGATATAACAAATAATAAACCCCTGTATCGCAAGCAGCACCTCTTTCTACCACCACGCTTTGGTCTTCGAATAAAAATCGGTACTGATGGTCTTCAAGCGAAATACTCATATCTACAGCCGTTCCAATTTCCATCGACCCAATCTGCTGATATAATCTCTTTTTCTTCTGATACACATAAGTGAATATGTCTACCTGATCTGTTTCTGGATTATAATTCCATCCAAAACGTGCACTATTCTCATGGTGGAGACTGTTACAATCGGCAAAACCGAAAAGCTTATTAATGTCTTGTTGGTTTTTGTTTCCCAGATTATACCTGACGGACTCATCAAAACGAACAGTTAGATTTAATGTCTCAGATTTGAGTGTCCTTAAGCCTTTTGGATTTGCACTATTTTCTATTGAACTCTCGTGCTTACCTTCTTTTATGAGATAAACAGTTTCTTTAATATCATAAAGGTCGGAGCAACTGTAAAAGCTCGCAGCAAGCACTATTAATGCAATAAGCTTTTTCATGGTTTTGTGGTTTTGTTAATGCAAAGTTGATTGGAAGTAAGCTCACATTTATTGGTGAATTGCCTGAATAAAAAGACTAGGTAAATTGCTTACAAAAAGAAGAGGCAAGCCACCACAGCTCGCCTCACAACAAAACCAACTTTCCACCGAGAGGTGGATATCTTCGGTCAATAAAGGTTGAACATCAACCTTGCGCTGGCCATATTTCTTTCTTTGTTACCTCCGTACTCAAATGCTAAACGCCAGCTATCGCTAAACTTAAATCTTACTTCACCTGTAAAAATGGTTTTCTGGAGCTCTCCATTGAGTGTTGCTTTTCTGGCTCCTGCCGCTAGCTCAATACTTTCGGCTACAGGCTGAGCCAAGCTCAAATGAAGACCAGCAAACCTATTATCTAAATGCGGCTGCTCCTCATTCACTCCGTAATCTCTTGTGTGAAAATAATTCAGGGAAAGCACCTGCTTGAAATTCATACCTATTCCGAAGCCAAACTTCATTCCGTCATAGTTGGCAACAGTTGGAACTACCTGAAATGTTGCAGCCTTATTTCTATGGTTGTCATAACTTCTTTTATAATAGTATTGACTAAAGGCTGCTTGTGCCGATACCAAAAAGAGGGCGATGATAAATAGCTTTTTCATGGTTTTGTTGTTTTGTAAATGAATACATCACAAATGTCGTATGACCACGACTGCTACATATCCGACTATTGCCTGATTGGGCATATTCGGCAAGTCTCCTAGACTGAATAGGTATTTTTCCTAGGAGCCTTTAAGCTTCTCCGCTTAATGGGTCTTGCTTTCAGAAAAGAATAAAAAAAGGCCACAGATCTTAACAGATCTACAGCCCCTATCTTGAGTTTATAATACTTAACTATTCTTATTTACTTACTCTTTTTCCTGTCATTGGGAAGGCATCTTGACCTAGGTAAACTGCACCGCTCATAGCATCGCCATCAAACTGGCACTCAAGTTCAGCTACAGTTCCCATTACTTCAATAGAACCCGTCATGTTAGTTCCCTGAACCGTCACTCCATTTACATCTAAAGTACCAAACTGATCGGTTTCTAAAGTTGCGCTATAGGCTCCAGGGCTACCCATAATTCTTAGTGTTCCGCTACTGCCTCCATCAGGAGTATCTACAGAGTATTCCCAAACGCCAGCTGGGTCATATACTTTTTGCTTTGCTTCGGCCTTGGCAGAGGAGTTAGTTGTTGTACCACTTGCTGCACAACTCACCACAAAAGCTGAAATCAACAAAAAGGCAAATACAGTTTTCAATGTCATTCTAGTCTTCATGCAATTATTAGTTTTGAAATTAAAGAGCTATGAAAATAGTACTTTTTCACTGATGACCCGCTCAGAAAGCCCCCATCTTTTGCCAAAAAATGAAAGATTCTCCAATAATCCCAATGCGGTTTTGATTGTAAGCATTATGGCCTAACTTTGTGCCAATTTGTACCTAAGTCAAAAAGTCGTTCCTTACCTGAAAAATGCCGAAAGACAATAGCATCAAGTCCATCCTAATTATCGGAAGTGGGCCAATCATTATCGGACAAGCCTGTGAGTTTGATTATTCTGGTTCTCAAGCAGCCAGATCATTAAGAGAAGAGGGCATTGAAGTTACCCTCATCAATTCTAACCCTGCTACCATCATGACCGACCCGGTTATGGCTGATAACGTTTATCTGAAGCCATTAACTAAAAGGTCGATCATTGAGATTTTGGAAAAGCATCAGATTGATGCTGTACTTCCTACCATGGGTGGTCAAACAGCCTTGAACCTTGCCATAGACTGCGACAAAGCAGGAATTTGGGATAAATACAATGTGAGAATCATTGGCGTTGACATTAACGCCATTGAAACCACTGAAGATCGTGAGAAATTCAGGCACAAAATGATTGAAATTGGAGTAGGTGTCTGTAAAGGAGAAACCGCTACTTCATTTCTAAAAGGAAAAGAAATTGCTCAAGAAATTGGGTTCCCATTGGTTATTAGACCTTCCTTCACCCTTGGGGGCTACGGAGGTGGTTTTGTAGATAATCAAGAAGAATTCAACGAAGCACTAAAAAGAGGTTTAGATGCCTCTCCAATTCACGAAGTACTTGTAGAACAAAGTATTTTGGGTTGGAAAGAATATGAGCTAGAGCTACTCAGAGACAATATTGGTAACGTAATCATTATTTGTTCTATTGAGAACTTTGACCCTATGGGGGTTCACACAGGTGATTCTATTACCGTTGCGCCTGCCATGACTCTACCAGACACTGTCTATCAGAAAATGAGAGACATGGCCATCACAATGATGAATGCCATCGGTCAATTTGCAGGTGGTTGTAATGTTCAGTTCTCTGTAAACCCTGAAACTGACGACATTATTGGTATTGAGATCAACCCAAGGGTTTCTCGTTCTTCAGCTTTAGCATCAAAAGCAACCGGTTATCCAATTGCTAAAATTGCAGCTAAGCTGGCCATTGGTTACAACCTAGACGAACTTAAAAACCAAATCACTAAAACTACTTCTGCTTTCTTTGAGCCTGCATTAGACTATGTGATTGTAAAAATACCTCGTTGGAACTTCGATAAATTCAAAGGTTCTAACAGAAAACTAGGCTTACAAATGAAGTCTGTTGGCGAGGCCATGGGTATTGGTAGAAACTTCCAAGAGGCACTACAGAAGGCTTGCCAATCTCTTGAGATAAAAAGAAACGGACTAGGAGCCGATGGAAAAGAGCTTACTGACCAAGCGGCTATTTTAGATAGCCTCGAGAACCCAAGCTGGAACAGACTCTTCCATATTTACGATGCCTTCAAATTGGGCATTCCATTCAAAACTATTCAGAAGAAGACTAAAATCGATAAGTGGTTCCTTCAGCAAATTGAAGAGCTTATTGAGCTTGAATCTGAAATTGAACAATACAACTTAGATACCCTTCCTGAAAGACTCTTAAGAATAGCCAAAGAGAAAGGTTATGCCGATAGACAAATTGCTCACTTATTAAAGTGTTGGGAAAGCGAAGTATTTAAGAAGCGCCATGATTTAGGTATCAAGAGAGTTTACAAACTAGTAGACACTTGTGCCGCAGAATTTGAAGCGCAAACCCCTTACTACTACTCAACTTTCGACCAAGAAAACGAGTCAGAAGCTTCTGACAACAAGAAAATCATTGTACTTGGATCAGGACCTAACCGAATTGGCCAAGGAATTGAGTTCGACTACTGTTGTGTACACGGTTTGTATGCTGCTAAAGAGTGTGGTTATGAAACCATCATGATCAACTGTAACCCTGAAACGGTTTCTACGGACTTCGATACTGCCGATAAGCTTTATTTCGAACCAGTATTCTGGGAGCATATTTACGACATCATCCTTCATGAAAAGCCAGAAGGTGTAATTGTTCAGTTGGGTGGTCAAACAGCACTTAAACTAGCTGAAAAACTAGATAAATATGGCATCAAAATCATCGGTACTAGCTTTGAGGCGCTAGACCTTGCAGAAGATAGAGGTAGATTCTCCACACTACTTGCTGAAAACAATATCCCTTACCCGAAATTCGGAGTAATTGAAGATGCTGATGAAGCATTGGAGTTATCTAAAGAACTAGGCTTCCCTCTTCTAGTTAGACCTTCCTATGTATTGGGTGGTCAGAGCATGAAGATTGTAATCAACGAGCAAGAGCTAGAAGAGCATGTGGTAAATATCTTAAGAGACATTCCTGGTAACAGAGTATTGTTAGATCACTTCTTAGATGGCGCCATTGAAGCTGAAGCAGATGCTATTTGCGATGGAGAAGATGTGTACATCATAGGCATTATGGAGCACATTGAGCCTGCAGGTATTCACTCGGGCGATTCTTATGCCGTATTACCTCCTTATAGCTTAGGCGACTTCGTTATTCAACAGATTGAAGCTCATACCAAGAAAATTGCGCTGGCTTTAAAAACCGTTGGACTGATAAATATTCAGTTCGCCATAAAAGACGATAAAGTTTATATCATTGAGGCGAACCCTAGAGCTTCTAGAACCGTTCCTTTCATAGGTAAAGCCTATCAGGAGCCTTATGTAAACTTTGCTACTAAGGTTATGTTGGGAGAGAAAAAGCTTAAGGATTTCGACTTTAAGCCGGTTAAAAAAGGTTACGCCATTAAGGAACCTGTATTCTCATTCCACAAATTCCCGAATGTAAATAAGGAGTTAGGCCCTGAAATGAAATCTACGGGAGAAGCCATTTACTTCATAGATGATTTGATGGACGACTACTTCCTAGACATTTATTCTAAACGTAATCAGTATTTAAGTAGATAATAGCGGTTTGTTAAAGTTTTTATTCTTCATATTCCTTGTCTTTTGGATTCTTAGAAGTGTTCTTCGATTCTTTACGGTGAACCTTTTTGGTCAAGCGCAGCAACAACGGAGCTTCAACCAACAAGGGCGCTACGAACAGCAACGTCAACCTAAGGATGGCAACGTTAAGATCGACTATGCACCAGGTAAGAAGAAAGGCAAAAAGTCTTCAGACAATTTTAAGGGTGGAGACTACGTAGATTACGAAGAAGTAGATTAATTAAAATCAAAAACATAGAAGCCGATCAATTGATCGGCTTTTTTATTACATCACTTTTGAACTTAATAAACCATATAAAAGGAACCTCGTCTTGTACCTCTTCTAAGATGGGAGCTTCGTCAATGTTTTTAAAATTAGAATACACTTGAGATAACAAAGTAGCTCCAGTTCCAGCAACAAAATAGTCATTATAAGTAGCAGGAAAGTACACATAGCCACTCTCTCGATTACGCACTTTCAATTGATAAGGTATGCTCAAAGTATTCCCATTATTCTTATCAAACAATGCATAAAAGTATTCTTTCCCTTTAGAGTAAAGAAAGAGTAAATGATTACCACTTTCTTGAACAGCACCTCCTTGAATTGCCAAGTACCCTTTTTGTTCTTTTATATCTCTGACAGCTTGAGCATTAAGGTTTGGGTCATCTACATAAGTCTCGATAAAATCTTCTGGCAATGCATCATCACCAAAATTCACCCTATATTCTGTGTAAACAGTGTCTTCATCAACTCTTGAAATGTCATGCGAAAACACATTCACTGATAGAGGTTGCTTTGAGTTACTGAAATGGCTATAAAAGTTGATTATATTACGAGATTTGGCCTCTTCAGGCAGAGGGAAGAAAACCTTAGTATCAGTGAAGGTACTATCCATTACAACCAACTGCCCCTTAAACGAATAGCTTGAATTCATTCCTAGATGAAATGCAAGTCTTCCGCCTGTAAGACTAGCCATGTCTTTGATAAAACTGAATTCAACTCTCTTTTCTTTGATAAATTGCCCCTGAGTATTGAACCATAAGATCTTCCCTGCTGCTGATAAGATTACCTCGCCTTTAACATCGTCATAAGCCACTTTCCAAAGATACTGGTATTGACCAGGGCCATCTCCAGGTGAATATATTTTAGTCTGGAATGCACCCTCATCATCAAAAATAATCACACTTTGCCCCTGCTCGTCAAACACTATCACCAACTCATCAGTGATGAAGAGGTTGGTGACACTTTGAAATAAGGCATCGTCTTGGGTGTCTAACTTCAAAAAATATACATCCTCAATTAAATCCGTAAAGTAACCATCAAAAACTTCAGCATTAGCAACATCAATGACTTGGGGCAATATTGCCGACTGATCTGAAGTACTATTCTCTTTTTCTGAAGAGCAGGAGAGAATTAAAATAAACAGTAAGGCTAGAGGGTGGTATTTCATGTGCATTTCTGAAGATACACCCTTTCTTTTTACCCTAAAAAATTTTTACACTCGATTAATCTTTTTTTTATGGCACTTGGTATACCATAGCATTGATATGCATACCAGCACCAACCGAAGCAAATACAACGTGGTCTCCAGATTTGATTTCATGCCCCTCAAGTTCACCTCTCAATATTAGATCCAACATGGTTGGTATGGTGGCTACAGAGCTATTACCAAGTTTACCAATAGTCATAGGCATTAGCTGTTTTACATCTGGCTCGTAGCCATAAAGCTTATACAGCTTCAGCAAAATGGCTTCATCCATTTTCTCGTTAGCCTGATGAATGAGCACTTTATCAATATCGTCTAAATCTAGATTAGCCTTTTCAATGGCCGTTTTAATAGCTTCAGCTACATTTACCAAGGCATATTCATAGATTTTACGCCCCTTCATTTTGATGAACTTATTCCCATTGCCTGCTAGATCTGGCTTAAATGAAGGTCCCATAGCTAAATAAGCCAACTCGGCAGAAGCATCTGTTCTCGAAGCTTGGCTCAGAAATCCACCAGTAGGGTTTTCGGTGGCCTGAAAAATGGCAGCTCCTGCGCCATCAGAAAAAATCATGGAGTCTCGATCGTGCTTATCTACAATTTTACTCAGAGTTTCTGCGCCAATTACCATAACGGCTTTAGCATCGCCACAACGTATCATTTGACTGGCCTGAATAGCTCCTTGAACCCAACCAGGGCACCCAAAGACAATATCATAGCAGGAGGTTTTTGGATTTTCAATTCCTAGCTGATGTTTTACTTTTGCCGCAAGGCTCGGCATTATGTCTATCCTATTGGATTGATCATCGATGTCACCAAAATTTTGCGCTACTATAATATAGTCTAAGTCTTCTTTATCTACAGTACTATTGGCTAGAGCATTCTTAGCCGCTATGGAAGCTAAATCTGAGCAAAGCTGATCTGGCTTAGCGTACCGCCTCTCTCGTATACCTGTGATTTTCTCAAACTTTTTAATGATTACATCATTCTCGTATGGAAATGGTTCACCATTCTCTTGATAGAACTCATGATTGAGAAAATCTTCATTCTTAACTACCTGTTCGGGAATACAACTTCCCACTCCATTGATAATTACGTTTGGCATATCCTAGCTTTCTGATTTATATGAAACTGCATCCCAGCAGGCCTCAGAAGCCTGATCGATGCGTTCTTCAGTCAATTGTTGATTATGATCTAAATGCAGTTTGGCCAAAGAAACAATTGGCCCATAGAGTAGTGCAATAATGGTGTACAAAGGCAGGTCTTTCATTGCCTTCGCCCTTTTAGACTCAATAAAGAACTGCATGATAGGCCCGAGAATTATAAAAGTCTCTTCCCGGGTCATATTGCTAACAAACGGAGCATACCTATACTGTTCTACAAACTGAAACTCTTTAGGGTTAGCAATACAATATTGAATGAGGTTTCTCCATAAGTGCTTAAACCGCTCTTTATAAGACCCTTCTTCTCTATAATCTTGCAACATGGCCTTAATTACACGCTTTTTAATAGCGGTAAAAAGCTCATTGATTAAGTGCTCCTTATTATCGAAGTACCGGTAAATAGTGCCGGCACCAACCCCCGCATGCTGAGCAATTAATGAAATAGGAGTAGCATGGAAACCATAATCTGTAATCAGATTCAGCGTAGTTTCCAATATTAGCTTTCTTTTATCTGTGGCTTGACTCTCTATCATTCTATACGGAATGAACGTTCATTCCGAGCAAAGGAAAAGAGTAAATTAGAAGAAATCAAAGGATTAGGTCATTTACTTTAGTACTTGGCGTTAAAAAACTTCTAGAGGGCACTTCTCTTTGGTGGCTGAAGAGTTTTGATGTATTTTTGCCAACTCGCTTGAGAAAGAAACTCACTTAAACCAGTTTATATGTCTTGGTTTCAAAGAAAAGTAAAGGGAATTACCACACCTACTGAAGAGAAGAAAGACGCGCCTGATGGCCTGTGGTTCAAAACCCCGGGTGGAACTATAATCCATACCAGAGAGCTAAAGAATAATGCCTATGTGAGTCCTGAAGATGGTTTTCACGTAAGAATTGGCTCTAGAGAATATTTTGAAATCCTATTTGATCAGAATAAATTCACTGAGTTAGATGCTGACATGAGCTCAGCAGACCCATTGAATTTCAACGATAGCAAGCCTTACCCAAAAAGAATAGCTGCCACCCAAGAGAAAACGAAATTGAAGGACGCGGTTCGTACTGCCTATGGCAAAATGAACGGTGTAGATATTGTTATCTCATGTATGGACTTTGCTTTTATTGGAGGCTCTATGGGCTCTGTAGTAGGTGAAAAAATTGCTAGAGGTATTGACTATGCATTAAAGACCAAAACCCCGTTTTTAATGATCTCCAAATCTGGAGGTGCGAGAATGATGGAGGCAGGTTATTCACTTATGCAGATGGCCAAAACTTCTGCCAAGCTGGCCTTATTGTCTGAAGCAAAAGTTCCATATATCTCGCTTTTAACCGACCCAACTACAGGTGGAGTAACTGCCTCTTATGCCATGTTAGGTGATTTCAACATTGCCGAGCCTGGTTCATTAATCGGTTTTGCTGGCCCAAGAGTAATCAGAGATACAGTAGGAAAAGATTTACCGAAAGGCTTCCAAAGTGCTGAGTTTGTATTGGATCACGGTTTCTTAGATTTTATTGTAGACCGAAGAGATTTGAAAAAGCAACTCACTACGTTGCTCAATATGTTGAAAGACTAATATCAATCTCTTTACAAGAATTTGAAAAGGGTGTCTCAAAAGGACACCCTTTTTTTATTATCCATTCAGTCAACTTGAAATAATTTCAATATCCCTTTTGAAAACTCGCAAACGGCTACTACGTTTGTAACATCAAGTCATTCAATCCCTCCCGATAGTTATCGGGATTTCGGAACGAATCGATTTATAAAGAAGCGTGGAGAGACAGGCTCTATGAAGCGCTAGCAACCATGCCGACACATCGGCAAAGGTGCTAAATCCTGATCCCAAATGAGTGTCAAGTTGGCTCTCGGGAGAATATAAATTGGTTAAACATGCTTCAAATTCCAATTGCAAGACCCTTATCGGGTTGGGTAAATCAAACCCAACTAGCACTGCTATTTTATTACATATCTAGCCGAATGTGTAGGGCATAATTTCCGCCCACTTCTTTTCACATTTAAACCACTAGCACATGTTAACAAAAAGCCATCTTGGCTTGAATGAATCGATAGATTCAGCTCAAGCTCCTATACAGTATTATTCAATTAAGGGAGATTTCAGCCTAGAAAACGGCAGTTTCCTAACCGACCCCGTGATTGCTTATCACACATTCGGAAAGCTCAATAAAAATGCTTCTAATGTAGTTTGGGTCTGTCATGCCCTTACCGCTAATGCCAATCCACTAGAGTGGTGGCCAGGTTTGGTAGGTGAAAATGACCTGATAAACCCAAAAGAGCATTTCATCATATGCGCTAATATCATTGGCTCTTGCTATGGAAGCACAGGCCCAAAAGACTTCAATCCGAACACTGGAGAAAGATACCTAAGAAGTTTCCCACTCCTCACAGTTCGCGACATGGTTAAAGCGCATGAGTTACTGAGAGCACACTTGGGTATTTCTAAAATTCATTTGGGCATAGGGGGCTCCATGGGGGGGCAGCAAGTGTTGGAATGGGCCATAGAACAACCAGAAATCTTTAAAAACATCTGTTTAGTAGCCTCAGGAGCTAAAAGTTCGCCATGGGGTATCGGCATTCGAACAGCTCAGCGAATGGCTATTGAAGCAGATCCTAGCTTCTTCTCCAGCTCACCGAAAGGTGGCTGGAAAGGGCTAGAAGCCGCCAGAGCAATGGCTATGATTTCTTATAGAACAGATGCTATTTTCAACTTCAGCCAAAAAGAAGGCAATGAAAAAATCGATGGGTTCAATGCAGATAGCTATCAGCGCTATCAAGGATTAAAGTTGCAAAAACGCTTCAACGCACATTCATACTATAGCCTTTCTAAATGTATGGACACCCAAGATGTAGGCAGAAAAAGAGGCGGTTTACAAGAAGCGCTAAAAAGAGTAAAAGCCAACACACTGGTCATAGGCATCAATTCAGATCTACTCTTTACCAAAAACGACCAACAAGTTTTAGCACATGGTATAAAACAAAGTCAGCTCACATTTATAGACTCTAACTATGGACATGATGGCTTTTTAATTGAAGCCAACACCATTTCAACAATTCTTAAAAACTTCTTAAACGATCGAAAATGAAAAACATCAATATCGGATTATTCGGGTTCGGCTGCGTAGGCCAAGGGCTTTACGAAACACTTAACAACTCCAGGAATTTCGCAGGTGAAATCAGTAAAATCTGTATTAAAAATGCAGATAAAAAGAGAAAGCTACCCAGCCAACTATTTACAACGAGCAAAGAAGAAATAATTAATGATGAGGCTATAGATATTGTTGTTGAGCTCATAGATGATGCAGATGCAGCACTATCTATTGTTGTTGCTGCATTAAAAGCGGGTAAGTCTGTTGTCACTGCAAATAAGAAGATGGTTGCCGAAAACCTTGAATACTTAGTTGAACTTCAGCAACAAACTGGCAAAGCGGTTCTTTATGAAGGTGCCGTTTGCGGAAGCATACCAATAATCAGGACTCTTGAAGAGTATTTCGGCCATGAACCTCTCAATGAAATTAAAGGAATCTTCAATGGCTCAACCAACTATATTCTGACCAAGATTTTTGAGGAGCGACTAGACTATCCAAAAGTGTTAAAAGAAGCCCAAGAACTTGGGTTTGCCGAAACCGACCCAACCTTAGACGTTCAAGGCTTCGACCCAAAATTCAAGTTGAGTATCTTATTAACACATGCCTTCGGCATACATGTTCCCCCTAGCCACATTACCAACCTTGGAATAGATAGACTAAAAACAGCAGACCTGGAATACGCCAGAGCTAACGGACACACCATTAAACTGGTGGCTCAAGCTAAGAGAATTGGGGAAAAAGTTTTTGGCTTTGTTATTCCACAGTTCGTACAGCCAGACCAGACATTAGCTAACATTCAAAATGAATTCAATGCAGTAACTATTAACGGAGAGTTCTGTGACGAACAATTATTTATTGGCAAAGGAGCTGGGAGCTTACCTACGGGAGCTGCGGTTTTATCTGACATCTCTGCACTGAGTTATGACTACAAATACGAATACAAGAAACATTACAATCTGGGCAAACTGCCCTTTAGCAATCAATCGCCAATTCAGGTATATGTGAGCTATAACTCTCCAGAGCAAGTAGACTTAAGTGATTTTGAAAGCATTCAAGAAAAGTACTTCAGTTTCGACCATTGCTATATTATAGGTAACATTTGCATAGGCAAGCTGCAAAAAGCAGAATGGCGAAACAATCAGAATATCAACATAGTTCTAACACCCGAAGGCTGTCAAAAGGGCTTGGGCAACCTCTGTGTGAGTGACTTAAAAGAAGAAATCTCCGAACTTAAGAAGGGCCAAAAAATCAGGGAAAGAATAACCATTTAGCCCCATTTTACCATTGGTATCTTTTTTCGAGTTCTCTTACTGATTTAATCTTTAAGTCAATATATTTGTAGCCCTAACGACCCAAGGGTCAAATACAAAATGTTGATTTAAAATCTATTAGTAGATGTCATCTATCATTATTACTTCAATAGTTGCTTTCTCGGTTGTAATACTGCTTTTGGTTTTCATTTTGCTTTATGCACAATCAAAGCTAGTTCAGTCGGGCGATGTCAAAATCATCATCAATGGTGATGAGAAAAACCCGGTAGTTACTTCGGCAGGTTCAACCCTATTAGGCACGCTATCAGGACAGAAAATTTTCCTTCCATCAGCTTGTGGAGGAGGAGGTACATGTGCCATGTGTAAATGTACAGTGAAAGAAGGAGGAGGAGATGTGTTACCTACCGAGGTAGGCCACTTAAGCCGCTCTGAGCAAAAAGAAGGTGTAAGACTTTCTTGTCAGGTTAAGGTGAAGCAAGACATGCGCATCGAAATTCCTGAAGAAATCTTCGGTATTAAGAAGTGGGAATGCGAAGTAGTATCTAACTACAATGTGGCATCTTTCATTAAAGAATTTGTGGTAAAACTCCCTGAAGGAGAGCACCTTGAATTCGAAGCTGGAGGTTACATTCAGGTAGACGTTCCACCTGTAGTTTGCGATTTCAAAGACATGAACATTGAGCCACATCCGGAAGATCCGGCTGGTCCAGACAAGTTTAAAGGTGACTGGGATAAATTCGGCCTTTGGGATTTGAAAATGGTAAACAAGGAAGAAATCTTCCGTGCTTACTCAATGGCCAACCACCCTGCTGAAGGAAACATTATCATGTTGAATATTCGTATTGCTACTCCACCATGGGATAGAGCGAACAACAAGTGGATGGATGTTAATCCAGGAATCTGTTCTTCTTATGTATTTACTAGAAAACCAGGAGATAAAGTAACTATCTCAGGACCTTACGGTGAATTCTTTATTAAGCCAACTGACGCAGAAATGCTTTATGTTGGTGGTGGTGCTGGTATGGCTCCAATGAGATCTCACCTGTTCCACCTTTTCCACACGTTGAAAACGGGTAGAAAAGTAACTTACTGGTACGGTGGTAGATCTAAAAGAGAGTTATTCTATCTAGAAGATTTTAGAAAGATCGAAAGAGAGTTTCCAAACTTCCAGTTCTTCCTAGTGCTTTCTGAGCCACAACCTGAAGACAACTGGGTGGAGAAGAAAGATATTAACGATAAAGAAGGCGATGGTTTCTTAGGCTTCGTTCACCAAGCGGTGATTGATCAATACCTAAGCAAGCATAAAGAGCCAGAAGAAATTGAATTCTATTTCTGTGGACCTCCAATGATGAACGCAGCGGTAATTAAGATGTGCGAAGATTGGGGTGTGCCAGACGAAAACGTCTCTTTTGACGACTTCGGAGGATAATCAATCTCAACAATAATATTGAAAGCCATCTCGAGCACTCGGGATGGCTTTTTTTGTTGAACTCGTTTCCTGTGTGGATAAGATCCATTCTCCGATGTCTCGGAGCCTCAGCGTGGCTTACTAAACTAATTGGCTCAACTTTATCACTTAGTCATCCTGAGTGTGCGAAGGATCTTATATATCAAGAAAAGTCAACCCCCCTCTTTTCCATCCCGACCGAAGCGGAGGGATCGGCCAAACTAGTAATTTGTAGATCTTTCGACTTCGCTCAGGATGGAAAACACTCACGTCCGATGCCGTGATTCGCCAAACATTAATTAGCCAGTCATGGTATCTCCACCATAACCTGACTTAGATCAATCGTGAGGTCACCGATATGAGCAGTGCAGGAATCGATAAAAGAGACCTTTCTCCGAGCTTGAACTTCTGAACAGGTAATTCTGAGACATTTGAAAAATGCTTTATCTCTTAGCCATCCTGAGTGTACGAAGGATCTTATGCACCCGTAAAAGCTATTTACTCTTTTTCATCCCGACCGAAGCGGAGGGATCGGCCAAACCAATAATTTGCAGAGATTATTAGTGAGTGTAGTTTGAAGCTACACTCAGGCATATATTCATTAGATCAAAACCTAAGATTCTGTATATTCAGCATTCAACCTTAATACTATGACATTGAAACGCAGAAATTTTCTTAAAACGGCCGGAGGCTTTGCAGCTGGCTTAGCCATTGCTCCTTATGCCTGTTCATCGGGCAACAAAACTGAAGTAGCTTCAACTGACAGCGTAGTTACTAAACCATTTGGTCTTCAACTTTACTCTTTGCGAGACGATTTTCCAAAAGACCCTAAAGGTGTACTGGCTAAAGTTGCTTCATACGGCTATAAGCAAATTGAAAGTTATGAAGGCCCTGACGGTATGTTCTGGGGAATGACTAATAAAGAGTTTAAAGCTTACATAGATGAGCTTGGCATGAACGTGGTTGCCAGCCATTGCGATATTGACAAAGATTTTGAACGCAAAGCGGCAGAAGCAGCGGAAATTGGAATGAACTACCTCATCTGTCCATGGAGAAGTCAGGAAACACTAGATGGTTACAAGCAAGCTGCGGCTGACTTCAATGCCAAAGGAGAAATCTGTAAAAGCAATGGAATTCGTTTCGCCTATCACAACCACGCTTACAGCTTTACCAAACTAGAAGGCATCTACCCTCAAGATATATTCATGAATGAAACCGACCCTAACTTGGTTGATTTTGAGATGGACATGTATTGGGTGGTTACAGCTGGTGAAGACCCTGTAGCTTGGTGTAAGAAACAGCCTGGAAGATATAAACTAGGACATGTTAAAGACCGCATGGCCAATACGGAAGAAAGAGAAGCAACTTGTACACTAGGCACTGGAATAATTGACTATGCATCTATAGCCCCTGCTGTTAAAGAGGCTGGCATGGAATACCTTATCGTTGAACAAGAAAGATATGACGGCACCACTCCTCTCAAGAGTGTACAAGACGATGCTGAGTATATGAAAAAGCTTTCTGTATAAAGATAGCATTACAACATGTCACTCATAGATTCTAAAGAGTGACATGTTATACCCCCTCTAAAGCCAGAAAGCAATTCTCTCTTAATACTAGATTAAAAAAACACCTTCTTGACTTCAATTATCTCTTTTCCCCTTATGCTTCTCAACATATTTGGTGAACTTAGAGTATGAACTGGGGATTTATAGGATTCGGAAGAATAGCACGAAAATTTTTAGCAAGCTTAGAAACGGTAGAAGGAGAAACTCCATATGCATTTGCATCTAGATCTAATGCTCATGAACTGGCCAAAGAATTTCCGTCAGTAAAAGTTTACGACTCTTACGATAAACTTTTGGCAGATGAAAACATAGACATTGTTTACATCAGCACAACTAACAACTTCCATTGCGAAAACACCATATCAGCACTTAGGGCAGGCAAACATGTGGTTTGTGAAAAGCCGATGGGAGTTTCTAGCCAAGAGATAGAGCAGATGACTCAAGTAGCTCAAGAAACTGGAATGTTTTTGATGGAAGCCATGTGGATGCGTTTTTTGCCTGCCTATAGAGAAGCCATTAAAAGGGCGAAGTCGGGCGAAATAGGTCCTATCAAATACATGACCGCTAGTTTTGGTTTTAGGTCTATTGATAAATTAACTAAAGATGGAAGGCTTTTAAATCCAGATTTAGCTGGAGGAGCCCTTTTTGATGTTGGTGTTTATCCATTAACCATAGCAGCAGATTTATTTGGTTGGAACCCGAGCTCTTTTACAGCCGATGCCCAAATAAGTGAAACAGGAGTAGACCAAAGCACACAGCTACAGTTAAACTATTCAGAGGGGCAGATGGCGCAATTATTTGCGAGCATTACAGTAACCACAAACAAGGAAGCCTGTATTTATGGCGAAGATGGCTTCATTCGTATGCCTCTTTTCTGGAAGTGTCAGGAATTTGAGGTTGTAAAAGGAGAAGAGGTAGAAAAGGTTGCCATACCATTTGAAAGCACAGGTTATGTCCATGAAATTGTCGCAGCTAGAGAATGTATTAATAATGGGGAAAAAGAGTCAAACCTTTTTACCTTAGAAGAGAGTTTGCAAAGCGCTAAACTCGTTGAAAAGATTTTATCAACCGTTTTTTAGTTCACATGCCCAAAGGTTTTCTAATAGATCAAGACGGTGTCATTTATGTTGAAAACAAGATGATTCCGGGTGCTGATAAGTTTATCAAAACGCTTCAAAAGGAGAATATACCGTTCACTTTTATGACCAACAATAGCCAGCGTACTCCACTAGATGCTGTTAGAAAACTGGCAAAAATGGGCATTTATGTAGAACCTGAAAACGTGTATACATCGGCCATGGCCACTGCACATTTTATGGGTCAGCAATTTCCAGAAGGAACAGCTTATGTTTTGGGAGAAGGAGGCCTTATTTCTAGTTTACATGAACACGGGTTCACCCTAGTGCAAAACGACCCAGACTTCGTTGTGGTTGGTGAAGGCATCAATTTTACCTTAGAAATGGTGCGCAAAGCCATCGACTTTATACTAGACGGAGCAAAATTAATTGCTACTAACCTAGATCCATCGCCTCGCAAGCCAGGCTGGAACAACTTAGGGATTGCTGGAATAGTAGCTATGATTGAAGCTGCAACAGGTAAGCAGGCATTCTCTGTTGGCAAACCTAGCCCCGTTATGATGCGCCAGGCTAGAAAGCACATTGGTCTGGCTACTGAAGAAGTGACTGTTATTGGAGATACTTTGGCTACCGATATACAAGGCGGTGTTCAAGTTGGTTACCACACTATACTTACCCTTTCGGGAATGTCTAAGCGAGAAGACCTCAATGATTATCCGTTCAAGCCCGATTTAGTCATAGATTCTATTGCAGACTTGACCATACCGTTACCTTGGTGGTAAAAGCTCCAAGAAACAGTTAATCATTGACAGAATAAGCACCTACAAACACCATGGAACAACTCAGCTTTGAAGGAAGCAAACTTATTATAAATCCCCAAAACGGGGCTTCTATCACTAAATGGACTTGCTTTAAAGCGCGTGAAGAGGTAACGCTCATCAATAATAGAGACTTCAATCTATTTGAAAGTTCTTTATTGTTTCCTTTTCCCAATCGGTTGGCCTCAGGCAAATACAACTATGAAGGTATGAGTTTTCATTTTGATGAGAACGACCCTGGAAAACCCAATGCGCTCCATGGTTTCATTTACAATGTGGCCTTCGACTTAGTTGAAAAACTCGATAATTCTATTCGTTTCAGGCACGAATATGATGGCACACTGGAAGCCTACCCCTTCCCATTTACTTTCGAGGTAAACTATATACTCAAGAAGAATGAGTTAGAAATTCAGGTTGATATACAAAACACAGGAAGCCAAACAATGCCCTGTGGTTTTGGCTGGCACCCCTACTTCGATCTGGAATTAACTAATGAGCCATGTAGGCTAAAAATGCCCAAAACAAGCCTAATTGAGGTCAACGAAAACCTTATTCCTACAGGAGCAGAAAGTCACAATAGAGACTTTCAAGACTTTACATCGGTGTTCGCAAAAGAGCTAGATAGCTGCTATAGGTTGGAAAAAATAGAAGATAGAAACAGTGTATTCCTTAACTACCCTCAGTTAGGTACTTTAGAGATTTGGCAAGACCACAACTTTCCTTTTGTTCAAGTGTATAAGCCCGATGAGCGGGCCATGGCAATAGAACCTATGAGCTGTGGAATAGATGCTTTCAACACTCAGCAAGGCATAAAAAAAATTGCCGCAGAACAGTCTTGGTCTTTAAAAATGGGGCTCAAGCTATTTTAGCTTAATCAAGCCTATCTGGAAAATACTTTTCTAGTACTGATTGAAACTTTTCAATGTTCAAAGGCTTGTTCATAAACTCCGTTACATTGCCATCTCCGTCAGCCATCTTTTTGTCATCGGGATTCAAAGAAGTGGTGAGCATTACTACTACTACGCCACCTTTTTGTTCATCATCTAGCTTCTTATATTCTTCCAAAAACTCCCAGCCATTCATTCTAGGCATGTTAATATCTAGAAAAATAAGTTCAGGCCTTGGATAACTACCTGTTTGATTAGAACTGAGGTAGTCTAGTGCCTTTTGACCACTAGTTACAGCAACAGTTTCTTCAACACCGCCATGTTTCTGAATAAAAATCTTGTGGATGAAATTATCTGCTTCGTTGTCATCAATCAACAAAACACGCTTAAGAATCTTTCTCATTTTCAATTAGCCTACTAATGTAAAATAAAAGGTTGTCCCTTTGTTTAACTCAGATTCTACCCAAATCTCACCTCCATGATGTTCAACGATTTTCTTTGAGAGAGCCAAACCAATCCCTGAACCTTCCACTCGATCCTTTGAGTGTAATCTCTGAAAAACCTTAAATATTTGCTTGAAGTATTGTTCTTCTATACCAATACCATTATCGCTAAACGTAAAAATCCAGTACCCGTTGGTGCGCTCAGCCGATATTTGTATTAGACATGGAACATTAGGTCTTACAAATTTAATAGAATTGACAATTAAATTGTGAAAAAGTTGTGTCAGTTCTAGTTTTGAACCCGATACAACTGGTAAATTTTCAACTTCAATAGAAACATCAATTCTATCTTTTTGTTCTAATGCATTAAAAACTTCCTTAGCGAGTAACTGACAGTCTACCTGTTCAAAATTATTATCCGAACCGATGAGGGAATAATCTAGCAACCCCTTCACGAGGGTACTCATCCGCCCAACGCTCTCTCCTATAAACCTTAGACTCTGCTGTTTTACCTGCTCATCTGAGTTAAACTCTTCATTTAGCAAAAGGTCCGAATAACTCAAAGTAGTGCGCAAAGGTTCTTGAAGATCGTGCGAAGCAATGTATATAAAGTGCTTTAGCTCTTCATTTGTTTTTTCAAGCTCACGTGCTTTTCGCTCAAGTTCTAACTGCATTTCTACCTGTTGGGTAATTACCTCGGTGAACATGATCATCCCGCCTATCTCACCATTATCATCTCTCCACGGTAGCAACTCATATTTGAGCCAATCTACTTTTCCATCAGCTCTATCAAACCTATCTCTATCTGTTTTATAGGTTTCTCCCTTCAAAATTCTCTGATGAATCTCCTTCCACTCAGGAATTTCATTGATCTCAGGAAAAATATCGTAATGATTTTTTCCGATTATACTTCTGCCCTCTAAACCATAGTCTACATACCACCGGTCGCTGGCGAACAAGTAATCCATCTTCAAGTCGAACATGGCTACAGCCGCTGGGGTGTGTTTCACAAAAAACTCTAAAGATTGCCTGCTCCTCATCAGGCTACCTTCAGCTCTGCTCAACTCTCTTATGATGGGTTTAACCAGATTGAAGTAGAGCACTACTAAAGAAACGATTACAAGTATAGACAGAACCAAGGTCCAAAGTCTCAGGTTAAAAATGGAGCGGTTGTAATTTTCTTCGGCCTGAAAAACAATTTCGTCCATCAACGAAAGAAATGCCTGCTCGTTTCTCTCTACCTCATTTAGCATAGATGGGGTAATTTGAGTGGTTTCATTTATCTGGGCAACCACTCTTAATAGTCCCTTCTTAAATGGCTCTACTTGCTTAAAAAGAGACAATAGATCTTGATCTGTTAGACTTGGCAATCCTAGAGAATCATTTCCATAGATTAAGCCATCATGAACGAGCGTCCATGTTTCAGCATCATTCTTAATTTCTTGGATAGAAGTAAGGCCTAATGAGGTAGTGTAGATGCCTTTTGCAATTTTTTGACTCAACATTCTTTGCCTACCTGAAAGGTTTATGACAGCAGCATCGGTTCGCCTTTCTCTAATTAGCGTTTCGAGAATAATGGCGAGCAGCAGCACAAGGACAAGAGAAACCAATAGGTTTATCTTGGCTGCCCTATCCAATGTTTTCTTTGTCATGGCGGCCATGTTTACTTAAAAAAGTAAAAATCTGTTTAGTTGAGGTGCACGACTTTTCAGTCTTACTTCATGAAAATAGTCAACAAAACCCAAAGTCTTTTGTCCGTTAATCAGATAGTTAGGCCAGTCAAGAATTACCATAATGAATATTTACAAAAAAAGAGCAGCAGAAAACAATTCTACCGCTCTTGCTTAAGATTGTCTATTTAAGATTTCCTTTACTCGTGTAAGACCATAAGTGGCATTGGAATATCTAGCACCATCTTTTTGGTATGACTAGCGTTTCTAAGCCTATCGAAAAAGCCATGATGCTTGGCAATCATAGCCAGTAGATCAATATTTAGCTCTTGCGCTGTTTCTTCTAGCCCTTCTTCTACATCATCAAACTTTCTGAAATGGAATGTATGGTTGTTGTTCTTGAGGTATTTTTCCATTCTTCTGGCCACATCTATTTGTCCTTTTACTTCAACATCGCCAGTATCTATATGTATTACATGGAGCTGAGCATAAAAAGCTCGCGCAAGCTCTGTTACGGTATGTATAAGATCTGGATTAGGTACAGAGAGAAAATCTCCTGCAATTCCTATATGAGTCATTTTAGTGATATCGGCATCTTCTGGAAGAGCAATCACTGGGCAGGCAACATTCTTCATTACATAATATGCGTTGCTACCAATTAGTGCTTTGGCGAAACCAGATGCTCCGTGAGTTCCCATAACTACCATGGCTACACTTCCATCTTCATTCATTTCATTGATTCCTTCATGCAGCGGACCATATTGAATGGCAGTTTCATAGGTTACTTTTTCTAACAATGGAAATTCGGTCACTACCTCGTTTAAACTAGCTCTAGACTGTTTCTCCAGTTCCTGAAAGCTGTAGTCTGCGCCACCAACAGGTGCCCCCTCGGCAAAACCTACAGGAACCATTACCGAATGATACAAGACCAAATCTAGCTTCATTCTCTCGGCAATTTTTATGGCGTTGGCGAGGGCATTTTTTGAGCAATCTGAGAAATCTATAGGTACAATTAGCTTTTTCATAATATCCTCCTTGTTTATGGTATCTAATGTAAATTCCATTCCAAACTTTTTTTGTGACACATATCAGCATATTTTATGATATGCATCAAGTACACCTCTTTTGTCTGCTCATTTTTTTCTAATTGTGACATTGAATTTCTCAATTTGACAAGTCGAAACGAACCAAATAGGCCTCCCTTGAACCCTGAATAGAATATACAGATTGGATACAGATTTGAAGATTAGTTAGCGTGCAAAGCGCACAATTATGTTCAACTAAAACTCTTGAAATTATGTTAATGTGGGCAATTATATTCTTTATTATAGCCGTTATAGCCGCACTTTTCGGCTTTAGAGGAGTGGCATCCGTATCTTCAAATATTGCGAGATTTCTATTCTTCATATTTGTGGTGTTATTTATTATATCCATTGTGATGCAGCTAGTAGGTTATTAGTAATCACAAGGCACAAAAAAAGCCGGGGCATTTGCTCCGGCTTTTTTGTTTGCATTAGGTTTTATCTACCCATTTCTACCGCTTAAAAAGTCTTCAACATCGTTATAAGTCTCTTCTGCCCAGTCTTTTGTGTCTTCCCAAGCTTCTTCAGTGGCATCAGCTACATTATCTCTAGCCTCTTCTAAAGCCGATTTCTGATCCAAAAGCTCTTCCTTTTCTTCCTCTAAAGACTCCGCTACATCTTCAGATGCATCTTTTAAGTCGTTATTTATTTCTGTAAGCTCATCATCAATGTCATCGATGGTATTGTCGATTCTATCGGTAAGTTCCATTCTTTCCTGCTCCCAATCAGACTGATTAGTATTGTTGCATGAAACGAATATGATGGATAGTAAAACTGCGATTAATGTTATGTTTGCTTTTTTCATGATCTTAAATGTTTTGTTCGTTGCGCCAAATAATTCAAAGGCCATACCAAAACTTTAAGACTGTTCTTTAAGCGTCTTAATATGCCCTTCCAATCTCTCTCCTCCTTTGATACCAAAGTCTAGCGTTCTGATTGGGAAAGGTATAGTGATGCCATGTTCTTTATATGCTTTGTCTATTGCCATAATGGCTTCACTTCTGGCCTCTAAAAACTGAGGCTGCGTTGGTGAATAATTGATCCAGAACATGATTCTATAATTTATCGATGAGTCTCCAAACTCCTCGAAAACTAGTTTTATGTCATCTTCGGTGAGCATATCTAAGCTCTTGAGTGCATCTTCTGTAATTTTCTTCACCTCCTCTAAGTCTTCGGCATAAGAAACCCCTACGTTTAGATCTACTCTTCTTTTATAGGTTTTAGTGAAGTTGGTGATAGGGTTTTGGAACACCAGCCTATTTGGTATAATAATATGGAGACCTTGAAAGGTTTCTAATACGGTTGCCCTGAGTTGAATATCTCTTACAAAACCCGTATAGCCGTTGGTTTCAATGATATCTCCAATGTTTAGCGGCTTTTTGAAAGCCATGATAATACCTGAAATAAAATTGGCCGATATGTCTTGAAAGGCAAAACCAATAGCCAAACCTGCTATACCAGCACCCGCCAGAATAGAAGTTACTGCTTTGCTTAAATGGAGCAGGTTAAGCGCTATTACTAAACCTGAGCCGATAATAAAAATGGACATGATGGTAGAAATGAGCCCAATTATGGCTGGTTGCTCAATAAACCTACCCATCAACTTTTTGGTACCTACCCTTACTAATTTACTCAGGAAGTAAAAGATGACTAACACAATAAGCGCTACAACAAAATTGGGTAGCATTTCTGTAAGGGTTTCTAACCAACCCTGAAGCTTTTCTTCAACTATTTCGAAAGCTTTTGAAACATTAAAATCCATAGAATTTCTCTTCTAGTATGTTTAGTTCTAACAAAAGGGGAATAACGAATTCACATTTATATAAACATTATCACTACTCAACATTGTTTAAAAAGTGGTGAAAGTCTTATTAACAGGTGCAAACGGATACATAGGAAAGCGACTCCTCTATCTTCTGGTAGATAGAGATTTGGAGGTGATATGCTGCGTTAGAGATGCCTCTAGATTCAATCATGCTTTAAGTGATCATGAGCGAGTATCTATTATTGAGGTAGACTTTCTGAAGGAGGAAACGCTCGAGAGAATTCCAGAAGATGTAGATGCTGCCTACTACTTAATGCACGCCATGTCTATGTCTGGTGGAGACTTTGCCAGAAAAGAAGAGCAAATGGCTCAGAACTTCACCAAAATAAGTGAAGAAAGAAATTTGCAGCATGTCATCTATCTCGGTGGCATTGCCAATGACAAAGAGCTTTCCCCTCACTTAAAAAGTAGACTCAACACAGAGAACGAATTAAAAAAAGGCAACTACAATTTTACCAGCATTAGAGCAGGAATCATTGTGGGTTCTGGCAGTGGCTCTTTCGAAATCATCAGAGACTTGGTAGAAAAGCTCCCTGTAATGATAGCGCCCAAATGGCTAAAGACTAAATCTCAACCAATAGCAGTTAAAAATATTCTAGAGGTGTTGAGTCAGTCGCTATTCGATGAATTCACCTATAATGAAACATTCGACATTGCAGGACCAGACACCATGTCTTACAAAGACATGCTTATGAAATTTGCAGAAGCTCGTGGGCTAAAGCGGTGGATTATTTCTGTTCCGGTATTAACTCCCAGGCTTAGTTCTTATTGGCTATATTTTGTTACCTCAACATCGTACAACTTAGCTACTAACCTGGTAGACAGTATGAAAACGGAGGTTATAGCTAGAGACAATAGGTTAATTGAGCACCTGAAAATAGAGCTAATCAGTTACACCGATGCCGTTAAGAGAGCCTTTTCTAGAATAAAACAAAACCAGCTAATCTCTAGCTGGAAAGACGCCATGTCTAGTGAAACTATTACCAAGCATTTCGAAGATTTGGTAGAAGTGCCAGACTTCGGCTGTTTCAAAGACCACAAGCAAGCCAAGATTACAAATGAAGAACATGTATTAAATAATATATGGTCTATTGGTGGAGAGCGTGGTTGGTACTATGGCAAGTGGATGTGGAAAATTAGAGGCTACATGGATAAAGTAGCCGGTGGAGTAGGGCTAAGAAGGGGAAGAACTCACCCTTCAGAAATTAGCTCTGGCGACTCATTAGACTTTTGGAGAGTAATTGTTGCCGACAAATCTAAAAAGAGACTTCTGCTTTTTGCAGAAATGAAACTCCCAGGAGATGCCTGGTTGGAGTTTAAAATTGACAAAAACCAAGTACTGCATCAAACCGCCACATTTAGGCCTAAGGGTTTATGGGGCAGGTTGTACTGGTTTGCGGTATTGCCGTTTCATGGCTTTGTTTTTAAAGGAATGATCAGAGGCATTACCCGAGAAACAAATGTTCAACTTAAAACAGTAATACAATGAATTTCTTAAGAATACTTATCACAGGATTTATACTATTAGTCAGCTCAATATTCTTGGCTGTAGCCATGGGTGCGTTTTTCGCTCCCGGAGAGGTAATGCAATATTTGAGTCTGCAGCCTGTCTCAGACAGTGCATTTAATTCCATCCGTTCATATTATGGTGGTCTAAACTTAGCCTTTGCTGGCTTTCTATTCTATGCCGGTTTCAGAATGCAAAAAACTGCATTAGGCTTCATTAGCTTATATACCATTGGTTTCTTAATAGGTAGAGTTTACAGCTTTTTTGCTGAAGGTGTAGCTTCCGCTTTTGTCATTAGATGGACAGTAGTAGAAACCATTTTGTTCGTTATTAGCTTCTTGCTGATTAGAGCCTTATTAAAAACTCCAGAACAAGCAGGAACAAGTAAAATTGAAGTTCAGTCTCAAGCATAATTCAATGAAACAGATTGAAACTTACGGGTATAGGAAAACCATTCCTGATGAAATTTATTTTCAGGTACTGGAGACGCTTTCCTATTACCCCGAATTAAAAAATACTCCCATCACATTTAGGTTCAAAAATCCGCAGGAGCACATTATTATGAGTGCTCAGCCTGTTTTTAAAACTCTATTTAGGGTTTTAGACGAACGAGCCTATTATGTAAACATTAGCAGAACTATTAAGCTTGGTTCTGATAGCATGAAAATTGAAGATTTGCCAAAAGATGTTTTGATAGGATGGTTAGGCCATGAATTAGGTCATCTGATGGATTATAAGGACAGGTCTGCTTGGGGTATGATAAAGTTTGGAATTGGCTACCTGCTCTTTCCAAACTTTGTAAAGGGAGCTGAACGGAAAGCAGATGAATATGCAGTTCAGCACGGTTTAGGAGATTATATAGTGAAAACTAAAAATTACATTCTAAACCATGCTGAAATACCATTGAGCTATAAAGAGAAAATGAAGAAGTTATACCTTTCTCCAGAAGAGATTATGCAGATGGTAGATACTGACCAGCAGGGCACAGTAAGCCCTGCTATTTAGTTTTGACAAACTCCTCGAACTCTAGAAGTGCTTCTTCATTCATCATTCGGGGAGTTTTTACTTGTCCACCCTTCTTTTTGTTCTTTCCATTCCAATCGTGGAAATCGTCAGCCTTAATTAGCTTTACTTCAATGCCTTTTAGAGCTTTAGATCTGGCTACTTTGTAGTTCTTGTTTTTGGATTTAAGCACTTCATCAAGCTTCAGCCTTACTTCAGACTCACTGACTTTCTGGTCCCCAGCCAAACCTAGGAACCATTGGTGAATGAATTCACCATCTTTTTTAACAGCACCTACCGTAAACTCAGGAATCTGCAGACCGAAAGCTTCTTCCAATTCTTGAACAGCCTCATTCATTTTTGAAACTGATAATTGAGAACCCACCACATTTAAGAAGTGCTTCGTTCTACCAGTTATTTTAATTTCAGCTCTCTCAAGATTAGTGAATGCAATGGTATCGCCAATACTATAGCGCCAAGCACCGCTTACCGTACTAATGAGCATAGCATAGTCTTCTCCTTCATTTACTTCGCTAAGTGATAGGGCGGGTGCATCTTCTATAGGACTTCCATTTTCATCGAAATATTCTTCTTTGAAAGGAATAAACTCAAAATAGATTCCTGAATCAATAGATAACTGCATAGCCATTTGATCATTTGGCCTCGCCTGATAAGCCAAGAATCCTTCAGAAGCCAAATAGGTATCTAAATAAAGCATTGGCTTAGAAGTTAGCGCATCAAAACTGGCTCTGTATGGCTCAAAAGCTACTCCTCCTGAATTATAGACCATCAGGTTTGGCCATATATCATGAATGGTTTCTGCCTTGTTGTGCTCTACTACTTTTTGCAGCATTAATTCAATCCATGACGGAATTCCAGAGATAGCGCCAATATCCCAACTGGGCGCTTGTTTGGCAATAGCTAATACTCTTTCGTCCCAATCTTCAATAGAGGCAATGTCTTCACCAGGCTTGTAATACCCTTTAAACCAGAAAGGGATATTGCTAGCGCTAATACCACTAATTTCTCCCTCGTAGTGACCATTAACCTCTTCTAAATCGGTACTGCTACCCAACATCAATATTTGTTTTTCAAAGAAGCTATCTGGCAAATCGTGTTCAGAAAGGCTAAGCACTTGCTTTACACCAGTTTCTCTAATGGCTTCAATCATTTCTTGTGTAACTGGTATGCGCTTGCTCTTATTACCCGTAGTGCCCGAGCTTAAGGCGAAATACTCTGGCTGGCCTGGCCAAGTAATGTCTACCTCTCCTTCTACCGTTTTGAACCACCATGCATCGTGCATTCTGTGATAGTCGAAGGCGGGAACCTTCTTCCTAAATTCTTCTATGGGCGAATCGCTCTCCAGCAATTGCTCAAACTGATAGAACTTACCGAAAGCCGTATCTTTAGCCTTCTTTAGTAATTTCTTTAGCACCTCCTCCTGATGTTCTTGAGGTGTTTTACTGTCATCGGTGATTTGTTCACCAAGATCTATAGCTCTTTTTATAATTTTCCCGAGTAATGGCATAGTTGATTGGGTTACAGTTTAAATACTAATCAATTTCAATCTTGTTTAAATAAGACTGCTGCATTAGAACAAGAAGCCAGCTCTTAGCATAAATGAGCCACTTTCTTCTTCCGTTATTCCATAATGCAGCGATACAACCATGTAATTGTAAAGGGCAGCAAAAGCACCTGGACCGTAGGTTCTTTTGAAACCGCTAGTTTCTCCGTCTTCAGTCCAAACTTTACCATGATCTACAAAGCCGATAAGCCCGAAGTCTCCGGTCATCACTACATTATTCATCTGGAAGAGAGACAACCTAAATTCAGTGTTATTATAGAAAATACCTTGTCCTGCAAAACGTGTTCTTCTGAAACCTCTTAGGTTGGTTTGTCCTCCCAAGAAGTTAGAGTGATAGAATAAGTAAGGCCCTGAGTTATTTTCTACTCCGAAACGAGTAGCCACTGTAAGTCTGAAAGGTAGTTTGAAAGTATAATACAAGCTCACATCAGTTTTTAGGCTTGTCATATTCACTTTGTCTCCACCTATATCATTCCAATAATCCATTTGTGCCTGCCACTTGATACCCATAGAAGGGTGATTCGGGTGGTCATAATATCTTAGTCTGGTAAAGAAAGAAGCTCCTAAAAATGAGGTAGAACCAGTAGTAACTGTATTATTTGGCCCCATGAGGTCAGAAATTACTCCATCTGTTTCTGTCACATTCACGTGTTCAAAAGTTGGCCCAAAGCCCATTTCGAAGTACTTACTAGACTTTCTGATAATGCTCGGAGAAAAATTGAAACGCTCTAAACCTACTCTGTAATAGTCAATAGGCTGATCGAAAGTAGTGTTACCTCCTTGGCCGAAATAGTTGAAAGCATATTTACTGTTGTGTCCCCAGGTATCGATTTCAACATCCCAATGCTTGGCAATGAATGAATTGTAACGCCCATTGTAAGCAGCATTGAAACCATTAGTTCTTGTAGCCCAATTGGCTTTGATTAGATGAGTTGCTTTAGGGTCTTCTTTATACTGCTGACGCTCAATGTACAAGCCAGCACCTAAAAACAAACCGTCATCTGGGGTATAATCGAAAGAGGCTCTTGGCGTAACTATATCGTATTTGAAATACTTTCTCTCAAAATCGTAGACAGCCGATGACTCCGTATCTCTTACAGGAACTGAAGCGTATTTTTCACCAAACACTTCGGTAAACTCTTCATCTTTATCATAGAACTTAACTCCTCTAAAGCGTCCTTCTTCAGTTCTGGCACTAATTATACTGTCTTTACCTTCACCACCATACATCTGAACTTCTATTGGGAATTTCTGCTCTCCGTAGACTTTAAATCTATCGATTCCTCTCAATCCGTGAAGGATAATTCGTTTTGTAGTATCCGGGTGGAAGGTTCTTTCATATAGTAAATCTTCCTCTTTTCCGTCTTCTTCTACCTTATGCACAACTACCTTTACGGTGTTATCGGTCTGATTATACACCTCAAAAAGTTCGTGCTTATCACTAAAAGCTACTCTCACTTCTCTGCTCAAGAACTCATAGTATTTCACAATTTCTTCGTCCATTAGGTCTCTTCTAGACTTAATCTTGGCAGCTATTTCAGGCCCAGAAAGCTCATAAACTTCTTCTGGTATCTGCTTTATGGCATAGTCAATTACGCTGTCTGTTAACTGGGTCTGTACTTCCTTCACCATTCTTTGCCAATCGCTCAGTTGAAGTTCATTAAGCAGGTTTCTATCTATATTTCTTGCCGACCAGTTAAATCCATTGATGTCATTAAAATCGTAATCGAAATGGCCGATTCTTCTCATAAAGTACCTAGAAGTACCAATGGAAGGAATGAATCCGTCCATCTTTGCGAACACTTGGTCTCTATCTCTTGGAATAGCTTTGTAAAGTACACCCTTACCATCTTTTTCAAACTCAGCCCATCTCCACTGGTCTTCATGTCTATCCCAGTCGCCAATAATCATATCAAAAATTCTGGCTTTGGCTAAAAAGAGCTGGTCTACGCTGTTGTCGTTATCTTCTCGAAGCTCTTCATAAAGCTTCTCTGTACCCACAGCGTTTTCTGTATTGCCGAACCTGTCGAATTCGGACAGATCCTCATCGGGTCTTATTTCAATCATAAAAAGCTTATCGCCATATTCTTGAGAATATTCACCGAGTTGGTCATTGGCTGGCACATAAAACAATTTTGGATTGGTGTAATAGATACCTAGGGCATCAGACATTGGAGGGATTGTCAGAAAACTGTATGGATGCGCTGTACTAATCTGATCTTTGAGAATGTTATTTACCCATGTTCCTCTTAACATGCTAGGTAAGGTCTTGGCCGGGAACTTATCTATTGTTCTTAGATTATACTGAATGTTGTCTTCAGAAGTAAGCCTAAGTGTTTTGGTTTGGTTACCTCCGCCAAGCTTGAGTATTTCCAACCCACCTTTGTATTTATCTAAATCGAAAATAGGAGCGCTTACTGGAGTTGTCCAGGTTTCCCTATAGTGATTCCCGAAAAAGAATCTGCCTACTCTACCTTTTTCAAAGTTCGGGTTGGCACTAATGGTTACGGTTGAATCTTTTACATTCTGTTGAGCCTGCGTGTGCGGCATAGATGACAGTACAAGTGCTGTCGCGATGAGGGTTTTAAAAATGATTTTAGTGAACATGCCATTCTAACTTTCAAAAACCGTGACAAAATAATTATGGTCGCTAGGCGTTTCGGTTTCTTCATTTTCGCTTTCCAAAAAATCATGGTATCGGATTTGAACTACTTAAGCCAATGGAAACCACAGAAAACATCGACCAAAGCATCATCCGTAAGCGAGTAGCCTCTGCTTACGAGCATCGAACAGAAGAAAACATAACCTTCCACCATCTTAATAGGCTCAACCAAATATTGGTCACCTTAAAAGAAGATGCTGAAGAGCTCTTTGAGAGCGAAAACACTAGAAATCAAATTGAGTTAGCAATAGCTACCTACTATTCTACATTCTGGTTTAAAGGAGAAGATAAAGATGAGTCTGCCAAGACATTTCTGGAAGAAAATTTCAGTGAATATCTAGGTGAAAAAGATGTGGATTCCATTACTAAACTATCACTATCCATAAACGATCATAATACCAAAAAAACTACCTCTGAGGCTATTGTCTACGATATTTACTGGTCTTTTCTGGGTAAAAAGAAATTGGTCAGAAACTTAGAATTGCTTGCCATTGAGCACCTTGGAGATGCTAGTCATAAGAAGGAAACGCTTAAGGAATATATAGAAGTAATTTCTGCTTTCAGATACAGAACCAAATGGGCTATAAAGGAGTATTCTGAGCGAAAATCGCTCAATACTAGAAAGGTTTTATCTGCCATTGAAAAGGAAGAAAAAAAGAGAAAAAAGCAGCTTAGAAGATCGCATAAACTAGGCAGAGGCATTGAAACAATGTATCGCTCTATTTATAAAAATCACGTGAATTTAAGCGCCATTGCAGATGCAAAAGCTAACCTCATAATCCGCGTAAATACCATTATAATGTCCATTATTGTTACTTTAGCGGGTACTGGATACACTTTCTTCGATGGTGGTTTTTACAAGTATTCTAGATTTACAGCTCCCGTTTTAGTACTTCTATTAGGCTCTCTAGCAGCAGTAATATTCGCAGTATTATCTGCTCGCCCAAAGGTTACCAGAATTAACCTAACCAAGCAAAAAATAAGAGGCAACGACTCTAGTTTACTCTTCTTCGGAAACTACATAAACTTAGATAAAAAGGACTTTATAAGAGAAATGAGCCTGTTTAGACAAGATAAGAAGAGAGTATATGACCAAATGTCTGTAGACATCTACTACCTAGGTTTAGTATTGGATAGAAAGTATAGGTTAGTAACCATCTCATACAACATATTTATGGTGGCCATAGCACTAAGTGTACTGTCTTTTATTACCATATTTTCTATCACTCAATTCTCCTAAAAAAAGTATTTGAAGTTGATTTAAGAGACCAATTACCCTCTCCTAAATTCTTTTAATGAAAAGGATTTTCTCAAAATGAACACTGTTTTCAATATGATAAGCGCCACGCAAATGGCGCTTATTTTTTATTTCAGCCAGGTGCATTCTCTAGTCTCATGGTAGAATTTTCGGACGGATGTCTCCATTGGAATTCAACTTACTGACCCGCCATGGTTAAATAGATTGAGAATAAATTCTACTTTTTTCACTGAATTAGTTAGCTCTTTTAGAGCCCTTTAGATTCCATGGCAACCCTCTTCAATTAAAGGCATATTGAACCAATCTGGATTTTTCATTAAATCGTAAATCTGTTAGACTGTGCATTCCAATGCACAACAAGCTTATTTTTTTAGAGAAATCAGACTCTTGGACACCATTCAAAAGGACTAAGTGGGTATGGCGTTGCGCGCATTTATTTTCTTCATTTTGATCATACAATCCCTTGCTGTTTTGGGAGTTACCCCTCAGCAACAAGAGGTGTTTTATCATCAATTTGAAAAGAGTGATGGGCTGCTTTCGAACACTGTTTATGATATCAACCTGAACGAAAACGGTGAAATCATCTTCGGAACGGATAGAGGGTTAAGCATCTACAATGGTCTCACGTTTAACAACAGAACTTATGTTGGTGCTAGCAATGCGCTAAACGATGTATACCAAATAGGAGAAGGGGCCTATATTGGTACTAACTTCGATTGGGAGTATGTCTTTTTTAAAAAAGACACAACCCAGGTTCTGGCCATAAACAAGTCTGGCCTAGACTTTCCTAGGGTAATCCCACTTGGGGATCGGAAACTACTTTATGTAAAAACCGGCCTTATTTCTCCTGATCAACAAGACACCATTCACTTCAAAAATTCTTTCGATTTCTTGTACCACTTAGTACAGCATGGCAACACAACTTGGTTTACTGCTGGTGACACTCAAGAAAACACTCTCTATAAACTAGAAACCAATGATAGATTAAGCACCATAAGCTTAGGATTTTCCATGACTAAAGAAGATATCCCTTTTACTTACAATGAAGGCATTCTTTTCTACAGGCCATCGGTAGGGGGCATTACTAATGTAAGTGGGCAACTTATTCAATCCTTACCCTTTTCTCCTGAAAAGGTGAACAACCTTTACATCCATGAAAACACGCTGTATTTCTCTACCCTCAACGGCCTGTGGGTTTTCAATCTGGCTTCGGAAAAAGCTGAACACTACTTATCCGATATTCAAATTTCTGACACCATGTTTGATGTAGAAGGAAACCTCTGGTGCTCTAGCTTGCTTCATGGTGTGTTTATGATTCCTTCCCTTACCCGAAGGGTTATCAAATTTGAAGATAAGCTAGACGAAAGTCTCATTTTACAAAGTCAACAAAATGGCCCAAGCAATGCGCTTTTACTCACCAATGACTCTAAACTATATGAATTGGACTATAGAGATTACTCTTTAACCTTCAAAAGAGAAGTTCCTTCTCCCAATAGGATAGAAGGTTTTTTGGCCGATAGCACAACCAAAACGATATACTTAGGCAGCAACCTTGCCGAATTGCTAGACGCCAAAAGCTTAGTAACGCTAGAATCATTTAAACTAAGTGCAATAAAAGGCTTCTTACCCAGTAGAGAAAAGCTCTTTATGGCTACTTCTAGCGGACTTTATGTATACCACTTAGAAGGAAAGTTAGCGGAATTGATTCTACCAAAACATAGGTTAAGAGGTCTTTTTCGGCAAAAAGGTCAACAATATTGTTACTCAGCAAATAAGCTCTGGGAAATAGCTGAAGATGAAAGCTTAAAGCTTATTCTCGATAATCAGAATATTGAAAAAGTAGTTTATAGCGGAAGCCGAACTTTCATACTTACCACCACTGGAGGTGTTTCCGAACTAAAGGAAAATAAGCTCGAACCTATCATTCAGTCAGGAGAAGACTACTCGGACATTTTCCTGACCGACAACTACCTATTCGTGATCAATTCTGAAAGAGCCGATGTTTTCGATCTCAAGACTTTTGAAAAGCGAAACTCCTTCTTCAACTCAAAAGGAATTGACACCAACAAGTTAGTTGCTGTTGTAGAGTTCGATGGTCAACTGCTGTTCTTGCATCAACAATTTATGAGTGCTTTTTCTAGTTTTCCAGAGCGCAACCTAGTTAAACCAACCATTAAACTGCTCAACAGAGAACTACTGCCAGAAAAACTCACATCGATAGACTACTCATCAAACGATTTGAGGTTCGCGTTCGGGGTATATCCTAACATTAGCGCTCAAGGAAAAACCAGTGTAATGTATAGAATTAAAGGGCTCAGCCAAGACTGGTTGCCGCTGTACGCCACCAATGGTAGCTACAATATAGACCTACTCAACCTTGCCAATGGCCAATATGAGTTGGAATTGATGGCAGAAAATGAAGACGGGGTAACATCGGAGGCTTTCCTCCTCCCCTTCTCCATCAAACCTCCATTGTGGCGTCAGAATAGCATGTTACTACTCTATATAGTAATACTGGGCGGCATCTTTTGGACTTCGTTTTACCTGAATAGATTGAGACTTGTGAGAAAAAACAAGGTAGAGTTAGAAAAGGTAAGACTGAACAACCAATTGGCTGCTGCCGAGTTAAAGGCCATCAGATCGCAAATGAACCCGCACTTTTTGTTCAATGCCATGGCCACCATTCAAAATGCCATTCTAAAAAAAGATTTGAAAGATTCATTAGACGGGCTTTCGAGTCTTTCCAAACTGCTTCGCGATGTATTACATAAGTCTTCTATGGAAGTGCATTCGGTTCAGGCGGAAATAGACTTCTTACACAACTACCTCAAACTCTCTAAAAAACGCTTTGGCGAAGAATTCGAATACGAAATTGCTTGTGAGAAGGAAATAGACACTGCATTCGAAAAAATACCTACTCTTATTACTCAACCTTTTGTAGAAAACGCGATAGAACATGGCGTATCTAAGCGAAAAGGGGCAAAACACATATCTATTGCTTTCAGCAAGGTAATTAAGGGGTATCAAGTAATAATCAAAGACAACGGCTTAGGCAGCGACCCCACCACTTGGTATAATGAAGAAAAAGGATCTTTTGCTTTAAAAGCCATTGAAAATAGAATTAGCAGAGTGAATAAGCTTAGCAAGCTAAAAGTAGGCAGTACTATTTCTTCGGCCAGTGAAGGCACAACCGTAACATTAACATTTGAGCATGAGCAATAAAATAACAGCAATAATAGTAGATGACGAGGGACAGGCGCGAGAATCGCTTCGCAGGTTATTGCAGTTCATTAGCGACTCTGTTGAAGTGGTTGACGAGGTAGCCACTATAATGGATGCCGCTCAAAGCATTGAAAAGAACAATCCAGATGTTGTCTTTCTAGATATTCAACTCGATGGTCAATTGAGTTTCGAGCTTTTTGAGGTTTACCCTGACTTAGAAAATAAGCTTGTGGTGTTTGTTACAGCGCATGATCATTACGCTATCCGAGCCATAAAACTTTCTGCTTTCGATTACATATTAAAACCTGTGGACCTAGATGAGCTAAGCGACTGTATAAAACGCTTAAATGAAAAACTAGAGGATAACTTTAAACCAAAATTTGATGCCTTAAAATCTAATTTACACAAGGTTGAAAAAGTAGCCGTTGCCTCAAGAACCGGTATAGAATACGTTCCTATCAGCGATCTTTTATTTCTAGAAGCTTCGGGTATGTATACAGTTTTCCATTTGCAAGAGCGCCAAGTAGTAGCTTCGAAGCCAGTGAAGGAGTTTGAACAAATGCTACCAGAAACCTTCTTCCGTTCTCACCGCGGTTATCTGGTGAACATGAAACTGGTAGAAGAAGCCAAAGGACAAGAATTGAAGCTTGTAAATGGGCAGTCAATACCAATTGCACGCTCAAAAATGAATGAGTTTAAAAGTAAATGGAAATAAAAAAGCCCAACAATATGCCGGGCTATTACAAATCAAAAACTATGATTACTCTTTATGGCTTATCTACCAAGCTAATCGGTCTTGATATGAAAGGGAAGTTAGCGCTTATGCCAAACTGCGCATGAGAAATCACAATTGCGCCAGAAGAACTTTTTCCTAAATAGTATCTTAAGAATAATTCGTGCTCGCCATTTTCCTTAGAAGTCACAATTGTTTCGTGCTGCCCCACTGAGATAAAAAGAGGTGCTATTCTATAAGTCAAGCCACCGCGGTACTCAGCTGTTGGCGGAATGTACCATTCGTCATTGCCATCATTGCTATAGCTCTCCACAGCCTCTACAAGTTCAGAGTACGTACCTGCCTCAATCTTTTCAGGAGCCACTAGTACAACACTGTAGTCCGCATTAACTCGAATAATTCTTCCACCTTTATAGGTTTGTCCATAAATATCAGAGCCAATTAAATTTCTAATCTGGCTAATGGTTTGACCTTGATGGTTTACGCGCTCATCGAATTCATTTTCACCCTCAACATCTTCAATTTGAATATTTAAGGTCATTTGATCTAGAACCTCGCCTTCAACATCAAGAATATAAATTGTGTCAGACCAAGTTTTAAGACCATCTCCTTCTGAAGTAAAACCAGTGATTTCTTCAAAATCCCAATTTCCAGAATTCCAGAATTCCAGTAATCCTGTTAGGTTATTAAAATCGAATACTCGAGCATCACCTTTTAACAGCGGACTCAAGTTCTCATCGTAGTCAAAGCTATAATTTAGGCCTTGCTCTGCAGTGAGTAAGTCACTTAGCGTCTCTTCAAATTCCCCAGAAAGTGTATTTTCCTTGATGGTATAAGTGTGAGAATCGCTGTTAAAGCCCACATAGTCTGCCAAGTTGTTAATGGCAATATTAAGTGTAGCACTTTCGGTTACTTCGTCTACAGTAGCCTCAAGTGTTACTGAAATACTTTCGTTCACTTCAAAATCGAAAATGCTGGCATCGTTCACAACTAATTCATTATTGGCGTTTAGTGATACTGCGTCTGCAGGAGTTTGACTAGTAATGGCTAAAGTTACATCCGTTCCGTTTACTACATCTACCGGAATAGTACCGATAACGGCACCTTGTTCAGGGTTTTCATCAATGCTAAGTGTTGGTGCAGTAATGGTAATTTCAGGAACTGGCACCGGTTCTTTGTCTTCGCTATCGCATTGATAGAGAAACATAGAAAGCAATAATGCTAGGGCTGTGATTTTTCTCATGTTGATTAATTTTTGCGCAAAAAAATGACACAACATGAGCCATGACAATACTTAACTGCTAAGCTGTTTATGTCAATTGCTAAAGTGTAAAAAGATTTGTAAAACAATGGTAAAAGAAGCGTTGAAAACGGCTAAATCTACTAACGCTAACTAGTCTGCCCTAGTAACTGGAGCTTGCCTATGGCGGGTACATATCATTCAAAGTACATGTTATGCTAATTTCAGTTGGAATGGGAGTAAGAATGATCCGCACTGCAAGTTGAACCAGAGAAAAGTATTGAAACAAAAAAAGCCGATCAATTTGATCGGCTTTTACGCTGTAGCGGGGATCGAACCTGCGTCCGTCACCTGACGGATATGAGCCCAACTAGCCTTTCTTCAATATTTTTGAGCATATAAAATCTCTTCCCCTACTAGATTTTAACTCCTTTTCCCTTTTCATTGCACTTGGCTTATCAACATAATCCTCTGTGTAAACAACCTCCCAAGGACGAAATTTTATTGTCCAGCCTTTTGTTGCTAGTTTATTATGGGAAAGCACTCGCTGCTCCAGATTGCTAGAGTAGCCGATATAAATCTTATCGAATTTCGAAGAATAGAGAACGTAAACTGTGTATGTCATAAAACAAAAAAAGCCGATCAAAATGATCGGCTTTTACGCTGTAGCGGGAGCAGGACTCGAACCTGCGACCTTTGGGTTATGAGCCTTGTCTTTATTGGTTTTGTGTAGTCAATAAAAGCTCCTAATCACTCATTATAGGTCATTTATGGTACGTTGGAAACCGTTGAGAACTGCTCAAAACTACAAATTGTTTTAGGTATGTTTTAGGTATAATGTTGCCCAATAATTATCTTTACAGAGTTCATAATCAAACAAGATGGCATCTGTTAAACTGGTTTTCTGGAAACACGACAAGAAGAAAGACGGCACCTCACCTATTGCCATCAGAATTACAAAAGACCGTAAGACAAGGTATATTTTCACTGGAGAATATGCACAAGAAAAAGACTGGGACTTCAAGCAATCAAAAGTCAAAAAGTCACACGTGAACTCCGTTCGCTTAAATAACTTGCTCCAAAAGAAACTTTCTGAGGCTCACGCTGCCATACTAGAAGCTGAAGCAAGTACAGAAGAATTGTCGGCAAAGCAGATACAAAAGAAGGTAAAACGAACTGGAAAGAATGTTTCATTCTTTCAATTGGCAAGTGAAAGAATTGGTAGAAAATATAATGAAGGCAAATTCTCGGTTGTTAAGCCTGAAATTTCAATTCTCTATAACATAATGGAATTCATTAACCTCAACCATTCTAAACCGAGACAAAAAGTGGTTGAAGAGATAAAAAATCGAAGGTTAGAGCGAATTTCAAAGGCTAGAAAAGGGCTTTATAGTGTCGATGATGAACTTAAAGAATTTGCAAAAAACAGCTCCCTTAGTTTCTCTGACATTGACATGGGCTTCATTAATAACTTTAAAAGTTTCAGTACATCCTATCTAGAACAGAAGCCCAGAACAATAACCAATCAGCTAATCTTCATTCGCACAATGTATAACCTTGCAATAAATGAAGGAATCATTGATCGAAAGTATTACCCATTTGCTGGAGAAAATGAAAAAATTAGAATTAAGTCTGGAAACAAAATTGGTCTTACTAAACCTGAGATCGAACGTATAGAGAAACTAAAATTAGAAAAAGGAAGCTCTATTTGGCATACCAGAAATGTCTGGTTATTCTCATATTATTTTGCGGGAGTGAGAATTTCGGATGTTCTTGAAATGAAGTGGTCTGATTTTGTTGATGGTCGTCTTTATTATCAGATGAACAAAAATGAAAAACCCGTAAGTCTGAAAGTTCCAAATAATGCTTCGCAGGTCTTGAGCTTATATTCCAAAGGCAAAAAATCTCAAATGGACTACGTTTTCCCCTTTTTAAAAAAAGCTGACCCCAAAAGTAAAGTAGACTTGTTCACGAAAACTCGTAACGCAACCAAACTCCTAAACAAATACCTAAAGAGAATAGCTGATATGTGCGACATTGATAAAAACTTATCCAATCATATCGCTCGCCATAGTTTCGGAAATATTGCAGGAGACAATATACACCCATTAATGCTACAAAAACTCTACCGGCATACCGACCTAAAAACCACTATAAATTATCAGGCCAACTTCATTCATAAGGAAGCGGATGAAGCATTAGAAAAAGTGCTAAACTCCTAAGGATTAAAGCCTTATGACCTTCATTTTAGTCAACTTCACACGACTAAACTGAATAAGGTGCTTAAAGTATAGATTAAATCATCTTGTGGACAATTAATTGCGCTTCAAATACTCTGATTCAATCATTTTCTTTAATTTAAAATCAATTTCGGTCATAGAATTTTAAATAAACAGATACACGCTTTTAGCATTTAATCAAGGTGACACATGGGATGGATCATATTCATATTTATCATTTATGTATTGTATTCATTCACTCGTAAGAAAGAGAAGAAAGTACCTTCAAGGAGTGCAGAAGTGAATTTTAGGAGTGACACTGACTATATCCACTCTTATTCTTACTTTGAAAAAGAAAAATCTAAAAATACCTCAAAAGGCAAATGGATCATGCCCGGTGAGGAGGTTTCAATAAAAAGCAAAACCATCTCAAAAGGACTATTTTATTTTGGCGGAGTTCTAAAAGGTGAAAATTATAACGAAACCGAAAGCTCTTTGGTCGATGAGACTCTTCAAATAAAGGAGAGCCAATATACTTACACTGATAGTAGCCTTGGATATTGGCCAAGTTTCATTGATTTATCGCCCAGTTGCAGAGGTGCGTATATTGACTGGCTTGCCAGTGATCGTGATATGTCTGACACCCCGATCGGATATCTATTCATATATTTTTATGGACTGGAAAGGCGCATCATCAAGGACTATAAAGATGGCCTGGTAGGAGATGAAGAATGTCTTCAGATTTGCAATGAAATAATTCGTCTCAGATCAGTTTTCAGAGATAATTATTCATTTAATAGCTACTCCTCTAATCTTCTAGAATACATTTCCATCACCCTGCCCCATATTCTTTCCATTCAGGATGATCAAATAGAAAATTCGATAAATTCGAATGTATTTAAAGTAAAACTTGCTCGAATTGCTCAAAATAGTGAGCCTTTGAATCCAGAGCTTGCGTTCTCCTGGATATCCAATCATCCAGAACACTCTTTCAGAACACCTGCGAGACGTTGCCCAGAAGAGTTTAGAACATTGTTTTTATATAGGTATAAAGAAACCTACAATGATGGCATTGTCATAAAGCCGAACAAAACAAAGCTCAACCTTCATTATCGTCCCGCAAGTAGAAGTTTAAGCTATTTTAGATACGGTCCGCATGACTTGAGTGATGTAACAGTGCTATCAGGCCCCACCAATAAATTGGCTAAAATTGCCTATCAATGCGTTGATGACCTAGATGCTTATAGCAGATATCTCGGGAGAAAAAATTCAAACAAAGAAAGTATTGAAGCTGTCGCCCTTTTACCGAATGAGTTGATTAATGAATTCCAATTGATCAAAGACCTGAGGCTATGGGCCGAAAATATTATAACTACCAATGATGGCATCTGTGAGTTTAAAGATTTTTGGCGACAAACTAAACTACCCCTCCCTTCAAAACTGAATAAAAAAGAGCAGGAATTAGCTTGCAACCTCATTGAGAAAATTGGCTACTCAGCTGCACCAGATCTAAACTTACACAGTAGTAAACTCAACATTGATGACCCAATTGTGATTTACCATAGGCATGAACCAATAGAATTCAAGAAACAAAAAGTCTTTCGTGATGTGGCTATAAAGTTACGGTTAGGATCAATTATTGCGAACGCTGATTTGCATATTCATAGTAATGAAAAAACCTATCTTCAGGAACTTATCAACACCAATGACAATCTGTCTTCCGAAGAGAAATTGTCATTAGAAGCCTATCTTAAATGGCTGTTAATTTCACCCTCTGATTTTTCAGGTCTAAAAAATTCTTTGTCAAAACTCAGTGAGCACAACAAAGAATTGGTCAGGAAAATGATCATTCATGTAGCTCTTTCTGATGGCAAAATTGACCCTAATGAAGTCAAAGAAATAGAAAAACTATATACCAGTCTGGGATTTGATAAATCAGCAGTACCTGCAGACATACACGCGTTATCTTCACGCAAAGTCGAACATGTCTCTACTAGAAAAGATGCCGTTCCAAAAACTAATCAAAACAAATCCTTCTCTCTAGACGAGAGTGTTTTAAGTTTTCATGAAACAGAAACCAAACAAGCTCAGGACATTTTGAATAATATTTTCAAGAATGAAGATGAGGAAGAAGAAATGATCCAAGCCATTCCTGAACAAACACTTGAAAATAAAGCATTGTCTATCTATCAAATTATTTCTCATCGAGACCGAATAGAAAAAGATGAATTCGAAAGAATTTGTTCTGAATATGGCTTTTTTGTTCAATCTGCTATTGATAGCATAAATGAATGGGCTTTTGAAAAAGTAAACGCACCGGTACTTGAAGAGGATGTTGATGTAATTGTCGATCGAGAAATTGCGGAAGAATTAAAAGAATACGAGGAAACATGATGAGTGGAATCAAAATTAGAACAAAGGAAAAGGATGCAATCATTCAGTCACTAAAGTCTGGAGTTACTCCAAAAATTGGAATACAGCATATTCAGGTAGGTCGAAGTAAAGAGCTTCAAGCTCTACACAAGGATATTGAAAGGGTTTGTGATGGTGGCTCAGCATTCCGCTTAATTATCGGAGACTACGGCTCTGGAAAAACATTCTTCTTGAGTGTAGTGAGATCAATCGCACTAGAAAAAATGCTCGTGACTGTAAATGCAGACTTATCCCCTGATAGAAGAATTCATGCTTCAGGAGGGCAGGCTCGAAATTTATATTCTGAATTGATGAGGAATATTTCAACCAGAACCAAGCCAGATGGCAATGCACTAACAACCATAGTGGAAAAATTCATCACACTGGCCCGTCAGGAGGCTGATCAAAAAGGTATTGATGTTACGGAATCTATCCAAACAAGACTTCAGGCGCTAACTGAATTGGTGGGCGGGTATGATTTTGCAAAAGTCATTGAGGCATATTGGCAAGGGCATGAAGCGGGTGATGAACATCTTAAATCTAATGCTATTCGATGGCTTAGAGCTGAGTACACTACAAAAACAGATGCAAAAAATGATCTGGGCGTGAGGACAATTATTTCAGATGATCATTTCTATGACGCTTTAAAGTTAATGAGTTTGTTTGTGCAACAAGCGGGCTACAATGGGCTTCTGGTCAATTTAGATGAAATGGTTAACCTGTATAAACTTCATAGCACTCAAGCCAGAACGTCTAATTATGAGCAAATTCTTCGCATTTTGAATGATTGTCTTCAGGGAAGTGCTGAGAATCTTGGGTTTCTATTGGGTGGCACACCGGAATTCTTACTTGATCCAAGGAAAGGTCTTTACAGTTATGATGCTCTTCAGACAAGATTGGCTGAAAACAGTTTTGCCAATAGAGCAGGTGTCATTGATTATTCCTCCCCTGCCCTTCACCTCGCAAGCCTTACTCCTGAAGAGTTGTTCATTTTGCTTAAGAATTTGAGAAATGTTTTTGCCGGTGGAGATTCTACTAAATACCTAGTTGACGACAGTGCTCTAAAATCATTCCTAGATCATTGTAACAAAACCATAGGCAATGCCTATTTCACTACACCTAGAAACACTATAAAGGCATTCATAGACCTATTGAGTGTCTTAGAACAAAACCCACAACTTGATTGGCAGAACTTAATTGAGGACACAACAATTGCTATAGAAACACCAAGTGATATTGATGATGGGCCACTGAATTCTGACGATGAGTTGGTTTCTTTCAAATTATGACAGAGCCATTTCATAGTTTAGATAGGCGTATACAAAAATGGATTTTCAAACAGGGCTGGACCGGTTTGAGACAAATTCAAAATGACGCTATTCCTCCAATACTGGCTGGAAATCAGGATGTGATCATCAGCGCCTCTACAGCAGCTGGTAAAACAGAGGCATTTTTTCTACCAGCTTGTTCTTCAACAATAGATGAAAAGGATGGCTATTCAATACTTTACATTAGCCCCTTAAAAGCTCTCATCAATGATCAATATAGAAGGCTTGAAAGTCTAAGTATCATTACCGACATTAATGTTACTCCCTGGCACGGTGATGTAGCACAAAGCCTAAAGACCAAATCAAAACGCAACCCTTCTGGCATTGTACTTATAACACCTGAGTCGTTAGAATCATTATTGATCAGGAATTCTGGCTGGGTTCAAAGGTCCTTTTCATCCTTAAAGTACATTGTAATAGATGAATTTCATGCCTTCATCGGTACTGAACGAGGTCAACACCTCTTATCACTTTTAAATAGACTAGAAGCCCTACTCCAAGAGATTGAAGAGCCTATTCCAAGGGTAGCTTTAAGTGCAACCTTAGGCAACTTAGATGAAATCCCTGGGGTATTAAGACAAAACGCCCAAATGCCCTGTTCCATAATTAAGGAGAGTAAATCCAACTCTCAGATTAGGTTTGGCATTCAAGGCTATATTGACCCTATAGACAACGACCAGAAGATACCAGCATTTCATCGAATATGTACTGATCTCTTTTCTCTCTGTAGAGGAGGTTCACATTTGATATTTGCGAATAGCCGAAAAAGAACTGAAAGTATTAGCGCTCAATTAAGTGATATGTGTGAACAAGAAGTTGTTCCTAATGAGTTTTTTCCACATCATGGATCGCTTGATAAAAGCCTTAGAGAAGCTTTAGAAGCCAGACTTCAAAAAGATAATCTCCCCACTACGGCAGTTTGCACAATGACTCTGGAACTTGGGATTGATATAGGAAAAGTGGATTCTGTTATACAGGTAACTGCACCTCATTCTGTAGCCAGTTTACGTCAAAGGTTAGGTCGTTCTGGACGAAGAAACACCCCCTCTACGCTCCGAATGCTTATTTCTGAAAAGGAAATAAACGTAGATTCTAGCATCGGAGACAAGTTGAGAATAGAGTTACTTCAATCAATAGCGATGACCCGGCTTCTTATTATTCAAAAATGGTATGAACCAGCTGATTTAGGAAGCTTTCACTTTTCTACACTTCTGCATCAAATTTTGGCGCTAATTGCCCAATGGGGTGGCATTAGGGCAGATCAAATTTACAACTCTCTCTGTAAAGAGGGATGCTTCAATAATGTAACGGTCGAGCAGTTTAAAGAACTCCTACACCATATGGGGCAACAAGACCTGCTTACACAAATATCTGGAGGACAACTGGTTTTAGGGCTTAAAGGTGAATATTTAACAAATAGCTATAATTTCTATACGGTTTTTAAGACCCCTCAAGAATTTCGAGTAATTGCTGGAGATAAGACATTGGGAACTTTGCCTGTTGACACCCTAATATTGGAAGGACAACACATTATTTTTTCTGGCAAACGATGGAGGGTTGAAAACATTAATACTGATAATAAAACCATAATTGTATCTCCTTCTAAAGGAGGGGATCCTCCGCAATTCAATGGCCATGGAATGATAGTTCACGATATTGTCAGACAAGAAATGTTTAACATCTATAAAAGTGGAAACTACAAAATTCCAGTTGGCACGTCTGAGGTAGATTACTTAGACTCAACCGCCAAATCTCTTTTCAACGAGGGACTCGAATTCTTCCAGGAAGCATTACTTCATGAGCGGAGAATTTTTCAAAATAACGATTACGTATATATAGTCCCCTGGATGGGTGATAAAATTGTAAATACGATTGCCACAATGTTGATTAAGCTTAATTATAAGGTCTCTATATTCTCAGGCATCATAGAAATTGAAAAAACGAATTTGGAATCTGTTTCAAATTCACTGTTTGAATCATGCTCAAACAAGCAGCTCACCAATTCAGATCTTGCCTTGTCTGTCAGAGAAAAAAGGATTGAAAAGTATGACGATTTTTTACCCGAATCTTTGCTCAATATAGGCTATGGCCAGAATTACTTTGATGTAGAGCGAGCTAGAGAATGGATTAAATTACACCTAGTTTAAAACTCTAGTTGCAGCCTCATTAAAATTGAACTTCACTCCACAAAATAGAATGTGTTTATTTATCTGTCCCAAATTCGTATTTGATAATCAAAAATGTTAGAATTGGATTTCAACACAGTACCAATGGAGGAGATATGGAGGTTATAGTTATAGAGAGTAAAGCCTTTCAAGAACTACTTAATCAATTGGTTGAAAGACTCCAGCCAACAGAAAAGGAATTGAACAAATGGATTGATGGCAAAGAAGTTATGGAAATCCTGCACATAAATTCCAAAAGTACCCTCCAAAAAATGAGAGACAATGGGGAAATCGAATTCTCCAAAATAAACGATCGAACAATACTCTATAATAGGTTCTCTATTGAAGAATTCATTGAGAGCAAAAAATCTAAAACTTTTTGATCATGGGAGATAAGGAAAACAAGGCCGATAAAGAACAGCTTGAATTATCTGCCTTATACAAAAGAGCATATAATGATGCCGAATTGGTCATCAGCCAGTTCCCTCAGCTCATCGACAAACTGGAAAGACCAAAAGGAGAACCAAGCGAGTATACCAAAGGATTCGAGGATCGAATAAACGAACACAAAAAAGTTCTGGAAGCAATGAAAGATAATCCATACCAACGTATGAACCAGCGATATGGAATTGAAAGGGACAACTCCGAAAAGCCCAAGGATCTCGGAAAAGATGATCGAAATAATTAGCTGATCGTACTTCTATGGGTCTCTTTGGAAAAATCAGTAAACAACCTAACCTCGAAAAAATTCTCGATCAGGAATTATACAGGGTTCCAACCACGGACACCTCAATTTCTTGGGCTGACAGTCTTGAAGGAACATTAATAACCGGAGCCACCGGCAGTGGTAAGACTTCAGCAATTGGAAAATATGTGGGGCAAGCCATGCTTAACAAGGGATTTGGCATGGTTATTTTCTGTGCAAAGAAGGAAGAAAGAGAAAGATGGGAGGCTTATATAGAAGATTGCGGCCGCACTGAAGATAAGATCGTATTTAACAAAGCAAGCGGATTAAAATTCAACTTTCTTAAGTATGAGTTGGACCGAGACGGGGATGGTTCAGGTGATGTCCTAAATGCCCTGAACATTTTGATGAATCTCAATGAACAAAGCCGCATATACCAGAGTGGTAATTCTGGTAACAAAGATGAACGCTTCTGGGATGAGTCATTAAGGAGATTAATTTCCCGGACAATTGCCTTACTCCGTCTTGCAGGTGAAGAGGTGAGCATCTACAACATGCGAAAAATCGTTGTTAACTGTTTTCGAGACGAAGATGCCAAGCGTTATTTCAATCTTACGAAACTCGCTTTTAGTAATGAACAAATAGATAAACGGGTAAAAGACCAAGCCTTTCAGGATTTAACCGAGTGGAAGTCATCTAACTATTTTGTCGAGGTCATCGATATGATCATAAGTGGCCCATATTACGGTTCTGAAGAAACAGATGTTATCCTTGACTATTGGTTAAAAGAATTTGCCAATATTTCGGATAAAACAGCCTCAATAATAATTGAGAGCTACATGGGGTGTGTGGAAGCTTTTATCGGAAATGGCATTCTAAAAGATCAATTTTCACAAGGTTTAAGTAAAGAGTTAGCCCCTGAATCAATAATCAAGGGGAAGAAGATTCTCATCATTGACTTCCCTGTAAAAGAGTTTGGTTTGAGTGCTATCTATGCCGCAACTATTTATAAAACTGCATTCCAAAACGCATGCGAAAGACGGAATTTAACAGATGAGACAGACCCCAAACCAATTGGGCTATTCATCGATGAATACCAAAGTTTTTGCAATCCTGTTTCAGACAGTCTCTTCCAGGCTACCGCGCGAAGTTCCTGGGTTGCATGCGTGTACATTACACAGAACATCAACAACCTCTTCTTTGTAATGGGGGATAGCCAGCCTCAAGCCCGGGCATATAGTCTTCTTGGGAATTTGAACCTCAAATACTTCGCTAACAATGCTGATATCACCACAAACGAGTGGGCTTCCAATCTTATTGGAAAACATTGGATTGATGTTTATTCGTCTAGCTACAACAAAGACAGTGATTTAACCAAGTCCAAATCAATGCAGTTTCACTACAAGGTTACCCCAGATCATTTTACTACCCTAAAAACGGGTCGAAAAGAGAATGGTCACAAAGTTCAAGCACTGGTATTCAAGCCTGGAAAGCTTTGGGATGATAAGGATTCCAATTTTGCCATAGTGGAGTTCAAACAGTAGGACTATTATCCAAGCACACTCACTTGTTGAATATTCCTGATTTGCCAGTCTCTAATGTATTTCAGATCAATTTGATCAGGGTTACCCCTTTCTAAACACTTAACAAGTGCATCAATTTTTTGGTCATCATTCAATTTCACTCTTGGAGATTGAGAATGTGCCTTTTCCTTAATTAGCTCCAGCAACATTTGATTTTGAGCATCAGTTAACTCGGTACCACCTGCACAGATCATCAAACTTATTGCTGACAAATCAGGGTCCCAATTATGTTGTTCTAAAGTTTCAATGGCTATTGAAATTAGGTCTAAATCTTCTTCCTTCTTATCCGAGGCATTTCTGAAAGAGTTCAATAACTCTGTTAACTGTAACATCAAGTCGCTCCAAAAATTAGTACAAATTTAGTCTAATCCTTTTCCAAATTGCTGTCAACAAATTTTTCCATATTGTCGTGAACGAATGTTCTAATTGCGTTTGCAATTTCTCTTCTTTCTTTCTCGGAAGACAAAGATTTATAGATATGCTTATTGATTACATTAGTACTTATTGATTTGATCCTGTCTGAGACATATAAATCATTATATATAAGCATTATATACTTGCAGTGTGCCAATGCCCAACCTAGTTGAACTAGAGAATATGATGCCTTATTAACATTAGTAATTACCAGAATAAAAAACCTTGTTCTCTTTAACAATTTTAGGCTATCTATTGATTTTAAATCACTGGCAGGCATATTGGAATCAGTCTGCTTACTAATAAGCTGCACTTTTTCATTTTTCAACGCACCTTCAATTTCCAAAATCAGTTTATCTACATTTTGGGGTTGGCCGACCTTTTCTGAAGAACCATTTTGTTTAGATGAACCTTGAGGTGTTGCCAAATATACTCTAGGTATTTCCAGCTCAAGAAACCTATTTTTCTTATTCTTTAAAGGCACATACTCATCTAAGTATACTTGTAACTCATCAAGGCTAGGCACGGTTCTGGGAACGCTTCTATAGTTCCTTTTCTTTAATGAAAGATATTGTTTGATCGCTTCAGGAATAGCTATAAACGCCTTTGAGTTTAACCTATAGGAACAAAGAATTGGTTTCATCTCATCTTCACTGAATTTTTCATTCGTAATCTGGTGAAGTACTATTAGACCTGAGTAAACAAACTGTTCATCATAAGTTGTATAAGTCCCTAACATTATCTCATCATTAGGATTCATATATACTGCCTTTATATGAAGTTCACGTGTAGTGTTAACTGGATCATCTTTTAAATCAAAATATATAACCTTCCTATTCCCTTTGATTATTTCATAAGTCCCAGAATAGTCTTTGCTGAAACCATCAACAACGTTTTCCAACTCTGCTACATTTCCAATTGAAGTTTCCAATAAAGCCCTAGCTATTTTCAGGTGTTTACTTTTTCTTTCCGCTACAGATAGAAAATAAAAAAACCATTTTTTATCAACGAAATTATCCCTTCCACTCTCTGCAATAAATGTCTTTGCTACTTCAATGAATTTCGGCCCCTCTACGGATATCTTCTCATAGAAGCCTTTTTCTCGAGCATTTAATTTGGAAAATGATATTTCACCCTTGTGAGAGCGTGCGGCCCGGACGAGATAATAACAATAGGTCCGTGACCATGACTTAAAATTAGATTTCCTATACCATTCTTCATATTTCCACCATCCACCTTCCTGTTTTCCTACGATTTCACTGTATTCTAAGATAGAGTCTAATAGCTGCTCATTTTTCATATGTGTGCACTTAGTTTTTCGAAAACTATCCAATTAAATCCAAAAAATCCAGATTGGATTTTAAAAATCCAATAGTACTCGATAAATCCATTTAAAAACTCTAAATGACTGTAAATCAGTTATTTAGAATTGTTTTTATTGATTCAAACAAACCATATTTGTCAAAACCAATCTTGAAAAAGGATATGAAACTAAGACTAACATTGAAACAGTGGCTACTTCTCATACTGCAAGGTGGTAATGAAGAGGAGTCCAAAAAAAGAGATAAGTATCAGAGGCTATCCAAGTCCAAAGTGATTGCCGAATGGCGGAGAAAGTCTTTTGATAGTGCCTCAAAAAATATAGCAGACAAAGAAGTTATCTCCCAGGCCCAAACTGCCATGTCTGAATTGAAGATTACTACCTCTTCAATTTATGACCAGCAAATAATTGAAAGCAAAAACTCCTTAAAGGCAGACGAACAAGAGTTAGAAAAAATCAATGCCGACCCTAATGCTTACCTCCAAATGATCATTAATACCCTCCCAGAGGCAGACCATCAAAATGTCACAAAATTAATGGTGGAGCTGACTAAGGTTCAGGATGACCTTCAAAATACTACAGTAAGATTATTAGAACTCCAAAACGAATACAATAATGATAAATGAATTAGAAACCACCGGAAACAGCAGTGTGTACAGAAAGTCATACTGGTTTGTTGTGATAGTGTATGTCATTTTATGCACTGTCTTGAATCGCCCCACATTCGAGGAATTTTCAGGAGGGATCTACCTCTTCGGTTTGATCCTTTCATTGTGCATGAGCATTGTAGAAATGAAGCTGGCACAGTTCATAGGGAAGTCTTTGGCTCTCAAAAGATGGAAAAGAGCAATTGTATCATTCATGGTTGGCTTGGGTATGGTGCTATACCTTGTAAGTAAACAAGTCGACTTTGGTTTCGGCCTGATCATTCTTCTCGTTTTTATGGTCGGCATTCTTTTCTCGTATGGTTATGCCATTGATGAAGAGAAATTCAGAATCCCCAGACTCATAGCCTTTCTGACTAATAAAATTAATACCCTCAAAGGAAGTAAAGTCCAGTTAAAAAACGACCTAACCAGAGCGCAAGATCAATTGGTCATTAAAGCCCAGGTAATTATGAATAACAAAGTTGAATCACTCAACAAAAGCATTGCTTCCACCTCAAACAGAATTGAAAAATTGTCAAAAGAGAAAGAGGCTGAGTTAAAGTCAGTTGAACATCTCGAAAGAGAGGTAATTGCTGAAATTAAAAGAGGCTATTATGACTTTGATGAAGTAGCCTAACTATTCAATCCTTAAAACTTTATATCCATGAAACTATCAAATGAAAACCTTTTCAATGCATTGTCCCTGATCGGGGCAATGCTACTAATATCAATCATAGCAACCTCTTGCCAGGACAGAGACCCTTTAATAGGAGACAGTTATGAGTATGTTCTGCTCATTGATGTATCAAAATCATACGAAGATTCAAAAAGTAGTTTGATCGGGGATATCTTACATTCTGCACTTATGAAAGAGATGGGAATTGAGGAGAACTCACCAACCAATATTGGCGCCAGAATTTATTTCTCTTACATGGGCAAGTCATATCTACCTATTGTGAGTAAAGCGGAGTTAGAATCTAAGATATGGATGCTGAACCCTAGAAAGGATAGAATTAACGAGGTTAATACCTTTTACAATCTATCCAAGCAGCAAACCAATGATCTACTATCCCGTAATGCCAATGATCAAATAAGTAACCTCTATAGAGGAATGCTGAATGGTTTATCCCAAATGGATCATTCTGCCCAGCATCGAAAAATGATAGTAATGGCTGATTATTTAGAATCTTCAGTAATTCTGGAAATGGGAGACTATTTAAAGCAACCCGAGAAACTTCAAACTGACTATGAGAAACTCAAAAGCTTACTGGTCGCATCAGAACCTATTTCAGATGAATTCAAGGGTACTGAGATTATCTTAATATGCCCGGAATACTATCTGGTCAGCTATGAAGCCGCTAAATTCTGGAGACGCTTCTTTGAGGAGCATGGCCTGATCGTTTCGATACGACCTAGCTACTAACCCCCCTCACTATCTATTCAAAGTACTTTCCAAGGCTTGGTAAAGGCCTTGCCTTGGATCGCTTTGTCTTCTCAAAATCAAACCTTCACAGCTATGATCACCAAAAAATCAAATCAAGACATCAAACCCCGAAAGAAATGTTTCGGTGATAGTTCAATCATTTTCGGAGCCACGAAGACTGAGGTTTACAAACTTCTATTCAGCAACCCATCCCTGGCTCTTTTAAGGCTTTTGGGTCAATGGATAGAGTTTACTACAGCCGCGCTTGCTAATTGCCAAAACACCGTGTACCGCAATCAATTTGGATTATTGAACCAAGGTATAATTCTCACATTCAGTTCAGTGGGACTTGCTCTAATCGCAAACTCGGAACATTCATATCTGGCCTTAGGCTCCATTTCACTACTGATGTTGCCAATTCTGCCATTTTTTTATGATTGGGATACTCTCTATTCGTGGGCCTTTCTTGACATACGCAGTCTGCCACTTCTTGTGTACTCAGGTATAATGCTTTTGACTGGCCTAGTGAACACAACCATGATTTACATCGGAAAAGGCAATCCGGATGACATGAGCAAATCTGGTGAAAGCTGGATCCTCTTAGGGTTAAACAAACTTTTTTCAAAAATCAAAAGATTAACAAAAGGACGTCTAAAGCTGAAAGCCAACGAGTTTGTAGTTAACGCTTTTGTTGAATGTGGGATCACGGTATCCATTGGATACTACTTTTGGACGGAAGTACAAGACCATACTTTTGGGTTATTCTGCTTTTTGATGTCATCTGCCGAATTCTTTAACCAGATCAAATCCAAAACAGCTCAACTTAATCGACAGGCTTATTTGAATGCATCATGAGGTCTTTTTACAACCTTGACGTGTAAGTCAAAAACAGATACAAACTTTCTATCAACAGCCGGACTCTATCCAGCGACTCAGTACAAATCACCCACATACAAACAGAAGAACGATGCTTGGAATTAATGTTTTCAAGGATGTGAAATCTGCATCCGATTACTATATCAACCTTTCCCATGAAAGTGCTTATTATTTAGAGCATGTGGTCAAGGCGACCTGGTTTGGAAAAATCAGTAAGCGGATTGGCTATGACGGTGTCCAGGTCAAAAGATCAGATTTTATCAGCTTTGGTAGAGGACAGGTTCCAAATTCAGATATCAGGTTCAAAGTAAGAAAGGTGGATAACGCCAGAAGCTATTATGATTTCACTTTCTCCGTTCCCAAGAGCGTATCATTGCTTTATGGATTGACCAGGAATGAAGCCATCCATCAATGTCATATTCAGGCATATAAAACTGTTTTAGTGGAGATCGAGGCAAACGCCCAGAGTCAGCATAATTCAGCGACTCAAAGAGGATGGGAGACATGTGGAGAACTCCTAATTGCAAATTTTGACCATTTTTTAAGCAGACCGTGTGAGGTCAAAAAGGATGGGGAAATTATATATGTATCAGATCCTCAGATACATACACACTGTCTAATCCCGAACGTAACATTTAGCCATATCAATAACCGGTTTCAGGCCCTTGAGCTAGGCAATTCAGTTCATCGACAGGCCAAATATTTCGAAGCTGCCTACCACTCATACTTAGCCAAGAATCTTGAAAAATTAGGCTTTAGGACAAGGATAACCCGTGATCGTTTCGAGCTTGTTGGCATCAGTCGCGAACAAATCATGCTTTTTTCAAATAGAACAAAGACAATCGATCAGGTTGCCTTGGAAAAAGGTATCTCGAATAAGTCCAGCAAGTCCAAACTCGCCCTTCTCACCAGAAATGCGAAAGCCAAAGTAGTCGGAGAAGAAGAGCAATACGAGCACTGGAAGAGCCGACTGAGCGAAAAGGAATTTGAAGCTCTATTCAAATTGAAGAATCAGACGATTGATAAAAGAGATAGTATTTCAGCTGACTTAGCTATTGAAAAATCAATTCAACACCATTGTGAAAGGAACTCCGCATTTAAGCAAAGTGATGTCCTGGCATACGCCCTCAAATTGGGCTACGGCACTTTACTACCCGAAGATGTCAAAGCGGCTCTAACCAGAAGAGATGACATTATCAAAGCTGAAATTGACACAGTCCCCTTTCTAACAACAAAGGACATGATCAGGCAAGAGTCTGAACTTGTCATGCGAGCCAATGAAGGAAAAGGTGCTTTCGCTCCAATCTTTCAGAACTACTCGCCTAAGCAACACCTATTGAACGATCAGCAGAAAAATGCGATTAAGCAAATACTCAATTCAAGAGATTTTATAACGGTCTTGAAAGGGAGTGCCGGTGTAGGAAAAACATCATTGTTAACTGAGGTAAGGGATGCAGTAGCTCTAACGGGCAAGCAACTATTCAGTCTTGCGCCCTCCTCTCAAGCCGTTTCCGTACTTAGAAGTAAAGGCTTCAAAGCAGAGACCATTGCCGGATTTCTTCAGAACAAAACTCTTCAAGAGAAAGTATTTGGACAGGTAATACTGGTTGACGAAGCAGGGATGTGCGGTACCAAGGTTACCAATCAAATTCTGACAATTGCCAAAGAAAAGAATGCCCGGTTAATTATGTCGGGCGACACCTCTCAACATGCTCCACCAGCACAATATGGCGACTCTTTGAGGCATCTGATTGAGAAATCACAGGTCCAAACCGTTACGGTCAATAAAGTAGTTCGACAGCAAAACGAGCCCTATCGCTCAGTTGTCCAATCACTGGCCAAGCATAGAACATACGAGGGCTTCAAAAAGCTGGACAAATTAGGAGGTATTATTGAAGAGCCTGATAAGGATAAAAGGCTGGATAAGCTGGCAGATATGTATCTAGACACCATTAAATCCAAGAAATCCTGCCTTGTAATTAGCCCAACTCATAAAGAGCTCAATCAGGTGAATAACATAATTCGTCAGAAGCAAAAGCACGAAGGGATGATAAAAGGAAAAGAACGTGAATTCAACAGATTACAGACTTTATCCTACACAGAAGACGAGAAAAAACTGAAGGCCAATTACGAGCCAGGTATGGTTCTGAGGTTTATTTCCAATAGCAAAGGTGATTATCGTGCCGGTGTTGAATTTGAAGTCATACCAGGTAAGAAACCCGATGAACTAAAGGTAAAGGATAAGAAGACCGGCACTGTCAAGAAATTACCTTTGGAACATGCCGATAGATTTGAAGTCTACCAGCAATCAAAAATCCATTTAGCCAAAGGCGATCAGATCAGGCTCACGATAAACACCAAAACACAGCAAGGCTCGAAAGCTTTAAACGGCACATCTTATTCTGTAACTGGCTTCACCAAAGCAGGTGATATTAAGCTTTCCAATGGAAAAACATTATCCAAAGACATAGGACATATCCGTTATTCCGCATGTGATACATCACATGCAAGCCAAGGAAAAGATGCCGATCATGTCCTTATTTCAGTTGATCCTTCCAATGGAAATTTATCAAGAGAAGGTCTCTATGTTTCAGTAAGTAGAGGAAAGCATTCCGCAAAGCTCTTTACTCCTGAAAAGGCAGAATTGAAAAAAGCAATAGCCAAAAGTGAGCAACGAATAAGTGCGCATGAAATAGCACAGCGACAGCAGCAACAAACTTTGGTGAGAAATCAAAGAAATCACCATCGTTCTCTCAATGAGAAGATAAGGGAACATGAGCAGACCAGAAGAAGAACACAACGGGCTTCACCAGGTATTTCAAACCAGCCAAAACCAAAGGGACATGAATAATAATGGGCATTCGGTTTCATTGCAGGATTATCAGCCCTATGCAGTGGCACATTCTGACGAGGCAGTGAAGCGTTTCCATATTCATATGAGAAGTGGCGAACGATATAGCATTCCCTACTCTCTTCTTCCCATTTTTATCCTTAAGGGCAATCAGGAGCTGATCATTAAAGCCTATGAGGTTCAAATCACAATTTTCGGTAGAGGATTATCTGCCATTGAGGATGCTCTATCCAAGGAGGTTCTAACCTACATCAAAACCCACCCTTGCGGAAAGGATGATGGAGAGTCATCCGTTTTTATTGAAAAAATCACACTCGAAGGAGAAAATCTTATGCATTAAATCATTTTAACCCACTGAACATGAAAAAGACTCCAGATCAAAAGGAAGACCATTTAGCACCAACTCAAATCCCCTCCGCGAATGACAGCAAGAAAGTTGAAAAGGCAGGTTTAACAGATCATGAATTAAGAAACAGGCTGGATATGATAAATAAGTACAGCAGAACACCTGAAGAATCATTCGGCATACAGAAGATTGAAAAGGAGTACATAGAGGAACTTAGAAAACGCGAAGAGGTTCGTGAAAAGGCATCCTTAAACTACTCGATGGGTGTTCAGGCAGGGCTACAACAAGCACCTTATGAGCAAATCAAACTTGGTTATGAAAGCCAGGATCAGGAATTAAGGGATGACATTATAGAAAAGGCGAAAGCTCACTACAATGCCAATAATAGTCTTTCTAAAGACTTTAAAGAATCCAAACAGCCTGAACCAAGTCTATTCAAGCACAATTTTGATAAGGCCAGATGTAACAGTAAAGAAAACCGCGATTAAGGTTCTATTTTGAGCCATCTCCTTTAATAGCTTCCTTTCTAGCATACTTACCGACGTCATAATATTCTTTGATTTTGGGCTCCCTTTCATGCTTTGATAGGCGAATAGTGATATGCTGGGTCTTAAGCAATAAGCGTATTGTTGGATAGAGTAGTGAGCTAACCCAAAAAAGAAGTACGAGGTAATGTAAATTTATGGCTAGTCCCTCAAAGATATTATTTAGATAATTATCCAATCTGAGCGGAGGAAATAGGCCTCTTATTATTAGAATTAGAAGAACCAAATAGTAAAATCTCCGAAAACCCTTTTTTCTTCCCAGTTTCTTTTTTGATAACATTGATGAGACCACCAAATAATTTATGGTCGCCAAGGATATAGCCATAAATGGAATTTGACCTAATTGACTTAAAAGTAAAAAAAGAGCAACAAAGGCACCGATTGCACAGTAGCAAAAGCTTTTAATATGTCGATCTGATTCAGCCTTGAAATAATCATTTAAATCCTCAACAAGCTCATCGCCAAGGTTCAATGATTTAACGATTGTTTTGAGATCCTCATCAGAGAACCTTTTTGAGGATGCTCTAATTAAGTCTGTTAATAATCTTGGTATAGCTAAACCTACATTTACAACACATAATATGCTGAAAAGAGTACTATACTTTTCATACGAAAAATCCATTTAATGAAATGTGCGTGACGAAAGGAAGAACTAGATTGAAAATTCTTTTCTCAGATTGTCCATAGACTTCAAAACATATTGATCATAATCTTCAGCAATAGGCACTGAATCATATTGATATTTATCAAAACATTGCTTTAAAGAAGCATAAAAATCTGGATCGTTAAAATTTAACGTAGCCTTTCTTTTCTGTATGTCATATTCAAATCTTACCATTCTATCGTCGGCAATGGTGAAATGGAATTTTTGATTATCCGTAGTTAAACTGAAGCTATTATAATTAAGAGGCAATTTAGAAATACTAATTCTGTCCTGAAATCTCGATTTCAGAGCCTTGATGAAATTCAGGGATTCGGAAATATCAACATCATTTTCAAGCACAATGCTCAAACGGGACATGGGGTTTTTTACTAAAAACTGCTTGATTGAATTCAAATATGCATACGACCGTTCTCCAGTTTCACTATGTAAACTATCAGCAAAAATGTATACCTCATCTTTTGCCTTTTCAAAAATCTGAGTTAGCGCAAATTCTGCATGCTTTCCGTTTCCATTGGCAAAGGGCTGATCTATCTGATTATTAGCCAAATTAAGAAGCAATATCTTATAAACATCATCTATAATTACTTCCTTTGGCCTTTCGCTAACCACCTGAAATATGCTCTTTATGTCTTCTATCAAATTCATTTTATGATGTGTGTTACGATTTCTTTTTGTCATAGCCATTAACGTATTCTTCCCAATGCTCTTTATGACTCCTTTGAGCGTATTCCATAATCGCTTCCGTACAGAATTGCGATTTTGAATTTGGCTTTGTAGCCTTATCATTAATGATATTATCTACAAGCTTTAAGAGATCACTGGTTACGTTAAACGTTATCTTTTTTTCTTTCTTATTCCCCATTGTCAGGTGCCTCAATTCAAATTTGTGCCGAAATTACAAATTTGAGCCGAAACGCCTAACATTTTTCTATATATAACCTACAATTCCCAGTATTTCTATAGAGAATGTATTGAAATATACGGAAAAAGTAAGGAAATGGATTCATAATCTGATATTCTTCTTCCTGAAATTATCCACATTTAAGGCATACTTATCCACAAAGTTACCCACATAATAGGGTGTTTTAAACTCCAATGCCTGATATTAAGCAGTAATCTACAGATATACAAGACCTTAGCCTCTTCTATAAGAGCTTTTTAACAACAATTATCTTGAATCTTATTTCGAAAAGACCACTTTGGGCTAATTTGGTTCAATTTTAAGCTCATCAATACTGTTTTAAAGGTTGACACCGGTATCTAACAAGATAATTTAGATTAGTTATAAATAGCAGTTTAAGGACTAATTGTCCAATTTATACAAGCTCAATCCTTTCCATACGGCACTACTCAATCTATCTCTTCAAACCAGCATCCTTCTTTCCGAATAGGCTAAGTTAGCCCCACCCAAGTAAACACCAAGAGACTACGGCATAAAGCCAACGCTCAAAAAAGGCCATGCCTGTTTATTCCGTTTCCTCTTGGCTTATTTCTTGGGCTTAGCAATTGACGGCCTAAGGAAAGAAAATGGGGAGGTGTGAAATACTTAGGGCGTCAGTGATCCAGTACAGTTTTGCGATAAACTTTTATTTTTGATAAAAAGCTTGGCTTAATCTATCAGTAGAGTTTATCTAATTTATTTTCCTCTAAGCCTCAAACTATTACCTATGACACTTACAGAACTTAGACTCATTGCTAAAGCAGCAAGCATCGGGCTTAACAGAAGGCCAAATACAGGGAATAGAATACCTGCGGCAATGGGTACTCCCAGCACGTTATAAACAAAGGCGAAGAATAAATTCTGCTTGATGTTTCGCATAACGTCTGTGCTCAGCTTTCTAGCCCTTGCTATGCCATCGAGTTCCCCTTTTACTAAAGTCAGGCTGGAACTTTCAATGGCAACATCTGTTCCGGTGCCCATGGCAATTCCCACATTAGCTTGTGCCAATGCTGGAGCATCATTGATCCCATCGCCAGCCATCGCCACTATTTTTCCAGCTTCTTGCAATGCCTTGACTTTTTCGTATTTATTTTCTGGCAACAAATCTGCTTCATATCCATCCAACCCTAGTTTATCGGCTACTGCTTTGGCTGTATTTTTATTGTCACCGGTCAACATGATCACCTCAAGCCCCTGATCTTGTAAATGTTTAATGGCAGATGCAGATGTTTCTTTGATTGGGTCCGATACACCAATAAACCCGGTAATTTTCTTATCAATTACCACAAACATCACGGTTTCGCCCTCTAGCTGTCTTTTCTCTACATCTTTGTCTTGTTCAGTTTCCAGCTTAATGTCAAATTCTTCCAGCAATTTTTTATTCCCTATGGCCACCTCTTTTCCTTCTGTAATTGCCATTATTCCCTTACCGGTAATGGAGTTGAAATTGTCTATTTTTTGAGGTTTAAATCCTTTTTTCTCTGCGGCAACAACAATGGCATGTGCCAAAGGATGCTCACTGCTAGATTCTAAAGAAGCTGCTATTCTCAGTATATCGTCTTCGCCATAATTCTCCGAAATGGATTGCACATTTTGCAAGGATGGCTTGCCCTGTGTAATGGTGCCCGTTTTGTCAACCACCAAGGTAGTGACCTTGTGCATTTCCTCAATTGCTTTGGCATCTTTGACCAATATGCCCTGTTTGGCCCCCTTCCCTGTTCCAACCATAATAGACATTGGTGTGGCAAGGCCTAGAGCACAGGGGCAAGCAATTATTAAAACTGTGACGGCACTGGTAAAGGCGTACACAAATCTTGGATCTGGTCCCCAAATGGCCCAAACAGTAAAGCAAACGAGGGCAATTACCACCACAATAGGCACAAAGTAGCCTGACACTCTATCGGCCAAATTTTGAATTGGTGCTTTGGTCCGGCTGGCCTTATTTACCATCTCAATGATTTGCGAAAGCAGCGTATCACTTCCCACTTTCAGGGCTTTCATTTGAAAAGCGCTAGTGCCATTTATTGTGCCTCCAATCACACCATCTCCAACTTTCTTCTCTACGGGAACGGGCTCCCCCGTGAGCATGGACTCATCAATGGCGCTATTGCCCTGTGTAATTTCCCCATCAACAGGGATCTTTTCCCCCGGTTTGATTTTAATAATGTCATTCAGCTTGACGTGTTCGAGGGGGATGGTAACTTCTTCGCCATTGCGAATGACTGTAGCCTCAGGTGGTACCAGATTGAGTAACTCTTTAATGGCCGAGTTCGTTTGGCTCCTCGCTTTTGCTTCCATTAGTTGACCCAATAAAATCAAGGTAAGAATGACCACTGCTGCCTCAAAATAGAGATGAACGGCACCACCTTCTGATTTAAACTGGTCGGGGAATATCTCAGGAAAGAGTAAGGCGACAATACTGAAAATGTAAGCCGAACCAGCTCCCAGCGTTATGAGTGTCCACATGTTTGGAGAACGGTGGATGATTGATTTAAAACCTCTAATAAAGAAGCTTCGGCAGGCATAAAAAATGACAGGAGTACTGAGTACAAACTGAACCCAGCCCCAGGTTTTATGGCTGGCAATACCTGATAGTGAAATACCAACCATTTCACTCATGGCAATAAATAGTACAGGTAATGTAAATATGACGGAAACCCAGAACTTGTTAAGCATGACTTTATAGGCTCTAAACTCTTCCTGTTCATCATTGCCGGTTGTTTTTCTCGGCTCAAGATCCATACCGCATTTAGGACAGCTCCCCGGGCCACTTTGAACAACCTCTGGGTGCATAGGGCATGTGTATTCTACCGTTTCCGATACTGATTTTTCCTTTTCCAAATCCATACCGCACTTAGGGCAGTCACCCGGCTTGTCATATTTTTTATCTCCTTCACAGAGCATAGGACAATAATACTTTCCCTTCTCACCCCTATCCCGTTTTTTGATTTCGGGCATAGGTTTAGATTCTTTTTTGTAAGTTCCGGGAAGGTGGATGCCATAGCGGCCACCGTCATTTTTGAGTGCTTCTTTTAATGTTTCAATCGAAACATGCTCTTTCATGTAAACTGTGGCTTCTTGTTGTTCCAAATCCACAGAAACATCAGAAATACCCTGCACTTCTTTGAGGGTTTGCTCTACATGATTTCTGCAACCGCTGCAGGTCATTCCGGTAATTTGGTAGGTATGTTTCATGTTTTTGCTTTCATAATTAGAAGGAAATATTCTTGGTTTTCAGAAACCATTTTTCTCCTATGAAGATAAGGATCATTGAAATAAGCCCCACATAAATGATAAGTTGGTCGGATGTTGCCTTTAACCACAAAAATGCTCCAAGGACTACACTATCCAGTATTATTGCGGTTACGACAATTGGAGCTTTAGCATTTACTTCCTTGCGAAGGTATCTCAACACTCCCCAATGAATAATAATGTCCATGGTTAGGTAAAAAATAGCTCCAAGGCTGGCTATTCTGCTAAGGTCAAAAAATATGGCAAGAACAATCGCGATTACAGCAATATAAACCAACATGTGTTTTTGAATTCCTCCAGGCATTCCAAAGTGGCTATGAGGAATCAAACCCATATCTGTAAGCATTGCCGTCATTCTTGAAACTGCAAAAATACTGGCTATAATGCCTGAAACTGTAGCAATAATTGCAATGCCGACTGTAAACCATACCCCGTATTTACCAAATGCCGGGCGTGCTGCCTCGGCCAACGCATAATCTTTTGCTTCTATTATTTCAGGGATAGTTAAATTGGCTGAAACTGCAAGTGCAACAAGCATGTAGGTGACCAAGCAGATGGCCAATGAAATGATAATGGCCCGCCCAACATTTTTGTTCGGCTTGGTTATTTCTCCCCCACTATTGGTAATTGTCGTAAATCCTTTGAAGGCAAGAATAGAAAGTGCCAAAGCACCAAGATAACTAACAGCGGAATAATTTTCTGACTTTTGGGCCTCTACCACATCATCCAATGAAAACCCGGTTGCCCAAAGGCCTCCTAAAGCAAAAATTACTATACCGCCAATCTTTAGAATGGCCATTACGAGTGAACTTTTCCCGATAAAGTTATTGCCTGAAATATTGACCAAAAAGGCAATTACGATTAAAGCAACTGCGAGAATCGGTACAAGGAGTTCCGAATTGTCCACATCAAACAATTGTAGTACATATGTACCGAAAGTTCTGGCGACAAGGCTTTCGTTGATGATCATTGAAAATGCCATGAGCAAAGAAGCAGCGGCTGTTATGGTGGTTTTACCATATGATTTTTTCAGGATCATTGCTATTCCTCCAGCCGAAGGATATTTATTGGATACTTTGATGTAGGAGTAGGCACTGAAACCAGAAATGATCGAGCCAAATATAAAAGCGACAGGGAAGAATGTTCCCGATAGTTCTGCCACCTGACCTAACAAAGCGAATATACCGGCCCCAATCATAACGCCAGTTCCCAAAGCAACTGCCCCAGTAAGCGAGAGGCTATTTTTGTTGTATTGATCCATTCTACTCTGATTTAAAATCTTATTGATAGACCAGCCCCCATACCGAAGCGATTATCATAGCTACCTACAAGCGAAACATTCTTGGAAAGCATATACTCAGCCCCTGCGCTCCAAACCACTTCATCGGAATAGTTGGCACCATTCTCGAAGTCGTTCACTAAACCAAAATCGGCCTGATATTCATAATAGCCAAATAGGGAGACCTTTGGAAAAACCATGACTGATCTGGCCAAACTTATTCTAGGCCTGAGCTCATTGTCCAGACGTGCGTCCAGGCTGAACAGGTAGGGGGTTAAGTAGCGTATACCAGCTACAGCCGTGGTATTGGTGTCGTCCAAGCTTTCAGGAACAGTGTTTTCAACATTAATACCAGCAAATACAGTAAGGTAGTCATATAAATACCGCTCATAGGTGAACTCTGCTTCAAAATTGTTGTTCCAACCATATTCTGCAGAGAGGTTAAATTGATTTCGAATATTAGCAGTGCTTAAATTGATTGCCGTCATATGAGAGGCCATATCGAGCATATTGAAAGAATAGTATTGATCGGTTTCATCAATCAACTTAGACACCGGATACTCATCCATCCTTGGATCTCTTGGAGTATCGTAACTGACAATGCGCGCCATTCCCGACATCATATGGTAAAGGATATGACAGTGAAAGAACCAGTCCCCTGTTTCTTCACTACCATAAAACTCAATGGTTATTTTTTGCATTGGGGGCACATTTACTGTGTGTTTTAACGGTGAGTATTCGCCATTTTCATTGATTACCCTAAAGAAATGGCCATGCAAGTGCATAGGGTGATGCATCATGGTGAGGTTGTTAAAGGTAATTCTGGTCACTTCCCCACCATTGATTTTTATTTTGTCGGTTTCGGACAGAGGAATGCCGTTCAAACTCCAAATGTACCTTTGCATGTTTCCTGTTAGATTGAGTAGAATCTCTTTTACTGGTAAATCGGGAGAGTAAGTGGTCTTTTCAGGCGCTTTTAGATAATCGTAATTATATTCTGAAAACATAGACATACCTTCCATGTTCTGCATTTTTCCTTCTTCATCTGCCATATCCATCTCATCCATGTTATGATGTGCCATGGTTGTATCTTTAGCCATATTCATGCTGCCCATCTGGTTTTTTGAATGAGCACCATGCATGCCATGATCCATTTCCTGCATGGCCCCCATTTCGTCTTTCATTTGCATTCCCCACTTTTCCATCATTTTGTAGGGTTCGTCTTTTTTGGGATTAAACTTGAGTGCAGGCGCACCCATTTTCATGTCCATTTCGGCCATTTTCATCATCATTCCTATTTTATCAGGCCTGGGTACGTCTGGCGCAAGAATTACATTTCCCTGTCCAAGGAATGCAGAGGTTTGGCCGGAACCGTCTTGAGCGGTAGCCCGGAACTCAATTTTTCCTTGCTCAGGTATGGTGACGATAAAATCGTAGGTTTCGGCTACTCCTATAAAGGTTTTATCATGTTTTACCGGCACAACATCAAGACCATCCGCAGAGACCAAGGTTGGGGATTCTCCTCCAAATGTCATCCAGAATGACGTTGAGGCAGCACCATTAATCACCCTGAGCCTGACTTTTTCTCCCGGCTTAAAATCCGGGTATTCTTGGGTTGTGGCTCCGTTGGTTAAAAAAGCAGGGTAGTAAATGTCTGCAATGTCAGCTCCTTCCATCCGTTGTTTCCAAAAATTCAATTGGGCTTTCAGCCCCCCTCTTGCTATTACTTGATTGAGCGGGGTTGCCGTGCCTTTTTTTATGTTGTACCACTCGGTCCCGCCCCTTAAAAAGCGTAGAATGTTATGAGGTTTTTCATTTGTCCAGTCAGACAGAACGACCACAAGTTCTTTTTCATATTGAAGGCTTTTTTCCTTAGGCTGAATAACGATAGAACCATATACCCCGCTCTGTTCCTGGAGCATGGTATGGGAGTGGTACCAATATGTACCAGACTGCCTCAGGGGAAACTCATACTTTTGGGTATGCCCGGGCTCTATGGGAGGTGTGGTAAGATAAGGAACACCATCATAAAAATTAGGAAGTAAGAGCCCGTGCCAGTGTATTGAAGTCTCCACATCCATTTCATTCTTCACATAGATCACAGCGTAGCCCCCTTCTTTAAAAGTAAGCGTTGGACCAGGGATTCCACCATTCAAAGTCATCCCCATAACCTGCTTACCGGCTTTGTCCACCATTTCTTTCCGAATGGTCAAATGATATGTGACAGTATCTGTTTGGGCGTGGGCGATGGAAACGTAGCCAAGCGATAGGATATATAGGAAGCAGATATAGCGAATGGCTTTCAAATGGCTGGCGTATATTTGTAATGTTTTCATTCTTCAATGTCTTTAATTGGTAACTGTTCAACTATGGATATTGATTATGAGAGGCAAGGCTGCACTTTGCAACCTCACCTTTACTCAAGGGTTATTCGTCTTCTAACTGCGCAATTTCAATTGAACGCAACATTAGTTTTCCGGTACCCTCTAGCATGATCCCAACAAATCCGTTTGGCATTTTGTCGCCATGACCATGCGTAACCATCTTATCGTTGAGGTAACCTTTAAAGTGTGTCCCAGCGGCAGATGCACGAAGGTTTATCCAGCCGGATGTGCTTTCAAAATCACCCTCATCAAAAATGGTTTCCTTTCCATTTACAATTCTCCCCAACTTCAGGTGGTTACCATTTATTGATACAAACTCATAATTCTCAGTGCTTTTGGCATGGTGTATCAGTTTCAATGTTCCATTAAAATTGCTGGGATCAACAGCGGCAATCATACCAATGTTGCCGTAGGTTTTGTGGAATACAAAGGCTGTTGGAGTTCCATCTGCCGTAAGTTCCAGTGTACTAACACCTTCGGTTTGCACCATTTTAGGTGCAATGTTCTGCGTTGCTCCTGTTATGTAGTGAAAGTCTGAGGCCAGCAAGGCAACAGCATCACCGCTAGGAGTCCAAATACTGGAACCTCCATTGTCCGGTGCTTCCTCGCCATGTGCATGTCCACCCATTTCTTCACCATGTGCATGCTCGGCAGTCTCATTCTCGGGTTGATGGTGAGCCGAAGCTTCCTCATGTTCAGGCATAGATGAGCTATCGGTCTTCTTTTTACCGTTACAGGAGCTCAAACTCAAAATGCCCGCTAAAAACAGTACTGTATAAACTATTGTTGTTCCTTTTTTCATCGTTGATGTAATTAGATTTTCGTTAAAATTATTTTGCTGTACCCACTCCATACTTATAGACCAGCTTTCCTCCCAGATCGGCTGTTTTGGCAACCAGCACCATGCCCGTTGCACCAAGTATGAACAGAAGGATCAGCACCCATTTTTTCTTATCGAGTCGCTGCCAAAAGATAAATAATCGCAGCAGGGCATAGCCACCCAGGTAATACAGCGTATAATGTGCCCAGTCAGAATGCTTGCTGGCTGTTACCTCCCCTTGCATGGGTACAGAAACCAAGTCAATGGCCTGGCTACCACTTAGAAAAGCTGCCAAAGCTGAAATGGCTCCTATAACATACATCCATATAGCAGCCCTTCTAAGCCATTCTTTAGTTCTGAAAACCAAAGAAAAATCGAACAGGACCGCCAACATCCATAATGCTATTGGAAAGTGGATGATCATTGGATGCAAGTTCGGAGCCCAATCTGGTATAAAATCCATGTCGATCTGGGTTAATTATTTGGCATTTCTTGAAGAGGTATGGGTCATCATTATTTTCCATTCCCCATTTTCCTTCTTTAGAATAGAAGTGGCCACACCTGATTTCTTTATTGTTCTATCGCCTTCGGGTAATACTATGGTGTAGATGTAGGTTTCGGTAGTAAAAGCATAAGGTAGATCCAGCTTTGTCTCTACTTTATAATCCGAGAACTTGAAAGATTTGAATTGACCAAGTTCCGGCCCCAAATGATGCTCCAGGTAGTGGACAAATGTACCTTCCACACCTCCCGATTCAAATATTTGTGAGTCGGTGGTAAAAAGGTCAGAAAGGCCAGTAATTTTTAGGCTTTCCAGCCCCTTTTTGTAGTCTTTCAATACTTGTTCTACAGCTTTGACTTCATTGCTAATTTGAGCATTGAGCATGCTGGCCCCTAATGTAAATAAGGCTATTAGTATCAATATTTTCGTTTTCATGTTTTTGTAATTAACGGTTCATAGGCCAGGTCGAATAACCGCTTTGTTAAAGCACTCGCCCAGACTAACTGCTTCAAGGAATTGCCGCTATGCAAAATCCTTGTAGCAAATGATGAATAGATGATTGTGTCCTGCAGATTTAATTGCATTGAGCAAATGCAGGAAAAAATGGTTTTTAAATGGTGGATATAATATTATTCACCCAAAAACTCTTGGAGGGGATTCTATATTATGAAAGTTTGAAACAGGACTTGTTTGCTTCGATCCTGAAATGGTGGAGGTAAATTAAAGTAATGTTCTAAGTTCCTACCTTGCTCTACCGGGGCCACTACCTTAGTTGAAGGAGGGAACCCAGTATAAAACACCTTTGCTATATGAAGAAAGGTGTAGGTTTTGCCCTGCTCTTTGAACAGTTGAGCAAAGAACTGTTTGGTTACATCTTCACAGCAGTCGTCATCATCCTCAGAACCATGGTTGTGGCCATCTGAGTGATCGGAATGTTCATGGCTATGTGCCTCTTGATTATTTGCAGGATGAGAACCTTCGTGCTGATGGGTTAGGCCAACCTCAAAACCACATAGAATATTCAAAAGAAAAACTGCTGACACCGTTAAGGTCAGAAATGCGGATATTCCAGTCTTCGATTTGCTATTCAGGTTAATCATCCAGTTAAATATATTGAGCAAAACTGGCTTTTAAAAGAAGGATGCCTACAATCTTACAATTTCGACAGTTTAGATATAGTTTCTGAAGAATTTTTCTCATTGGTAGAATTCCATCGCCATGAGGTATATCTTCTGCCATGCTCATGTTTTACTCTATGATTATGTCTATTACAGCAAGCTCAAAGCATTAAAGACTAGCACCAGTGTAGAGCCTTCATGGATTAAGACCGCGGTGCCGATGTTGGCAAACCTGAAAACTGTAGCAGGAATTGATAAGGCCACAATACCAAAACTCGTCCATAGATTTTGCCTGATTCTACTTTTTGATTTTTGCCCAGCCCAATAGCAAAGAGCAAAGTTTCAAGTTTGTCGGCCATCAGGGCAATGATGCCGAGGCGGCTATCTTTTCATAGTCGTCAGCATGGGATAAGTCCATTTTTAAATTTCCATCTCAAAGTGAGCAGCCTCCCACCCATAACCATCCATTCACTTATTTAGAGTATAAGCATCACTTTGCTAACTTTAATATTCTGATAGCTCCGCGCATCACGAAACCAAAAACGACCCCGCCTACGAACAAGTCAGGCCATTTGCTTTCCAGCCAGTAAACTAGTACCCCGGCCAGTATCACCCCTCCGTTGACGATGATGTCATTAGAAGTGAAAATTGCACTGGCCTGCATGTGGGCCTCTTTACTTTTTGCCTTGTTGATCAGCCATAGCGAGACAAGGTTACCTGCTAAAGCGAGCAGCGATACAATGATCATCCACTGGAATAGAGGCGTTTCGCTTTGGGTGAAAAATCTGCGTAATACTTCCGAAAAGCCAAGCAGTGCCAGCCCCATCTGAAAATAACCACTGATCTTTGCTACTTTTTTCTTACGGGAAATAGCTGCCCCCACCGCAAATAGACTCAGAGCATAAACAATAGAATCAGCCAGCATATCCAACGAGTCGGCTATCAGGCCCATGGAGCTGGATATCCAGCCGGTGGTCATTTCGGCTACAAAAAATCCAAAATTGATGCCCAGCACCCACCAGAGTATTTTCTTGTGTTTGGTCTCGTCTTCGGCAATGGGCATTTCTGCCTCAGAAGTACCTTGGAGTTGATCACTGAGGTTTAATTCACTGATGGCATTTTGTATAGGCAGTACTTCATCCTGATGGAAGACTTCCAGCTTACGTGCGGGAATGTCAAACTCCAGGTGTTTTACCTGGCTGAGAGGTTCCAGCTTCATGCGGATCATTTGCTCCTCAGAGGGGCAGTCCATTTTGGTTATTATGAAAGTACTTTTATTCAATTTTCTTATTCTTTATAAGCTAACAATCTCAGCGCATTAAAGACTACAACCAAGGTTGAACCTTCATGAATAAGCACTGCAATACCGATATTGGCCAAACCAAAAATGGTTGAAGGAATGAGCAAAGCCACTATTCCCAAACTCACCCAGAGATTTTGCTTGATAATGCCTTTGGCCTTTCTACTTAAACCGATTGCAAAAGGTAAGGTTTCCAGCTTATCGGCCATCAGGGCAATGTCGGCTGTTTCCAGGGCTACATCGCTTCCTGCCGCTCCCATAGCAATTCCTACGGTACTGTTGGCCATTGCCGGGGCATCATTTACGCCATCACCCACCATCGCCACTTTGTCTTCCTTTTCTCTAAGCTCCTTAATGGCCTCTACTTTTTCTTCCGGCAGCAAACTGCCCCAGGCATCTGTAAGGCCAATTTCTTTGGCCACTGCATCGGCCACTTTCTGGTTATCACCGGTGAGCATGATCATGCGTTTGATACCAATCTTTTTCAGTTGCGCTAAGGTATTTTTCGCTTCTTCTCTTGGCGTATCCATCAAGGCGATGATGCCTATGTAATCGTCATTTTGACGGATCAGCATGGTAGTATTGCCATCTGACTCAAGTGACTTTACTTTTTCTTCTATTTCATTGGATGGCTTTTTGTCGTCCAGTGACTCAAACAGATCCAGGTTGCCAATGTAGACTTTGTCACTTCCCAATGTGGCTTTGATCCCTTTCCCAAGCACTGCCTCCAGGTCTTTCGCCTCAGGTATGTCAGCACCCTTCAGTCGCTCTTTTCCGTCACGCACTACGGCCTTTGCCAGTGGGTGATCACTAAGACCCTCTACTGCCACTGCTATTTTCAGTAATTCTTCTTCTTTCACATCACCCAGGACTACCACTTCGGTTAACTTAGGCTTCCCTTCTGTTAGTGTGCCGGTCTTATCAAAAGCCAGGGCAGTAAGTACGCCTAAATCTTCCAATGGACGGCCACCTTTGATAAGCACCCCACTTTTGGCTGCCCGGGCTACTCCACTGAGCACAGCACTTGGAGTTGCAATGGCTAATGCACATGGGCTGGCTGCTACCAGCACGGCCATGGCGCGGTAGAAACTTTCACTAAAAGTTTCGTCAAGGACTAGAAATGCGAAATTGAGCAACACCACCAGAACCAATACAGCAGGCACAAAATATTTCTCAAACTTATCGGTAAGCTGTTGGGTAGGCGATTTCTGGGTCTGGGCTTCATTCACCAGTTTCACAAGGCGGGAGAGCGTAGAGTCCTTCGCTACTTTCATCACTTTAATTTCCAGTGTATTATTGCCATTGATCGTACCGGAAAAGGCACGGTTCTCGTCTTTGATGTCTTTTTCCTGTGACCAGTCTTTATTGGGATCATCCACAGGTTCTTTATCTACGGGCACACTTTCCCCGGTAATAGGTGCTTGATTTACGCTACTCCGACCATCTACTACCACACCATCGGCTGAAATTTTGCTATTAGGCTTCACTACGATGATGTCTCCAATGCTCAGTTCTTCTATACCTACTTCTTCTGTTTTTCCATTTCTCTTGAGCAAGGCGGTTTTAGGGGCCAGTTCTGCCAAAGCAGCAATAGATTTACGGGCCTTGTTCATGGCATGATGCTCCAGAGCATGACCCATGCTAAAGAGGAACAGTAACAGGGCACCTTCTGCCCATTCACCCAGAATAGCCGCACCGATGGCTGCTACCAGCATTAGGAAATCTATCTCAAAACCGCCTTTGGCAACTGTTTGAATGGCTTCTTTAGCCGTAAAAAAGCCTCCAAAGAAATACGCTGCGATGTAGAGCGCCAAGCTTACCCATGAAGGTATAGCTTCAACAAAGGACAGCCCAAAACCAATGCCGAGCAATGCCCCGCAGATGATGGAAAAGATCAGCTCGGTATTTTTGCCAAAAATACCACCGTGTGAGTGGTCGTGATCTTCACCTTCCTCATGTGAATGCTCATCCTCTTTTTCTTGGGTTTCCTTTTGTTCAGGTTTCTTGGCTTGCTGAAGAAATCGCTCAGCACTTACCTGCGTATCGGGTATGTCAAGACCTTCTTTCCTTAACGATTTAAGTATCTCCGCTTCAACTATTACGGTGGTATCAAATTCCAAACGCACCATGCCGGAACCCGAGACGGAAGCTTCCAGAATGCCCGCTTTGTTTCTAAGGTTTCGCTCTATGTTACGGGCATGGCGTGTATGCCTTATTCCCTCTACTTCTATGAGTTTATGACCAAACTTCCCGGTGATCTCAGCCCCGGTTTGCTCCGCCAGTTTTTGGATCCGGTCAATGGATATTACCTGAGGATCATAATGGAAGCAGAGTTGTGGCACACCATTGTCGGTTTCATCAGCCACATGTACTTTTTCAAGCCCATCTTTGTCCTGAAGCTGGCGGATCAGTTTATCTACGCATTGGTCTTTTTCATCAGGCACTTCGGGCAGGATGAGTGGTATTTTTATCTGTAGTTTTTTCATGTTAGTTGTTTTTTGGAATGGTTGAACAGACATCACAAACTCCTTTCACTACCAGGTTGGCTTCCTCCGGTTGATATCGTTCAGGCAATTCTATATTGGGTATTTTGTAGCTGGTCAGGCATTTGGTTTGTCCGCATATTCTACAGTGAAAATGCAAATGCAAATCCCTTTCTATTTCACATTTACAACCATCTTCGCACAAAGCATACTTGGGCACACCGGTACCATCATCAATACTATGTACCATCCCATTTTCTTCAAACACCTTCAATGTTCTATAGAGGGTTGTCCGGTCAGATTTCTCAAATGCCTCATAGATATCTGTAAGGCTCACGGCAGCTTCTCTTTCAAGCAAGTATTCCAAAACCAGCAGGCGCATGGCTGTTGGCTTGATACTGTGTGATTTTAAATTTTCTTCTAATGCTCTGATCATGATTTTTCTATATTAATGGCCATGCTCAGTTGAGCCTTTTTTCATTTCTGCAATTAGATAATAAGCATTGTTCCAGGCTACCCTCGCTCCCTGCGGCAAAGGTTCCAACAGGTTGATCTCTACCCAACCATCGTTGCTAACACCAGTTCTTATTTCTATCGCCCTAAATTCCCATTCTGTTTCTTCTTCTTTTCGTGCTTCAGCCAGAAAGATGTAGGGCTTACCTTCCTCTTCAATAATGGCTTCTTCCGGTAGCGCCTTAACTGTTTTACTTTCAGTATGGATTTTTCCATTGATGTACATACCCGGTATTAGAAAATCTTCTTTGCTTTTTATTTCGGCATGCACATGCACCGCCTTGGGATTTTGCTCAAATTTTTTACCTACCGAATAAATTTCTGCCGAAAGCTGAGAGTCCGGCACAGATTCTATGGTAAAGGAAATTTTCTGTCCTTCTTTCACTTTATATACATCTTTCTCAAATACCATAAGGTCGGCATGCACATGATCTGTATTAACAATCATGAACATTTTGGTTTGGGGTTCTACAAACTGCCCTATCTGTATCAGCACTTTTTCAATGTTGCCATCAATGGGGCTGACTACCGGCACATTTTGGTAAATGTCACCTTCTCTCACTGTTTTAACATTGATACTCAATTGTTTTAACTGAGCCTCTAGTCCTTTTACCTCACCCTGTATAGACTGATAATCGGCCAGGGTTTCCTGATAGGCTTTTCCCGAACCTACTTCTTCTTCATATAGCCTTTTTTGCCGCTGCATTTCCTTCTCAAGGTATTGCAGTCGACTATAAGCTTTAACATAATTGGTTTGCAACTGGGTAATATTAGGATGAGAAATGTAGGCCAATACCTGCCCTCTTTTAACCTTATCTCCTTCGATTACTTTAATTGAAGTCACGTTTGCACCAAGTATGGCCGTTACCGTGGCCTCATACTGAGGGGGGACTTCCAGTTGCCCGTTGGCTTCTACTGTGCCGGTCAGCGCCCGGGTAGGCAAGCTGTCCACTTTCATCCTGAGGCTGTTAAACTTGAGAGCCGACAAATGAACCACTCCCATTTCTTCTTCACCATGACCTCCTTCCTCTTCGGTATGGCTTTCTTGTTTATCCTCAGTGTCAGCCGACTTGCTGCCGCAGCCCGTAAATACCGATACCATAAGTGCCAGTGCCACTATATATATGATTTGCTTTTTCATTGTGCTTCTATTTTTATATCTGATGATCAGTTTACTTTTAGTTTGATGTTCTTAAGTAGTATTCCAATTGGTAGCGGCTATCTAGGTAACTACCAAAGGCATTCCAGGAATCAACTTCTATGCGAATGGCATCCCGGATATTTTGCAGGAAGGTCACATAATCAATAGCCCCTTCCCGGTAAGCCAAAATAGCTCCGTCCCGTTGCTCCTGAGCCAGCGGGAGTGCTTCATCCCGGTAGTAGTTCCATGAATTCAGCCACTTCAGGTATTGTTCTCTCATGTTCTGATAGGCGGCATTCAGTTCCAACTGGTTTTGGCGCAGGTTTTGACCGGCAATATCCCGTTGGATTTTGGCCGACTGTGTCCTGCCCAGCTCAGGTCCGAAAAACAAAGGGATTCTGACACCTACCTGGTACTGATAAAATCCAGATTGCCCGGCAATCTGCTGTCGCCCATACTGCCCCTGTAATTGAGGCAAGAACTGCGAACGCCTCTCTTTTATGGTGGCATCCGCTACATCTACCTGTTGCTTTGATACATTCAGCAAAGGATGGTTCATCAATGAATCAGCTACATAATTGAGCGGTTCGTCCAATTGACTGGTTGGGACATCCGGTACGGTATACAGCGTGTCATTGGCAAACCAAAGGTTCAGGCGCTGTAAGGCACTCAGATAATCCCGATATGCCTGCTCTTTTTGTATCTGTACCTGATTGGCCTGGTTGGAAGTAGCCAGATATTCCAGTTTAGATGTGGCTTCCGTTTCCAAGCGAATCCTGGCCGCTCTTTCAATATCTGAAAATACCGAATCCAACTGTTCATAAACCTGGTAGTTGTTTTTGGTAGCATAAACCCTAGCCCAGGCTTGGCTTACTTCCCGCTCCAGTTCAATGACGGATAGGTCAAGTGCCTTCTCGGCAAGTGCTACCCGTTCTTTTTGCAATTTCAGCTTTGGGGCTATTCCAAACACATCTATCTGTTGTTGTTGAATTCCAAATTGTGTGTAAACTCCATCAGAGCCATTGCCCACTTCTTCCTTTCCGGTAAATACCTGCGTATTCCCAAAGTCCCAGGCTGTTTTCTTAAGCACTTCCTGGTTTTCTATCTCTAGTCTTGCCGATTGGATTTTCGGATAGCTTTCTACCGCTCGTTTTCTGGCCTGATCCAGCGTGATCGTTGGCAAACTGTCTTGTGGTTGTTGTTGGTTTTGGGCATTGGCCAAGGCAGGCAGCCCGAATAGACCTCCACAAACCAGCAGTACAATAATCACGTTGGCATTTGGCCCTTTCAGGCTTTTTCTTTTGTCACTTCTGCTTTCCACAAAAGTGTAAAGCACCGGAAGCACCACCAATGTGAGCAGTGTAGCTGTAAGCATTCCGCCAATTACCACTGTGGCTAACGGCCTTTGTACCTCAGCTCCGGCAGAACCTGAAAATGCCATCGGTAAGAAGCCGAATATATCTGTAGTAGCTGTAAGCATGATCGGCCTGATCCTTTCTTTGGTACCGGTAAGAATGCGGTCTCTGATGCTAGTGACCCCTTCTTCTTTCAGGGAATTGAATCGGTTAATCAAGACCAAACCATTCAACACCGCTACTCCGAAAAGAACGATAAAGCCCACACCCGCTGAAATGCTAAATGGCATATCTCTAATCCATAAGGCAAATACACCACCGATGGCTGCCAGTGGAATGGCGATGTAAATCATGATAGATTGTGAAAAGGATTGTAAGGCGAAGTACAGCAGCACAAAAATCAGGAAGAGCGCAATAGGCACTACGATCTGCAACCGGCTTTTCGCCCGCTCCAGGTTTTCAAATTCACCGCCATAAGTGATGTAATAGCCAGGAGGCAAGTCTAGTTGTGCATCCAGTTTGTCCTGTATATCATTGACCACTGATTCCACATCACGGCCTCTGGTATTGACTCCAACATAGGTTCGTCTATACGTGTTATCACGGGAGATCTGCATGGGGCCCGGCACATAGCTGATATCTGCAACTTCTTTAATAGGAACTTGTGTACCATCCGGCAAATCAATATAAAGTGTACGCAAGTCGTCAATGCTCTTCCGGTGTTTTTCATCAAAGCGGATGACCAGATCAAACCTTTTTTCTCCCTCAAAGATTACTCCGGCAACACCACCGGCAAAAGCAGAACTTACATACTCATTGAGCTTTTGAATATCCAGGCCGTATTGTGCAATTTTATCTCGGTTATAACGAACGGTCATTTGGGGGAGTCCTGATGTCCGTTCAGGGTTCACATCACCAGCCCCGGGCACGGTAGAAATGATATCAGCCATTTCCTGCACTTTTGCAGAAAGCACTTCCAGGTCTTCGCCATAGAGTTTTACAGCTATGTCTTCCCGTACTCCTTCCAACAACTCGTTAAAACGCAGCTCTACGGGCTGGGTGAATACCAGGTTTACACCAGTCAGTTGCTCATCCAGCTTATTCTTGATGGCCTCAATCAGTTCATCTTTGCTTTCTGCTGAAACCCATTTGTCTTTATCTTTTTCTAATATGAGGTACATATCCGCGATATCCATGGGCATGGGATCAGTAGGAATATCCGCCACTCCGATTCTGGCAGTTACTGTTTTTATTTCGGGAAAACTCTCCAGCAACAGGTTCTCAATCTTGATGGATACTTCTTTTGATTCGCTAAGGGAACTTCCGGGCCTGATGAGTGCCTGCATGGCGATATCTCCCTCATCAAGCTGAGGAACAAACTCACCTCCCATCCGTGAAAAAATGAATCCGGCTACTCCCAGCAGAACTATAGCTACGATAATCACTATTGCTTTAAAACGCAGGGCACTTTTTAGCAGGGGCAGGTAGGCTTTTTGAATACCACCAATGATTTTATCACTTACCCTTTCCAGCCAGCGTTCAAACCGGCCAAACCAGTTCTTTTTATTTTGAATGGGCTTCATGAATAAAGCCGACATCATAGGCACATAAGTCAGGCACAGGATAATGGCACCAATCATGGCAAACCCAAAGGTGTAGGCCATGGGCTGGAACATTTTACCCTCCACACCGGTGAGGAATAAAATAGGGGCAAATACAATAAGAATGATAATCTGGCCGAAGAAAGCCGAACTCATCATGGTACTTCCTGCATCATAAGCCACTTCATCCATCACACCCTGATTGAATTTGATTTTACCGGAGCGGATGCGCTTCTGGATTTCGTATACCGTACCTTCAATAATGATCACCGCCCCATCTATGATAATCCCAAAGTCAATAGCCCCCAGGCTCATGAGGTTGGCCCAGACATTAAACTGTTTCATCAGGATAAAAGCAAAAAGCAAGGAAAGCGGAATAGTGGTGGCGGTGATAATGCCACCACGGACGCTACCCAAAAGTATTACCAGAGCAAAAATCACAATTAATGCGCCTTCCAATAGGTTGGTTTTTACGGTATCTGTAGTTCTGGAAATAAGGTCACTTCGGTCTATGATTGAGTTAATCGCTAGCCCTTCGGGAAGTGACTTTTCTACCTCAACCATTCGCTCTTTTACATTTTGGATCACCGCATTGGGATTAGAGCCTTTCAGCATCATAATAATGCCCCCGACAGCTTCTTTTCCATCCTGTGTGAAAGCTCCGTAACGTACCTGACTCCCAAAATGAACTTTTTCAGCCACGCCCCCTATGGTTACAGGAATACCGTTTTCATTTTTAATAACGATTTTTCTGATATCATCCAGAGATCGCACCAAGCCTTCTCCACGTATAAAATTGGACATTCTGTTCTTCTCAATGTAAGCCCCACCTGTATTTACATTGTTTCTGGCCAGTGCCTCATACACTTGAGAGATGCTCACATTCTGTGCATTGAGTTTTTCCGGGTTGATGGCCACTTCATATTGCTTGATATAGCCCCCGAATGAATTGACTTCAACTACTCCATCCAGCAATGTCAATTGGCGCTTGACAATCCAATCCTGAATGGTCCGTAACTCCATAGGAGAATACAGTGAGTCAAAACCCTCTTGCGGTTGAATGGTGTATTCGTAGATTTGGCCTAAACCAGTAGAAATAGGACCCATTGATGGGCTTCCGAATTTCTCTGGAATGGTTTCTTTTAATTCGTTCAGTTTTTCCTGCACCAGTTGCCGAGGCAGATAGGTACCCATATCGTCTTCAAACACAATGGTCACTACCGATAGGCCAAACCTGGAAATAGACCGGATTTCATCTACCCCCGGTAGGTTGCCCATTGCAAGCTCTACAGGATAGGTAACAAACTGCTCTATATCCTCGGTGGCCAGGTTAGGAGAGACAGTGATTACTTGCACTTGATTGTTGGTGATATCGGGAACAGAGCCCAGGTTGACCGTGGACATGGAGTAGATACCTACCCCGATGAGGGCCAGCGTAAGCAAGCCCACAATGAATTTATTCTTTATTGAAAAAGAAATGATTTTATTGATCATACGAGTTATTAATTATTTGACATGGACAGAAAAGAAGTGATGGACACGAGCCACCATCGCTGCGAGCAGGATGAGGCAGAACAGCACAATGAAAAACCATTTGATTGCCCATTTGGCAGTGATTTTATTCCTTCTCTTTTTTCTTTTTTTCCTATTCAGTTTTTTCAAGCTGTACAAATAGTATTGAACATTGAATGAAAGGATGCCTTTGAGAAAAGACATCTGAAGGAGTGCTAACAGGCTATCAGAATGACTGCTGACTTGAAATCTTGTTTAAAGACTTTTTCGATGAGACATACTTCTCCTCCTAAACACTGAAAATTATGACCTTGGAGGCTTGAGGAATTCAGAGATTTCAACACTTCTGAAATCTTGAAAATAAGATGAGAAAGTCACAGGTAATTTAACAGGCAGCGTGAAGTTGTATGCTGATATTGATAGAAAATGAGCGTGGCAGCAGTGACATACACATATCGGAGAACATCCATCCCAACTACTCTGCTGGTTATTATGGTCACCATCATTGCCCTCAAAAATTGAAACTGTGTCTTCTTTAGTGTCTAAGGGTTGCGTGTCCGCACATGCTAGCCCTGCGAGAGCCATAAAGTAAAAACTTAATATGAAGCACCCTATTTTCATTTCACGCAAATATACGCGGCTAAACAATGCAATGGCATTGCAAAGTCTAGATTCGACATTGATTTCTAACCTAAACTTTTTCTAGATCTATCTTCTTTTGGAATCATATTGCATTTCAGATTAAGCTGTTTTTCCGTCTGGGAGTGAAATTACTCATTACATCAATGGGAAATTGAAAAGTCACACGTAGATGCTTCAGTTAATAAAGAGTTGCTTAAATTGACCTGCCTAAAAATTATCATCTCAAGTTTTAAGGAGTATTTTTTATATCTTCTAAGAATAAATCATGCTTTCAAATGCAAGATATTTTATCCGCACATCCATTAGGCAAATTTTTGGTAAGAGACTCGGGTATAGCGCAATCCATATTTTAGGGTTAAGCGTGGGGCTTGCCAGTTTTTTAGTGGCCTCCCTATATAGTATAGATGAAGTTTCCTATGATAAGTTCCATCCATCACACGACAGAATATACCGATTGGTTGTAGACTGGGATGGCGATGGGGTTCAAAGAAACTGGGCGAGGTCCAGTTTTCCCGTTGGCCGAGTTGCAGATGGCGCAATTCCTGAAATTACTGAAAGGGTGAGAATAAGGAAGAACCCCGGTACTGATCTGATTACAATCGGTAAGGTTCCTTTCTATGAACCAGATTTACTGATGGTTGAACCAGAATTTTTTAACCTCTTTGGATTTCAATTGATAGCGGGTAATGTTGATGATGTATTGGCAGAAAAGAACGGAATTGTTTTAACACAAGAGATCTCCCGCAGGTATTTTGGTGACGAAAATCCTATCGGAAAGATCGTGCGTTTCGATGATCGGTTTGATCTTAAAGTGACTGGCATAGCGAAAAACCCTCCTTCTCAATCTCACATCCAATTCAATGTGCTTGTTTCGTTCAATTTATTGGATGATATTTTTGCAGATTCACGACTAAACCATTGGGGGCAATTCGATCATTACACCTACCTCAAGATTGCTGATGGCTCCATAAAAATGGATGTTGAAGCAAAAATGACGGGCTTTTTAAGCTCACAAGCACCTGAATGGGTCTCAGAGAAAATAACACTTAAACTTCAACCTATTGAATCCATCCATTTAGGCTCTAACCGCCAAAGTGAGTTGAGACCAAATAGCAACAGTACCTATTATTTGGTTTTTATTTCAGCCGCTCTTTTGATTTTGGTTGTCGCCTCTTTCAATTATATCAACCTGTCATACGCCATATATATGTCGCGTATCAAGGAGATAGCAATTAGACAGATTCTAGGGTCTAAAAAGACAGCACTATTGATCAGCCTTGTTGCCGAATCTGTTTTGGTGAGCATGTTGGCTTTGGTTATTGGGATGACCACAGTTAGCCTTTCCATCGAAGAAATAGGCCAGTTAACGGGTAAAAACCTAACTCAATTCTATGAGCCGTGGTTCTGGCTGCTTGCCATTTTAATAGCACTGGGTACCGGGGTGCTTTCGGGTATTCCACCAGCGTTCAGGCTATTGCGAAACAATAACCTTGCGGTTGATAAAGGACTGAAACCAAAGGCGAAAAGTGCCCATTGGCTAATTTTCACACAATTGGGCATATCCTCTCTGCTCATTATGGCCATGCTGGCGGTTACCCAACAGCTAAACTTTCTACAGGAGACCTCTCTTGGCTTTAACGGGGCTTCCATTTTGGTGATACCAATTAAAGACCGTACTCATAATGCAGACTACAAGACAATATTGAGTGAGATTGAGTCCGTTTCAGGAATAGACGGTGCCTCATTCTCATCCTCCACACCGGGAAGCAGTAATGCATTGACCTATACCTACACCATTTCTGGTGCGAATAAGGCTGATGTGGCCCTCACAACTGTAATAGCAGATGAATCTTTTTGTAAGCTCTATGATATTAAGCTGATCAGGGGACGCTTAAACTCCCTTTCATCAAGCGATGGACATGTGGGAATACTTTTGAACCAATCAGCAGTCGACTTTCTGGAGCTTGATGAACCAATAGGCAAACAGGTGAGTGGCAAAATAACAGGTGAAGTTGTGGGGGTGGTAGAAGATTTTCAGGTTAATTCTTTGCACAATTTGGTTGAACCGGTCATCATCTACAATTTTCTACCTACGCTCCGTTATGTGTCGGTACGCTCCGCTACCGGATTTAATAGGGAGAAAATCGACAACCTGGCCGAGGTTTGGTCAAAGAGGTATGAAAAATATCCGATGGAATACAGTCTTCTGGAAGATGACAATTTAAAGCTCTATAGCTATGAAAAGGGCGTTTTACATTCTATTAATATTTTGGTCTGCGTTGCCGTGTTTATTGCTGTTATCGGACTGATTGGTCATGCAACACTTTTAAGAAAAAGCAAGGCACGGGAATTCAGTATACGCAAGGTCCTTGGAGCCAGCCCACTTCTTGTTTTAAGAAGTACCGCTGGAGTTGTCTGGAAATATTTGCTCTTTGGAGCCATGTTGGTTTCTTCGTTAGGCTTTGTGGCCATAGAGTTTTGGTTGCGGAACTTCCCTTATCGACCGGAAATTGATGTTTGGGTCTATGTGGCTCCTGTAATTATTGTGTCAGTCTTGTTTTTGGTTATTGTAGGAGCCTTGTTGGTCAGACAAGCAGGTAACAATCCGATTAAGTATTTAAGGGATCTATAGACAATAGATAATCAATCCCTTTATCGGAAAATGTTTGGTTGTCCTGCAAAAAAATGTTCGAACCTTGCTTAATCATATTATTAAGCAGTCTCCGTCAGTTAACAGCAAGACTCCTTTATAAAATCAGGGGCCAAAAAAGGCTATGCATGTTTATTCCGTTTCCTCATAGCTTATTTCGTGGGCTTAGCAATTGACTGCCTAAGGAAAGAAAGTGGGAGATGTGAATTATTTGAGTTGAGTAGTCTTTATCAATCCTAGATGCTGATTTTCATGTTAAAAAGGCCCTTAAAAGCCTGCAAAACCGAGTCGATGACGTCAGGATCACCACTCTTGGTTTTTCCGCTCTTCCAAGCCCTGATTACATGCGGTTTAACATCAATTCCTGCTTCTTTGACCAAGTCTTCTGCTTTGACTCCAGTGCGTAATTCTTCACTCTCTAGCTTTTCTAAAAATTCGGGTGTAATCGGCTCATAGCCGTAATGAGGATTCTTGTAAATCATAATAGGCCCAGGGTTATGGGGCTTTGGTTTTGAAGGCTCGATGTCTTTGTCGGGAAGGTCATTCCACAGTTTCAAAGCCAGTTCTACATGCTCAGTCTTTGCTGTAATTGACTTGCCATTTTGACCCGTTAGCCGATAGATAATTCCCGATGTTAAACCAATTTGACGAGCTTCTTTGTTTCCCTTCAAAGCCCTTTGTGGGCCTGTTCCAGTGCGCTCATTTTCAGCATTTATCTGCTCTCGAATATCAGAAGTAATCAGGACATAGCCTCTTTTGATCCTCACTCATGCTCTCCCAGAAAGTTGATCATATCTCGACTGCCATGCAGAACACGGATAATACGTATATGATCATTGTTGACAGAGTAGAAAACGACATGCGCTTCTTTGGCTATGCTTCTTAAATCCGCTTTAAGTTCAGGCCGCAACCGGCCTAACTCCGGATTATCCAAAAGCATGTGAAAAAGCTCATCAAGACCGTTCAGGTAAGATACAGCCTGATCCATTCCAAATTCTTGTGCCGTGTAGTCGAATATATCTTCAAGGTCATGGTCAGCCGGTTGAGAAAGCACATAGTGCCTTAATTGCCCCATCAGTACTGCCCTTCCGATTTCTTTGCCGCAATAATATCCTGAACGCCCCTTTTGCTGTCAGGACTGTTCCAGCCCTTTTCAATCTCCAGTCGCAAATCCCTGATGACCTTATCGCGGTAGAGTTGATGCAAGCGAAGGGCATCACGCACCAATTCGCTGGCATTTTGATAATCTCCTGATCCGATCTGAGCGGCTATATATTCCTGTTGTTTCTCTGTAAGGCTAACATTCATAACGACTCCTTTGTCTATACTTCAATATATCAACTATGTCCAAAATTAGCAAATATGGATATAGTTTTAAGCTAGACCCCGACATCATCATTACGGTAAAATATCACAATGAACCGGCTTGCAAGGAAATACCTGAAACCCATTTTTAAGGCCATATCAAAACACGGATTGGGTAATCCGCATACGCCTTATGAAGCCGAATTACTGTGTGCAGGCGCAAAACCAGTAGCAATTATGTCACCTCACGACATTGATTCAACATTACAGACAAAAATAGATTCAGGGATGATTGTCAAAGTCGGTGAGGAGAAATTCACGAAAACTTACAGAATTTATCACACACCCCTTGTAAAGGAGGAAGCCGTAAAAATCTCAAGAATACTTGAAGATTATATGAATTCAAAAATTGAGCCTGGCGCAGAGGATGTAAACAAGCTGGTCAAATTCTACAAGCTTTCAGAACTTGATGAGACTGCCAAGGACTGGGCTCAAATATTACACAGCCGAATGTCAGTCATGAAAACAGCACTATATGAACGATATAAAAGTCCCAACATGATAGCTGTTCTTGAAGGCACTATTCCATCGCTAGAGCCTTTAAGGATAGATGAAGGCATGCCCATGAAAGATGAGTTGGAACAAGCGGTGAAGCGTGGTCAATTAGGTGCTAGTGATTTCCAAACTCATGACTTGGTTCAGGTCTATGCTCAGAGCAGCAAGACAGCTGAAGGAAAGGAGTTATTCGCACGATATTATGAAGTCGGTGTTGAGAATTATCCGCCTTTAGACGATTACGACAGCCACAAACGAATTGCCCAACTTTTGGGGTTTACCGACAATGATTTTGCATGGTTTGCTGGTACGAAATATCAAAACCCCATTACGAAGAAGATTATGTTCTCAACAGAAAACATTCGAAAATGGGCAAGAAAGCAATATTTATTATCTAATGTTCAAAATGAATTGAGCAATGGATAGCCCTACTCCTTCGCTAACACTTCCATTTTGCCAGATAGATAAAATTTTAGATAAATACCCTTAAAATTTAGCTAAAACTGGTTGACATAATTTACGCTGAATTCATCTTTTTCTGTCACAATTATCGTGTCATGGGGCAAATGAAGGGGAAATTCCGTGTCAGATGTAGAGATAAATAAAGTCCATAAACAGGCCGAACATTTGAGCCGGCAGCAGTTTGACCTCACCGTCAACGGTCAGGCTGAAAACGCTGGTGTTCGCAAAGTAAATGCCGCAGATGGCAACTTGGATAATCAGCAGGACTCAAAAGAGAAGAAGAAAGATATGAGTTGGGAATTGCTTCAGCTCATTCAGGATTTCAAAAATGATGTGGGCGACATGCTCGATCGTTTAAAAGAGATACGCGAAGAAATGGACAAGGTCGGAAACCGTATTAACAAGGGCAAAGCAGCCCTTGAGAGCGGCAGCATGGATGCCATTACCTTCCAACTGATGAGTGAGCACAACTACTCTCAGGAAAAGATTGATGGGATGAGTGACGATCAAAAGACTGAAGCCCTCGAAAATCACATTGAGGAAGACAAGCTTACATATGATCAGTTGAAAAATGAATATATCAAGGTTGATCAGGCCTTGCAGGACAAGTTGAACAGTGACACATTCCAAATGCTCTCAAAAGAGGATCAGGAGCGCCTGAAAAGGGAATATGAAACCGCAAGTCAGGCTGAGATTGTAAGGATAGATGCTAAGGCGGGGCATCTGGATGTAGAAAATGCCAAAGCTGATGCTAGAGAGGTTACGGGCTGGGATTCAAGTGTGCTTAGTAAAGCAACAGATTCAATGGCACTCTCGGAAGGTGAGGAGTTTGAAGCTGAATTCGAAGACTTTTCGGCTTTTGATGAATTCTCTTCATCTTCTTTTGCCGATACGCTGGATGATGGAAATCAGTTTGCCGCCTCTGCCGGTAGCATTACACAATCTTTCAATCAGGCCGGTGGTATGACCACTATGACTTCTGATGTAGATCTCACAGGTGAATTAAAGCAGTCGGAAGACGCCACATATAGCGGCCAGTCCATGACAAAAGGGATGAAGCTTTAAAGATTATTTTCTAGATTGTTTGAAGCAACAACCTGATTGGATTTGTCTGAATCTGGAATGTGGTTTACCACCACAAGACCGTTTTTCTCAGCATAGAGCTTTGTGACGACAGGGATCAGCTTCACCATCTGAGTCGGGTGGAAGATACCATCCCCATCCTCATATTTTCCGCCATTCTTATCGTAGGTGCGGCCATTAATATATATTTTACCAAAAGTACTACGGTCTCCACCTTCTTCATCAAAGAAAACAGAAATGTCTGTTGGATAGTCGGTGCGCTTTGAGTCCTTGAACATCACCTGAAGCATACGGGCGTATTGCTCGGCTGTGTAACGATCATCTTTTTGCCCACCTGAAATGTAAATCACAAGGGCAGAATTCTTACCTGAATATCCACTGGCATCTCCAGCACCACCTGCTTTGATCACAGGAGTAGCTGCAGGTTTTTCCGTTTTTACAGCATTGTTAAAGGCAATCACATTGCCGTTATCATTGCTCTGCGCCTTGGCGCTCAAGCTGAATATGAGGCCTAATGTGGCGATCCCTGCTGCTATCTTTTTGGTTGGATTCATGGTTTTTATCCTATTAATACACTTCATTTATATCACCTTTTGCACCCTCACTACAATCAGTTCCTGCTAACTATTTAAGATTTTAAGAATTCGCGTGTGTGCAATTGAGAGCCGGGAGGGCTGTTTTTACAGCCCCCCTAATTTTTCAGGCTTGGCTCAAACGTAGTTATAGCCCTTGCCACCGCAGTCGGTGCAAGTCCTCATTCCTGGGCTGTTTGTGCTGATGACGCTTCCCGTACCAGAACACATGACACATTTCACTTTTTTCACGGCTTTGCGTTTATGTTTAACAATGGATTGCGACTTATATGACGCAATATAAATATAAATTCTGAACTACGTTTTATAAGACGCTGATTTTAAAGACGCTTTTAACCTCTTTTGACCCATTGTATGAAGGAAGAGGAAACGATAGAAACCACATTAAAAGCCATAGGAGACCGGCTGAAGCAATTGCGAGAAGCAGGCGGCTTTGAGGGCGGTTATGTCGGTTTCGCAATCCATCATGTAAACATGCAACCCAAACAATATTGGAAGTTGGAGGCAGGCACAGCCAACTTTACAATCAAAACACTTCTTCGTGTCCTGGATGTCCATAAAATCACACTCGAAGACTTCTTTAAGGGCACATAATCTGTGTGCATCAAGCACAGAATATTTGAACCTATACAGAATATCTGTAGTTTTACTACAGTAATACTGTACTATTAGTACACTATTTGTGTATAATGAAAGAAGAAAGGAGTTACTTATGGCACGTATTGATTTGAGCGATCCTTATGAGCGCTATCTAAAAAGTCAGGTTGATGCCGGGCTATTCAGGTCTATCACAGCCGCTGTAGAACATGCTATCCTGAACCAGATGAAGGAAGAAGAAAAACTTCGTTTATCGGGCATTCAGGCCGCTTTGGCAAAAGGCGAGGAAGACATTGCCAATGGCCGCACTTTTTCCTATTCACCCGGCCTTATTTCTGAAATCTCAAAAAAGGGCAAGGAAGCTGCCCTATCCGGAAAGTCCGTGAAGCGTGAAGTCAAAGGCTAAATTCAATCTGGAACTCTCCTATGAGGCCTATGACGATTTGATCGACATTCAGGCCTATACCTATTCGGAATTCGGTGAAGCCCAATGGAAGAAATATGAGGGGTTATTGAACGGTGCTTTCGAGCATCTTATTCAGAACCCCTACTCTGGCCATAAGCGCAGAGACGTACCTGAACCCTATCTTTCCTGGAATGTCGGGGAGCATGTGATGGTTTACCGCGTAGAAGAAGACACCATATATGTTGTGCGTGTCCTTCATGGTCGCATGAATTTCCTGTACAAGCTCTAGCCCTCCCCACACCATAGTAGGAATTTATTCCTTTTTCTCCTTGACTCCCTCTTGGCAGTCTACTAATGACTTGTTCCTGACCTAGCAATAGGAATTTAATCCCATAACATTCAAGAAAGGAACAAAGGATGAACAATACACTGTACTATGGAGAAATGGTAGCCCGGATTTCAGGTTTTATACACCATGACCCGATCACACTCTCAAGGCTCGAAAACAAGCTGAGAATGAGCGGTGAAATGCCTGATAAAAACACCCTCTGGACGATCTGTGCCGATGCAGCCCAGGTGTTTGATAAAATCGAGGATCTCTCTGGTGAGCACTATATCGACTGGCACAAAGCACTCGATATCTATTCCGACAAATTGCGGGACATTCTATTAAACGGCACAGCACCCAGCATGGCCGATCTCATAGCTCTAGCCTCCTCATCCATTCAGGAAAGTAGAGCAGCCAAAGAAGACCCAAAGTCAAATTTCCTTGAAGAAGACTATCCATTGAATGCTTTAGGGCGTTCCCCCTCGCGCGGGCAAGGCTAATACGAGCTGTTCAAACCGTATCCCCGCTTTTCCGCACCCTTTGGGTTTGTGCAAAGCGGGTGATCCCCCTCGGTTTGTCCAGGCCTTGTCCCTTGCTCACCCCCTGTTCGCCACATGGCAGGGGTTATGGCGACCCCATAACCCTTTTCCAAAGGGATTTTTTTACCAACGACATAAAGGAGATAAAATATGTCAAACACTGAAACCAACGAAACACAACCAACTGAAAACCTTTTTGCTGATACCAATATCAGCATGAAATCAGGCCATCTTGTGAAGGATGCCGAGCTGATCGGTGATGGAAAATTTGCCAAATTCAGAATTGCCACAAACAAGGAATTTCTGGATTCACAAGGCCAGGTCCAGAACATGGCCAACTATTTCAACATCATCGTCTCAAGCAATCTTAAAGATGCTTTTGCCATAGCCCAGAACCTTAAGAAGGGCGATTGGGTCTATATCAAAGGTGAAGACAGCTCTCGTTCCATCGACACAGTCGAAGGATACAAGGATACAGCAGTCACCACATTCGCCTACAAAGTGGTTTTGAAGAAAGAGAAAACCGAGCAAGTGCCTGAAGAAGGCCAAGCCTTGGAAGCAAATTCCCAACCTGCCTAAACCTAAAAGGGAAAGTCATTTCAATGGCTTTCCCTCTTTTTTTGATGGAGCGCATTCATGTCTTATGTAAAGAACAAAACAGATATCCACCAGCAGGTCACAGATCAGATCATAAGCCTGCTCGATCAGGTTGACTTGAACAATTACCAGCCACCATTTGCGAGCCTTGCAGCCAAAGGCCTGCCGGTAAACCCAACCACGAAAAACCGCTACCAAGGGATCAACATTCTAAACCTTTGGTTTAACCAACAAGCCAAGCAGTTCAACTCGAACCATTGGGCGAGCTTCAAGCAATGGAAAGACAAAGGCGCGAATGTCAAGAAAGGCGAGAAAGGCACACAGATCATCTTTTACAAGAGCCTGATCAAAACGGAAGAGAACAGTAAGGGCGAAACTGAGACCCATAAAATCCCTATGCTCAGGCTCTACACTGTTTTCAATGCCAATCAGGTCGAGAATTTTGAGCCGGACACGACTCCAGCAGATACCCAAACCGACAATGTAGAGCGCATATCCTTAGTTGATGAGTTTTGCAAAGGTACAGGGGCAGACATTCGCCACGGTGGAGACGAAGCTTATTTCAGCCCTATGGGAGACTATATCCAGATGCCTGAAACACGGCTCTTTCTGGATAGCGAACAATCAACCGCCACAGAAAACTACTATTCCACCCTACTCCATGAACTGACCCATTGGACAGGTGCAAAGCATAGACTTGAGCGCGACTTGGCACACAACCAAAAGGAGCGCGAGAAATATGCGTTTGAAGAGCTGGTTGCAGAGCTTGGAGCAGCCTTCCTTTGTGCGCATCATGGCATTGCCCAGAGCCACCCGCCTAATCATGCCCTTTATATCAAGAGCTGGCTGAAAGCCTTGAAGGACGATAAAACCTTCATCTTCAAAGCATCGGCACAAGCTGCCAAAGCGGTTGATTTTCTGGATCAACTGGTCATGGGAGAAACCCAACCATGACCGATTACTTTAATGAACTCACCAAGCATATGAACCAGTTAGGACGAAGGCATGATTTAGCCCGTGTATTCAACGACCTTTTGACCATGGGGATTTGCTCATACCATTCCACCAATATCAAAAGCCGGTTGCAGGAAAAGGACGAAGTGAATGAACGCCTCTACCTTGCAACAATCAAGCCCTACAAAAAAGAAGAGATTGAAGAATTCAGTAAGGCCTTGGGCATCATACAACTGAATGTCTATGAAAATCCCTACTCCGACACTCTGGGCGAATTCTTCATGCTGCAGATAACAAGAGGCCAGAACGGGCAGTATTTCACACCCGAGCCTGTGTGCGACATGATGGCAAAAATAAACCTTGAAGGCATTGAGGGCGAAGGCAAAAGGATTCAAGACCCTGCCTGCGGATCAGGTCGCATGCTCTTGAGTGCAGCCAAGATAAACCACCGCAATTATTTCTATGGTGCAGACAATTCAAGCACCTGCGCGAAAATGGCGACCCTTAATTTCTTTCTTAACGGGCTAAAGGGTGAAGTCGCATGGATGAACTCTTTAAGCATGGAGTGGTTTGGAGGCTGGCATGTCAACATGGATGGGCTTGGCATCACACCCATTGAAAAGGAACAATCTCAACTCTGGTTTGATGCCCCGAAAACCAAGACACCTGAATTTGACAAACAAGCACGGGGCAAGACCACAGAGCCAGCCCATCAACTCACACTTTTCTAAATCAAAACGAAAGGAATATGAATGAAAACCTATATCGCCAAAGCTGAAATGTGTACCTATCTACAGGTCAAAATCAAAGCCAATTCGGAAGAGGAAGCCTATCAAAAAGCAAAGGTGCTATGCGGCAGCGAATTCACCGAAATCGAAGGGACAGGAAGCTGGGAGATTTATAATGTCGAAGAGGAATAAAGGAGGTCCGTTTGATATGTTTGAAGAGGTGAGTCTCATTTACAGAAACAAAACAAGAGCCAATGACCGACCCAAGATTGATTGTGCTGAGAGCGCCTACAAGATATTGAGAGCCCATTGGGATAATGATCAGATTTCCCTTGTTGAGGAAGCCAAAGTCATGTTTCTCGACACACGCTTTAGGCTCATGTCGATTTCAACCGTATCCAAAGGCGGCTTATCTGGAACGGTCATTGATCCCAGAATAGTGTTTGCAATGGCCCTCAAAAGACGGTGTTCAGCTATCATCTTGTCCCACAACCACCCTTCGGGAAATCTAAAGCCCAGCCATGCCGATATTTCTCTGACTAGAAAATTCCATGAAGCCGGTCGGCTATTGGAGATCACTCTGGCTGATCATTTGATCATCAGTGAAGAAGGCTATTACTCTATGGCGAATGAGGGACACATACCATAGCCCTTCCCATTCTTGACAATAGAAACCATCAGATTAATCTAACATCAGCCTGAGTTTATTCAGGCTCCCACCACCTGAAGTTGCCATGGAGAACAAATCTTCATGGCAATTTTTTTGTCCAAGGGGTCAGATAATATTGCTGTTTAAATATTGAATAGCTAACCTCAATTTGTCTAGTGATTGGTCTTGGTTCAAGCTCAAAATCCAAAGTTCATTGACCTCATAATGCACCTATTGATAGGAATATAATCCCGCTTCAGTTTACTTACAGACATCACGTCTAAGGCGATCAAAGTTCCTTATTTAAGAATAGAAGCAGTGAAACTCTTTCTGGGTCAAATTTTTAATTTTAACACATGAGCCGTTCATTCGATACCAAGCAATTAAAAGATGAATCCTTAAAAAAACTATATGATTATATACTTCATAGAGCCACCCACATTTTTGAAGTATTTAGGGATGTTTATTTCCCTGGCTCTAAAAATAAAGAGCTGGTTATTGGTTACCTGCACTCTACTCATTTTCAGGCAGAGGCCTATAGGTCAAAGATAGACAGTTTTAATATTGGGATTCATTCACCCACAATTTTATTATCTAGAACACTCTTCGATGTTTTGGTGACAGACGATAAGTATGGTGGTTATATAACTGGAGAGCTTTCTAATAATGTGACATTTCCTTTTCGACTGATTAATGATGTTCGAAATATCTACAATCAGAAAGAAGTCCTTATAACGAAAGACTCTAACCGTACTCTGGTTTCATCTGTACTCACTGACCTTACAGGAACATTCATAGCATTACATGAAATAGGCCACATTGTACTTGGGCACGTGGATTTTACCAAAGCTGAATTTGGTGATGACCAGCTTTTAGAAATATTTAGCTTCAAGAAAAGAAGGTTGAGAGAAGCGGAAAACCGACAGGCCATGGAACATGATGCCGATATGATAGCAGCTAGACTGATCCCTCAATATATTGAACAGCTTCACACTAAAATTCTAGAAGATAACAGGTATCAATTGGCGTTTAGAAAAATACATGAATCAGATCGGATGCTTGAACTTCTAACAGCATTATCTACCTCTGCAATTTACGCGATGTTCCTATATATGTTTGGACCCAATACCGTGAGAGACTTTCGATATACTGCCCACCACCACCCTCTGACAAGAATCAGAAATGTAGTGAATGGCATAGTACAAACCCTATCTGAACGTTGGGATTTTGACTTAGATTTATTCGATACATTTTACGAGCAAATGCAAATTAGCATACAGGATATTTTTGCCTACAATGGTATGATCAATTCATTTCTATTTAAAGATTCTACACCTGAAAAGGTTAAGAATGACCTGGCTCGTATTCAGGAACTTGCTTTCAAAAACAGATCATTGAGTCAACCATGGTCGTGGCTGCCTAAGACCGAATGGATAAACTAAAACCTTAAATCTTGTTGCTCAGCCATTTCCTCAATTTCTAGAATACATTTGGGATGGGGTGTAAAGGACTTCCCTTTATACACTGTAAAAAATCTGGATGATGAGTTAAAAGCTATACTGATTTCATAAAAAAAATCACCTTGAATACACTCTCCATTAGAACGGGATTGCTTTATTTCATCGATTAGCTCAGTCATTCGAACATACTGGCCATCATTAAGTTTTGACAGATTAACTACCTTTGGCTCAACAAGATTACCTCCAGTGAAACCTCCCACCTTGCTTATCTTTACAGAGCAAGACCTATTAAGTTTGAGAAAGTATTTTTTAAGGAACTGAATAATGTCATGACTCCTATTAATTGTTCCAATAAGACATAGGAGTAAGTTTAATTCTATATCAATGCCTATTTCAATGTCTATCTATTTGGTTTCCGGGATATACGCAGGATTGAGAAAATGTGATTATTCAATACACCATTCAACATGCTCAAAAAAATCAAATTATAGACAATGGCCAGGAGTGTTAACTCCTTATATTTATTATAAGAATGAAAGGTTTTTTAAGAATAAGGAAAGCCCCAAAAGGCCTCCACTTCTCAGACAACAACGATGACAAAAAGATTGATTTTTATCTTTCTAGACTCATAAAATTAATCCCTTCAGATATACTCGCACTCTATGTCTTCGGAGAGAATGTTATTCCAGAAGAAATCATGACTGCACGGGTAATTTTCGCTATCATCTGCTTAATGCTTGTTGCCGTTTCACGATACCAATGGACTAAAGAGATAAATTCTAATGAACCTCAGTGGCCAGTTATTGTGATATCCATGATCTCATTTTGCATTTGGGTATACTCTATTGGTTCTCTTTTCGAAATTGCCGGTCTTCAGGAAAAATGGCTGGGGTCTCTAATGATAGCCACATGGGTTGTCATTGTTCCTTACATCTATCATGGGGATGAAATTGAAAACTAATTATGGCTAACCGTCCCTTTGTCTTGGCCGAACTGCCCGCAGAGGTCAAAGAGTATTATGAAGACCAATTGGCAGCCATAAATCAAAAGCTGTTTTATATAGGCAAGGAAAACCCCTCATTTTCAATAAAAGTGAACGCTTTCTATTCGGATAGAACGGATCTACACGCACAAATTGTTCATCGTAAAAAAAGCAAAGAAATTGATATTGGAATAAGTCCCTGCTATCCCGTTGCACTTCATTACTACTTTAATCACCTTGTGCAAGATTATTTGATATCAGGAGTAGATGAGGGTATCGATAATGATGTTTTGGAGCGAATCAAATCACAAGGCCTTCTAATCAAATTCCCAGGCAAAAGAAGCTTTTCTTTAGAAATCCCAAGCTTAATATATGATACGTTACCCAAAAACGAGATACAAAGAAATATTGCATTTCACTCAGCGTCATTCGCTTTACCATTTATTGGTTATCATGAACTTTGTCACTTGACCTCAGATCACTTAGACACGGATACATCTTTTAGCATAAGTAAGATTTTCAAAGATTTAAGGTTGAGTCTTGCTATGAAAAAGGATCCATTGACCATGCATAAAATATGGGAATATGAGGCTGATATACTGGCTTCCAGTTTACTCATCGAAGACATCTTCACTGAAGTCAATAGAGACTATGTAGAGATGTGTGATCTTGACTTTGATAATATTTACCATAAAGCCTCGCTTGTTTCTACCTGCATTATAGCGATCTTCCATCTTCAGCATGTTAGCCGTGCTAGAAATCAGCTACATATGTCTCCGCTCCACCGGTTTATCTATATATTGGACCACTTGATAAATCATATTGGGCATCACTTTTTAGTCAAGGACAGGCAGAAACTTGCAGATACAATGTTTTTCTCAGCCCAAAATGTTATGAAAGCCTGGGATAGATTGAACCTGGATATTCAGTTTGATTTAGAGGATCGGGCAAAGGTCAGACAAACTTCAGAGGAAGGAAGGATAATTGCATCCAAAAGTTTAAGGCAACGCCACCTTTATAAACATAGATGTTATGGTACTTTTGTTTTCAACGATCAGAAAGTCATTTAACCCATGATGTTTATTAGTTCCATCAAGGCTTTGGGCATGGGTGAAAAAGCGGAAGAAGTATAAATTTCTCTTCCTTCATGATTTGGTTTGTCTCGACCAGCCACCTTCAATATATAGATTTGATCGCCAGAATTTCTGTTTTTATCTAGCCTTTTGATGGGAAAGGAAAGGCGAGTAACTAGGCCCTGTATTTTATTAAACTCTTCAAGAGTCAGCTCATTCATTCTCTTCTCATAAATAACACTATGCCAACTTCCTTCTTCAAAAAGACAAAGACGGTCACTTTTCGATAAACGAGCCTTTCGATTAAAAATGTTGAATATTCAAACTCTCCCTAATTAGAAATGAATTCAGTTTATTTCTAATTATACACCAATATTGTACGTATTTCAAAAACTCATACTAAGCATAGAATCATTAAATTAAACACCCATAACATGATTATTGCCTGATCAGGACACTAGACAATGTACCAATCAGAGGGTTGGTTAAATCAAGGGTGCTTTCACCTTTAAGCCCATGGATAAGCCTATTTAGAACAAACAAAGGACACTTCATTGACATTACCCTCAATTAGGATTATAGTCCTACAACAAATATGGAGGTCTTGAGATGAATAAATTGGAACTAATGTTGTTGATGAAGTTTGAATCACCAATAATTCCTCTAGACAGAATATGCCAAGAATATTTTGGCTGCAGCAAGAACACTGCAAAGCAAAAGGCCAAGTCTGGAACCCTACCCATTCCAGCCTTTAGACTTGGTTCATCACAAAAGTTACCTTGGATGATAAACATCCAAGACTTGGCTAGATTCATTGAGACAAACTCAATTGAGGCAAAGAAAGAATGGGTTGGAGTTATTTCAGAATGAGGCGATCGGGATTTAAGTCAGTGTAAATTCGCCATAAGGTGTTCAAATCTTTATGGCCGGTTACTTGCGCTACCTGATCAACAGAATAGCCTAATTCAAATAGCCTAGAAGCCCCCTCTCTTCTCAAATCATGATAACGTAAGTCTGAAATTTTCAGATCATTCCTTACTCTCTGAAATCCAGCCGTTACAGAACGGGGATTGTATGGGAAGATTCTATTGTCCTTTTTATTTCTTTTCTGTCTTAGTACGATTTTAAGCGCATCTCCTAAGAGAGGCACTTTCATGTGATTGCCAATTTTCTTCCTGGGGTCTTTTCTATTGCGCACCCAAACCCAGCTTTCTTCAACATTCAAATCTTCCCATACAATCGAACACACCTCAGATATTCTCATACATGAGAGAATTGAGAAGTCCAGAATGTCTGTGAAGGGTATAGTTGAATAAGTGTGACCCTGCCTTGCGGCTAATCCTTTTCTGAGCTTTTTAAGCTCGTTGTTTGACGGCCTTCTTGTTCTAATGTTTGACTTCCCAATTAATCCAAGAATTCGTAGTGTTGGCATTGCCTCAACGATTGATGAGGTACTAACGTCAATCTCATATAGCGCCTTTGCAGATCGCAAAACCGCTCTTATATGGCTTATGTCACATGCAATAGTTGCTGGAGATGCACCACCCGATTTTCTTTCCTTACAAAAATCCACGATATGCTTTGGTTTAAGATTTGAAAGCTTTGTGTTCGCTATATCAAATTCTTTGATTGCTTCTAAAGAGTATCTTTTAGAACGACCCATACCAATGTGTTCATCAGATAGATATTTTTCCAATAAGTCTCTAAGAAGTAATAATGATGTATGATTGTTTGAGAAGTCTTGACCTTGGGAAATGCTCCTTTCAATCAGATCAACCTGAAGCTTCCCCCATGCTTTTGCGGATGCTTTATTTTTAAAGGTCTTGTTTTTGGATTTGCGCTCATCACTTTCTGGTTGAACCCATCTAACCTGACAACAATATTTACCATTTCGAGGAGAAACACTAAAGTACGGCACTAGCTAATTTTCCTTCCTCAATTAGCGGTTATTACATTGCCTACTGTAGGCAATATGTAGGCAAATTGTCAAGAAAATGTACTAAAATGTGTGAAAATGTATGAAAACGGATAAGAACGAAAAAGCTCAAAAACTCCAGTATTCCTGCACTTTAGAAGGAAATCCAAAGCACAAGCATATTTCCGTTGCCCCTATGATGGATTGGACAAATTCTCAAAATAACTCATTGATAATAAACAGCTTTAAAAATGCTGTAGGCAATATGTAGGCATTATTAGTTAATTTATATTGAATTAGACTAGATCATCAGTCTCATTTTTTCCTGCCAATCCCATATATTTAAGAAATAAAGCAATATTAAATTGAAATCTAAGGATTTTGAATACACCTACAATAGAGTATTCCACTCTGCAAAAAGAGCATTAAATAAGCTGTCTATGACCATTGAAGAAGTGGATGAAAAACGGGGTACGATTATAGCCTCTACAAAAACTTCGTTTTTTGGCTGGGGTGAAGATGTTTCTTTAATCTTTAAAGATTTAGGGAACAAAACATCTGTTGTTGTTCAATCTTCGAGCCCTTCTCAGATTATTACCTGGGGGAAAAATGAAGTTAATGAAGATCAGGTTTTGGAAGGTATATACCGTGATTTGAAAGGGCTATGAAATTATACGTTGAACCTTGTGCAAGCTGTGGCCAGAAAATATATCTAAATAAATCTGCTGAGAATAGAAGTGAGTTAAGGAGATTATTGGGTAGCGACAGGTTTCATCTGAGTTGTGCTCAATGTGGTGTTACAGGAGTATTTTCCGTTAATGAAGTCAAGGCTGAGTCTGAAGCTATCTCTTCTGTTGCTGGAGGTATAGTAGGTGGTTTGATTGGCATATTGGGAGGTCCTGCAGGTATCTTGATAGGTGGGAGCATAGGAGCAGCAATTGGAAGCTCGTCAGACAGGGAAGAAATTAAGAAGGTGAATTTTTTTAACCATAGCATCTAGGGATGAAGCTTAACTCACAGACTAAACGAGGGCTTTTATTTTTAATGGTTTTAGGTTCAACCATTATTCTTATCGTGGATAATGATATACAGTCTTACTTTCTAAATATGATAAAGAATGGGCTGGATTACGAGGGGACGTATTATATTGTCATGGCTTGTTCATTGATTATTGGCTTGTTCTATTCATTTTACTTCGCCAAAAACAAACAGCCTAAAGACCTTAATTTTTTTATGAAGGTTTTTGGACCTCTAATTGACCCACCTCTTAATACATTGTCTTATGGAATTGTGATTGCTTCGGTGCTCAGATTGATTAGAGGCTTATTTAGCCAATTATTCTTTGAAATTGAGTATTTCAAAGACTTCGGGGTAATCAATGTAAGTGCCATAGGCCTTGCCTGTATACCTCTTCTCATATGGAGTGTTAACGGATTAACAGGGTATTTTGTAGCTCTATTTGGAAGATTAGATGATCAGTTTGGGGAAATTACACCCATAATTAATGAAGAAGACAATCTTGACAAGCATAAATAGTCGTTTAAAATAGCCTTCTCAAAATTAACTTGAAGGTTACTTTAAATCTTAGCTCCTGATTTCTCTCCTACACTTACTGACATATTCTTCACAGGGCTTTTCTGAATACTATAGTCAATATAATAATCTCGGTAGCCTAAAATTTGTAGAATGGTCTTGTTGAATAACACTTGGTAAACTCTAGTGAGGATAAGGTGTTCTTGGACTTTTTTATCCAGTGAGTAATCAGGAATCCCATGAGCCATCTGATTTCGAAGCTGCAATGCTTTCTTCTCCATTCCTTTCAGAGTGATACCAATCAAAGAATAAAAGAGTGTCATTTTTTCATTAGGCCCTTTCCTGTGGGCATTTTTTATTTTACTCAATACAATGTCAGCGCCTTCAAAACTCACAATTTTATCCGCGATCAAACTGAGGCCTTCCTCAATAAGTTCTTGATACAAAGCCCGATTGATATATTCAGTTTTAACATGATCGATTGTTTTTAAATACTTTTCTGCAAGTATTTCTAAGGCACTTGATAGAACTGGTAAATTAGCTCCAAGCGGTAAATCAAAGAAGGTCCAATATCTTTCTAATACAGCATCCAATGCCAGAATATCTCTTTTTAGCAAATACTCAGGAAGTAACTGATTCAGAAGTATCCCGAAGTTGCCCCAATCATATTGAAGATTAAACCGTATAGGAGGCATCGATTCAATTGAGCACTCACTTGTAATCCCTGAGACACTAATCAACCGAGCATTCAAGAGTTTATTATCTTCAAGAATACTGTGCCCGAGATAGTGAACTCTGTTTCCCAAAAGGAAAGATATTAAATTCTCTACCCCTATAATCAAGTTACTTGAAACATTGCCAATGTCCCCCCTGAATTCCAAGCAAATCCCTGACCAGGTTGATTTCAATATGTCCCGAGGTACTTTGGCAACGAGAAATTCTAGGTCATTCTGTGAGTATTTGATAAAGTCTTTAGAGATACTGCTATTAATGTAATTTCTAGGAGTGTCCTCAAAGCTGTCAACTCCAATTCGTATCTTTTTATTTTCTAGAAGTAGACTGCGAATCGTTTGCCCAGAAAAATTGGCTGGAATACTTGAGCAAATAAACCAATCAAGCCTGATTTGATTCTTTTCCTTGGTGATTTTGCTTGGACGAACAAAATCTATCTCAACAGATTTTATCTCCAATTCACTTTGGACAAAAGCACCCTCAGTATGCAAGTTTACTGATGAGATTGTGAAGTTGGTCAGACAACACTGGCTCAGGTGAAATCCATTTCCTTCTTCATCCTTTCCGAATAACCTTTGGCCATTGATGACATTACTACTTCCAACAAAATCAGCTTCATTGAGTTTTTGAACATCCTGTACATTTCCAAAAATTCTCGCGCTAAATCGGAAATTTTGAGTTCTTGATATTTCTATCCAAGCACCTGAGTTATATCCCCAATCCGACTTTTCAAATTCCAACTCAGAAAGCTTAACAGGAAAATCAGAAAACTCCCACTCTAGATCGGCAGGACAAAACGCTCGCCCTCCTTGTTCAACGTGATCCGACATTTTAAATATTTGAAATGATGATATAGCCCAAGGACAAATTAAGCTGATTTTCTTGCGGAAGTTACGTTATTTTGGAAGCGTACGGCCATCAACTACTAGGCTATTAATCAAAGCGAAAGTACATTTTAAGTACTTAACGCACCTATTTGTTTTAGGTATGTTTTAGTGACAAACAAAAAAGGGTTACATTTCTAATGTAACCCCTTGATTATTAAGTAGCGGGAGCAGGACTCGAACCTGCGACCTTTGGGTTATGAGCCCAACGAGCTACCAACTGCTCCATCCCGCGATGTGTACAAGTTCAGACGATTTCCGAACTGGGCTACAAATGTAGTGACATTTTCATTCTAAACAAGTACCTTTGCTACATAATTTTAAGAATGTCAGAAAAATCACATAAAGCCGGATTCATCAGCATTATCGGAAAACCGAATGTCGGAAAGTCAACGCTTATGAATGCCCTTGTGGGTGAGCGACTTAGCATCATCACTTCCAAAGCACAGACTACCCGACACAGAATTATGGGAATTTTGAGCGGAGAAAATTTTCAGGTAATTTATTCTGATACCCCCGGAATTTTAAAGCCTGAATACAAACTTCACGAGACCATGATGAGCTTTGTGAACAGCTCATTCGAAGATGCTGACGTTCTTCTATTCGTTACCGATCTCTATGAAAAGTACGATGGTGAAAAACAGCTAGACTTTTTAAAAGACATTAAAATTCCAACAATCCTTGTTATGAACAAGGTAGACTTGGCCAAAGGCTCTCAGGCTGAAGATAAAATAGCTTACTGGAAAGAAATGTTCGATTTCGATGCTGAAATAATGGTTTCGGCATTAGAAAAGCTAAACATTCAAGAGCTCTTCTCAAAAATTATAGACCTGCTGCCAGAGCATGAAGCTTATTTCCCAAAAGATGAACTTACGGATAAACCAGAAAGGTTCTTCGTGAATGAGATCATCCGAGAGAAAATTTTCCTCAACTACAAAAAAGAGATTCCTTACAGCTGCGAGGTAGTCACCCATACTTTTAAGGAAGACGAGAAGATTATCCGCATTATGTCAGACATTTATGTAGAGCGCAAGAGCCAGAAAGGCATTGTGATTGGCCACAGAGGAGAAGCCATTAAGAAAGTAGGTATTCAAGCACGTGAAGAATTAGAGAAGTTCTTCGGAAAACAGGTGCATTTAGAGACCTTTGTAAAAGTTGAGCAAGATTGGAGAAAGAAAGAGCTGAAACTGAAAGGGTTTGGGTATAGTAATTAGAAATTACGAATTAATAATTATCAATATGGCACACACCAATATCATTCAGGAAAAGAGCTTTGAGCTTGCGGTAAAAGTTGTGAAGGCAGTTAGGGCCTTTCGAAAGCAAGAAAAAGAATTTGAAATTACAGGGCAGTTACTAAGAAGTGCAACATCTATTGGAGCTAACATTGAAGAGGCTATCGGAGGATATTCTCCCAATGATTTCCAATTTAAGGTTAACCTTTCATACAAAGAAGCCAGGGAAACAAAATACTGGTTGAAAGTAATGAAAGCAGCAGAAATGATGGATGTGCAAACCCTCGATGAACTTCTTAACGACTCAGAAGAAGTACTAAAGATTTTAGGTGCTATTACGAAGACATTGAAAATTCGTAATTCCTAATTTCTAATTGAATTAAGATATGGCAAATATAATAGCGATAGTAGGCCGCCCAAATGTGGGTAAATCGACATTCTTTAACCGTTTGGTAGAGAAAAGACAGGCCATCATGGATAATGAAAGTGGGGTAACCCGCGACAGACATTACGGCTACGGTCAGTGGACAGGCAAACACTTTACGGTAATAGATACTGGAGGGTATGTCACTGGGTCGGACGATGTGTTTGAAGGCGCTATCAGGAGCCAAGTTGTAGAAGCCATGAATGAGGCTTCGGTTATACTATTTATGACCGACTGTCATGATGGGCTTACTGACTTAGATAAAGATTTTGCCAAAGTAGTTAGAGGACTAAAAAAGCCTGTTTACATAGTGGCCAATAAAGCGGATACCGCTGAATGGTCTTACCAATCTCATGAGTTTTATGGCTTAGGCATTGGAGATGTATTTCCTATGTCTGCTTCTAATGGATCGGGAACGGGAGAAATTCTAGACGAAGTAGTTAAGCATTTTGAAGATGACGGCATTGAAGATCCTGATGGAGACATTCCAAGAATTGCCATCCTCGGTAGACCGAATGCTGGTAAGTCTTCCTTCGTCAATGCGCTTTTAGGAAAAGAAAGAACCATTGTTACCGATGTTGCTGGTACTACCCGAGACTCCATCAACACGCATTATAAGCTTTTCGGAAAGGATTTTATTCTTACTGATACCGCAGGAATTCGCAAGAAATCTAAGGTGCATGAAGATATTGAGTTCTACTCAGTAATGCGGGCACTACAATCGCTGCAAGACTCAGATGTCTGCATCATTATGATTGATGCCACCAGAGGGCTAGAAGCTCAAGACATGAACCTCATAAGCTTGGCGCTGAAGTACAAGAAGGGAATTATGCTTATGGTGAATAAATGGGACCTTATTGAAAAGGAAACCAATACCATGAAGCAGTTTGTAGAAGAGATAGACGAGAAGCTAGGTCAGCTCACTTGGATTCCGAAAATGTTTACTTCTGTAACTGAGAAGAAACGTATTTTCCAAGCCATTGAATTGGCTGTGAAAGTACACGAAAATAGACATCGCAAGGTAACTACTTCTCAACTGAACGATGCTATTTTACCAGAGATCGAAAGGTATCCGCCACCAGCAATTAAGGGTAAATATGTAAAAATTAAGTACATCACTCAGTTGCCAACAGCATCTCCTACCATTGCCTTCTTCTGTAATTTACCGCAGTACATTAAGGCTCCTTATGAGGCTTACTTGGAGAATAAAATCAGAGAGCACTTCGATTTCGAAGGAACGCCAATAAAGCTTGTCTTCAGAAAAAAATAGAGACACTTAAAGTTTAGTATTTAGGCACAGAGAACATTTCCGCAATGATTCTTCTGTGCCTTCTTCCATAAGCATTCTTGACTGGATGTGTCGGAGTTGTCTTCAGAAAATACCTCAGAGGTTCGTAAACTAAAAGGTGTGCGTAATTAGCATGTGAATCTATTTTATTTTCGATACCGCTTTCGGCCTGCCAGATTAGCCTATTGTTATTCCGCTGATATAGCTTCATCCTCATAACCTTTTCGAAGTAAATATCTTCTTCAATAATCGGGATTGACCTATCCTCACCCTTTATTGTAATCGTTTCTGTTTTCCCCTCGCTATTCTTTCTTTCAATGGTTTGCTCCTCCCCTCTTAAGGTATAAGAACTCTCTCTTGCCTTTATGATTGGCTCGCTCGTAAACACATCGAACTTAAGAATGAATTTGGCCGATGACTTCGTTCTGGAAATAGAGAATCCCAGGTCGTACAACCTGAGTCTGATTTTTTGAATATATGGCAACAAGGCAAGGTTTTCGTTCAAGCCAGTTTCATCTACATAGATTTGCGTTATTTTCGAGCGATCAATATTTCCTATACCATAGGCATCTGTTTCTAGGGTAAGGCGACTGAACCATTGGGCGTTTGCAGAAATACTGATAAAAAGGAAGGGAAGCAGGAGAAATCGACACATGGAGAAGCAGTTTTTTGTCCGATTAATATCAAGAAAAGTGCCAGAGAGTGCCTTAGCTTATTGCATTCAACTCTTTGAAGAAGCTCCGTTTCATTTTAAAATCTCCAAAAAGAGAGCTACTAAACTAGGCGACTACCGATTTGATCCGAGAGCGAAGTCGCACACCATTACGGTAAATGAAGACCTCCACCCTTTTCAATTTCTGATAACATATATACATGAAGTTGCACACAGAAGGGTTCATGAGCAACATCGAAAACAAGCCCCACACGGCCCTCATTGGAAGAATGAATTTAGGAGGTTGATGTTACCCATGCTTCGACCTGAGGTTTTTCCAGAGCCAGTACTGAGGGCTTTGGCCAAACACATGAAAAACCCAAAGGCTAGCGCTGCTGCAGACATTACTTTAATAAACGCCCTCAGGAAATTCGATGATGATTCTGGAGGAATTACCTTGGCTCAGCTAGCCATCAACGAAGAGTTTAGCTTCAGAGGCAGATCTTTTCGTAAACTAGAAGTAAAAAGAACAAGAGCCCTATGCCTCGACCTCAAGGATCAGAAGCGATACCTTGTCCCATTAATGGTAGAGATTGAATAATTACTGTTAAATCGTGTCTACAATTACACCAACCCAATTCTTCTACTGATAATTGAGTTGATTCGATCGAAAAGAACGGAAGGTTTGAGTGTTCTCCATTCAATCACATCTAAATCGCCTCCAAAGTTGATGTAGCTATCGATTTCGTAGTTCTTCATTTCCTCGATAACGAAATCTCGGAACCCAATGGCGGTAATCCACCCGTCTTCCATATCATCGAACCACTCTTCGTAGTAACTATCGTCTGAGCCATGGAAGTTGAGAATATTCTCACCAATTAAGATGTACTTGTCTATCCCAAAACTGTTGAAGTGATCGATGATATTGCGTTTAAAATGCATGATGTCATTATTCAGCGCATCGTTCCATTCACCAATAAACTCTATGATGATGAAACCTTTGTTGTAATCGACATACAGGATTTTAATGAACAAGGTTTCCGAACCCATAAAATCCCAAGCTGGGTCTATGTAATAGCCATAAATGGTTTCGGAATATAATTCGTAGTTGTACTCCTTACCATCATAAGGAGAGTTTGGGTCATTCGCTACGTTGTAATATTTAAGCCAAGAATAATAGGGTTCTATTTGATGCAAACTGATTAGGAATTTTTGATATGGTCAATCACTTTCCTAACTGAACCATGTTTCCTAAGCAACTGTTCCGCAGTTTTGTAATCAACTTGCAACATTTCCATAACCATCTTGGCGCCACGGTCTACCAGTTTGTTGTTTGAAAGCTGCATATCAACCATTCTGTTGCCTTCTACTCTTCCTAGTTGAATCATTACGGCAGTTGAAAGCATGTTCAGCACAAGCTTTTGTGCCGTTCCGGCCTTCATTCTGGTGCTTCCTGTTACAAACTCAGGCCCTACAATCGGTTCGATAGGATAATCAACCTCCCAAGCCAAAGCAGAGTCTGGATTACAAGTAATACAGCCTGTAAGAATGCCATTCTGTTTAGCCTTTTTCACCCCGCCAATTACGTATGGAGTCCCTCCAGAAGCAGCTATACCAATCACAGTATCTTTATGATTGATCATATATTCCTGAAGATCTTTCCAGGCCTGATTTTCATCGTCTTCGGCAAACTCAACCGCCTTGCGAATGGCGCCATCGCCTCCGGCTATAATCCCTACTACCATTCCATGCTCAACCCCGTAAGTTGGAGGACATTCAGATGCGTCTACCACACCAAGTCGGCCGCTAGTACCCGCTCCAATGTAGAAGAGTCTTCCGCCCTTTTCCATTCTTGGTACAATCTCTTTCACAAGTGCTTCAATCTGAGGAATTACCTTCTCAACCGCTAACGGCACAGATTGATCTTCTCGGTTAATATTGGTCAGCAATTCCTTCACTGACATTTGCTCCAGATGATTATGATTTGATTCCGACTCGGTAACGTTCATGGGCTAATGGGTTTTGCGGTTCAAACTTAAGACTTGCCATTGAATATCTGAACCTATTCTTTGAATTCAACCGACTTGAAAGCGACCACCCCCATACCCCTCCTGGCCAGGAGGGGAGTAAGTATCTGCAAGCCTAGAGGTTTTGATCGGAAACTATTGAGCTTCTATACACCACCATAACGGTCAGTACTATTTAGAGATGGTCAGTATCTCAATACTCCCTTTTCAATAGCCAATACATACTTATGAAACGTAGTCAGCCTTGGAATTGAATACACCGAAGTACTTTTCGTAATGAAGTAACAGATCTAATTCCCCTCCTGGCCAGGAGGGGCTAGGGGTGGTCGCCTTGAAGTTTTGAACGGAAGCCACAGAGTCTGTAAACCAAACAGCCAATACCATTTAGGGGGTGGTTAGCGCCTCAATACTCCCTACCAAATACCCAATACTCACTTATGAAACAAAGTCAAACCCGCAATTGGGTACTCTGAAATGTGCTTTACATAAATGCCTTTGTCTTGAGCAACTTGCCTTAACACATTGCTGAAGTAATACGCTACTGAGCCGGTAAAGTGAACGGGAAGTTTATCATAACCTTCGTACTTCATCACATTTTTGGTTATGAAAGTATCGAAACCAGTGGCTACCAATTTATGCATATAAGGCTCATTTATATGCTGACCAATAAACTTCGCGAAGCTGGCTAAAAAACGCCCTGGCATAGGTTCCTGATAAATGTGAGTCAGGAATTTGTCTTTTGTCAGGCCGAAAGTCTCTTTAAAAATTTCTCTTAAGTGAACTGGCATATCCTTTCGGTAATAATCAGTGACTAGCATTTTACCTAGGTATGTCCCTCCACCTTCATCGGCAATAGCCCAACCTAGAGAAGGTACATTGTGAGTGATCTTAGTGCCGTCATATAAGCAGGAGTTAGTTCCTGTACCGATGATACAGGCAATACCAGCTTCATCTCCGCACAGCGAACGAGCTGCGGCCAGCAAGTCATGGTTTACATCAATTTTGGCTACTGGATAATATTTGGCAATCAGTCGAGCGATTTTTTCTCGATTGGTTCCAGAAGAGCAGCCAGTACCATAGAAATAGATTTGGTCTATACTTTCGGGCAGCTGACGATAGAGATCTTCAATCACCTCCAGTATTTCTTCTTCAGTTTGATAATAGGGGTTAATGCCAAGGGTACGCGCTTGTTTAATTTTTCCATCGGAGGAAATAAGTCTCCAATCGGTTTTTGTAAAGCCGCTGTCGGCAATAAGAATTGGGCTCATATTTAATCGTGTAGACACAAATGTATTGAATCAAAAGTGACATTTAAATATGAAGGTCTTTTTAGTTATACTTACCTATCCACAATTAATAAGATGTCAATAAACCACCGAAGCCTAATCGTTTTCTTAATAGTATTATCTGTTAGTTGTAGTGTTGATAGAAGCACTGAACTAGGAGTTGTATCTTCCAAGACAATAGTAATTGATAAAAAAGATTTTCTAGATAAAATCAGCGAGTCACAGGTATTTGATTCCGTGATCTTTATCCCACTAAATCTTCCGAAGAACGAATTGATGGGATCAATTGCGGACATTCAAATGTATCGGAACAATTATTATGTCCTTGATATGGGAACTCAAAAGATACATGAGTTCAATAAGAATTGGGAGTTCGAAAAAACACTATTTTCATTAGGAGCAGGCCCCAACGAGTACAATGAGATATTAAACTTCTCATTTATAGATAACTACATAGTAATTAACGACTTAATGAAAGTTGAGTACTATAGTCTGGACGATTTTGCCCCTGTTAAAACTGTTAGGAAAAACCACATGGGTTTTAAAACTTATGTTACAAATGATGAGCATATACTTAATTATCAGCTGAATAGCCCTATGGACGATTCGCCCTTTAATGTAACTATCTATAACTACAAAAATGATGACATTACTTATCAGGGTTCGTTAATCAAATCGAATATAAAGGGCTTTACATTCTCACAAGAGGATCCGTTTTATACCAATAAAGGAGATAACTACTTTATTGAGGCATTCAATGACACTATCTACAATGTGGAAAATGGTGAACTTTCCACTCATCGCATTATTGACTTCCAGGATATTCGGCTTGAAATCGATGATTTAATTGCTGAACCTGGAATTACGAGCAGAGATATAGCAAATTCAGATAAAGCCTATTTTTTGGGCAACTACTTAAATAATGAGCTTGTCGAAACCTTTAGCTTCTCATATAAATCGAAAAGGTTTTTGTACATGGCTAATAAGCAAGACTCTGTACACTACATTTATTCTTCCATGATTCAAGACAGGACTGTCTTACAACTTCCGATTAACTATTTTCTCCTAGATGGTCAGAACATATTTTCAGCAAAAGATATTGAACAAGTCAGTTACGAACTAGAGGTGGTTAAGGAGAGAATTGCATCAAACCCCCAGTTGCAAATTCATGAAGCTACGGTAAATGCACTCGAGAGTAAGTTGAAAAATTCATCAGGCGTAATTGTGAAAATTCATGTCAAATAACTGATGTACTCAGTTTATCATCTAATGATGTTCACTTATACCCAATTTAAAAGCTTTTAAACCATTCATCCCCAAAAAAAGGACAGCATATAGTAAGTCGCATTGTGTCAACGAGATGAAGTAACGGCTTACCTGAAAAGTCGTTCTCTACCAACCGATTACTAGCAGAGAGGGACTTTATCTCATTTCATTTGGTTTATATTATAAACTACTTTATTTTTGTATAAAATTGAATCATGGAAGACAAAGAATTATCTCCTCAAGAAAGTCTGGATTTGATACAACAGATGATTGGCAAAGCCAGAAAGCGCTATACAGACAATAGTTATTTCTTTCTGCTTTGGGGCTGGATAGTGATGTTCGCTAGTTTATTTCACTACATCACTGCGGCATATACTTCTTTCGAATATCCATATGCTGGGTGGAGCCTAACCATTATTGGAGCTGTACTCTCCATGATTAAAGGCAGCAAGAAAAGCAGACAGGCACAGGTGCGTAATTACACCGACAAGTTGTACGGATGGCTTTGGGCGAGCTTGGGTATTGCCATGTTTACCATCATTTTCAATGGGGAATCAATTGGCTGGAACACCATTCCGTTTATTCTGCTCTTAGCGGGTGTTGGCACATCAGTTTCTGGTGCCATGATGAATTTTCAGCCCTTAAGAATCGGTTCAATTATCTTTTGGTTGTTAGCTTTGGCAGCTTTTAGAGTAGACCCAACCAAGCAGATGCTTTTGATGGCCTCTGGTGTGGCTTTTGGCTACTTGGTTCCGGGCTATATTATGAAATCTAACGCTAAGAAGAATGCCGTTTGAAGCACTCGATCCATTATTACACTCACAACTGCGGCTTGCGGTAATGTCACTGCTGATTAGTGTGGAAAGTGCAGACTTTGTGTACATCAAGGAACAGACGGGAGCAACCGCTGGCAATTTGAGCGTGCAAATAGATAAGCTTTCTACCGCAGGTTATATTTCTGTTGAAAAGAAGTTTGAGGGCAAGAAGCCCAAAACTACCTGTAAAATCACCAAACAAGGTATTGATGCCTTTGAAAGCTACGTGAAGAATATTCAACAATACCTGAAGCCTTAAAAAAATTTCTATTTATAGTTTATAAAATAAACCAGTTTAAAAATACAATTATGAAAGCAAATCAATTACTCAGCATGGCTCAACATTTATATCTCGGTATAATCTTGGCAGCCGCTCTACTCATTAGCCAACAAGCTCAAGCTCAATATGCTAACATCTCTAAAGACGAAATGAATAAGCTATCTACTTGGGTTGGTGAGTGGAAAGGTGAAGGCTGGCAAATGGACGACCAGTTTCAAAACAAAATGTCATTCACGGTAGAAGAAAAGGTGGAGTCGCGCCTTAATGGAATGTCACTTATTGTTGAAGGCAAAGGTATGTCTGGAGAAACATTAGGGCACCATGCCTTAGGTATGATCTATTATAATGCCGATAAGAAACAGTATGATTTTCATTCTTTAGTGGCCAGAGGCCAGTCAACTTTAGCCAAGGGAGAGTTTAATGATAAAGGAGAGTTTGTTTGGGGCTTTAAGGTTCAAAAAGGTGAAATTCAATACACTATCAAAATTGAGAATGATACATGGATAGAGTCAGGTGCATATAGCATGGATGGCAATTCTTGGTATCCTTTTATGGAGATGAAACTAACTAGGGTGAAATAGCCGCCTAAGGATTTAGAAATTGGCCGATCTCTCGATAAACTCGGGATGGAAAGTAGATTTTCCCATTCTGAGCGATCCCGATAGCTATCGCGAGAAGCATCGGCCAAGAGATTTTCAACATCAATTCTTAAATACTAGCATCAGTAAAAAAACTAAATCATGATTCATTCAACAATAGGCCTAATTCATACCGTTTTTGCAGTACTAGCCATGATATTTGGTGGCATAGTACTGCTCAAGATCAAAGGAGATAAAACCCATAAAGTGCTGGGTTACATTTATGTAGTCTGCATGTTGGGGCTCAACGGAACTGCTTTTGCCATATATAATTTTGGAGGCTTTTCTTTGTTCCATGGCTTTGCACTCGTCAGTTTGGCGGCACTTATGGGAGGAATGATTCCTATTCTAAAGAAAAGCAAGGGTTGGTTTAAAGCTCACTTCTTCTCCATGAATTGGTCGGTTGTAGGGCTATACTGTGCCTTTTGGGCCGAAACAGGAACAAGGTTACTCCAAGGCCAGCATTTTTGGTGGGTAGTAGCGTTAGCTTCGTTTGGAACCGCCATGGTGGGTATGGTGCTTATTAACCGAAAGGCGAAAAAGATATTTGGTTAAAACACCTCTGGCATCTCATCATAAGTTCTGCCATTCAAAATTCGTCCTGCAGCCTTTTTGTTTCTTCCTCCCCACTGCTTAAAAAAGAAGGCAACTTGCGCATTTTCACATTGTTCTTGAATATCTAAGACCCAGTTAACATCCATAGGCCGTGGTTTGTGGCCACTTTCACCACCTACAATTACCCAATCAATGCCTTCAAGGCTTAAATTAGGCAATGGGCCAATCAAAGGTTCGCAGCTTAGAAATTTGACTCTTGCCTTTGTCTGGCTCAAATCGTCTATCCTCTTCATAACTCTTTCATCCTCAACAGAAACTCCCATCCAAATATTATGAGTCCATTTTAGTTGAGAACTAAGCTCAAGTAGTCTTTCAGACCTTTTAGTCAAGACTTGAAATACATGTTGAGGGTTGTCGCGCATTACTTTAAAAACCTTCTTAATGAAGGTTAAAGGCACATCTGGATGGAAAAGGTCACTCATGGAGTTTACAAAAACTACCTTTGGCTTTTTCCATTTGTAAGGAGTATCGAGCTCTGATGGATGCATCCTAACCTTAAAAGCATCTTTGTATTTTTCTACACCCATTGCCTGTAACCTTTTGGCCATGCCTTCTGCATAGCAGAATTTACAACCAGCCGAAATCTTCGTACAGCCAGTAGTAGGATTCCAAGTCATTTCTGTCCATTCTATGCTCGACTTACTCATAAATAACAATTTTTTGGGGTGGTTCAAGCCTGTGTATGTTAGAGCTCGTAGTCCTTATCTCTTCTATCTGTTGGTTAATTATCAATTCCTTGAGAACCACATTAGCATGTCTCGGCAAGAACCCCTGATCCAGACTGTACTTATATACATCAGAATCGCTCGAAAGTTCTCTAGATAAAATTCTGGCCTTTAAATCTCTCTCAAAAACATTAAGCTTCTTGGGAAGATTCTCGGTTGGGAATAGAGACCATTGGCCAGTAGTTAAATACCCTTCTTCATCTATATTAAAATTCGCATCTCCAGAGTGCGGATTTATTCGCCATGCAATATTCAGAAACTTTTCTAATCCTAACGAATGATTTGATCCAAAAATTAGCCCATAAATATTAGACCCTTTCTTTATAGAAAATGGTGCTAAATGATACTCCTTTCCAAGTAGAGATTTATAATATTCGAAGACAACCCTATGGCTATGAACGGGCCTTGATTGATCAAAGTCGCTCTTTGTTAGAGTTATGTAATTTTTAAACTCTTCTTGTTCATAAAACCTTCTGACAAAAGAAGAGGAAATAAAAAATATAAAGTCAGTTCTTTTTAGAGAAACCAACATGCTAAAAATATCTTTGGTAATCTCTTTAATACCGTATTGATCAAGAAAGATGAGTCTAGGACAGTGATCCGATTTTATTCTAGAATATTGATCATTGAAAAACTCCTTGAAAGCTCTTTGATGTAACTCTACTTTATATGGTGCTTCCTTTGGCTTGTTAGAATCTATAACTTCTTTAAGGATATTAAACTTTCTTTTTACCTTTTCATTCAAGACAATTGTTAAGTTCAATTTATTACTTTCAATTGCTTCATGATGAGACAGAAGCTCTTCGATAATTATCAAGGGACTACCTGAATTCCCCTCTGAATCCTTTCCCTCACCAGAAAAAAAGTCATATACATAGATATCCCTCCAGTAGATTTTTCTTGCTTTTGTAAATGTTGGAAGCCAAGCTTTTAAATACTCCCTGAAAATTTCCAGCTTGATCTTAGTGCCAAAATCAAATTCATTTTTATGTATGTCCTTTGTCATTTTATTAAATTAAAATACGATAAAACTAAAATTAAACACCCACAAATACAATTATTAACATATTACGAATCTTTCAAGCTGTTGTATTCAAAATGTCTTTTGCAACATTGCAAACCGCCATGAGTTATATGAACATGACTTTTTCAAGAAAACTTCAACAGCTAGCACTTTTCTCTATAGTAGCTCTTTTGATTACTACGTGTAGCGGTGACGACCCTGAGCCCGGAAGCAATAGCAATAACAATTTGAACCGTGGAGCGGTAGGTAGTTCAGCCAATGATTTACTTTCTTCTTCAAGCTATAATTCTCTGAGGGTAGAAATTCAGTATGCTGCTGGCTTTGAGCCTCCACAAGGAAGTGTAAACTACTTGAGAAATTTCTTGAACCAAAGGCTGAACAAGCCTGGAGGCATTACTATTACTACAACTGAAGTAACAGCACCAGACCAAGGCAACTACAGCCTTTCCGATTTACGTGGAATAGAAGACAACTCGAGAACTCAATTCACTAATGGCTCTACCCTAGCCGTTTACTTCTATTTTGCCGATGGTAACTATAGTGAGAATGAAAACGTTTTGGGCATTGCCCACCGAAATACTTCGATGGTGCTGTTCCAGAACAGAATTGAGGAACTCTCTGGAGGTCCAGGGCAAGTGTCGACCCAAATGTTAACTTCTACGGTTATGGCTCATGAATTCGGACACATTCTCGGGCTAGTCAATTTGGGATCAGATATGCAGACCGATCATCAAGATGAGGCCAATGGAGCGCATTGCGACAATGAAAACTGCCTAATGTACTATGCGGTAGAGAGCGCTGGCGGAATCAGTGACCTCTTCGGCATGAGTAGCCCACCAGAATTAGACGCCAATTGTCTAGCTGACCTAGCTGCAAATGGGGGTAAATAGTACTCAGGATATCAGAAAACAGGAATCAGTCAAACTGATTGACTGATTTCTGATCGACTGATCACTGATTCTCCAGTCCCCCAATTACCTCAAACTTCTCAAATACCTTCTCGGTGTGAGGTGCGTCAGGGAGTTCGTCAGTTAAATCTTGGCCTGCCCAGTGCTCGTAATGCTTGCCGGTTTTCCAGAGCCTGGATTTAGTTACATCGTAGATTTTACCTTGATAGGCCACCCAGACCTCATCTCGGTCTTGCCCGTTTCTTAAGGCCAATTGTGATTTGGTATATGTTTTCACCGCTATTGTTCTCTGGTAGTGTAATAGGTATGATCTCTCAAAATGGTATAGAGAAATTGTGTAGGCCTCATGTCTGATTCAATATCCAATTTTTGCTTCACCTTTTCCGACATCATCAATACTGGTTTGGAGTTGGTATGGTCGGCCTGCATGCGGAGGCAGTCTTTAATTAGGTTTACCTCTTTGTCGGTAAGGGCTTTTACTTCAGGAAACTGAGGTTCATAATCTTCTTCCATTTTTTCAACCAATTGAAGCCTATTCACTTTTTCCGTCTTTCTCAGCTTCACCACTGTAGTGCCTGCAGCCAAATCGCCCAATCGTTGGCCATTTTGGGTAAGAGCAATGGAGATAATGGCAATAGAGCCACTCAGCATAACATCAATAGGCTTGAGAATCCACCGTAAAATAAAACCACCTATGGTTGGTGCGGTTCCATCTAATCTGACTACGCGCAGGTTCATGATCATTTTACCCACCGACTGACCGTTGTTTAGAATCTCCATGTACAGATCGTAAAAGAACACTGGAAAGTAGAAGAGAATGTTAATCCACTGCTTATCCGACCATCCTATTTGGTCCATGGTATAGCCAATTGCCATACCCGCCAGAATAAGAATGGCTAGGTCTATCATAAAAGCCAGCACACGGTTGCCAACTCCTGCTTTATCGTGTTCGATGGTGACATTCTGTGTGGTTTGAATACTGATTTGCATAAATCTATTTCTGAAGCCTGAGAGCCATTTTTAAGGAAGTGTAATTATAACAAGAAATTTTGCTTACCGCAGATATAGAACTGATCTAAAAGCTCAATCTTTTTCGAATGGCTTTGTATATTGGCTGCACTACAAAAAGATAGATAGATGCGAGAATCTGCTTTTGTTAAGCGGAATGTTAAGAAATGGGAAGAGTTTGAGAATCTGCTAAGGTCAGACAGCTCAGACCCAGACAAGCTATCTGATCTATTTATTCAGGTCACTGACGATTTGGCTTTTGCCAGAACTCAATACCCAGAAAGTAGAACCTACATCTACCTCAATGACTTAGCCTCCAAAATTCATGGCAAGATTTACAAGAACAAGGCGGAAGACCGCAAGCGCTTTGTTGAGTTCTGGAAATATGAGGTACCGATGATTATGTTCGAAGCCAGAAAAAAATTGCTTTATGCTTTCGTTGTTTTCGCGGTATCCATTCTAATCGGTATAGTCTCGCAAAAAGCAGATGACAGTTTTGTGCGTACTATTCTTGGCGATGGCTATGTAAACATGACTTTAGAAAACATAAAAGAGGGAGATGCTTTAGCCGTTTATGGCCGAGGCAGCCAAATGGATTCCTTTTTTGCCATCACTTTTAATAATGTTCGCGTTTCATTTTTTGCTTTTGCTGCTGGCCTTTTGCTCTCACTGGGCACGGGCTTCATGCTTTTGCAAAACGGTGTAATGGTGGGGTGCTTCTTTACCTTTTTAGCACAGCAGGGTTTTCTGAATGAGTCATTTAAAGTAGTGATGCTTCATGGAACCTTAGAACTTTCTGCCATTGTCATTGCAGGAGCAGCAGGCTTTGTGATGGGCAATAGTATCCTATTTCCCGGTACTTATTCCCGAATGGCTTCGTTTAAAAAGGGAGCTATTAAAGGCCTCAAAATAGTGATGGGTCTAATGCCTGTCTTTATTCTAGCAGGTTTTATAGAAGGCTTTTTCACTCGCTACACCAGCATGCCTTGGATTTTGAGCGGAACCATCATTTTTGGTTCGGCCTTCTTTATTATTTACTACTACGTTGTTTACCCAATTAAACTAGCCAATGCCAACCGCAAGAATATTCGAGCTTAGAAAAACCAGGACCTTCGGCCAGAAACTAGAAGGCACCTTTGAGTTCATTCGCATAAATGCGAAACCGCTATTTAAAAGCTTATTCTTTTTCTCTAGCCCATTTGTGTTGCTAGGAACTTTCCTAGTTTCCAATATTCTGAGTTCATCGTTCAATGCTGGTATTAACAGTAATGCTGGTGCCGAGCCTAGTGTATCAGAATTGATGTCGATTGGCTTTTCAGCCATAGGCTTTATGTTCTTAATGGCCTTTGCAGGAACCATGATTGTCTCTACAATTTATGCCTGCGTAAGGTGCTACGAACAATACCAAAGTGCAGATTACACCACTTCTGAAGTATGGGATAGGGTGAAGAAAATCTATTGGACCATATTTGGAACTACCCTACTCTACGGCATAGTATTCTTTGTGGCCTATATGATTTTGATCTTCCCACTGGCCCTATTTGCAGCCGTGCTTTCGGTACTCATTATCCCTGTTATTTACCTGTTTATGGGTTTCTATATGGTGATTATGTTCACCGCCATACCTGCACAAATATTTGAAGGCAAAGGGATTGGGAGCGGACTCAGTCAGGCTTTCCGCCTGCTCAAGGGCAATTGGTGGTCTTCCATCGGTTTGTTGCTTTTATTCCTGCTCATTTACAATGCAGTCATTGTAATATTCGCCCTACCATTCTATGGCAGCATGATTTTCAGCTTTTTCTCCACTGCAGAAATGGATTTGATGGAAGAGACTCCAGCCTATATGTCATTACTAAATTATCTGTTTGGAGCTATTTTGCTCATCGGCTCGTTTCTTACCTACAGTATTCCACTGGTAGGTATGACGGTTCAGTACTTTAGCATGTCGGAGGAGAAAGATGCCACGGCATTGATGAAGAAGATTGATGCTTTTGGAGCAGAAGAAGAGAGCAACGAAGAAGACGAGGAAGAGTACCATTAAAAAGCTCATTACCATATTATTGCTGATTATTGGTTCATCTTTTCAGCCTACTTTTGCCTCTTCTATCGGCATGCAAGAGCCTGTACAGGAGAATCGAGAATTCGATAAGTCGAGAATTGATGAGTTGAAAGACAGCGGAGATTTCGACTATGTTGAGAGACAAGAAGAAACGCCATCGCTTCTTCAGCGGATTATGAATTTCATTCAAAAGTTCATTGGCTCAATCTTCCAAGCAGCAACAGGCACCCCAATTGGTAGAATTTTGCTCTATGTAGCGCTTTTTATTCTATTGCTTGTGGCCATCATTAAAATATTCAGCATAGACATAAAAGATGTGTTTTATGGTTCGGCCGATAAGGGAAAAACGAGCTTCGAATACATGGAGGAAAATATTCATGAGCTAGACTTTGATCAGCTGCTGAATGATGCATTAGCCAACAAAGATTATCGATTAGCTATTCGTGTAGAATACCTTAAAACCCTCAAGGCCTTAAGCGAAGCCCAGATTATTGATTGGGAACAAGGGCGAACCAATTACGAATACCTTTATCAGCTGAACGATGAAAAGCTAAAGCAGCCATTCAAAGATTTGTGCTACTACTTTGACTACGCTTGGTATGGAGATTTCGAAGTAGAAAAAAGTATCTATGAGAAAGCGCACACCAAAGCCAAAACTCTTGCTGATATAGCTAGTAGAAAGGAGGTGGCAGCAGCATGAGAGGAGATAAAAAGTATTACGCCATCATCATCTTTGTCTTTCTAGTATTGTTCCTCATTCAATATTTCCAGAAAGAACCAACCAGCTATGCACGAACTTATTCTCATTTAGATAAGAACCCTTATGGTGGCTATGTACTGAAAGACCTGCTGCCAGAGTTTATGGGAGGCAGCGAAGTACAGTCGCTAAACCGCACGCTTTATGAAATTAAAGACTCGGTTTTAGCAGATAAAAACCTGATCATCTTTGCCGATCAGCTATTGATGGATCAAGAGGATACGTACATACTACTTAATGCGGTGAACCAAGGTATGACAGCCTTTATTTCTGCCGAAAAAATGGGAGGGCCTTTGCTCGACACACTCAAAATCGGCACCGATCTGGACGAGCTGTATTATGTCATCAATGCCAATCAAGATACAGTTGAAGCTAGAATTAACAGAGATATCTACCGCTTCAAGCGCGATGCTGTGGCCACCTACTATTCTGAATTAGACAGTGTAGATCATACGGTTTTGGCTGTTAATGAAAATGATGACCCCGTGGCTATTAGCGTGCCTTTCGGTAGCGGCAAAATAGTGTTCAATAGTACACCTTTAGCTTTCACCAATAACTACCTCTTTTTTGAAGACAATGCTCAATATGCCTCAACTTTATTGAGCGAATTACCTCAAAGAACCACTATTTGGAGCGAATATTATCAATTAGGAAGAATAGAAGCACAAACACCTTTGAGGGTAATTCTTACCACCCCAGCCCTAAAATTTGCCTACGGTGTAACCATCATTTCGCTACTCCTTTTTATGGTGTTTGAAGCCAAGAGAAAACAGCGAATCATACCGATAATAGAACCGCTCAAGAACACAAGCCTTGAATTCGTAAAGACCATTGGCAAACTTTACCTAAAGAGCGGAAATCACAAAGACATTGCAGAAAAGAAGATTCAGTATTTTCTGGAGTTCATTCGCACTAAATACTACCTGAACTTTCAAAAATTCGACAAAGATTTCTTCGAGAAGCTGAGTGCTAAATCGGGCAAAGATGTGGTGCAGCTGAAGAAGTTATTCGACATGATGGAGAAGATCAAAAATCAGTCGGAAGTCAGTGTTCAGGAATTGAAAATGTTAAACACTCAACTCGAGAATATTTATGGAACAGATGGAAGATAAACCAGAGTTCGAATCAAGATTAGACCTTTCTGTGCTTCAAGGCAAGCTAGACGCTATGCGAGCAGAGATAGGCAAAGTGTTGGTCGGCCAACAAGAGATGGTAGACATGCTTTTGGTGAGCATACTTTCCAACGGGCATGTGCTGTTAGAAGGTGTGCCAGGTGTGGCCAAAACGCTCACGGCTAAACTTTTAGCCAAAGTAATTAAAGCCGACTTTTCCAGAATTCAGTTTACACCAGACCTGATGCCATCAGATGTTTTAGGTACTTCAATCTTCAACCAAAAGAAGACCGAATTTGAATTCAAACCTGGGCCAATCTTCTCGAACATCATCCTCATCGATGAGATAAATCGTGCTCCAGCCAAAACGCAAGCAGCCCTTTTTGAGGTGATGGAAGAGCGTCAGGTTACAGTTGATGGCGAGACTCGAAAAATGACTGAACCCTACTTTGTGGTGGCCACTCAAAACCCGATTGAGCAAGAAGGAACTTACCGATTACCAGAGGCTCAACTCGATAGATTCCTCTTTAAGCTCACGGTTGGTTATCCTTCAATAGATCAGGAAATGGACATTCTGATAAACCACCATGAGCAAAAAGTGGCGGTAGATTTAGAGACTGTTCAACCTGTTCTTTCTCCAAGTGATATTGCGGAGTTCAAGAAAGTAGTTGGCGAAGTGCATGTAGAGCAAGAAGTGTTGAAGTACATCGCAGAGATTGTAGCCGCTACCAGAAAACACGTTTCGCTAATTCTTGGGGCATCACCAAGGGCTTCAGTGTCTATTTTGGCGGCTTCTAAAGCATTTGCCGCCATGAATGGGAGAGACTTTGTAACTCCTGAAGATGTGAAGTTTATCGCTGTTCCTGTAATGCGACACAGGGTAATTCTTACGCCAGAAAGCGAAATGGAAGGCATTTCTTCTGATGAAATAATCAAAGAGATCATTGATAAAGTAGAAGTGCCACGTTAGTGAAAGTAATTCGGGCAATATATCTCAGCAATAGGCTTTTTGCGGCCATTGGTATAATTGTAGCCAGTGCCCTGTTGGGCTATGCTATTGGAGGCTTGGAAAGTTTTGCCCGCGCCTTGCTCTACTTACTATTAAGCTTGGCGATTATTGATATTCTTCTCCTCTTTAGGGTGAAGAAAGGAGTAACCGCCAGCAGGTTTGCTCCAGAGAAATTCTCTAACGGTGATCAGAATCCTATGCGCATATTCATTCAGAATATGTATCAGTTTAAGGCGAAGCTAATGGTAATTGATGAGGTGCCTGATCAATTCCAAATGCGGAAGGCAAGCTTTGATATTGAAATTCCAGCGGCCGGTTCGAAAGCCATTAACTACGAACTCAGACCAGTAAAGCGAGGCGAATATCACTTCGGTAAAACCAATGTCTTTGTAAAATCACCACTTGGATTAATCTCCAGAAGGTTTCAGTTTGGTGAATCTACCATGGTTCCTGTCTACCCTTCTTACATTCAAATGAGGAAGTATGAACTGTTAGCTATCTCTAATCAGCTGACGCTTCAGGGAGTGAAGAAGATTAGAAGACTGGGCCATAATCAGGAGTTTGAGCAGATTAAGGAATACGTTCCGGGAGATGATTTTAGAACTATCAACTGGAAGGCTACTGCCAGAAGAGACCAGCTGATGGTGAACAACTATCAGGATGAAAGGTCTCAGCAGGTTTACTGTCTGATAGATAAGAGTAGGGTGATGCAAATGCCTTTTGAAGGGCTCAGTTTGCTCGATTACGCTATCAACGCTACACTGGCACTTTCCAATATCATCATCAAAAAAGGCGATCGTGCCGGGATGATTACCTTTCAGCACAAAGTGAGTACGGTGCTTCCTGCTAGCAAGCGAAACAAGCAGATGCAGCTGATTCAGGAGTCGCTTTACAACCAAAAGACACTGTACAAAGAAGCGGACTACTCAAGGTTATTTGTTACCGTAAAGAGGAAGCTCACGCAAAGAAGCTTGTTGATTCTCTTTACCAATTTTGAGTCGATGGCTGCTTTGGAAAGGCAATTGCCTTATTTCTCTAATCTGGCAAAGAACCATGTATTAGTAGTCGTGTTCTTCGAAAATACGGAGTTGAAAGACCTACTGGAAAGCAGACCAAAGTCTGTGAAAGACATCTATTACAAAACTATTGCTGAGAAATACGATCACGAGAAGCGACTCATAGTAAAGGAGCTCAGAAAGCATGGCATTTATTCGGTGCTTACCCCTCCGCAAGACCTGACGGTAAATACGATCAACAAGTATTTGGAACTAAAGTCAAGGGGGTTGGTTTAGAATTCATTTAGAACGTCATTCCCGTGAAAACGGGAATCTCCTAAAACAACAAGCCTCATGAAACCCAAGCAAATTATATTGGCAATTACAGTGCTTATCCTTGGCGTTATGCTTTGGAACGCCTTCAATCAGAAAGGGGTGAATGATCTTGAAACCCAATTTGAGCAGGTTACCTTCTACAGAAACGAGAACAACACTGGGCCGGTAAAACGAGTCTACATTGTCACTGTCAATGACACGGTTTGGTCAGAATTAGAAGCTTATGGCAATTTTCAGCCTCATAATAAACTAGGAACTACAGAGGTCTTTTTCTTCCTAGAAGGAAGTCCTTTTCCAACTAAAGTGAGTGGAACCAAACCTTACTTCTCCGAGTCGTTCAATGATGATGTAGTTGCCAGATATGAGAAAAACCCTTCGGGTTTGGTTTCCTTGAAAAAGTATCCTTTCAGGCATTAATTGATACTCGTTGGTGACAACACGACCGAGGGCCGAAAGCCAACACAGGTTAGAGAAAATCTATATCGAAAGCCCTCTCTCTGACTCCCCCTGGGAGGGGGAGATTTGATATTCAAAAAAATCATGAGCCGCATAAATTCCAATTTCCCTCCTCTCAGGAGGGGTTAGGGGCGGTAGTGATAAATCTAATTTCCTCTCTTTCAAAACCTACTGACATAGGGCTGTCACTAGTGGCCATTTTCTTTGAATTATAAATCATTTGAAACTTTTTAATTCAAGACAATGGAAACACAAACTGCAACCACAACTGACCAACTTTTCATTTCAACCGATGCTATGCTTGCTCATTGGCAAGGGCATAGAAACTTGACCAGACGAGTAATTGAAGCCTTTCCTGAAGATAAACTTTTCAATCACTCTATTGGTGGAATGCGCCCGTTTGCGGAGCTAGCCATGGAACTGATAGACATTGCTGCACCAGGTGTTGAAGGCTTAGCTACTGGAAAATGGGAAAAGATTGAGGAATTCGATCACACGAAGACAATGCCCAAAACTAAAGAGGGTTTACTCGAATTATGGGATAAAGTCACAGTTACTATAGATAGCGTTTGGCCAAAAATTAGCTCAGAAAGATTTCAAAAGGTCGAATCTGCATTCGGACAATACGAATACCCTAATTATGCTTCACTACTCTATTTTGTTGACAATGAGATTCACCATAGGGCTCAAGGCTATGTTTACCTTAGATCGCTAGGCATTCAGCCACCTTTCTTTTGGGAGAGATAACTGGCAAGCCCAGGTCAGAAAGCACACCCATTATAGCTCTCATTATGCTAAAATACTGTGCATCAATATGCAAGGCTTTAAATCATGTTTTAACCGCCTAGCCGCTAAATCTGGAAAAAGATTTTCAGAGAGAATAGGGTATAATCTCTATAAAGAGTACTAATTATAAGTGAAGAAAATTTATAGCTATTTATATTATATAAAGCATTAAGAAACCATTTATTTTAATGACCCAGCAGAAGGCCCTAACACACACGGTGATCAGGGCCTTTTCATTTTCTGCTGTAAATAGCATAAAACAGCCATGTGAAATAGAATCATAGTGGCTCAAACAACTTTTTTGATATATTTAGATTATGCCTGATGCAAGAGTATTTGTCGTAGAGGATGAGAAAATTCATGCTAAAATCACAAGGATTTCAGTCCAAAATGCTGGATATGAAGTGGTTGGAGAATGCGATAATGCTGATGAAGCACTAGACGCCATTGAAAAGGCAGCTCCTGATGTTGTTCTCATGGATATTTCGATTCCTGGAAAGATTAATGGTATTGGTTTAGCGAAGTGCCTTTATGAGAAAAAAGGACCTCCCGTAATATTCACCACTTCATTTACTGACCCAGAAGTAATTGAACAAGCAGCAGCATCATTTCCAGCTTCATACTTAATTAAACCTATTCAACTAGATAATCTGAAAGCTGCTGTGGCACTTGCTTTAGCTAAGAAAACGCAAGCCGCCCCCCAAAGCAGCAGAGCACCACTCAACGGAAGGTCGGTATATATTAAGTCTGGAAACAAACTTCAGAAAGTACTCTTAAAGGACATTCTCTGGATAGAAGCCGCAGGAGACAATTACTGCAAAGTAGTTACCAAAACACATCAGCTTATCTCTAGGCATACGGTTAAGGGCATGGTAAAGGAGCTTAATTCCGACTACTTTATACAGACTCACAGAGCTTACGTGGTAAACAGAGAGCATATTGATAGTATTCATGAAAAAGAGCAGCTAGTAATAATTAATGGTTGTGAAGTTCCTATTGGAAGAACTTATAAAGAAGAACTCTACAGTCAGATGAGGCGCTGTTAACGCTAGTACTATTTTTCGCTACATTATTTCGCTTAACTCAGCAGTCCATAAGGCAGACAAACACTCTTTAATGGACTTTAAATGCCATTTTTTAACAATCAGCACATAACAGCAGGCCATTTTTAAATATTCCACCCTCAATTATTAATATAAGTTGTTTGCAGTTAAACGACAGCAAACTGACATTCGCTTACAAATTTTAGCCATTCGCTTACATTTCAAAACGCGGACTTTAAGGGTTTTGCATCTTCATAATAGAATGTGCGAGCAACAGCTTTGTCGGAGAAGCTGTTTAGCTCAAAGTAGGTTAGTCTGAATAATAAAGAAGGCTTATAACTCACTTTGATCTTTGGTAGTGTGTTATTAGTTGAGGTGTTTGGATTACTAGTAATCTAAACCAGGCCTCTCCATAGATGGTGGAGGGGCCGCTTTATTTTACAGGCAGTCTAACTCAAAAAAATCACTTTCACATCAATCGCTTATAACTAAACGCTGATCTGTAAAGAAAGCGGCAGAAGACATCTACTAAAGTAATAGACAAGCCTAAATAAGCTTCCCTTGCGCTTTTATCCACCTTTCAGGAAAATCTCCATGTGTGGCTGTGGTATAATCTTCATATGAACAAGGTATATAAGCCCTATCCATCATCTTATCTCCATAGTTCACCAGCATCCACCACTTTTCGGAAAGTCTGCTCTTATAGAAAGTCATGGTATCATCGGTACCTTCAAAGCTAACTGTGTATTTAGTATACTGATCTGAGTTAAATTGGCCAGTGTCTTTTCTATTGTAATAACCCTCAATGAAGTACCACACCATTGTTGCCACTACAGAAGCCGTAGAAAAGTGCTGATCGTCCATGTCTGGATTATACTCACAGATGCTAACTGAACTCATTTTTTCATTCATACCAGCATACCACATAAGTTGGCAAGCCTCCTCTCCTGAAAGGCCGAAGGGCTGAGCATTTGCATTAGCAGTTGCGTCCGCGTTTCTAATAGCAGAAATATCGAAACTCAACATATTGGCCATACGCACTACTGGCTCTGCATTATGAAAATTCTCTCTCAATTCACCGAGCCTTAAAGCTTCAAAATAGAGCTTATCTAGTGCCGATAGTGCACCTGCCTCCACTAAATAACTCTGGTGCCCAAGGTGATTATAGCTAAACATAAAATTTGGCCGGTGTGTAATTAGCTTAGAAAGAAATGTTTCGTTTTCATCGCCTTCATCTTCTACATCCAATTTGGCATCTACATTCAGTACAGATATTAGATCTTTCTTTGATTCATAAGCCAAATATTGAGGCAAGGCTATGTCATGCGTACCTCCAATAATTATCGGTGTAACCTTTGTAGCCATAAGGTGCTCACACACCTCCTTGAGCCTATCCATGGTATCTTGATAATCGGCACCATTCTGAATATTACCCAAGTCGGCAATTCTGTAGGTTAGACTCCCCTTTTTTAAGCGATAAAATTTCTTTCGGAAAGCATCTGCCGCTCCCTGAACACCAACATTTACAGACGTACCTCTGTTGTCGGTAACCCCTACTAATGCCAAATCGGTTTTTGAAATATCGAGGCTTTCATCGTTCAGCTGCTTAATGCTATTGCCAATAGCAGACTGCGGAAGGCCTTCAATTTGTTCAGCGGCTTTGAAGAAGAGTTTTAAGTTCATAGACAAAATTGAAACTCAAAAATAAGGATAATGGATTTCATTGAACTACCATAAGCTCAAAGTTTACTTTCCTCTCAATAGTTTTAAGAAATGAATTTCATTGTGCAAGACTAGCGGCCTATCTATTTCCAGTGAGGCATAGTTTAACCAGAACCAAACACCTCATATCTGCACTAAATGAAAAAGGCCACCCGTACGGTAGCCTTTCTCCGGACTATATTAAAATAGGACCTCAACCAAATAGTCCATCAACTGTTTCTTACTTCAATGCTTTCAGACAAGCTCTGTAGTTGGAGAACCTGCTCCAATTGCACCACTTATGGTTGCCTCCAAATAATCTAAACCTTGCAATTTTGTGATAATGGCAAAAGGCTCAGTAGCTTGTGCCTTTTTCAGTAGGCCTTCCTCTTGGCAAGCCGAGTAGAAAATAAAAGGTTTGGACGAACCCTTTCTAATAAACTCCGCTACCTCTACCCCATTAAAACTTCCTTTCAAATTGATATCTAGAATAGTAAGGTCGGGTTCATGGTGAAGGAATTTTTCTATGGCATCATCATAGTTACTCGCTATGGCACATGGTTCATACCCCATAAAATCTATCAGATCAGCAAGGTTCTCTGCCACCCCAATATGATCTTCAACTATCAGAATCTTTTTCAGCATGGATTATTCAAATAACTTCTTGGTGAAATTAAGCCTGCTATACTTGGTGGTAAATAGACCTTAAGGTTCATTTTGTATTTGCAATGCTGAGCTGATAAGCTCTTTAAGCTCATTTTCTACAAATGGCTTTTCTAGATAGGCATGAGCCTCAGTAAGTTCGCAGGTTCTTTTTGTGGCAACATCGTCAGAAACTGACAGATAAATGATGGGTATAGAACAGTTGTTTTTTCTGAGCCATGTGGCAAAATCTACTCCCGACTCTCCTCCATTGAGCTTAATATCTAAAATAACAAGGTCTAAACGCTGTCTCTCACAACACTCAACGGCCTGCGCATAACTAAAAACGGGAACCACACAGTCGTGCCCCAAATCGTTAACTAGCCTCGAAATATCATCGGCAACAATTATCTCGTTTTCAACAATGAGTACGGTTTTTCTATCCAAAGGAAATATTTAGTCACGATAAAAAACAAAGTAACCCGTGAAAACGCTTCCAGTAAATAGACCTTAAGGACTAATTTCAGCTGAATCTATTATGAGTTGATGTATTGACTCTGATTGAAATAAATTTTGAAGACAGCACCAGCATCATAAGCATACTCATACCTTCCATGTATTTGAAGTGCCAGCCTGCTCACCAGCCACAACCCAGTACTTTTTGCTCTTTGTATATCGAAACCATCGGGTATGCCCGGCCCATTGTCTTTGACGGTTAGAAGCAAAGAATCTTCCATTCGAGACAAAGAGATTGTTAGCTGCAACCCACTGGCAGAAGCATACTTGAAGCTATTCGTTATCAGTTCATTAGCAATAAGCCCCAGAGGCACCATGGTGTCTACATCTATCTCAATATCTGAATCGATAGCAAATTTGGCGTCAGAAGAAATATTCTCGAACGATCTCTGAATCTCTGCAAATAAATTCTGCAAATAGCTTAGTACCGAAACTTTAAGACTGTCTGTATTATAAAGCTGATTATGAATAAGCGCCATAGACTTTACCCTGCTTTTACCCTCGCTAATGAGGCTCTTAGTGTTAGGGTCGCTGGTTCCTTTGGCCTGTAGCTCTAGTAAGCTAGATAGAATTTGAAAGTTGTTTTTTACCCTGTGATGTATCTCCGTAAGCAGTAACTCTTTTTGTTTTAGCTCATCTGTTACTTCATTAGTTCTTATCTGAAGTAAGCCAGCCAGCCTTTTTTGTTTTTTGTAGTTGGTAAAAATCAATACCGCAATAATGGCGACAGCCAACATGGAGATAATCAGAATGATTCTCGAACGCTTTTCTATCGAAGCTTCGTACTCATAACTCACTTTTAAAAGATTCAGTCTTTCTTCGTTTTTCAGACTATCCGCAATCTGTTGCTTCTGAAACTCGTAACTTAACTGTAGCTCCTTTACTTTCTCCACATTTTCCTGACTAAACAAACTATCCTTTAAGCTCACATACTCATTCAAGTATTTATAAGCATTTCTAAAGTCTTGCTCGGCCCTGTAGTGTTTTTGAAGGTGTGATGCCACGTACATCTGATCACTCTTGCTTCCAATCTCCTTCCAAATATTAAAGGCCTTTTCGAAATAAAGAATAGCCCTCTTATTATCGCCAGCCTTACTCCAGTAAGCTGCTTGAGAAGAACTCACCAAACCGGTAAAATCCTTTTTATCAATTTCGGGTAAAAGCCTTTCTATTTGATCTAAATAGTAGCGTGTGCTATCCAAGATGCCCTCATCGCGATAGGTATCGGCCATGTGTTTGTATGAGTATGCCTTTCCATAAGCAAAGTTGGCCTCTTCTGCATAAGCAATGGCCTCTCTTAGTATAGATTTCCTTCTTTCGAACGAGACGCAGCCCTGACACAAAGAGTATACGCTAGCAAGATTGTTAGACCAAACATTGAGACGCCTTGCATTGCCCGATGGCTTGAGCATTTCTATTATCTGACTTATTTTCTCTGCACTTTTATCGTATTCTTCTAAAGAGTAAAGCGCAAAAGACTCCTTATTCAGAATGTCTTGAACCATAGCCTGATTATCTTCCATTCTTTCGGCCAACATCCTTCCTTTATTCAGCTCTTGTAGAGACTGTGTATAGAGTGCCAAATGCGAATACATGGAAGAGAGCAACAATCGGCCTTTGATGATGCCAACTGTATCGGACTGTTGCTCGGCCAAAGCAACGGATCGTTCTGCGTAAATTCGAGTACTGTCGTAGTCGTTCTGAAGCTGCTTGGCATTGGCAATCTCATAGTTTGCCCTTGTCATTCCCAGCGTATCATTGATCTGAGTGTAAATAGCCAAGGCCTTGGCATAATGCCGCTCCATTTCTACGCCCGTATAATCTGAATTTGCTCCAAGCTTAAGCTCCAATAGTGCTTCTTTCTTCAAATCGCCTTGTTGTTGAGCAATACTTAATTGTTCAGCATAGAGTAGCTTTAAAGAATCTTGCGCTTTGGTTCGGTCTACTATGCTCTGCAGACTGTCCATTTTATCAGCTAATCTATCTTGGCCGTTAGCCACAGATACGTAAGCAAAACTTAAAAGACAAAAGAGAAAAAAGCCAATGGCACGATGTGTTTTCATTCTAATAAAAGGTGTGTTTATTTTCAATAGCCCATTTCAATAGAGAGTGTGTACCTTGAGGCAAATCTAATTTTACACAAATATTGTGTCGGTGGTTTTTAACCGTACTCAGACTAATTGAAAGCCACTCAGCTATTTCTTTGGTAGTTTTATTATCGGCCACCAGCCTAAGCACAACTTTTTCCATTGGTGTAAGGTCTACCTTCTCTTCCTTTTCATAGTTCGCTCGCTTATTGGTATACCGAGAATGGTTGCTCAAGGCAATTGCTAATGTTGTCTGTACATCTGGAGCATTGAAGGGCTTTACCAAATAACCATAGGGCATGGTATCTTTGACCAACTCAAGTGTTTTTTGGTCTGAATGAGAAGAGAGATAAATAAAAGGCACATTCAGATGCTTTCTAATATACTCAGCTACGTCCATCCCAGTCTTTTTTCCACCTAGCTGAATATCTAGTATTACTATGTCTACTGACTCGGTCTGTAGTACCTCAATGGCCGAATAATAATCCAGAGCTGGCTCTAATACGTGGTAATTGAGCTCCTCCAAGGTAGCGCAAAGATCGTCTGCGATCAGAATCTCATTTTCAACAACAAGAACCTTGGTTTTCATTAGTAGGAGCCTAGTATTTAGTCAGTAATCTTAAAAATGAATATACTCATAACTAAGGCTTTTTGCAGCCAACGGAAAAAAAATAAACCACAATGAGCTGAAAGCACCATAGTTTTAGAAGGAACTGAAAGTCGCTTTGAATGGCCAGCTTAGAAAATGTACGTCCCGAAAGTTTCGGGATTAGAGTTACGATTGACGTCAATCAAACCCCGAGCATAATCGGGGCGTACATCGTAAATTCCAGGATGCTTTTTAGAAGCTAAAGCGAAATGCACTAAAGTGCATAGTTTTAACTCCTTTTGTGACCAATAAAAAAGCCTCTTCATTGCTGAAGAGGCCTCTTGTATATAGTTAGTCAGTATTAACCGTTCATAGAAACCAAGAACTCGTTGTTGTCTCTGGTTCCTTTCATTCTGTCTAGCAAGAATTCCATAGCCTCTACAGAATTCATATCTGCCATAAACTTGCGTAGAATCCACACTCTCTGAAGTTCTTCTTTGCTCATTAGCAAATCTTCTCTTCTTGTTCCAGACGCAGGTACATCGATAGCAGGGTAAACACGCTTGTTCGAAAGCTTTCTGTCTAACTGAAGCTCCATGTTACCCGTACCTTTGAATTCTTCAAAGATTACTTCGTCCATCTTAGAACCAGTTTCTATAAGAGCAGTAGCAATGATTGAAAGTGATCCGCCATTTTCTACATTACGAGCAGCACCAAAGAAACGCTTTGGCTTGTGAAGAGCGTTGGCATCTACACCACCAGAAAGAATTTTTCCAGAAGAAGGCACTACAGTATTGTAAGCTCTGGCTAAACGAGTGATCGAGTCTAGAAGAATCACCACATCGTGACCACACTCTACCATTCTCTTGGCTTTTTCTAACACAATGTTAGAAACCTTTACGTGACGCTCAGCTTGCTCATCGAAGGTAGATGAAATCACCTCGGCCTTCACACTTCTAGCCATATCGGTAACTTCTTCTGGACGCTCATCAATCAAAAGAATGATCAGGTAACACTCAGGGTGATTTTCAGCAATTGCATTTGCAATTTCCTTCAAAAGAACCGTTTTACCAGTCTTTGGCTGAGCCACAATCATACCTCTTTGTCCCTTACCAATTGGAGCAAACATGTCCAAAATTCTGGTAGACATCTGAGATGGTCTTGTGCTAAGCTTCAATTTTTCTTCAGGGAAAAGTGGAGTCAAATATTCGAATGCCACTCTATCTCTAATTTCTTCGGTAGTCTTACCGTTTACCGATTCAACTCTTAATAGAGCAAAATACTTCTCTCCCTCTTTCGGAGGTCTGATCTGACCCTTTACGGTATCTCCAGTCTTTAAACCAAAAAGTTTGATCTGAGATGGAGAAACATAAATATCGTCAGGGCTAGCTAAGTAGTTATAGTCAGATGAGCGAAGGAAGCCGTAGCCATCTTGCATCATCTCCAAAACGCCTTCATTTTCAATTAGGCCATCAAAATCTTTGATATTTTGGTTGTACTCCTGCTTTTTATTTCTTCTGTTATCTTTTCTATTATTCTCAGGCTTCTCCGGTTTGTCACCGCTTTCCTGATTGTTATTGTCTTCTTTCTTAGCCTCTTTATTCGGGGCTTTAGACTTTTCAGGTTTTTCTTGTGGTGTGTTTTCGTTTGAAGAAGCGTCTGTACTTTCTGCAGAGTCAGTAACATTCTCTCTTCGAGGTCTTCTGGCAGACTTATTCTCTCTTGGAGCTCTTTTCTTTTCTTTTGGCTCTCTTGCTTGAGGAGCTTCTTTCTTGGCTTCAGGAGCTTTTTCTTCAGCTTTCTCTTCAGTTTTTTCTGAATCGGCTTTCTTAGGTAGTTTCTCGTCTGGTGTAATGGCTTGCTGATCGAGGATAGCGTAGATGAGATCTTGCTTGTTCAGCTTTTTGAAGTTTTTTACACCAAGATTCTCAGCAATTTCCTTCAATTCTGAAAGAAGTCTGAGCTTCAGTTCTTCGATGTTATACATAATAAATTTATTGGGAAAATCTCCTCTGGGAGGACGATTTTAAAAATGATTTCAGTTAAATGAATTGTAGTTAGTGATGAATATTGGAAAGCATCCGATCATCAAAGGATATACAATATTAGAGCAAACATTTAAACTCTCAAAATTTAGACCTTGTTTTTCTTACTTATCCCTCTTTTCCATGCCATTTAAGGCTTCTATTCCAGCGGAATTAAATAATTTAGCGGCCTAAATTAAATGACTGATGCTTCAGGTAAACAACATTATTGCTGAAAAAGACCGATACATAACCGGATTAAAGAAAAGAAACATTTCTAATGCGGAAGAATTGCTGAATGAGGTAATTCAATTGGACGAATCTAGAAAGAGTACACAGCAAGAGTTAGACTCCAACTTGGCCGAAGCAAACAGTATTGCCAAGCAAATTGGTGCTTTAATGAAAGAGGGCAAAAAAGATGAGGCTGAAAAAATAAAGGCCAGAACCTCTGAATTAAAGCAACTAAATAAAGAGCTAGGCGAAAAGCTGAATGGCATTCAAGACGATTTGACCCAAAAGCTTTACAATATCCCTAACGTTCCCAATGAATCTGTACCTGCAGGAAATACAGATGAAGACAATGTAGAAATTAAGAAAGTGGGCGAAGTTCCAACCCTTAATGATGGCGCTATGGCGCATTGGGATCTCATAAAAAAGCACGACATCATAGATTTCGACTTAGGGATAAAAATCACAGGGGCAGGATTTCCAGTTTATAAAGGAAAAGGTGCTAGGCTTCAAAGAGCCTTAGTAAACTATTTCTTAGATGAAGCGGTAAAAGCAGGGTACTCTGAAGTTCAGCCACCTATTGTGGTTAATGAAGCTAGCGGCTACGGCACTGGTCAGCTTCCAGACAAGGAAGGACAGATGTATCATATTGGAGAAGAGAACCTATTCCTTATTCCAACCGCAGAAGTTCCAATCACTAACCTTTATAGAGATGTGATACTGAATGAGCAGGATCTTCCTGTAAAGCATGCTGGTTTCACACCTTGCTTTAGAAGAGAAGCCGGGAGCTGGGGAGCTCACGTAAGGGGTCTCAACAGACTTCATCAGTTCGACAAGGTAGAAATTGTGCAAGTAAGAAAGCCAGAAGAATCTTATCAGGCACTTGAAGAGATGTGTGCTCATGTAGAACACCTACTCTCTAGCTTAAATCTGCCATACCGAATTTTGAGGCTTTGCGGTGGAGACCTAGGCTTTACCTCTGCCCTAACCTTCGATTTTGAAGTATATTCTGCAGCACAAGGCAAGTGGCTAGAAGTAAGTTCTGTTTCTAACTTTGAAACCTACCAAGCAAACCGCTTAAAGCTTAGGTATAAAGACGAAAACAAGAAGTCCATTTTACTTCATACACTGAACGGTAGCGCCATGGCCTTACCTAGAATAATCGCTGCAATTTTGGAGAACAACCAAGACGAAAGCGGAATCAACATTCCAGAGGTATTACATTCGTATACTGGGTTTAACAGAATATAGAACCCACCTTGTAGCAGGCGTTCTACATACTTATATTGCAAGCTTTCGTTAATACGAAGAGAATAGAACGCGCTGCTATTGACTTTTACTAGACTCCATTTTTTGGTGTGCATTCTGCTGTGCACCAATGTTTTCAGCTTTGCCCAAACACTTGAGGTACAAGCTCAAGCCTCTTACTGCTATATGGCAGGACAACCATTACCTATCTCCCAATTCGTGGTAATCAGCGGAGACAGTAACGAACAGCTGGAAGGCATTCAGGTAACCATAGAAAACTATGATGCTTCTACAGATTTACTAGCCTACAATGGCACTGCAGTAAATAGCAACTTCGATAGCTCAAATGGCATACTCACTTTAAATGGTCACTCATATAACTGGACCGTAAACGGAAGTGATGCTCCAGAAGGAAAATACTCTTACTTTGCCTCTTGGGTTATTGAAGCCAACAATATCACTTCTACAGAAGAAGTTAGAGGAGAGTTTAAATTAATAAGATAAACCAACCATGTACATCAGAAAAGGGATCAAATCTGACCTTCCACAAGTATTAGAACTTATACAGGAGTTAGCCGATTATGAAAAAGCTGCTCATGAAGTAGAAATAACCCTTATCCAATTGGAAGAAGATGGGTTTGGGGAAAACCCAGTCTATGAGTTTTTTGTGGCTGAAAACGAAAGTGAAATTGTTGGCATTGCTCTTTATTACTTCAGGTACTCCACCTGGAAAGGAAAAGCCGTTTACCTAGAAGATTTGGTAGTAAAAGGCTCAGAAAGAGGAAAAGGTTATGGACAACTTCTTTTAGACGCAATAATTAAAGAAGCAAAACGAACCAACTCCAAGCAGGTAAGATGGCAAGTACTCGATTGGAACGAACCCGCCATTGAATTCTACAAGAAACTTGGAGCTGATCTAGATGGGGAGTGGATAAATTGTACACTTACCTCTCAACAAATTCAATCTTACTAAGCCTCTTCCAACAATGTCCTAAAGGCTGCAAACTGGTTTGGAAACTTCTGATTAACCTTTAACCTCAATTCTTGAGAGAATGCATTAAGGTACATGGTTATGTTATCCATACTTTCAGCAAAATACTGAATGCTATAAGATGACGACTCAGGGTCTTCGGTATTTAATACCTTGAAAATTTTATGATCTACGAACTGATTTGTTTCGAGCACCTCTGGAATGTGAGTTTCTTTCATCCACTTTAACCACTCTTTTTCAACTCTTTTGTCTATTGCTACCGTTACGTTATAAAGAATCATTCTACTGCTGTTTGGCACAAAATTAAGGCTTATTTTTGTGCTAAACATTTCAATAGTCGTTGAGTTTTGAAGCATATGCTATCTAAGGTTGACAACCTACCCTTCGTAAACGAGAACAATGCCTTCTATCTGCTCTTAGCCATGCACGTTGCTGGAGTAGTAGGCATGAGTATAGACGCATCGAGAGAACTCTTTCAGATGCTCACCCCATTCAACCTTGTGGCCACTGCCGCTATTCTTCTTCATTTTGAAAAGATTAAGTCTGGTCAATACTTCTTATTTATTCTACTCACCATAATCATTGGCTTTTTTGTTGAAGTAGCCGGGGTTCATTCGGGAGTTATTTTTGGTGAGTATAGCTACGGGCCAACTCTTGGCTTTAAACTTTGGGATGTACCTCTGGCAATAGGTATAAACTGGGTAATTATGATTTATTGCACTGGCTTATTTGCCAGAAGTGTTGCCCATAGCAAGGTTCCAACCATACTAGTTGGTGCTGTTTTAATGACGGCCATTGACATTCTAATTGAACCTGTTGCAGTTAAGCTCGATTTTTGGACTTGGGAAGGAAACCATATTCCTCTTCGCAACTACTTAGGCTGGTTTATTACCAGCATAATACTTCACACTTTATTTTATTATTTAATGCCGAAGTCAAACAATTCGTTGGCACCTAGACTTTTATATATATTGATCGGCTTTTTTATGGCTTTGAATTTTATTTGAAGCAGTTAGAAACAATTCAATGAACGTACTGTTTGTGAGGAAATGTTAGAGGCAATTTTGTGGACGTTTTTGGGATTTGTTTTGATGGAGGTCTTTTCTTGGGCCATTCACAAATACCTAATGCATGGTATTTTGTGGAACATTCACAAAACCCATCACACTCACACAAAAGGTTTCTTTGAGCTAAATGATCTCTTTACTGTAATTTTTGGTGGAACAGCCATAGTATTAATATTACTAGGCGCAGAGACCTTCGATTACAGGTTCTGGATAGGCTGCGGTATTAGTCTGTATGGTATGTCTTACTTTATTTTACACGATGTACTCATACACAAAAGGCTGAGTTGGTTTAACAGACCAAAAAGTAAATACCTAAAAGCCATAACCGAGGCTCATAAGGCTCATCATAGCACTCAAAAAAACAACTCAGTGTCGTTCGGACTATTTGTTGTACCGAGAGAGTTTTGGAAGAAGCAAGGAATAAAGGAGTAAAGGTTTGGCAAATTATTCAATTAAAGATTTAGAGCACCTTTCGGGGATTAAAGCTCACACCCTAAGAATCTGGGAACAGAGATACGGATTGATTAATCCTAAAAGAACTGATACCAACATACGGTATTACGATCAGGATGATTTGAAGCTCGTACTCAATGTTTCTTTATTAAAAGACAACGGTTTTAAGATCTCCAAAATAGCGGAGATGTCTAAGAAAGAGCTGCAGGAAGCTGTAGTAGAAGTATCTGACAAAACAACAAGTTTTGTAGATCAGATCTACGGTCTCACTTTGGCAATGATAGACTTAGACGAACAGCGTTTTGAGAAAATCATTTCGTCTAGCACCCTAAAAGTAGGCTTTGAGCGCACCATGCTCAACATTATATATCCTTTCCTTTCAAAGATTGGAATAATGTGGCTTACTGACGCTGTAAATCCTGCACAGGAGCATTTTATCACTAATTTGATAAGGCAGAAGGTTATTGTAGCCATAGATGGACAATACGAGACCTTTGACGAAAAGGCAAAAAAGTACATGCTCTTCCTTCCCGAAGGCGAACTTCACGAACTTGGTTTGCTCTTCGCTAACTATCTAATAAGAGCAAAAGGTAATAAGGTAATTTATCTGGGTCAGAATATGCCGTTCGATGATCTGTCAATGGTGTACGACACCTATCAACCAGACTACCTCTTTACTATACTTACAAATAACAGTAGAGCATTTGACCCGAAGGAATACTTGGCCAATCTTTCTGAACTGTTCCCTAATACAGAAATCTTGGTAAGTGGTAGCCAAATTATTGGAGAAGATTTAGGCCTACCAGATAATGTAATAGAGGTAGCCAATCCGAACAGAATACTAGAATTCATCAGCGCTCACCAGTCTGAGTCGGTTTCAAAATAATTTTTTTTTGAATTTATTGAGCTCGCGATGTACCTGCTTCGCGAGCTACAGTCATTCCTATTCATCAATTAGCTCAACCCCTGAGATTAAGGCGTAAGAAGTGCCGTTTTTCAGCTTTTCCTCCTTTTAGAGCTACTCAAAACCTATATCTAGACACTTTTTTGCGATTGGTTGAATCCATTAGCCAATTTGCCTCGTATATATATAGTTACATGTACATACCCGTATAATCATTTTGTTGAATCATTTGTCAACTATCTCTTCCATATTTTAAACAGTCTGATCATTATCTCATTTTTTGTTTAACCTTATTATTTAAACTTTCCACAAAAAGCTCTTGACTTTTGTTTAATCATTATTGATATTTGTTCAACATAAAAGCAAAAGTTATGACAGCTCTAGAATACAGTTACACAATTACACAAATGACTAAATCTCTGAAGCCATTTGCTTTGAAGTTGACAAAGGATACCGAAGACGCTAATGATTTACTTCAGGAGACATTAATGAAGGCCTATAGAAACAGAGAGAAATTCTCTGAAGGCACAAATCTGAAAGCGTGGTTATATACTATAATGAAGAACACTTTTATTACCAATTATCAGAGAATGGTAAGAAGAGGAACCTTCATTGATACTACAGATAATTTACACTTTATCAATTCTAGCGATGTAAACATCGAGAATGGAGCGTATGGCAACTTTGCCATGAAAGACATTACAGCGGCAATTGAGTCGTTAGATGATGTTTATAAAACTCCATTTATGATGTATTTCAGAGGTTTTAAATATCATGAGATTGCCGATAGACTTGAAATTCCTATTGGTACAGTGAAAAATAGAATTCACATTGCCAGAAAGCAACTCAAAGAAAAATTAAGAACATACAGAAGCTAGTGCTAGTTTAGCTTTAATGAATAAGAAAACAGCACTAGTTATTGGTTCCGGTTTTTCAGGCCTTTCTGCCGCCATCAACTTGGCTCACAAAGGTTTTGAGGTAAAAATTCTGGAAAAGAATAACTCCATTGGAGGAAGAGCCCGACAGTTTAGCGAGTCGGGCTTTACTTTTGATATGGGGCCTAGTTGGTACTGGATGCCCGATGTTTTTGAAAGTTTCTTCAACAAATTCGGAAAATCGGTTACCGATTATTACGATTTAGTCAGGCTAGACCCTTCATATCAGGTAGTTTATGAAAATGGAGATGCTATGCCAATTCCAGCCCAAATGGCCGAGCTTAAAAAGCTATTCGACTCTATTGAGCCGGGCTCTGGTGTTCAATTGGATGAATTTCTAAAACAGGCTGCTTACAAATATGAAGTAGGCATTAACCAACTGGTGTATAAGCCAGGCAGGACCCTCACAGAATTTGCTGACCCTAAACTACTAATTGATGTAGTTAGAATGGATATCTTCCAATCTATGGCTAAGCATGTAAGAAAATACTTTAAGCACCCCAAGCTAATTCAGCTCATGGAGTTTCCGGTGTTGTTTCTTGGTGCCCTCCCTGAAAATACCCCAGCGCTATATAGTTTAATGAACTATGCAGATATGGCTTTAGGTACGTGGTACCCAAAGGATGGCATGTTCAAAATTGTTGAGGCAATGGCATCTTTGGCCGAAGAGCTAGGTGTTGAAATACTTACAGACCATGAAGTAACATCTATAGAAACCAAAAGCGGCAAGGTTTCTTCAGTAGAAACAGTGCAAGGCTCCTTTTCTGCAGATGTTGTGGTGGCAGGAGCAGATTATCATCATGTAGATGATAAATTATTGAGCAAAGCCGATAGAAACTACTCAGAGAAATACTGGGACAAGCGAGTACTTGCCCCATCTTCTTTGCTTTATTACGTAGGGCTAAACAAAAAACTGGACGGCCTACTCCATCACAATTTGTTTTTTGATACGGACTTTACCCCGCATGCCCATAATATTTATACCGATCCTAAGTGGCCAGATAATCCGCTATTCTACGCATCACTAACTTCAAAAACTGATGACACAGTAGCCCCTCAAGGTCATGAGAATTTATTCTTGCTAATACCTGTAGCACCAGGACTGGAAGACAATGAAGAAATAAGAGATCATTACTTTAAACTTATAGTAAAAAGAATGGAGGAATACTGCGGACAATCCATTTTGGAACACGTGGTATATAAGAGAAGCTTTGCTCACAAAGACTTTGTTAGCGATTACCATTCATTTAAGGGCAACGCCTATGGCTTGGCCAATACATTGAAACAAACCGCCATTCTGAAGCCTAGCCTTAAAAACAAGCATGTAAAAAATCTGTACTACACAGGTCAATTAACTGTTCCTGGGCCAGGGGTTCCTCCGAGTTTAATATCGGGAATTGTGGTGGCCAATGAAATTGTAAAAGACTTGGCTTAAACCTCTTACACATAATTTAGTTATCTTAACTCATGGATCTGTTCGATCAAACCACATTGGAATGCAGCAAGCTTATCACTCAACGATACAGCACTTCGTTCACTTTAGGTATAAAAACCCTGCACAAGAAGCTGCACTTCCCCATCTACGCCATTTATGGCTTTGTTCGCTATGCAGATGAAATTGTAGATACCTTCCATGATAAAGACAAAGCAAGGCTACTGGATGAGTTTGAAGAGAACACCTTCAAGGCCATTGCACAACAAGTGAGTCTCAACCCAGTACTTCATGCTTTTCAACTTATAGTAAACAAATACGAGATAGACCATGAGCTTATTCGGTCTTTCTTACACTCCATGAGGTTAGACCTCAGTGAAACCGTTTATAATCAAGACGGGTATGAAGAATATATATATGGTTCGGCAGAAGTAGTTGGCCTAATGTGCTTGAAGGTCTTTTGCAACGGAGACAATACCCAGTATGAAAAGCTCTTACCTCCTGCCAAAAAGTTAGGAGCAGCGTTTCAGAAAGTAAACTTCATCAGGGACATTAAAAGTGATTACGAAGAAAGAGGAAGAGTTTATTTTCCTGGCGTAGACTTCAATGATTTTAGTCTAACGGCCAAAGAAGCCATTGAAGCTGATATTCAGAAAGACTTTGACGATGCATTAGTTGGCATTAAGAAGCTTCCGAAAGAAGCAAGATTGGGCGTTTATTTAGCCTACAAGTATTATCTGAAGCTCTTTAATAAAATTAAAAAATGCCCTCCTTCTAGAATTAAGGAAGAGAGAATTCGAATTCCCGATGCTAGAAAGTTTGGCATTTTAGTAGGCATTTACTTTAAGCACAGAATACACACAATTTGATTTTGACTGATTAATTGGTGCTACAGAAACTAAATCTCAAACATAAATATTCATTCTAGGTTATGCTATTATGTTTAATCTCAGTGTAGATATCGACAACAATTCTGGCTTCTGCTTTGGTGTGGTATACGCCATAGAAATGGCTGAAGACATTCTGGAAGAAGAGGGAAATCTCTATTGTCTAGGAGATATAGTACACAATGATGAGGAGGTTAAGCGACTAGAAAAAAAAGGGTTGAAAATCATCAACCATGAGCAACTAAAGCTGCTTACAAATGCTAAAGTGCTCATTAGAGCCCATGGCGAGCCACCTGCCACATATCAAATGGCACTTCAAAACAACTTAGAGTTAATTGATGCATCTTGCCCAGTGGTTCTAAAGCTTCAGAATAGAATCAAAAACAGCTTCGCTAAAGAAGAGCAGATCTACATTTACGGTAAACATGGCCACGCAGAAGTAGTAGGTCTTTTAGGCCAAACCAATAATGAAGCCGTTGTCTTTCAAGATATAGCAGAACTAGATATTCCCACATTACCACGAGAACTCACCCTCTATTCTCAAACCACCAAAAGCACAGACAAATTTTACGAGATTAATAAAATACTTGAGGAAAACGGAATCACTGTAAAAACCAATGATACCATTTGTCGACAGGTATCGAATCGCGATAAAGAGTTAAGAGATTTCGCCAGAAAGTTTGATGTAGTTGTTTTTGTAAGCGGCACAAAATCTTCTAATGGTAAAGTGCTGTACAGAATATGTGCCGATCAGAATCCAAGAACACACTTTGTCTCATCGCTTGCAGATGTAAAATCTGAATGGTTCGGGAAAAACGAAAGTGTTGGTATTTGCGGAGCTACTTCTACTCCAATGTGGTTGATGGAAGAAATTAAATCACACCTTCAAAAGCTATAATCGTTAATTTTAGGCATGGCCGGAGCCAAGTCAAATACTGGAGTTTATGTTGCCCTTACCATAATTATTTTATGGTTTGCCACTTTAGCCTTTGCCTTGCAATGGCAACTAGAGTTTGACTCGCCAGTTACCTATTTGCTTATTCTTTTGCTGACCCATTTGTATACTGGGCTATTTATAACTGCTCATGACGCAATGCACGGAACAGTAGCAAAAAACCTTAAACTCAACCATGGTATTGGCCATTTTACCTCGTTATTATTCAGCTTTAACTTTTACAGAAGGTTGTTTCCAAAACATCACGAACATCATAGGTATGTGGCTACAGACAAAGACCCAGACTACCACGGAGGCAACTTCTTTGCTTGGTATCTAAGCTTTTTGAAGCAGTACCTAAATATTTGGCAAATTCTACTCATGGCCATAAGCTTCAACATTTTAAAGCTTTTCTTACCCACGGAAAACCTTATTGTATTTTGGATGCTGCCAGCGGTACTTTCTACTTTACAGTTGTTCTATTTTGGCACTTACCTACCCCATAGAGGAGAACACAAACAAGACAACATTCATAAGTCTAATAGTCAGAAGCTTAATCATGCTTGGGCATTTTTAAGCTGCTATTTCTTTGGCTACCACTACGAACACCATGCCTCTCCAGGCACGCCATGGTGGCAACTCTGGAAGGTTAAAGAAAAATACGAAACCAGTAAATAAAAGGCTACTCGCATTTCTACAAGTAGCCTTCAAAGTGTTTTCTATCTGTTTTTCTTAATGTCTATCGTCTTTTTCTACAGCACCATCCACAATGTTAATTGTTCTATTTCCGTAGGCTGCATTCTCCTTTGAGTGGGTTACCTGAACAATGGTCATCCCTTCACTATTTAATTTCTGGAACAACTTCATTATTTCTTCTGCTTGATCTGAGTGCAAATTACCCGTTGGTTCATCGGCCAAGAGTAGTTTTGGCTCACCTATTAAAGCCCTCGCTACACCAACCAACTGCTGCTGGCCACCTGAAAGCTGCTCAGGAAAAAGGTCTTTCTTCGCCACCATTTGGAACCTATCCAACATTTCGGCTACCATGCTTTTTCTCTCTTTCGACTTTACGCCTTTGTATAGCAAAGGCGTCTCAATGTTTTCATAAACTGTCAATTCATCGATCAAATGATAGGCCTGAAAAACAAAGCCAATGTGATGTTTGTGCAAATCGGAGCGCTTACGTTCCTTCATTCTATGAATAGGCTCATCAAAGAAATAATACTCTCCCTGAGAAGGTTCGTCAAGCATTCCAATAATGTTCATTAAAGTAGACTTTCCTGCACCCGATGGCCCCATAATAGTTACAAACTCACCTTGCTCTATGTCTAAATCAATTCCTTTCAGAATGAATGTTCTCTGGTATTTTGAGTCGACAAATTTGTCGATGTCGCGTAGTTTAATCATTTGACTTGTTTAAGTTTTGACCTTTTCGGTTTACCAATTTATATGCCAATAGCGAATATATTGATTTTCAGCATTAAGCAGTTATTACGCAAATCGAAACTGTACAGATTCGATCACTTTTGTTCACTATTGACACGCTATTCAGACCGCAGTGCCTTAACCGGGTTAGATTTGGCAGCAGCATAAGTTTTCTGACTCACTGTTAGCAATGCTATGAATAGTGCTACAAAGCCTGCAAGCAAGAACGTTAAAACTGATGGAGTAATGGAAAAAGCGAAGTTTTGCAACCACCAACCAGATAAGTAGAATGCAACAGGTGCCGCAATAACAAAGGCAATAGCTATTAGAATGGCGAAATCTTTAGATAGCAGATATAAAACTTGCCATATAGAGGCGCCTAAAACTTTCCTCACGCCTACCTCTTTTATTCGCTGTTCTGTTGAATATGACGCAAGACCAAACAAGCCCAAGCAGGCAATTCCCACAGCCAGTATTGCGAAGAAAACCACCAATTGACTTAAGGCTTTTTCATTATCGTAGTGTGCAGCTAAGTCTTCTTCTAAGAAAGAATATTCAAAAGGTTGTGATGGAGCAAATTCCGTCCACTTATCTCGAACGTAACTCACCACCTCACTTTGACTCTCTGGATTTACCTTTATGAAGATCTCCTGAAAGTTCGGGAAGAAGTAGGCATAGAAGCATGATTCAGTTCTTCTTTGAAGGGGTTCAAAATTGATATCATCGATAACACCTATGATCTGTTTTCTTTGCCAGTCACCTCCAAAACCTTGGACATCTATAAACTTGCCAACAGCCTCGCCTTTTAAGTTCAGCTCTGCTTCGGCCCTCCTATTGATGATAATTGCTTCTGTGGAATCGGTTGGAATTGTTGGGTCAAAATTTCTACCATCTTGTACCTCTATATTCATGACATCTAGGTAGTTCAGATAAATATTTATGCCGGCTAAATTCAATCCATCAACTTCTTCAGAAACAGATTCTGACTTCACAAAAATAATTGGCCTGAGTCCGCCTGGTTTAGAAAAAGTAGCTGTAACCCCTTCAATACTTGGGTTCTTCTCAAGCTCATTTTTGAAAGCCTCCATTCTTGGAGTAATCGCCTGATTGGTATTAGAAACCATCAAAATATTTTCACGCTGAAAGCCCAAAGGCTTATTCTGAAGAAAGCTAAGCTGATTATAAACTATAACTGTTCCGATGATCATCACAATGGATATTACAAACTGGAAAACAACCAGCGCTTTTCTGAAGATACCAGAACCTCCCATACCCGCTGCAAGCTTGCCTTTTAACACCACTACAGGTTTAAAAGCCGAGAGAAAGAGAGCAGGATATACCCCAGAGCCCAACCCAATAACAACTACTATGAGAGCCAACGCTCCCAAAACCTCAGGCTCAAATAGCATTGCCGAAGACAAAGGCTTATTGATGAAGCCAGAAAACGGACCTATAAGCAAGTAGACTATGATTAATGACAGAAGAGCTGAAATTGATGCCAATACTAAAGACTCTCCCAAAAACTGACTTATCAGTTGTTTTCTGTAGGCTCCAAGCACTTTCCTCATACCCACCTCTTTAGCTCTTTTGGCCGATCTGGCCGTAGCCAAATTCATGTAGTTAATACCCGCAATAAGCAGAACAAACACGCCTACAGCCGTAAAAATGTAAACGAAATCCATGCTGCCATTTACAGATATTTCGTTTCTCAAATTCGATTTTAAATGAATGTCTTCTAAGGCTATTAAATCAGGATTAAACATATGCAAACGCCCCTCCTCAATATTGGCTGCCTTCAGCTCAACCATTTTTGCTGTCACCAAATTAGCATGCTTTGCATCTGTTAACTTAATGTAGTTATAGAAGCCATCATTAGCCCAAGAGTTGAGGAAATTGGCATTTTGGCTACGAAATGTCTGGTTAGAAAAAAGCAGATCGAAAGCGATATGGGTGTTTTTTGGCAAATTTTCTAATAGACCTGTAACCTCATAGTTGGTATCCTGCTGCCCCTTCACTTTTAGCGTTTTGCCAATCACATTGGTATTTCCGAAATATCTAACGGCCGCAGTTTCTGTTAGCACAACCGTATTGGGAGCAGACAGCACCTGTTCTTTCTGGCCTTGAAGCAAAGAGAAGTTGAAAAACTCTAGGAAGTTAGTATCCACAAAAAAGGAATTATTCTCTTTGTAAAGCTCAGTATCTACCTCTATTACCAGCTGTTGACCACCACCACTCATTCGGGTATAATCTGTAACTTCTGGTAGTTGATTGCTAAGCGCAGGAGCTAAGGCAGAAGTGCTAGTTGGATATTTATAGTTTCCACTACTTAATCTCAACTCATTATTGATTCTAAAAACCTTTTCAGAATCTGAATGAAATTTATCGAAACTTAATTCAAACCTTATGACAAGAAGTATGACCAAAAAGGCCGAAATACCTAAGGTAAGACCGAAAATATTGACTCCAGCGTAGCCAGGATTTTTCCTGATTGTGCGTAGGGCAACTAAAAAATAACTCTTTAACATGAACCTATTTAGCGAGAGGTTCTCAGAAAATCAAGCTAAAAAGTGTAGAAACCTGTTTGTTCTACTGGCGGAAACAGTAACATAGCACATACAAAAGCTAATATGGAAATGACAAAACCTATCATAAAGAAGGTGTAACAGGCCCTTAGCAATTTGTATTTTTTACCAAGCACTACACCCAAGTAATAGATGTCTTTTATAAGGCTACTGTAAAGGTAGTCGCCATCTTTCATCATTTCTTTCATGCCCCATTCGTATCTGTCTAGCTTCATCTTATGGAAGTTTCCAAAAAAGAGCAGGTTCGTCTTCTTACTCAATACATCTTGATCTGTAAACACCCCAGATGATAAGTTAGGCCGAGTAGCCAAAATGGCCAAAACAATAGTGGTTAAAGAAACAATAATGAGTACAATGGTGGGTATAACTAAGTTAGGATACTCGTATAGCTTGCGGATAAGCACCGAAACCACTACCGAAAGAATAATGGTATTCACTGAAATCATGATATTGGCCTTATTATCGGCCATAGCACTGAGTTCTAAGTGGTTTTTAGAGGTAGTTCTGAACATGGTTTCAACCCCTCTATCTGGCTTCAGCCTGGCCTTCTCTTCCATCTTCGCCAGTTGCTTCTCCAGCTTTTTTATCTTTTTAGACTCGGCTTTGTTTTTCTTCTTAGGCTCTCCCTTCCCTATCCTTTTAAGGTTATCATCCTTAATGGGTTGCAAGTATTTCTTACCGAACTCAGTGAAATACTCATGGTCGTTAAAGAAGCTATAGTTCAGTTCATCCCACTCCTCATCACTGATTTGCTTGTCTTTGGTTAACTCAATTTCGCGATGCATGCGGTCAGACATTTTATGGTAATCGGTACATGCTAAATGGTGCATGTCCGCATCGCACAAAATTTCTTCCATTAGCGTTTTAGGAGCTTGAGGCATCTTTGTGGCCGAGATGCAATTACAGATGGTATCTATTTTATCTTGGGCTAGACCTTCCTTTTGCAAAAACTCTTTGGCAATCCTTACACTAGTATCTTCATGGTTCGTACATCCCTCAGTATAACCAACATCGTGAAACCAAGCTGCCATGGTGATCAGCTCCAACTCATCTTCGTTTAAATCACTTTCTCGTCCAATAATACGAGCCGCATCCACAACCCTTTCGGTATGTTGATAGTTATGATAAACGAAACTCTCCGAGAGTTTCTCGGTAAAAAGTTCTTTACAATAGGCCTGAACCTTCGAAACAAGTAAATCTGCCACTGCGCTTTGTTCTAATCTTAAATATAGGACCCGGGACCCAAATTACTTGAATCTCAGTGCCTATAAGGAATGATATTAAATTTATTTTTGTTCCCTAGCATGAAAATGATCCATTCGGCCAAGATATTCATCTTATTTATTTTAACCTCTTTGTCGCTCCATATACAAGCGCAAGATAGACCTCCGTACGATCTAGAATCGCCAAAGATAATCTATACGCTTCCTGACTATTTGGAAGAAGTTTCTGGCCTTACTTATTTCAATACCAATCAACTCGCAATGCACAACGATGAAAAAGGGAGAATGTATGTATTCGACCTAAAAAAAAGAGCCGTTGTACAAAGGGTAAGGTTTGATGGAGATGGAGACTATGAGGGCATTGAACGAGTGGGAGAATACATATACATTGTAAAAAGCAATGGTAATCTCTATCGTTTTAATGTAAACATTGAAGGTGTCGTAGAGAAAATTGAAACCCCATTCGATTCTAAAAACAATGTAGAAGGCCTTGGGTATAACCCGAAAACCAACCATTTACTAATAGCCCTAAAAGATGATGGAGACACCCCCGATGTAAAAGTTGCCGGCAAGGCCATTTATGGGTACAACCTCAATGAAAAGACTTTCGATAAACTCCCACATTTTTCTGTAAGCCATAAAGACATGGAAAGAGTGCTGGGAAAAGACTATAAATTTCACCCTTCTGCAGTGGCAGTTCACCCTTTAACTGAAGAGGTATATGTTCTTTCAGCACACAAAAGAGCACTAATGGTATTTGGAAAAGACGGTAAGCCCAAAAACCTGACCGACCTAAAGAGGAGCTTATTTCCTCAACCTGAAGGAATAGCTTTTAGCCCCGAAGGAGACCTCTATATAAGTAATGAAATGGAGGGAGAAGGGGGAACACTACTTTGGTTTAAAATGAAGCAGTAGAACCATTAATTGAAAACCGCTGTTTGAACCTGCAATTGCCATAATATGAAAAGACTACTCTTTTTTCTTCTAACCATTCTACCATTTAGCAGTATAGCCTTTCAGGCGAATCCACCTATATACTCAGTTTATCTGATTGGAGATGCTGGTGAACCTTACGAAAACCCTGTGCTCACATTGCTCAAGAAAGAGCTAGATATGGCTGGAGAAAATGCAGCAGTCATTTTTTTGGGAGATAACATTTACCCTAAAGGAATGCCTCCGGAAGATCATCCGCTAAGGGCAGAAGCTGAATTGGCTATTGATGGCCAAATCAATGCTGTTAAAGACTTTGCCGGCAAAAAAGTGTTTATACCTGGCAACCACGACTGGGCTCAGGGAAGAAGCTATGGAGTAGACTGGCTGCGCAACCAAGAAGATTATGTAGAAAATGCTTTGAACAATCTTGACGTATGGATTCCTACCAGAGGTTGTCCTGGGCCTGTTGAAATTGATCTTAACGAGAAAATCACCCTAGTTGTAATAGACACTCAGTGGTTTTTGCACAAGGGCAGAAAGCCAGAAGAAGGAAATAACTGCGGAGTAACTTCTTTGGTAGAAGTGGGAGCACTCTTGCAAGATATTCTAAAGAGAAATGCTCACAAAAAAGTGATAGTTAGCTCACACCACCCTATGTACACATATGGAATTCATGGAGGTGTTTTTGGGCTGAAAGATCATATTTTCCCACTTACGGCTTCAAAAAAGCTCAAGAACCTGTACATACCACTCCCGGTTATTGGCTCCATTTACCCGATGTACAGAAAGATCTTCGGAAACATTCAAGACAATACGCACCCCGTTTATAAGCAGTTCAGAGATGGCATGGTTCAATTAATGAAAACCCACCCTGACGTAATTCATACGGCAGGCCATGAGCATGCGCTAGAACACATAGAAAAAGAAGACATGCATTTTGTTGTCAGTGGGTCTGGCGCCAAAAACAATGCCCATGTAAAGCAGAAAGGAAATGCTCTTTTTGCACAAAATACTATGGGCTACGGCAGGCTAGACTACTACAATGATGGAAAAGTAACCCTTACCTTTATCACTCCAGAAGGAGGCCAGGCGAAAGAACTCTATTCAGCGGTTTTGTCTGAAAACCCGTTCCCCCCAAATCCGGAAGATCTGATTGCTAAATTCAACACTAACGAGTTTAAGGATAAAACCGTTGTATTTCCTGCATCACTCAAATACAACAATAAGAGCAACCTCCACAAAAGCTTATTTGGAGCCAATTACCGAGAAGAATGGGCTGCAGAAGTAGAGCATCCAGTTTTTGACATTGGCTCTGTAAAAGGCGGACTCAAAATTTTGAAAAAGGGTGGAGGGCATCAAACCATTTCGCTAAGGCTAGAGGCTGAAGATGGTAAGCAGTATGTTTTGAGATCTATAGATAAGAATCCAGCACTCACACTTCCGCCAAACCTGCGTAGAACATTTATTAAAGGCATTGTTCAAGATGGCATTTCATCTTCTCATCCTTACGCTCCCACTGTAATTCCTCCATTGGCTGATGCTGCTGGAATTTACCACGCCAACCCTGAGATTTACTACATTCCAGACGATCCTCGATTTGGTATTTACAGAAAAGACTTTGCTAACACCTTGGCGCTGTTCGAAGAAAGAGCGAACAAAGAGCATATATCAGAGCCATTTTTTGGCGCTGGAGACGATGTTCATTCTAGCATTGAACTATATGAAAAGCTTCAAGACGATAATGATGAAAAGGTTGATGAGGCGTTTGTTGTCAGAAATCGCTTGTTCGATATGTGGTTAGGCGATTGGGATCGTCATGACGACCAGTGGAGATGGGTTGAGTTCGACCAAAAAGATGATAAAAAGCTCTACCGACCAATACCTAGAGACAGAGACGTAGCCTTTTTTGCTGGAGAAGGTGCTTTTAAAAAACTCTCAGCATCTAAATGGGCGCAACCAGCCCTAAAAGGTTTCCATGACGAAATCAGTTACACTCCTTCTTATGGTTTCTACAGAATTCGTTGGTTTGATAGGTACTTTATGACCGAACCAGACGAGGCTTCTTGGGTGCAACAAGCGAATGAGCTAAAAGCTGCCTTAACTGATGAAGTAATAGAATCGGCCTTTAAAGTTTGGCCACAAGAAATCTATAACCTTTCAGGCGAAGAAATTATCCGCAAACTCAAGAACAGAAGGGATAACCTAGATACTTACGCTCGAGACTATTTCCGCTTTCTCTCTAAAACCGTGAACGTTCTTGGAAGTGATAAACGTGAACGTTTTGTTGTAGAAAGGCTAGATGATGAGCATACTAAGGTTACCATGTTCAAAATCTCAGACAAGGGCAATCTTGAAAAGAAGTATGAGAGAACCTTCAAAACCTCCATCACTGAAGAAATAAGACTATACGGCTTCGATCAGGAAGATGAGTTTATTATCTCTGGCGATGTAAATGAAGGAATTGTTGTAAGAATAATTGGTGGTGGCGACAAAGACTTAATAAAAGACTCTAGTAATGTGCGAGGCGCTAAGAAACACACTATTGTTTACGACAAAACTAAGAGCACAACCATTGAAGCCAGCCTAGAAACCAAAGACAATACATCTGACGATGATCCAGACATCAATCAGTATGATATGGAAGAGTTCGACTTTGATGTAACTATGCCACTTGTAAGCTTCAACTACAACCCCGATGATGGGATTTTCATTGGTGGTGGGTTTATGAGAAAGAATGATGGTTTTAGAAAAGAACCTTACGCCAGCAAACACAAAGTACTAGCCAATTATGCTGTGGCCACAAGCTCGTACAATCTGAGCTACGAAGCAGAGTTTGTAGACATATTAGGCAGAGCAAATCTACTTTTAGACTTGGACGTAAAAGCTCCAAACTTTGTAAATAACTTCTTTGGCTTAGGAAATGAAACTGAATACAATAAAGATTTAGACCTTACCTATTACAGAACTCGCTACCAGTCTTACTTGGTGAACCCTAGCCTGAGCTTCCCAGTGGGAGCCAGTGCCAATTTTGTAATTGGCGGCCGTGTGTGGGGAGTTGAAATAGAAGAAAACAATGATCGCTTTATTTCTGACTTTCCTAATAATGGTCTGAATCCGAATATCATAGAGGAGCACAGAACCTACGTTGGAGGAAACATAGGCTTTCATTTTGAAACTAAAGACGATGAAATTTTCCCAAAAAGGGGAGTTACATTTAACACTGATGTTATCTATGACAATGGCATTGGAGAGCTAGCTAAAAACAGTGCAAGATGGACTACTGACTTAACTTTTAGATGGGTGCTCGATGGTTTTGGCCGTACATCAATGGCTACCAGAGTAGGATACAATAAGTCTTTCGGTGATTACGAGTTTTATCAGGCCAGCAGATTAGATGGTTTCAATACTCTAAGGGGTTATAGAAGGTACAGATTTGCGGGCGAGAGCAGTTTCTACCATCAAGTAGACCTAAGAGTAGACTTGTTTGAGTGGAGAAATTACTTCTTGCCAGCAAGAGTTGGCCTTATTCTATTCAACGACATTGGCCGAGTTTGGGTAGATGGAGAAGACTCCAACAAACTGCACCATGGTTATGGTGGAGGCGTTTACCTCACCCCATTTGGGCAGTTTGCTGTGAACATTTTATTAGCCCGATCTGAAGAAAACTTCCTTCCGCTATTCAAGCTAGGCTTCTATTTCTAATTATACATTAGGAATATCTACATAAAAAGAGGTGCCTTTACCCACTTCCGAGCTGAAGGTAATGGTACCTCCATGCATTTCTATGAACTGCTTTACAATAACTAAACCTAAGCCTGTGCCTTCTATATCTCCAACATTAGAGGCCCTAGAAAAAGATTCAAAAAGGTTCGGTTGATCCCTCTCTGGTATACCAATTCCGTAATCGTTTACCACAACAGAAATACCATTATCAGAAAACTTGATCACTACATCTGGATCTTTCTTAGCTCCTGAGTACTTGAGCGCATTGCTAATTAGGTTAGAAATAGCGTGAGAAATTAACTGACTATCCAAAAGTAGCTGGCGTTCCTTACCTTCTACGGTTAAACCAACTGATCGGTTTTTATACTGAACTTGGCACTCTTGAATTACCTGCTTTACTATACCTGTTAAAGACGTTATCTCTTTCTTTAGATGAGTTTTTCCTACATCTAGACGCCCCAAAGTGAATACGTCTTTTAGCAATGAGTTTAGGCGATCTAATTCAGTTCTAATTCTAGTTACGTGCTTCACAAGCTTGTTATCTGGCATTTCTGGTCTATTATCCAGATACATGCTGATAAGTTCGTTACTCGATTGAATGGTGGTTAATGGTGTTCTGAACTCATGCGATGCCATTGAAATAAAGCTAGACTTAAGCTTATTAAGCTGTCGTTCTTTTTCAATAACCTTAACAATCTCACTAATGTCTCTAGTTGAAGTAAGCACAAACTGTACTTTATTTTCTTGGTTCATAACAGCGCTCATAGAAACACCTGCCCAGAAGTACTCACCATCCTTCTTTTGAATTCGGTACTGGGTCATCACATTGGTGCTTTTATTGGCAATGGTGTCTCTAAAAACTTCCAATGCACGCTTGCTGTCATCAGGATGAATGAACTCCTCTAGCGTCATTTCCATCTTTTCTTCCACAGAATAACCTTCGAGCCTTTCGCAAGAAGGTGAAACAAACGTATAAGAACCGTCTAGCTTATAAAGGCAAATTACATCGGCAGAGTTTTCGGACACCAGTTTATACTGTTCTTCCTTGGCACGAAGCTTCTCTTCAGTAATCTTCTTTTCGGTAATGTCAATTTTATTTGCCCTCCAGTAAATAGGCTTGTCTTCTTCATCGAAAATTAAGCCGCCAGTAGCCTGAATCCATCTCCACTCGCCATTCTTATGCTTATACCTGAAGTAGCTTGTTTTCTCTTTGATTCTTTTCTCCAGACTCTCCGTAAAATCTTTCTCTATAGCAGAAACATCTTCAGGGTGTACAAACTCTAAGGCATTTTTGCCCAGCATCTCCTCCACTTCATAGCCCATAGACTCTTTCACCGATGGGGTAACAAATAGATAGTTACCTTCTAAATCCATGAGCGTAACAATGTCGTTGGAGTTTTCAGTAATAAGCTTGTAGCGTTCTTCACTCTCTTTTAGCTTCTGCTGAGCCTCCACTCTATCTGTTACATTTCTTGTGGAAGTTTGTAAGAAAATAGCTTCTCCATTATCGTCCAAAATAGCGCCACCCACAGTTTCTAACCACTCCAATTCGCCCTCTTTATTTTTAGCCTGAAAAGTAATGCTTACAGTTTTTAGCTTACCCTCAATTACGCTAAGCATGGTATCCGAAACCTTGTACAAGTATTCAGGCGCAATAATCTCTCGCAACCTTAGCTTCTGAAGTTCCATTGGCGTATACCCCAATACTTCTTTTGAAGAAGGAGAGGCAAATACAAATCGGCCATTCAGCTCGTGTAAGCAGATACAGTCACTCGAGTTTTCTGAAATGAGCTTGTACTTAGCTTCACTTTCGCGAAGCTTAGTTTGTGCTTCCTTTAGAGTAGTTATGTTAGAGAGAGAACCTACAGCCCGTATTGGTTTATCCTCTTTTCCGTAAATAATTCCGGCTTTAAAAAGTGCCCAAATTATACGGTCGTTGGCAGCCGCTAATCTAAATTCTAAAGTGATTTTATCGCGTTTACTTTCAATAGCCTGCTGAAGAATAGAAATGAACTCCTTCTTATCTACATCGTGCAAATATTTAGCTATCAGCAAGTCGTCTAAAGGATTCTCTTCAGGAGGAATACCCATTCCTTCCCAAAATTGAGGCGAAAGATAGGATCGCTTAGTATTGAAGTCATACTCCCAAATGGCATCGTTAGTACCTTCTACAGCTAACTGATATCTTTCATTACTTTCTTGCAGTTGGCGCTCTAGATTCTTTCTATCGGTAACATCTTGCAGAATGGTGATAAAGCACTCCTGATTCTGAAAGTCTAGGGGCATACTTGAAGCACTTACCCAAAAAGACTCTCCTTTTTTGTTCTTTAAAACCAGCTCATGACTTTGAATATGTCCATCGGTTTGGAGCCTGTCTATGTATGACTTTCTACCTTCAAAATTCTGGTAAAAGTGAATCACTTTTTTCCCCAGAAAGTCTACAGGAGACATTTCATACACCTTGAAAAGAACCTCATTGGCAAAAATCACTTTACCATCTTCTTTGGTGGAGATAAAAACAGGGTCAGGAAGAGCATCTACTATTGCCTTTAACCTCTGTTGGCTTAGCTCTAAATTTAAGCGAGACCGCCTGATGTTATCAATATCTTCAGTTATGCCATCTAACCTAATGGGCTTATCGTCTTCATAGAGCACACTAATTCTATCTCTATAATACCTGTAAGTATCCTTTTTTCTTAGCGACTTGTAAGCATAACTAGCTTTGCCAGAACTCAGTGCATTAACTACCTCTTCTAGCACTCTTTCTCTATCGTCTGGGTGAATTCTCTGTTGCCACTCTTCCATGGTTTTAGGAAGCGGGTCTAAGTCTTCTGGGTTACCGAATCGAGCTATTGGATTATTATGATATAAAATTTCGTAAGGTTCACTAGTCAAATCAATTGACCATACAACCTCGGTAAGATTATCTACCACAGAGCGTAATTGAACCGTCCTATTTTTGACATCCAGTAAATCGTCTGTAGCACCTTTTAAAATGTTTTCCATCACCTGAGAGCGTAAGAAGCGTGTTTTTTGGATAATTTTAAGATACTATTTTAGTAGTTTTCCGCCAATTAACCTCATTTTTTAGCATATTCACCTAAATGACCAAAGCAGATTAGCCATGGACAACGACTATCAAAACAGCCCTAAAATATTAATTGTTGAAGATGAGCCTTTCATAGCAGAAAATCTTCAAGAAATGTTAGGCATTTTCGGCTATGAAAATACAGAGATAGCCAACTCTGCCAACCAGGCTATTAAAGCCATAAAAGCTTCCAGACCGGACCTTATACTGTTAGACGTAAAGATAAAAGGAGACCAAGATGGAATTGAGCTAGGCGGCATCATTAAAGAGCAGTACAAAGTACCGTTTGTGTACATCACCTCTTATTCAGACAAAGACACTGTTAATAGAGCTAAGCAAACTCAGCCTTTAGGCTTTATAGTTAAGCCTTTTACAAAAGATGATGTATATGCGGCTATTGAAGTAGCGCTATTTAATAAGAACAGACAGGCAGTAATTTCTGGAGAAAGACTACCAGAAAACAACCCTACCACCTACAACAACGACTCTATCTTTATTAAGAAGAAGAGCATGTTGGAGAAAGTGAAATACAGTGATCTTGAGTGGATTGAAGCAGATGGTAACCACATTACCATTCATGCGAGTGATGGCCGTGATTTTACTATTAGAAAATCTCTTAAAGAGATTACGGACAGACTGCCAAAAGATAGATTCTTAAGGGTTCACAAATCATTTGTAGTATTAGTAGATTCGGTAACAGCCATAGACACCAATTTTGTTTATCTAGGCCAAAAGAAAATTCCGATAGGAAGGTCTTACTACAATGCCTTTACAGCAACTCTAAATACAATTAGCGCTAGCTAATCAGTTTCTCGAATAGCTGTAAATAACTGGAGTATCTCCGTTAGATTCACTTAAAGTGAAGTAACCAGATTCATCTGTTGCCCAGGCAATAGCCTCTCCTTGGGGCTCTTGCCTGTAATTCAGACGACTAGGCTGGGTAGCCAAAAGCTCTTGAATACTTTCGTTACCACTTTTAGCCCAATGATATACGTTGGAGTAGTTTTTTATTAGCACCTCATTGCCTGAAGGCGATATATCTGCTGCTACTACAAAAGTGAATGGCAGTACCATTACCCTTTCTGCTGTGTTCTGTTCAGTAGTGCTTTGTGGATAAGACAGTTTGTAGAGTATTACGCTAGGTTCTCTCTTAGTGATTATGTAAATATCTCTGGTTTCAGGATCTACAAAAATCGACTCTGCATCTCTTGCACCATCTTCATAAATATAATTGATGGTTTCCACATCGTTGAGCGTAGCAGTAGCAGGCAAGTCTACTCTAGCTCCTCCAACACCAAATTGCTCAGAAACATCTGGCTCTGGCACTCTATATATATTTAAGCTCTCCCTTACAGCGTTATTATCTCCAATATCGGCTGCATATAGGTAGTTAAGGTTGTCGTCAGGGCCAGCTCCGATAGCCAAGTCTTCCCAATCCCTATTCTGAGCCCCACTTAATTCATATCTACCAGAGTCTGCTCCCTGAAGAGTGAACAGGTAAAGCACGGGATCACCTCCACTATCATTGTGAGACCATAGGTATTCAGGATTAGAACGGCTATTCACTAACCCAGAAGCCTCATCTAGATCTGAAACTTGGAGTTCGCCAGTAGCCTGTGGAGCAGAGAAAAGTGATGAAATCTCTTGGTCATCATCTTGAGGGTTCTCGTCACTCTGCGGAGACTTACAGCCATTGGCACAAAGTAAGAACAAGCAGAAAATAGCGGTTAGGTTTCTCATAACTCTTTTAAGTAGTTCTAAATCCATGTTGGAACTCGAAAATGTAACTGCTCTTTTCTGCTTTTATTTTGTTTTGAAAACTATTTGAGGCTAGCTCTTACTTTAGCCACCTGCTCTTTAGTTACCATTTTTTCCGCCTTATTCCCGAAAGAATTCATCACGTAATTCAATACATTGGCAATATCAGTGTCGTCCAGACCAGAAGCCGGCATCACCTGATTATATTTCTTTCCATTTACGGTAATCTCTCCCTGAAGCCCTTCAATTAAGTTTTTGATGTTTCTAGTAACATCTTTCATCAAATAGTCTGACTTAGCTAATGGAGGAAAAACATTAGGAATACCCTGACCTTTATCCATATGACAGGCCATACAAACTTGGTTGTAAGTATTTTTTCCGGCTTCCATGCTTTTTTTCAGAGCATCACTCTGATCTTCAGCAGATTTAAATGAAAATGAAGCCAGCAATAGGCCACAAAAAAGGGTTAAAAGGGTAAGTTTCTTAGTATTCATAGTCTTGCGTTTCGTATCGTCTAAAGTACTTAAGATTATTTACTTAATTAAGGCTTTATTAGTTTATCGATTGCTAAATATCTAGCTCCACCTGGTTTTTCAAAAGGTCTTCAAACTCCTCTCTCTTTCTTATAAGATGTGCCTTTCCTTCATAAATAAGCACCTCGGCAGGTCTTAGCCTAGAGTTATAATTAGAAGCCATGCTAAAAGAGTATGCTCCAGCATTTTTGAAAGCCAGAATATCACCTTCCTTTACTTCACTAAGCTTTCTGTCTAAACCGAACGTATCGGTTTCACAGATATAGCCAACCACCGTATAAACACGTTTCGTGCCAGAGGTATTTGAAACATTGACTATCTCATGGTAGGCATCGTACATCATTGGTCTAATTAGGTGATTCATTCCTGAATCTACTCCAGCAAACACAGTTGCCGGTGTTGTTTTCACCACATTAGTTTTAGTAAGAAATACACCAGACTCACTTACCAGAAACTTTCCAGGCTCGAACCACATTTGTAATTTCCTACCATAAGCCTCGCAAAACTCATTAAAAGCTGCTGAGAGTTTTTGACCTACCTCCTCAATATCGGTGGTAATATCTCCTTCTTTATAAGCCACTTTAAAGCCACTTCCAAAATCTATAAAGTCTAGATTAGTGAAGTTCTTAGCAGCATCGAAAAGTATTTCTGCAGCCCTTAAAAACACCTCCGCATCCAATATGTCAGATCCGGTATGCATATGAAGCCCAACAACATTTAAGTTGTAAGTTGAAACCACTTTAAGTATGTGAGCCATTTGATATATGGAAATACCAAACTTCGAATCGGCATGACCTGTAGAAATCTTTTTATTTCCTCCAGCCATAATGTGCGGGTTCAGTCGAATACACACCGGAACTGAGTCATGGTATTCATTTCCAAACTGCTCCAAGATGGAAATATTATCTAAGTTGATCATTACACCGATTTTCACGGCTTCTTGAATTTCAGCGAAGGAAACACAATTGGGAGTATATAGAATCTGCCCTGGGCTAAAACCTGCTTTGAGCCCCATTCTTACCTCTTGAATTGAAACACAGTCTAACTCAGACCCATAACTTTTGAGTAGCTTAAGGATAGAAAGGTTGGTTAAAGATTTACAGGCAAACTTAACCTTCATATCTACGGTACTAAATGCCGAATTCAATCTATCGAACTGTGACTTTATTTTAGTAGCGTCATAAACGTAAAGTGGAGTTCCGTACTCTGCAGCGAGATCTTCTAAAACAACTCCTTGAATGCTGAATTTATCGTTAACCAATTCCATCTGTTTCAAATTGAGCGCCAAATATATAGCCAATAAAACAAAAAGAGGAAGTTTGACCGACTTCCTCTTCGAATTACTCAACTAAAACTAATTATTACTCGATTACCAAGCGTTTGGTAAGCGCTTTGCCGTTTTGAACTAACTTCATTATATAAATTCCTTTTCCTTGAGAGGAGAGGTCTACTTTTAAAACATATTGTCCATCACTTGGCTTACCCACTCTATTAAATACTTCGTTTCCACTATCATCTACAATGATCACCTGCACTGGGGCATCGCTCTTAGTTTCAAGTTCTACATCAAACCTTCCATCACTTGGGTTAGGGTAAAAGTTAATGTCTCTTAACTCTAGGCTCTCCATCTCATTGGTTCCCACGGCCTTTTTATCATCTTCATTAGCAGATCGAACCATTACTTTGGCTCTAGTAATTACCCTCACATCATCTCTATCGTCTTCGTCTCCATAACTCCATGATCCAAAATTCCCTCTATCTCCCCAGTCATCGAAATCAAAATTGAAGCGAAAACCTTGAAACTGGTCTTTCATTGCATCTCGCAAAGAGTCTACATCCATAATCTCTTCACCATTGAAAAAGAATCTGCCATTATCATTTCTAAAATCGAATCGCTTCACTAGCGAATCCATATCCATGAATTGATCTGTGTCGAAATCGAAAGCAAAGTTGCCACCAAAGCCTCTCATCATTTCCTGCATTCTTTCCTGCATATCTAAGAATGGAGACATGTCGAAATCTTCATCATCCAAAAAACCTTGGGCTGGTCTATTATGCAAAAAGAACTGTGGCTTATTGCCTCCGAAAGAAAAGCCCAATGCATTTTTATCTATGCCATACTTCTCCAAGTCCGGATCGTTCTGCATTTCCTCACGAGACTCGTAAGTTTTTTCGAAAGTGGTTTCATCATTGCCTTTCTTTTGAACCACCTTTAGCTTGACCTTGCCTTCATGGGTTGTAGAAATAGACACAGATTGACTTTCCCTTATCTTTTCATCTTGAGCCAAAACGGCCACACTTAGTACCATCAGAAGTGCAACCATTGCACTTCTAAGTCTCATAAATTGATAGAAAACTGACCTTTTCATTTTTTACCTCCTTATTCATTCAAAAGTACTTTGAGAACTTGCAAATCGTTGTTAAATGCCGGTTAAACGATGTTAATAATTGTTAAGCTTGTGATGACACGATTTAATTAGCCGTAATTTTAAAGCGTGACGCAGAATAAGATACGTTGGTTGATAGGTTTGCTAAGTGTAGCGCTACTCGGGCTCATTGGATTCCAGTTCTACTGGATAGATGAGGTAAATACCGTTAATAGAGAGCGCTTCAATAAAGCGGTAAATGATGCACTGAATGAAGTGGCCTACAAATTAGCCATTCAGAACGATCGTGACTTTCTTCAGCAAACCATGAATAGCGGTGTTCGTTCTCCGCAGAGAAACTTAGAAATACTTCGCGACACCTTGAAGCGAATCTCTAACCCTGGCCAGTTTAGCCCTCAAAACCCTGAGAGTTTCGATCAGGATGGAGAGATACTGAGAAGCATGGTCAAAATTCAGGTAAACGAACAAACCGGGGAGTTACTCTTTAATGTAGACTTCACCACTTTTGTAAATCAGGCCCCTTCTTTTGGACCTTCTAATCGCAGTGTAAATCGCGAAGCCTTCATGGAAGATCAGCTTAATAGAAGGTTAGACATGCTTAAGGAGACTTGGCTCAACCATTTGGTAGGAAGCAACAACCTTTTTGAGCGCATCAATCCAGCAGATTTAGATACCCTACTTAGAAAGGAGCTAAAAGGCAAAGGCATTGAGTTAGAGTACAATTACGGAGTGATTGACGCCACTAACAACAACCTAAAAATACTCAATGCCAACACTAAAGAAGATGCTGCAGGAGTGAAAAACTCCAGCCTTAAGGCTAACCTTTTCCCGATGGACTTAACAGAAAAGGAGTATTTTCTTTCCGTAGACTTTCCTCAAGAAAAGAACTACCTAATGAAGCAGGCACTCTTACCGCTATCTGCTTCTGGTGTGCTTATGTTTATTGTTATTGGATGCTTTACCTACGCCATTATGGTTATTCTAAAGCAGAAGAAAATCTCTGAGATCAAAAATGATTTCATAAATAACATGACACATGAGTTTAAAACCCCTATAGCTACAGTTTCTTTAGCAACGGAAGCCCTTCAGGACGATGACATAAAGGGGAACAAAACCATTATGGACAGGTATGTTCAGGTTATAAGAGATGAAAATAAAAGGCTAGGTATGCAAGTAGAAAAGGTATTGCAGATTGCTAGTCTAGATAAAAAAGACTTTAGACTTAAGTTTGAAAAGGCCGATGTGCACGACATCATTCAAAAGGCCTTGGTTAATATAACGATAATGGTTGGGCAACGAGGTGGCGTAATTTCTAGTCAGCTTTTGGCTTCTAATCCAGAAATAGAAGCAGACAAAGTTCACTTAACTAATATTATCTACAACCTCTTAGATAATGCCAATAAGTACTCTCCAGATGCACCTGAAATACATATTCGCACCGAAAGCATATCTACTGGAGTAATTATCAAAATTACCGACAAAGGCATTGGTATGTCTAAGGAAGCTACCCAAAAAATATTTGATAAATTCTATCGTGTTTCTACAGGAAATGTTCACGACATTAAAGGGTTTGGTCTTGGACTCTCCTATGTTAAAAACATTGTAGACATGCACCAAGGTTCGGTTTCTGTAAAAAGTGAGCTGAGCAAAGGAAGTACATTTAAAGTTTTTTTACCGTTTACTCATGGCTAGTTTTAAGTTATTATTGGTTGAGGATGATCCCAATCTAGGACAGATTTTGAATGAATACCTCACCTTAAAAGGATATGAAACCACTCTTTGCAGAGATGGCGAAGAAGGAGTTTCGGCCTTTAAAAAAGAACAGTACGACCTGTGCCTCTTCGATGTAATGCTTCCTAAAAAGGATGGCTTTTCCATGGCCAAAGAAATACGCAGAACGGACTCTGTTACTCCAATAATCTTTCTCACCGCTAAATCTATGAAGGAAGACACTATTGAAGGCTTTAAAATTGGTGGCGATGATTACATCACTAAGCCCTTCAGTATGGAAGAGCTTTTATTACGTATTCAGGCTATTCTGCGTAGAACAGCAGAAAAGAACCCTCAGGTATCTGATCAGAAAGAATTCGATTTTGGTTCTTTTCACTTCGACTATGACAAGCAATTGCTCATACATGGAAACGACCAAACCAAACTTACTTCTAAAGAATCTGAACTACTAAGGTTACTTTGCTTACACGTAAATCAACCTTTAGACAGGTCTACAGCACTAAAAATTATTTGGAGAGACGACTCGTACTTTAATGCTAGAAGTATGGATGTGTACATTGCCAAATTGAGGAAACACCTAAAACCAGACCCAACCGTTCAAATTATGACTCTGCATGGCTCAGGCTTTAAGTTGATAACTGACGCTCAGATTACTGAATAAGCATATAAATTGTGCTTGGAAAGTGTCCGAAAGTTTAGTACTTTATTCAACACGCTGTTAATAAATTAATAAAGCAGCGCTTCATTTTTCTGCTTAATAAATTACTAATTTTAGCCGCCTTAAAAGTGCTCATCAACATATGATTCAGATTATACCTTCAATTTCTATCATCAACGGTAAGTTGACCCGACTAAAACAGGGTGATTATTCCCGAGAAACTGTATATAAAGACAGCCCGATAGACATTGCTAAACAATTTGAAGACTATGGCATCCGTAAAATCCATATAGTAGACTTGGATGGTGCCCGAAAAGGAAGCCCAGTGAACTATCATATTTTGGAAAGCATAGCTGGTTATACCAATCTAAAGATAGATTTCAGTGGTGGTATCAGAACGGATGGCGATATAAGCAAAGCCTATGAGCATGGCGCCACCTCTATTACAGCCTCTTCCATTGCAATTAATAAAAGAGAGCTTTTCTCTTCATGGCTAATGTCTTACGGAAGAGAGAAAATTACACTCGGTGCCGATGCTAAAAACGGCAAAATAACCATCCGTGGCTGGCAAGACGCTACTAACTTCGACCTAGAAGAACATATTGATTACTTCTATATGCGAGGCATCAAGTATGTGAAATGCTCTGATGTTGAGAAAGACGGAATTCTTGAAGGCCCGAACTTCGACCTATACAAAAAGGTAGTGGCTCTTTTCCCTCATATTAATTTCTTGGCCAGTGGCGGTGTAAGATCTGTGGATGACATTAAGAAACTTGCCGACCTAGGAGTTAAGGGAGTTATTTTCGGAAGAGCGTATTATGAAGGCAACCTAACCCTGAAGGACATAGAATCTCTAACTAAGTAGTTAGAATTCTAAAATTAGCCTCAGGGTTACATTTCTACCCATTTCATCAGCGTAGTATCTGAACCTATTCAGATAATCTCTGTATTCTGTGTTGAATAGGTTATTGACTGAAAGGTTAACCTTAAGTGTATTGGACGATATCTGCTTTTCAAAACCAGCAGAAACATCTATCAGCAAGTAAGCATCTGGCACCTCCAGTATGTCAAAAACTGACTGGTCCCCTTCAAACAAATCTGAGCCCTGATCATTCGAATCACGAATTTCAGCTATAGAAACTACTCTAGGATCATTCCTTTGCCTATCAGTATAACTTGCATCTAAACCAAAGTATGAATTCTCAAGTCCTTTAATCTTTAAATCGTATTCAATTCCACTTGATATTGAATTAGCAGGAATATTAATTAAAGGACTTTTAGAAACCCTGTCTTGGGCATAGATAAACGACACTTTGCTCTCACTTTCTAACCTCTCGGACAAATTATACTTTAAGTCGAAATCTAAACCTGAAAGAAGAGCATCAGTCTGTCGGTATCTAAATACAGGAAACGCCCCTCTAATTGTCAAGCTCACATCTTCTGGCCTCAAATAAATGTAGTCTGTTATGTAATTGATATAGCCAGACAAAGTCAAACTATACCTGTCTACGGACTTTTCTATGCTTGTAATCCACTTTACAGACTTTTCACTCTTTAACTGGTCGTTTCCTTCTTCAATAGCCGCAGAGCCATGATGTAGCCCCTCGCTATACAGCTCATTTACGTGAGGTGCTCTCCAAGCAGTTCCAATATTAGTTCTTAACTGAAAGTCATTTGGTAAAAAGAAAAGAGCACCAACAGAACCAGTAATATTATTGAAATCGAACTCCGGTTTGAGTAAGTTATTCTGCCGATCAAATCTCTTTATTAAGTAATGCCTAAAATCATAACGCGCTCCAGCCTCCAATTCATAACTGGGCTTAATGAATCTGGCAATTAAATGAGCTCCAGCCACCCAGTTTTCAAAATCAGGAATTAACGGCCGAATACCAGTTTCGGAGTCGTTCTCATTATTCTGATACATGAAGCTAGCTCCAACATCCCACTTCCAGTTACCTCTGTGCCTCATATCAAAATCTAGGTCCAAGGTATGAGTGTAAAGATCCAACGAAAGTGCTGGTATAGTCGATCTGCCCGCTCTTCTAATGTCATACTCCTGCCTAGAGTTCACTTGCATTCCATATTGAACTGAAAACTGACCCAAGTCAGAAACCTCTATATGGCCATTTGCTTTTAGGAGTTTGTGATTAACTGCCTGATAAGGGTTATTAATATCGTAGCTAAAATCTTCTATGAACAGAGGCTGCTCACTGCCAATTGCTCTTTCTAAATCTGTTAGGTTGCCAATGTGCGCACTTCTTAATATGGCTATTTCGGCATCGAAACTACTGAAGAACAACTCAGCACCTAAATTATCTTCATGATAACCAACGCCTATAGAATAGTTGTTCTCGAATGTTCCAGTATTGGTAAGCCTATAATCTGATGCTCTAGCATCTCCAGCCTTTTTATAAGTACCTTGAACTCTCCACCCAAAACCTTCTAAGCCTTTGAGACCACCTTCTAACAATAATGAACCAGCATACATTCTATTATTCTCCGCTCCAATCAAACTCGCCTTACCAGCTATACCAGGGGTTTTTGGCAATTCTGCTGGATTAACAAGTATAACCCCACCAATTGCATCGGAGCCATATTTAACCGCTGCCGCTCCTTTAATAAGCCTTAGGTTATTAGCGACAAAGGGGTCTATTTCTGGTGCATGCTCTTGCCCCCATTGCTGACCTTCTTGTCTAATGCCGTTATTAAGAATAAGAATACGATTGCTGTGCAGCCCATGAATTACTGGTTTAGCAATGGTTGGACCCGTCTGAAGCATATTTACCCCTGTAAGCCCTGACAGACTTTTACCTAAGGACTCCCCCGCTGTTTTTTCTAAGGCCTTCGTGTTGATTTCGACCCTGCTAATTGTGGCAACTTCTTCTACGGCCTCTTCCTCTACAGTAACTTCTGATAAATCTTGGACATTCACCTCTAACTTAAACTCGAATTCATTTGTACCTGCTTCTAATAACAGTGTATCTGTCAAAGTAATGAAGCCTACAAAACGAATGGAAATAATTGCCTCCTTATCACAAAGGTTTTCGAAAAGAAACTCTCCTCTTTCATCGGAAACAGTAGCTTTCTCTCCTTCATTATTCAGTATGATAGTTGCAAAAGGAATTGGCTCCCCATCCTCTGTAGAAAACACCTGGCCTCTCAGGTTAAAGTCACAATCTTGCTGAGCAATAGCTCCTTGAAAAAAGAAACAGCCTAAAAATATTACCGCAATCCACACCCGATTCATGAGGCAAAGGTAATGACTCTTGCAACTCTATTGCAAAAGCATCATTAGTATTTACAGGAATGGTTAAAAGGAATTAATTGTCTACCTGCTTGAACTTGTAGAGAAGGTAGTAGATAATGTTAAATGAGAAGTCTTGTTTGTTCTCTTTCGGTTTAATTTCTCCCTCTTGAATTGGCCTATTGATAGTGTTTTCAAGCATTGGAGTAGCGTTTCGCTTAGGCTCCTTAACAGGGATGTTAAATGGAGTGGCTGTTGGCTGAACAATCTGTTCCATCTCGCCACTTTCAAAAATCAGAGCCGAGTCTTTTTGAGTAATAATTTCATCTGATGTTTTATCATCGACACCGCCCTCCTCTTGAGCAAATACATTTTGCTCAACAAGTAGCAGGGCTACCATAGTAAGAGAAAAAATTGTGACCTTGCGAATCATACTGTCCAAATGAACGCCTAATTTAATTAAAATTTGTATTGGGCTTAACGTTCGGTAGATAATTTTGTTTACTAATTCGTAATAAATGTCAAACCTTTTTTGTGATAAACCGTCATGGAGCTAATTGAATGGAAAGATTTTGAGAAGGTAGAATTGCGCGTAGGAACCGTTCTTTCGGCCAAAATCAACGAATCTGCAAGAAAAAAAGCCTACACATTACAGATAGATTTTGGTTCTGAAATAGGCACAAAAAAAACTAGTGCTCAAATAACAGATTATTATAAGGAGGAGGATCTTGTAGGCAAACAAATAATTGCTGTTGTCAACTTTCCGCCAAAGCAAATTGGCAAGGTAATGTCTGAAGTTTTAGTTACCGGATTTCCAAGTGAAGACGGCAAAGTGGTTCTTTGCTCTCCAGATTTTAAAGTTCCCAACGGATCTAAACTCTTTTAATCGATAGCTTTGAATATAGACCAACTAGCCAAGGTTACTCATGCCGAAGTTTCCGCTCACCAAAAAAGTGAAACGGAAATATTAACGCTATGTTATGACAGCCGGCAAGCCACACATTTACCCAATGAATTATTTGTAGCGCTTAAAGGCGCTACTCAAGATGGTCACGATTACATTCCTGAATTACTGAGGAAAGGATCGAAGTTCTTTTTGGTTGAAAAAGACATACCTGTGGCTAGTGGAGGCACATTTATAAAAGTAAAGTCTTGCCTTTTGGCCTTGCAACAAATAGCGAGTTATAAGAGAAACCAATTCGAAGGGCGTGTAATTGGAATAACTGGAAGCAACGGAAAAACGATTGTCAAAGAATGGCTCACCTCTGTACTGACTACATCGCATACTGTGCTTGCTAGCCCTAAGAGCTTTAACTCCCAACTTGGGGTACCTCTTTCCGTTTGGCCTATTAGCAACAAATATGACTTAGCCATTTTTGAAGCTGGCATTTCAAAACCCAATGAAATGGAGCCGCTTCAAGAAATACTTTCTCCCGATATAGGGATATTCACCAATATTGGACCGGCACATGAGGAGAACTTCATTAACCTAGAACAGAAGGTAGAAGAGAAACTCAAACTCTTTAAAAGAGCCAAAACCTTAATTTATGACAAGGACGACCAACTTGTTAGCACGTTAATTGACAAGCATTTTAAGGGTGATAAAATTGGGTGGTCCAGAAAGAGCAATGGTTCAATATTCGTTCAGAAAGCCAGCAACAGCCTGACAATAAAATGGGGAGACAATACACATTACTTCAATACCTCTTTTGAAGACGAAGCTTCTATTCAAAACCTGACCCATGTAATTGTATGTAGCCTATTTTTAGGCATTGAAGACAACTCAATTCAAGAACGTATCGATAGGATAAAACCTGTTAATATGAGGTTGGAACTAAAAAGAGGCATTGAGGGCAATTTTGTAATTGATGACACCTACAATAATGATTTAGCGGGACTGAATAAGGCGCTCAACTTTATGGAGCAACAGCGGTCTCATGAGCAAAAAACGCTCATACTTTCAGACTTTATACAGTCCAAAGTGACTCTCGAAGACTTTGCCAAACTCAACGATCTTCTCATTTCTAAAGGAGTAGATCAGCTGATTGGCGTTGGCCCCCAACTATCCGAAGCAAGCGCATGCTTTACGATTAAATCTCGTTTCTTTAAATCGACCGAGGCGTTAATCAACTCAGATATACTAGATCAACTCAATAACCAGTTGGTACTAATTAAGGGCTCTAGGAAGTTCGCTCTTGAGCGAGTATCACTGCTTCTTACAGAAAAAGTTCATAAAACCCGGCTAGAAGTCAACCTAGACGCAGTAAGACATAATCTTCATTTTTATAAGTCCCTATTAAAGCCAAGCACCAAGGTGATGGCTGTAATAAAGGCCATGGCTTACGGCTCAGGAAGCACCGAAATTGCTAAACTATTAGAATACAATAAGATAGACTATCTGGCAGTTGCCTATGCCGATGAAGGGGTAGCCCTGAGAAAAGATGGCATCGACACGCCAATTATGGTAATGAATCCATCTGAAGATGATGTCTACGCCATGGCTAGGAATAATCTTGAGCCAGAAGTACATGGAGTAAGCCAATTAAAGCACTATTACGATGCTTTTAAATCGCTAGACAGAACGCTACCCGTGCACCTTGTGATTAATACTGGGATGAACCGGCTAGGATTTAACGAAAGCCAAATCAAACAGCTAAAAGAAGTATTAAGCCTGATGCCTGACCTAGAAGTGAAAAGTATTTTTTCTCACCTAGCCGCATCTGACGAAGCTGAACACGAAGGGTTTTCCCTCACACAAATAGAAAGCTTTAAGCAAATAGCTACTGATATAACCTCTATACTAGCTAAACAGCCCTTGTTGCACATCCTGAACTCTGGAGGAATTACTCGTTTTGCTGAACATCAGTTAGACATGGTAAGACTAGGCATAGGGCTCCATGGCGTAGAAGTGAATGAAAGGCTTCAGAGTCAACTGATGAGACCGGCACAACTGAAGACCATCATTTCACAAATCAGAGAGGTAAAAGCGGGAGAGAGCATTGGTTATGGCAGAAAAGGAAAGGCCTTACAAGATATGACTATTGCCGTGATGGCCATTGGTTATGCCGATGGTTACCTAAGAGTGTTTGGCAATGGCAATGCCTATGTTTCCATCAACCAGCAGAAAGCAAAAACAATTGGCAATGTGTGCATGGACATGACCATGATTGACATAACTGGTCTTTCAGTAAAAGAGGGAGATGAGGTTACTGTTTTTGGAAACAGCCCTACAGTATCGGAACTAGCAAAATGGGCCAACACCATTCCGTATGAAATACTAACTAATGTAAGTGGAAGGGTACAAAGAGTGTTCTATGCTGAATAGTTAACCTCCACAACCTATGTTTCTTTTCAAATCTACATCCTTAGGAAAACCACCAAAATCAAAACCTGTATCATCCTCTTCTTTATCGTTTTTCACTACTTGAGGCTTCTTGGTATTTTGCTCTTTTTTTAAAGCTTTCTTTTTGCTTTTAGCCATAGACATATAACTGTAAATTGCATTAATTAATTCAATTGAATTGAACTGGTTAAAAACTCAATTCCAACCTGTAGATAACTCACCACTTATTCTTTTTAGAATCTGTTTCGGGCTACTCATTTTTCTAGAAAGCTTTGGCGCTACACTTACAGGCTGGGTAAATACAGCACTAATTGAGCCCACATTCAACTTCACCCTAATTGGTTTAGAATGGCTACAACCACTGGATGGCCCATGGATGTATATTTACTTCTATGCTATGGCCTTATGTGGACTAATGGTGATGTTTGGCTTTTATTATAAGGCAGGTATGGCGGGCTTCACCATTCTTTGGACCCTAGTCTATTGGATGCAGAAATCTCACTACAACAACCACTATTACCTACTCATTCTCTTGTGTGTATTTATGCTTATAGTACCTGCACACGCCTATGCATCTTACGACTCAAAACGCTGGAACTCTGTAGTCTCCACTACTTGCCCAAAATGGTGCATTAATATCTTCATTTTACAAATGTGGATAGTTTTTACGTTTGCCGCATTGCATAAAATTTACCCTGGCTGGCTCAATGGAGATTTTATTGGAATGAACTTCAAAGCAAAGTCAGACTATTGGCTCATTGGCGAGTTGCTACAAAAAGATTGGCTTCAACAGATGGTAATTTATGGTGGCATTTTCTTTGACGGTCTAATAGTCTATTTCCTGCTCTGGAAGAGAACCCGAAAAGCCGCATTTATCATAGCCGCATTTTTTCACCTCTTTAATTCAGCGGTATTTCACATTGGTATTTTCCCATATCTAATGATAGCCCTAATGGTTTTCTTCTTCGAACCAGAAACAATCAGACGCACTTTCTTTAGAAAAAAGCCAATAGTTCAGCTGCAGAAGAACCTTCCAAACCTTACCCCTAGTTGCCTAGTCTTGGTAGGCATATTTGGACTCTATTTTGCGTTACAGATTTATCTTCCAGTTAGAAATCACCTTTATAAAGGAGACGTATTTTATACCGAAGAAGGGCATAGACTTTCTTGGAGAATGATGCTAAGATACAAGTCGGGTTATACTAACTATATGATTAGAGACTTAGCTACAGACTCTACTTGGACGGTAAAGCCAATTGAGTTCCTTACTCCGAAACAATCGTCATCATTATCTGGCCATCCAGACATGATATGGCAGTTCGCCCAGTATTTAGAGCGCGAATATCAAGAGCAAGGCATTGAGGATGTAGAAATAAAGGTAGAAGCATTTGTACGCCTTAATAGAGACCCGATGGTAAGGCTCATAGACCCAGAGGTTGACCTGAGCGAAGTAAGATGGCAACCCTTAAAACACTCTCCTTGGATACTAAGCCCCAATAATTAGTTCCAACGGTTTTGTTTAGACCAACCTGTCTGCTAAATTGCCGCTCTTTATAATTAATCTAAATAAGTCTTGAAGAACGTCACCCATTTAAAGCTGCACGAAAAAGCCGTGATTAAGGGTTTCACGGACGAAGTTCTTTCTGTGAAATTAATGGAAATGGGCTGCTTACCAGGTACAGAGATATCGCTAGAACTCATAGCACCTTGGGGCGACCCAATAGCTATTGAAGTTGCTGGCTATCAGCTTTCATTGAGAAAATCAGAAGCTTCAAGCATTCTTATCGAAGACTAGAATTAATGGCATCTAAGGCAGATTTAAAAATAGCACTGGTTGGAAATCCAAATTCTGGTAAGTCAACCTTGTTCAATTTACTTACAGGACTTAAGCAAAAAACCGGAAACTTTCCTGGAGTAACTGTAGATAAGAAATCCGGTTCTTTCAAGCTTCCTGACGGAAGAATTGCCGAACTAACGGATCTGCCTGGCACATACAGTATTTATCCAAAAACGCTCGATGAGCAGATAGTTCAAGAGGTACTTCTAAATCAAGAGCATCCGCAACACCCAGACGCACTAATAGTAGTAGCCGATGCCACCAACCTAAAGAGAAACTTATTACTCTTTACTCAAATTCGGGACTTAAATATTCCTTGTGTTCTAGTGTTGAACATGATGGATTTAGCGGAGCGCAAAAAACTCAAGTTCGACTTAAGATCCCTTTCAATAGACCTAGGGGTTAAAATAGTAGCAACAAACTCGCATTCTGGTTTAGGAGTAGAAACCTTAAAGAACATTTTAACTCAAGAACTTAGGGTTCCAAAAAAACCTTTTTACCCGGTTCGGTCTTTGGCTGAAGACACTATAGATAAAATAAAGTCTTCTTTCGACATAGCTGAAGACTACAGAGCATACCAATATGCCCAGCAAAATGTAAAGTTGAACTTCTTAAGCGAAGAACAACGCAAGCAAATAGAGCAAATAAAAAGCGATACGGGTTTTTATGATGTTCCTACCCAATCACAAGAGGTTCTTGGCCGCTATACGCTTATTTCAGAGACAGTAGATAGAAACATTAAAACCAACGATGTCAAAGAATTAAGTCTGTCTCAAAAAGCAGATAAAATCATAACTCATAAATTCTTTGGTTATGCCATATTCGCAGCCATTCTCCTACTCATTTTCCAAGCCATATTCGCTTGGTCAGAATGGCCAATGACCTTTATCGAAGAGATAATGGCTGGCTTCTCTTCGCTTGTCAGTGAAGCACTCCCAGAGGGAGTTGTGAGAGATTTACTGACAGATGGAATAATCGCAGGCTTGGCAGGTGTAGTGGTTTTTATTCCTCAAATAGCCCTTCTGTTTGGTTTCATTAGTCTTTTAGAAGAGTCTGGCTATATGTCTCGCGCTGTATTTTTAATGGATAGAGTTATGCGAGCCTTTGGTTTAAATGGCAAAAGTGTAGTGCCCCTAGTTTCAGGTATGGCATGCGCCATTCCCGCCATTATGGCCACTAGAAGTATAGATAGTTGGAAGGATAGAATCATCACTATTTTTGTTACGCCTTTCATGAGTTGCTCGGCAAGACTGCCCGTTTATACTTTACTGATTGCCTTAGTTGTACCAGAGCAAGAGGTTTTGGGCTTTTTGAACCTACAAGGACTAGTACTTACCGCTTTATATCTATTGGGAATTATTGCCGCGGTTTTATCTGCTTGGGTAATGAAATTCATCCTCAAAACTAAGCAGAGAGGCTATTTCATTATGGAATTACCTACCTATAAAGTACCACAGTGGAAGAACGTGCTTCTTACTATCTATGAAAAGTCTACAACCTTTGTTTTTGAAGCAGGTAAGGTGATTGTGGCCATCTCAATAATATTATGGGTACTCGCCTCTTATGGGCCTGGTGAAGACTTTGATAATGCTGAGCAGATTGTTAGATCAGAAATGCCATCTGGAACAGAAGAGGAGATTGAAAATGCCATCAGCGCCTACGAACTAGAGCACTCTTACGCTGGGGTTTTTGGTAAATTTATTGAGCCTGCCATAAGACCTCTAGGCTATGACTGGAAGATTGGAATAGCACTTATTACCTCCTTTGCTGCCAGAGAAGTATTTGTAGGCACCATTTCTACCATTTATAGTATAGGAGCTGATGAAGAGGATGAACTCACCATCAAAGAAAAGCTCAGCAAGGAGGTTGATCCAAGAACCGGAGAGAAGATGTATACACCAGCCTTAGGTTTTTCGCTTATGGTTTTCTATGCTTTTGCCATGCAATGCATGAGTACTTTAGCAGTGGTATATAGAGAAACCAAGGGTTGGAAATGGCCTTTGCTTCAGACCATTTACATGTCTGCTGTAGCATACTTGGCTGCTTTTGTAACCTACAATATATTTAGTTAGTAGGTCTATAATTTAGGGGGAGAACATCTGAGAAAGCTCCCCACCTCCACCAACCACCAAAAGTAACATCACGTGGGCTTAGAAACTGCCCTGGAAAGCTCACAGGGGTTTCCTTCTTGTCGAAAAAGATAATTGACTTTTGGAAGAGCTCTAGCTCATCCAACTCCAGACCAAAAACCTGATAGCTTGTTAGGCTTTGATTGTCCGACAATGAAATAGAGGATCTTGCTTTCTTATCTGTATACTTATAATTACCGCTTTTAGAGGTACTTCTATACAGTTTCTTATAGTCATCATCTTCAAATTCTCCTCTATAGGTAACCTCTATATCACCTACTGTTTTAAGCCTATATAAGTATTCCTTTTCGGTTTTCTCAATCTGAAGTATTTGATCGAGCGGTTGCGGATTAAGTGGTGTGGTATATTCTGAAGTTACTGAATCGTATTGAATAATATTAACCCTAAAACCTTCTGCTTCCAACCTCCCCATAATCAAGGCATTCAAAAAATGAAGTACAGAACCGTTGTAAGCTTGCTCTCTAGCCTCCTCCCATCTTCTATATTGCCTTCTAGATTTTGGCTCTAATTCCTTAAACTGCGCAGAGCCTATATTTACTTTAGTCCCACTCTCAAATTTAAACTCTTCTAATAAATAACCTATTCTAAAGCCTAATGCCCTATTTTCTATGTAAAGTATGTCTTCAGCAGTAACCTTGTAATTATCAAGGCTATCTATAACCTCAAAATCCAGCACATCGGGATTGATAATTTCACAGTCTTTAGCATTTTCAGATCGGCCTAAGAATTCCTGCTCAAACCGCTTGTAGAGCCGTCTGTTTTCACCACTATTTTTCTTCCTAGATCTGCCTATAACTTGAATTCCCTCTAAGGCAATAGGGTCTATCTCCATCTCAATGATGAAGTTTCTGTCCTTCACCTCCTGCTTATAATTAAAAGAGATAGATTTAGACTTATATCCAACATAAGAGACTACTAAGTTGAAACCAATATCTGGTATATTATCAATTTTGAACCGTCCCTCTAGATCTGTTGGCACTCCTAAAGTACTATTGTCTATAAACACATTAGCAAAGGGTAAGGGCTCTTGGGTCTCCTTATCTAAAACAACTCCCGTAATTGCCCTTTCGCTATATATTCTTTTTAATATAACAATGGTACCATTTACCTCTCTATAGTAGAGATTGCCTTTAGAAAGCAAGTCATCGAGAAGATATTTGACAGATACACTGTTATAAGACTCATTTATTCGAGTGTTTCTGGGAATGATATTACTATTGTAGGAAAAGCTAAGATTCGCTTCTCTGTTGAGCTGTCGTAAAGCCGTTGGCAAGCTCACATCATCGAACTGAATGGACACCTCATTATTAAGGACAGAATTCTGAGTGTCCTGAGCAAATAATTTAATGGCAACGAAGAAGAAAAATGAGACGACAAGCGTTCGATGCATGCACCAATTTAATCGTTACATGCAATTCCGTCTAATTTTATGTGATTTTCTTTATCCTTGGTTATAGTGATGGCAGGAAAAGTCGCTTGTAAGATATCTAAGGCTCCGTCAATAGTTTGGTCATTGACATACAAAGTTGCCTCACATTTTGCTATAGATTCAGCTACTTCAATTTCTACCCAGTAAGTCTTTTGGAGGTCTTTTGCTATATCAGCTAAACTAACGTTTTCAAATTCAAGCTGCTTTGTCCACCAAGCGGAAAAATTGTTATTCTTCAACTTACCTTTCTGCATTTGAGTACCATCAGCAGAAAGAACTGCCTTCTCTCCTGCTTCTAGAACTGCTGGCTCTCCTTTAGCTTTAGTAGATTTAAAGCCAACCTTACCTGAAGTTACATTCACCTCTACAGATTCATTTTCATAGGCCCTAACTTCAAAGCTAGTACCAAGAACCTCTACTTCGCTATTAACAGTAGAGATAACGAATGGTAGGTTCTCGTTTCTTTGAACATCAAAATTAGCTCCACCCATTAGGGTTACGTTTCTATTTGATTCTCCAAAAGACTCGTCATAACTAATAGAAGAGTTAGCGTTTAGTCTAACTACAGAACCATCTGGCAATGTAACTTCTTCAACTTGATTGGCTGTTTCTACGAGAAGGGGCTCATTATCCGAACCTATTGTAAACCCACCATTTTTAGCTAGAAAGAACCCTGCCGCTGCTACAATAACAATGCTTGCAGCAATTTTTAAGAATGAAAAATTGGTTTTTTCTGGCTTGAGTTGACGTTCTATGGTAAGCTCAGGAGCTATTTTATTCCATGCAGCATCTGAATCGAAGCTATCATTTGTGTAGACTGAACTTATTTCCCACGAGGCAGCACAATTTTGCAGCTCATTGCTAAGCTGTTCATCAGAAAGCAATTCGGCTTCAAACTGCTCTCTTTCTGCCTTTCCCATCTCATCAGCCAGATATTTGGCTATTCGCGTTTCCATTGTATTTCTTGATCTACAATATTCAGACAATTTTATGCATAGATACCCCTACCAAAAAAAGATAAGAGGTAAAAAAATAGTTAAATAATCTCCTAAACTTTCTCTAAGCATCTTCAGAGCCTTACCCATATGCACTTCTACGGTCTTTTTAGAGATGCCCAGCTCATCAGCAATTTCATGATACTTCAGCCCTTCTTCTCTGCTTAACCTAAACACTCGTTGGCATTGCGGTGGCAATTCCTCAACTGCATTTTTTATTCTTTTCTGAAGCTCGAAATCTGGCTGATGACTTACAAAGTTTCTTCTTACCTCTTCAATTCTATCTTGCTTGCTGGCCACATGCCTAGCCACTACTTTTCTATGTTTTATGTAGTTGAGTGCCGTATTATAGGCAGCCCTAAATAAATAGGACCTGAAGCTGATATCGGAACGAATCATTTCCCTTTTTTCCCAAAGGTTCACAAAAGTAGCCTGAACAATCTCTTCAGTTGTATCTTGATCCCTAATAATTCTGATCACATACCTACAAGCAGGATCATAATATTCCTTAAAGAGTTTTTCAAAAGCTTTTTTGTCGCCTTTGGCAAATGCCTTTAACAACTGCACTTCGTCTATTACCACACTTAGTTGTTTCTCGATGGGTTGAAGTTATAAAGATTTTACTAATTGCATAGAGGTAGAAAATAAAGGGCTAACCCTAGTTTTGTAAACCCGTATGCTAAAGCTTAAACTAAAGAAAACTTGAAAGAAACAGCCCAAGAGACCTATCAAAAAAGATTCGATGAATTCAAGCAATCTGCCAAGTCATTGAAGTCTGACTCTAATACATTCTCAACATTACGAGTTATTCTGTTTATAGTTTTCACAATCACCTTTGTTTATGCTGCCAATGCTGGGAATAGTGTCTTGCTTCTGTCATCGGTCGTTGTCTTTCTAATTGGCTATTTGGTGCTATTGAAAAAACACCAATCTATAAAAAGACGACTAAAGGTTATGAACAACCTTTCTCAGATAAACTCTGATGAAATTCTGAGAGGGCAGTTTAACCTAAGTGGATTTGAAGATGGTATGGAGTTCTTTGTCCCGAGCCACCCCTACCATATGGACTTAGATATTTTTGGAAAGCACTCGCTATATCAACTTATCAATAGAACTTCATCAGTATTCGGAAAACAAATTCTTGCTAACTGGCTAAGTAATCACGCTCCTAAAAAGGAGATACTAAAAAGACAGGAGGCTATTAAAGAGCTCACTTCTCAGTTAGATTTAAGACAAGAGTTTCAGGCACAGGGAATGGCTGAAGAAAAGCCTAATAAGGACAGTATTAAAACTCTTTTCAATTGGTTAAAAGAAGAGCAATCCACTAAAAACCGATCTGTTTACAAAGTGCTCATGGCATTGCTTTCAGTAGCCACTATAACAAGCATTGTCTTAGCGTATTTCTCTGTTGTGGCAATAGGCTTACCCATTTTACTGATTTTCATAAACATTGGAGTATTGAGCACTCTTTTCCAAAAGCTCTTGGCCATCACTAGACAAACAGAAAACGGCTATAAGTCTCTTCGTTCATTAAAAGCACAAATTGAGTTAATAGAAAATGCAGAAGTAAAAAGCACAGTACTTCAAGAACTGAAATCCCCATTAAGTAACGGAAACAAGAAAGCCTCTAAGTTACTGCAGGAGTTATCGGGCATCTTGGATAACCTTCAGAACAGAGCTAATGTGCTTTACCAATTACTCAATGCGATCTTGCTTTTAGACATATTTTGGTATCTAAAGATTAATAAGTGGAAGGAAGAGAACGAAGCAAACCTAGAAGAGTGGTTTGAAGTAATAGGAACCATAGATACTCTTATGAGCATTGCTGGCTTTGCATTCTCAAACCCTGATTATCAGTATTCAGAAATTGCCGACACACCTCATACTATCCGCGCAGAAGAACTCGGACACCCGCTTATCAACTCAAACAAAAGAGTGAGTAACAATTTTGATTTCTCTGGCAAGGGCGGAGTTTGTTTAATCACTGGTTCAAATATGAGCGGGAAAAGTACTTTTCTCAGAACAGTAGGAATCAACTGCGTTCTTGGGCTTATGGGAGCACCTGTCTGTGCCAAATCAATGCAAGTGGGAGAGCTGAAAGTATTTACTAGTATGCGAACCCAAGACGACTTGGAAGAGAGCGTTTCGTCCTTCTATGCTGAGCTTAAAAGGCTGAAGCAACTTATCGGTCAGATTGATGAAGCACGACCGACACTATTCATGATCGATGAGGTATTGAAAGGCACAAACTCAGATGACAGACATAAAGGTGCCACAGCGCTTATTAAACAGCTCAACAAAACCAATGCGTTTGGCTTTGTTTCTACACACGACATTGTGCTAGGCAATATGACCAATGAATTGGCAGGAGTAAAGAACTACAGTTTCAACAGTACCATTACCGGCAACGAAATTCATTTCAACTACAAACTAACGCCAGGTTTATGTAAAAGCTTTAACGCCACTAAGCTAATGCAGCTCATGGGTATTGAAGTTGAATAATGCGCCATCAGTTCTACGGAATTACTTATTTTTGGGCTCATTTTTGAAAAATCTATGGCGTTCGATTCTAATGTAAAAATTGGTGTACTTGGCGGTGGTCAGTTAGGCAGAATGATGATTCAGTCTGCTATCGACTTCAATCTCGATGTTCATGTGCTAGACCCAGACCCAAATGCTCCGTGTAAAAACATCTCTACCAGTTTCACCAATGGCTCACTTACCGATTTTGATACTGTAATGGCTTTTGGGGCAGATAAAGAGCTACTTACTATTGAGATAGAAAATGTAAATACTGAAGCATTAAAAGAACTCCAAAAACAAGGCAAGAAGGTATTCCCTCAGCCAGAAGTAATCGAGCTAATTCAGAATAAACTGCATCAGAAGCAATTCTATGCAAAGCATGGAATTCCAACCGCTCCATTTCACGAGGTGGCCAATGCAGAAGAAGTGCAAGCTAAGAAAGACTTCTTGCCATTCGTAAATAAGCTGGCCACCGGAGGTTATGACGGACGAGGAGTTCAGGTAATCAGAAATGAAGAAGCCATGGACAAAGCTTTCGATGCCCCTGGCTTTGTGGAAGAAATGGTCGATTTCGAGAAAGAGTTAGCAGTAATTGTAGCTCGAAATGAGGCAGGAGAAATGAAGACCTTCCCTACGGTTGAAATGGTTTTCCACCCAGAGCACAACTTAGTCGAATATCTTTTCTCACCAGCAGAAATCAATTCAGGCATTGAAGAGCAAGCTCAAAAGCTTGCCAAAGAAGTTATCGAAAAACTCGATATGGTAGGCCTTTTAGCCATAGAAATGTTTCTCACCAAAGAGGGCAATTTATTAGTGAATGAAGTGGCTCCAAGAACCCACAACAGTGGCCACCAAACTATTGAGGGCAATGTTACCTCTCAGTTTGAGCAGCACTTGCGAGCAATCTTAAACTGGCCTTTGGGTGACACTACAACGTTATGGCCATCGGCTATGGTGAATGTTTTAGGAGAAGATGGTTTTACTGGAGACGCCAAGTATGAAGGCATGTCTGAAGTAATTGCTAAATCTGGAGTTCACGTGCACTTATATGGTAAGAAACTCACCAAACCGTTCCGAAAAATGGGACACATAACCGTGTCTGACCAAGACATGAATGAACTAAGAGAAAAAGTTAATTTCGTTAAATCCACCTTAAAAGTAAAAGCATGAGTAAGGCAGTAGTAGGAATTATAATGGGTAGTCAGTCAGACCTAAGGGTAATGAGAGAAGCTGCTCAAGTTTTAGAAGATTTAGGCGTTGAATTCGACCTTACCATTGTTTCTGCCCACAGAACACCAGATAGAATGTTCGATTATGCCAAGTCGGCCAAAGACCGTGGCTTGAAGGCGATAATTGCTGGTGCTGGTGGTGCTGCTCACTTACCCGGAATGGTGGCTAGTTTAACTACTCTGCCAGTAATTGGCGTACCCGTAAAATCTAGCAACTCTATAGATGGTTGGGATTCTGTTCTTTCCATTCTACAAATGCCTGGTGGTGTTCCTGTAGCTACAGTAGCACTAGACGGAGCAAAAAATGCAGGTATTCTTGCTGCTCAAATTGTTGGCACTTCAGATGAAGCAGTTGCCAATAACTTAACCGAATACAAAGAAAACCTCAGAACAAAAGTAGAAGACAGTATTGAGGCCGTTGCCAAAAGTGGTTGGAAAGCCTAAATACTAAAGTCTGCTTCGTAAGATTCATGGTGGAAATCGAACCAGTATTCGTACTGGCTATACTCCAATGCATCGGCTATAAAGCCTTCTGAGGTATTAAAGCTCAAAATGCTCGACTGAGGAACAAACTCCCTTATCTTGATCGCCTGATCAAAAGGGAGCTTAGATATTTGCACATATCCAGTGCCTAAATCTATGTGTGGACTTACTTTCGACATTATTATGCAAGCATAACATATTTTCCGAAAGCAATTGATAAAGAGCTATTTAAGATTTTGTTAATTAGATGAATTCCTTTGTTAAGGTTAAATGAACTCTACTTTTAACCTGTAACAAAGGGCTGGCTCAAGTCGTCTTATGGCCTGCCACCATCATCTTCATCTTCTTTCTTGGTCTGCTTCTTTTTCTTCTTTAGAAGCCCTTCTAATACCCCTTTTGCCTTTTCTTTTACTTCTTCCAATTTTTTATCCACAGAGTCTTTCTCTACCCCTAATTTGCCAGCAGCAACAGCAGCAATACTATCTTTTCTAGACTGAAGAAGACTATCTATTTTCGCCTTGGCGGTATCTGTTTTAGCCTGAATAACCTGTCTGGCCGAATCTTTTGCAGCATCTACTTTTTCCTGAACTTCTTGCTTTACCTCTTCCTTTTTCTCCTCTACTTTGGCCTCTACACTTGCCTGAACAGTTTGCTTAATTCCACTACCATCGGCAGAAGCAATGCTCTTCAAAGAGAATTTAGGATCAGAGAAAACTCCGCCCATACCAATATTCAGAATGAGGTTATCTCCAGTTAGTTTATTGCTAGTCCCTGTTAAAGATGAAACCAGACTATTCAGTTGAGCTCCCACTTGGCCAGCAGGCACATTCATAGCCAACGTATAATCTATAGAACCGTCTATTCCAGTACTTCCAGCAATAGTAGTTTTGTAGTCTCCCAAATTCAGGTCGAATGGCTTAACAAAGAGTCTCCCATCTTTTATTTCAGCAGTCATCTTTACTTTATCTAGGGTGGCTGCCCCCACATCGCTCAATTTTGTAACACTAGCTAAACCAGAGAGTAGATTAGACTGACCCAAGCTAGCCTGTAGAATTTGTATAAGCCCTCCACCAGTAAGACTACCATAGTCAGGCATCATGTCTGAACCCAATGCCCCCTTAATATTAAAGTCAGTGGAGAAAAGCCCTGTCATGTTTTGAGTGACTGGAGCCATTTTTTGCACCATATCTATAGATTGGAATGAAGCAGGAATTGAGATTTCTTTGGCTCCAAACTTAAAATCGAAGGTTGGTTTTTCAGGCTTACTATCATATTCACCAGTAGCCGACACTTTTCCATTTAGTGCATCAAAACCAGCATTATTTAGTGCAACAGCTCCATTTTTAACCTCTACGCGCCCAGCCATATTATTTAGCGTAAGGCTGTTATACTTCACTTGATTCACTCTTGTGGTTAAATTGAACACTACATTCTCCGGTATTCGCACTACCTCTAGAGGCTCTCCAGATTCGGTAGTTTCTTCAAGGTCATCAGAATCTGTCATCCACTCATTCACATTCAGTTGATCTGCCTCCACACTTAAGACTCCTGTTAAAACCTCATCGTTAAGAGCAAAACCTAAGTAGTTTTCTATCTTACCGTTCATTTTGTAAGATGTAGAACCGGCCTTTCCTGAATAGTTCGCTAGGGTAATTGCATTATTATCAAACCTAGCCTCAGCATTTGATATAGTAATTTCTTGCTCAACAGCATCTCCCTTATAGCTAAAGTCCGTCAAAACCAAATCTCCAGATGTTGGAAGTCTACTGTAGCGCTGAGCCTCTAAATCCTTCATGTTACCATTGCTTTGCAGGTTGGTATTCACCTTGCCTTTGAGCTGCATTCCTTCCATAGGATATATAGCCATCAGCTTCTCTAAGTCTAAAGAGCCACTTGACTTTACGTTCCAAGAAAAATTATCGGGGTTTACCAGCTTCATTTGAGCTACAAACTCTTGACCATCGAGGTTAAGAGAAAGGTTATCTACATTAATTTCAGTGTCTGCCATTTGGCCAGACTTATTGATTACTCCTGCAGCAAGTGTTAGATTTTCGATAGCAGACGGAACATCAGGTGTTTTTATATAGCCGTTTTCTAAACTCAACCCAATGTCCATTTTTGGCACAATATTTCTGACGCTGTCATAAACACCGCTAGCATCGGCCTTTATGTTAATCAAGCCTCTCATTGCATAACCATCCATAGGGTAGTAATTACCGACCTCTGAAAGATTAAGCTGGCCATTTATAGCCGCAGTCATTCTATAATCTCTAAGATTCTCAATAAGCAACTTGGCATCTAAAGGGTTAGAGCCCATTTCAAGGTGCAGGTCTTGAAGGTCTATGCGCGTGTCTTCAATTACACCTGTTTTGTTATCTATTGCCACACTGAGTTGAACATTCTTAATAGCATCTGGCAAGTCTGGATACTTGAAGTTTCCATCCTTTATGTTGAGACCGAAGTTGAATGCAGGCATATTATCGTCACTATAGATGCCATTTAGCGCTCCTGCAAAACTCAAGTTTCCAGTGGCCTGCAATTCATCGAATGACGCTAAATACGCTGGCGGAACTAACGATAGCAATTGCTTGAACTCGGCACCTGGAGAAGAGAAAGAAAGATCCATTCCGTAACCATCTTCTAGCATAGTAAAAGAACCATCTGCAGACAGCGGAAAGTCATTGACTTTAATAACATTGTCTTTAAAGGTGTACTTAGAGTTGGTGAGGTCCATGGAAAGCACCACATCTAAATCGATAGATTTATTATGGAGGTAATCTACTTCTTGGTAAGTAACTTCAACATCATCAATTCTTCCAGTAGTTTTAAGGTCGAAAATGTCATTAGCAAAATCACCTTCTCCCTTTACATTCATACCACTGAGCTGCATAAAATAACCCAACCCTTGGTCGAAGTAAACGAACTCGCTATTCGTTATTGAAATAGACTCTAGCCCAAGGCTTACCGAGGCCGATTCCTCATCCTCCACCTGCTCTTCAATAGCTTCAGAAGCCTTGGCAATATCGTAGTTAGCAGTACCATCTTGCAGCACAATGATGGTGATATCTGCCCCATCAGCCGAAACTGATTTCAGGCTAATTTCATCCCCAAAAAGCACCTCCTTCATGTTAACAGTAGCCGATAGCTCTCCTACTTTGAATAGCGTATCTTGTTCAAATACCCCTGTACCAATTATTCCCATATTATCTAAGGACAGCGTGAAGTTTGGGAAGTTCCTAATTAAAGACAGGTTAAAGTCGTCAAAATAGAGTGAAGCCTCAGTATTCTTAGAAAACTCGCTCATAATTAGCTCCTTTATTTTTCCCTTGAAAAATACTGGTATCAGCAGAATGGCTATAAAAATGACAAGTAAGAAGCCAACAAAAATTTTGAGAACCTTTTTCATAATTCAGTTTAATTCTATTCAAATTTAAAGAATAAAGGACATGGCAACCATAAAGCTTACACTCTTCAAGATTAAATAATTTATGAAGAGGCGGGCTCCAAGAAAAAGGCAGGTAGAGTAAAGAGCTACCCCTTGGATTTTAAGCTTCTGATTCGCTTTGGTCCGTACCAAAGCCATAGTCCTGTTACAGTGAGGAAAACAAGGCCCAAGCCCAATATGTTCATGGAAACGAGCTTGAAGGCATCAGAAATGATTGACCCATCATGTATTGTTTCAATCCAATCAGAATGTCTTTTGGCTACTGAAAGTACCTCAAGGCTGGTGGCATCTACCTGAACCTCCCAGCTTCCAGTATCAAAAATAACTTTAGCAATCCCTTTGGTAGGCCTGTACTCTATTCTATCGAAATTATCTGCAGTCAGACCTAATGAATCAACGGCTAAAAGTGAGGCTAGAGCCAACTCATCTACTGGCTTGTAAGAAGTGAGCGCTTTATCTACTCCCGATTGAGTAGGAGGCTGAAGTAGATCTACGTTCTTCTTCCAGCCTAGCAAAACACCAGTTAGGGCACTCAGCAACAAAAAGATGGCCAACACTACACCCATCCACTTGTGAAACTTTCTAAAACTTCTAACCGAATTTACTATGCCCTTGGTACTCATATCAAATGGGCGCAATAACTGTAAAAAGGGGAATTAACGCAAGGGTAATTTTATGTTACCATAATATTACGTAAACATTTACATCAACGTAACACACAGCCAATTTGTAACGTATTATTGTCTATTTTTGGTTAATATTAATTTAATGTTAACTTTGTATTAACCGAAATTTACAACACCATGTTATTTCACATGTATTGGGAGCGAAATGAAGAGATGGATTATTATATGGATACTTGCGTTTACACTGACTAGCACAAAAGGTCAGGAAGTAAAAAGTACATCCATACCATCTAATCAAACCTCTGCAATACAAAATCTAAAACCTTATTTAGCACTTCATAATTTAGAGCAAGACACCTTCTTTACTGAAAAGTTTGAAAGGCTAATTCACAAGCTAAAACGACTTAAAAGCAGAAAAAAATCTGATTACGCTTTTCTTAAAGCAGTTTTCTACAAAACTCATACTAGCCTATTGCATGAATATGATAGGCTGGCCACTATGGATCAAACTTTGGCCAGTGGCAAGTTTGGCTGTTTAACTGGAACGGCCCTGTATGCTATTCTGCTAGATTACTTTGGCTATGAATACCGCATTATTGAATTACCAAACCATGTGTTTCTCCATTTATCTGTAAATGATGACTCTTTTGTTTTTGAGTCTACCCTTCCTTTTGGTGGATTTATGAAAACTACTGCCGAAATGGAAAAACTTCTAGAACAACCATGGGTTAATTATCGTAGAATAAGTGAGTTGAGCACAGTTGGAGATTGGTTCCAAGATTTCAAGATTGTGCCAGGCAACTACAAAACCATAGACCTGAATCAACTTGCTGGACTTCAATATTTCAACGAAGCAGCGAAATTCTACTTAAACAAAGATTATAAAACAGCGATGGATTTAGCACTAGAAGCCTACGCGCTATATCCTTCGGAAAGAAACGAAAAAATTATGCAACTGATTATTAATAAAATACTGAGATACGACCTGATAAAACAGGAATTGAAAAGCGAATACTTAGACAAGTATGTAACTTCTGTTAAGGGGAAAAAGCTATCGCAAACCAAATAAAGCTAGACTTCTAGTCTAGCTTTAAAATCTTAAACTCTACCCTTCTATTTAAAGCGCGCCCCATTCTAGTTCTATTTGAAGCAATAGGAATTGTTTCTCCATACCAAACAAAGCGCAATCTCTCTTCATCGATTCCCAAGGTAGCCAGCCCCTTTCTAACAGCTTCTACTCTTCTGAAAGATAAATCTACATTGTAGGCATCTGTTCCATAGCTATCGGTATGCCCTCCCAACTCTACAATGGAGTTAGGGTAATCATTCATGAATTTCGCTAGGTTGCGCATTTCAATCCATGATTGCTCCTTGAGTAAATCCTTATCGAAATCGAAGAACACATTTCTGATAATAAACGATGTACCTGCTGCGGCTTTCACAATTTGTGGAGTGGCATAAACAGTTGGTGTAGCTGCATTAGAAATGATTGTATTTTGGCTAAGTTCTGGTAAACCCAGCTCTCTTCTTTGCGCGTTTAATACTGCAAAGGTATCTCGCTCAATTTCTGGTAAGGCCAAAGTAATTGCCACCGCCTTCGCAACGTCTTGGGGTACTTCAATAGGCTCACCCAAAGCTACTCTAGCACTGTCCAAATCTAGTCTGTCAAGCGAAACCGCATAAACATTCAGATCAGAAACATCTAACAAGTCTATGGTTGAACCCACTGGCACATAGCCTGGTATTTCTGCTCTGTAACTATAAATTTCATCTGCTGGCAGTTCAATACAATAATTTCCTCCTGCATCTGTTCTCACTCGTCCTACCTCAACACCATCTCTAAGCCTAGAAAAAACCACTTCTGCATCTAACGGCTCTTGAGTTTCAGGATCTACTATTCTGCCACATAAAGACACCAAGCGTATTTGACGAGAAACCAACGGAAGAGTGAATGAATGAATGTCTAAATCATTCCCTTCAACCTCTCTACAGAAGTAACCGAAGCCTCCATTCTTTGGAATGAACAAGAACATATCGTCTACCTCAGAATTGACCACTGGACCAAGATTTTCGGGCTCTGTCCAACTTTGCCAAGAATTATCCAGCCTACGAGTCATGAAAAGATCTTTCTTTCCATACCCACTGTGGCCATTTGAGGTAAAAATCAGGGTTTTCTTATCTGGCATCAAGAACGGTCCTTCCTCTTCACCAGCTGTGTTAATTACTGGCCCCATGTGCACTGGCTCTGTCCATACGCCATCTTTCTGCTGAAAACTCACATAGAGATCTCTTTGCCCTTCTGTACCTCTTCCTTCTTCTGAAATTATCAGCACCTCACTATCTGGAGTAAGCCAGAAGTTAACGTTTTCATGCACGTTTAAGTCATTGTAAATCTTAAGGTTTTGTGGGTAAGTCCAGGTAGTTTTATCTAACCTTCTACTCTTAGACAAACCATAATTCATTCCACCCTTCAGGTATTCATTACCTAGAATGATGAGCTCCTCATCTTCTTGAAGAAAAGCACTTATAAAGTTAGGGTCGAGGTTATTCAAAGGCTCTCCTATATTGTAAGCTAAGCCCCAGTCATTAGTTTTTTTATCAAAGTCAGAATACCAGATATCTTCCAGATCATCTAGACCACCAACATTGCCTTCGTGCCCCCTTCTACTGAAATAAAGTGTTTGTTCATCTTTGGTAAGCAAAGGTTTTATCTCACGCTTATCACTATTTACCAGATCGTTCAACCTATACACCTGAAGCTTTGTGTTAATATTCGGCATCAGATTAATTCTAGCCTCGATGGGTGTTTTTGAGTTTGAAACGCCAATACAATCTATATCGCTAAATCCATCTACCTTGGCACCATCGAGCACAACTTTTACTGCTGAAACATTGTAAGAAGTCTTCTCTAAAAATATGCGAAACATTCTCCAGCGCTCGCGAACAGGACCCGCAGGCTGATCGTACACTTTATATTCGTTTCCTTCAGGGTCATAAAGAAACACCTGACTAATAGCCCCTGGATTGTAGGTTTCTCCAATGGCAATCTGCTCTATGGGCATGGGCAATTCAAATCCCACTTTTATATACTCAGTAGTATTAGGCTTAAAAGGCCTCCAAGCATTTGGATTGCTCCCTCCAGCAGGTAAAATATTTGGCTTAAGTAGTGCTTGTCTGGAAGAATTTTCCAGCTCCGTGAATTCAGAAGAGACTTCTTCTACCTGTGTTGCCCACTGCACTGTTGTTTGAGCACTTAATGAAAAATAAGTGCATACTATGAATAGTATACTTAGTAAGTGTTTCATGGTGAGATGCACGTCTGAACGTGATCTAAAAATAGCCAATTTTAACGATTAGTAGCGTTTATCATTCTTCAAACAGCGCATTAATAGCTATTCGTGTGATTTCTCATTAAAAATAAGATAACCAAATGACAACATCAGTCCTATTGGAGCACTATTTCCTTGAATGTAGTTAATTCTGGCACTTAGCGGACCAACCACCGTATCGTAAATGAGCGCCCCCATACCTTTGAACTGTGGCGTTTGGAAGCCCATCTCTATTTCAGCCTCTTGTGTTATGCCTTCATTAAAGGTTCTGAATGGTAAAAAGCCATAAAGTTCTAGGCGAAAATCAAAGCTTCCTCCCAAATGCCAAAGGTGCTTCATACCAGCCCCAACATAGCCAGGAGCTCTGAAATTATCTAAGAAGTATGTTTCCGAATCGAACATTGGCTCAAATGATGGAGTGTAAATGAGTGTGCTTCGGTAGTTATCCAATGGCGACATGGTAGAATAAGTTGCCTCGAACAACCAACCAAAAGAATAGCGTTCGGTTACTTTGCTGTACTCATCGAAACTCATGGAAAACTCAAACCAGTTTTCATTACTCGAAAGTGTTATAGGGTTATTCGTGTTGTACTCAGCAGAAGTTGTTCCGGCAGTGTAATCTATGGAGCTGCCAATAAACTTAACCCCAGTATAAAAGCGTGTACCCACTGTTGGGAACTGCTTTTTGTTCAGACTATTTCTTTCAAAAGCGAGCTTAGACCTAAAGCCTCTCAGCTTGAATACATCTAGTTTATCATCTGACGAAAGATCGATGGTATTACTAAACTCATCTCTGTTCCTGATCATTCCGTTCTCCAAGGTCAGCACACTTCTACCTTCAGTACCAATACCTATTATTCCGCCCACTCTCCTATCTATTCTATCGAGAATCAGTGGGTCACTCTGTTCATCAAAAATGTCTTCGGTACTTAAGTAGTCCCAGTGATTATACTGGTAGTCAGGTTGAATAAAAAACCTTGTTTTTGGGTTAATATTGAATCGGGTTGAAAGGTTGACAGCTTCATAAAACCTGCCTGTAGAGAGCATTACTTTGTAGGTATTGAGCTTTCGCTTGAAAGAGTTAAGTTCAGCACCGAGTTGTAAAGTAGATACTTCTCTTGTAGATATATTACCTCCAAACTGCACAGTAAGAGCGTTTTGAGCTGTAGACTTCAGATAAAGCTCTAAAACATACGCCTGTTCCTCTTCATTGTATGTGAAATTAGGATAGACATTCTTAAAGTAGGGCTCCGATACAAGCTGAAAGTAAGCCTTACTAATTTGAGTTACAGTTTTACGTCCATCTTTAAAATTAATAAGCTTTCTAACGAATTTTTCCTGATCGCTAGAGAACCCAAATAAGTGGAGATCATAAAAAGAGTACGGACTGAATTTTTGATGAAAATCTCTTCTGGTCAGCTCAACCTGAGCCTTGTTTCTTCTACCCTGAATCTTTTCTCTAAGCTCAGGAATCTTTCTCAGCGCAGCAGTATAGCCAGAATCTATCAGCGCCTCAACCTGGTCGAAGTCTACGGCACTAAAGTTAGACTGTATGTCTGGCTCTACGTATACATCGCCTTCACCCAAAACATTCGGGTTTGTTTTATCCAAAAACATAAAGAGCAAAGCATCATTGATAATTTGGTCGTCAGTATCGAAAGGGTATGTCTCACTAAGCTTGGTAGCCACATTGGAGCCTATAACTACATCGGGACTAAAATCCCGTTTCATAATGTCTACTGGAAAGTTGTCATATATACCCCCATCAAAGAGGTATTGATCGTTATTTTTAATAGGTCTGTAAAAAAATGGCACCGCCATAGATGACCTTACTGCTTTCATGATCGAACCCGAGTCTAATGCCAATGTTTGCTGGGTAAAAACATCAGCAGCAATAGCCTTATAAGGCACCATCATTTTTGTGAAATCAAAATTAGAAGCCTGTGCAGCTTGGGTAAGGTATTCGTTTAAGACGAAATTAATGATCAGGTCATTAGCTAAGGGAGAGTTTAGCTGAGCACCAGTTCTTGGATCTATGATAAGGTCTAGCGACAACCAAGAGGCATTATCTTCTCTTTTGGTGTAATTGTATTGATAGCGTTCTGTAGAGGTGCCGTCAATCCAGTGTTGAAAAGAAGGCTCTTCTACAATCATCTGTAGTTCTTCTGGGCTATAACCTGCCGCATAGAATGCTCCAACAACCGCCCCCATAGATGTGCCAACCACGTAGTCTATGGGAATATCATTCTCTTCAAGCGCTTTGATAACGCCAATATGTGCCAGGCCTTTGGCTCCACCACCACTCAAAACAAGACCTACCTTTTGCTGACCTAAGGACATTAAAGGCATAAACAACAGAGATAGCAGTAGCACCCTTTTCATGGCACCAAGATAAACGAAAAAAGCAGGGCAAAACCCTGCTTCTGTATAAGAAATCTTTAATAAACTACTCGTTACTGGCGGTTATGCCAGATTCGGCCCAAGGAGCGACAATGTCATTAAGTTTTTTGTCTGTAAGTTGAACTACAGTTTCAAACTTAATCATCTGATCTTCTTTTAAGTGAGTTTCTGAAGGAAGGTCTTCTGCCAAGAAATCAACTTGCTGACCTCTTTTCCAGAACCTGAAACAAAGGTGGTAGCCTGTGGCTAGACCAGTTTTTCCTACATAACCTATTACATCTCCCTTTTTCACTCTTTGACCTTTTTTCAGGTTGCTGAACTTACTCATGTGCAAATAACCAGTAGTGTAAGTAGAGTTATGCTTAATCTTCACGTAGTTTCCATTCCCTTTGGTATAACCTCTTTCAGTGATGATTCCGTCACCTGCTGCTTTAATTGGAGTTCCTCTTCCTGCAGCAAAATCAGTTCCTAAGTGAGGAGTTCTTCTCTTCAACACTGGGTGAAACCTATTCGGATTATATCTAGACGAGATTCTTGAAAACTCAACTGGGTAACGTAAAAACGCCTTTTGGTTACTCATGCCCAATTCATCGAAGTAATTTAGTCCATCACCTTGATCAAAGGCATAAGCCTTGTAATCATTATTACGGTGGTTGAATTCAGCACCAATGATATTACCAATACCTACTGACTTACCATCTACCAGTTTTTCTTCGTAAACCACCTTAAACCAATCTCCTTTAAAGAGGGTTTTCATGTCTATTTGCCAGCCGTAAAGATCTGCCACTGCATTGACTAAAGCTGCAGAGCCACCTTGCTCTCTAATTGAGTGATCTAGCGAAACCGTGATCAAGCCTGCCATAGTTTTTTCTACCACTTCAATTTCTCTGGTCTCTTTGTAAACCGCTAGCGAATCAGATAGCTGATAAATAACATACTCCGTATTGTTAGGCTCATAGACAAAATAGGAGGCTGTCTTAATGGAATCGTTAGTATAGAAAATGCTGTAAGGCTTTCCTACAACCAAGTTTCTAGCGCTATGAACATCTTTAGATATTCTATCGATAGAATAAATATCTTGATGACTTAAGTTGAATGGTAACAGAATATCTGCGAAAGTCTGATTTCTTTTAATCTTTCCTTCTTCTACCTCATAGAGGTCTAATGGAATACCAAACTTAAACTGTGGCTCAACTGGCTCTTCAATCGAAGCTTCCGGAAGTTCATCGAAGAACTCTGGGTCTGCTACCTCATTATTCTGTGATTTAAAGATGAAAAATGTTACTGCGACTGCTACTAATGCTGTCCCCGCGATACCCGCAATTTTTTTATTCATTAACCTTATTTTTGAGCTTAACGACAAAGTAAAGGATTTCTGCGAAAAAAGATGAAAAAAGTGAAGGAAGGCTTACTTCCGCACCTTGAGCCTCAAACTGTTAAGTACCACACTTAGAGAAGAAAAGGCCATGGCTGCACCAGCAATCATAGGGTTTAGCAAGAACCCATTAACAGGATAAAGCACTCCAGCAGCAATAGGTATGGCAATGACATTGTAAACAAAGGCCCAAAACAGATTTTGCTTCATAGTGGAGCTGATGAGATTAGAAAGCCTAAAGAATTCACTGATCTTACTAATATCTCCCGACATGAGAGTTACATCTGCACTTTCAATAGCTACATCCGTTCCTGTGCTCATAGCTATTCCTAAATCGGCTTGAGCAAGGGCAGGAGCGTCATTTATACCGTCACCCACAAAAGCAGTTGGGCCGTATTTTTGCTGCACCTCTTTTAAGTACTTCAGCTTATCTTCTGGAAGCAAGCCTCCTCTGAACTCCGAAATTCCGGAATCATGTGCCACCGCAGCAACAGCAGCTTCATGGTCGCCAGAGAGTACCTCTAAGTGTAAACCCTGTTTCTTTAATGCCTCTACAGCGCTTTTCGTTTCTGGCTTAATATTGTCATGCAAGCCATAAAGCGCTAACAACTCTTCATTCCTCCAAAAAGCTACAACCGACCTGCCTTCAGTTTTTAGCTCCTTTACAAGCTTAGACTTCTCCTCATCTAAATTCTCAAGCTCACTTAAACCAGTAATTCTATATTCCTCATTATCGATTTGTGCTTTCAGACCGACACCGGAAACAGTATCGACCTTATTGATCATAAATGGAAGAAGAGAATACTTTCCGTTCAGATATTGAGTCACAGCATCGGCCATTGGGTGGTGAGATTGCGACTCCATTCCATTCAAAATGCTTAAGAGGTGAAGTCTATCACCATCTTCAAAAAAGAGCTTTTCGAAAACTACCTCTAGCTTACCTTTAGATATTGTACCAGTTTTATCAAACAGCAAGGCCTTAATAGACTTTGGTTTCTCGAGTGTTTCAGCATTCTTGATTAGTATTCCTTTTGAAGCCGCTTTACCAACTCCAACCATAATAGCTGTTGGCGTAGCCAAACCTAAGGCGCAAGGACAAGCAATAATTAGCACACTGAAGGTATTCACGAAGGCCATTGCGAAAGCGTTTTCACTACCTAGGCTGTACCAGATAATGAAAGTGGCGACAGCCAAAACCAAAACCACAGGTACGAAAATGGAAGAAATCTTATCTGCCAGTTTCTGAGCAGGAGCTTTAGAACCCATAGCATCAGACACCATTTGAATGATCTGGCCTAAAGCAGTATCAGAACCCAGGTTTTCAGCCTTAATGGTAAGCGTTCCATTTTTAAGCAAAGTACCAGCCTTCACCAGATCATCCTTCTGTTTTTCTACAGGAACTGATTCTCCAGTAAGCATGCTTTCATCCAGCACGCCTGAACCGTTGTCTATGCTTCCATCTACTGGAACTCGGTCTCCAGCTTTGATAATTAGTAAATCTCCAATTTCAACTTCGTCTAAAGGAACCTCTCTTTCTTTGCCGTTTTCAACCCTAATAGCACTTTTAGCCTGAAGCTTGTAGAGTTGCTCAATAGCTGCCGAAGATTTTGACTTTGCTCGCTCTTCGAGGAATTTACCTAAGAGAATAAAGGCGATAATTACCGCTGCAGATTCATAATAAACATGAACTTGAAGGCCCAAGCTTTCAATCCAACTTGGTGCGAAAGTATTGATTACACTATAAAGAAATGCCGCTCCAGTACCACTGGCAATGAGCGTATCCATATTGGTCTGGAACTTCAAAGCGAGCCTGAATGCTCCTTTGAAAAAATGCAGGCCTGCATAGAACAACACAGGTAGAGTAAGTGCAAAGAGCAGGTAATTCTTGTAGGCAAAATCTCCCACAAACATGGACAGCACCATGATGATAACAGCTAGTGGCAGTGCAACAATCAGCTGTTTCTTAACCTCTTGGAGTTTTTCATCGGCCGACTTAGATACCTCATCTTCTAGAATAAGGCTATAGCCAGCATTTTTTACCAGTTTCTTAAGCTCTTTCAGGTTTGCCTGATCATCTACTTCTAAAGTTACCTTATGAGTGGCATAGTTAACACTAGCCGAAACCACATGAGGTGCTTTTTGAAGAGTTTTCTCTACAGTGTTTGCGCAGGCTGCGCAGGTCATTCCTTCTACAGGGAGTTGCTTTTTCAAGCTTATTTTGTCTGCCATGGCTTTTGTCTAGTTAGACAACGCTGTGGCACTCGTTCTTCTTTCAAATTCGGCTTTGCCATTTTCAAGAAACTCAACAAAATTCTCAACACTTGGGTCGTATGAGAGTGGTGCCACCAAAGGTTGCTCATTTGTATCTAACAACACATAATAGGGTTGTGCGTTCCCGTTAAACTGGGTAATCTGAAAGTCAAAATTCTGTTTACCAACTGTTTTCTTCACTTTACCATCGAAGCTAGATGTGTACCATTCTGACTCAGGCAGCTCAGTTTTATCATCTACATAAAGCGCTAAAACCACATAATCATTTCTGAGAATATTGAGCACTTCAGGAGCCGACCAAACATACTGCTCCATTTTTCGACAGTTTACACAGCCATGCCCCGTGAAATCGATAAACACGGGTTTACCTTGTTCTTGAGCATAATCCATAGCTTGCTCATAATCAAAGAAGCCTCTCAAGTTGTGAGGCAGCTCAAGGAAATCGGCATGCTTTACTTCACCGTCATAACCCACTGGTGCCACTTGAAATTCTTCAGGAGCTTCTTCTAAGCCCATGGCTACCGCAAACGAAAAGTCTGCTTTTTTATCTGGCGGAAGATAACCTGCCAAGCCATTGAGTGGTGCGCCAGTAAAGCCAGTGAACAAATAAACCGCAAATGCTAGCGAAGCAACAGCTACACCCAATCTAAGTGGTTGGAGCTTTGTTTTTTTATCATCATGAGGGAATTTGATCACACCGAAAAGGTATAGTGCCAAACCAAGCGCTAGTACAAACCAGATGGCAATGTATATCTCTCTATCTAATAATCCCCAGTGGTAGGCCTGATCAGCTACGCTTAAGAACTTGAAACCTAAAGCCAATTCTATGAACCCGAGAACCACTTTAACCGAATTCAACCAGCCACCAGATTTCGGTAAGTCCTTCAACATACCAGGGAAAAAAGCGAATACGGTAAAGGGAATAGCAAAGGCCGATGAGAAGCCTAACATTCCTACTAATGGTTTGATTTTCGCCCCTTGAAAAGACTCTATCAACACAGTTCCGACAATCGGGCCAGTACATGAGAATGAAACCAGCACCAAAGTGAAAGCCATAAAGAACACTCCAAGGAATCCGCCCTTATTGGCATTCTTATCCATTTTGTTCACAAAGCCTGTCGGCAAGTTGATCTCAAAATAACCGAAGAATGAAATGGCGAAAATGAGGAACACAGCAAAGAAGATAATATTCGCTATCGCTCCAGTAGCCAGATCGTTGGCCAACCCTACACCAAAGAAACTTGTGAAGATTAAGCCCACCAAAATGTAGATCAAGATGATGGAGAGCCCATAAGTGGTTGCTTTTACTCTTGCCTGTTTTTTCGACTGAGAGCTATTAGTGAAGAAAGCCACCGTCATAGGGATCATAGGGAAAACGCAAGGCGTTAGCAATGCCGCCAAACCAAATAGAAATGCCGCGAGAAAGAAGCCCCAAAGCGATTCTCCTCCTTCAGCTTCCAATAAATCGCTATAATCATTTTGTGCTTTTTGGTCTTCGCCTCCCGTGACTTTGATAAAGTTAAAGTCGAAATCTGCTCCTCCAGGAATACACTGACCATCGATATCCGTACAAGTCTGGAAAGTCAGAGAACCTCTGATATCCAAGTCTTTCTTCAGTACCCTAATCTTCTGCCTGAACTCTCCTTTTCCTTCAAAATAAGTGACATCAGTTCCCCAGATTTCATCATACTTTTCCTTGGCGTCTACAGGAATTAACCCTCCAATAACCTCGAAGCTGTCATTTGTTTCATATTCAGCTTCGGTGACCATTGGGCCAACATCAGGATCGATATCGCTGGAGTACAGATACCAATCAGGAATAATCTTCACCTTGAAGATGAGCTCTATTTCATCGCCAGTCTGAACTTCTGTTTTAGAAGCATCGAACGACCAATTTGTGGTTGTTTTGAACTGAGCAAATACCTGAAAACTTGTTATCAGCCAAATGGCGAAGAGTAAAATTCCTGATCTTTTCATTCTGTATGATTATTACTTCATCTCTGCAAAGTACTTGTAGAACAGAGGAATGGTTTCAATTCCTTTAAAGTAATTGAATACTCCGTAATGCTCGTTTGGTGAGTGAATAGCATCAGAATCTAGTCCAAAGCCCATCAACACCGTTTTGCTATCCAATATTTGTTCAAACAAAGCAACGATAGGAATAGATCCACCGCCTCTAAAAGGAACAGGCTCTTTTCCGAAAGTCTCCTTCATAGCTTTGGCAGCTGCCAAATATGCCGGAGAATCAGTAGGAGTAACAGCAGGTAATGCTCCGTGGTGAGGAGTCACTTTAACCTTTACTGATGGTGGCGCAATTGACTCGAAATGATTTTGGAATAACTCCGTAATTTTATCTGGGTCTTGATGTGGCACCAAGCGCATGGAAATTTTCGCGTAAGCTTTAGAAGCGATTACCGTTTTGGCACCTTCGCCAGTGTAGCCACCCCAAATTCCGTTAACATCTAATGTCGGGCGAATTGAAGCGCGTTCCATAGTAGAGTAGCCTTCTTCACCTTCTACATCACTTAAGCCGATAGATTTTTTATATGCTTCTAAACTGAAAGGAGCTCTAGCCATAGCGGCTCTTTCTTCTGCTGTCAGTTCGAGCACATCGTTGTAGAAGCCCGGAATATTGATTCGTTTTTTCTCATCTTTCAATGAAGCAATCATTTCTGAAAGCACATTGATTGGGTTTGGCACCGCTCCACCATAAAGACCAGAGTGAAGATCTCTGTTCGGACCCGTTACTTCAATTTCTAGGTAGCTAAGACCTCTCAAACCAACGGTTATTGAAGGCACATCATTGGCAATAATTCCAGTATCTGAAACCAGCACAATGTCATTAGCCAGCATCTCTTTATGCTCCTCTAGGAAAATCTCGAGGTTATCTGAGCCCACCTCTTCTTCTCCTTCAATAATAAATTTAATGTTACATGCTAGTTCGCCTCCTGCCATCATAGCCTCAAAAGCCTTTACATGCATGTACATTTGCCCCTTATCGTCACATGAACCACGTGCAAAAATGGCCCCTTCTGGGTGAATATCTGTTTTCTTAATTACTGGTTCGAAGGGAGGAGAATCCCATAAATCTAATGGATCTGGCGGCTGAACGTCATAGTGCCCATACACCAGTACGGTTGGCACATTTGAACCCACTATCTTTTCGCCATAAACAATTGGATGGCCTTTAGTTTCATAGATTTCAGCTCTATCTGCTCCAGCTTCGGTCAATTTTGTCTGAATAAACTCAGCTGCCCTTTTTACATCAGCCTTATGTCGGCTATCTGCACTTACTGAAGGTATCCTCAATAAGTCTAAAAGCTCCTCTAGAAATCTATCTTTATTCTGATTGATAAAATCTTGTGTTCCGCTCATATTTCCTCCGTTTCAGCGCAATTTAATCGATTGCTAATGAAATTAAAGGCCGATGATCAGAAGTTTAACTTTTAGCCGACAAGACTGAATTAATCTTTCAGCTTAGGCATAGGTTTTCTACTCTTCACAAAGATTCCTTCACCTTTTCCTACCACCTTTCCTTCTTCATTCAATATTTCAGAAGAAGCCAGGAAACCATTTTCATCGGCTTTAAGTAGTTTCCCTTTAGCTGTTAGTTTTCCTCCCATTACTGGCCGAACGAATTCAATCTGATAAGACTTGGTCACCAGAAAATAGTCGTCTACTTCTGTGGCACAGGCAAAGTAGGCGGCATCATCTAAGAGCTTAAAGTAAATGGCACCATGCATGGCTTCTCCACCATGAAAAAACTCCTCCTTTACTGTTAGCTCATACTTGGCTTCTCCATCTGACAATGACATATCTGAACCAACAAAAATGGTTTTGTTAATAGGTGCAGAATGAAAAAGCTTAACCAGAAAGTCGTAATGCTCAGTTTTGTTCATAATCAGGGATAAGTCCGAATTGGATAAAGTGATGTTTGAAGTGTTTACGATGGAAAAGTAGCCATTCTTCTGCATTCATAGGACCACCAAAAGGATGGTTAGCCAAAAAGTCAGGCTTTTCTTTTACAAACTGAAGAAAGGAATCTCGCTCTTGCAACAACTTAGCCTTGGCCGACTCCAAATCAGGAAAACGTAATGGCAGCAGGTCATTATTACCAACAGGGGAAGGCACATTCCTTCTCATTGGGCTATCCTTCATCAAATAAGCTTTTGTCTTTGGCCAATCTTCTTCTTTAGTGATAATTGGAATATTGATTTTACCTATTGACATCTTGAAAGTAATGATCAAATGCTCCACCATATGCTGAGGCGTCATTTTACCCCAAGCTGCTGAGTGATCCGTTGTCAATTCGGCCAAACTACCAGTTGCGTCTTCTTGCAAATACTGTTCTGCTGATATTATTTCCATGCTTATCTTATTTCATTTTTTGAATTGCTTCTATAATATGAGACTTCACATCGTCCCACGTCATAGCATTCAAAGGCCTTGGTAACGGCTCTTCTTCAGCATCGTCAAAATAACTCAATGACTTGAGTAAGTAAAACTGATTTTCTTCCCTATATTTTGAAAAATAGAACTGGGTCAATTCTTTAAGAGCGTAATGCTTTAATAATTCCGCTAAATCGTAAAAATCTTTCTTGGAACCTCTTTGAGCTACAGCTGACAGTTTCATCGCAGCAATGTCTTCAATACTCAAAAACCTAACACCTTCAGTAGTTGAGTTTTTACCTAAACTAGGATATCTGTGAGATAAACAGTCTACTTTAATTCCATTGATGGTCAGGTTCAAAGTGTTTTTTGCTTTTCCCTGAACTAAAACTTCAGTTTCTAACCCATTTCGAATTGAGTTTAATGTAGACTCATAATCAAACTCATTGACTGAAAACAAATCCAAATCGATCGAAATCCTATGCCCAAACTGAAGAGCTAAGGCAGTCCCTCCACCTAGAGCAAAGTCAGACAGTGATTCCAATTGCATTAAAGCATTCAATAATTCCAGGGTGCCGGACTCAACTGTCTTTCTCTGAAGCATCTAAATTCAGATTTGTCTATTCCAAAATAATGTGAGCAAAACGAAAGCGTTTTTGGATCGAGGTAGCGTGTATTCTTGAGTGCGCTGAGGCACTTATCCCTTCCGTAGTAATTGAGCACCTGCTTAAAATCACTCCAATCTCCTTTTGTGAAAACACGGGTAATAATGAACCCACTATGTTTTTCATAGGACAGGTCACTTTTATCGACATCCCAAAAAAGATTTTCGCTCAAATGCATACCGAAAGATACAAAAAGAAAAGCCAGCGGTTAAGCTGGCTTCATTTATCAATCTTAATCTTCTCCTAAGAAAGGATATCTGTAATCTTCTGGTGTAACGAATGTTTCTTTGATCAACCTTGGAGACACCCATCTCAATAAGTTAATCATTGAACCAGCTTTATCATTAGTTCCAGAACCTCTAGCACCACCAAACGGCTGCTGACCTACAACTGCTCCTGTTGGCTTATCGTTGATGTAGAAGTTACCAGCAGATTGCTCCAGCGCTTTTACTGCTACTTCTAATGCATATCTGTCTTGCGAGAAGATAGCACCTGTCAATGCGTAAGGAGAAGTCTCGTCAACCAACTTCAATGTAGCTTCGTAGTCTTTCGGCTCATATACATAGATGGTGATCACCGGGCCGAAGATTTCTTCGCACATAGTCGTGTACTTCGGATCAGTAGTCAACAACACAGTTGGCTCTACAAAGTAACCTTTCGACTTATCGTGGTTTCCACCAGCAATCACTTCTACTTTATCGCTTGCCTTCGCTTCATCGATGTATTTAGCGATTCTGTCAAAAGCTTTCTCATCGATCACCGCGTTGATGAAGTTAGAGAAGTCTTCAGTTCCACCCATTTTGAAAGTCTTCAGGTCTTCCTGAACGTACTTCTTCACATCTTCCCAAAGGTTAGACGGAATGTAAGCTCTAGAAGCTGCAGAACATTTCTGGCCTTGGAATTCGAAAGCACCTCTGGTGATGGCAGTAGCTACTTGCTTAGCTTTAGCCGACTCATGCACCATGATGAAGTCTTTTCCACCAGTTTCACCTACAATTCTTGGGTAAGATCTGTAGTTGTAAATATTCTCACCGATGGTCTTCCAAATATGTTGGAATACCGCAGTACTACCCGTAAAGTGGATTCCACCAAAATCTTTGTGCTTGAAGATGATGTCTCCAGCAGTTGGACCATCAACGTAGAATAGGTTGATTACCCCTGGAGGAACACCTGCTTCGTTGAATACTTCCATTAATACATTGGCAGAATAAATCTGAGTGTACGCAGGCTTCCAAACCACAGTGTTACCCATCATGGCTGGTGCAGTTGGCAAGTTTCCTGCAATGGCAGTAAAGTTGAAAGGAGTTAAAGCGAATACGAAACCTTCCAGTGGTCTCTGCTCAACTCTGTTCCATATTCCAGCTGCTGAATCTGGCTGCTGCTTGTAAATCTCAGTCATGTACTGCACGTTGAATCTTAAGAAGTCAACGATTTCACATGCTGAATCAATTTCTGCCTGAAAAGCATTTTTCGACTGCCCCAGCATGGTAGCAGCATTAATTTTATCTCTGTAAGGACCAGCGATCAACTCGGCAGCTTTCAAGAAAATAGACGCTCTGTTTTCCCAGCTCATAGCAGCCCAATCTTTCTTAGCAGCCATTGCCGCATCGATTGAAGCCTGAACGTGAGAAGCATCTCCTTCAGAAAAATATCCTAAAATATGTTGATGATCATGCGGAGGAGACATAGGCACCTTTTTATCGGTCCTTACTTCTTCTCCATTGATATACATTGGAACGTCAATTTGTTTAGAACGAGCCTCGGCAATGGCTGCCTGAAGACTGGCTCTTTCTTTTGTGCCGGGCGCATAGCTGTTGATAGGTTCGTTTTTCGCTACCGGTACATTAAAAAAACCTGTTGCCATAGTTTACTTTTTATGGTTATACATTTCTATTGCGGCAAAGATAAGAGTTCGCCTAAGGATCGGAAACCAATCCCTATTTATAGAATAGATTTGAGTTGCAGAAGGTTCGAAATCTCATGCTGAACTTTGAATTTCGGCACTTCCCTTTTTGGGTTAAACCAGACGTGATCCATGTCTATGCCTTGCGCCCCGGCAATATCGGCATCTATATTATCGCCAATCATGATAGAGTCAAAAACTGAAGCTCCTGTAAGCTCAAAAGCTACTTCGAAAATTCTCTTGTTTGGCTTTCTGGCCTTAGACGATTCAGAGGTTACCACATGACCAAAGTATGGCTCCAGTTTGGAATACTTAAGCTTAGTCTGCTGAATATCATTAAAGCCATTGGTAATGAGGTGCAGCTTGTACTTTCCGGCCAAATAATCTAACACCTCAAAGGCATCAGGGAATACAGCCGGCTTGGTTGGCGCTAAACCTATGTACTCAGACTCCAAGTTTTCTGGCAAGTGCTTAATATCAGCCCTTAGCTTCTGAAAGATTTGAGGAAACCTTCTCTTGCGAATATCTCCCCTTCCGATTCTATGGTTATTGTATAACCCCCAGAGTTCGTAATTAACTTCAAAGAATGTTCGTACCAACTCTTCTTTAGTGAAGATGGCTAAATCTGAAAATTTGTAATGATCGTACAGCTCGAAAAGGGCAGCCGATGCATTAGCATCATAGTCCCAAAGGGTATGATCTAGGTCGAAGAAAATATGTTTGTAGTAAGCCAAGATTATTTGTAGAACTCCCGATTGTTAAATCTGTTTTGCGCTAGCTCTCTATTTGAAGCCAAAATTTCATAGGTCTGCTGATCTTTCTGCAAAGTTCCGTCCTTCACTAAAAACTCGAAGATGCGGTGAATAATCTCCTCTACCTCTTCACGAATGCTATAAAACACCCACTGGTCTACTTTTCTGGCACTGACTATCCCTGAGTTTTTCAAGTACGTGATGTGCCTAGAGGTTTTTGTCTGAGTAAATTCTAAAATATGCTCCAGATCAGATATGGTGAGTTCTCCGTTTCTGTAGAGCAGGTGTAAAATTCGCACCCTAGACTCTTCAGAGACCGATTTAAAGATTTGGCTACCAAATGTGAGGCTGAAATTCTTAAGTCTCATGACGGGTTAATTCTTGTTAATTTGGGGAGAATTAATCGAATACACCAATCAATTTTCCTTAACTGTTGGTTAAGTTTGTGTCGTTCAGTTCATCAAACAGGCATATCTATTTGATTTTCTTTACGTTTGTAACACCAATATGCGATTGAACCTAAAAAGTACATTTGTTAAAATTTCACTTCTCACCATTGTGTTTGCGGTTATTTTATCGGTCAAGGCACAAGCCCAAGAGCAGGAAAAACTTCATGTGGTTCAAGTGTCTGGTTTAGTAATGAACTCAGATAGCACAATGTCTATTCCAGGAGTTCATATCTACGATCAGCGAGGCCGTGGTATCCCTACCGACTTCAAAGGTTGGTTTAGCAAAGCATTTATTGCTGGCGACACCCTTACCATTAGTGCCATAGGTTTTAAGAATGAGAAAGTAGTTGTTCCAGACTCTCTTGGAGATAGAGCTACGGTTATTTTTGCTTTGGAAGAAGAAGTCACCCAACTGGCCGATGTTGAGGTGAATCCTTTCCCTTCGGAAGAGCTATTCAAAGAAGCAATTCTAGCCATGAACCTTAGTCAGGAACAAGAGAATGTACTGAACAGCTATGAACCAGGTATTATTCAGGAATTGGTAAGAACCATGCCACTTGAAGGTTCACCAAGCATGAACTACCGGTATATGATGAATCAGCAGTTCCAAAACCTGCAAAATAGTACTGGCCCAAGAACCAACCCACTGCTTAACCCATTTGCCTGGGCCCAGTTTATTAACTCTCTGAAAAAGAAGAAGTAGATTGGTAGCCTTGGTTGGTGTTGTCACCAACATGTATTACACTGAGGTTTGTCGGTCACAAGAGCAACAAAGGCAGAGGAAACATTATCAATTGTTATTTCTCCTCAGCAATTTTATATCTAAAATATTCATAAGCCTTTGAAAAATCAGTTATATCAACGGTCATTAAGATAGCAGACTTGTCGTATTTTATTTCAATGTAAAGCTTCTCACCTGCAGCTGCGCAAAAATCAGCCAACCAAAAATCTGGATAAGAACTTAATTTCGATCCTTTAGCGTATATAGATACTGATCCGAACATAATCGCTACTTTGCCATCATCACCCTCGACAGCAAAGATTTTATCAGGCTGATAATGTTGCTCACGTTTATCTATTCGCAGCTTTATCTCTAAATCGTTTGTACCTCCTTGAAGAAGTTTATCTAGGTCAGTATTTTCTAAAAGGAGTTTATCCAGACTATACAAAACACGATAGTTTTTCTTCCCATTAGAATCGATCATTTCCAAAAGAGATAGTTTAAATAAAGGTAATCGATCCTTCTGGCTGGATTTGACATTTAACGACCCAATATTATAAAAATAGCTACTGAAAGGATTACCTTCTTCCCAATAGACCCAATTATCAAACCTTTTAATCTCTTCTTGTGATAAAGTCTGCGTTGGAACCAAAAAAGTCAATGATATGGATAAAATAATAATGTACCGCATGACAACCATACTTATAATCATCTTCCAATATAATCGAATAAATTCTTAAACTACTCTTTCCCTTGATGGTGTTCTTAACTAAAGAGCTTTTGAAAAAAGAAAATTCTTGTCTCAAATAAGTCCCATCAAACAATCAGCTCCCCCTAGCCCTCGTTGGTGTTGTCACCAACGAGCAACCAACCATCAGATTGTCGGTCACAAGACCAACAAAGGCAGCTGCACTGGAAGTGTGAATTAGAAATTACCGGTTCACCTTCATCTCAATCAAATAATCAGTTCCCAACAATCTATTATCGGCATTCGTGTACCATGTTCGGTTTTTAGGAATGCGCAGGCCATTTTGAATTTCCATGCCTTCTAGCACAATGTATTCTCCATCATTGGCGGCTTCATCGTGATAGAATCTGTAGCCTACCATAGCATAGGTTTCTGGGTTAAAGTAGAAATACCAAATATCTTCACCCACTGCGGCATCATAAGTCACTTTAAGCGCCAGCACTTCTTGGCTCATAAACTGTGTTCTCTGAACTGTCGGATCAACCTGAGTGCCCGGATCCTTCAACTTCATAGGTAAACCGTAGAGGTAAGTATAGTAATCTCTCCACCTAAGTGTTCTTTCCTTGGTAAGATTCAGCGAATCTACTTGGAGCGAATCAGGAGCCATAAAATTGTAGAGGAGTTCGGTAGAATCATTTTTATCTACCCAATACTCATAAAGACTTCCGCTATTGAGCATTTTCAGATAGAAACTACCCTTCTTATTATCTATAGTCATTTGGCTTCTTCTTGCAGAATTGCCTGGTGTTTCCATATCTATAATCAGGTCAATTTTGGCAGTATTCCAGTTGCCTGAGGGATTATGAAAAGCTATGGCTCTATTCAGCAACTCTTGCCCTGTTATCTCCTGAGCACTGACATTTAGAGTCAGCAGTATGTTAAAAAGTATGAATAAGCAATTTCTCATGGTTGAATTTAGGAAGCTCGCTGCCTATTTCTAGCAGATGTTCTTATTTTTGCGCACTATCTTCACACTGACTCAATGAATATTCCGGCCTGGAACTCAACTTATCTGGAACCCACCTTAGCTTTTGCTTTAGTAACCATTGGTTTCAGTGTTTATCACTTCGTTTCTATTTCCGACAAAGTTAAGGCTAAGTACACTGCAAAGTTTGGCGCAGAAAGGGGAAATACCAAATTCCTTTGGATGACTCGCTACCTTGGCGCCACTACCATAGGAATTATTCCAGCCATAATTCTCCTAATAATAACCGGAAAGGGTCTTGAAGCTTATGGAGTAGCTTTTAAAAATCACACCACCAGCTTAGCATGGATTGGCGGTTTAGCTTGTATCATCATTCCTATGAATTTCTTCAACTCTAAAAAGGAGAAGAATCTGGCCTTCTATCCGAATGTGCGCGAGAAAGAATGGACTAAAAAGATGGTATTCACCAATGCACTTACCTGGGTATCATACTTATTCGGGTACGAATTAATGTTCAGAGGGCTACTGCTTTTTGCTACAGTTCCTCTTTTAGGTGAATGGCCTGCCATAATTTTAAATGCGGCAATTTATGCCTTGGTACACGTACCTAAAAACCTTGAAGAAACTATTGGAGCCATTCCTCTCGGAGTGGTTTTGTGTTTAATTACCCTTACTACGGGTACCATTTGGGTCGCTTTCTTCGTCCATATAACATTGGCCTTGTCCAACTTCTTCTTCTCGTTGAAGCATCACCCTGAAATGAAAGTCATTTAATGTCGAAAAGAATATTCATTACCGGAGGCACTGGTTTTATTGGCCAGAAACTAGCCAAAAGTTTGGCCAACGAAGGTCACGAAGTAGTCGCCCTCATCAGGTCGAAAAGTAAAGCCAAAGACCTTCAGCATGAAAGAATCTCATTTGTAGAAGGAGACCTTTTCTCTAAAGAAGCTTTGCACGAAGGTATGGAAGGCTGTAATGAAGTATATCACTTGGCGGCTTTTGCCAGCGTTTGGGCCAAAGACGATACCTTCGAGAGAGTTAATATTAATGGGACACTCAACATTCTGGACATTGCTAAAGAAAGGGGGGTAAAGAAAACCTTGGTCACTTCCACTGCTGGAGTAATTGGTCCTGCGGTAGATGGCCCGGTAAATGAAGATACCCCGAGAAAGGTAGATTTCTTTACTCCTTATGAAAGCTCAAAGTACGAGTCTGAGCTAAAGATTAAAGAGTATGTTCAGAATGGCCAGCATGTGGTTATTGTAAACCCAACTAGGGTTTATGGCCCAGGACCATTGAATGTCAGCAACTCTGTCACCAAACTGGTAAAACAGTACATTGAAGGTAAGTGGAAGTTTATTCCTGGCGATGGCATGAGCACAGGAAACTATGTTTATGTTGAAGATGTAATCAACGGACACAAACTGGCCATGCAAAATGGTCGTGCAGGCGAAAGGTATTTACTGGGCGGAGAAGATGCCACCTACTACGAGCTCTTTGATACCATTGCAGAAATTGGAGGAAAGAAACACAAGTTGTACAATATGCCTCTTGGTGCTATGCTTGCCTTTGGAAAGATTCAACTGTTTATGGCAGAGAAGTTTGGCCGTCAGCCAATGATTACTCCAGGTTGGGTAAGAAAGTACAACTACGAATGGAGGGTTTCTAGCGAAAAGGCGAAGAAGGAATTGGGCTACGAAATAACTCCACTTAAAAATGGAATTGAAGAAACTGTAAATTGGCTATTCAAATGAGTAAACCCACATATACCCTAGTTACCGGAGCCAGCAATGGAATAGGTAGAGCCTTTGCCGAAGAATGTGCCGAACGTGGGGACAATGTACTACTCGTAGCCTTGCCCGAGCCAAAGTTAGAAGAAGTAACCAACCAGCTTAGCAGTCAATATCCAGAGCAGTCTTTTCACTTGTTAGGTATTAACCTGATGGATCAAGGTGCTCCACAGCAAATATTAAAATGGTGTAATGATAATGACTTTACGGTAAATCTGCTGATCAACAATGCTGGCCTAGGCAATTCAGGTCCCTTTGTCAGTAGACCTGCGGAGTTTTATCAAGGACAAATGCAGTTGAATATGGTTTCGTTGGTAGGCCTCACGCATTTGTTTCTTCCTATGATGATGGCTCAAGAAAAAGCCAACATCATTAACGTAGCCAGTATGGCCGCTTTTTATGATATTCCTTTCAAGGGAATTTATTCTGCCAGCAAGAAGTTTGTTCTTTCATTTTCAAGATCGCTGAATAAGGAGTTAGAAGGCTCTTCAGTGAAAATTACCGTGCTCTGCCCAGCTTCTGTGCCAACCAACCCAGATGTAATGCAAAGGGAGAAAGAGCTAGGTTTAATGGCTCGACTTTCTAGCAGAACACCAAAGCAAGTGGCTAGTTACACCTTAGACAAAATGCTGCAAGGCAAGCAAGTAGTTATTCCGGGCTTCTTCCCGAGACTCTATAAAAGAATTGGAACCGTAGTACCTTACAGAACAAGGCTTAATATTCTGGCCAAACAATTCGTGAAAAACAGCAAATAGGAGATTCTTTATAACTAGAGAACCATAAAACAAGAAAGGCCATTCCAATAACTTAGAACGGCCTCTCGGTTTTATTTATAGGTAACTTAGTTGTCTAATAAGTATCTAGAAAAGCTTCTTCCATTTACTTCGGCATATTTGGTGATGATGTCCCAGCGAACATCCATATCTTTCACATCGAAATCACCACGTACCTTAGTGTATTTCATATCCAAAGACCTTTCGAATTTGGCAGCATTAAAGCTGGCACCATCGCGGAATTTAGTGTATTTGAAAATAGCATCTTCATCGAAGCGAGTGCTTGAAAAATCTGCGGAATAGTCAAATTCGGCATATTTGAAGGTTGTTTCTTCATCGAAAGTTGAACCTGCGAAAACCGCATCACCTTCAAAGTTGGAGTACTTAAACATGGCATCGCGTTTGAATTGACATTTTTCAAACTTCACATCTTTCTCAAAATCTGCAGTGAAAGTATATTCAGTTCGCTTATCATGGTAATAAGCAATTACATGATCTTCGAAAGTACAGTTAATGAAAGAGACCTTAGATTCTATGTCTTCATTCACGGTATTATCACCTCCATCTTTCCACCATCTTCTTTTGGTGGGTAAATCGGGAAGCTTCTCTTCCATAAAAGTGAAATCGAGCACTCCTTGAATGGTAGCATTAGTATAGCTTACTTCTTCGCCCCTCTTTAATGCCTCCATAATTTCTGAGGCTTTAACCACAGTTTGAGCATGGAGTTGACCTGCAAAGAGGCAAAGAAGTAAAGCTAGTGTTGTTGTTTTTAAGAGTTTTTGAATTTGCATGACCTTTAACGTTTTTGGTTTTTTAAAGACTTGCTAACGAGCAAAACGTTACACAAGCACTAGCATAATGATGAAAAAACCGAGTGATAGGTTGCGTAAAGGCATAAAAAAACTGTCTCGCAAAGCTTCCCCATCGTCATCCTGAAATTATATCAGCATCTGTTCTTTGAACTTAGATCCTGAAACTAGTTCAGGGTGACGATTAGTAAAAAGCTTTACAAGACAGTCTTAAGTGTCTGCTATAATTTAAAGAGAAGCTGTTTTTTCTTCCTCTCCTTTGTAGATAATTACTCCAGTTGCCTCAAAAGCCAACTCTTCTTTATCTTCAGTAATAGCTAAAATTTCTTCTTCAGGCTTGCCAGCATCTGCTGCATAGTGCTTCAAAGTTTCAACATCGGTAAGGGTTCTAGTAACAACACCTTCAATAAGGGCTACGTTACCTTCCATTCCTTCTTTAGGCACAAAAAAAGCGTAGTCTTTAAAAGTTACTCTCATCTCCTCACCATTAGGCAGCACCAAATTCATCCAGCAACCCTTCATGGCACAAGTAGCGGTAATTTCTCCTTTTACTTTCACCATTACAGAGTCTGAATCATTCAGTTGAGCCATCATATCGTTAACAGAAATTGCTCCTTCTTCACTAATTTCTGCACCATAAGTACCAACAACATCTGCAGATGCTTCTTTAGTAGCTTCTTCTTTTTTTGCTTGACAAGCCCAAACCGCCATCACCATTAGGGCTGCTAAAAATACTTTCTTCATTTCTTTCAAGTTTTGATGCGAATTTAATAACAAGTTGTATCTCAGACTAAAGAAGGGCAAAATTTCATTAGCACTAGTGACTTTTCCTCAACTCGGCTATCGACTGTTTTAAAAACTCCAAAGCTTCTTCTGGAGTTGCAATGGCAGCTCCTTCTGAAAACATTTCACCATTTCCTCTCATAAGCCATTCGGCTGAAATTTGTTTGCCATCTAACTCTAGCGCTAGTAGTTTTTCAAGCACTGGGCCACTCGGATAACTCATTCTTCCTTTTGGGTTTACTATGTTGAACATAACGGAAGAACTTACCCCTAAACGCTTGGCAAAAGCACTTTCACTATCTCCGAAAGACTTAATAACCTCAGCTATTCGTTTGTTGATTGACATGACAAAGGCAAAATAAAGCGTTTCCAATAAAATTCCTTTACGATCAGTGCCTTACAAACAAGCCGATTGCCAAAGCGTTTGTTATTTTTGCCGTCATCCGATTGAAATGAAAACCAGAGGCCAACAAGTATTTGCGAGTTCACTGATTCTGTTCATCACCTTTTTCAGTATAGAAGTGCCTAAGAGAGCCTTCAGAATGTACGAAAAAAGGGATATTGAAAAGACCGTTGAGGCACTCGATAAGTCGATTGAAAAAGACACCCTCAATCCAGCTGCTTATTACTTATATTCGGTTTTACACACCGATTCGCTCTACCATGGCTACGATGTAGACGAGGCGTTCAGCTACATTACTAGAGCTATTGCTCAGTTTAAATCACTTTCCGATCCAAAGGATTTAGAAGACCTAAAGGATGTGCAAGTTGACTCGGCCAATCTGGAAGTTCAAAAAGATAAGGTTGATGCTCTAAAGTTCGACCTGGTGGCTCAGGTACATACTATTGCTGAATATGAAGCTTTCATTGAAAAACACTCAGATGCCGAGCAAATTCCTCAGGCTCGTGCAGGAATTCACAGCCTAACTTTCAAAGCAGCTCAAGCAGACCATACTTGGCAAGCCTACAAAAACTTTATCGATGCCTTTCCTTCGGCTAAAGAATATAATGAAGCAGATTCACTGTATCAACTTTTGATTTATGAAGAACGAACAGAAGACGGAACGCTGGCTTCTTACCAGTCGTTTTTAGATGAGTTTCCAGGTACTCCTTACCGAGATGAAATTATTCCTGAAATATTCAAAATAAGGACCGCCACTAACAGAATAGCAGATTACGAGGCATTCTTAAAGGAGTATCCTTCAGAAGAATTTCAGCAAATAGCGTATAAAAGAATTTACCATGTTTTTAAAGAGAAATACGGAACAGATGAATTTTTGAAATACTTCCCTTCTCTGAATTGGAACGATTCTATCAGAAATGTTCAACAGTTAGAAAAAGACTATTGGGTACCCAAACTTACGGACAACACCATTGAGTTTGTTAACTCCAACGGTACTTCTATGCTGAAAACCAAGCTTACAACGGTGCCTCAAAACTGTCTTTGTGAGCCTACTATTGCAGACTTTGTTGTAGGAAGCTATTTCGAAGAAAGCGCTATTATCAGTAGAGACGGGCACTTACTTTATTCTGGAAATTTCGCAAATGCCAGAGATGCGGGTTTCGGCTTCATCATTTTAGAAGCGGAAGATGGGGAGCGCCTATTCCATAAATCGGGAGAGATGATTATTAACGAGCGCAAAGAGGCCATTGAAGTACTGAATGAATCGATGATCAGAACTGCAAAAAATGGATTTTTTGGATTGGAAAGCATTAATGGACTGCGTTATCTAGAGAATGAGTTTACCTTAATAGACACATTGGGCCGCTTTCTTTGGCTAGAAAAGGAAGACGGAATTGCACTAGTGTCTCCAGAGGTACTTTTTCCGGCATTAGATGGCCAAACTCCTCCTATTGAGTTTGCTTATGATGAGGTAGAATTGCTCGGAAATGGTAGAATCTGGGTAAGCCGAAACGGCCAAGAAGCTATACTAGATGATGAACTCAGAATGGTTATTCCCTTTGGGCAACATCAGATTTATGAAGAAGCTTATGGTTGGCTGTTGAAGGAAAAAGGTAAGTTTAGAGTACTTCACGATCGATATCCAGAATTAAGCGGCAAAACCTTCTCCCAAGTAAAAAGCAACCAGCAATGGCTGGCTTTACAAGAGGAAGAAAAGTGGACGCTATATGACCAACTCGGTTCGTCATCCATTCAGCAAGAAATTGATTCTGTAGCCACTCTTGGCGAAAATATGGTAATGCTACAAGTTGGCAACAAGCTATTGGCACAGTTCAAAAATGGCAAACAGCTAACCATGGAAAAAGACTGGAGCTACAAGCTCTTAATACCTCAGTCATATGTAAAAACAGGAGAGCCAGCAGTCCATGATTATTTCATGTTGAGCAATTTCAAAAACTATAGAAAGGTGTATAACGAGTTTGGCAGAGAAATTCTTTCGGCCACCTTCAATGAGGTAGTGGCTCTTGAAGATAATATGCTACGTCTTCAGAAAAGAAATGCCGCACTAGCCGATAGCACAGGCCACTATTTGCTCAACTTTGTTTATGATGGTATTGGCTCCAACGAAGATGGCTATGTAAGCACCCTAGATAAAGGAAAGTTTGGGGTTATTAACCCAGCCAAGCAGATTAATATTCCACCTGTATATGAAAAGCTAATAGAGCCGTACACTGATACCGTAATGGTGGCGGTAAAAGACAAGTACAAAGGCTTTATTAATACCAAAAACAAGGCTTTAACCGCTTTTGAGTTTGACGAGGTGGCCTATTTCAACGATTCCATTGCTTTAGTAAGAATTGAAGACGAGTGGTTACTTGAAAACATCAAAAATGAAGACATACTCTACGAGCGAATTACCGATTGGGAAATTATTGAAGTAGGAGAAGAAGACAAGACCTTATTCATTACCACAGAGACAGGACAAGGTATTTATAGTGAATCTATGGGCCAGATTATTGAACCTACTTACACTTACATTAGAGTGCTTGGCACTCCTAAGGACCCTATCTATTTTGCTGTAAAACTAGTGGCCGAAGCCAATATCTATGTAGTTATTTACTACGACAAAAAAGGTAATAAACTTTTTACACAAAGCTTCAGGCAAGAGGAGTATTTTAAAATAGCTTGCCCAGCAAATTGAATTAGAACATGACGCGTTTTTTACTTAGTATTTTTTCGCTTGCAATAGCTTTCAACTTGCAAGCCCAAACAGAGAAACCAAAACTGATAGTTGGTATTGTTGTAGACCAAATGAAGCAAGAATACGTTTGGCGATTCTACAATCACTTTGAAGAAGGTGGCTTCAAAAGGCTAATTGAAGGTGGCTTTATGGCCAAAAACGGGCACTATAACTACGCCTCTACCAGCACTGGCCCGGGCCACGCATCTATCTACACCGGCACTACGCCTTCTGTTCATGGCATTGTGAACAACAACTGGTATAGCCGAAAGCTAAAGAGAAGTGTTTATTGTGCCGAAGACACTAGTGTAAGAGCGGTAGGCGGATTTAACCGAAGCGGACTTATTTCACCAGCCAACCTGTATAGCTCAACCATTACCGATGAGCTTAAAATGGCTACTCAACAGCGTGGAAAAGTAATTGCTATGTCCATAAAAGACCGCGGTTCTGCCTTGCCGGGCGGCCACCTATCTGACGGGTCTTACTGGTATGATAGCCGCACAGGTAACTTCATGACTTCTACTTACTACATGGAAGACCTGCCAAATTGGGTGAAGACTTTTAATGAGCAGAAAAATCCAGATAAGTACCTAAGCCAAACATGGAACACCATTAAGCCTATTGAGTCATATGTAGAAAGCGGTGACGATAACTCGAAATATGAAGGTGGGTTTAAGGGGAAAGATACCCCAACCTTCCCTTACGATCTGGCCAAGCTAAAAGATGAAAATGGAGGTTTTGGAATGCTACCAAGCACTCCTTTTGGAAACAGCATCTTAACAGATTTGGCATTAGAAGCTGTGAAGAATGAAGATTTGGGTGGTGATGAAATTACAGATTTTTTAGCGGTAAGCTACTCTAGCACTGACTACATCGGCCATAACTTCGGGCCACAATCTAAAGAGGTTCAAGACACTTATGTGAGGCTAGACAAAGAAATTAAGCGCTTGCTAGATGCCTTAGATGCAAAGCTTGGCAAAGGAAACTACACCGTGTTTGTTAGTGCCGACCACGCAGTGGCAGAAAATAGTGTTCGCATGAAAGACTTAGGCTTTAGAGCAGATAATATTAGTACAAGAGATATTGGCACTTATGTGGAAGAACAACTGAACCAAAAGTTCGGAGAGGCTAAGTGGATTGAAGCTCGTGGAACAGACATATTCCTTAACCATGATGTTGTTGCTGATCAGGGTAAGGATCTTTATGAATTACAACTATTTGTAAGCCAAAAAGCCATGGAATTCCCTGGTGTTTATTTAGCACTTACCGCAACCGATTTGGCCAGAAATAGCTACAGCGAAAAGATGAGGTCTTTGATGCAAAAAGGCTATCATCCAAAAGAGTCTGGAGACGTGAAGTTAATCTTCGATCCGGCTTGGCAGAGCGGAGGTTCAAAAGGAACTGGCCATGGCAACCCATGGAATTACGACACTCACATTCCGGTGATTTTCTATGGCTGGGGTATTAGCGAAGGCACTCAGTCAGTTCGAGAAATTCATATCACAGATATTGCACCAACCATTAGCATGCTCATGAATATGCGTTTGCCAAATGGTGCTACTGGTCAGCCAGTTTTTGAAGCATTAAAGTAATTACTTAGCTAAGGAGGGGCTTTAGCCTCTCCCTAGTTTCATAATCCATCTGCGCAATTTTCTCAAGGTTGTGATTCTTAAAGAAGTGCTCCCTAACTTCCAATAGTTCATCGTATGGCCCTCTAGCCGCCATTATCTTTACAATTACTGGTGAACACTCCAACATTATGAACAGGGCGATAATGAAGATATTAGCAAAATAGATTGCTCTATTTTCTAAAGAAATCTGCCGTAAAGCTTCTAACTGAGCAGCCATTCCGTCCCAAGGGTTTCTTTTGATTGCGCTCAGCTCTGTAGCTTTCTGCTTGTTGAGGTCGGCTAGTTCCATCTGGAGCCTTTCAATCTGCGGCTGATTATTCTGCATTGAGGCATTCAACTCTGCCTGAGCCTGATCAGCATCGGCCTTTTTGATCTGATAAATAGGGCCAGCATTACGTTTCATAGAACCTCCAGTACCATCGGCCTCTTGCCTAGCTATTGTGGCCAATTCATCGCGCTTAGTCCGCTTGGCCTCAATGTCCGCATTCAAGGCTGCAATCTGTCCTTGTAAAAGCTGAGTTTGATCAATAAACCGTTGGTCTATTGAAGCAATCTCTCTTTGATAAATGTCCTCTTCTAACAATACAAGCTTCCTGTCTATCTCTTTCGAAAAGATTTTAAGTTCTAGCGGTTTAGATATCACAATGGCTAACATAACGGCCAAAAGAATTCGTGGAGAAGCCATCAGCAACTCTTGCCCCTTACCCTTTCTAGACTTCTTCATGGTTGAAACAATGAATCGGTCTAGGTTGAAAATAATGCAACCCCAGAGTAAACCGAAAGCCGCAGACCACCATGCATTTTCGAAAATTGTATAGAAGGCATAACCACCCGAAAGGGCTGCTAAAATACCTGTAAAGAAAACCGTAGCACCAATTCCTGTGAATTTAGAAGCTTCGGTAGGGCAACGTTTTAATAGGGAAATATTGGCTCCTGAGCAGAACCAAAAGAATTGCTTAACAGTATTCATAGTTTGAGTTTTTTTTGACCTAGTGACTGCAATAACGTAATAACGATTGATATGTTGTAATATTTAGTACCTTATTATACAAGGTAGTGATTTACCACAGATTGGCTATTGAGGGAATCGAACATATAAATAAGGAAAAGCAGGTATCTTCTACCTAAGCCCGTGTTGATCTATGAGGTAAATAACAGCAGCCATAGATGCTGCTCCTAACTCCAATTCTCTTTGGTTTACAGCTTCAAAGTTATCTATTGGAGTATGATGGTATTTGAAATAACGTTGGCTATCAGGAATAAAACCAATAGTTGGTACATCTTGTGTTCTAAGTGGGCTAATATCTGCTCCGCCCCCGCCTCTTTTGAATTGAAACAATCCGTATGGTTCGAATAAAGGAGCCCAACTCAATAATTTATCTTGCTCTACCTGAGTACCGGTAATTCCAAAACCAATAGGTAAAAAACCACCCCTATCAGATTCCATAGCCGCAATATGGTTTTCACCGTTTTTAGCCGCCAGCTCAGCATATTTTCTACCACCGCGCAGTCCGTTTTCTTCATTCATGAACATAACTGCACGAACCGTTCTTTTTGGCTTATAATCTAAGGCTTTAAAAAGTCTGAGCACCTCAATAGACTGTACACAGCCCGCGCCATCGTCATGAGCACCTTCAGACAAGTCCCATGAATCTAAATGACCACCAACGGCTATAATTTCATCGGGGTGTGTTGAACCTTTAATTTCGCCCACAACATTATACGATAGAACATCTTCTAGCATTTGAGCATGTGTCTCAAAGTAAAATTGAAGCTTTGGGTCATCTTTTAACAAATCGCTCAAGAAGTCAGCGTCTTTTGCTGTAATGGCCACTGCCGGAATTTTAGGAACATTCAGTCCATAATTAGTGCTGCCGGTGTGTAGCACATCATCTCTAAATGAGCTTAAAGAACGAACCACTACTCCAATGGCTCCATACTTAGCGGCTTCGGTTGGGCCACTTCCCCTTTGATTTGAAGCTCCACTGTAGGCAGAAAAAGTATCCATCAGCTTAGCATCCATAGGCCGATTGAAGAATACAATTTTGCCTTTAATTTTCTCTTCGCCTAACTCTGCCAACTGCTGAAAGTCTTGCACCTCTACCAATTCTGCAACAGTTCCACCTGGACCAGTCCCCACAGCATTGCCAAGAGATGTAACTGCTATTTCCTTTGAACCGAGCTTTCTAGAGTTGACAATTCTACCAATCTCTACTTCGCCTCTTACCCAATGAGGAACCATAACAGGTTGTAGGTATACGGTATCGAAACCATAAGACAGCATTTGCTGCCTGCTCCATTCAACTGCGGCTGCAGCTTGTGGAGAACCACTCAGTCTACCACCAATATTTTTGGTGAGGTAGCGAAGCATCTCATAGCTCTCGCCTCGTTCTAAGGCTTCGTCATAAATTTTTCTGATGTAAGCAGCATCTTTATCCTGACTAAACACTGTAAATGACACTAAGAGTAGCAGGCTAAGGATGATGGTCTTTTTCATGATAATGTGTTAATCTACAATTTCTGCGTCATGAAGAATGTACATGAGCTTCATTGGGTCTTCTGCGTTAATTTCTAGTTTTCCGCGTACCGTAATTCTCTTTTCAGTGAACCTGTACTTCCCTTTAGAAAATACTTCGGCCACCGTTTCTGGCCCTGCGCCTCCACAGAAAAAGCAGTTAGCAAAAGGGAGGGAAGACAGAACAAAGTAAGTTTCGCCTTGAAGTTCTTCTAAGGGAATCATCCAGCCCTTCAACTCAATGGTTTTTCCATTTAACTTTTTTACCTCTTCACTAAAGGTGGGATAATCTACTTCAAAGTTTAGGGTTTCATCGAATCGTTTTTCAATCTCAACTTTGGATAAGGTATTCCAAGTATTCTCTCCGTTTTGGGAGAATGCCATTGAGCTTGAAAAAACCAGAAGTATAAGTATTATTCTTTTGAGCATTACTTAATTAAATCGAGCATTCTATTGAACCTAAGGCGCTGGAAGAAGCCAGCATTAGGGTCTGTTCTATCTACAGACCAGAAGATGAATAGTGGCTTACCCACAATATGATCGTATGGCACAAAGCCCCAAGATCTAGAGTCCAGAGAATTATGCCTGTTGTCTCCAATCATGAAGTAATAACCTTGCTTAAAGGTATAAGAAGTAATATTTTCTCCTTCAATAGAGACCTCGTAGCCGTTAATAACTACATCTTCGTTGTGTTCATATTGCTGAATTACCTCGCCATAAAGCGCTACATTTTCAGGAGTGAGTTCGATAGTCATTCCTTCTTCAGGCATTACCAATGGCCCAAAGAAATCTCTACTCCAACTGAAAAGCTGATCGTGAGGAAAAACTTCAAACATGGATTCCGAACCACTTTCATAAACAATTTCTTCAACATTTTGAACGAATGGCAACTGCTCTAAAGCCTGAGCTTTTTCTGGAGTGGTGTGTATTTTGAAGCCAAATTTGCCATTGTACTCTCTAGAAATGGCGTTAGTAGCATAAGTATCGTAAGGGTTCTCATCCTCATAATCAGTAATACCTATTTCTCTCAAATACCTTTGATGAACACCTTTATCTGCCTCTACAAAATAGCTTGTTAAACTCTTTGGCGGATTTTCAACCGCTTCACCATTAATGTATACTTGCTTATTTCTGATTTCAAAAGTGTCTCCAGGAATAGCCAAGCAACGTTTTACGTAGAAGGTTTTCATATCGGTTGGAAAACCCTGCTTATAATCTGGCGGATAATTAAACACCACAGGTTCGCCTCTTCTTGGCTTTCTCAGCCCTGGCAGCCTGTAAGATGGTAGCTGCACAATATCTGTGTAAGACGGTACCTCTTTTCCGAAAAGCTTAATGCCCCAAAACGTTTGGTGCGCTAAAGGAAATTGGATGGGGGTCTGAGGGGTTCTGGCTCCATAATGAAACTTACTCACAAAAAGGTGATCTCCAATGAGCATTGAGTTTTCCATTGAGCCTGTGGGTATGGCAAAGGCCTCCACAAAAAGTCCACGGATTATGGTTACTGCTATAAGCGCAAAAAGTATATCGTTTAGTAGTTCTCGAAAGAAACCTTTTTTCTGTTTCGGCTTTTTCTCCTCCTTATTCTTTCTCTTCAGAAAATCGAGCATGATTCTAGGTATAAATAGTCGGCTTTAAAGGTATTATTAATTTGTGAAAAATTGGTGTTTCAAATTCTCCGATCCCTTCAATACGGCTTAAATACTGATGAGGTTCCCGTATATCTGTTAGGCGGTTTCTGAATTTGACGAGCCTTCACTTAATTTGTGGCTCAGAGCAGTACTATGATTATCATTGACAATCTCTCTTTCGGATATTCAGACCATAAGATTCTTTCAATACCTCATTTTGAGGTAAAAGAGTCGCAACACCTTATGGTGTTAGGTTCTTCAGGAAGTGGAAAAACCACACTATTGCACATTCTTGGCGGGCTGCTAGCTCCCAAGCAAGGCAAAGTAACTATAGGTGAAACAGATATATACAGCCTGTCTGGTTCTCAAAGGGACAAGTATAGAGGGCAAAACATTGGCTTGGTTTTTCAAAAAGCACACTTAATCAGTGCGTTGTCCGTTCAAGACAACCTACTTCTGGCTCAATACTTGGCCGGCATGGTGCAAGACAAAGGAAGAGTAAAAGAAGTACTGAGTGAACTTGGATTGGGAGAAAAAATCAAAAAAAGCGTTCGCGAATTAAGCCAAGGTGAGCAACAACGGGTAACCATTGCAAGAGCATTATTGAATAGGCCAAGAGTAATTTTAGCAGATGAACCTACTGCCAGCCTTGATGATAAAAACGCTCAGAAAGTTATTCAGCTACTCCAATCTCAGGCAGAGCAATACAAAGCATCTCTATTAATTGCCACACATGATCAGCGTGTGAAAGATCAGTTTGAACTTCAACTTAACCTAGCTACCGCATGAACCTCCTATCATTAAGTTGGAATTATATTAAAGCCAGGCCACTAAACATGGTGCTCAACATGTTATTGATGGGCTTGGGTATTGCCATCATTCTGGTGCTCATTTTACTAAGCTCCCAATTAGAAGATAATCTGGCTAAGAATAAAAAAGGAGTAGATTTGGTTGTTGGAGCCAAAGGAAGCCCACTTCAATTAATACTTGCCAATGTCTACCATATAGACTTCCCTACAGGCAACATAAAGCTTCAAGAGGCCAAAGACCTCACAAGGAACAGGCTGATAGCCTCGGCCATACCATTGGCATTAGGAGATAACTACAGGGGCTATCGAATTGTGGGAACAAACCACGATTACGTAAAGCTATTTGATGCAGCTGTGGACGAAGGTGAGTTATGGAAAAACAACTTAGACGCTGTTGTAGGGTCTAATGTGGCTCAATCTTTAGGCTTAAAGGTTGGAGATACATTTTTCGGAGCTCACGGTCTTTCCGTTGCCGACATGGAACATGAAGAAATGTCTTACCGCATTGTGGGCATTTTGGAAGAAAACAATAGTGTTATTGATAAGCTCATTCTCACCAATATTGAGAGTGTCTGGGCTGTTCATGACCACGATGAAGAGCATCACGAAGAACACAGCGAACCTCAACTGGGATCTGCTTATGAAACGGGATTTCCTGAAGGCGATGAAGATGCCGAAATCACCTCTATGCTTATAAAGTTCCGCTCTCCAATGGGAGCAGTGACTTTACCTAGAATGATTAATGCGGACACCAACATGCAGGCTGCCTCACCAGCATTCGAAACACAGCGTTTGTTCTCCTTACTTGGAATTGGCGTAGACCTGCTGAAAGCATTTGCTGTAATCATTATTATCATTGCTGGCTTGAGCATATTCATTTCACTATATAATGCACTAAAAGACAGAAAATACGACCTTGCCATTATGCGTTCTTTAGGCGCATCTAAAACAAAACTCTTCTTTCACGTAGTATTAGAGGGAGTAATTATAACCGTGCTCGGAGGGTTATTGGGTTTCTTAATAGGCCACGGACTAACAGAGTTCTTAGCTGGTCTTTATGAGAAATCTGATGAAATTGGGTTAACAGGCCTAATTTTTGTCAAACAAGAGCTGGCAGTGATGTTAATTAGTGTGGGCATAGGAATAATAGCCTCTCTGATTCCTGCAATCAATGCATACAAGACAGATATTTCAGAAGTATTAGCAAAAGAATAAGATGAAAAAAATATTAATCATTTTGATGTTCATAACGGCCACTGGTTTTGTTCAAGCTCAAAATCCTGATGAAAAAGATGGAGTGAAAATGAGGGGGATTCAGGTTTGGAGAACATTGGCCGATGTTAAATACGAAATTCAAAAAGACGAATACGGTGATTTGTATGTACCTGTATTCGGAGAAAAAATAGAAGACCTAAGAGACCAAGTGGTTGAGGTTGAAGGCTACATTATTCCATCTGACTATACTTTTGTTTACGATTACCTAATTCTTTCCTTATTGCCAATTTCAGAATGTTTCTTCTGTGGTTCAGGAGGTCCAGAAACCGTAATGGAAGTTCACCTTAAAGAGGGAGAAAAGTATAAGTACAACACCAAGAGATTGAAGTTTAGAGGTAAACTTAAACTCAATGCAGACAACCCAGACAAGCTAATGTATCAGCTGGTAGATGGTGAGTTCTTGGGCCTATCTGACGATAGCTACTAAGCTCTTATTCTGTAACTTTTATAACTCTAATCAAGAGAGAGCTGCTTAACTTAGTGGCAAAATTCAATGTTATGAAGAAGCTCTCTTTACTCCTATTCGTACTTACTTTATTCGTTTCTTGTGGAAGCGGTTTTGATGCTGAAGCCGAAAAGAATAAAATCTTTGATATACATGATGAAGTGATGCCGAAGATGGGTGAGCTAATGAGCTTAAAGCGGAAAGTCATTGAAAAAGCCTCTGAGGTGAACGCTGAAAATGCTTCTGAGCTACAAAATATTGCGCAAGAATTAGACGAGGCCTCGGAAGGAATGATGAGCTGGATGCGCGACTGGAGCAAAAATTCTCAACAGTACATGGAGATGAAAAACGGTACGGAAGCTCAAAAGGAGTACCTAGCAGCTGAAATGGAAAGAGTAATCGATGTAAAAGAAGCAATTAACACCTCTATGGCCAAAGCCAAAGAGGCTTTGAAGTAATTTTATCTTAAGGCAAATGCAATTCGCAATTCCAGAAAGGTATCAACCTCTTGACCTCTGCTCTTAGCAGGAATCCAATCTGGTGAAAGACTAACTACTCTCATCGCCTCATACCCTAATGAACGCGCTGGACTCCTAACTAACTCAGGTGCTATAACATAGCCTTCTTTGGTAATGACAAATTTTACAAAAACATCGCCTTGATGCCCCATTCGTTTGGCTTCTCTTGGATAACGAAGTGTGTATTTAAGGTGATTTAGCCAACCCTGCTGTCCCCCTTCAAAGGATGGGAGAGAGTCTACTAGTGGATTCCCCTCTGAATCTTTTGCTTCAAGCGGATCGATAATCTCTAGCTCTCGAGAACTGAGTTCGTTGTCCATGCTATAAATTGTTATCTCCTTGGGCTCACCTTCATCATCAAAATTGACCCAAACACCATCCTTTTTTCCATTTGAAAAACTGCCTTCCAACTCAGGAATGCCTTCGTTTGAATAGAGAAAGTAGGGGCCTGTTTGAATTTCTTTTTCAAAAGAAGAAATTTCAAGTAACTGTCCATTTTGACTGTATCTAGTACAATTTCCAATCTTTCGGCCTCTTCTATCAACTTCACAAACTTCAACTGAAGTATAGCCAGAGTTTGACTCAGTAAGAACCTCAGACCCCTCATAAAAGGTGCTGTCAATTCTAACTTTCTGTCCGTAGACTGAAACTGAAATAGCAAGGAAGATAAATAGGAGTGTGTTCTTAAGCATAGCCAATTATAAAGAGCTAACAGGCCTATAGCAAATTGAACAATGGTTTTATTTTTTGATCAACTCAGGGGCTACTCCACCGTATTCATTTCCCCATGAGTTGGTGATATAAGTTAAAATCTCTAGTACCTCGGTCTGATTCAATTTTGGGTTAGCTGGCATAGGCTGATTATACTCAACCCCATTAACTTGTATTGGCCCCTTCATACCATTAAGGATAATTCCAGCAGCTCTGGGAATGTCACTCAACAAGTAATCCGAATTCTTTAAAGGAGGAATAAGTCTGCCTAAACCCTCACCATTTTCTGCATGGCAATTCGCGCAATACTGAGTATAAAGCTTCTTGCCATTGGTGAAGTACTTAATCTCGGTATCTGATAAGCGCTCTTGGGTTTTTGCTCCTTCAGACTTCTCTCCAGCACAAGAAGCGAAGAGAGATAAAAAGGGAATAGCCATGAGGCCAATAAAATTCAGCTTCAAGCTTCTAGCTTTACTCGTCATATGCCTTCAATAGTTTCGGAATATCACTCATTAGTGCTGTCACTTGCTTAGGATCGGTTCCATCGTACATGCCGCGAATTCTTCTTTGGCCATCAACTAGAATAAAAGCACCACTGTGAATATACCCACCAGGAGCATCTTTATCTTCTCCAACAGGAACCAAGTAACCTGAGCCACTTCCTATTTCATAAATCTCGTCTTTATTACCTGTTAGAAAGTGCCAAGTCTTGTTGTCTGGCACCCCGAGTCTTTCAGAGAAATCCTTCAGATAAGCTACGGTGTCATGGTCTGGGTCTATAGTATGAGACAGAATAGCAAAGTTGGGATTGTCTTTAAACTCTTCATAAACCCTCAGCATTTGCTGCTTCATTACAGGGCAAATAGTTGGGCAAGTTCCGAAGAAGAAATCGGCTACGTAGATTTTATTGTCAACTGTAGCCTCAGTTACAAGAGCGCTATCCTGATCTATAAATTGAAAGCTAGGAATGGTATGGTATATAGTATCTACCTTTCCACCAACCTCTTTGTAGTCGGTTCTGCCTAAAATAGGTAATTGTTGACTTGATGAACCTTTACCACATCCGTTTAGCACAGCTGCAAATACAACTAATACTGAAATCACTTGAAGAGTAATCTTTTTCATTCTTTTCTCTCTCTAATTTTTTTGTATGCCTGAACGGCTATCATCAATACAACAGTTACACCCACAAAACCAAGTGTACCTTTTATCCAGTCTAGCTGGTTTTTTAGAACTATTAAAAACACCACCGAGATAAGAATAATGGTGGCCACTTCATTGAAAATTCTGAGTCTTATAGAACTTAGCCTTGCTACACCTTGCTGCAATTCCCTATAAATTTTGTGGCAATACAGTTGATATACATACAACAACACAACAAAACTGAGCTTTATGTGCATAAAGGGCAGCTTGAGCATATCTGGATATTGGATTATCATAGTTGTGCCCAGAATCAGTGTGATAATTGCCGATGGCCAAGCGATAATGAGCCAAAGCTTTTTGGCCATAAGAGCCAACTGCTTACTCAAAATAGAGCGCTCTGGTTCAGGTTTTTCCAGTGCCTCTGTCTGATAAACAAAGAGTCTAACAATGTAAAAAAGCCCTGCAAACCAGGTAACTATAAAAATGATATGCAGTGACTTGATGTACAAGTTGGCCATAAGACAAAGGTAATAACCGATTGGTTAATTAGGCATTTTGTTGATTTGAAAATTCCCTACCCAAACAAAGTACCTGTTTGGCCAGGCTTCTTCAGTTTAAGGTGATCATAGGCCAAATGAGTGGCTTCCCTTCCTCTAGAAGTTCTTTTCAGAAATCCTTCTTGAATTAGAAACGGCTCATAAACCTCTTCTATGGTTTCTGCTTCTTCGCCCACAGCAGTGGCAATGGTTGAAATACCAACTGGCCCACCCTTAAACTTCTCAATAATGGTAGTAAGAATACGGTTATCCATATCGTCCAAACCATGAGAATCCACATCTAGCGCGTTCAACGCCATTTCGCTTATCTCTTTCGTGATTCTTCCAGTTCCCTTTATTTGAGCAAAATCGCGGGTTCTTCTGAGTAAGTTGTTGGCAATACGAGGGGTTCCCCTACTCCTTCTAGCTATTTCATAAGCGGCTTCCTCGTCTACCGGAGTATTCAGAATATCACAAGAGCGAAGCACAATGTTGGTCAGTAACTTTGAGTCGTAATATTCCAACCTAGCATTTATTCCGAAACGAGCCCTCAAAGGAGAAGTCAACAAACCAGAACGAGTAGTTGCACCAACCAAAGTAAATGGATTCAACCCGATCTGAACAGTTCTGGCATTCGGCCCAGAATCCAACATGATGTCGATTTTATAATCTTCCATGGCTGAATAGAGGTACTCTTCCACAATTGGGTTAAGCCTGTGAATCTCATCAATGAAAAGCACATCGCCTTCATCAAGGTTTGTCAGAAGGCCAGCCAGATCGCTAGGTTTGTCCAAAACAGGACCAGAGGTAGTTTTAATTTCGGCACCAAGTTCGTTGGCGATAATATTGGAGAGTGTAGTCTTCCCAAGTCCGGGAGGGCCATGCAGTAACACATGGTCTAAAGGCTCCGACCTTTGCTTGGCAGCCAACACAAATATTTTGATGTTCTCAATGATTTTATCTTGTCCAGTAAAATCATCGAAAGAAAGTGGGCGCAAAGCCTTTTCTATGTCTTTTTCAGACGAGCTATAGTCGTCTGCATTAGGATCAAGATAATCTTCCCTCATTCAGCAGAAATTCATTCAAAAGATAATCAACCTTAGGCACATTACAGAAATGTAACAGAAAAGTAGCACCCTCGGCTTTCAATTCAATTATCTTTGCCAAAAATAAGGGAATGGACAGGAATAAGCGCTCAAGGATCTACTTAATTGTATTGCTCATTGCAATTTTTGTGGTGTATACCTATCGCGAAAATCAACCCAAAGAGGTTTTAATTCAAGGCACTACTATGGGCACAATTGCCTATAACATTAAATACCTCGACAAAAAGCAGCGAAACTTTAAAATGCAGTTCGATTCTCTGCTCAAAGACTTCAATCAGGCGCTTTCTACCTACATTCCTTCATCGGAGATTTCAACTTTAAATAATGCTGGCCGAGTTGAATTTGAGCTACCTTATTTCCACGAAGTGTTAGAAGCCAGCAATAAAGTGCATAAGGAAACAAATGGGGCTTTTGACCCAACTATTGGACAATTAATTGATGCATGGGGCTTTGGTGATGGTAAACTAATTGCTCCAGATTCTGCTCAAGTAGACTCTTTGCTTGGCTTTGTTGGGCTAGACAAAATCTCTTACAATTCTGAATATGCTGCTTTAGATATTCCTGGTGTGAAACTGAACTTTTCTGCCATTGCTAAAGGGCAAGCCATAGATGTAATTGCCAACTGGCTTACTAAGCAGGGCATGGAAAATTTTATGGTTGAAATTGGTGGAGAAGTAAGAACTAGAGGCAAAAATATTGATGGTGAATTCTGGACTATTGGTATTGAGGTTCCTGATGAAAAGCGAATTGGTGGCTTGTTCGATGCCTTACATTTGGAAAACCAAGGAATGGCTACTTCTGGCAATTACCGAAATTTCCGAGTCTTGGAAGATGGCCGAAAAGTAGCTCACACAATAGACCCTTCTACAGGCTATCCAAAAATGCAGACTTTACTTAGCGCTACAGTTCTTGCCCCTTCTTGTATGCTAGCCGATGCTTATGCTACTGCCTGTATGGTGCTTGGTAAAGAAAAAAGCATTGAACTGATAGAAGCCGACCCTACCCTTGAGTGCTATTTGATATTCGCAGATGAAAATGGCGAAACTACTACCTACCTCTCTTCTGGACTAAAAGGGAAGACGGTAAAAACAGAAAATGGCGAATAACTGAACTATTTAGTCCAGAAATGGATTTTATTCTCATCTTTGCAATCCTGTTGCAGATGCAAAATTTGAGAATTGTTAATTAAAGCTATTTTACTTTTTCTGGCTGTTGCATTGCCGGCTCTTGTTATCATTAAGAGTTCAGGCTTTTCTACTAAGCGCCTTCAGCTCTTTTTGGTTTTTGCTGGTGCTTATCTATTTGCAATGACCATCATTCACCTTATTCCAGATCTTTTCTATTCTAAAGAAGATCCGTTTAGTCTTGGGCTTTATATACTATTGGGGTTTTTCTTACAGAAAATCATAGAGAATTTCACCAGTGGTGTAGAACACGGACACGTACATCAGCATGCCAACTTCTCAGTTACTTACCTATTGATAGCCCTAAGCCTTCACTCTTTTTTAGAAGGAAGCATTCTTACCGATTCTTTACACTCACACCATGTAACAGATGCAGAGCACGCTCAAAGCAGCTCTCCGAAGATATTGCTTGGCATAATAATGCATAAAATTCCAGCGGCAATAGCGCTTATGGCCCTTCTGCTTTATAAAATGTCTAGTAAAGCCAAAGCTTATATGCTTATTCTAGTCTTTGCGCTAGCTTCGCCTTTAGGACTATTTACTGGTGAGTTTCTTAGTAACGGGCATGTTCTTCCAGAAAAGTACATGATTATATTTTTTGCAGTAGTTGCTGGTAGTTTTCTGCAAATCTCTACAACCATTTTTATAGAAACAGATCCCAATCACAAGCTCAATTGGCAAAGATTCGGGGTATCAGTATTTGGCGCGATGTCTGCGGTTTTAGCTCAGGTACTTATCTGAAACTGTGTTGCGTAGGTTTTCTTAATACATTTGGACATGGGTCATCACCATAATCATCACAGGCACGGGCAAAGCACCAAAAACCTTAAGGTTGCATTCTTTCTTAACCTTTCTTTTACGGTTATTGAGTTTATCGGTGGGCTCCTAACTGGTAGTATGGCTATCATGTCTGATGCCCTGCATGACCTTGGCGACAGCATTAGCATAGGCTTGAGTTGGTACTTTCAGAACCTCTCAGAAAAGAAGAGAGACAACACCTTTTCTTATGGCTATAAGCGATTCTCTTTACTCGGAGCCATAATCAATGCTGTTGTACTTCTAGTAGGTTCAGTAATCATCATCAGCAAGGCGGCACCTGCTATTATGAACCCAAGTCAGGTAGACGAAAAAGGCATGCTCTACATTGCCATTTTCGGAGTTGTAGTGAATGGTGTAGCTGTTTTAAGGCTGAGAAAAGGCAGTTCTATCAATGAAAGAGTCATTAGTCTGCATTTACTGGAAGATGTACTCGGCTGGGTAGCTGTACTTATAGGTAGTTTACTCATTATGTACTTCGATTGGTACTTTATAGACCCGCTACTTTCTGTGTTAATCGCTCTTTTCATTATTTACAATGTCTTTGTGAACATCAAGAAGAGCTTCCAAATCATTCTTCAAGCAACACCAAAAGAAATTGATATTGAGAAAGTACACAAGAAGCTCAGAACCATCCCTGAGGTACTTGAAATTCATGATTGCCATATCTGGTCAATGGACGGGGAATATCATGTCTTCTCTGCTCACTTGGTACTAGATAAATCTTATGACTTACGCCTTCAGGCTGCTATTAAAAAACGAGCAAAGCACTTACTTCACGAATTAGGCATTGAGCACTCAACCCTTGAGTTTGAGTTGAAGGATGAACATTGCGATGGGTGTTAACTTCTACTAAATGATAAAAGCTCTTGCTTCCCTTCCAAAGCAAGGCCTCTCATAGCCATCAACACAGACAAAATCAATAGGACAGAAATATTAACTAGTACACCCGAGGTGCCTAAAAACGATCGGTACTCAAACTTTGGTAGTGCTTCCAGATCACTGTGTTCTAGCATTGAATTATCGAATACAAAAGGCATAAAATGCGCTCGCCAATCCAAACTGAAAGACCTCACATTAGCCTTAAATTCATTATAGTTTTTTGAAGATGTACCCGCCAACTCAGTAGCACCATCTTGAAATAGAACTGCCGGACTTAACAGACCCCACGAGTCTACCCACTTCTGTTGTTTAGTTAGTTGTTCATCGAACCTAGTGATTACAGGCGATAGCTGCTCTTCCATTAACTCCTGGCTAGCAAAATAGCCTTGCCAGTAGCCATAAGCATTCTGTCCTTCATTACGAATAAGCTCTGGATGATTCCTCAAGTACTCATCTAACACTTTATCTTGTTCTTGGCTCAATTCCTTCTTGGTCTGCCTAATTTCATTAAGTAATGTTACCCTTGAAGGCATTGGGTACACGGTATTGGCAGCCTGATTAATAACGGTTGGAAGAATCAGCACAAGCAAAATCCATAAGGAGAGCAGCGAAACAGCATTCTTGGCCGAAGAATACCCGTAAATATTAACCAGATAAGAAACAGCAAACCAAAAGGCTAAGTAAGCATAGGTCAGCAAAAAGAAAGTAACTAGGCTCAAGCTAAACGCCATTCCAACCATTACTGCTGTAAGGGTCAGAATGAAGGTAAGAATTATGGCCAAAGAGCAATAGCGAATAATAAAACGCTGAAGTAACCACAAGTTTGTGTTGATGGGGTTAGAAGCCAAAAGTCTCAGCCTACCAGACTCCAATTCTTGAGTTCTTAAGTTGTAGGTAAAAGCTATAATTACTAGTGGAACCAAATAAGTGAGCACAAAAGCCAAGTCGAAATTCCCGAATAGTAATTGAACTGGGTTATTCAGCTCATTGAAACTAAGCGTAGCCAAGTCTTCACTAGAAGAAATCTTAATCTGATGAGTATATAAATCGCTCTGACCTATGGCCAATTTACTCATTTCTGTAGCTGGCATAGTAGCCAATTGGCCAGTATAAATAGCCACATTCATTGGAGAAAGGCGAAAAGCACTAGGATGCTCCTCTCCTTTGCTCAGGGTTAAAGCCACTTCTTGTATTAGGTCTTCCTTTTCTTGTTGAGCAGCAATGGCTTGTTGCTGGTCTGCCTGCCTTCTTTCAAAATGTCTTAAACCGTTGTATCCAGCATACAAACAGAGTAAGACTAAAACAAGACTAAGTGAAACGAACCAATAGTTTCGGCTTAAAAGTCTGACCTCGTGGCGGATATTCTGACTGACCATATTAAACTCGGGTTGAAGCAAAAAATAGTAGAGCAAACGAGCCCAGTAACCATGCAGTAAGAATGAGGAGATTACTCTTATTGGCATCCATTACTTCGCCAAAATCAGGAGCTTCGAAATTGAACTCTGGCACTTCTGAAAGCAAAGAAGCATCGGCTTTGTAGCTCCATTCACCTAGTTTAGAGTTTTCGGCAAAATTGGTATTTAAAACTCTCTGCATTTCCACTCTGTGTTTTTCTGCTGCATCTGCAAAATTCCAATGGGTGGAGTAATCGGTACTAGCTAGAGACATGGACAGAAAACGAGTAGGCAAAAAAGGTGAAAGAAATGCCAAGCTACGGTATACCTGAGTCTGCTTTTGATGTACCTCTTTCAGCTTTTCGTTGTGCTTAAAGTAAATAGCGGTCTCGTGTTCTTCGCCCTTCTGCATTCTAAACGCATCGAAGTTGAAGGGCAAGTCTTCTAATTTGCTCACCTCATAAGCCTGAAGCGTTTCTTGCTCCAATTTTTTAGAAGCTTCACTCCAAGGGTCATGACCATCTAAACCTTTCTTCTTATCTTCGGCCACAGCAGCATCGAACTCCTGCCTTGTAGGATAAGGATGTTTTTCATTGGTAAAGCTGCTGGCGGTCTTTGGAACCGCCAGACAACTAACAATCCAAATGGCTAATAATATAACCAATGAAATACCCGAGTTATTTAAGAATGAGGAGATAACAAGGGTAATGCTGTTGACTATGGCAAAATAGGCTAGATAAACTAGCCACATTGTTGCCACGAACTTCCAGTCAATTTGTCTTATGAATAAGGCAGCCAGAATAAATATAATTGTTGTGAGAATGGCTACTGGAGCATAATTGCCCAACCATTTACCCAAGATTAACTGCTGGTTGCTTATTCCCTGAGTCTTAATAATTCTTAGTGTGCCTTGCTCTTTTTCCTTTGTAACCGACTGATGCCCCAAGGCTATGATCATAAGTGGAACAATAAAGAGCAGAATAAAATCTGGTGTTAAATCGCCAAAACGCGATAAACCGGTCTGGTCTGCAGCTGCCACATTATCGGCTTCGTTTCTAGAGTGTGCTTCTAGAAAAATAGACACCCCGGTAAACTTCTCTACTCCTGGGTCTATCAGAGAAAGTGGAAATTGAGGTTTAAACGCATAAGTGCCATAGTGAGCAGCATTGTGCGGGTTGGTTGCGCCCTGAGCTAACCAAAGTGATCTGGCATCTTCCTGTGCCAATTCGCGCTGAAGGTTTTTCTCTTGCCAATGAACATGACTAATATAAATGGCAACAACGCTTAGGGCCACAACAATACCCAACATCCATTTGAATTGACCAGATCTGGTCATCTCCAAAATTTCTTTTTTAGCTACTCGGAAAACCATCATCTCAATTGTTCATGTGGTTGAGGTATAGTTTTTCCAAATCGCTATGGTTGATCTCTTCTGTAGAAAGTTGCTCAACCAATTTACCTGACTTCATAATTCCGATGTCAGTACCTGTTTCCTTAGCCCTAAATAAATCGTGAGTAGCCATTAAGGTGGCCACATTTTGTTGGCTCAAACGCAACAACAGTTCTGAAAACTCATTGCTTGCTTTAGGGTCTAACCCAGAAGTAGGCTCGTCTAGCAAAAGCACCTTGGCTCTTTTGGCTATGGCCATAGCCACTCCAATTTTCTGCCTCATACCTTTTGAGTAAGTTTTCACCCTTTTTTTGAAGGCCTCAGATTGAAGACCCGCCTCTTGTAAGAAACTCACCAACTCGTCTTGCTGATACTTCATGCCTGCCAAGCCAACAAAGTATTCTAGATTTTCTAAACCGCTCAACTCGTTATACAGCACCAAATTCTCTGGTATATAAGCAATGAGCTTTTTAATGGCTTGCGGATCTTTAGATACTTCAATCTGATCTATTACCGCCTTGCCACTTGTTGGGGCTATAAAGTTCAGAAATAGATTTATAGTAGTTGACTTGCCCGCACCATTAGCTCCCAATAGACAGTAAATGTCTCCTGGTTCAATGACCAAGTTCAGGTTATCTAAAGCTAGATTTTCCTGATACTTCTTGGTTAAATTAACGGCATGCAACATGACTTTCTATTTTGCAACAATGATGCAAATATGATGGATTAATTATTAATTGCAACAATAGTGCAGAAATGATTTTTGATGAATTTAGGAGTGGCCGGTTAGCCATTCTATCGGTCAGTGTTTCTCTTCCAAAAATCAGAAATGAGGCGAACAGCATCTACTTCGCCATCGATGTCTGAATATTTTGGCTTCAATGAAATGTATTGATCTAGAGTAGACACGGCAGCCCTATAAATGGCAGAATCAACCTCAATTGGTGTATAGCCCTTTGGAGTGGCATAAGTAAAGTAGCCCGTTTTACCCACCGCCACAGGTATACTGAAGAAGTCTCGGGTTACGAACTCTCCTGTTTCTTTCTCAGAAATTGAAGCTTCAACAAAGAAGTTTACTGCATGCTCTGGGTAACCAAAAAGATAGCCATAAGCGCGGTATCTATCATTTCGCTCTTCAAATTCCATAGCTGTCAAAACCGTTGCTGGATCGGCATTGGCTGTAAAACCCCACTGAGCGAAAAATGCCGCTTTATCTTTCAGCAATTCAGCTAACTTATCTCTTCTGACGACAAGAATTTGAAGGTTTCTCTTTCCTTGATAAGCAAACCTATATGGAATTAGGTGGAACGAAAACTCTTCATTCGATAGACTTTCAAGTACATTATTCCACTTAGTAAGCTCGGCAAGTGCCATTTGGGTAGAGTCAGAACGAAGATCTACAACGTTTTTATCTCCATCTTTCATTTCCCCAGCCTTTGCAATGGGGTAAGACAGAGGAAACCCCATACTACTCATTGGCTTCAGCGTATCGAGCAAAGTATAAAGCGCCTCATGTTCTAGACCATAAGCCAAAAGTTCATTGGCCATAGCCAGTTCTGTTTCCGAAAGTTCAGATAGGTTCCAAAGGCTAGTTTTGGAAGTAATGTTCAGATTGTTTGTGCTAGCGCAAGAGGCCAACACAAACAATAAGCAAAGTTGTAGATATAGTTTTTTCATCGGCCTAATTCATGTGGATTGGCCAAGGGTCAGCAAATTTCTCCTTCTTTTGCCAAGCATCAATTTCATCTACTGAGCATAGACACTCTCGCAATTCCTCGGTGATTTGCTCTGCGTCTATGTTCTGCCCTATAATCACCAATTCATTCTTTCTATCGCCAAACAGTTTGCTCCAGTCAGACTCAATATGTTCCTTGTTCTCCACAAATGCCTCGTACTGCGTTCTTTGTTCAAAAGGCATAGAACACCACCAAACTCCTGCAAAATCTGCTCTTAATGAACCACCTGCTTGGCCCCAGCTTAAGGCTTCATCTTGTCTAGAAGCAAGCCAAAAAAGACCTTTACTTCTAATTATATTGGCTGGCCACATGACTGAAACATAGTTCCAAAAACGCTCAGGGTGAAAAGGCCGCTTATCGCGAAAGACAAAAGAGCTTATTCCATATTCTTCAGTTTCTGGGTGATGCTCATTTTCGAGCTCTTGAATCCACCCGGCAGACTGTGAAGTAGTTTCATAATCGAACTGCTTAGTGCCGAGAATGGTCTCCAAAGGTACTTTACCGAACTCCGTTTTAATCAGCTTTGCTTTAGGGTTAAGCTTAGTAATTATTCCTTTTAACAGATTCAATTCTTCTTGACTCACCAAGTCGGCTTTGTTGATTAGAATTACATCAGCAAACTCTACCTGATCAGTCAGTAGGTTGACTATTGAGCGCTGATCTTCTTCATCATCATTCATCTCTCTACCGGCAATGGTATCTGGCGAGCTGAAATCTCTGAGGAAATTGAAAGCATCTACCACCGTAACCATGGTATCTAGCTGGCAAACATCTGAAAGGTTTACTTCCAGCTCATCACTCTCAAACCAGAAAGTTTGGGCAACTGGAAGTGGCTCTGAAATACCTGTACTTTCAATCAGCAGGTAGTCATACTTATTCTCAAGCGCTAATTTGGCTACTTCTTCAATCAGGTCTTCCCTGAGTGTACAGCAAATACAACCATTGCTCATTTCAACAAGCTTTTCATCGGTTCTGCTTAGCATATTGCCTTGCTTTACCAATTCTGCATCTATGTTTACTTCACTCATGTCGTTGACAATAACAGCCACACGCATCCCTTCTTTATTGTGAAGCACATGGTTAAGTAAAGTGGTTTTACCAGCTCCTAAGAAGCCAGAAAGTACGGTTACCGGTAATTTGGTCATTAATTCTTAAGGGTATTTTGAATTTCTTTTATCTGCTCGAGCATATCGGCATGAGCATCGTAAATGGCTTGGGCGCTTAGCTCTACTCTGCCATGGCTGTGGTCGTGGCCTTCGTGGCCAGGTAATTCCAAGTGGTGACCTGGAATTTCGAAGAGGCTTTCTTCTAACTCTTCAACCACTTCTTCTATACTATCTTTTTCCGCTAAAGTGGATGTTTCTAGCTCACTCTCTATTTCGCCCAGAATAGCTATAATCTCTTTTTGCTTCTCGTAGGCCTTGTCATACAGGGCCTGATCTTCTTTACTTGTTCCACTACAGGCGCAAATGACTAATGCTATGCAAAGGGTTAATAATGATTTTACTCTCATTACTTGATGATTTTTGAGTCTTCTAAAATGAAATTCATGTGGTTGATATCTGAATCGTTCAACCTGAGCCTACCTTTTACCTTTACAATCTGATCTGGAGCTAGGGCAGGAATTTTCTCCATTTGTATTTCGGCAACAGTTTCTGGCCCCGCTCCACCACAGAAAAAACACGAACTAAAAGGCAAAGCCGAAAGCATGAAAATGGAGTCGAGTTCTAAAGGAATGTAATGGCCTGTAAGTGTTACTTCCGTTTTTTCAAGGGCCTTTAATTCTTCGTTGAAGGTAGGCACATCAAAATATGCTTCGGCCTCTTCAAAATACTTAGGGCTGAACTTTACTTTTTCGAAAAGCTCCCAGCCTTTGGGCTCTTGATCTACCAACAGGCTACTAAGAACAAACAGAGAGACTACTAGTATGGATCTCATGTCAAGCGTTTTTTAGCGTTCGTTGTTCACAACATGTGCAGCCACTATAAATAGGGAGCCTAGCACCCTAAAGGCCGGTTCGAGCCACTCAGACTCAACAAAGCCTCCTACTAAAATTAGTGCTAGGCCTGCCAGTAAAAAGTAAACCGGCTTGGTTCTTCTTTTCTGAAAATAAACGTTGAGAATGGATACAGAACCAATGATTGCAGCAACAATAAAGAGGGGAAGCTCAATCTCTTCTAATGTTTCTGCCTGCCAACCAACAATGGCAGAAGTAACAATTAATATGGGCATTAAAGCACAATGAATGGAGCAAAGAATGGAAACACCAATGCCCCAGTTATCTAGTACCACAGAATCTTTAACAGCTTTAACCATGTGCAATTTTAGGTAGTTCTTTTATTATTTGCAACAACGTTGCAAACACAAATTGGGCAAATAAAAAACTAGAGACAGTTTTCACAAACACCCTCCATCAATACAGGAATATGATCGGCCTTGTACTGATCTAGTGTCTTCAAATAGCTTTCAGGATACTCCGGCAAACAAACTATTCTGTTGCAAGAAGTGCAGTGCAAATGCGGATGTACACACTTTTCTTTGTGTTCACTTCCGTTGTAGAAAAAGCACGTAACGCCTTTATTATTGAACACCTTAGACACCAAGCCAAGCTCAACAAAAGAATTGAATGTTCTGTAAATAGTAACCCTATCGGCTTCGCGTAAATGTTCTTCTATTTCAGAAATAGAAAAAGCCTTCCCATGATTAACGAGAAGGCTTAATGCCTTAATTCTAATAGCAGTAGCCCTGCATTTGTACTTCTTTAATACTGCTTCAATTTCTTGATTGGTCATGTACAAATAAGGACTACTGGCTACTATAAATGACGGTTAAACTCTTTGTCAGTAACTAACCAAAAACTACTGTATAGATAAGTTAAACGTCACGTCTATATCCGATTCAATTCCAGCGTTGGTTGGATCGCCATCGCGAACACCAGCGGCAGTTTTATTAGGCTCATGAATAAGAATTACTTGTAAAGTTCCATTGCTTGCTGCTCCGGTTGTTACTGTACCAGTAAGGCCTAATGGATTCTGGTTTGAATCTTGATCGCCATAAGCATATGTAAACTCAGCTCCTGTAGCAACATAAAATACTTGGTGATCTTCATCTTCTTCTTCAACCTCTTCGGTGATATCTTCAGCAGGAGTTTCCTCCTCATTCAAGAATCTCACTGTCAAAGTATAAGTGGCGTTAGCCATTAAAGAAATGTTATCGATGATTGGGTCGTTACCACCTTCACCATCTAAATCTGTGAAGCTTGCTGATACTACATCAGAAGCATCGTTATCGTTGGTAAATGTTAATTCAACAGTTGTAATTAGCTCTTCCTCATTTACTGGTTCTGGATCGTCAGAATCACAAGCAGTAAAAACAGAAAGCATTAAGAACATACCCAAGATTCCCTTCGCGCTTTGTTTGATCATGTTTCTCATTTTAAAATTATTAGTCAATGATTGTTATTTTGCAACAATAGTACATTTGCAACTAAGTTGCAATACATAATCGATTAGAGTGCAAAATTGTTTACCACTGGTAAATGGAAAGGAGAAATGACCGTGGATGATGAAGAGGTAATTTATCAGGTTATGAAAGGCGGCCTAACGAATGGAACCGAAAGACCCTCGCCTAGTCTTAGCGTCTCGCTAAGACTCATAGTGAGAGAAAGGAGGACTCGCTGAGACTTCTTTCTACCTCAAATTGATTATTTTGATTCCAAACACACATTAATGGGAAGAAAATACGCGATCAGAAATCAGGAAGAGTTCTATTTTGTCACCTTCACAGTTGTAGGTTGGATAGATGTTTTTATTCGGCAGGAATACAAAAACATATTTATCGATTCAATCAAATACTGTCAACGAGAAAAAGGGCTCTTAGTAGGGGCGTGGTGCATAATGCCGAGTCACATTCATCTTATTTTAGGAAGGGATAGAGAACCAAAGTTGGAAGAAATTATTCGTGATCTAAAGTCCTTCACATCCCGTCACATTAGAAAGTTTATTGAAAATAGCCCTTATGAGAGCAGAAAGTGGATGATTGATCTATTCAAAACTGCAGGGCAGAGCAAATCGAACAATAAAGACTTCCAGTTTTGGCAGCAGCACAACCACCCCATTGAACTCTCAACTATTGAAATTACACAACAGCGGTTGGATTATGTTCACAACAACCCTGTTGAAGCGGGGTGTGGTGTATAATGCCAGAGAATGGGTATTTAGTAGTGCTCGTGACTATGAAGATGAAAAAGGATTGATAGATTTCATTTTTATTATAGGCCCTAGCGAGACGATAAGACCAGTTAGGGGTTATGAAAAATATAAAAATGGCTTCTTAAACAGAATTAATAAGTTTATAGATAAAATAGTTGAAAATAGCTTTAATGCAAATTGTATATAATGAAAAGATTAACTACAATTCTTAGCTGCTTGATAACACTCATTTTTATTATAAATGTTTATGCTTTTGAACAGCAATCAGTAAATGAATTTTTAGGAAAGTGGAAATATGAAACAGATAATTATAGCTTTATTATTGAAATTAATAGTATTTCCAATAACTCCATTGATGCCACCTATTCCATAGCTGCTGATGCTGGAAAACAAATTGATGTGCCTTTCGAAGATGAAAACAACATAGAGTTTAAGGAATATAATAATTCTGAAAATTCTTTGAAGTTGATATTCATTTCAAAATTTGATTTAGCCGTTTACAAAGCAACTTTGACAAAAACTGCTAATAATAAAATTCAATTTACTTTGGGAGAAGCTATCAAAGAAGGTGCACACCTTTTCCCATGGAAAGCCCCAAGAGAATTGATCAAGTTTGAATAATTCGTCTGACCACTTGGAGTAGTCTGACGAATAGGCATAAAAAAAACCCTGACTTGGATAGTCAGGGTTCTAGGTTAGTAGTAATCAACCCCATACTTACTAACTACCGCATGCCTCACAAGCATCCGGGTTATCTAGCGAGCAGGCCATATCGGCTGCCTTTTGCTCCATTTCTGCTGCAGTAGGTGCAGCTGCTGCTGCTTTATCTACAGTGAACTGAATTGCATCCGTTGCTGCTCTAGATCTTAAGTAATACATACCAGTCTTCAGACCTTTCTTCCAGGCATAGAAATGCATAGAAGTCATTTTACCGAAGTTCGGATCTTGGATATGTATGTTCAAGCTTTGCGACTGACAGATGTATGCACCTCTATCGGCCGACATATCAATAATTGCTTTCTGAGAAATCTCCCAAACTGTTTTATAAAGCTCCTTGATGTTATCAGGAATTTCCTTGATGTTCTGAACAGAGCCCTTAGCCGCAATCAGTTTATTCTTCATGTCGGCACTCCATAAACCAAGCTCAATCAAGTCTTTCATTAAGTGTTTGTTCACTACCACAAACTCACCAGAAAGGGTTCTTCTGGTATAGATGTTCGAAGTATAAGGCTCAAAACACTCGTTGTTACCTAAAATTTGAGAAGTAGAAGCGGTTGGCATTGGTGCTACTAGCAATGAGTTTCTCACACCGTGTTTCTTCACCTCTTTCTTTAGGCTGTCCCAATCCCAAAGACCAGAATCTGGAGTTACTCCCCACATATCGTATTGGAAGATTCCTTTAGATACTGGAGAACCCTTAAAGGTCTCATAAGTACCTTCTACTTTGGCAATGTCTTTAGAAGCTGTCATTGCTGCGAAGTAGATGGTTTCAAAGATGTCTCTGTTTAGCTTACGTGCTTGCTCAGACTCAAATGGAAAGCCCATCATCAAGAATGCATCGGCCAAACCTTGTACACCTAAACCAATTGGTCTATGGCGCATGTTAGAGTTCTTGGCTTCTTCTACAGGGTAGTAGTTTACATCAATTACCTTATTCAGGTTTTTGGTGGCTACATACGTAACATCATATAGTTTTTGGAAGTCGTACTCCTTAGTTTCTTCATTGACATACATTGGCAGAGCAATAGAAGCAAGGTTACAAACCGCTACTTCATCAGGAGCCGTGTATTCAATAATTTCGGTACAAAGGTTTGAAGACTTAATGGTACCCAAGTTTTTCTGATTGGACTTTTTGTTAGCCGCATCTTTGAACAACATGTATGGCGTACCCGTCTCAATTTGTGCTTCAAGAATTTCAAACCAAAGGTCTTGCGCCTTTACAGTTTGACGACCTTTACCTTCTTTCTCATACTTTTCATAAAGCTTCTCGAAGTCATCTCCGTAAGCATCGGCCAAACCTGGGCACTCATTCGGACAGAATAGCGTCCACTCTTCGTTAGCCTCTACTCTTTTCATAAATAAATCAGAGATCCAAAGGGCGTAGAACAAATCTCTAGCTCTCAACTCTTCTTTACCATGGTTCTTTTTCAGATCAAGGAAGTCGAAGATATCGGCATGCCATGGCTCAAGGTACATAGCGAAAGAGCCTTTACGCTTTCCTCCACCTTGGTCTACATAACGGGCAGTCATATCGAAATTTCTCAACATTGGTACAATACCGTTAGAAACTCCACCTGTTCCTTTAATGTATGAACCTTTAGCTCTTACATTGTGAATAGAAAGACCAATACCTCCTGCAGATTGTGAAATCTTAGCACACTGCTTTAAAGTATCATAAATACCATCAATACTATCATCTTTCATTGTGAGTAAGAAGCAAGATGAAAGCTGAGGCTTAGGCGTACCTGCATTAAAGAGCGTTGGAGTAGCATGAGTAAACCACTTCTCCGAAAGTAAGTGATAAGTTTCAATTGCCTTTTCCATGTCTTCTCCGTGGATACCCACAGAAACCCTCATAAGCATATGCTGAGGACGCTCAACGATCTTACCGTCTAGCTTCATAAGGTAAGAGCGCTCTAAAGTTTTAAACCCGAAGTAATCGTAGCTAAAGTCTCTATCATAAATAATAGTAGAATCTAGTAAAGCGGCATTCGCTTTAATAATGCCGTAAGTTTCCTTAGAAACTAATGGAGCATTTTGACCAGTCTTTGGGTCTACGTATGTGTAAAGTCTCTTCATGGTGTTTGAAAAAGACTTACTTGTTGTTTTGTGAAGGTTAGAAATTGCAATTCTAGCAGCCAGCTTAGCATAGTCAGGGTGCTTCACTGTCATAGTAGCAGCAATTTCAGCAGCAAGGTTATCTAAGTCTTGCGTGCTTACGCCATCATAAAGGCCTTCAATTACCTTTTTGGCTACATCGATTGGTTCAACAAAGTTAGAATCCAATCCATAGGATAGCTTTTCTACCCTTGCGGTGATTTTGTCGAATTTGACGGACTCTCGTCTGCCATCTCTTTTTACTACTAACATATTTATGGGGTTTGGGGTTTGGGGGTTAATTTATTGAGCCATCATTTAGAAGTCATCATCAAATGACAAGGTTCGTGAGTTACCTGTGTCATCTTTATCTTTCATAACTCCAGCTTTCTGATATTCTCCCACTCTCTTCTCAAAGAAATTAGTTTTTCCTTGTAAGGAAATCATTTCCATAAAGTCGAATGGGTTAGTTGAGTTATACTCTTTAGCACAGCCTAGTTCAACCAAAAGTCTGTCTGTAACAAACTCAAGGTACTGAGCCATTAGATCAGAATTCATTCCAATTAGCCTAACTGGTAACGACTCTGTGATAAACTCTCTTTCAATATCTAAAGCATCAATAATGATTTCTCTAATTCTTTCTTCTGGCACCTGGTTAATTAGGTGGTTGTTGTGCAAGTGAACAGCAAAGTCACAGTGCAAGCCTTCATCTCTAGAGATTAACTCGTTTGAGAAAGTAAGTCCCGGCATTAGGCCTCTCTTCTTAAGCCAAAATATGGAACAAAAACTTCCTGAGAAGAAGATACCTTCTACCGCAGCAAATGCAATTAGCCTTTCAGCGAAAGAAGGAGATTCGATCCACTTCAAAGCCCAATCTGCTTTCTTCTTAATGGCATCGAATGTTTCGATGGCATGGAAAAGCTGATCTGCCTCTACCGGATCTTTAATGTATGTATCTATTAATAAAGAGTAAGTTTCTGAATGGATGTTCTCCATCATAATCTGAAAACCATAGAAGAACTTTGCTTCTGTGTATTGCACTTCATTAACGAAGTTTTCGGCCAGGTTTTCATTTACAATCCCATCGGATGCAGCAAAAAACGCTAACACGTGTTTGATGAAGTAACGCTCATCATCATTAAGCTTGCCATTCCAATCGGTAAGGTCTTGATGAAGATCTATTTCTTCAGCGGTCCAAAAGCTAGCTTCTGCTTTCTTATAGAACTGCCAAATATCGTCATGCTTTATCGGAAACAGTACAAAGCGGTCTTTGTTCTCCTTCAATAATGGTTCCTCTACTGCAGTAGTTTGTTCGCTCATGTTACTTGTTCAATTTGGGGTTGATAATAAAAGGCCACGCTGAAGAATTAACATTCTTCAAAAAACAAGTGCCATTTACCCGAAGGCAAAAAGCATTTTCCTATTTAATTTTCAGGGTCCTCAGTTAATTCCTTGATACTCTTGAGAGTAGGAGTCTAACTAGGGAATAGGTTGTTTATTGGGGTCGTAACCTGAAACAAATATTACAAAAAGGGGCTGAAAAATCAACGCGAAAACAGAAGTGATTTAATGCATGAATGGCGTTTCATGTGTTCGTTTAAACAACTGAAACATTGTAGTTTACATACACAACATTACACAATCACTTATCTCTATTTTTGACGTATGGAAAGGCGAAAAAAATTGAAAATTTAATATTGGAAAATTGCTTGGATTTATCGCGCGCATTTGGTTTGTTATTCGCGATTATTCCGTTACCTTTGCAGTCCATTTTTGAAAAATCATTCATAATGTACGCAATTGTAGACATAGCAGGAAAGCAGTTCAAAGTAACGCAAGACCAATTCGTTTACGCTCCATTGATGGAGGGCGAAGAAGGCGCTTCCGTAGAGTTCGAGAAAGTATTATTACTTGACAACGAAGGTAAAGTTGAAGTTGGTGCCCCAGCAATTAAGGGCGCAAAGGTTTCCGGTAAAATTATCGGACATGTAAAAGGTGATAAAGTAATCGTCTTCAAGAAGAAAAGAAGAAAAGGTTACAAAGTGAAAAACGGTCACCGTCAGCAGTTCACTAAAGTATTGATCGAAAAAATCTCTAAATAAGAAAATACCATGGCACATAAAAAAGGAGTCGGTAGTTCGAAAAACGGTAGAGAGTCGGAAAGTAAACGACTTGGCGTTAAAATTTATGGTGGTCAGGCTGCAATTGCAGGTAACATCATTGTAAGACAAAGAGGAACTCAGCATCACCCTGGTAATAACGTAGGTATGGGAAAAGACCACACCTTGTTTGCATTAACTGATGGTGTTGTTGAATTCAAAAAAGGTAGAAAAGACAGATCTTACGTTTCTGTTCTTCCTTTTGAAGGCGAAGGCAAAGCTGAGGCTTAATTAAGAGCTTATAGATATTTAAAAACCCTGATACTGAAAAGTGTCAGGGTTTTTTGCTTAGTATACTTTCGCTAAATAACGACCAGACCAAAAGCGCTAAAAAGAACAACACTCACTATAAGTAGGCGCCAAGAGAGGAATAAAACACCTCTTCTCTTATCTTGATTTGATCAAAAGTGTAATCTGAATAAATCAGTGTTAGTTCATTCTTTCCTTGAAAGATAGAATAGGAAAAAGCAGTACTAAGAAAGTCTTTAATACCAATCCTCTTTAGGAAAGGATTTGTCTCCCTTTAAATAGAAAAAATTATCAATCTCCCCTGCAAATAGAGCTTCATAAATGTTTTTATCAACATCCTGCTCGTCCGTTCTTAGCCCAGGAAATTTTTCAAAAAGTATCTCCATCGGAATTTGTTTAAAATCTAAAAAATGGTCTAGAACAATCTTCCTTATTATGCTGTAATGAGGTTCGAAAAGCTCATTGGGAGAACAGTAGATATTGTATGATTTGAACCCACTGCTTTTAGCTCTTTCTGAAGGAAAGGGGCTTAGACTTCTGTCTATTTTGATGCCATCACTGGCTAATAGAGCGTAGTAGGGCAACAAAGCACTTACATAGAGGTAGATGTTCAAGGAGGTTCCAATGTGATTCAAAAACTGAGATTCAATGATCACATCTAAGCTAAAGCCAGGCTGTTGACCATGAGTGATATCTCTAATTTTTAAACCAGGATAACGATCTTTCAACTCTTCAAAAAAACTAGACCATATTTTACGATTGTAATTCCTATCCAATAAGTCATTTCTTGTTCTGCCCTTGCTTTCAAGCGTTTGGATGTCAATTTCTGAGCTGCTTTCTAGTGCTTTGATATAGAATAGACTTTCAATTTCATTTCTGAGACTATGATACTTTTTCTTAAATAAATTCATCTCTGAGGCTTGCGAAAATTATTTACAATATACCAACCACGTGGATCGAGTATTTCGACAGGAGGTTGTGCTCGAGGCAATAAAAACATAACCATCACCACTCGTACTAGATAGCAACTGTATATTCTCTCTAAAAATATCTAGAAATTGATTTGAGAAAGCTACTTTTCCCGGGTTTTCCTTAAATTCATTTAACCATAATTCTATTTCTAAAGTGGACATTTGCCAAGCCTCCTTGAATATATCTGATGCTTGATATTCATTATTAACTAAGTCGGCACTACTTCCATATGTAATGCACCAAGCCCCCCAAAAAAGCCTCCACATGTTCGCCAGTTTCCGTGTGAACAGCAGGTACCTGTACCCTTCTTACTTCTCCAGTCAAACTGGTTTCACTTCCATCTCCAGGTATTTCATCAAAAGCTATATGCTTGTTGCAAACTTTGTATCCAAAGTCCTCGGGCTCAATAATCGGAACATTGTCATCATCATCTGAACATGCATCATCATTCTCTAAATTTGCCGAGAGACTGTCGTCAGGCCCACAGTTTTCATAAACCAACTCATATTCTGTGTAGCTATAATGACAATCCGGCACTTCATTACCTACTGAAACACAAGCATACCAATCGGTTTCTAATACATAGACATCACAGGTGTTATTATCATTGCTATTATCTGAATTGTTTTGATTAGAGTTATTATTACCACCTCCCCCAGAAGAACCGCTATTATTATTGTTTCCAATATCTGTCGGATTTGGGCATGGGTCTACTCCCACTAATTCATCTCCTGAATCTCCAAACTCACTTCGCTCATTAGCAGCCCCCCCCCCTTAAGTTAGACAGAGTACTGGTAATTACCGTTTTTTGTTTGATTATAGATTTTAAGCCGAAGTTCTTTAAAACACTTAAAAGAGATTATTCACAGCACCCAACTTCTGTAATAGTATAGAAAATCGGTAGACAAAAACACTCTGACACATTGCCTACGGCAATCATTGATCAATGTAACTGCGCTAAAAAACCGAATCTATGAAGGTCTGAATAGTCGAAGGCCTCAAAAGTAATACGAAGACAACTCCGTAAATAGCCCCCCAAAGGTGGGCATCGTGATTGATGTTGTCTCGGCCTCGCTTGCCCATAATGATGGAGTAGACGATAAAGATGGCTCCGAGAATATAGCCAGGCAGGCAGATGATGGCGTAGAGGCAGAGGTCTCTTAGTGGATCGAAAAGCACAAAGGACAATACTAACGCAGAAACCCCACCTGAAGCACCTAAAGAGTTGTAATGAGGATTATTTCTATGCTTGATTAAAGTGGGCACATTGGCCACTATAACAGCCGTAACAAAGAGTAGAATAAAAAGCAGAGCTCCCACCTGAGGGAAATAGACATTGAAAATGCGTTCTATGGCAGCTCCAAAAAAGAAAAGCGTAAAGAGGTTTAGAAACAGGTGCATGGGGTTATTGTGCACAAAACCAGAGGTCAATAATCTCCAGTACTGCTTCTGCTGAACCGTCTGATATGGATTGAGCATAAGTTTTGCGTGAAGCTCGGGCTGCTTCCAAGCCACATAGGTCACCAACCCAATCACAATCATTAGTCCGTAAGTGAACTCCATTATTTATCCCTTTCAATCAGATATTGAGCAAATGACTTAAGGCCTGTTTTTCTCTCTTCGGCTACTTCAATTTTATCTAACGACTCAAAACCTTTATTGAAGTACTCGTTCATTTTGCCTAATGTCAGTTCTTTAATTCCGATCTGATCGTAAATGGCTGTCACTGCTTCAACCTTTTCTGCAGAATCGAACTCCTTTTTATCAATCCACTGAGTAAGTTGAGTCTTTTGCTCTTTATTGGCTAACTCTAGCGCTTTAAGTAAAAGGAAAGTCTTTTTGTTGGAAATGATGTCTCCCCCAACCTGCTTACCAAACTTCTCCTGATCTGCATATACGTCTAGCAAATCGTCTTTTAGCTGAAAGCCAATGCCAATATCTACTCCGAACTTATAAAGCGCTTTGGTAGAGGCTTCGCTAGCTCCTGCCAACATGGCTCCAAACTGAAGACTGAAACCCAACAGTACAGCGGTCTTCAACCTGATCATATTGATGTAGTCTTCTTCAGTGACTGATGACATGGTCTCGAAATTCATATCGAATTGCTGACCTTCACAAACTCCAGCCGCACACTCATTGAAGGCTTTAATAATGACCCTTAAGTCTCCAGGAGCATCAAGCAACAAATCATAAGCCCTTACCAACATTACATCTCCAGAGAGAATTGCTGTACTGCTATCCCACTTTTCATGTACCGTTTGCTTACCCCTGCGAAGTGGCGCATCATCCATGATGTCGTCATGCATGAGGGTGAAGTTGTGAAACACCTCTACCGCCAGTGCCTGATCCAAAATTGTCTCGTGATCGTCTTTAAACAGCTTGTAAGCTAAAAGCACTAAAACAGGTCTCAGTCTTTTTCCACCCAAAGACATAATATACCTGATGGGCTCATAAAGCTCATTAGGTTGTTCTCCGTAAGAATGTTCAGTAAGTCGGTTATTGATCAGGCCAATGAGAGCCTTCAAGTCATTTGTCATCTTCAACAAAAATTAGGTCGATAGTCCTTCGGTCAACATCTGTTGCTTTAACTCGAACAGTTACTTTATCACCAAGGCTTATCATTCGCTTGTTTCTTTTACCTAAGATGCGGTAATTTTGTTCATCGAACTCGTAATAATCGTCCGTCATATCGGAAATGCGAACCATTCCCTCACATTTGGTTTCTGAAATTTCTACAAAAACACCCCATTCTGTAACACCACTTACAATACCAGGGAAATCTTTCTTCTCAACCAAAGACATGTATTCTACCTGCTTATACTTGATGGAAGCCCTTTCAGCATCTGCTGCTCGCTTTTCTCTTTCAGAAGAGTGCAAGCAGAGCTCTTCATACTCTTCCTTATCGGCAGATTTTCCACCATCTAAATAATGCTGAAGCAGCCTGTGCACCATCATATCTGGATACCTACGAATAGGAGAGGTGAAGTGCGTATAATGAGGAAATGCCAAACCAAAGTGGCCCTTTTCTGCAGTGGTATACTTGGCCTTCGCCATGCTGCGGATAGCTAGTTGTTCCAAGACGTTCTGCTCGGGCCTTCCGGTAATTTTGTCCATCAAGACATTGAGATTTTTGGAAACTCCGCCTTTTTCGAAGTCCATATTATGACCAAAGCGGTTGGCAAACTTGGCGAATGTATCTAGCTTTTCTGGGTCTGGAGAATCGTGGGTTCTATAAACGAATGTTAGCGGATTCGCCCCTTTATGTTTGCTGTAGATAAATTCAGCAACCTTCTTATTAGCGAGCAGCATAAACTCCTCAATGAGCATATGCGCCTCTTTTCTTACTTTCGGCACAACACCCAATGGCGTACCGTTTTCATCGAGCTTAAATTTAACCTCAACAGTTTCGAAGTTTACGGCACCTTGCTGAAAGCGCTTCTTTCTTAGCAACCTGGCTAGGCCATTCAGTTGGTTAATCTCTTCACTGAAATCTCCTTCGCCTGACTCTATTCTTTCTTGCGCTTCTTCATAAGTAAAGCGTCTGTCTGAATAAATGATCGTTCGGCCGAACCACTCGTTCTTGATCTTTGCTTCAGCATCCAATTCAAAAACTGCACTGAAGGTAAGTTTTTCCTCCTGAGGCCTAAGAGAACACAAGCCATTGGAAAGCCTCTCTGGCAACATAGGAATGGTTCTATCTACCAAATAGACCGAAGTTGCTCTATCTACAGCCTCCTCTTCTAATGCCGATTTAGGCTCTACATAATGCGTAACATCAGCAATATGTACACCCACCTCAACATTACCATTTTCTAAGGTCCTTAGAGAAAGTGCATCATCGAAGTCTTTCGCATCATCTGGGTCGATGGTGAAGGTGGTAATCTCACGGAAGTCTTTCCTTTTCTTAATTTCCTTTGCAGTGATTTTTGCTGGAATAGCCTCTGCATCATCATTCACCTTGTCAGGAAACTCCAGTGGCAAGCCGAATTCAGCAATAATGGAGTGAATTTCTGCATTATGCTCACCTGCTTTGCCCAGCACACGCTGTACGATACCCTCTGGCTTTTTATCTCTTTCGGGCCACTCCGTGATTTTCACAATCACTTTATCGTTATGCTTGGCTCCGTTTAAATCTTCATACTTCACGTAGATGTCGTGAAACATCTTTTTGAAATCGGGAACTACGAAAGCATAGCGGGTATTCATTTCTATTCGCCCAACAAACTCATCTCTGTGACGAGCCAATACTTCTACTACCTTTCCTTCAGGACTCTTTCCATGCTTCTTAGGCTTCAAGACAACTTTTACCTTGTCATCGTCCATGGCACCTAGCAGATCTTCTTTAGACACCCATATATCGTCTTGTTCGGCATCTCCATCGGGCACTACGTAGGCAAAGCGTGCATTCACACTGTCCACTACTCCGGCAATGGTTTTCTGCTCTCCTTCAATAGTAAAAGAACCGTTTCTAAGCTTCTTTACTACTCCTCTAGCTTCTAAGCCAAAGATAACCTCAGAAACAATCCCTTTAGACTTGGCATCTCTGACCCCTAAGCCTTTCAAGATTTGCTTAACCTGATATCCACGGCCTGGAGTTTGATTTAGAAACTCCACAATAAGTGGCTCAATTTGCTTTGCAGCTCTCTTAGTGACTGATGTATTTTCTGGAGGCGTACCTTTTCTCTTTCGACCCATAAATGGTTTTTGATGGAATGCTTTAAAATTAGGTATAATAAAAGGATTTCTGGCTGAATAGCCTTTAAAGCAAGGTGATATTTTCAGCTTTTAGCTTCGGCAACTGGCTTAGGCTAAGGAATACCTGAACCAAAACCGAAACATCCTTCTTGCAATATTTTACAACTCTATCGAGATCGTTTTGTTCGTAATAGATGCCGTTAACCTGACTGCCATCTATGTCATCTTTGCTACTCTCAATGCCAAAAATAGAAGCCAATAGGTCTAAAGAAGTATAATGTTTATAGTCTCCAAACTTCCACAACTCAAGCGTATCTAAGTGCGGAATCTCCCAAGGCTTTTTACCTGAAAGCTGCAACGCTTTTGGCAGTTCAATGCCATTTACCAACATGCGCCTAGCGATATATGGAAAATCGAACTCTTTACCGTTGTGCGCACATAGCCTAGTTTCTTTAGAGCTGAAATGCTTACTGTTTAACAATTCTGCAAATTCTTGAAGCAATTGTCTTTCATCATGACCAGAGAAAGCAGTAATTCTAAGTTTTAGCTCAGGATCTAAATCCGAGAAGTATCCGACAGCAATGGTAACCACCTTACCGAACTCCGCATATATTCCGGCACGTTCGTAAAGCTCTTCAGCCGACTTTTCTTCTGCTTCGCGAAAGAAGGCAGATTTCTTTTTCCAAAGCTCTTGTTTTCGTTCGGGTAGCTCTTTAAAAGTTTTGGTTTCAGCTACAGTTTCAATGTCCAAGAAAAGGATATTCTTGAGTGTGTCTTTGTTCATAGCATGGATAATTTAGTGGGAATTAGCCGTAAATGCTAGAGGTGTCACTTGGATGAACTAGGCACCGTGTATCATGACATACCGCTCCTCTGGAGCTTAGAAGCGTTGGAACAAACTGGATATTATGACATTTTGCTCCTACCGAACTCCGAACCGTAGCCGGTAAACATAGTTGATGTTTTTAAATTGAATAGAAGCCACAACGTGACGAAATGATATAATGGAGCATGAGAAAGGAAGTCTGAGCTTCGTAGAAGGCGAAATACTTACCAGTTCAGATTAAGAAGCGTACTTTCCTTTTATTTCTAGCTCTACTATTTCTTCTAGCTCGAATTCATTGAATGGTTCCACCACAAATTTCTTATCGAAGAGTTCATTCAATATATAGTAGCTCACCCAAAATTCATTGTAGAAACCAAAAACCTCTGGGCTAATACTTTCCACCTTAGCCACAGATTGCTCATCCACCTTCTCAATCATATGCCTTAGCGTGGAAGTCTTTCGTGCCTCTTTAGACTTACCCTCATAGCCCTTAGAAACAATCATCACGTTGGTTAGCTCAATCAGGTTTTCGTTGATGAGATAAACATGCCATTCGCTTTCCCCCAACTTATTAATTGACTTTCCCACACAAACTTTCACGCCTGTTACTTCAGGCATTTCAATGTCTTTTCTCATAGTAAATTATTGTTTGGCCAGTTTCTCAAACCACTCTCGCATAACGCCTTCGGCCAATTTATTCTGAGGGGTAAAATCAATATTGAAAGCCCCATCATCAGTATAATTTCTTCTTCGCCTTTCTGCCGACTCAGGAATTGGCGGAAACCATTTCCAAAAATGAAATCCAGCAATAAAAGGTTCATCTGCCAAAGCTTGAAACATTCCTTCATAGAGATTGGCCTGAGCCTTCTCGCTGAAAATCTTTTCTCTATCGCTCTTGCTCATGCGTTGAGGCCATTGCCAAGGCTCAATACCAGCATCTTTGGTGCTTTTATATCCAATCTCTGTAAACAGAATAGGCTTATCGTATTTGGCTGAAAAGTCACCCAACTGCTTTAAGTGTTCACTCCAACCTTTTTTTACCTCTTCTACTGAAGGCTCTTCTATTTGCACCACAGGGAAATAACCTTGAACTCCGATATAATCTAGCTCATCCCAGAATGCTACCTCTTCATACTCATCGGCAAAGTTGGCTGCATAGGTAAGTTCTCCAGAGTAGACAGAACGAATCTTCTCAATCAGACTGCGCCAATCTGCCTCTCGCTCCACGCAAGTTCTGTAAAGTTCTGTGCCTATGCAGAGCATTTCAATAGACTCTTCTTCGGCTAACTTGGCATAGTGAAGTATAAATTCTTCATAATTGGCAAACCAAGTTTTCCAGTCGGCCTCAGTCTCCATCGCTATTTCTCCTCTCCATTTGCCTTGGCTATCTCTGAGCCAGATGTGAGGCTTAAGTATGGTTTTGATACCGTACAACCTAGCTATTCGAGTAGTTTCTCTCAGGCCTCTATCGCTTTCTCCATACCAACCATCATCTCTACCAATCTGATTACCAATTAATGGTGAATTATGCTCTTTCTGCCATCCAAATGGAGTCTGAGAAATCCAATTCACATTATTATTAACCAACTGTTGAAAGGCCAGTGAATCTGGCTTATAATGACTTGCCACCCAACAAACACCTCTGTGCTTGGCATGATTAGAAATATTGATACTGGATTGTTTCTGAGGCCTACCAAACACCAAAAAGCCAATCAACACTAAGGTGATTGGAAAAATGACAATCGATAGCTTTTTGGGTTTCATTATATCAACTCCATCTCAAAGATAGTAGCCAGATGATGTGTTAGCCTAGCCCTTACTTCGTCCATATTTACCTCATGACCAAGCTCTTTCTGCATAGAAGTAACCGCTTTATCATCTATACCACAAGGAACAATATGTCCAAAATACGATAAATCTGTGTTAACGTTTAAGGCCAAACCATGCATAGTCACCCATCGGCTAGACTTCACTCCCATAGCGCAAATCTTTCTAGGGTCTTCGGCACCTTCTTCAAAGTCTATCCATACTCCCGTTAGACCATCAATACGCCCTGCCTTCAGCCCGAAATCGGCCATAGTAGAGATTACAGCCTCTTCTAGAAAGCGTAAATACTTATGTATATCTGTGAAAAAATTCTCAAGATCTAAGATTGGATAGGCAACAATTTGCCCTGGACCGTGATAAGTGATATCACCGCCTCTATTGATCTTATAAAATTGGGCAAAATTCTCCCGCAATCCTTCTTCATCCAGAAGCAGATTGTCTATTGAACCACTCTTCCCTAGAGTATAAACATGAGGATGCTCACAGAATATGAGATAGTTATCGGTGGGCACCACCGATGACTCAACTGATTTACGATTATCAATTTTTCGATCAACAGTCTTTTTAAAGATCGACTCTTGATAATCCCACACTTTTTGGTAATCATCCTCTCCAAGATAAATTACCTCAACTCTCTTATTCTGAAGAATACTCATACTTACGCTTAATCGGCCACATGCACGCTAAATTAGGCCTCCCTCGGTACGTCTCCAATAAGTTCCACAGATAATACACGAACATATTTCGTTACTTGTCTGTTGGCCTTACGCTGAGCCGAGGTTTGATTACGCGCAAGAAACTCTGTCTTGACCACGCTATTGTCTTTCATATTAAGGAACGTGGCCGAGAACTTTTTCATATTCTTCTTACCAGCCATGTTCCAAAAATAGATTATGGCATGAATGTTTCCAACATTTTGAAGCCCGAATTGGCTTTTATATGAACCGATTTGAATTTTCGTGGCAACAAAACTGCTTCTCCCATGCAAATTTTTGTAGTTTGTCCCTCTGAGGCGAGATTAGCCGAACCTTCTAAGCAAGTATAAATAATAAAGGAATCTTGATCGAAATGCTCACGGATTATACCTGTTGTAAACTCTAAAAGATTGGTTTGAAAGTACTGTGATTTAACCAAAGGCACCACCTCATTTAGCCCTCTTTTATAGTTGGTTTTGTATTCCGAATAGGCATGATAATCTAAAGCATCTAGAGCTTGTTCTGTATGAAGCTCTCTTTTATTTCCTTCATCATCTGTTCTATCGAAATCATATATACGGTAGGTAACATCTGAAGACTGCTGAATTTCTGCCAACAAAAGCCCCTTCCCTATAGTGTGTACTCTACCAGCAGGCAGATAGAAGCAATCGCCAGCTTGTACTTCCTCCTCGTTCAGTAATTCGGTCAGCTTTCCGCTATTCAAATACTGTAAATACTCCTCTCTACTGGTTTCTCTATTGAAACCACTGATCAATTTGGCGCCTTCATCGGCCTGAAAGACATACCACATTTCAGATTTACCAAGAGAGTTATGTCTTTCTCTGGCCAATTTATCATCGGGATGCACCTGAATGGATAAGTCTTGAGCGGCATCGATAAACTTTACCAAAAGAGGAAATTCATTTCCGAAAGCCTCATATACCTTCTTCCCAATCAAGTCTTCCTTAAACTCTTCAATAAGCTCAGGCAACGTACTTCCTTTTAGTACCCCCTCTGAAACTTTGGAAAGGTTACCTGGCACACCTGAGATCTCCCAAGTTTCGCCACAGTTTTTAAGGGGTGAAAAATCTTTACCAAGCACATCGTTTATCTTAGTGCCTCCCCAGATTTTCTCCTTAAATATGGTATCGAATTTTAGTGGGTATAAGTATCTTTTGCTCATCCTTTTCTCATTGCCTTATAAGTGTTGATCAATCCGTTAGTCGATGCATCGTGAGAAGATACATCTTCTTGACTCTCTAGCTCTGGAAGAATCTTTTTGGCCAATACTTTACCCAATTCTACTCCCCATTGATCGAAACTAAAGATGTTCCAAATAACGCCTTGCGTAAAAATCTTGTGTTCGTACATAGCCACAAGACTACCCAACACTTTTGGTGTCAGTTTTTTGAAAAGAATGCTGTTTGTTGGCTTATTACCTTCAAATACCTTGAAAGGTGCTAGTTCAGCAATTTCTTCATCACTTTTACCTTGAGCTTTAAGCTCAGCCTCTACTTCTTCTTTGGTTTTTCCGTTCATTAAAGCCTCGGTTTGTGCAAAGAAGTTCGAAAGCAATTTCGGATGGTGGTCTCCTAATGGATTCTGGCTGATTGCTGGCGCCAAAAAGTCGCATGGAATTAGCTTAGTACCCTGATGAATCAATTGGTAAAAGGCATGTTGTCCGTTAGTTCCAGGTTCGCCCCAAACAATTGGTCCTGTCTGATATTGAACTGTGTTTCCATTTCTATCTACATACTTTCCATTACTCTCCATGTTCCCTTGCTGAAAATAGGCAGCAAAGCGGTGCATGTATTGGTCGTATGGTAAAATAGCCTCAGACTCACTGCCGAAGAAATTTCCGTACCACAAGCCGATTAAAGCCAGAGTTACAGGAATATTCTCTTCTAGCGGAGTATTTAAAAAATGCTGATCCATTTCATAGGCACCTGTAAGCAGCTCCTCAAAGTTGTTGTAACCTATAGTACATGCAATGGACAGCCCTATTGAAGACCAAAGGGAGTATCTGCCTCCTACCCAATCCCAAAACTCAAACATATTGGCTGTATCAATACCAAAGGCAGCAACAGCTTCAGCATTGGTAGAAAGTGCTACAAAGTGTTTCGCTACGTCAGCCTCAGTTCCTCCATTAGCCAAGAACCAATCTTTCGCTGAATGCGCGTTGGTCATGGTTTCTTGAGTAGTGAAAGTCTTAGAAGCAATCATGAAAAGAGTTTCCTCTGCATTCACCTCTTTCAACACTTCAGAAAGGTGCGTGCCATCTACATTAGAAACAAAGTATGGTTTGATGCCGAATGTAGCATAAGACTTCAAGGCCTCAGTAACCATTACAGGTCCAAGGTCTGAACCTCCAATCCCAATGTTTACAATGTACTTTATGGATTTGCCAGAATAGCCCTTCCAATTACCCGCTGTTACTTTGTCGGCAAAGGTTTTCATCTTAGCCAACGCTGCCTTTACATCGGGCATAACATCTTCACCATCAACCATTATAGGTTCAATACCCATATTTCGAAGAGCAATATGGAGGACAGACCTGTCTTCGGTTTGGTTTATCTTTTCTCCCGAAAACATTGCCTTTACGGCCTCTTTAACACCACATTCTGTTGCTAGCTTAAACAGTAGCTCTATGGTTTCTTCAGTAATAATGTTTTTAGAGTAATCTACCAGCGTGTCGTTAAAACGAAGAGAGTACTTTTCAAACCTTTTGTCATCTGACTGAAAAAGATCTTTCATATGAACCTGCTTCATTTTTTCGGCATGCTCCGATAATTTTTTCCAGGCTTGAGTTTCAGTAGGGTTAATGTTCTGTAGCATCGTGAGTTCTTTGTAGGCTTTGAATTTACTTCAAATTATTCCCTAAATTAAGATCAACCACATTCATATCCATGCAAACGTTTGGCAAAAGAGGAGAAGCCATGGCCGAAATAGAGATGAGGCAAAGAGGCTATAAAATTCTAGCAAGGAATTACCGACACGGCAAATCAGAGATAGACCTGATTATGCAAGGTGAAGGGCTTATGATTTTTGTAGAAGTAAAAACAAGAAGCTCTAACAGTTTTGGCTTTCCAGAAGATTTCGTTTCTAAAAATCAGCAAGAAGCCATAATAAGAGCGGCTAACTACTATGTGGAGGAACAGGGCTGGAAAGGAGATATTCGGTTTGATATTGTGGCTATTATTGTAAAACAAACCACTATGCAAATAGAACACCTGAAAGATGCCTTCTACTGACCTGTTTTGGAGGAATTATAAATGGTTTGAGAGTTTTTATTCCACTCTCTAACTATGTAAGGTTCAAAGTCCCAATCGTAAAAAACTTTAGGGTACTGCAACCAACGCTTTTGAACCACTACTCCTGGTACATCGTGGTATTCAATCCAAACGCCTACTTTTTTATCGAATACGTATTCTCCAGTTACTGCAACATTGCCACTTTCATAAAATCTGTAGTAGGTTCCTTCCTTCTTTCCATACTGAAAAGGAATCACTTCCTTCATTTTGGTTTTCTGGTCTTCATCATAATAAGTAATCTGTGAATCTGTGAACCAACCCTTGGTATAATGCTCCTTCTCGTATAGGGTAGAATCCATTCGCTGATACAGCCAAGTACCGTGTTTGGTTCCGTAATAGAAGTCTCCTTTTTCAATAACTACATCGTTAACTATGCGCTCGTAAGGCCCATGCAAAACTCTATCTAGCATCTGTCCTTTCCCTTCGGCAGAACGAATGGTGTTATTCTTAGCATCGTGATAAAACACTTTTCTTACGTAAGGTGCTGCCGCTACCGGTTCTGGCAATACGTAGAACAAACGGAAATCTTCTGTATCTCTTTCAGAGAAAGAAGTAAAGGCCTTTTTAGTCTTCTCTCCATAAAAGACATTGCGTTTTACTCTTTCCTCAGCATCGGGAATGGTATCGGCTTCTTGAGGTTTTTCATCTTCTAACGTAATATCCGGCTTGGTCGGATCTTTCTCCTTTTCAACTGGAGCAAAAATCTGATCTACCCCGCCACAGGAGGTGAGCAAAACAATTAAACCAAAAAGCAAAACCCTTTTTTGCATGTCGTGAAGATAACGAATACTGTTGAAGTGTATTTTGAAAGAGTTGTAATTAGAAGAAATGAAAAAGCCTTGCGAGAAGCAAGGCTTAATTTCTGTGGAGGATACCGGATTCGAACCGGTGACCTCTACACTGCCAGTGTAGCGCTCTAGCCAGCTGAGCTAAACCCCCTTTTTGCTCTAGCCTCTCGATAATTATCGGGAGAGCTAAACCCCCAAAAGGTGCGCAAATATAGACTTGTCTTTAATTAAATCAAAACACCCTACGTGCTCTTCTAAATCTTTCTTTATAATAGCTGGAGTAGAGGTTGCTTTCTGTTACTCCAAGTGAGGTGGAGGCATGGATAAATCGGACATCATTTCTACCTCTAATGGCCGTTACAATACCTGCATGATTAATCTGCCTTTTCTTTTTGCCTGTTGCAAAAAACACCATATCACCGACTTTAAGATCTTTGATATTAACTCGCTTCCCTTTCTTAGCTTGCTCAGCTGAAGTTCTAGGCAGTGTAAGTCTTACACTTTGAAAGGAATGAAAAAGCAGTGCTGAACAGTCCATTCCTACTCGTGTAGTGCCTCCATATTTATAGGGTGTACCAGTGTATGATCTGGCTGTCTGAACTACCAAGTCTACTTTCTTAGCACGAGACATATGCCCTCCACAGCCAGAAATCAAAATGAGGAGAAAGATCAGCGCAGAATTTCTGAGCAGTGTTCTATTTTTCATGAGTAGTTGGGTGTCGGTATTCAAATTTAAAATTTTTCATTTTATTTTTTCTTTTACCAAGAGTGCTAATTGGTATTGACTATCTTTCTAAGCCTATGAAAACCGTCATTTTATTCTTAGTTACAGTTTTATTCGCCTTGTCATCGGCACCTAATGTTTATGCCCAAAGAAAGTGGAAAGATGATTACTATTCAGAATTGAACGATCAGAATTTTCGGGATTTCAAGCTTTTCAAAAAACAGTTAGACACCGACAAAATTGACTACCCTCTGCTTAGTGCTGCGCTGTTCTTTGTTACCAACGAAGCGCGCTTAGAGCAAGGCTTAACAGCCTTAGAATACCATTCTGGCTTAGAAACTATGGCATACAATCATTCTATAGCCATGGCCAAAGACAACTTCTTCGACCATAATAACCCAAAAGATAAAAAAAGAAAAACCCCCTCTCAACGGGCTAAACTAGCTGGAATATCTAATCCGAACATAGGTGAAAACATTCATGCCACAGGCGGAAGACAATTCGGCACGTATATTGAACTAGCAGATAGCATTGTGCAAAGTTGGATAGACTCTCCGCCACATAGAAAAACAATGTATTCGCAAGATGCACTTCAATTGGGTTGCGGAGTTTACTTTTACGACAAAAAGTGGCAAAACTATAAAGATGTATATAAACAAGGAAGAGGCTTCTGGATTGCCACTCAGAACTTTCAAATGTTCACAAAAATAAAGACTACATCGTCAAAGGATAAAGGACCTAAGAATGACTAAAAAAGTAATACTTGTCGCTTTACTTGCTGTTGGCTCATTTAGCTTACGGGCACAGCAATTATCTCCTACAGACAAGGCTGACCTCAATAGCACCATAGCTCAATTCATGAAGCATACAGAAAGCATGAATTTTGAAGGGATTGTAGACATGACCTACCCGAAGGTTTTCGATTTAGTAACGAAACAACAAATGCTCAGCCTGTTAAATGGCTTGAGCGGAATGGGGTTTGAGGTATCCTACGACTCTATTACTAATCAGGAGCCCATACTGGTGGCAAAAAATGATTCGGTAAAATATGCTTTAGTGAATTATTACTCTGAGATGGTGATGAAGATCACTAAGGAAGAAATGAAAACGAAAGAGTCAATAGATATACTCAAGTTATCGTTATTAAATACTGCAGGGGTAGAATCTATAGACTATGTGGAAGAAACCTCTTCCTTAATAGTTAAAGGGAACAAAAGGCTTTTGGCCATCAAAGATCAGGCTTATGACGATCAATGGTCGGCTATAGAGTTCGATGTAAACAATCCGGCTCTAAACGCCATGTTAGTTCCTACCCCAATTTTGACTGAAATTTCAGAGTTTATTAATAAAAACTAATTCTGCCCACTTCAGATTATTACAAACTAAAAGAGACAAAATGAAACAAGTTCTATTAATAGCTACCCTGGCGTTGATTACACTATCGGCCAATGCACAAAGTCTAAGCTCAAAAGACAATGCAGCCATAGACGCCAAAGTTGATCAGTTTTTAAAACTGATGGAAAAAAAGGATTACACCAAAGTGTTGGATTTCATGTATCCTCCAATCTTTGAGCATACCTCAAAAAAGGATATGTTCCAAATATTTGAAATGCTGGAGCAATCGGGTATTGAACTGAAATTCAAGAATACAGAGGTACTTAATAAGCAAGGACTAAAAACTATTAAAGACACTAAGTACGCGCTAATTAAGTATAGATTTGAGCTTGACTTACCACTCAATACTGATGAGTTGAGAGGCTACGCACCGCTTTTGGTACCAGTACTTCAAAGTAACTTTGGGAAGGAAAACGTTACTTACAATAAAAGCCAAAATCTAATCAATGCTAAAGGAGAGAAATTCTTGATGGCCATCAACGATCCGAAATACTCAGATTGGTTATTCCTAATTTACGACTCTAGCATGAGAACTGCTATTGAGAAGACCATTCCGGCTGAAGTAAATAACCAAGCCGCGGCCTTGGCCAGATAAAACTGTAGAAAATAAGCTCAATACAATAAGGCTGTCTCAAAAGCCGACAGTCATTCCAGACTCTTCCGATAAATCGGAAATGAAGTTATTCGAGCTGGGAATGACACAGATAATGGCTTCAGAGACAGCCTTATTTTCACGCATTTAAAGCCCAAACATATGCTCATTTAGCTTTTTAAGTGCATTCTCCTTATTGGAGCTATCTGTTAAAAGCGAAATGTTATGTCTACTACCTCCGTATGAAATCATGCGAATTGGAGTTTCTTCAAGCGCATCGAAAATTTTGGTTACAATACCCTTCTGTTCTGCCACAAAGTTACCCACTACACAAATGATAGTCTGAGCTTTATCAATTTCTACCTGCCCGAATTGACTCAGCTCTTTCACAATTTTGTCCAAGTGCTCATCTTCATCGATAGTTACAGAAACAGCCACCTCAGAAGTGGTAATCATATCGATTGGCGTTTTATACTTCTCAAAGATTTCGAATATTTTTCTCAAGAAACCATAGGCTAGAAGCATTCTGGTAGATTTTATCTTGATGGCAGTGATTCCATCTTTCGCGGCTATGGCTTTAACGTCTGCCGAAATGGTACCCTTACTTATTACCGTTCCTTTAGCTTCTGGCTGCATAGTATTCAGCAGTTTTACTGGGATACCATACTTCTGGGCGGGCCAAATAGAGGCCGGATGTAAGATTTTTGCACCAAAATAAGCGAGCTCGGCAGCCTCATCGAATGAAAGCTCTGCAATCGGATATGTCTTATCTACCACACGAGGGTCGTTATTGTGCATACCGTCTATGTCGGTCCAAATTTGCACATCGGTAGCCTTAATGGCAGCCCCAATCAAAGAAGCCGTGTAATCGCTACCACCTCTTTGCAAGTTGTCAATTTCACCCTTATGGTTCTTACAGATGTATCCTTGGGTAATGAACAAACCTTGGTTTCTGTTCTTCTCAAGAATAGCAGAAAGCTTTGCGCTAATAAAGTCTAAGTCTGGCTCATGGTCTTCATTGGTCTTCATAAACTCAAGCGCAGGAAGCAATTGAGCAGGAATACTTCTTTCTTGAAGGAGCAGAGTGAATAGCTTGGTAGACATTAGCTCTCCTTGAGCCAAAATATCTCTACTGAGGGCCTCATTAAAGGATATTTTGAGTGTGATTTTTAGAAACTCAAAATGCTCGGTGATTACCTCTGTAGCTTCATTTTTCTTCTCTTGTGTAGAAAAGAGGCTATCTATAAAATCATTGTAATGAGATCGGAGTGCATTTATCTTTTCAAGTGCTTCTTCCTTTTTGTCGGCCGCTAAAGACTCACCAATGCTCACTAGGCTATTGGTGGTACCAGAGAGGGCTGAGAGTACCACTATTTTAGATTGATCGTCTCTTGTAATGAGATCGGCAACGGAGTGCATGCGCTCAGGCCTGCCTACAGAAGTTCCTCCGAATTTGTATACCTGCATTGTTTACGGAATTAGAACCCTAACATTTTAATGGCTGTAATGGCTGCTTCATCACCTTTGTTGCCATGCTTTCCTCCAGCGCGATCGAGCGCTTGCTTTTGGGTGTTTGGGGTAAGTACACCAAAGATTACCGGCTTATTGAATTTTAGACCAACATTGGTGATGCCGTGCGCAACTGCATCGCAGATAAAATCGAAGTGCTTGGTTTCGCCTTGTACTACACATCCAATGCAGATTACTGCATCAATATCGTCTTGTGCTGCCATCCATTGAGCTCCTAAAGTCAATTCAAAACTGCCTGGCACACTCTTTCTAATAATGTTTTCTTTCTGTGCACCATGCTGAATTAAGGTACTATATGCACCATGATATAATGCTTCTGTTACCTCTTCGTTCCACTCAGAAACTACAACAGCAAATTTTCTTTCGCTGATGGGTGTAATATTCTTATCGCTGTACTCGCTTAAGTTTTTGTTGCTACTGGCCATAATATTTTGTGTATAAAAAAAGGTAAGACTATCGCCTTACCTTCTTCGTTAATGTTGTTTATAAAATTAACGTCCGGCAAGGACTTCTAATCTTGCTTTTTGTTTTCGCGCCTCGTTCACCTGAGTAGATTTAGCGTAATCGTTGATTATCTTATCTAATGATTCAATAGCTGAAGAAAGGTCAGAACCTTTCTCGTAAGCCAAAGATGCTTTCAATAAGTAACCAGGAGAGAAATATTGATCATCTACAGTATTGGCAGCCTTCTCGTAATTATCTGCAGCATCAGAGAAGTTACCTAGCTCCAAATATGCATCGCCAATAAGGCTGTAAGCTCTACCCTGAACCAAAATTTCTGAAGTTGAGAAATCTTCTAGGTAATCAATGGCTTGCTCATACTGTCTTTGCTTTAAGTAAGAAGCACCAGCATAGAAGCTAGCTAAGTTAGCTACTTCAGTTCCGCCATAAATATCGATAATGTCAATAAAACCAAGGTTTCTACCATCGCCCATCAATGCAAATTCAAGACTATCATTCTCATAATAATACTGAGCCTGAAAAATCTCGTTCTGAGCATCTATGTTTCTTTGGTCTTTTCTGTAGTCTAAAAAGAACAGTCCACTAGCAACAACAAGCACAATAAGGCCTACAATTGCACCAATAAAACCGATTGGTCCAACTTCGTTCTTGAACTTTTCAATCGCGCTGCTGTCTTTGCTGTTTCTTTCTTCTGAAGAATTATTCTCCGCCATCTCTCTCAAAAATTAGGTCGCAAATATAAAGAAATTGTTGTAAAACAAAGGGTTAAAACCTATTCAGTGATAAATGGATAGTCTTCCTGAACATAAACGTCTTTGTAAGCTTCAGAAGCATCAGGGTAAGGAGACTCTTCTGCGAACTTCACGCACTCCATTACTTCGTCCTTAATTTTCTTATCTGTAGCTTTCAATTCCTCTTCAGTAGCCCACTTATTTTCTAAAATCTTAGACTTCACGTATTCAATAGGGTCTCTATCTTTATAGTCTTGAAGCTCTTCTTTAGTTCTATACTTTGCAGGATCGGACATTGAGTGTCCTTTATATCTGTAAGTTCTGAACTCCAACAAAGTAGGGCCATCACCTCTTCTTGCTCTGTCTGCTGCCTCTTCTACTGCAACGTGAACGTTTTCAGGATTCATGGCATCTACAGGAGCAGAAGGCATATCGTAAGACTCACCTAAGGTATGCAGCTCCGTTACGTTTGAAGTTCTCTGAACTGAAGTACCCATGGCGTAACCATTGTTCTCAATAACAAAGATTACTGGTAGTTTCCACAACATAGCCATGTTAAGTGCTTCGTGGAAGGCACCTTGACGAACAGCACCGTCTCCCATCATACAGATACACAGGTTGTCGGTTTTGTTATACTTCTCAGCGAAGGCAATTCCAGCACCTAATGGCACCTGGCCACCAACAATTCCATGACCTCCAAAGAAACCCTTCTCTCTGTCGAACATGTGCATTGAGCCACCTTTACCCTTAGAGATACCAGTGGCTTTGGCCATTAATTCAGCCATTACAGCCTTAGGATCAGAACCCAACGCCAATGGTTGACCGTGGTCTCTATAAGCGGTTATCCATTTATCACCTTCTTTCAAAGCGGTAACAGAACCACTTGAACAAGCTTCCTGACCAATATATAAGTGACAGAAACCTCTGATTTTCTGTTGACCATAAAGCTGACCAGCCTTCTCCTCAAACCTTCTTTGCAAAAGCATGTTCTCGTACCAGAACATATAGGTTTCTTTTGAAAACTTAGATTCTTTCTTAGCCTTAGCTTTTGTGCTTCCTTTTGCTGCTGCCATGTACTATTCTTTAAAAGGTAAAAACCTTTAATTTTCAATTGTTTAAATGGGACTGCGAAAATAAGACAAAAACGTTCAACTTTGAAATTAACTTCCGCTTTACGGTAGAAAATGCATCTCGAATCAGTCAGACTAATACAATACAAGAATTACAAACAAGCCCAAGTGAGCTTTTCACCTCAGGTGAATTGTTTTCTGGGTGAAAATGGTAGCGGCAAAACCAACCTGCTCGATGCCATCTTTTACCTCGCTTTTACCAAGAGTGCCGATCAGGCTCTAGACATGCAATGCATTTTTCACAATGAAGACTTCTTTTCCATTAAGGGTGAATTCAAAGTGGAAGAAAAGAAAAGAGTGGTGCTAGGCGCTTACCAGAAAGGAAAGAAGAAACAAATAAAACTAGATGACAAACCTTACAAAAAGGTAAGCGAGCATATTGGCAAATTTCCCACTGTGTTGATTGCTCCTAACGATACAGACGTAATAAGAGGCGCAAGTGAAGACAGGAGAAAGTTTTTCGATGCTATTATTTCTCAGGTAGATCAGGGTTACCTCAACAACCTCATTGCATATAATCATGTGCTGAAACAGCGGAATAGTTTACTGAAACAGTTTGCAGAACAAGACCGGTTTGATTCAGATTTACTAGAGCCCTTTACCGAAAAGTTGGTTGAGCTAGGAACAAAAGTTCATGAAGTAAGAAGTAGCTTCATAGAGTCATTCAAGCCACTTTTAATGGAGCATTACTCCAAACTAAGTAGTGAAAAAGAGTTGATCGGAATTGAATATGAGTCGGACTTTGCTGAAGGAATTGAAGGCAAAATGCAAAGTTCTTTAAAAAAGGACTTAATACTGAAACGAACCAACAAGGGAATTCACAAAGATGAATTCGTATTCATTATGGATGATGTGCCCGTAAAAAAGTTTGGGTCGCAAGGCCAACAAAAGTCTTATCTCATAGCTCTGAAGCTAGCCAACTTCGACTTTCTAAAAAATCAGTTAGGTGTAAAACCAATCCTTCTACTCGATGATATTTTCGATAAGCTAGATGATCAGCGCATTGAAAAACTGATGCAAATGGTGGCCTCAGATGCTTTTGGACAAATTTTCGTAACAGACGCCCGACCAGAACGCTCTATTTCAATTTTTGAGAAGATTGATCAGGAGCATAGGTACTTTCATATTAATAATGGTCAGATTCAGGCTAGGGAAACAAAATAGGTAAGCTGTTACGTATATTAAGTTTGTACCCAAAAACTCAACAATATGAAAAACTCAAACAAACTAATGAGCGCATTTTTAGCGCTGATTTTTATTGCTTCTACTGCCAATGCAAACGAAGGTGGCTACGATTGGCTAAAACAGAGACTAGATGCTTCTAAGGCTTACACGGTTGCGGTGTTGGAGGCCATGCCAGAAGATGACTATTCATTTAAACCGAATGATGACCAAAGAACTTTTGCGGCTCAGGCCTATCACATTGTTTATAGTATAGACTATTTCCACAGGGCCTTAAGCAATGGTGGCAATGCTCAGTGGGCTCCTGGCGATGAAAACTCTAAGTCTAAGAAGGAGCTAATAGAGTGGGCAAATGCCAAGTTCGATGAAATCAATAAGTTCATACTAGAACAAGAGTCTAATGATGGCTTAACAGCAGGTGTGGTTTCTTATTTAGATCACAACTCACACCATAGAGGGCAAATTGTAACTTATTTAAGAATGAAAGGAATAGCTCCTCCACAATACAGATAACCCCTCCACCCCGAAGCTCAGGGGCGTATATTTCTTCCAAACTAAAGGGAGAGTTAGTTCTCTAATCAGTCTGCTTTATTAATAGAGGTGAGGGTAAGCTCTTTAACTCTCAAAAAAAGCCAGATTTACTGACTCTTCCGTAGGGAGCTTCCTGCTCAAAAACTTCGGGGCAAACTAAGAAATCATAAACTTTTGACCTTATGGCCATCCATTCTTCTCACTCATTGAACGTTTTTATTTTTGAAATGATAATTATGAAAGTGGTTACCTATTTTAGTAGCAAAATTTTTTAAGCTTTAATTTTTAGTAGGGTGAATCTCAAACTTTTACTGGCACTATCTTTTTGTCTGGTTTTGTCTATATCGAAAGCACAAAACCCTGTGGTTTCTAACAAGACCGAAGTACCTCCCCAAATTGATGGGGTTTTAGATGACGAGGTTTGGAAAAACAGTCCTCAAGTAACCGGCTACAAGACTTTTGTTCCAGACTTCGCTAAAGACATGCCTTATAAGACCATAGCCTATATGGCTCATGATGAGGATAATTTGTACTTCGCTTTCAAATGTTTTGACGATCCTACAGAAATCAAGACTTCCATAGCCGCCCGCGACAGAATTGGAGCAGACGACTGGATTTGCATTAACCTAGACTCTTTCAATAGCGGCCAGTCACTTTATGGCATTTACGTTAATCCAAGTGGGATTCAGATGGACACTCGATTTGCCGCAGGTAATGAGGATATTGGGCTTGACCTTATTTTCTACAGTGCCGCACAAATAGTTGATGATGGTTACGTAGTAGAGGTCAAGATTCCCTTCAAAAGTATTCGGTACAAGTCTAATGACGGTCAGGTAGAAATGGGAGTGATTTTCGAAAGAAGAATCAGTCGCTTTTCTACTCAAGGTACTTTCCCTCCTTTAGACCCAGATAAAGGATTTGCTTTTCTAACTCAGATGATGCCTCTGCAATATGATGGAGTCAAAAAGTCAAAACTGGTAGAAATTCTCCCTGCTGTAACCTATGGCGTCAATAAAACTCATGTTGATGGAGAATTTGTGAGAGAATCGAATTTTGAACCTAGCCTCACAACCAAGATTGGTATTACTTCCGATTTGGTTTTCGATGCTACCATAAACCCAGATTTTAGCCAAGTGGAGTCTGATGCTCAGCAGGTGGAAGTAAACCAACGTTTCCCTGTCAACTACCCAGAGAGAAGACCCTTCTTTTTGGAAGGTAATGAGAACTTCAACTTTGCTGGAACCGGAGGTTTTCAACCTATACAAATGGCTGTCAACTCTAGGTCTATAGTTACCCCTAAATTTGCCACCAAGCTCACTGGTAAAGTCGGAGATAAGAATATTATTTCAACGATTTATGCCTTAGATAGAGACGACCGAATTGACTCTGCTATTCCAGAGCTTTCTGATAACACGGCAGACGTTGCCGTGATGCGCTATATGAGATCTCTGACTCAAGATAGTTATGTTGGTTTGCTCGGCACTACTAGAAGACAAAATGGAGGAAGTAATAACGTATTTGGACTCGATGGTCAGTACAGATTTAAAGAGGCTTATCAGGTCTCAGGTCATTATTTGTACTCGGAGAACAATGCTGCATTGAATGGAGGCCACCTTAGTAATGCAGGTTCAATGTACCTTGGGTTATCTAAAAATACTCGCAGCTTCAATGGCTCATTTAGTATTTTAGATATTGGACAAGACTTTCAATCTGAAGTTGGCTATGTCACCAGAACGGGGATCAGCAGGGCTACACTGAGTTTAAACCCCAAGTTTTTCCCTAAGGGAGATGGTCTAATTAAGCGAATAGACCCTACATTATACACTTCTCTTACTAAAGATAAACCCAGTGGCTTGAATGAACATGTAATTTTCGTTCAGTTAGCGGCTACTTTGCCAAGGCAAACAAGGTTGGCGGTTAGTGTCGATAGGTCTTCCGAAATCTACTTAGGCCAGGAATTTAAAGATGGTAGTATCAGTTTAAATGCATCGAGCCAAATAACAAAAAGAACTTTTTTTAGGCTTAATTATGATTGGGATAATGGAATCTACTACCCAGCGGCAGAGCAAGGTTACGGAAAGCGAATTAGTGCAACTTTGAATATTCAGGCTTCGGATAAATTCAGCATGGATTTCACTCACCGGTTTGCCTCACTATACAGCGAAGCTACTGATGCCAAATACTATGACATCCACATTGCTCGAGGACGCTTAGTGTATCAAATGAACAAGTATCTGTTTTTCCGTGGAATTGCTCAATACAATAGCCTAAGCAAGGTTTTTAGTCCGAACTTCCTGGTGAGCTTCACCTATATTCCGGGCACTGTAGTACATCTTGGTTGGGGCTCAGTTTACGAGAAAGTTCGCTGGAATGGCACCGATTATGTGCCGAATGACCAATACCTCAACACTGCTCAAGGATTCTTCTTCAAAGCGAGCTACTTGTGGAGGTGGTAAAGGTCAATAATCAATTACGAATTAAGAATTACGAGCAGATCTCGTAATTCTTAATTGACCACTCTTAATTGAACATTAAGAAATCCTCCCCCAATTCACCGCAGTTTTTTTCAGTGAGTTGATATGTCTCAAAATGTTACGGTTCTGGTCAGCGCTTAGTTCTGGATCGGCCTCTAGAATGTCGCTGGCGGCATTTCGCGCAGCTTGAAGTAGTTTGGTGTCTTTAGAGATGTCAGCAATGAGTAGGTCTAGAACTCCGCTTTGTTGCGTTCCAGTGATGTCACCCGGACCTCGTAGTCTGAGGTCAACATCGGCAATTTCAAAACCGTTGTTAGTCTTTACCATAGTGTCAATTCTAATGCGGGCTTCCTTGCTCAGCTTATAGTCAGTCATCAGCACACAATACGATTGATCTGCTCCACGGCCAACTCGGCCGCGCAACTGGTGCAACTGTGCCAATCCGAAACGCTCCGCATTTTCAATGACCATTACCGAAGCATTCGGCACGTTTACACCCACTTCAATCACCGTGGTAGCCACCATAATCTGCGTTTCATGCTTCACAAAGCGCTGCATTTCAAAATCCTTGTCTTGCGGCTTCATTTTACCATGCACAATGCTGATGTGGTTGTCAGGGAAGGCTCTGGCTATACTTTCGTAACCATCCATCAGATCTTTTAGCTCAAGCTTTTCCGACTCTTCAATCAGCGGATACACCACATAAATTTGCCGACCCTTGGCAATTTCTTTCTTCATAAAGCCAAAAACAGAAAGTCTCTTTCCGTCATACTCATGAATGGTTTGAATTGGTTTTCGCCCTGCTGGCAACTCATCAATGATAGATACATCCAAGTCGCCATAAACCGTCATGGCCAAAGTGCGGGGAATTGGTGTGGCGGTCATCACCAGAATATGTGGGAACTGCGTGGCATTTTTCTTCCAAAGCTTGGCCCTTTGAGCCACCCCAAATCGATGTTGCTCATCAATAATGGCCAGACCCAAATTCTTGAACTGCACTTTGTCTTCTATCAAAGCGTGCGTTCCCACTAGAATCTGCAATGAGCCATCTTCTAGCGCCTCGTGAATTACTCTTCTTTCGGCAGTTTTAGAGGAGCCCGTCAGCTTAGCGATTTTAATACCGAGTAAATCGGCATACTCCTTCAATCCTTCATAATGCTGATCGGCCAGAATTTCCGTGGGAGCCATCATGGAAGCTTGTGCTCCCGAACTTACCACCAGCAACATACAGATAAAAGCCACAATGGTTTTACCAGAACCTACATCACCTTGCAGCAAGCGATTCATCTGCTTGCCAGACTTCATATCCTGATAAATCTCTCGGATTACTCGCTTCTGTGCATTTGTAAGGTCGAAAGGAAGGTGCTGATTATAGAACTCCGTGAGTAAAGACGAATCATTGAATACTTGACCCTTGAATTTATCGATTCGAGTCACCTTCATTTTCAGCAGCTTAAGCTGAATGAAGAAGAACTCTTCAAACTTCAACCTGAACTGTGCCTTTTGCAAAAGTTCTTGGTTGGATGGAAAGTGAATATGCCAGAGCGCGTATTTCTTCTCAATAAGGCTGAATTGCTGAAGTAGATTTTCAGGCAGCGTTTCATATATGTGCCCCTCGGCCTGCACAATTACCTGACGAATCATCTTAGAAATGGCCTTCGAGTCTATAAACTTGGCCTTCATTTTCTCAGAAGTGTGATACACTGGCTGAAGAAATCCGGCTTTATTGTTTTGGGTGGTTAATATCTCAATTTCTGGATGAGCAATATTTACTTTCCTTCCGAATACTGCTGGTTTGCCGAAAGCTACATAATCTACTCCTAGTTTCAACTTCTTGACCACCCACTGAATACCCTTGAACCAAACGAGCTCCATGGCTTGGGTATCATCTTCAAAACGAGCGACTAGCCTTTTCTTTCTGCCTTCGCCAACTGTTTCCATTTTGGTGATTCTTCCTTTGATCTGCACAAAAGGCATATCGGCATGAACACTTTCTATGGTGTGGAATTGGGTACGGTCTTCATACCGGAATGGATAATGCTGGATCAGGTCCCCATAGGTGAATAGCCCCATTTCCTTACCGATAAGGGCAGCTTTTTGCGGACCAACTCCTTTAAGAAACTCTATGCTTGTATCGAAGAACGCAGGCATCGGATGAAATTAATATAGAATGCTGATACCAATTCTATATCATCGGATTTTTTAAGCTTTTAGTCCACGGATTAATCCGTGGCTTTAAGGGTTGTGAGATTTATTTTTAGTGTTTTAAACGATTCTGGTATGCATGCTTTTTGTTTCCATGCTGTACAAGACCTAGTATCTAAGTTTGGTTTATCCCTCGATTACCCTCGGGATAAGAAATACCCCTAAATCCCCTAAAGGGGACTTGGCTTTATCGCTCACCGGGGTAAGTTTCCTATTGAGAATGTATTTGAGAGGTGAATTGGTTTACTCTAGAACGCTGCAAAGTCTTCCCCTTCGCAAGGGGAAGATTTAGATGGGGTCAGTATTTCCACTCAAAGCTGTTCAACAGGTGTATCATGTCTGTTTTGATGTACTCAATCACAGGCGCGAGTGAGTCATTTTTGGTAGCGGTGTTAAAATAAAGGGCACCTCTAAAGAAATGATGGGTGCTATCTGAAGTAAAGAACTGAAATTGAGTAGGTACCTCACCTTCTAGCTCGGTAACGCTGGCTACTTGTCCATTCGGTATTTTAATCAGACTTTCTTCAATACCATACGCTTTTACATTGTGCTTCATGGCGAGCTCAAAAGCTTCGTTCAATAATACCTGCGGTTGGTTTCTAGGGTCGACCAAGCTTTTGTAAGTGATTTGTACAATAGCATCGAACTGTGGGTATGTAAGGTTTACCCAAAAGCGTTCAGCATTCTTAGAGTCGTCTCTTGTTAATACAGAGTGGTCTGAATACTGAAATTTGTAGGGGAAAGTATCGGGCAGAATTTGGTATCTCGGTTCGGGTAGGTCAATGCGATTGAATCCTTTAGGCTTGGGCAAATACACTTCTTCGCAGCTTAATATGGCGCCAAGAATAATGGTACTAGCAAAAATTAAGTTGAATGTTTTCCTCACGAAGTTTGTGGTCTTATCAATACCCTAACGCGTTTAATGCGCCTTAAGTCTACAGCCACAATGGTAAACAAAAATCTACCGAATTCTATTTTCTCTCCAGCTCTTGGTAACTTTCCGCCAATTTCGAGCAATAAACCTCCAAGCGATTCGCTTTCGCCTTTTACGCTGTCGAACTCAGCAGGCTCTACACCAATAATTTTGCAGAAGTCGTTTAGGCTGGTTTTGCCTTCAAATATGTAAGTAGAGTTATCTAGTTTATTGAAGGCAATGTCTTCATCGTCATACTCATCATTAATTTCACCTACAATTTCCTCAATGATGTCCTCTAGGGTAATTAATCCAGATGTCCCACCGTACTCGTCTACCACAATCGCCATGTGAACGCGTTGTTCTTGAAAGTCTTTGAGCAGAGAATCTACCTTTTTATTTTCAGGAATAAAGAAGCCAGGTCTAAGCAACGTTTGCCAAGCAAAGGTATCATCCTTGTCTACGTGAGCAATGAGATCCTTAATATAGAGTACTCCCTCAATTTTGTCTATGGTTTCTTTGTAAACCGGAATTCTGGAAAAACCACTTTTATTAATTCTATCCATTAACTCATGAAAGTCCAGTTCAATATCTACAGCTGTAATATCTAGCCTAGATTTCATTACCTGGCGAACAGATAACGTACTAAAGTTTACAATACCCTTTAATATACCCTTCTCTTCTTCTGTGGTGTCATCGCCAGTAGTAATTTCCAAAGCTTGGTTCAGCTCATCTACTGTCAGGTCAACTCCCTTTTTTTCTACGTTTCTCTCTATAATGTTAGTAACTGTGATGAGTGTCCAAGAAGCTGGGCGGAATATTTTTTCTAGAAATACCAATGCTCTTGAGGTGAATCGGGCGAACTTCTCATTGTGCTGGTTGGCGAAGTTCTTAGGAACTACTTCTCCGAAAAACAGAATAACGAAAGTAACAACGGCCGAAAGAGCCACAACTACAATACCTTCAGTAGTTTTAGTACCCACAATGGCCCAGGTGAAAAAAGTGGAAATGGTAACAATGGCGATGTTTACTAAATTATTGAGTATAAGAATAGTGGCTAATAAATAGCGCCTTCTGCTCAATAGCTTTAGTACTGAATTACTTGTTACAGATTGTTCTTTTTCTAACTCGCTAAGCTGATTGCTATCTAAAGAAAAGAATGCTACCTCTGAGCCTGAAATAAGGGCCGAAGAAATAATAAGCAATACAAAAGCAAGCACATTGAAAACCAGATATGGAGTGCTCAACTCTGTGAGTTGTAAAAGTAGCGCCAAACTCGGCTCAGGTTCGTCTGGTGTTATTTCCAAAATCTTTTGTTTAGTCCCACATTAGAATGGTAGATCGTCCGTATCATCTTCAGGTATGCTAGATACGGGGCTTTCGCTCATATTGTTTCCACCATCGCTAGAGTTTCCACCTTCAGGTCGGCTTCCTAGTAAGGTCAACTCACGCCCCACAACTTCTGTAGTGTAGCGCTTGTTGCCATCCTGATCGTCCCATGAACGTGTAGTTAACTTTCCTTCAATATACACCTGGCCGCCCTTTTTCAAAAACTTCTCGGCAATTTCAGCAAGTGGTGTCCACAACACAATGTTGTGCCATTCGGTATTAGTAACTCTTTCGCCTTGTTTGTTTTTATAGGTTTCGCTTGTCGCAATAGGGAAGTTAGCTACTGCTCTACCATTATCTAAATGTCTAACCTCTGGGTCTTTGCCCAAGTTTCCAACGAGAATCACCTTATTTACACCTGCCATGATATTGAATATTTTAAGACTGAATTGAATGAAATTAACTAATAGAAAGCTTTTTTCAAATAGTTCTCAATGAGAATGGGTTTTGGCAACTCATGAATCTGTTCGAGACTATATGCCTTCAAATTCAATTCTTTCTGAATATTGGCAAAGGTATTCAATTCATTAACCCGAAGCCTAAAAAATCGGGCAAAAATCTGTCTATGTGTTAATACATGCTTTACCTCTTCAGAAACATCAATTAGTGTAAAGCGATCTGGAGAGTTTAGACTATTCAATACAGATTCTTCTGAGCTTCTTTTTAATGTCTCTTCTAAATGAAACTGATACAATCCTTTCCAGATACCATTGCCAATACGCTCATGCAACAACAGCTCACCGTTGTATTCAAAGATGATGTAGTTAAAGAATAGCTTCTTCACTTTTACCTTCTTTGTCTTTACAGGCAACTGTTCAGTCTCTCCTTTATTAAAAGCATAACAGCTATCGCTAAGAGGGCAGATAGCACAAGCAGGACTTTTAGGTGTGCATTGAATAGCCCCAAAATCCATAATTGCTTGATTAAACTCTCCTGGCTGATCTTTAGGAATGAGTTCATTGGCCAACTTTTCAAATACCTTAGCAGATTTTGTCTCGGCTATATCATCATAAAGCCCAAAAACCCTAGAAAGTACTCTATATACATTACCGTCTACTACAGCATTAACTTGATTGAACGCCATAGAAGCAATAGCAGCCGCAGTATACCTACCAATTCCTTTTAGCTTTAAAAGCTCCTCAAATTTGTTTGGAAATTGGCCATCATACTCTCCAACAACCATTTTTGCACAGCTATGAAGGTTTCTGGCACGCGAGTAATACCCTAATCCTTGCCATAAACGCAAAACTTCTTGCTCCTGAGCTGCAGCTAAATCATTTACTGTCGGATATTTATCAACAAAATTTAGGTAGTAGGGCATTCCTTGGTTTACCCGAGTTTGTTGAAGAATAATCTCAGATAGCCAAATTTTATACGGGTTGTTTGTTCTTCTCCATGGTAAATCACGCTTTTGGTGGCTGTACCACCTAATTAATTGATTTACAAATATTTCTCTATCCAAGTCTTTAGCTTTCGTTTTGGGCGGGCACAGGTAGAATTTTTTGGGAATAGGTTTTATAATTAGACCCGATCCCTTAATTTTGCAGGCCAAAATAACTGAGAATAAGTTTTTTGTAAAGTTTTATCAATTAAAAGAAGAAAACAGTGACTAAAGCAGATGTTATCAATCAGATCGCGGACAAAACAGGTATCGATAGATCTGATGTTACTACAACTGTTGAGACTCTTTTTGCTGTGGTTAAGGATTCGATGGCTGAGGGTGAGAACATTTATGTAAGAGGGTTTGGAAGCTTTGTGAATAAGAAGAGGGCAAAAAAGATTGCTCGTAATATTTCTAAAAACACGGCTATTGTTATCGATGAGCACTTTGTGCCAAGTTTTAAACCGTCAAAGGTTTTTGTTGAGCAGGTGAAAACCAGCTCTAAAGTTAAAGCTGCAAATAGTTAATAAAAGCCCCTGGGCTTTATGAATAGAAATCAGGTCATTCTCCTTGTTGTTGCCATCGCTGCTGTGATAGGCCTTTTTAGTCTGCCACGGGTAGTTGTGGATAATGACAATGAGCAAGCTGCAGAGTTTGTGGATGAAAGTGTTCCGGGAGGGGTAGTAGATCATAGCTCTGAGGTGCCTGAAGAAATTCAACCTAAAATTGACTACTGGAAGAGTCAATTATTCGTGAATGGCAATATGCAGCCCGAAAATGAATCTCTTGATTCATTAATGAGGGTGTTCATGGAGATCAACCAGTACGACAGTGCCGCATATTATGCCGGCCAGTTCGCAGAAAGGTTTAATAAAATTGAACACTGGCAAAAGGCTGGTGATGTTTATTTTGAGGCTTTTACATTTGCCTTAGATGAGCAGAAAATTAGTTTACTGGGTAGTAAAGCAAGAGAAGCTTACGAGAAAGTGCTCGAAGCACAACCTAGCAATTTGGATGCAAAGCATAACATTGCAATGACCTATGTAGCAGGTCCGGCACCAATGCAAGGTATCATGATGTTAAGGGATATTATTAAAGAAGACCCTAAAAACATGAAAGCTTTAATGAGCATGGGAAGAATGTCCATTCAAACCGGTCAGTTTGAAAATGGAATTGAGCGTTTCCAGTCTCTTGTTGAATATTATCCAAACCATATAGAAGGAAACTTCTTCTTGGGCGTGTGTTACTTCGAAGCCGGACAAATGGTGAAGGCCAAGTCGCAGTTCGAGAAAGTAAAAACATTAGATGCCAATGAGCAGGTTCTGACCGCTGCCGATGAGTATCTGGAAAGAATTAATTAAAAACATTAAAACATTAAGATTATGCCTTGCGGTAAAAAAAGAAAAAGACATAAGATTTCTACTCACAAGAGAAAGAAGAGGCTAAGAAAGAACAGACACAAGAAGAAGTAATCTTCTAGGGCTTTATAGCCCGTTTTTTGTTCTATTATAAATCTAAACCTCTACTACGTTGAGTAATGAATTGATTATTAATTCAACTCAAAATGGTAGTCGTATAGCCCTTCTAAAGGAAAAAAATTTAACGGAGTTCCATCATGATAATGATGAGAACAAGTTTAAAGTAGGTGACATTTATCTGGGAACGGTTAAAAAAATTGTTCCCGGTCTAAATGCCGCGTTCATTGATATAGGCTACGAGAAAGACGCCTTTCTGCATTACCTAGACTTAGGTCCGCAGATAAGGTCTTTAAATAAGTACACCAAAAAGGCGCTCTCGAACAAGCATACATCAGGCTCATTGGCCAATTTTAAAAATGAACCTGATATTAATAAGCTTGGTAAAATGAATCAGGTGCTCACAAAAGGGCAGCAGATTCTGGTTCAAATTGTCAAAGAACCCATTTCTACAAAAGGGCCACGACTGACCTGTGAGTTGTCGTTAGCTGGGCGCTATATGGTTTTAGTGCCGTTTTCCAATTCCATTAACATCTCAAAAAAGATTACTGATGGTGAGGAAAGAAAACGCTTGTTGCGTTTAATCTCATCTATTAAACCAGAAAACTTTGGCTGCATAATTCGCACCGTAGCCAAGGGAAAAAATGTAACCGAACTAGACAAAGACTTAAGAAACCTCGAAGAAACTTGGAAAGAGGGAATGAAAAAACTTCATTCTGTAAAGCCAAGAGAAAAGGTAATTGGAGAAATGAGCAGAGCTTCTTCGCTCCTCAGAGATATCCTGAATGAGTCTTTCGATAGCTTAGTTACTGACGATAAGGAAATACACGATGAGATTAAGGAGTATATCAGAAAGATTGCTCCTGATAAAGAAAAGATTGTTAAGCTCTACAATGGAAAGGCTAAGATTTTCGAAGCCTTCGGTATTGAAAAGCAGCTTAAATCTCTATTCGGAAAGTCTGTTAGCTTACCTCGTGGTGGCTATCTGATTATTGAGCATACTGAAGCGCTTCACGTAATTGACGTGAACAGTGGTAACAAATCTAACGCAGGAGAAGACCAAGAGTCTACAGCTTTAGCTGTAAACCTTGAGGCTGCTAAAGAGATTGCGCGCCAGTTAAGACTTCGAGATATGGGCGGAATTATTGTCATCGACTTCATTGATATGAGAAGGCCCGACAATAAGAAGAAGCTTTATGCTGAAATGAGGTCTTTTATGGAGACTGATCGTGCGAAGAATACCATTCTTCCACTAAGTAAGTTTGGCTTAATGCAAATTACTCGTCAGAGAGTAAGGCCTGAGTTGAACATTACTACGCGTGAAGTTTGCCCTACATGTCAGGGAACAGGAAAGGTAAGTGCAACTATTTTAGTTTCTGATCAAGTCGAAAAGAACCTAGAATATATTCTTACTACTCAGAATGAGAAGAATGTAACCGTAACATTGCATCCATTTTTACATGCCTACTTTACCAAAGGGGTGTTTTCAAGAAGATGGCAATGGTATAGAAGATTCCATACTTGGGTGAAACTGGAGAAAGATAGCTCTCTCGGTTTAAACCAATATGTTTTCTATAACAAAATGGGTGAAGAGATTGAGCTTAAAGCTTAGTAGCGAACCAAAGGAATAAGAAAGCCCCAATTCAGCAATGAGTTGGGGTTTTTTATTGGTCACAAAAGGAGTTAAAACTACGTGCTTTGGTGCGTTTCGCTTTAGCTTTCTGAAGTTTACGATGTGCGAATTTTGATTGACATCAATAGTAAATCTAATCCCGAAAATTTTCGGGACGCACATTTTCTAAGTCAGCCATTCCAAGCCACCTTCAGTTGCTTCTAAAACTATGGTGCTTTCATCCCATAGTGGTTTATTAGAACTTGATCCCAAATTCAAGAGCGAACATATTGTTCTTCACCTTGAACTCATCATAACCAGAGGTTTGCTGGCTAACCTGATTTAAAAATCCTATGTTGAAATTAAGAGCAGCAAAAAGGTTGGTATTAACTCCAATAGCTCTTTCCACTCCGCCACCGAAGTTCCCAGCAACATCAATACTCTGAAACTTACTGATAGACATTATCCGATCATTTTCCTGATTGGTTGTTAGCCTTATTTCAGGTACAATTCCAAAATTGAAGAACACCCTAGTGTCCAAGAGAACCTCGTTGGTATAGAGCTTCACGAGTAATGGAACTTGCAGATATTCATGGTCGTATCGCTCGTTTTCAGGTTGACCACCATTAAACCGAGGGTCTGTAATAGTTAATTTAGTAACCCTTGTGGCATAATTAATTCCTGAATGGAAATAGTAGTTTTCTCGAAAAGGAACATCTATAAAGGCACCGAGCATAAACTTAACCGCAGATCCATCTTTGTCTACTGAGGTATCTTCACCACTCGAAGGAATTCGGTTGTAAGAGACAGTTGGCCCTAAGGTAATTCCTATCCTATAGTCATCAATTTGAGCTTTTGCCGTACTCACAAAAAATAGGGCAATAAGAGCAGAGAAAACGTGTTTTTTCATGTGGGATAAAATAAATGAATAGTTTTGTCTTTTAAAAAGTGAGGATGTTGAAACGCTGGTCTTTTTTACTAATCGTAGTCTTTTTTGTGGCCTGCTCTGGCGATGACTGCAATAATGAGGTAGATCTATCGAAGGTTGATGTAGAGCTGGAATTTGAAGACCTGACTCATACCATACATCAAATTGATTCAAAAGAAGACCTGAAAGCATTTTTTGACTCAAATCCTATTGTCCGTGATTACTTCTTTGGTTTTGGAGAGTTAGTACCTAAAGAGGCCTTTTTAAACGAAGTACTCAAGTTTACACAAGTGCCAAAGATAAAGTCAATCTTTAAAGCTAGAAGCTTTGAGACTTTTCAAGAATTGCTAGATCAGAACAGGGAAATTCGAGAATACCTTACTTTCGAGTATCTTAATGCTAATAGAGATAAGAACCTTAAAGATGTGTACAATCTTCTAGCAAATTCCGCTATAGAAGACCTAAGTACAATTCAAGCTATAGATACTTACCTCTTGGCCAATCCGAAGGAGTACGAATACTTTAAGTTCGTCTTCAACTTTCAGACAGAGGAAGGGTTGATGGACGAAAACTATAGGCTGCTACAGAACCCTTATGTTGACACCCTTTACCAAGAAACCTTAAGACTTATTAGCGCTCAGGAAGTAGCTTATGAATTAGATCAGGCCTTTGCTAGACTAAAGAGTACTTACCCTGAGTTTGAAGCTCCAAAGGTTCAGACGGTCTACTCAGCTTTTGGAAAGGATGTTTACATGTCTGATTCGCTAATTGTAATTGGGCTAGATTATTACTTGGGCGAAGAAGCTAGCTATAGACCTAACGTTTATGATTACATTCTTAAAAGACTGACGCCAGATCACCTTGTGCCACAGATAATGCAATTCATGTCACTGCCGTATAACGAAACCGCAGAAGGACAAAGGTCCGTTTTGGACGAAATGATTTACTACGGAAAGGCCTTCGCCTTCGCAAAGCAAATGTTGCCATGTACTGCAGATAGTTTAATTGTCGGTTATTCTAGTCAAGATCTAGCAAATGCAACGGTTAGTGAAGCGGTAATTTGGAATCACTTTCTGGAAGAAAAGCTACTATACAGTGAGCAGCCAGTTCACATTACTCGCTACATAGATGAAAGGCCAAATGTGCTAGAAATAGACAGAAGGGCTCCCGGAAGAATTGGTCAATGGCTTGGCTGGCAAATAGTGAAAGCGTATCAGGAAGAAACCGAAACAGATTTTGTAGACCTGATGGATGAAACCGATGCGCAGAAGATTCTTACGCAGTCAAAATATAGACCTCGTTCTCGTTAGTCTTCAGTTTGTTCTCGTTGTTGAGAAGTTTAGAAAGCTTCTCAACTTGTAGCCTTTTTGAATATAGCTTTTCAGCAATCTGTCTTGAGTTGTTCTTATAACTTTCCAACAAGTCCTTCTGAGTCAAAAATGGTTTCAGCTTCTCAATGAATTCTTGTGGATTTTCAGGGTCTGCATAGAACCCGCATTTGTATTGCTCCACCAAGTCTTTGGTCCATCCATTGGAGTTAACAATTGTCAGTTTACCAGAAGCCATGCTATCAAACATCTTATTCGGGCTATTGGTAGCTAAGACCGGAATTTTCGCAAATGAAACGTAGGTTGCATCGGTAACATTCAATAACCTGCGAACCCCTTCCTTATTCTGATGCCCAATAAACTGAACATTAGAAAGCTTTCTTAAATAGGCTTCGAGCTTAATTTTACTTAACTGAGAGCCTTGACCAACCACTTTAAAATCAATGTTCAGGTTTCTCTTTTTGCATTCTGATGCTAAGTCTAGCAAATATTCTAAATGATTTGTAATGCCAATGCTACCCAAGTAAGTAATTACAAATGGCTTTTGAGCATTATAAAACTCCGTCAGCTTTGGGTCCTTTAATTCCTTTTTAAAGAACTGACAATCGGCCATATTGGGTATCATGTACACCTCCTTTTCTGGAGTCACTTTTTTAATCCAATCTCGCATTCCTGGAGAAAGAGCTACTATTTTATCTGCTCCCAGATAAATCTTCTTTTCGAGAGCATATAGATACTTTTTAAGAGGAGCACTTTTGATTGCACCTAGTTCTATAGGTGCGGTTGGCCATAAATCCCTGACCTCAAAAATGTATGGGATATGTCTTTTCTTTTTTAACCATAACCCAATTAGACCAACAGTTAATGGGGTACTAGTGATGTAGGCTTTATCAATACTAGCAATGTTCTTAGCATACTTTTTTGCTAGGCGAACGAACTTGAAAAATGACCAAATTCGTTTGAAAAAGCCCATTTCATTAGAATACCTTACTGGTAAATAGTGGACCTTAATACCATCAATCTCAGCTTTCGTGTAGATCGATTCGTTGTGCGTAGTCAGCATTTCCACTTCAAACCCTTTTTCAACCAGCCCTTTGGCAAGGTAATAGGAGCGAATAGCTCCGCCTTCCTGAGGAGTTTTGAAATATTGGTGAATATAGAGAATGTGTTGTGCCACTAAATGCTAATTCATTTTGCTCTCGATCAAGCCAGCTTATTTAACCCTTTAATTCCCTAAGGGGATACTCAATCTAAATTCTTCACCCTTTCGGGCAGGGGTCAAAATAACCTCGTCCGCCAAAGGCTTGATCAGAAGCACTAAATACTGTTCTAACTTACGAAAAATTACTAGCGAAGGATTTTCTCTTGCTTCTCAAAGTATCGGCAGAAGTGAATGAGCTTGCATTCTTCACACTTAGGCTTTCTGGCAAGGCAAACATAACGGCCATGTAGAATTAGCCAGTGATGTGCTTTTGGAATGACTTCCTCGTCCAAGTGTTTTACCAATTGTTTTTCAACCGCTAGAGGTGTTGAAGCATTCTGGTTGACAAGTCCTAGGCGCTTAGAAACACGATAGACATGGGTATCAACGGCCATGGAGGGTTGATTCCAAATAACCGAGGTAATGACATTAGCTGTTTTTCGTCCGACACCAGGTAGCTTTTGTAGCTCTTCTATGGTTTCAGGGATTTCAGAGTTGAAATCTTCAACCAACATTCTTCCCAAGCCTAAAAGGTGTTTGGTTTTATTGTTGGGATAAGAAACCGACTTGATGTAAGGGAATAATTCGTCAAAATTCGAAGCAGCCAAATGCTCAGGAGTGGGGAAGTCTTCGAACAGTTTGGGAGTAACCTTATTGATTCGAACATCGGTGCATTGGGCAGATAAAACAACAGCAACCAGTAATTCAAACGGGTTGCTGTAATTCAATTCTGTTTCAGCCTCTGGCTGATTTTCTTTAAAGTAGGTTACAAATGCATCGTACCTTTCTTTCCTAGTCATACCGCGAAAATAAGTTATTCAACGGAATGCAGGTGATATGATTTGGAATAACTGAGTATGGCATCTATCGTTTTAGCCGATGGTTCTTTCATGGAGGCTTCAAGACCAGAAATCACTTCTTTCAAGTCATCATAGTTTTGCTCCAATTCTTCATCGAACAACATAGCGCTGGCAATTTCAGCATTTTCCTCTTCCGAGGTTTCTTCGTAAATGTAACGTACTAAATCATCTTGGGTAAAGGTTTTGATCATAGGCAATGTTCTTTTTGTCCATCTTCTTTCTAAGGTTGATGAGCGCATATCGCATACGGCCTAAGGCGGTGTTAATGCTGACCCCTGTGTTGTCGGCAATCTCCTGAAAGCTCATTTGCATATAGTGTCTCATCATAAGAACCTCTCGCTGTGCATCTGGCAATTCTTTAATCAAATCTCGAAGCAAAGCATGAGTATCTTGTTTTATTTGTCTAGACTCAATAGAGTCTTCCGAAAACTCCAAAGTGTTGAAAACGCTACTTCCGTCTTCCATAACTATGGTCGGATAACGTTTTGCCTTTCTAAAATTGTCTATGGCTAAGTTGTGCGCTATTCGGCTTGCCCAAGGAAGGAATTTACCCTCTTCATTATATCTCCCGCTTTTCACGGTTTTTACCACTTTAACAAAGACCTCTTGCATTAAGTCTTCTGCCAAATACTGATCTTTTACGATCATATAAATGGTGGTATAGATTTTCTTTTTATGACGATTGACCAGCGTAGCGAACGCCTCTTCGTTACCATTTTTATACTGCGATATCAACTGACTATCGCTTACAGTATATTTCCTCATGTTATTTAATGTTAGGTTAACGTAGAGGTTTATATCATATTGTGCTGGTTAGGGTAAGACAAACTTTTGTTTTAGAATAATCTCAAATGTATCAAAAGTTGAAAACAAAGCAAATTTGCTAACTATTTCTTTCGTTTTATTTTCTGGATTAATCCATTTAACGACTCCAAATAAAGTGCAATGATTATGCCAAAAAGCCCTCAATAATTCTGTTTAAAAGACTTAATTGAACTAGAACATTTAGCAATCAGCTCTGTTATCTTTGCAATCTCATGTCAAAAACAACTGCTTTAGAACATACCCCTATCGATCAGCTTGACCCTAAGGAGTTTATCATCATTAAAGGGGCGCGAGTTAACAACCTGAAAAACCTAAGTGTGGCTATTCCCCGAAACAAACTCGTGGTAGTTACAGGTCTTTCTGGTTCGGGGAAATCATCATTGGCATTCGATACATTATTTGCCGAAGGTCAACGAATGTATGTGGAAAGTCTGAGCAGTTACGCCCGTCAGTTCCTGGGTAGAATGGAAAAGCCTGAGGTAGACTATATTAAAGGCGTTTCCCCGGCTATAGCCATTGAGCAAAAAGTAAGTACAAGGAACCCACGATCTACTGTTGGAACCACAACGGAAATTTATGATTACCTAAAGTTGCTTTTCGCCCGAATAGGCAAAACCTATTCACCAATCAGTGGAAAGGAAGTTCAGCGTGATAGTGTCACTAGCATAGTAGAATTTATTCTTTCGAAAGAAGAAGGCACTAAGCTTATGATTCTTTGCCCTTTGATCACAAAAGAAGACAGAAGCTTAGAAGACGAATTAAACGTGCTTCTCCAGAAGGGCTATACCAGAGTCATTTATGCTGGCCAACCACACTTTATTGAAGAGTTGCTTGAAAAGCCAAATGAGCTAAAGGAAGAGGATATTGAAATCCTAATCGACAGAGGAGTTGTTCAACATGATGAAGACACTCAATTCCGCTTCAGCGACTCGGTTCAAACCGCTTTGTTCGAAGGCCAGGGCGATTGCATCATAGATATTCCAGGAGAAGGTAGAACTAGCTTCTCAGATAGATTCGAAGCAGACGGAATGCTCTTTGAAGAGCCAAGCGTAAACCTGTTTACTTTCAATAATCCTTACGGAGCTTGTAAAAGGTGTGAAGGGTTCGGCAAGATTTTAGGAATTGATCCTGACTTGGTGATTCCCGATAAATCACTTTCAGTTTACGATGGAGTCATTGCTCCTTGGAGAAGCGAAACCATGAGAAAGTGGCTGGCTCCATTACTAAAGCATGGTATTGAGTTCGACTTTCCAATTCATAGAGCTTATGCAGACTTGACCCACGAAGAGCAAGAAGTACTTTGGACAGGCAATAAGTACTTCAAAGGTCTCAATAAGTTCTTCGAATACTTAGAGTCGAAAACTCACAAGATTCAGTACAGAGTAATGCTTTCTCGTTACCGAGGAAGAACGGATTGTCCTGAATGCAAGGGTACAAGGCTGCGAAAAGATGCCTCTTATGTAAAGATTGAAAAGAAATCTATCACAGACTTGGTGTTGATGCCAATTGGAAGGCTTACCGATTTCTTTGAGCAATTGGAGCTGACAACACATGAGGAGAAAGTAGCAGGAAGATTGTTGAAAGAGATCAAAAATAGAATTGATTATCTGCAACGAGTTGGCTTGAGCTACCTGACTTTGAATAGACTAACCAATACGCTTTCAGGAGGAGAATATCAGAGAATTAAGTTGGCTACGTCTTTAGGAAGTGCCTTGGTTGGTTCTATGTACATATTGGATGAACCAAGTATCGGTCTTCACCCGAGAGATACCGACCGATTGATTTCTGTATTGAAATCACTTCGTGATTTAGGAAATACGGTAGTTGTGGTTGAGCATGAAGAAAAAGTGATGCAAGCCGCTGATGAAATTATTGATATTGGTCCTGATGCAGGGTCTAATGGTGGTGAATTGGTTTTTCAGGGAACATTACCTGATCTGATTGGGCAAGGAAATACGCATACTGCTCGCTTTCTGAATGGAACTGACAGAATGGAAGTTCCGAAGCAAAGAAGAAAGTGGAATGACAAACTGATTATCAAAGGAGCCAGAGAGAACAACCTGAAAAATATTGATGCTGAAATCCCTTTAGGAGTTCTATCTGTGGTTACTGGGGTAAGTGGTTCTGGAAAATCCACTTTGATTAAGCGAATTCTTTACCCGGCTTTGGGGAAAATGCTCGGTACAGTTGGTGAGCAAACGGGTAAGATGGAAGCCCTTGAAGGCAGCCTTAAAAAGGTAAGTCAGATTGAGTTTGTAGATCAGAACCCGATCGGAAAATCTTCAAGGTCCAATCCAGTAACTTATGTAAAGGCTTATGATGCCATAAGAGCACTTTTCACGGATCAGCCATTAGCTAAGCAAAGAAACTATAAGCCAGCTTTCTTCTCCTTTAACGTGGATGGTGGTCGATGCGAAACCTGCCAGGGAGAAGGTGTCGTGAAGATTGAAATGCAGTTTATGGCAGATATTCATCTGACATGCGAAAGCTGTAAAGGCCAGCGCTTTAAGCAAGAGATCCTAGAAGTGAAGTACAACGACAAGAACATTGCTGATGTACTAGACATGACAATAGATGATGCTATGGAATTTTTCGAAGGAGAAAAGTCCATCATCAATAAGTTGGCGCCACTGCAAGAGGTTGGACTCGGGTACATCAGACTTGGGCAGTCTTCTAATTCACTTAGTGGTGGTGAAGCTCAGAGAGTGAAACTGGCTTACTTCTTAGGTAAAGGTAAAAGTAGCAACAAAGATCATATCCTCTTTATATTCGATGAGCCAACCACGGGGCTTCATTTCCATGATATCAGCAAGCTGATGTACTCCATCAACGCGCTGATCGAACAAGGTAATTCTGTACTCATCATTGAGCATAACACCGAAGTCATCAAATGTGCTGATTGGATTATCGATTTAGGTCCAGAAGGTGGTGATGCTGGAGGTAAGGTCTGCTATGCCGGAACGCCTGAGGATATGGTGGTGCTAAAAGACGAAAACCATACGGCTAAGTATTTGGCTGAGGTACTTTAACCCCTCCGCCCTAAAGGGCACCTCCCCTTGGTAAGGGGAGGAGTCAGTAAAACTGGCTTGATACTTAGAGTAAAAATTCACATTACTTTGAACCAATAAGGAAGAGACTTATCTCTTGACGAGTCTAGCTCCCCCCCTTATTTAGGGGGAGTTGGAAGGCGTTAGAAAGGCAGCTTCGCCAAATCCACATTTCCCCCTGTCAAAATCACCCCTACTTTTTTACCAGCGAAAACATCCTTATTCTTCAAAATAGCAGCGAATGGTACGGCACATGAAGGTTCAATGATAATCTTCATTCGTTCCCAAATAATGCGCATGGCTGCTACGATTTCTTCATCGGATACAAGAAAAATATCTTTCACCAGCTCTTTAATAATTTCGAAGTTTTTATCGCCCATGCTAGCCAAAAGGCCGTCAGCTATACTCGATGGTTTTTCTACTTTGGTGATAGTTCCAGCCTCCATAGAAAGGTAGGTGTCTTTGGCTCCTTCAGGTTCGCCTGCATAAACAGTCATTTCAGGATTATAGTAAAGGGCAGAAAGTGCACTGCCAGCTAAAAGTCCACCGCCACCAACTGGAGCTATAATTATATCTAGGTCAGGTTGGTCTTCAATCAGTTCTTTCGCACAAGTAGCCTGACCAGTTATTACGGCATAATCATTATAAGGAGAGATAAAAGTGGCTCCAGTTTCTTCTTGAATTCTCGCAGAGTTTTCTTCTCTAGATTGCTGAGTAGGTTCACATAGGGTTATTTGAGCACCATACCCTGCAACAGCCTTTTTCTTAACTTCAGGGGCGGTTTTTGGCATTACGATATAAGCAGGAACACCAGCCATTTTGGCTGCCAAAGCAATGGCTTGAGCATGATTGCCAGAACTATGTGTAACAACTCCTTTCGATCTAGCTTCTTCGGGAAGTGAAAGCACTGCATTTATTCCACCTCGTGCTTTAAAGGCACCAATTTTCTGAAAGTTTTCACATTTGAAAAATAGTTCGGCACCTACCATTTCATTGATGCTTTGGCAAGTTAGAACAGGAGTTCTATGAATAAACGGCTGTATTTTTTCATGAGCAGCCTGAATATCAGATTGTGTTACCTTAAAAGCCATATCTAATGCGCTATTAACCAGTTTTCGCCAACTCCAACTTCTACCTCTAATGGTACATCTAAGTCTATGGCATTAGACATCAATTCAGGCACTTTAGACTTCATCAATTCTAACTCTGAATTGTGAACATCGAAGACCAATTCATCATGTACCTGCATAATCATTTTAGACTTGAGCTTCTCTTCCTTCATCCATGAATGAATATTGATCATGGCTATTTTGATCATGTCTGCAGCACTACCTTGAATTGGAGCGTTGATGGCGTTGCGCTCTGCATGGCCACGAACGGTCATGTTCTTAGAGTGAATATCTCTCAGGTATCTTCTTCTGCCCAAAATGGTTTCCACATAAGTATGCTCTCGAGCATTATTTACCTGAGCATCCATATACTGTTTTACTCCCGGAAACTCATTGAAATATGCAGTAATGATTTGCTGCGCTTCCGTCCGGGAAATACCGATATTTTGAGATAAACCGAAGGCCGAGATACCATATATCAGACCGAAGTTTACTTCCTTGGCTTTTCGCCTCATGTCTCTATCTACCTCCTCGATAGGCACACCAAAAACCTTACTGGCTGTGGTAGAGTGAATATCTCGGCCTGATTTAAAGGCTTCAATCATGCTTTCATCTTTCGCGAAAGCAGCTACAATTCTCAACTCAATTTGCGAGTAGTCAGCCGCCATTAGAGTATACTCTTCAGAACGTGGAATGAATGCCTTCCTAATTTCTCTTCCCTTCTCAGTTCTAATTGGAATGTTCTGCAGATTTGGATTGTTCGAGCTGAGTCTACCGGTGGCTGCCACGGCCTGACGGTAATCTGTGTGAACCAACCCATCGGCTGGGCTGATCATATTCGGCAAAGCGTCTACGTATGTAGACTTCAACTTCTGATATTCTCTGAACTCCAGTATGCGCTTAGCAATGTCGTGTTCAACGGCTAGTTTGGAAAGAATATCCTCACCTGTAGCGTATTGCCCGGTTTTAGTCTTCTTTGGTTTGTCTACAAGCTTTAGTTTGTCGAAGAGAATGACTCCAAGTTGTTTTGGCGAGGCTACGTTGAACTCTTCTCCAGCCAACTCATAAATCTCTTTTTCGGCTATAGCACTAGCTTCTTCCAGCTCCTTAGACATGTTGGAGAGTGTGTCAGTATCAATCTTTACCCCATTGTATTCTATATCTGCCAATACGTGCATTAATGGCATTTCAACTTCATCGAACAATTTCTGAATTCGACCTTCATTGATCTGAGAGGCAAAAATGTTCTTCAACTGAAGGGTGATGTCGGCATCTTCGGCTGCATATTCAACCACTTTATGTACAGGAACATCTTTCATATTGCCTTGTTTGGCTCCTTTTTTACCAATCAAGTCCGTAATTGAAATAGGCGTATAATTAAGATAGTTCTCAGCAAGCACATCCATGTTATGTCTTGTGTCTGGATCTATCAGGTAATGGGCAATCATGGTATCGAAGATTGACCCCTTCACATCAACGCCATAGTTTTTGAGTACCTGAACATCGTACTTGGCATTTTGCGCAATCTTTCCAATCTCAGGGTTTTCAAAAACCCCTCTAAACTCTTCTAAAATTTCCTGAGTTTCTTCTCTGTTTTCAGGTGTTGGCACATAATAAGCCTCACCAGCAACGTAGCTAAATGCCAAACCAACCATATTGGCTTCAATGGGTTCAAGGCTATCTGTTTCTGTATCGAAGCAAAACTCCTTTTGGGCAGAAAGGTACTTGACCAATCGCTTTCTCAGCTCAGGAGTGTCAATAAGATGATAGTTATGTTTGGTGTTAGAAGCATTGAGCTTCTCCTCAGGCATTGGAGTTTCATCTTTCTCCATAAGTGCTGGAGCGTCACCAAAAAGTGCCATTTGATCTGATGCCGCCTTCTTTGGTCTAGGACTCGCACTAGCGCTAGGACTACTTTCACCCAAAATTCTCTTGAGGGTGGTTCTAAATTCTAGGTCTTCAAAAACGGTTGTCAGCTTTTCTATGTTCGGCCCAGAATACTCCAGTTCCTTTTCATCGAATGTTACAGGAACTTCAGTATTGATTTTTGCTAATTTCTTGGAGAGTAAACCTTGATCTGCATTGGCAGCAATCTTTTCCCCTAGCTTCCCTTTAATACTCGCAGCATTTTCAATGATGGCTTCCACGGAGCCATACTCTTTCAGAAGTTTAGAAGCAGTTTTTGGTCCTACTCCTGGAATACCCGGAATGTTATCTACCGAATCTCCTTGCAAGCCGAGCATATCAACTACCTGATCGATTCTTTCAATGTCCCACTTATCTAGCACTTGCTGAACCCCCATAATGTCTACCCCATTACCCATAAAAGCGGGTTTGTAGAGATAAACATGTTCTTCTACTAGTTGGCCATAATCTTTATCGGGAGTCATCATAAACACCTCAAATCCTGCCCTAGCAGCCTTTTTGGCTAAAGTACCGATTACATCATCAGCTTCGTATCCGTCTAATTCCAATACAGGAATGTTGAAAGCACGGACAATGTCTTTTACTATGGGAGTGCCTATTTTTATGTCTTCTGGAGTTTCCTCTCGATTAGCTTTGTACTCGCTATATTCTTCATGCCTGAAGGTGGGTGCGCTGGTATCGAAAGCTACACCAATATGAGTAGGCTTCCTCTTATCAATAATTTCATATAAACTATTGGTGAAACCGAAAGGCGCTCCAGTATTGAGGCCTTTTGAATTGATTCTTGGGTTTTTACTGAAGGCGAAATGTGCTCTATAGATAAGCGCCATTGCGTCTAGCAGAAAGAGGGTTTTCTCGGGTTTACTCATTCCATAAAGGTAAATCTTTCATGGAAAGTCAGAAAAAGGTTTCTATGCTAATTAGTGGCTACCGAATGAAGGGCTTTGGGAAATAAGCTGAAGTGTGAATTCGAATGCTGAATCTTTCTTATTCAATAAGTCTGAATAAGACTGAGTTACCAAATGATCTGGAAAAGTACCACGACCTTCAGAGTTATTAGACACATTAATAAACTCTTCATAAATAACAGGAACCTGAAGCATTGTTTGTGTATTAGGAAGACTGTAATTCAGAAGCATGTTGGCTGTTCTTCCATTGTGTCCACCACCTGTCTCTTCACCAACCAAAGTAACATTGTCCATGCTGCTCAATATTCTGGCTAAGTCTGCAGCAGCCGAGAAGGTCTTTCCTGAAGTCAGAACATAGATATTGCCATTAAAGGCTTTTCCCTCCCAATGAATACCAAGATCGAATTGATCGTGCCAGTTTTGAGTTGTTCCGGCATAGCCATTTGCTTCGGCCAAATTAAAATGCTCCTTTAGATAGCTACCTGCATTTTCAACAACGTCTGTAGAACTGTTTGCTCCGTTTATAGCCACTAGGTAATCTGCTAATTCAATGTCTTGTGTTCTTACAAAGGTTTTGGACGGGTCTATTAACTGACCGCCTCCCACAAATTCATAGAGAAAGTTTAAGATTCTACGATCTCCTCCCTCATTCAATCTTAAATCTATAATCAGGTTCTCGAAGTCAAACTCGTTAGACTCCTCATTGTATCTTGAAGCTAACTGCTTAAAAAACCAGTCGGGGTTGGCCTGAAACGTATTAAGAGTTAAAACTAAAGTCTGCAGCGAGTCTATAGCATCTAAGTGCGTAAAGTGATAATATCTTTCGTTTAACTTGTAAACAGGTCGGTAGTAGTTATTGGCTAACATTTTATTGCCTTCAATGCCTTCAATTGTATGGGTTAAACTTTCTCCAGAAGGTGTTTTAAAGGCTACCTCAAATACTCTTGCGGCACCATATTTCAAGAAGTAATAGTACCCGAAGCGGCTCTCTATATCTCTAATTGGTTTAGTAGCACTAAAGCCGTCTGTAACTGTTAGCTCACTCAACTCTTCGGTCATAGATTGAACGGGGTTTCCATTAATGCTGATTAATTCTGCACCCAATGGAAGATTCCCGTCCTCAAAATCGATGAAATAGGAGTCGTCTATAATTCTGATAGGATAGGGAAAGAATTGAGCTTGATCGTTGGCAGCCTTCAGTGTTTCAGTGTCTAAAGAAACTACGGTATGGCCACATCTGATTTTGTTATTGAGCTTAGAAAGAAGAATATCGAAGTCTTTAAACGTAATAACATCTGGAAGTTCTGTAATAGTCTGATCGATTAGCTCTTTGAACTCAGACCTAGAGATAAACTGGTAAGGGTTACCGTGTTGCTGATCTATAATCTCGAAATAAAGCTCAATATCTTCAGCGGCATCATTTTTAGTAAGTAGCCTGTCTAGATTATCGTTAGCAAAAAGGGTATTGGTTACTATCAGCAGAAAGCTGAAGAGGAATGATAGGAAGGCACTACTAAGCAATTTCTTGTACATCGTTAACCCTGTTTTCTGTTCATCAGGGCGATGTTCAAGTGGCTGTTTTGACATTAATTTCACAGCCTCAAATTCCGTTGAACTCCTTTAGTTCGTTAGAGAGATAAACGGATTCTGCACATTGGGTATTTTACTTAAAACAACGGTAAAATACCTATGTCACCCTGAAGGCAGGGCGTAGGAAAATACTATGTAGCGCACGCATAAACGTAGCTGCTAGTTCGATACAGGTTGTTTGGTAAAGTGGCCTAGGAATTAAGTTTTAAGATGAGGTGTGTTAAGTTATTGGTGTATGTGAAAGTGTTACAAATATACAGAAAATTGCATTTCGAACAATTAATGACGTTTTTCACATACAATAAAACGTTTTTCGGAGCAATTAATATAAGTAGGTACAAATGTTATTATTTCGAGAATTTCTAATTATCAGAACATTATTTCGTTTCCGTGTTTGAGTTCAGTTTAATTTGAATGAACTTGGCTCAAAATGCCCAATCTTAGATGAGTGAAAAAAAAGTCAAAAATTCTTATGTAAAAAGCACTAAAAGCAGATGATAATCAGGAACTTAAGACTTTTAGCACTCATTTCTCTACTTGTTTTTGGCATCTTTAAAGTAGAGGCCCAGCGGTTCAATGGCTTTATAAATTCCGATTTCTCGGGCGTAATTGGAGTCAGAAGCCAGCCTGCAAGGGTTGCTAATTCACCCTATAAATTCGACTTCAGTTTAGTAAACGGAAATTTCTATTTGACTAATGACATAGCGGTAATAGCCAAGAATGACGAGGGCGGAAGCGGCTTTATTCGTCAAGAGGGTTTTCAAGACAGGTTTGCTATAGCAAATGCATCTTTAGGAGGGCTTTCTGCTCTGCTTTCACTTTCTAGAAACCGAGGTATTGCCATTCAATACAACTTTAGGACGTTAGCGAATGGCACTGACATAACCCCTAACTTCATTTATCAACTCAACCGATTCAATGCACCTCAGTTTTTAAATCAATCTTACTTCAATGAGTCTATGAAGTTGTCATCAATGGCTTGGCAAGAAGTAGCATTCACCTATGGCGGCATATTAAAAGACGATGGTTATAACCGTTGGAAAATGGGGCTCACAATAAAGGCTGCTAACCCAACAGCACACCTGTGGCTAGATTTGGCCGATGCTGATTACTCTATTGATGGAAATGGCCTCTTGAATTTAGATAGGTTTGATTTTTCGGCTGGCTATTCATCTAACCTCAATGATTACGAGCAATTTGATGGAAATGAGCAGATGAGAGTTCCTCCAAAAGGCACAGGGCTAACCTTTGGAGGAGCCGACATTGGAGTAGTTTACGAAAGAGTCGCTTACCGACCAGATCCAAAAACTTCAGCGCAAACAAGTCTCAACAAAGACATTACCTATGAGTTTAGGGTGAGTGCCTCTATAACAGATATTGGTAAGTTTAACTTTGAACATGGCAGTGCTGCTTTTATGGCATCGGGCTTAGATCCGAGTGCCAATTCGTTAAACTTTGAATCTGTGCTAAACAGCATTAATAGCTTCAGAGAGTTTAGAGATTCCTTAAATACTTTCCTGCAATTGAATGATGTACGGGGCGAATACAGTGTAAGCCTACCCACAGCTCTAAGGTTAAATTACGACTACAACTTTGGCAATAACCTGTTTCTAAATGTTGCCACAGTTGCCGATTTAAGCTGGGCTTTACCCGCAGACTACCGAGTTAGCTACGCCAACAGTGTCACCATTGCACCACGGTATGAAACTGGTCTTTACGGACTTTATTTACCTGTTTTCTATAATTTTGAAGGAGACACGGAGGTAGGGTTAGCTGCCAGATACGGCCCTTTGACCTTGGGCACTCATACTTTAGGCACTCTGTTCGCGTCCGAAAAAGAATCTCTTGGGTTCTTCTTTAGCATTAACTTGAACCAGCTTAAAGCTAACGCCAGAAAGCCATACTGCTTTGGCAGCTCTAAAACAGGTTCAGCATTGGTGAGAACCAAAAGAACTCCGCTCTACAAGAGAAAGAAGTTTATATTCTTTTAAATTTAATTACCGTGAGTTTTTACTGATCCAGAATACTCTTTACCCCTAGAATCTTGAATATGATATAATGGGAGCTTCTCATTCAAAGGCCAAATCAACTTGAACTCACTAAGCATTTCAAGATTGATATGTTGACTTTCAAAGCTCTCAGGTAAGGATTTTAGATAGAAGCCTAGATTTCTTTGGAATGCAATTGAGTTAAGAACGTCTGGTTGAACTTCACCGCTGAGGAAATCTATTTCAATAACATATCCCTTGCCTCTGACTTTCATAACTGTATCAATAATGTGTGTGTCCTGATCGCTATTATAGTTCATCAGGCTTAAAAAGCTATGACAAAAATTGTGACCAGCAGAAGCAATATTTTTGAACTTCATCTAACAAAAAAGATAAAATCTGAGGCTGGCGGGTCAATATCCTCTTCCCTGAGTAAGTAAGCAATTTGGCCTCGAGTATGCGTTCCGTGGTTCACTACGTGAGTGAGAATGTCAGAAACCATGTTTTCAAACTCTTCTCCCTTAGAGTTTTTATAGCTCACGTTTTCTTCCAATTCTTCAGAATAAATATAATCCAACCAGTCTTGGCTAGAGCTTTCTAGCATATCTAGTGCTTCATGAACTTCGTGTTCGTCCCAAACACCTACAGAAGGTTCTTCCTTCTTTAATCTGCTGAGCCAAATAACCTGTGCATTAGCTATATGGGAAATGAGTTTCAGTATTTGCTGATTCTCGAATGGGTTCACACGTACAGCTTCCGAAAACTCCTTATTCGCCCATAAATTATATTCAAACAGTCTCGTATAATGTTCTTTCATCCTTTCAGTTTTTTATACTTGTACCCCCTGTAGGCAATCCATAATAGCATGGGAACCCAAATGAGGTCGTTCATTAAAAGATGGAAAATACCACGCTTACCAACGTTTGTCTCCAGAATAGAAAAGTAAAACCAAGCAGCGCCAGCCACTTTAGTAAAAGCACCAAAGAGAATCAGAAACCAAAGCTTACCTGGGTGAATAGCACACATTAAGTAGATAGCAGCCATGAGTAACACGCCTCTTCCCTGCCATATAATTAGGCTTGGTGCTTGAGCTTCTGTTTCGGCAACCCATTGAAAAAAGGTTTCTGGAAACCAGCCAATGAAAACGCCCCATAATATATTGTAGGCTGTTGCGGCCAGAAGGAATCCTCTCATCCATTGAGGAAATAAACTTTGCGGTGTCTCCATCGATTATATAACTTATGTGAATTCTTATTGTTGAAAGAACTTAACAACTACAAAATAAACTATAACCTTAACCAAGATGAAGAATAGACTGGCTTTTCTATCTAACTCCAAGGCCTTTTTTACCCTAGTTGTAATGGGTGTTGGTTTTCTTGCTGGCGCGAAACTAGTACAAGACAGTCAAGTTGTTGCTGAAGATGTGCAAGCGGCTCAGAAAATACTTGATCTAAACTTCGACCAGAATGAGGTAGATATGCTTCTCCGAAATGTTAATCAGACCCTTTCGGGAATGAAAGAGCTTCATAATTACGAAATCGATAATAGCATTCCTCCAGCATTTACTTTCAGGCCTCAGCATACTGGAAAGCCCATTGCTGAGAGTCAGAAGTCGCAGCAGTGGGAGCTTCCAACTAAAGTAGAAATGCCAGCCAACAGAAATGATTTGGCCTTCTATACGGTTGCTGAACTATCCGTTTTAATTAGGGAAAGGAAAATCACTTCGGTAGAATTGACTCAGTTTTTCATTGAAAGATTGAAGCAGTATGGTAGTGAGCTTGAGTCTGTAATCACTATTACTGAAGAGCGAGCAATGGCTCAAGCTAGAAAGGCCGATGACCTATTGAAGAATGGAACCTACTTAGGGCCATTACACGGCATTCCTTATGGAGCGAAAGATTTATTTTCCGTGCCAGATTACAAAACCACCTGGGGAGCTGGTCCTTATAAAGACCAAAACAGGGGTAATGAATTGGCTACTGTGGTGAAGAAGTTAGATGAGGCCGGAGCGGTTTTGGTTGCAAAACTTACTTTAGGAGCATTGGCTATGGGTGATGTTTGGTATGGCGGAACCACCAAAAACCCTTGGAACTTGGAGCAGGGTTCAAGCGGATCGAGTGCTGGTTCAGGGTCTTCCACCGCAGCAGGTTTAGTGCCTTTTGCTTTGGGTACTGAAACGTTAGGGTCCATTGTTTCTCCTTCCACCAGAAATGGAGTGACAGGACTTAGACCTACTTTCGGAAGAGTAAGCCGAGCAGGTGCAATGGCTTTAAGCTGGACAATGGATAAAATTGGCCCAATGACACGCTCTGCGCTAGACTGTGCCTTGGTGCTCGATGCCATTAGAGGTGAAGACAACAAAGACTTGACGGTTCAAAACCACCCTTTCAACTATACGGGAAAAGCCGATTTGTCGAAGTTGAAAATCGGTTATTTGAAAGACTATTTCGATGGCGGAAGAGGTTCGCAAAAAATCAATGACTCTATTTCTTTAGAAGTACTGAAAAGCCTAGGTGCTACACTGGAGCCTGTAGAGTGGGTTTCAGATATGCCTTTTGGAGCTATGCAGGCCATTTTAACTGCAGAAGCTTCTGCGGCTTTTGATGCGCTTACTCGCTCCGATCAAGATACTTTGCTCGTTAGACAAAATGCAGGAGCTTGGCCTAACCTGTTCCGAGCGGCCAGATTTACCTCTGCAGTAGACTACATTAATGCCAATAGAGCACGCTATGAACTTGTTGAGAAGGTCAATGCTCTGATGAAAGAATATGATGTGATTGTTACTCCGAGCTTTGGTGGCTCGCAGTTGCTCACTACTAACCTGACTGGCCATCCGTGTGTGGTGTTAAAGAATGGCTACAATAATCAGGGAAGTCCAACCAGTATTTCATTTATCGGAAACTTATTCGATGAAGCCACCATTTTAAGCGTAGCTAGAACTTATCAGGAGGCCACAGATTTCGATGAGCAGCATCCGCCTAAGTTCTTAAACTAGTTTTATGTTCCAGATTCATTGTTCAAAGTTTATGGTGTGCTCTATTAAACTTTGAACTTTATGCATTAAACTCGCCATATGCTTTTAGCCATAGATGCCGGAAATACTAACATTGTCTTTGGGGTGTACAAAGATGGAGAATGGATTCATGAGTGGAGGTTCAATACTTTGCCTGTTAAAGACAAGGTTGAGTATGAGATGTTCCTAAGGTTGAACTTCTTAGAAGCCAACTTGAAGCTCGAAGATGTGGATGGCATAGTGATTTCTTCTGTGGTTCCTCAACTCAACGATATTCTGTCTGACTTTTCCAGACCACTGATAAATAAGGAACCCTTGTTTATAGGGCCGAAAATCTATGATAAGTTGCCAGTTCGCACCAAGAGGCCGTATCAAATTGGAACAGATTTAGTTTCCAATGCAGTGGCAGGATATTCTCTATACAAGGAAGATATTATCATTGTAGACTTTGGTACCGCACTAACTTTTACCATTGTTGGTGAAGATGGATTGATTCAAGGTGTGAATATTGCGCCAGGTCTGCGCACTGCTATTAAGGCTTTGGTTGGAAATACTGCACAATTACCAGAAGTGCCTTTGGAACTGCCAGAATCAGTTCTGGGTGCAGACACCATTCACGCTATTCAATCAGGTGTGCTTTGGGGCTATGTAAGTATGGTAGAAGGTATGTTGGATAAAATTCATGCTGAACTAGGCAAGAAAACCAAAGTGGTTGCCACTGGAGGACTTTCTTCTGTGCTGCATCCGCTACACAAAAGATTCGATGAAGTTAAAAGACACTTGACTTTAGACGGACTGAGATTAATACATGAAATAGTAAATAATGGCTAAATACAACTGGGCAATTAAGGGAATCATTTTCATGATCGTCATCTGGCTGATCATCTACATTGGCATTCCATTATTTGATGATACCAAACCGATGGAACCAGAGAAAAACATCATCAACTTAATCATCGCCATTCCTGCAGGAGTAGCTTTCGGTTGGTACAGATATAAATTCTTAAAGGAGAAGCTTGAAAAGAGGAAGGAGAATTAAGAGTTATTCATATTGAACAATAAACACAATGAAAACCTTAAACAACCTTCTGATCATACTGACTTTCTTCATTTCTTCTAAATCTTTCGCTCAGAAAACTGAGAGTATGGACTTAGGTTGGAAGGCTATCACAGACTTTTCTATTGTTGGAATAGACAGTTTCAAATCATTGTATCAGACTGACTCCTTGATGAACAACCTTGAGTTTCTGGGTAAGCCTACCTTTCTAAAAAGAGAGCCATTTAGTGCTGATCACGGCTATGGGTTTGAAGTTCACTTCAAGGGTCTTGAATTGACATATCGACATAGCACAGATTTTGAAAAGGGACATTACGAATACACGAAAATATTATTCAACTCTCCTGTCTACACACTTAAATTAAAAGAACAGAAGATAAAGGTAGGACAATCAATTGATTCTCTACCTGACCTCTTAAAAGCTCCTGAGTTGAGAGATATGGATAACCAACATCGAATGCTATTTCATTTCTCTCCAGTAAGCAGTACGTTTCAGATTTACTTTAACCGAAATACACGTCTGATTACAGCTTTGGAATTCAGTAACACATTCTACTAAAAGCTCTGGTTGATCACTATTATTTCTCAGGGCATAAAGTAGTGTGTATTCGTCCGACCACTCCAAGTGGTCGGACGAATCAAAAAATATTGCACATCAAAAAAGCTCCTATTTTCGTCATTCCCAGCTTGACTGGGAATCTCTTCCGGCCTATGATGCCAGTTTAGGGAGATTCCCTCCCGATATATCGGGACGGAGTCGGGAATGACAGTAAGCTTTTTAGACAGCCTCCATTTAAAATTCACGATTCAACATTAGTTGTCTTTTCTGTAGAGCTCAACTCCTGTTTCATAGTACTTATCGCCTTCTACCCAGAAAGGAGTTTCATCGGCATTACCAATCATTCGAGAAGCATAGACATAACTCTTGAAGAATTTTTCCAGATACTCATAGTCAACTGTGTTTGGGTTGTCCGATTGCTGGTGGTAGTACTTCATAATTTCGGCATCGAACGCACGGAAACCCAGACTATAAGTTGGCGCAGGAATACCTTTTCTGGCAAAACTCACATTGTCCGATCTATCAAAAAGACCTTGCTCTCCGGCCGGATCATCAATAGCCGTAAGCCCGAAAGCCACATTAGCATCTTTAATGTATTGAGAAGCGGTAGTTCTTTCTAAACCTATAATGGTAGAAATAGTAGTGTCGTTGTAACCACCATTGTCACTGTTCCAGCAGAAAACAATTTCGTTATTCGGAATCACTGGGTTTTCAGCCAAATATCTACTGCCTAATAGTCCTTTTTCCTCAGCGGTAAACATTACAAACAAAGCACTCCTTCTCATTGGGTATTTTGCAATATTTTCAGCGGCAGAAAGTACAGTAACTGTTCCAATGGCATTGTCTCTAGTTCCGTTATAGATAGAGTCTCCTTCAGCATTTGGTGCTCCAACTCCAATATGGTCGTAGTGGGCAGAGAACATAATGAACTCGTCTTTCAACTCAGGGTCGGTGCCCTCTACCATAGCCACCACGTTCTTGTCTTTAGAGATTTCATTTACCATGCCTTCAATGTTGATACTAGCCCTTTTGATACTTCGTGTCATCATAAAACGCTGATTGGCATTATCCATATCTTTCAACCAAAGGTGTGGAATCAACTCTCCTTTATCTTCAAAAGAGTCTATGCTAATATTTGCTCTGTTAAAGCTTCTAGCCAACTGCCCCCATGGAATGCTAGGAGAGCTGTAAAACTCTACTAATCCAGCAGCCCCTTTTGCTCTTGCTCGCTCATTTTTCTCACGGCTTAGATCTAAGATGGATCTTCTGTCGGTGGTTTCTCCATCGCCTGCTTTGGCAAAAATGATTTTACCCTGTACTTCGGCATTTTCAAAGTCTGCCTCTGAAGCGTAGTTGAGGTAAACTATTTCGCCCTCAAAGTCTCCAGAGCTACCATCCAATACAATAAAGTCTTCATTTAGATCGAATGATTTTCCGCTGTATTCTAAGCTCCCAGCCGAAGCTGGTGTCTTTATTCTCAGTGGTACCGGCTGAAAGTAACCCTCTAAGCCCGGTACTTTCTGAGCACCATAAGACTCTAATTGATTAGCTAAGTAATTAGCTGCAACCTGTATTTCTTCAGAGCCAGTATTTCTACCTTTTAAGTCGTCTGAAGCCAAGTAATAAATGTGATCTTTAATTGTCTGCTGGTCTACCGTAGCTTCGGTTTTTTCTAGATCAGTTTTCTGTGCGCAGGCATTGGCGGTTATTAGAACCAGGCCAAGCCAAATTTTCCATTTAGAGTTCTTCATTGTTAGTTGAGTTCAAAATATTTGAAAATTGGGTATTCAACTGGCTTTTCATCAATCTTATTCTCCTCAAAATAAGTATCGAAGAAATTCCAGGTAACTAAACCATCATCTGACTGTGGCTCTAACATGTAGAAAATCAGGTTGGCTAAAGGTTGAGCTAAATCTATATAGAAGTCGCCCTTTTTAAATCTTTTGTTAGATGCTGAAGAGAATTCTCCATCTATAGTGGCCATATTATGCCCTTCAAACGGTCGCTGCCCCTTTTCTAACTTGGTTGCGGTAAAAACTTCTCCATTAGCTCTAGCGTTTTTAGATAGAGTGTCCACTTTTGCACCTAGCAGTTGAAGGTGTTCAGCAATATGAGCCATTTCTTGAGGAATAACATAGCCTCTAGGCAAAGTGGCCTTAACAGTAGGGTTAAAAGCACTGTAGTTAGTCACATTTTCTAACTCCACTATTTCTCTCGACCTTAAATATCTTTCTTGTCCGTTCTCATTTACTGTTTTTAGATAGTTATAGGCTCTATACTTTTCAATAGGGTCTGGCATTGGCACCATTTCAAACCTTACTCCTTTCTGAATTTTTCCGGCTTGCTCTTTTACCAAATTAATAGCGTCTGCTTCGGCTTTTTGGTTTACAGCCATCATTTCTTGACCATTTTCATTGGTGTATTCTAAGATTTCGCGAACGAAGGCATAAGTACTTGCCATGCGTTGATACAATCTCTCATGGGCGAAAGCCTCACTTAAAATCGCCATTCTGTTTCTTAAACCGAATTGGTTTACTAAGTACCTCGGGTGGTGATTGTAAGTATAAATAGACTTAATTGGCCAACCTTCTCTTCTTTCATAGAAGTAGCCATAAGGCCCTAGGTGAATGCCATCTTCTTCTAGTACATTGTCAGTAACTGTAGGTAAAATCTTATCCCAAGTATAATCGAATGGTGCTTTCTCTCCTGCAGTGTGGTAGCTAGGAGCCCAAGTTAGTGAATAGCCATGCCATACACCGTTTGTTGTGTGAAGGTCTACGAAAAGAGTTGGGTCCCAAGGCACAATTACGTTTTGAAAAAGAGCTTTAGTTTCTAGGGCTTCAGCCTTAATACCATCTCTGTTCAAATCCCAACCTTGGCTATTGGGTCTCATTCCAACTTTTATTGGGCTATCTTCCTGAGAAGGTCTTCTACCTTGCTCCAGTCTATCATTACTATCAGTGTTGTAAATTGGTACAAACAATAGAATCTGATTATCTAATAGGTTTGTCTTATCCCCTTTCAAAATCTCTCTCAAAAGTATCTGTAAAGACTCTTTGCCTTCTACTTCTCCTGAGTGAATATTGCCTTGCACATAAATAACTGGCTTCCCAGAAGCCTTAGCTTCCTCTGGGCTCGTAACCTTAGGATTCGCCATTACCACCACTGGAATTTCTTTACCCTCTTTTGACTGCCCCATTGAGGTTAAATGTGCGTATGGACTATCTTTAATTGCTGCATTTACCACCCCCATTACTTGTTTATAAGTGGAAGTTTCTCGGAATCCTGTTTTTTCCGGATGTGTCAGCAATTCGGTCGGCCATTGCTGACCTTGCACATAAAGTGAAAATGTCAGTAGAAATAGTACTATTACTTTCTTCATTGATTGAGATTTAGGCGTTGAAAATACCAAAAACCGCCTTAATGCGAGAAATCTAAACTTTCAATTACATAAGTGGTTTAGTTCTATGTTTATATAGAATTAAATTCAAGAAAGCCCAGCCTTATGCTAAACAGACGTCAATTTATTCAGAACTCAATGGTAGTCTCTGCCGGATTGAGTATTTCGAACCCTCTTTTAAAGCTACTTTTTCAGAATGACTACCAAATGGAGATGCTTCGCAACAATGTGGGCATATTCACTGAACGCGGTGGAACCATAGCCTACATGATTACCAAAGAGGGTATTGTGGTGGTAGACTCGCAGTTTCCTGCTCAGGCCAATCATCTCATTGAAGAAATTCAGAAAAAGTCGGACAGAAAAATTGACCTACTGGTTAATACACATCACCATGGAGACCATACTGCTGGAAATATCGCTTTTAAAGGCTTGGTGAATAAGGTGATGGCTCATGAAAATTCGCTGAAAAATCAGAAGCGTTCTGCTGAAGGGCAAGGTTCTTTGGATAATCAGCTTTTACCAGATACCACCTATAGCAATGGAATGATCAAGGAAAAGGTTGGTGGTGAACGAGTAGCGCTTCATTACTTTGGACCTGGGCATACAGATGGTGATTCTTTCGTGCATTTTGAGAATGCTAACATTGTGCATACTGGCGATCTGCTCTTCAACAGAAGAGTACCTTATATAGATAAATCTGCTGGAGCGAATATTACCAACTGGCAAGTGGTGCTAGAAAAAGCTTACAATACTTTCGATACAAATACGCTCTTTGTCTTTGGCCATGCGGGAGACGGATATGAAGTAAAAGGCAACAGAGAAGACCTTCTAGCTTTCCAAAATTACTTAGGTAAGGTGATGGAGTTTGTGAAGAAAGGTCAGGCAGCTGGTAAAACTAAAGAACAGTTGGCAGAGGCTACAGAAATCCCTGGTGCACCACAGTGGAAAGGTGGGCAAACCAGAGCAGTTAATGCTGCATGGATGGAGCTTTTTGGAGAGTAATAATAGAATTGTGATCTAGGTATTGAGTATTGAGACAATGCTTGTGGGGAGAAGAGGCTTTAGTAAGTCATTTCGACTATAGGGAGAAATCTTATCTATGTAGAAGATTTCTCAGTCTTACCTCCTTCGAAATGACTTATCAATGAAGCTCGGTGTTACTTCGCAATACCCACTACCAAATAAGCCTACTACTTCATCGGGGCATACGGATTAATCTCCTTCAGCTTGTCTTCTAAAGCGCGAAGGTCTTTTAAGCGCATCCAGCTAACTTTGATTTTGTGCTTTTTCAGCTTATCGTTTTCATCGAGTACGTTGAGACCAATATGCAGATGGTCTGTTTCGAAGTAGCTGTCGAAGTTGTATTTAGTAATAAGCAGTGATTTCTGCTTCTTAGAGAAAAGCTTTTGGGTATTAATCACCATACCGCCATCGGCTTCGGCAGCATGAACATATAAAGGCCAATTCACAAAAGAAGACATAAACCCAAAAAGCGGAGCAAATGCAGCAAGCAGAATCAGGTTAGGTAAATCAGGAGCAATAATGAATTTGTAGACGAACATAAACACTACAAATACTCCATAGAAATAGAGCAAATACTTAAACCTGTTAACCCTGCCTTTATTGTTGATGTCTTTCATTTTCTAAATTATTGTTAGAGAGTTTTCTGACCTTATTATTCCTTCTTAAAAATGGGAATAAAATTCTGGAGTGACGATCAATCTAAGCTTTTGAATCAAATTTCAACTTGCTTAAAATATCCCATAAAACTACACCCATACTAACGCTTACGTTGATGGAATGTTTGGTGCCAAATTGTGGGATTTCCAGGCACAAATCGGCTGATTGCACTACATTTTCTTCAACCCCAAAAACTTCATTACCGAATACTAGAGCTAGTTTTTCATCGGCTTTAGGTTGAAAAGTCTCTAAGGAGGTGCTTTTATCTGCTTGTTCTACTGCCGCAATTTTATAGCCTGCTTCCTTCAATGCTGAACAGGCCTTAGCAGTGCTCTCAAAGTATTTCCATTCAACTGAATCTGTGGCACCTAGGGCTGTTTTATGAATTTCGCGATGCGGAGGCTGGGCAGTAATTCCGCAGAGGTAAACTGCTTCTACTGCAAACGCATCTGCTGTGCGAAAGGCTGAGCCCACATTGTGCATGCTTCTTAAATTATCTAGTACCAGAATGATTGGGTTTTTCTCTTGCTCCTTGAAGGTTTCAAGGTCTGGACGGTTAAGCTCTTCGTTACTAATTTTTCGCATTTTAGTTGGTCTTAAGAATATTACAAGCATGTCCTAAAGACACTACTTCTATATCGTTAGTAATTTTATAATTGTCGTTTCCAGGGTATATAATGAGTTTCCGCTCTGCTTTTACATCTTCGGCACCAGAGTAAAAGCCCTTTTCAACTTTAGGAGTCAAACTCCTTTTTACTTCTATTGCCCAGACTTTGCTTGGATTGAATTCAATTACAAAATCTATTTCCGCACCGCCTGCAGCTCTATAGAAATAATACCTGGCATTATCGGGTAATGATTCGATTAAATTCTCAATCACAAATCCTTCCCAACTTGCGCCAAGAATGGGATTACTGAGAAGCATCTCCATGTTTTTGATTTGCAATAATGTATGCATAAGCCCCGAGTCCCTGATGTACACTTTAGCGCTTTTAACGAGCCTTTTACCTTCATTTTTATGCCAAGGAGGCAACCTTCGAACAAGTAATAGCTCTACAAGCAGGTCTATATAATTGGCTATCGTTTTTGAGTCAACTCCTAAGGACCGAGCAAGTTTCGATGCATTCACAATTCCGCTTTGCTCGTGAGCCAGCATTGTCCAAAATCGCCTAAGCGTTTCAGAAGAAATTCTTGCTCCAAGAAGGGGAATATCCCTTTCAATGTAAGTTCTGATAAAGTTTTCTCTCCATTTGAAACTAACGCTATCGCTACTGGCTAAAAAGCTATCAGGGAATCCTCCTCTCAACCAGAGTTTTTCCAAGTCAGTAGCTTTTATCTCAGTAAAACTTAGAGGATTTAAATTGGTATATCCAATTCTTCCAGCTAAGCTCTCTCCGCTTTGTTTCAAGAGATCTAATGAAGCAGACCCAAGTAAAAGATAAGATCCAGATTTATTCCCTTTCCTACGATTCTCATCGATTAGACCTCTCAGAATACTGAATAAGCCAGGAATTCGATGAATTTCATCTAGTATAACCAGTTTATCGGAATGTCTGGAAAGGTAGTCTTCTGGTTCCGAAAGCTTGGCGATGTCTCTGGGTGATTCTAGATCCAAATAGATGGAATCATATTCCTTTGTTATTTCAAAAGCCAAAGTAGTCTTCCCTACTTGCCGAGGACCAAGAATGGCTACTGCGGGGAAAATGGAGAGCAGTTCCTTTACATTCTGAAGTTCAGATCTCAAAACCATCCTTGCAAATTCGGAATACAATTCCAAATTTGCAAGGTTACTAGGCTTAGAAATAGGTAAAAAAAGAAGCCCGACTCTCCAGCCGGGCTTCCGTCCCGAAAAGGCTTCGGGACTCCTCAACACCAATCAACAACTCATATCTTTTTAGAGATTACTAAGTATTTAGATACCTTCCAGAAAGATTCTGGATCTGTAATCTCTAGTACTTGTTCTGCTTCACTATCACCAGGTAAAATCTGATAAGATCCCAGTGGATGGCTGCTCACTAAGCTTAATGAAGCGGCTTCAATTCTTAGCTTCTGAACATTTCTGCGATCTACCGTCATAAATGATTTCTCATCTGCTTCTTCTTGTAAAGCCACCCTTTTGCCGAAGATTCCGAGAAAGCCACCTTCTTTAGCTACTACTCCTTTAGACTGCAAGTCTTCAAAAGTTCCGATTGCCAGAAAGCTCTTGTTCAACTCGCTGTTTTGAGCGGTAAGCTGCTGAACCTTTAAGGCCTTTTCTTCCAAATCTGTCAGTTGTGCATTAATGGTCTGATTTAACGAGTCTTGCTGGCTAATCATCAAGGCTAGCGTTTCGTCTTTCTTACTTAACTCTGCTTTCAGCGTAGTGATAACTGTTGCTCTCTCATTCAATTCGGCCTGTAGGCCATTGATTCTCTTTTCGAATACGCCAAGCTTCAGATTGGCACTTTTCGCTTCATCTTCCAACTGCCTCAAATCTTGCTTACTGCGAAAAATTAAATCATCTATCATACTGATCTCCTTAAAAATTTTCTCATTGTTTCTTCGGTCAATTCGGTCGTTGCCTTGGTGTTGAATGAGGTTTTCTTTTTCAAGGATATCGCTTATCTGGCCTTCTACTTTATCGTAGAGTGTCAGCATGTCTTCAAATGCCGATTCTTTCTCAAACATTTGCGTTTCCAGTTCATTGTACTGGCTTGTGAGCACTTCTTTCTTCTTGGATACGGAAGATATTCCGAACCACATGGCAACGGTTAATGCAACTAGCAATACCATGCCTACTTTCATTGATTGTTTCATCTTACTTACGTTTATGGGTTGTTAAAAAATTCGACTCTATTCCCTTGCGGAAAAAGTGATGAAACTCTGGTTATTGGTTGGTTGGTGATTGTGGTTCGACCTTCGACACCTTTATAACGAAATACTTAGTTATTATTGTCCGATTTTGAAGAAAAAGCATAAAAAAAGTGGCGTTGAGGCCACTTTTCGTCTAGTTCAAACCTAAACCTAAACTCAAGGTTAGCGCTGAGTTTTTGGCGTCTTCGGTAGCCTGACCGGCAAAGGATCCGTCTTTACCAATCTCTCGCATACCATAGTTATATCTTAGTGAAATGTGCCCTCCTGAAAAGCCTAACCCTAGGCCTACTGCAGCACCATAATCTATTGTATTGAAGTCGTCTCTATCTAGTTCTGAAATCTGGTTGATGTTACCATCGCTGTCTACATCTTTAACGTTAGCGCCTAACAAGATGCCAATGTATGGACCAGCGTGAATATCTAACGGACCTGCTTTTAAAGAAAGCATGGCAGGTACTTTCAAGTAATTAAGGTTGAATCTGTATTTACCGCTGCCTTGTAAAAAGTTATTGTATTGAGCTGCAGCACCTTTTTGGCTGTAAAGAAGCTCAGTTCTTAAGCCAATTCCTTCTTCGGCACCCCATCGGTTATAGAGCCCTACGTTAATTCCAATTTTCGAATTTTCATCGTCTACATTATCAATGTAGAGGTTAGACATGTTAGCACCAATGATGAGTCCTCCTTGTGCTTGAGCTGTACCAACGGCTAGCATAAGCATTGGCAACACTAATAGAATTATTCTCTTCTTCATGATTATAAGGTTTAGTTATTGATTGGTGGTATGGCTCGCCCGAAGGCGGACCACACCGATTTATGTTTAGGATTATCCCTTGGTAGTGACCACGAGATAATTTGAAAGTTCCCAGAATTTTTTCGCGTCTAGCACCTTGATGTATTTTACCTCAGGGTCTAGCTCATCTTGAATTACGGTATAAGATTCTGCAGGGTGTTCGGTAACCAACTCAAATCTGTCTGCCTCAATTTTTAGCTCAGAAAACTCTCTAATATCGGTTTCTATAAAGTTCTCTGCCTGAGCGGAAGCTTTTAAATCAATGGTTCTACCAATCCACAAGAAACCACCTTCTTTATCTACCAAACCTTGCTCTTTAAGGTCTCTGTAGCTGCCAACAGCATAGTGCACCTTGTTAAGGTTATTGTTGTAATCAGTGAGTAAGTCAATTTCCTGTTCTTTCTCTGTAATAAGTTGTTTTTGACTTACAGTTTCAATTTTGATTGAATCGTACTTTACTGCAAAAACTTGTAGTTCCTGATTTTTATCGGCTAACTCTGCCTTCAGAGAAGTAATGGTTTTTCTCTGCTCATCTAAAGCAGCAGAAAGCTGATCTATGCGTGTTTTAAACGCACTGATTTCAATATTGCTCTCTTTCACTTCGGCTTTCAATCTTTGAATAGAAAGGTTAGACTCCTTTACTAGTTCATCGATTAGTTTAAGCTCAGTAACTAACTGGTCTTCGCTCTTGTTACCTTCGCTAGTTGCATTGATTGCTAAGTTCTCTCTCTCAGCAATTTCGGCCACTTGGCTTTCTGCTTGGTTGAGCATGGCAATTAATTTGTTATAGGTAGAATCTCTTTCGGCAAGTGCCTGCTCAATTCTTTCTATTTCATCAGATTGTTCTGCAATCTTCTGTTCGTCTTTCTGATTACAACTGCTTAGCACAACTGTTGCTCCAAGCATCAGCGCTACCGGCAGTTTTATTCGGTTTAAAGTTCTCTTTTTCATGATTTATGATTTATAGAGTGTCTTTTCTAAAAGAATACTTTTACTCCGAAGCCAGGGTCTATACCAAAGTATGCGTTACCTGTTGTTGCTACTTCGAAGAATGGTTTTATATCTAAGCTTAAAGCCAGAGGCGTATCAGGAATCATCATTTCTAATCCAAGAATGAAGTCTACACCCACACCAAACTCATCATCGTCATTGTCAAAGCGGTTTCTATCTACTCCTAAGTTAGAGTCTGACTGAAACACCACGTGACCACCAAACCCGTAGTACATGTCTACAATGTCTGTATCGAATGGTGAAGCATATTTTTCTGACAAACCAGTAATGCTAAAAGAGTTGTATCCGAACCCAAGAATGGCCTCGAAGGCGTTTCCTCGAGCGTTAAAGTGCTTGTAAGTGATACCTGTGGTACCAATGGCTCTTATACCCAAAGCATTGATGCCATAATTGTTGGCCACCTGAAGCATTGGGTCATGTACTCCTGTAGTATCGTTAACTGGAGTTCCGGTGCTAGCTTGCAATTTGTTTGCTGTACTCATCAGGGCAACTACCATGACGAATATTCCAAGTATTGTTATTGCTGATTTTTTCATTTTCTAAGGTTTTCGATTCTGATTGGCTTTAAATGCCAAAATGAAACCAGTTTGAAAACAATATGTAAATGACTGGTTTTCAGAAGAATAAATTCTTGAAAACCAAAAAAGCCTCTTTTTTTGAGAGGCTTTTTTTCAGATTGATAAGGTTTTTTACCGTTCTACATCTCCTTGAGCATTCGATATATAGTGGATTGTCCTATGTCTAGCTTTTGGGCTACCAGCTTAATGTCATCGTCATACGTTTTAAGATAATGCTTTACAATGCGCTGGTTATATTCCTTCAAAGTCATCTCTTCTCCAGAGAATTCGGCCACAATGTCTTTAGTACCAAAGGATATGTCATTGTCAGTGATAGTATCGCCTTCGCTCATCACTACAGCTAGTTCTACCACCGATTTTAGCTCTCTAATATTTCCAGGATAGCCGTAACCCATGAGCTTTTTACTAGCCTCTGAGCTGAGTTTTTTCGCAGGCATGCCATTCTCCTTACAGAATGAGCTTATAAAGTGCTTAGCTAGAAGTAAAATATCTTTGCCGCGCTCCCTCAGTGGCGGAAGCTCAATAGTAAGACCAAAGAGACGGAAGTAAAGGTCTTCTCTGAAGTTTCCTTCTTTTACCTCACTTAAAAGGTCTCGGTGAGTAGCGGCAACAATTCTACAATCTATCTTTATGTTCTCTTTTCCACCTACTCTTACTATTTCTTTCTCTTGAAGCGCACGGAGTATTTTGGCCTGAAGCGTCTTATCCATTTCTCCCATTTCATCTAAGAATAGGGTTCCGCCTTTGGCTTGTTCAAACTTACCAATGTGCCGACTGGCAGCTCCTGTAAAGGCTCCTTTCTCATGACCAAAAAGTTCGCTTTCTGCTAACTCCTTGGGTATGGCACTCATATTTACGGCCACAAAAGCATTGTCCTTTCTATTGGAGTTATAATGAATAGCCTTGGCCACCACTTCTTTACCAGTACCCGTTTCTCCGTTAATTATAACGGATATATTGGTGGTAGTGGCTTTCTTGATTAGGTGGAAGACTCGCTTTAACGGCTCACTTTGTCCTATTATGGAGTTTTGAAAGTCGTACTTTTCCTGAACCTCTGTCTGAAGCTCCTCAATTCTATCTTCTAGATCAGATCGCTCACGAATGTGTCTAATTACATTGTGTAGGCGCTCTTTGATGTCTTTGGTTTTAGTAATGTAATCGAAAGCACCAATTTTAAGCAGGTTTACTGCTGTTTCAATTTCGCTTTGGTCGCTAATTACAATTACCTTGGTATTAGGCGAAACACTCAATACTTTCTTGAGTAATTCTTCGCCATTGGTGTCAGGCAAGCGATAATCTAAAGTAAGCACCTGAGGCTTTTCTTTCTTAATGCCCTCTAACAACGAAGCCCCGTCTTCAAAGGCCTTAACATTGAAATCGGGGTTCAGCTCTAGGGTATATACTAAAAGTTTTCTATACCAATCGTCATCATCGACAACGAATATGGTGTAAGAATTACTGGTCATGTTCGTGAAAAATTAAAGGTTCTACAGTGGTCAATTATACCTTAGAGTCTAGGTCATCTTTTATTAAGGAGTAGATTTCTTCTACTTTATTTATTTGCCTGTCAATATCTTCAAAAGAAGATTTTTCGGCCATAGATTGAAGCTTCTCTATAGCTTCTACCAATACGTATGCGCTTAGGTGCCTAGCAGGAGGAAGCATTTTATGTGCCTCTTCTCTAATGCCAGTTCTAATTTCTAAATCGGTTGCCTTCCGTAAGTTCTTAAGGCTTTTTGTAGCACTCGTTTTAAACGTACTCACCATTTCATTTACAAAATCTTGGTCTCCTATAGATTTCAAAGTGTTTAAATCATATAGGTTTTCAGCATTTACCTTTTTTGATTTGTTGCCGTTGAGAATAGACTTATCTCTTCCTTCTGGATTGGTCAATGTTTCAATTACTTCTAAGAATTCTTGCTCATCGAATGGCTTTCTCATTATGTGGTTGAATCCAGATGTCTTACTCAGCTCTCTTTCATAGTTAGAAATAGTTGCGGTAAGTGCCATCATAGGACTCTTCTTGTTGACGGAACCATTGTTTCTGATTTTCTCTACAATTTCAAATCCACTGTAGCCCGGCATTTTTACATCGAGAATTGCAATATCGAACTTCTCATTCTTTAGTGCCTCAAGTGCTTGAGTACCATCATTAGCACTTATAAGCTCTACTTCATGGTGTTTGAAAACTGCTTCTAAAAGCTTTAGGTTGAAAGGCTCGTCATCTGCAATAAGGATTTTCAAGTCCGATAGTTTAATTTCCTCCTCAGGCTTATTGTTATCTACCGTCTTGTCTAGCTTACCAATTTGATATGGGATGTAAAGGGAAATTTCCGTACCCACACCTTCTTCACTTTCCATTTCTATGGTTCCTTTGTGCAGGTTAGTCAGCATATTGGTAATGGCTAAACCTAAGCCAGTACCTTGTCGTTGGTCAGAAGAGTTAGCCTGTTCAAACTCTTCAAAAATCTTCTTTTGCTTCTCTTTAGCTATTCCTAGACCCGTATCTTTTACTGCTAGTCTGAGCGTAACGTCTTTGCCAGATTTTTCGTGAATCGATGCACTCAGTGTAATAGAGCCTTCATCTGTATATTTTATGGCATTAGAGACAAGATTAGTCATCATTTGACGTAGCCTGTGCGGATCTCCATTTACATACTTAGGCACAGACTCAAACTCGGTTTTTAACTTAATGCCTTTAGCAGAAGCTTTATCTTCAAATATTCTTATCACCTCAAAAAGTGTAGACTTAACATCAAAGATTTCTTTCTCTAAAGTAACCTTATTGGCCTGAAGCTTAGATAGGTCCAGAATGTCGTTGAGTAAATGAATTAAGTGGTCAGAAGAATTCTTAACCACCTCTAGTTGATCTTTTTGCTCTGGAGACATGTCTGATTTAAGCAGCTGATTAGTGAAACCAGCTATGGCGTTCATAGGAGTTCTTATTTCATGACTCATATTGGCCAAAAATCTTTCTTTAGCATGAGCTAAATCTTCGGCATTCCTTTTAGCCGATCTTAAAGCGTTTTGATATTTCTTATTTCTAGCTAAATAATTGACTTGAGTGATTATGGTAATTACCAAGAGCAAGCTTGTAAGTGTGGAGAATACTACAATCTCTTGGTTAGTGTCTTTAGCCATTACCTCGGCCTTAGCAACTTTCTGGTTATCGTTATCTAACTCTATAAGCTGTAACTCATTTATTAAATAAACTATTTCATCTTGTAACTCTGCGGCCTCCTCGTTAAGGCTACTGAGTTTTCTTTTAATTTCTTTGTCTTGTTTCTCACTTGCAGTTCTAGCTTGTACAAGCTCGTCAAGTATTTCTTGACGAATTCGGCTAGATTCTTTTGGCACTTGCGTAGTATCCTTTTTCTTTCTGCTCAGCAACTTTCCAAAAAAGCCCTTTTTAGGTTCTTCTTCTATAGTATCTTCTTCAATGGTTTGAGGAATGCTTTCAATTTTTTCAGCCAGATCGTCTAGTGTGCTCTCTAGAATATCTGAATTAATAGCTCCTATTTGGGTTTGCACTTTAGCCCATTGATTCACCAATGATGAGAGTGAATCATATAGATTCTTTACTCTTTCATCTTCAATGTTCTGCTTTAGAGAATCTATAAGGAAAAGACTCTCGTCTAGGGCATTGTTGAAGGACTTTAGAAGTCCTGGCTTTGGGTCTGTTCTGTAAGTGTCAATATCTTTCTCCATTTCATCTATGTAGAAGGACACTTCATTGAGCACAATGAGGTTGTAGTTTGGCTGAGCGCTCTCGCCCAGTTCATCTACCATCTGATCTAGTTTGGAGTATGCTTTGTACCCCATGATCATGATAATAATAGTGGTTATGGGCAGAGCCAAATTAATCGTCCAAGCGAGTGTCCTTCTGTTAATAATATTCATGAGGTTAAAATTGATGGTAGTGGTTACTTTAAAAAATTGACACTTACACCAAAATTAACCGTGAAACCTGTACGATTGTTATTTTGATCTTAAAAAAAGCTCTGTCATTTAAGACAGAGCTTTCAATTTATGTTTGGTATTAGAAGATATCGATCAAAAGATTCAAGGTAGTTCTTGCCTCTACATTGAATACAGACATCAATTCTCCTCCAATTTCTACTTGTACTTTTGTAGCAGCTTCAAAGTTAGTTTCGTTGCTTAAAGTTTCTTCGTCATACTCTGCAACTACAATTTCATACTCACCTTCTGGCATGAAAGCCAAAGTAAAGTTACCTGTAGAAGTAGCTACTGCACTGTTGATAGACCCTTCAAATCTTGAACTTCCATCAGCTGGTTCGCCTGCTTCAGAATCATCATATGTTCCTTTTAGGTAAGCATAAACAACTACCTTATCTGCATCTGAATAGTCACTCATATCTACATTACCCTGAATAGATCCAGCTTCTGCTTTAGATACAAGTCTTGCAGTTGGTCTAAGGTTAAATTCACCATTACCTTTCTTCACAAGAGCTTTTCTCAAGTCAACGTCAAGAACTACTTCAGACATTCCGTTAGCTAACACCTCAAAGTCACCCATGATTTTATAACCAGAAGATGAACCACTAGGTACTTTTATTTCTTGAGTGGTGTTGTCAGTGAACTCTACCCATGCCTGAGCATTACTAGTAAGCATCAATCTAATCTCGTCATAAGTACCAGCGTCTACTGTAGCTTCACCTAATAATTTGGTTTGACCATTTTGGTAAGCCATTAGGTTAAACTCTTCAGGCTGATCGAAAGTAATAGTGTTTTTTACTTCGCCATTGGCAATAACTTGTACTTCTTCAACAGATAGATACACTCCAGAAATATTCTGAGCATCTACTGCTGCATCGGTTGCTTCTACACGAACAGATCCTTGTCCGTCCATTTCGTTATCGTTGTCATCACAGCTAGTAAAAATCAGACCAGTGGTTACCACTAGCGCTGCCATTAATGTTTTTAAATTTTTCATTGTTATGGAATTTAGTTTTCAAATTGTTGTGCCACTATTTATCCCAAACTAGTGCCATTGAATTAAAAAACTGAAAACCAATGTTTTACAAGTAAGCAGAGTTGTATTTTTCTATCATTGAGAGAATTTCTCTTTCATTTTGAAAACAATTACCTGCCATGGCGAACAAGCTTTAGGAGTTGTAAGAATTGAAGCCCACATCATTCGTAAGGCGAAGGGATTTTCCTATTTTTGACGATCAGACTAATACTTAATTTTCATTTTTCGGTTCATGGCAAAAGCTAAATCTCCCAGCGAAACTCCATTGATGAAACAGTACAATGCCATTAAGGCAAAGTACCCTGGCGCTCTCTTACTTTTCAGAGTAGGCGATTTCTATGAAACCTTTGGAGAAGATGCCATTAAGGCGAGTAAAGTTTTAGACATTGTTCTTACAAAAAGAGCCAATGGAGCTGCTAGCCATATAGAACTCGCAGGTTTTCCGCACCATTCTTTAGATTCTTACTTACCCAAATTAGTCAGGGCTGGCAATCGGGTAGCCATTTGCGATCAGCTGGAAGACCCAAAATCTGTAAAAGGCATTGTAAAGAGAGGCGTAACCGAATTGGTAACTCCTGGACTTTCATATAATGATAATGTGCTTGAGCAGAAGAGCAATAACTATCTCTGCTCATTATTCTTTGGCAAAGATACCGTTGGAGTAGCCTTTTTAGACCTTTCTACTGGGGAGTTTTTAGCCGCAGAGGGGAGCCCTAATTACATAGACAAATTAATTCAGGGGTTGAACCCTTCAGAATTCATCTTCTCAAAAGCACAGCGCAATGCTTTCGAACAGCATTTTAGAGACAACTTCAATACTTACCACATAGACGACTGGGTGTATGCCTATGATTTTGCCTATGAAAAGTTGACCAACCATTTTTCTACCTCTTCCCTTAAAGGTTTTGGAGTAGAAGACATGAAGTTGGCTATAGTAGCGGCTGGTGGTGTGCTCCATTATTTAGAAGACACTGAGCACAAAGAGCTAGACCATATTTCTACAATTAGCCGTCTGGAAGAAGATAAATATGTTTGGCTAGATAAATTCACCATCAGAAACCTTGAGCTAATTCATCCACAGCACCAAGGAGGAGTTCCGCTCATAGAGGTGCTAGACCATACGCTTACACCAATGGGCTCTAGACTAATGAAGCGTTGGATGGTGCTTCCACTTAAAGAGCTGAACAGAATTGAAGACAGACTATCTGTTGTAGATGCTTTTTATGAAAACCCTGAGTTAAGAGACCAGGTGGCAGAACATTTAGAGCAGATAAATGATTTAGAGCGATTAATTTCTAAAGTGGCCGTTGGCCGAATAAACCCTAAAGAGCTATTGCAGCTTAGAAGGTCTTTAGAGAACATTGGCCCCGTAAAAGCCTATTTAGCCAACACCAATGTAAAAGCACTAGCCCACCTAGCCGATCAATTAGACACTTGCGAAAAACTGGTTGAAAGGATTAACACTGAGCTTAAGGATGATGCTCCAATGCACGCTAACCAAGGTGGCATTATAAAAGAAGGAGTAGATGAGGAGCTAGATGAATTGAGAGGAATTGCCTTTAGCGGCAAAGACTACCTCATCCAGATTCAGCAAAGAGAAATCAAAAACACTGGTATTACTTCGCTTAAAATTGCCTACAACAAAGTATTTGGCTATTACCTAGAGGTAAGCAACACGCATAAGGACAAGGTGCCTGAAAACTGGATTCGCAAGCAAACCTTAGTGAATGCCGAACGCTACATTACCGAAGAGCTCAAAACATACGAGGAGAAAATTATTGGTGCAGAAGATCAGTATAAGGTAATTGAGTACAGGCTTTTTCAAGAGTTAGTGGCATACTCTACTGATTACGTATCTAAAATTCAGCAGAACGCCAGATACATTGCCATGGTAGATTGCCTCATTTCTTTCGCTTTGGTGGCTAAGCAAAATAATTACTGCCGACCTCAGATGAGTGATAAAATGGTAGTAGACATTCATGAAGGTCGCCACCCTGTTATTGAACAGCAATTGCCAGTTGGTGAATCTTACGTACCTAATGATGTTTCGCTAGACGATCACAACCATCAAATACTCATTATTACAGGACCAAACATGGCCGGTAAGTCGGCCTTGCTTAGGCAGACTGCTCTCATTGTACTAATGGCACAAATGGGAAGCTATGTACCTGCCTCTAAAGCCAATTTGGGCATAACTGATAAGGTTTTCACCAGGGTTGGAGCAAGCGACAACCTGTCTAAGGGCGAATCTACCTTTATGGTAGAAATGACTGAAACCGCCAGCATTCTTAACAATCTATCGAACAGGTCGCTAGTTTTGATGGACGAGATTGGTCGTGGAACCAGTACTTACGATGGTATTTCCATTGCTTGGTCTATTGTAGAGTACCTACACAATCATGAGAAGTTCAAGCCTAAAACCCTTTTTGCTACGCATTATCATGAGTTGAATCAGCTGGAAGAAGATTTTCCTGCAATTAAAAACTACAACGTTTCCGTTAAGGAAGTGGCCGACAAAGTCATTTTTATGCGGAAGCTAAAGAAGGGAGGAAGTGAGCATAGTTTTGGTATTCATGTGGCGCAAATGGCCGGAATGCCAAATCAGGTGGTCATTCGCGCAGCAGAAATAATGCAGCACTTAGAGAAAGATAAGATTCGGAACAATGAAAGCGAGAAGATGAAATCTATCCCTAAAAACAATTATCAGATGACTCTTTTCGAAGCCGATCCAACTTTTAAAGAAATAAAAGAGCTTCTAGAGTCGCTAGATATTAATACTATTTCGCCTGTAGAAGCACTTTTGAAGCTGAATGAGATCAAAGGGAAATTAAAAAAGTAATTTTTTTTCGATCAGCCGTTGCAAATTCAAACCCCTTCATTAAATTTGCACTCCCATTCGCAATAAGAGCGAAATAAAGGGTTGAAAATATAAGCGAGAGTAGCTCAGCTGGTAGAGCACGACCTTGCCAAGGTCGGGGTCGCGGGTTCGAATCCCGTCTCTCGCTCAGAAGCTAAAAAGCGTGTTTTCACGCTTTTTTAGTTTTAAACCAATTCAAGAATTTACAACTACCTAGTAGTTGCAGCCGGAGTGGTGGAATTGGTAGACACGCAAGACTTAAAATCTTGTGACCTTCGGGTCGTGCGGGTTCAAGTCCCGCCTCTGGTACAGAAGCCTCGTCAGTTTTGACGGGGCTTTTGTTTTTTCTAAGCTACCCATGCTATTCTGTAGTAAAATCGCACATTATCTCTGAAATTTGCCGTTAGAATGAAAAACTGCGTTTGCTCAAACCTAAGCACCACTTTGATAGTTTTAAGACTTTTGCCGGTTGTCTCATCCGCAAGGTTACTTTTTAGTTGAAACTCCATTTGAAGAAACTGATTAAATACCGCGCCTTAAGAATTCTGATCAGAGTAATCATTGGTTTACTCCTGTTCTTCGCACTTTTAGTGCTCTTTATTCGTAGCCCGTGGGGGCAAGGCATTATTGTAGACAAGGCGGTGAGTTTTGTGGAAGACAAAACCGGAACAAACGTAGATATAGACAAACTCTACCTCACCTTTTCTGGAAATCTATCCCTAAAAGGCCTTTATCTCGAAGACCAAAATCAAGATACCTTACTTTATTCTCAGGCATTAGAGGTTGCTGTAGGCTTGCTTCCTCTCATTAAGGGAGATGAAATCAACATTAAAAAAGTAGATTGGAACGGACTGAAAGCACGAGTAATTAGACCTGAAGCAAGCGAAAGTTTTAACTATCAGTTCCTCATAGATGCTTTTGCCAGTCCTGCAAATTCGACAGTCACAGACACTACACCTACTACAGCTCCTGAAATCAACATCGGAAATGTTTATTTCAACAATTTCGATCTGATTTATGCAGATGAACCGCAGGGAATGCTGGCAAAACTTAAACTGGGGAGTTTAGCACTTGAGGTAGAAACCCTAGACCTAGATAAATTCATCTTTGAGGTGGATGAACTTTCAATTTCCAATACCCGAGTAAATTACGAGCTCAACAAAAAAGCTCAGGTTACTCAAGCCACAGAAGAAAGTAACGAAGCAATGCAGCTTCCTCAATTAGCAGTTGGGCTGTTAAATCTGGAAAATGTGAGGCTGAATTATAAATCGCTTGCAGACTTTACCGAAGCTGAACTAGACCTTGAAGAATTGATCTTAGAGCTTCCTTTAGCCGATTTAAATACTCAGAAGATTGTGCTCGATGAACTGACGCTGAATAACTCGAAGGTAGTTTATAGACAAACAGCTGCGCAAGCAGACCAATCTGAGGCCCAAGCAACTGCAACATCAACACAACCTACAGCATTTGAATGGCCTGATTGGAATGTGGAAGCGAAAAATATCTCATTAGCCAATAATGTGCTAACCCTGCAAACGGCAAATACTTATTTGGAGTCAGGAGTTTTCAACCCAGAATGGATTGATCTCCAAGGGCTCATATTTAAAGCGGGAGACATTTCGTTAAAACCAGACGAAGCTAATTTTGAGCTCAACAACCTAGCTTTTAAAGAACGAAGCGGCCTAATGCTTCAAAGCTTTGCCTTCGATTTATCAGTCGATGAAAGTGAGCTGTTGCTTGAAGATCTAGCTTTCGTCACCCCTAAGAATAGCCTCTCAGGAAACATTGTACTGGGCTATACCTCAATCAACCAGCTCATCAACTCACCAGAATTGGCCAATCTAGACTTATACCTTAATCGGTTGAAGTTAGACCCAACAGAGTTTTCTGCTTTTAGCCCCGCATTGGCCAAAAACGAGTACCTACAAAAGCTTTCGAACAAGGAGCTTATTGGTTCACTAGCTATTGCGGGAAAGGTAAGCGACCTAAGCATTGACAAGTTTAGTTTGGTTTGGGGTGATTCTACAGACATTAATTTTGTTGGCCGCATTCAGCACCTAACGGATACCGACTTGCTCAAAGCTTCACTACAAAACATCGATATTCGTTCCGCCAGAAAAGACATAGTTCAGTTCATTGAAGAAGATAGCCTTGGGCTTGAATTGCCGAAACAGTTAAGGTTACAAGGCAATGCCACGGCCAGCCTAAATTCTGCCAATGCCGACCTCCGATTGAACACATCGCTAGGTAATATCTCAGTCAACGGAGATTTTTCGCAGTCTGAACCTCTGGCCTTCAAAGCTGATTTATCAGCGGAAAACCTTCAGCTCAGAACACTACTTCAAAACGATCAACTCGATACACTCTCTTTTGCAATGAAAATAGAAGGAAGTGGTACCGAACTCTCCGATTTAGATGCAAAACTTTCTACCAGCTTTGAAAGGCTTACCTACAACGGCTATGACTTCTCTAACCTTGAAATTTCTGGAGCATTAGAAAACGGAGAAGGTGATGTAAAACTGGCATTCAAAGATGAGAATTTAGACATGACCATGCTCACACAGTTGGCGCTAGATTCGGTGTCTCCTAAAGTAAACACCAAGCTTACAGTTAAAGGTGCCGACTTATTTAGAATGGGCCTTACGCAAGCCAATATTCGTACAGCTTTTGAGCTCAAAGCAAGCTACGTAGGTAATGAGGCTAACTTTGATATTGAAGCTGGCCTTAATGATGGAGTGGCTATTTACAATCAAGAAGCTTATAATTTTGGTGGATTCAGCATGAAAGCTAAATCTGCTCAAGACACCCTGAATGTATATATTCAGAGTAATACTATAGACTCTAAAATTACAGCCAATAGAAGCCTTAATGAGATTATTCCAGTATTTCAGCGTGAGCTAGAGTACTACCTAAATCAGCCCGAAACTGTTTCTACAGACTCCATCGATAACAACACCGTTTTGAATATGGATATGGTGATCAGGCAGACACCAATTATTTCGGAAGTGTTTTTACAAAAGCTAGATCGGATGGATTCCATCTCTTTAGACCTCAACTTCAATGAACAAGACCACACCATTACAGCCGAGCTTTTGGCTCCATATATCCAATATCAGGGAAGTGCTTTAGATAGCCTTCAGTTAAAGCTAAATGGCAAAAACAACCGACTAGATTTTCTTCTGAGCTGGGCAGGTGTAAGTGCTGGCTCAATTGAGATAGATGAAACCATGCTCAAAGGTTATATAGACGATGGTTTTGTAGACTCACGGCTTACGGTAAAGGAGAATCAGAGCACACTGCTCAATGTAGGCTCCGAAGTACGGATCAATTCAGATACACTTCAGTTTACTATTGCTCCCGACACCTTGGTTTTCGATAGTAAAGAGTGGCAAATTTTAGATGGAAATCGAATTAGCTATGCTATCGAATACCTGAGGGTAGAAAACTTTGAACTATCTAACGGCCAACAGAAAATTACACTGGGTACTTCTCTACCAAATCATGAAGGAGAACATGTAGGAGCCATTTTTAGCAACTTCAACCTAACCACTATTACTAGCTTATTGAACTCTGAAAAACCGCTAGCAGCTGGAATTCTTAATGGTGATGTCATTTTGGAAAATCCATTCGGAAGCTATGGTATAACGGCAGACCTAAATATTGCAGACTTAGCCACCTTGGATGTTCCGCTTGGTGAGATGAATTTAGATGCCTCAGCGGCTGGCTCAGATAAGTACGAAGCCAAACTCACTATAATGGGAGAAAACATGCTACTAGGTTTGGTGGGAAGCTATACCGCTGCGGAAGAAGGCGGTAATTTGTCTTTAGACTTAGACCTATCCAAGCTAGATATGTCTATCGTAGAAGCCCTTTCTAATGATGCGCTTTCAGAGTCTGAAGGAATGTTATCTGCCAATGTAGAAATTTCAGGCACTACAACCGATCCTCAGTACAATGGAACACTGGCCTTTAATCAGGTAGGGTTTTTAGTGAATGAGCTGAATTCAACTTTCAGAATTGCCAATGAACAGCTAGAAGTAAATAACGCTGGCCTGTACCTGAACGACTTTGTGATTACAGACGGAGAAAGTAATGACTTTAGCCTAGATGGTGATATTCTTACGGAAAGTCTGACTAACCCTAGTTTCGACCTAAAACTGGTAGCCAACAATTTTGGTGTAGTCAACTCTACTGCAGAAGATAGTGACCTATTTTATGGCGATGTAAGTCTAGATGCTGATTTAGATATTACTGGCGATTTGGAAGTGCCTCGCGTGCGTGGTACCCTAAAGATTATTGATGGCTCCAACCTTACCTTCATTATTCCAGAATCTCAGGCCGAGTTAAAGGAAAGAGATGGCGTAGTGGTGTTTGTGAATAAAAAGAACCCAGACAATATTCTTACACGTACTAGCCAAGCCGAATCTTCTGCCTTAGCGGCATCACTTTCCGGATACGATGTAGAAACCAACTTTACCATTGGAGAAAACTCTGAGTTCAAAATAATTATCGATGAAACTACAGGCGATAATTTGTTGGTAAAAGGCAATGGCGACTTCAATCTATCGCTAGAGCCAAATGGTCGAACAAGCCTTTCTGGAAAGTATGAGGTAAGTGGAGGACATTACGAAGCCAACCTTTTCAACCTAGTTCAAAGAAAGTTTCAGATTGTTTCTGGTAGTAGCATTTCTTGGGGTGGCGATCCATACGATGCAGATTTAGATGTTCGTGCTATGTACGATGTAGAAACTTCCGCTGGTCCATTAATGGCCGTTAAAACTTCTGCCGAAGGCACCGCATTGGAAAGTTCATATCAAGAAAGATTACCTTTTCAGGTATACATCAATGTAGAGGGGCAGTTGCTAAGTCCGCAGATTTCTTTCAGTTTAGATATGCCTGAAGACGACCGAGGAGCCCTCAGTGGTTCGGTTTACTCGCAAGTACAACAGCTTAACAACCAAGAAGAGGAGTTGAACAAACAGGTATTCTCCTTGCTGGTGCTCAATCGGTTTTTCCCAAGTTCAGGAAGTGATGGAAGTAATGGTGGGCCAGCCTCTTTAGCCATGGACAACGTTAACAAAGTACTGAGCAGCCAGCTCAACACCTATTCAGACAAGGTGTTTGGAAGTGCCGTAGATGTTGGCTTCGACCTAAACAGCAGAAGTGATAGTACCGGAGCGCCAGCTCAAACTCAGCTAGGAATAACGGCCAGAAAACAGCTATTCAATGAGCGCTTAATTGTTCAGGTAGGTAGCGAAGTAGATGTGGCCGGAACGCAAAACGCTTCTCAGAGCACACCAATAATTGGAAACATTAGCTTGGAATATCTGCTGACTGAAGATAAAAGACTCCGCCTAAAAGGTTTTAGTAAAAACCAATATGAAGGCGTAATAGATGGCCAACTTACTGTTTCGGGCATTGCTATAATATTCACTCGCGAGTTCAATAAGTTTAAAGAGCTTTGGGCCAAGCAGGTAAAAGAAGAAGTAGAAAAGGGAGGTAACAAATGAAACTAAAAGCTACCATTGGTTTACTTATTGCCCTTACGTTCATCAGTTCTTGTAGTGTTAGGCGCTTTGTACCAGAAGACAAATACTTGCTACGCTCGGCCAGTGTTAGCATGGAGTCAGAAGAAAAGCGTGGCGATTTAGGTGAGGTATCAAGTGAACTAAATGCTGTTCTCAAACCTCAGCCCAACTCCGTTTTTCTAGGCATGAGATTAGGGCTACTTTACCATTATAAAGCACAGCGCGAAAAACCCGGGTTCATCATCAGATACCTGAATAAGAAGTTTGGAGAAGAGCCCGTTTACCTTTCCGATCTGGATTCTGCCAGAATTATAGAGCTACTAGACAATCGCTTGGAAAATAATGGCTTCTTCCACTCCAACGTTTCATCCAAAACAAAGATTAAAAGGCATTTAGCCTCTGTTAACTTCAAAGCAGAGTTAGGAAAGCCCTACGAGCTAGCAACATATCAGCTAGACAGCACCAAAGGCAGCGTCTTCGTTGAAATAGATTCAACCTTAAGCGAGACTCTTTTACCTGAAGAAGCAAGGTTTAACCTAGACCTGTTAAAGGCGGAAAGGCAGAGAATTGATAAGCGACTGAAGTCTAGAGGCTACTATAACTTTAATGAAGACTTTCTGATTTTTGAAGCAGATACTAACCAGTATGACAACCGAAAATTCGATCTGTTTCTAAGACTGAAAAATGATGTACCTAGAAAATCACTTTTACCTTACACTTTAGAAGAAATCAATGTTTTTCCCGACTACTCTCTGAATCAGGAAAAGACAGAAAATGACACTATCACTCTAAACGGCATCAATTTTATTCAGAACCCAGTGTTTTTTAAGCCAAAGAGAATGGAGCCTTATATTTTGTTGCATAAGGGCCAAACCTATAATCCTGACACCTCCAGACTTACCAGCAGCAGACTTTCTTCCATTGGTGCCTATCGTTTTGTAAACATCCGCTACGAAAGCATTAACCCTAATGACACTACCAGCGATACGTTAAAACTTAAGGCAAACATATTTCTGTCTCCGCTAAAGAAGAGGTCGGTGCGAGCAGAGCTTCAGGCGGTAACTAAGTCGAACGGATTTGCTGGCCCAGCTATGGCTTTGGTCTACAGTAACAGGAACCTATTTAAAGGTGGAGAAACCTTCAACCTTACGGGGAATTTGGGCTACGAGGTTCAGCTTGGTTCTGGAGGAACTACAACCGGCCTGAGCAGCACACAATTTGGTTTCAAAGCCGGACTTATCGTTCCAAGACTTTTATTACCGTTTAATATAAATGATAGGTATTTATATTCTGTCCCTAAAACAAACATGAGTGTCGGATTCGACTTTTTCGACAGAAGTGAACTTTATAGCCTTAGGTCGCTGAATCTTCGATTTGGCTATAACTGGAGAAAAAACAGGGCAGTATATCACGAGGTTAACCCGATCAGTGTAGACTATGTGAATACGTCTAATGTTTCTCCTGAATTTCAAGAGATCTTAGATCAGAATAGGTTTCTCCAAAGCAGCTTTCAAAAACAGCTGATAGCTGGTGTTACTTATACTTTTGTTTGGAATCAGCTCGCTCTTGCAGATAAACGAAACCCTATTTTGCTAGTGGCCAATGTAGATATTGCAGGCTCTGGGTTAGATCTGCTCAGCAACAAAACTAATGATGAGGGCAAGGAGACTCTTTTTGGTACAGCATACGCCCAATATGCTAAAGCCGATTTTAACTTTGTATATAATTATAGATTGAGTAGCTCTCAGCGAATAGTAGCTAGGCTATTTGGCGGTTATGGTTTGCCATATGGAAACTCGGAAACATTACCTTTCGCTAGGCAATTCTTTTCTGGTGGACCGTCTAGTGTTCGTGCCTTCAGAACCAGATCGCTTGGGCCAGGAACTTATAATCCTTCAGATGCCGACCAGGGCTCATTCTTCGACAGGTCTGGAGACATTCGTTTGGAGGCCAATATTGAATACCGTTTCCCTATTTATTCCTTCTTAAAAGGAGCCTTGTTTGCCGATGCTGGTAATGTTTGGCTCACCAAGGAGAACTCTGACCTGCCTGGAGGAAAATTTAGCTCAGACTTTATGAATGAGCTAGGAGTTGGAGTTGGTGCAGGTATGCGAGTAGATATTCAAAACTTTGTAATCCGATTCGACCTTGCTACTCCGCTAAACAAGCCTTATTTGCCTAGAGGAGAGCGATTCTCTGCAGACTTTAAGGAGTTCTTGTTCAACTTCGCAATCGGTTATCCTTTCTAGCTAGAGTCTTCTAATTGCTGCGAATTCGTAATTTCACCCAATGTTTGATTCCGATAGGCAAAAACCTAAAAAGACATACGATCGAAAAACAGCCAAGCTCAAGGCCGCAGATTTTTGTGCCTATCAGGAAAGATCTCAACAGCAAGTTCGCGATAAACTCTATGATTATGGTTTGCACTTCGATGAAGTGGAAGAAATACTCACAGAGCTCATTATGGAGGGCTTCATTAATGAAGAGCGATTTGCTAGAGCCTTTATTGGTGGTAAGTTTAGAATGAAAAAGTGGGGAAAGCAGAAGATTCTCCAAAGCCTAAGGCCTCATAAAATCTCCGAATACTGTATTAGAAAAGGCTTGGAAGAGATAGATCCTGAAGACTATTGGCAGGCATTGCTAGAACACACGGAAAAAAAGTACGCCCAGCTTAGCGGCAACTCTCCGTACATCATAAAAGGAAAGCTGACCCAACATTTATATGCGAAGGGCTTTGAGTCCGACCTCATTCGCGAAGCAGTTGAACAAATCGTTAAGGATTAGTTTCTCCCGCTGAACGAACACTGCTTTGTATTAGATTTGACGTCAAATTGACTAGTCATGAAGAAAGCTTTTCTTTTACTTCTACCGTTGTTAATATTTTCATGTGGGGGCGAAAAGTTCTCCATAACACTCACTTCTCCAAAAGAGGCTATTTCCGTTCAGCTTTACGAAAATTCGGAAAGTCAACTGGCCTACATCATGAATTTTCAAGGCAATCCGGTTTTACTGGAAAGCACTTTAGGCCTTGAACTTAGGGAATATGGTTTGTTGGGAAAAGAGATGGAGCTGCTCAGAGTAGACAGCACAAGAAATACCAGACCATGGAACCCACTTTGGGGTGAAGACGGAATTATAATTGATGACCATAAGGCCTATACCTTCTACTTCCGTAGCAAGAAAAACGACCTTTTAATGAATGTTCATTTCAAGCTTTTTGCTGATGGCATGGGCTTCAAATACGAATTTCCTCCACAAGAAGGAGTAGATGAATTAATAATAGATGATGAGTTCAGTCAGTTCAAACTCACAGGTGACCATACGGCTTGGTGGATTCCTGCAGATTACGACAGCTACGAGCACCTTTACAAAACCACCAAAGTAAGCGAAATTGACTCTTCTTTGGTAGACAGCAGTTTGCTAGCCGCCTCTACCATAATGGAAAGGCATGCTGTGAATACACCGCTTACTATGCAAACCGCTAGCGGTTTGCACATCAGTATTCACGAGGCTTCATTAACCAATTATTCTGAAATGACCCTCCGGGTTGAAGACGATAAGAGAACTTTGACCAGTTCTTTAGTACCCTCCCAATTAAACGGATGGAAGGCGAAAGTAAACGCACCTTTTTCAACCCCATGGAGAACAGTTCAGGTAGCTGAAAAAGCTGGAGGCCTAATTGAATCTAAGCTGATTGTAAACCTAAATGAGCCCAACAAACTAGAGAATACCGACTGGATAAAGCCTGGTAAATACATAGGTATTTGGTGGGAAATGCACCTACAAACTTCTTCTTGGGACATGGCCAGTGGCAAGCATGGTGCTACCACAGAAAAAGCTAAGAGGTACATAGATTTTGCTGCCAAACATGGCTTCGATGGTGTTTTAGTAGAAGGTTGGAATACTGGCTGGGAACGCTGGATAGGCTTTCCTGACAGAGAAGGAGTATTTGATTTTGTAACACCATACCCCGACTACAATCTAGAAGAGGTAGTAGCTTATGGTAAGCAAAAGGGAGTAGAAATTATTATGCACCACGAAACATCTGCCGCACCTAGAACTTACGAACAACAATTAGACACCGCTTATGCATTGATGCAAAACCTTGGCATCCATGCAGTGAAAACAGGATATGTCGGGCCAATTATTCCCGAAGGCGAATACCATCACGGCCAGTGGATGGTGAATCATTATAGAAAAGTGCTTTCAAAAGCAGCTCAATCTGAGGTAATGGTTTTTGCGCATGAGCCAATTAAAGCCACTGGCTTAAGAAGAACTTACCCAAACATGATGGCTAGAGAAGGACTCAGAGGCTCGGAGTTTAATTCCCCTTGGGGTGGAGGCAATCCGCCAGAGCATCTCACCATTGTACCTTTTACCAGAATGCTCGGTGGCCCTATAGACTATACACCAGGCCTATTTAAGCTGAACTTGAATGAATACAAAGAGGGGGCTTATGTGCCCACCACTTTGGCTCATCAATTGGCCGAATACGTAGTAGTATACAGTCCTGTACAAATGGCCCCCGACCTGATTGAACACTACGAGGGAGAGGCTGCCTTTCAGTTTATAAAAGATGTACCCACCGATTGGGATGCCTCCAAAGTGCTGGCTGCTGAAATTGGCGAATATATAGTGATGGCCAGGCTAGGCAAAAATGAGTTCGATTGGTACTTGGGTGGCCTAACAGATGAGAATGCCAGAGAACTGGAAGTTAGTCTAGACTTTTTGCAAAATGGAGCTCAATACGAAGCTCAGATTTATAAAGATGCTGCTGATGCAGATTTTGAGACCAATCAGGCAGCATATGAGATTGAAAAGCGGATAGTGACTAAAAAAGACAAGCTAACGCTGAAAATGGCCGGAGGTGGAGGCGTTGCTGTAAGGTTTAAGGCGCTGTAGAACAGACAACCATTCCTATGCATGTGTTTTGATTAATTTGTTGATAATAGAAAAGAGGTCTCGGTCACAGTCATGCTGAGGCCCCAAAGTATCGCGGGGAAGCATCTTATTAAGCTCTGCAAGGGAAATTCGTAGTCTGTTTCAGTGGTTATAATACTAGATAGGATTCTTCTCTTCGTTCAGAATGACTTAGACGTTGCTGCCTCACCAGTCACAGAACCTATCCTTGTCTTCGTTAGAGCTTTGCCAAAAGTAGGAGACGGAAACCCGGTTTACTTGGTGACTTTGAGAAATAGCTTAAAAAGCCCTTTTTCTAGTTCCTCCAAGCCCTTTTTGCCAAAGATAAACGTAGCGTACAGTGAGCATAATCATCATAGGAATAAGTGCGGTGTTGTAAACTTGCAACTTACCAATCCATACGAATGTCATGGCGATAAGTAAGATCACCAGAAAACGAGCGTATACCATCAACCATTTCTTAGGCTCCTTTTTCACCATAAAAAAGGCAATAATCAGGTTAGGCGCAAAAGCCCAAAGTACATTCAAGTTGTTAATGGTGGTAGTATGATGAGTAGCCACCCATAGGAGTAATACAATAAGGCCTATGAGTCCTGTGATAAAGAACAAAGTAAAATCGAGCCAGCGAGATCGCTTCTTGGTAAGCCAATCTTTAACCGTCAGAATAATAACAATTAAGGCTATTACAGAGAACAACAAAGTAGGGCTTAGCTTCTCTTGTTTTTGCTCATAATAATCAGATTCGAATAGTTGCTTGGTTACTTTAATGGCTGGCACTTCTTGTCCATTGCGCTTTATAGTAGCGTGGTTATATCCAGAAAGCACATAATCTGGCAAGTACATTCTAGCTTCCACATCAGCTTTTCTGTCCACCACGTTGCCAAGGCCAATGTCAATGCCAAGATCCATCCACGGGTGGTTGAATGAGTTTTCATCGACCAAATCTCTGTAAGTAGCCTCTTCTGTAATGTGATCATCATTGAAAACCAGCCTATCTCCCAAAACACTTTTTGGAATATCTCTGAGCTTAGTAGCACAGTTATCGAAGAACTGATCGTATAGATAGAGTCTATTCTGAGGTAGGATATTGTTTTCTAGAAACTCAAAAATGGCCTGTTTTTCTTCTAGGTTAATGTTCAGTACTTGCTCTGTTACCCAACGGTTTTGGCTTCTGTAGTTATCGAAAAAGCGGATGAATTCGTAGGCAGCAACCATGTACTGTTGCGTGCCAGCAGCAAAGCGTAGATAAAAACCACTTTCTGTAGTGTCGAAAATTCCGTAGTTATAGGCCTTATCTAAATTCAGTGCAGGGTCTTTCACCCTCAAGGCACTATGGCCAAAGCAATCTACCAAAGTAGGACCCGGCCCCACGGTGATTAAACTTACCTCTGCATCTTCTGAAAGTTGAACAAATTGTGCCGACAGGTTCAAGCTAAAAATTAGGCCAAGCAGTAGTAAGTTGAGCTTCATAGATTAAAACTATTTCTTTTCCAGATTAAAGCTGCAAATATACGACTCAATTTTGCTCTTCCCCTTTTTCACGAATAGCATAACTCGCTTCTGTAGGTGTTATCAACAAGCATTCGGAGACACATTTGAATAAGTTTGTTGGTCTCAAGATGAACAAAGGCAGTGCGACAATGTAGCTTCGGTTACCGTCATGCTGAGGTACGAAGTATCGGGGGAAGCATCCTATCGAGCTAGACATGTCTTTCTGCATGGATAAGATTCTTCTCTGTGTTCAGAATGACTTAGACGTTGCGACATCAGGTTCAAGGTTTCTTTGTTATTCCCCTGAAGCGTATGTGATCAATTTCTAGCTCTTATTGGTGTTATCATCCACAAGCATTCGGAGACACATTTGAATAATTCTTTTGGTCACAAGATGAACAAAGGAAGAGCGGCAACGTAGCTTCGGTCACAGTCATGCTGAGGTACGAAGCATCTTATTCAACCATATACGATGCATTTCTTCTGCTTGGATAGGATTCTTCGCTCAGCTCAGAATGATTTAGAAGGTGGAGCTACGGGTGCAATATTTTCATTGGGTCCTATAAAAGGCCTTATTACGAAGAAAGGCAGCAGGAATACATCAAATATCTCCTTCTGTTTTGCTCCGTTCATTCCACGCCCTAACTTCACAAAATGAATAGCAACTGGCGCGATGGGCTGAATTACGCTTCCAAAATTACTCCAAGGAGGTTTTGGAACATGGTTCAGCTAGTAAGTAGCTATCTTGTTTCTAAGGCAACCAAAAAGCCAGTACACTGGGGTTTGCCAACTAGTATCTCGCTAGAACCTACCACATCTTGCAATCTTCGCTGCCCAGAATGCCCCAGTGGGCTTAGGAATTTTACCCGTCCAACGGGCATGTTGGCAGATGACATATACAAATCCGTAATTGATGAACTGGCTCCCAAGTTGAGTTATCTCATTTTTTATTTTCAGGGCGAACCCTATTTAAATCCAAGTTTTTTAGATCAGGTTAAATACGCTCACTCAAAGAAAATCTACACCGCTACTTCCACGAATGCTCACTATTTGAACGATAAAGTGGCCAAGAAAACGGTAGAATCGGGTTTAGATAGGCTCATTATTTCTATTGATGGAACCACTCAAGAAACTTATGAGCAATACCGGGTAGGCGGAAAGCTAGAAAAGGTGATTGAAGGCACCAAGAACATTGTAAGGTGGAAGAAGGAGCTGAATTCGAAGACGCCTCATATCATTTTTCAATACCTAGTGGTAAAACCCAATGAGCATCAGCTTGATGATGTGAAAAGGCTAGCCAATGAATTGGACGTTGACGAAGTGGCTTTCAAAACTGCTCAGATTTACGATTATGAAGACGGTTCAGAGCTTATCCCAACCATTGAAAAATATAGCCGATATAAGCAGCTTTCCAGTGGAAAATGGGCGATCAAAAACAAGCTTATCAATCATTGCTGGAAGATGTGGCACTCATGTGTCATCACTTGGGATGGAAAAGTAGTGCCATGCTGTTTCGATAAAGATGCCCATTATCAGTTAGGTGAGATGAAGAAACAGACTTTCGAAAGTATCTGGCGAGGTGAATCTTACACTCGGTTTCGCCAAAGCCTTATCAAATCGAGAAGCGAAATAGAAATGTGCAAAAACTGCTCAGAAGGCACTAGGGTTTGGGCTTAATGAAATGGTTAAAACCATTAATAATTTAGCTCACGGATTAATATGCCAGTCCAAAGAGAGTTTTGAGTTCATTTTTCATCTATGTCAATCACTATTCTTTGTGGTATACTCCTATTCTCTACTTTAATGTTGTGTGTGATTTCCATTACCTCCCTAGTATTCCGCCTCAACGCTCGTATTTTGAGTTCATAATTACCTGGCTCAATATCGAAGCCTCTTTCTAAGCTTTGACTCTTTTCTGAAATACGATAAAACTGCGATGTTCCTTTTATAAATTCAGCCTCAACGTTAAGGCTAATCAAGTCTTTTCCAACAAAACTGAGTACTACATTACCGCTGTTTAGCCTGTTCTGAACCTCTTCCAAGCTCAAGTCAAAATGTTTGCTCAGCGTTCTTATAAGCATAACATTTCTTAACCTTGTCTGCTTTTCGGCAACTTTCATTTCCTTATCTAGAAGAAATGTAGTTGGGTAGCCTCTAATGCGGAAGTCACTTTTTGCAGTTCCAGCTTCACTCTCCATCAAGTGCTTCCACGGCATATCATTTTTAGTTAAGAATTTTTCAACGGTTTGCTTTTTATCATTGGCAATGCTTACAATTTCTAACCCCTCACTTTTAAACACCTTGTAAGCATCTTGAAGGAAAGGAATTTCGCCAATGCAAGGCCCACACCATGTACCCCAGAAGTCTAACAAAACTGTGTTGCCCAGTTGAGTTTTAAAAGGTGTTCCATCCAATTGAACTCCAACTATATCTGGGGCAATCTGTCCAACAGAGGTTCCTTTACGTTCCTTTTTCTCACTGACTAATAATTTGAGCTGATTTCCTTCTAAGTCTATACCAACAATCTGAAAATCGAATTCATCTCCAAAAATGAAATCATTAAATGATATGTGATCATCTTTAGAAACTTTAGGTTCTCCCTTGTTGTACGGTTTATTAGATGAAAGAACCTTTAAGGTAGCTGGGGTATATTGAATTCCATAGAATGAATTATTGACAAAAATGTGATGCTGTCTACCATTCATTGTAAAAGCTCCAGACCTATATTCTGACGAAGACATGTATACCTTTCCCATTTGCTTTAAAGGAAGAAAGGCAAAGTAAATTGAGTCCTTAATTATGGCCTTTTTATTATAGCGCTCAATAAGTGCGGAGTATATTGGTGGATTTTGAAATTCTTCAAACCCGTACTTATCTATATCTAGGCTAATTACCTCGTCATCGGAAAAATCTTCATTATTATTTTTGTCAATGATAAGAATGTGTTCAGAATTCGCTTTTCCATAGGCCATAGAAACCTCGGTATCGACATAATCTGTGGTTAATTGAGCTAACTCTTCTGGAGATTCTTTTGAGAACCATTTATTAAAGTTTTCAGCTGAGTCTAAGACCTCATTTTTTACGGAATAATAGGCCATTTGCCTGAAATCAGATGAAAGTGAGCCAACACTTAATTCGGTATATTCTATTGGTAAACCAGAAGTTTTTTCATGTAGAGCAAAAAAAGGTTGGCTCTCACTAGTTGGGTTTGCCTTGAATGTTGACATACTCTGAGAGAATGGACCAGGACCAACATGCCTTTGAAGTTTTACTGTAATGGTATCTCCTATATTTTGTGCCGATGCATTAAATGCAATCAAGTAGACTAAGAGAAAGGTTATTGTGTGTCTCATATCCTTCTATTAAATGAGAAAATAAATTAGAAGAATATTCATATCCCTACAAGGGATTGACATTTTTTAACTAACCTTTTAAGTGATCAGGCATTTTGAAAGGCTTAGCCGAAGGAGCTGGTGAGCATTTGTCGCAACCCGAAGCACAGCTACTGTCTTTGGCTTTATACTGTCTGTAAAGCTTTCGGCCCATAAAGAACAGAGCCGCTAAAAATAATATGCCGATAATGACTTCCTGCATTAGCTAGTGAACCGTAGTTGCGATGACAAAGTTCAGTATAGTTATTGAGAAATAGTGCTCAAAAGGTGAATAGAAATTTACACCATTGGTCTTACTTATAAGTTGACTTCTTATCCAATTAAAATAAACACCCCTCAAACTACTTCAAATCACTATTTCTCAATCTGCCCAGCTACAATGGCTATACCTTCATCAAATGAATGAGGCTCGTACCCTAACACGGTTCGGGCCTTTTCTATGAGCAGCCCAGTTCTTGGCGGACGCTTAGCTGTTTGAGTAAAGCTACTAGCATCGGCCCTTTGCATGGTACTGGTGTCTAAGTTGAAGAAATCGGCCGTTTTGAGCGCCATTTCATACGGATTGAGCAAATCTTTGCCGCAGATATTAAATACGCCTGGAGCTTTCTGCTTAGCAATTAGATAGCAACCCATGGCTAAGTCTTCTGCAAGTGTTGGGCTTCTTAACTGATCATCAACGACCTTGATTTCCTTACCCTCTTCCAGACTTTTCTTCACCCAAAGAATGATGTTGCTTCTGCTCATATCATGAGCGATACCATACACCAAAACCGTTCTGGCAATGGCGTAATTAATGGTTGAATTCTCTAAAAGCTTCTCAGCTGCCAGCTTACTTTCACCATAATAGCTGACAGGATTGGCTTTGGCTTTCTCGTCATACGGGCCATCTTCTCCATCGAAAATAAAATCAGTAGACAGATGAAGCAAAAAGCAGTCATTTTTAGCCGATGCTTCAATCAAATAGTTTACTGCATTGACATTCTGATCCCAGCAAGCCTCTCGTTCAGTCTCGCACTGATCTACATTGGTCATGGCAGCAGTATGGATAATCACCTCAGGTTTATGCTTGGTTACTACCTCAAGCACTTGTTGCTTATCGGTAATATCCATTTGGTCGAAAACATAGTCAGTCTCCGGGTAAGGAAGTCGATTACCACCTCTGGCAGTTGCAATCAATGTATCTTCTCCTTTATCTAAAAGTAGTTTAACCAGCTTTTGGCCAAGTAATCCGTTAGAACCTGTGATGAGTATTTTCATGGCTATTTCTTTTCAGGGTACTCTATTCCATACTTTTTGGTAACCTGTGACTTAGGTACTTCAATTACCTTCACCGTCATTCTAATATCTTCCAAAGGCTTATCTCTCTGGTTAGTTTGAACAGCTGCAATTTTATCGATTACCTCTAAACCTTCAACCACCTTACCAAAAACCGTGTATTCGGCATCTAAATGAGGTACACCTCCCGTAGTGGCATAAATTTTCTTGGCCCAATCAGGATAGCCCGGATCTGTCTGATCTCCGAACTCTTCTTCTATCAGACCTATAGAGTTTAGAATTAATTGTTGGTAAGCCGCGTTAAAGTCGTAGGTAGAGTCTTCTTCACTCTTCATTCTGTGATACTCCACCTTCTCTCTTAATTCTGGGTATCTATCAGAGCGATACATTCTGGTAAACAGACCATTAATTTTCAAGCTATATCTGCGCTCGGCTCTGGTGGCCAGACCTTCATCGTTATAGGTTTCGCCTTGAACGATGTAGAATTGGCTTCCGCTCGACTTCTTCTGAGGGTTTACGGCATCTCCCGTTCTGGCTGCTGCTAATGCCCCTTTTACATGAATGTATTTCTCAGGGAGGAACTCTGCATCTAGCGTGTAATCAACAGCTTCTTCCGCTACTCCAGTTGAAACATCACCGGTTTGAATCATAAAGTTTTCGATCACCCTATGGAAAACAACTGAATCGAATTGACCAGACTTAGTAAGATTCAAGAAGTTCTCTTTATGAATTGGGGTGTCATCATAGAGTACTGCTGTCATGTCGCCATATGGGGTTGATATAACCACTAGCTCATCCTTCTCTTCACAAGAAAGACTCAAAAAAATAAAGGCTCCAAAAAGAGCCTTTATCAAAGTGTTTTTATTGAATACGATAGTCATAGCTATATTTTTCAGCAATTTCTTTCTTTGGCATCTCCTCAACGGAAATATACATTCTCACATCTTGCACAGGCCTGTCTCCAGGGGCTGTTTGAACTGTTGCTATAGCATCAATTACCTCAAGACCAGAAATAACCTGTCCAAAAACTGTGTAATCGCCATCTAAGAATGGCGTACCACCAATGGTTTGATAGGCTGCTTTCTTAGCTTCTGACATCTCAGGCTTATTAAGTGAAATGCCAGTAGCTTCTTCTAGTTGATCTAGCGTCTCCATTACCTTGGCTTCATAAGCCTGATCTCCACCTTGATTATAGGCTTCTTCATAAGTTTTATTCAGATCATGATCTGGCTTGTTATTTCTTAAATACTGAAGCGCTCCACCGATAGCAGCAAAATTTGGCCCTGAGAATTGAGCAATACTCGCATCGTTCAGTACCTCTCCTTGAACCACATAGAATTGGCTTCCACTTGAAGCTCTTTCAGGGTTTACTGCATCACGCTGACGTGCAGCTGAAAGTGCTCCTTTCTTGTGATACAATTCTTCACGAATTTCTGCTGGAATGGTATAACCTGGCCCGCCAGAACCCAGACCTTGACCTGGAGCAGCATTTTTAGACTCAGGATCTCCACCTTGAATCATGAAGCCCTGAATAACTCTGTGAAAAATAAGGCTATCATAGAATCCTTCTTTCGCGAGTTTTACAAAGTTTTCCTTATGCTGAGGAGTTTGGTCATACAGAATGGCTTTCATTTCACCCAAATCTGTCTTGATTGTCACCAAATAGTCATTACCAGATAAGTCTACCTTTGGCTGATCTACATCGTTGGTCGATTCGGAACTAGAACCATCGCCACAAGCATTAACCATCAAAAACATGGCTAAAAGGAGGCTTAAAACTTTTATTTTATTCATTATCAAGTCTCGTTTTTATCTCTTCTAAAATCTCTTTTCCACCCGAAGATAATACTTCGTTGGCAAGTTCGACACCTAGCACTTCTGCTTCATGAATAGGGCCTGTTTTCTCTTTTAATATTCGTTGGCTTCCATCTAAACTAATGATTCCACCCTTCATTTGAATCTCTTCGCCATTGAGCTGAGCCAAACCGAAAACTGGTATACTACAACCACCATCCATGGTTTTCAAAAATGCACGTTCTGCCTTTAAGCAATGTGCTGTTTCTTGATGGTCAAGTACTCCTAAAACCTTTAACTTCTTTGCAGGGTCTAAGCTTTCATGTACTTCAATGGCTACACTGCCCTGACCAACTGCTGGGATAAACTCATCGAGCGAAAGTTTCGATTTGATCTTTTCGTCATAGCCCATTCTATGAACACCAGCATAAGCGAGCAGAAGTGCATCGCAGGCTCCTTCTTCCATCTTCTTGATCCGTGTTTGAAGATTCCCACGAACTGGCACTGTCTTCACATTCGGATAAAAATGCTTCAAGGTCGCAATTCTTCTGGTGCTAGAAGTACCCAAAACCAAATCCTTCGATTCTAGGGATATATTTTCTTTATGACTGACGATAACATCATTCACTTCTTCGCGCTCCATAAAAGCGATGAGCTCAAAACCATCTGGCAGTGAAGACTGCATGTCTTTGGCACTGTGCACTGCTATATCTATAGAACCATTGGCCAGTTGCTCTTCAATTTCTTCAGTAAACACCCCTTTGCTACCAATTTTCGCAATGGTAACATCGAGGATCTTATCACCTTTAGTTTCAATAGTGACAATCTCTGTTTCCATTCCAGCAGCTTCTAGCTTCTCCTGCACATGATAGGCTTGCCAAAGCGCCAACTTACTTCCCCTTGTGCCTATTTTTACCTTCATTAAGCTTTCAGTTTAGAAATTGTGCCCTTTTTCTTAGGTTGATTTCTCTCGATGTATTCGATTATATTTCCAGCAATATCAACTCCTGTGGCTCTTTCTATGCCTTCCAAACCTGGAGAACTATTCACCTCAAGAATAAGTGGCCCTCTACTCGATTGAAGTAGGTCAACACCTGCCACAGATAAACCCATTGCATTGGCGGCTTTAATTGCCACAGACTTCTCGCTTCGCGACAACTTCACTACCTCTGCCTTTCCTCCTCTGTGTAAATTACTTCTGAACTCACCTTCTTGGCCAGTTCTCTTCATTGCTCCAATTACTTTTCCGTCTACCACAAACACACGCAAATCAGAAGCTTTAGCTTCTTTGATAAATTCCTGAACTATAATTCGGGCTTTAAGACCATGAAAGGCTTCAATAACCGACTGAGCTGCTTTTCTGGTTTCGGCCAAAACCACACCTAAACCTTGAGTACCCTCTAACAACTTGATGATTACTGGTGCTCCCCCCACATGTTCGAGCAAGCTTTTATCTTCTCTAGAATAGTTGGTGAAAGCAGTTTTTGGCAAAGGTAAACCAGCACCTCCCAAGAGCTGTAAACTCCTCAGCTTATCTCGTGAGCGGACAATTGATTGGGAATAAGTTGCGCTAAAAACGCCCATCATTTCAAACTGACGCACTACAGCGGTACCATAAAAGGTAACAGAAGCACCAATTCTAGGGATTACAGCATCAATATCGGTGAGTTCTTCACCCATATAGTAAACTTTTGGTCCCGTTTCTTCAATGGTTAAGTCACACTTTAGGTGGTCTATTACTAAGGCCTCATGACCTTTTGCTTTGATAGCCTCAACCAGTCTCCTTGTTGAGTATAACTGGCTATTTCTTGAGAGTACTGCTATCTTCATTTTTATGTTTCTTTTGAAATGATAGGTTCTTTTTTCTAACATCAATTACAAAGCCCTGCCTTAGCAACTTTCTTCCCAAAAGGATTGGAAATTTCATTTTGCTGCGATCGGAAAGCGAAAACTCTGTAAGTATTTTGTGACCAAAAAGCTCTATGTGTGTTTTGATAACATAACGCTCTTCTATCGACCCGTTGGAACTTTTTATTCTCTTTTGAACAAAATTGGTAGTAGAAAAACTTCTGGCTTTCTTTTCATGGATTCTATTTCCAGGAATACTGAAGCACAAGACTTTTTCACCGTCTACCGTTTTTACCTTTACTTTAGAACAGTTTATGGCTGAAGTATAGGCACCCGAATCGACCTTTGCATCAATGTTAAACAGCATAAAGTCGGGCAAATCTACTTTATCTGCCCTTCCAATGGTAATGGCTTTTTTAAACATTTAATTGCTTTTGGCTCTTGCAATTTGGGCAATGGAAAGCGATAAATCAAGAAAGAGAATTTTCGGGTTGGCATTCCGCTCAATATGGTATTGCGCCTCATCGAACTGAGGGGATATTCTAGCAATCTTCTCAGGCACAAAAACGCTCGCGAACTTTTCTATAAAACCACGCTCCTGATCTGGCAACCTTGAAATTGAAGATGAATCTACGCCTTGCAGCAAAGTTTCTCGCATGTAGTTGCTAGCAATACCCATTAGCCCCACCTGAAACTCTTTTCCCTTCTTTTGAAAATCATCAGCCTGCTTAATGAGCCCTTCAAAGTTGAAAGTAAAACACTGTCTCATCCAGTCTTTGAAATAATCATTGGCCTCATTACCTGTGCCATCAATTTCTGCCAAGGCCTTTCTTAAGCTACCATTTGCTCGATAGGCTATCTGGTCTATTTCTGCTGCTGAAAGAGCGCTTTTTTCTGTGAGAACAGACTTAACATCTTCATCTTCAAAAGAAGGTACTCTGAGTTGCTGTGCCCTAGAAAGTATAGTAGTTAGGAGCTTATTAGAATCATTAGAAACCAGAATGAAAATGGTGTTTTCGGGTGGCTCTTCTAAGATTTTCAGAATTCCGTTGGCAGCATTAACATTCATTAATTCAGGCTGCCAAATGATCATTACCTTATACTTTCCCTCAAAAGACTTGAGTGAAAGAGCACGAACAATATTTCTACTCTCTTGCCGAGGAATCATTAGTAACTTGTTCTCCCAGCCAAAGTGATTACTCCAATCGGTCACATTTCCGTAAGGCGTTTGAGAAAGAAAACCTCTCCACTCTACCAAAAATTTATCGCTGGTAGCATCTTCTCTCTTAAACTTTGGGGTGGCTGCCGAAGGAAAAACGAAGTTTACATCTGGGTGAATGTATTTGCTGTTCTTTACACAGCTAGCACAAACACCACAAGCATCGGTATCAGTTGGGTTTTCGCAATTCAAATAGGTTGAAAATGCCAAGGCCATTGCCAAATTGGCCGAACCTTCTGCACCAACGAATAGCTGAGCATGGGCCACATGATTACCCTTTACCGCCTCTATGAGTTGGCTCTTAGTGTTTTCTAATCCCGGAATATCCTGAAACCTCATGCTTTATCCCAAATTCTATATTGAGCAGTTTCATTATATACATGCTGAATAATGTCTTGCTCTACCCGATCATAATCTTTGCTTCTACGCTGCATTACTGCCTGCGCTACCTCAGCAAATTTTCTAAGCTGAAAGGTAACAAAACCATTCGCTCCGCCCCATGAGAATGAAGGAACAAAATTTCTTGGGTAACCCGCTCCGAAAATATTAGCACCTACGCCAACCACAGTGCCAGTATTGAACATGGTATTGATTCCACACTTGGAATGGTCGCCCATCATTAGGCCACAGAACTGCAAACCAGTATTGGCAAATCTTCCAGAAGCATAATCCCAGAGCTTCACCATTGCGTAGTTATTCTTAAGGTTAGAGGTATTGGTGTCGGCACCAAGGTTACACCATTCACCCAAAACAGAGTTACCCATGTAGCCATCGTGCCCCTTGTTGGAGTAGCCAAAAACTACTGAGTTGCCAATTTCACCACCAACTTTAGAGAAAGGACCAATGGTAGTATCACCTTTTATTTTCGCTCCCATATTCAAATGAGCACTCTCGCAAAGTGCAAAGGCTCCGCTTATAATGGCACCTTCATGCACTTGAGCATTTTTGCCAATGTAAACAGGCCCACCTTCAGCATTGATAATGGCGGCTCTAATGCTCGCACCTTCTTCAATGAATAGATTCTCCTTGCCATACACAATGGTGTGCGGATCAGTAATTTCTTGTGATGTTCTGCCCGCAGTCAGCAGCTGAAAATCAGCGATTATCTCACCTCTATTTTCTTTGAAAATGTCCCAAGTATGTTCAATAAGCGTGAATTCGCCAGAAAATGCGATTGTTTTACCTCCACCTGAATGTCGGGCTAAAACTGTATCACCAGAAACAAGTTCCTCTCCCGCTTTTAGCACTTTGATAGCATCTACCAAACCACTGTTAGGGCAAAGAGCACCATTAATTTCTAGTGAAGCGTCACTCTTTGCGTATTTGGTTTGAAGGTAGTCTTGGGTAGAAAAGCCACAATTGAACCCACGCTTAGCCCACTTTTCAGTGATGGTAAGAATACCAACCCTAATTTCTGCGACTGGGCGAGTAAATGTGAATGGCAGTAATTGTGTTCTTATTTCGGGGGAATCGAAAAGCGCAATATCCATGCACAAAAATAAAAAAGTCTCCATCTGAAAAAATGGAGACTTAGATAATGTCTTAAAGTATTTTTAAGCTGATTACTTTTTGTAACGTCTGTTGAATTTCTCAACACGTCCTGCAGTATCAACAAATAGTTTCTTACCAGTGTAGAAAGGGTGTGATGCAGAAGAAACTTCCACTTTAATCACAGGGTAAGAATTACCATCTTCCCACTCAATGGTTTCACTAGAAGTCATAGTTGACTTAGTTAAGAATTTGTGCTCACTTGAAGTATCGTAAAATACAACTGTGTTATAATCAGGATGAATGTCTTTCTTCATGGCGTCTAAATTATATCTCCCTCAAAAAGGACTGCAAATGTAGTGACTTTCGTTAAACCACACAAACATCTTTCTTTTATAATTAAATAAAAATCAATGAATTGAGTTTTTTCTATCGCTCTAGCCTCAGTAACTATTATCTTCACCTTGAATTTCAACTATGAAAAAGCTATTCATCGCCACGCTATTGGGCTTTCTGCTCTTCGATCTGCAAGCTCAAAACACTTTCATTCCTTATAACAGAGACTATTATCATTTAATAGACAGGTTTCAGATTATGTACACCAGCAAAGATAATTTGCTGCAAACCACATTGAAACCCATTAGAAGAGCTTCGCTATCGAACTTTCTATTAAACATTGAAGGAGAATATGAGGGCATGTCTGAGCTAGACAAGTTCAACTATGAATTCCTTATGAATGACAACTGGTATAACACCAAGTCGAAATTCAATGACAACCCAAAAAGCTGGTGGGACTTAATGTACGAGCGAAAGTCTGACTTTTATGTGTATAAAACGGATGACTTTGTTCTGAGAATAAACCCAGCCCTCACTTTTTCTGGAGGAAAAGGTAGCGATGAAGACCAGGTTTTATATACCAACACCAGGGGAGCAGAAATTCAGGGCGAGATAGATGGAAAGATTGGTTTCTACTCCATGCTTTCTACTACTCAGGCAAGGTTTCCTATGTACGTTCATGATTTCATAAGAACCAACCGGGCCTTCCCGAACGAAGGATTCTGGAAAGACGGTGAAGGAAACAGCAGAACGTGGGATTTCTTCCATGCCCGAGGTTATTTGACCTTCAACCTAACCAAAAGCATTAACGTGCAAACTGGGTACGACAAGCATTTTATGGGAAATGGAATGCGTTCTTTGATGCTTTCCGACTTCTCTAGCCCAATGCTTTTCGGGAAAATCACCACTCAATTGGGACCTTTTAGACTTACTAATCTGTTTGCTGAGCTAACGGAAGACATTGAGTTTGCGGGTCAAAACCCGGGAGATGGAAAATATCCGAAAAAGTTCTTAGCCTCACACAGAATTGATGTCAGCATTCTGCCCAACCTAGAAGTAGGTTTGTTCGAGGCAATTGTGGCCGATAGCGCCAATATCAACTACTTCAACCCTGTAATTTTCTATAGGTCTATTGAGCAGCAACAAGGCAGCCCTGACAATACATTAATAGGAATGGACTTTAAGCTGAACTTAAAGAAGCAATACCAGATTTATGGACAGTTTATCTTCGATGAGTTTGTCATTAGCGAACTCAGGTCTGGTGGAAGCTGGAGAAATAAGTTTGGCGTGCAATTAGGCGGTAAATATCTGAATGCTTTCAACATCTCTAACCTCGATCTTCAGGCAGAATTGAATATCGCAAGGCCTTACCTGTATGCTTATGAAAGACCAGCCCTTAGTTTTTCTAACTACAGAAATCCATTGGCTCACCCTATGGGAGCTAACCTAAAAGAACTTGCTCTAGTGGGTAGATACCAGCCAATCCCTAAACTTTTTGTGACAGGCAAACTTATTCGGACCCAGTATGGAGAAGACGAAAATGGTATTAGCTATGGTGGTTACGTGTTGAGTGACACAGACAACAGAGTTCAAAATGGCGACTTTGAAATTGGCCAAGGAGTGGCAACCACCAATACTTATTTCGAACTAACCGGAAGCTACATGCTGTTGCACAACGTGTTCTTAGACTGGAAAAACATTTACAGAAAGAAAGATAGCGAGATTGATGCACGGTCGGCTAGCAGCTTTATGACCATGCTTTCTTTACGCTGGAACCTTCCGCAAAGAGAGCACGAATTCTAAACAAAGCTTTTATTTACATAACTTGCCAGCCGATTAACTCATGAATACATACGGTCGGATAATTTCATTTGCTAAACCTTACCACAGGTATTTCCCGCAATACATAGTTTTTGCCCTATTAGCAATCATTTTTAGCCTTATGAACTTGGCCCTATTGAAGCCATTGTTCGAGGTAATTTTCGAAACTAAAACAGAAGAAGAGTTAGCTAAACTAGCTAATGTTGGCGAATTCAGTTTGAGCGGCTCTTATTTTACAGGACTGTTTTATCAAAAACTGCTTGAGGTAAAAGAGGCTTACGGCAAGAATAGCATTCTAATCTATGTGAGTATAGTTATAGGTACATCAGCTATGCTGTCGAACCTTTTTACCTACCTCTCCAATGTTACAATGGGATATTTGAGAGCTGAGGTGATTCAAAAAATTCGAAATAAAGTATTCAATAACACCACTGGTTTACACTTAGGCTTCTTTGCCGGAGAAAGAAAAGGAGACATTATGTCTCGAATGACCAACGATGTCCAGGAAATTGAGGTAACATTGATTAGCTCCATTAAAGTATTTTTTAGAGAGCCTGCCACAATTATTGTATATCTAACGTTTCTGTTTTTCACCTCTGTAAAGCTCACGCTTTTCACCTTGATCTTCTTCCCGATTATGGGGACAATCATTTCAGAAATTGTGAAAAGGCTTAAAAAGAAAGCTATTCTAAGTCAAGAGTCTTTGGGTCGAATAGTGAATCTGATGGATGAGGTTTTTGGTGGAATGAGGGTTGTAAAGGCTTTCAATGCCAAAGGTTATGTGAATGATCTTTTCAATAAGGAAACCAACCAATACAAGAAGATTAGCATGTCGATGTCTCGGAAGAACGAACTAGCTTCCCCGACATCTCAATTCTTGGGAATAATTGTGGTGGCTACCCTCCTTGTGGTAGGTGGAAACTTGGTACTGAGCAATGAAAGCGACCTTGAAGCAGAAGAACTTCTCACCTATATTATTGTCTTCAGCCAGATTTTGAACCCTGCAAAAAGTATATCGCAAAGCATTAGCAATATTCAGCGCGGTCTTGCTTCTGCTGAAAGAATTTTCAAGCTGATTGATGAAAAACCAAAAATCGAAGATTCACTACACCCTACTCAGGTCGAAGAATTTAAGAACTCCATCAGCTTCAACAATGTGAGTTTTACTTATGAGAAGGAACCTGTTTTGCAGAACATCAACCTAGAAGTTAAGAAAGGCGAAACAGTAGCTTTGGTAGGTTCTTCAGGAGCGGGCAAGTCTACTTTAGCCGATTTGATTCCAAGATTCTACGATCCTACAGAGGGAACAATCACTATCGATGGCACTTCAACCAAAGACATTCAAATTAACTCTCTCAGAGATTTAATGGGCATAGTGACTCAAGAGTCTATTCTATTTAATGATACCGTGGCCAGCAACATTGCCTTTGCCATGCCTCATGCAAAGGAAGAAGACATTATTCAGGCCGCTAAAATTGCCAATGCACACGACTTCATCATGGAACTGGAGCATGGCTACCAAACCAACATCGGAGAGCGTGGTGGTAAGCTTTCAGGAGGTCAAAGACAGAGAATCAGCATAGCCAGAGCAATAATGAAAAACCCTCCAATTCTGATTCTTGATGAGGCCACCTCTGCCCTAGACACCGAATCAGAAAAGCTGGTTCAAGAAGCCTTGAGCAACCTGATGAAAAACAGAACTTCTGTGGTAATTGCCCACCGCCTGAGCACCATTCAGCATGCCGATAAAATTGTGGTAATGGACAAAGGCCGCATAGTTGAACAAGGCACTCACGAAGAGCTATTAAAGCTTGGAGGCATTTACCACAAGCTAACACACATGCAATCAGTTTAGATTAATTCAAGTAATTTTTGGCTTATTACCCGCCAATTCGTTTTATTTATTCTACTCAAACCAAATGGAGAACCAAGACCTTATTCTTAACGAGTTAAAAGAAGCTGCTAAAGTATTAGATCAGTTTCTCTCTAACGATGCCAATATTCAAGCTATTAATGATGCTGCTATGCTAATGGCCGATGCCATAAATGCAGGCAACAAACTATTTAGCTGCGGTAATGGAGGTTCTCATTGCGATGCCATGCACTTTGCTGAAGAACTTACCGGAAGGTATAGGGAAGACAGAAAAGCATTGCCAGCCATTGCTATTTCAGACCCAAGCCATATTTCATGTGTTTCTAACGACTTTGGTTACGATGCCATTTTCTCCCGATACATTGAAGGGCTAGGAAAAGAAGGCGATGTATTGGTTGGCATAAGCACAAGTGGCAACTCAAACAATATTCTGAGAGCTGCGGCTATGGCCAAGCAAAAGAAAATGAAAGTGGTGGCCTTTACGGGTAAAAATGGCGGTGAGCTAGCGGAATTAGCCGATGTAGAAATTCGTGTTCCGCACTTTGGCTATGCCGATAGAATTCAGGAAATACACATCAAGGTGATTCACATCATCATTCAATTAATAGAAAAACACACAATTGGAACTGTCTAAAGGATATGGAAGTGCAGTATTTGGCGTAGATGCGCAAATAATTACTATTGAAGTCAACATTGTTGATGGAACCAAGTTTTGGCTTTCTGGCCTGCCCGATAGTGCCGTAAAGGAAAGTGAGCACCGCATTGAGTCGGTATTCAAGTATTTTGAGTACCGAATGCCTCGCAAGAAGGTGGTGGTGAATATGGCTCCGGCCGACATCCGCAAAGAAGGCTCTTCCTATGATTTACCCATTGCTTTAGGCGTGCTCAAATCTTCAGGCCAAATCATTGCAGATGATTTAGAGAAGTATGTCATTATGGGTGAATTGGCTTTAGACGGAACGCTTCGTCCAATTAAAGGCGCTTTACCTATTGCCATTGAAGCTAGAAAGAATGGATTCAAAGGCTTTATACTTCCTTTGGAGAATGCCAATGAGGCGGCCATTGTCAATAACTTAGACATTATTGGAGTTACTAATTTGGTGGAAGCGATTGAGTTTTTGGATGGATCCAGACCAATTGAACCCATCACTTATGATACCCGTGAGCACTTCTTCAACCACCTGAATGACTATGAAGCTGATTTTGCGCACGTTCAGGGTCAGGAGAATATAAAACGAGCGTTAGAAATTGCTGCCGCTGGCGGACACAACGTAATCATGATTGGCCCTCCGGGAGCCGGTAAAACCATGCTCGCCAAAAGGCTTCCATCTATTCTTCCTCCACTCAGTTTGCAGGAAGCTTTGGAGACCACTAAGATTCATAGTGTAGCTGGAAAACTAGGTTCGAATGCTCAACTGATCACTAAAAGACCTTATAGAAGCCCTCACCATACGGTTTCAGATGTGGCTTTAGTTGGTGGAGGTGGAGTTCCACAGCCCGGTGAAATTTCTTTATCTCATAATGGGGTGCTATTTCTTGACGAACTCCCAGAGTTTAAAAGAACCGTATTGGAAGTTATGCGTCAGCCGCTAGAAGAACGAAGAGTGACCATCAGCCGAGCAAAACTTTCGGTAGATTTCCCTGCCAACTTTATGCTCATTGCTAGCATGAACCCTTGCCCATGCGGTTATTACAATCACCCGGAAAAAGAATGCGTTTGTGGTTCAGGTCAAGTACAACGATACCTGAACAAAGTAAGCGGGCCTCTTTTAGATCGAATCGATTTACATGTAGAAGTAACACCTGTGTCTTTCGATGAGATGACTCAGAACCGCAAAGCGGAAAGCAGTGAAGTAATTCGTGAAAGAGTAATATCCGCAAGAAAAATTCAGCAAGAGCGATTTAAAACGGAAGGCATTCATTCCAATGCCATGATGGGCAGCCAAATGGTAAAAGAGCTTTGTCAGATTAATGAAGCTGGAAAGACCCTTCTTAAAACTGCTATGGAAAGGCTCGGACTTTCTGCCAGAGCTTATGATCGAATACTTAAAGTTAGCAGAACCATTGCCGACCTTGATGGCAAAGAGAACATTGGCATTGAGCACTTAGCCGAAGCAATTCAATACCGAAGCCTCGACAGAGAAGGCTGGGCGGGTTAGTCTACCCTCGATTTACCCTAACCCTGAAGGGGATCTCCGGATTTTCGAACTTATTACCCTTCAAGGTTGGGGTAAGATAAGATCGAAAATCTGCCTTTATCGTATTAACTTGGGTTCTAAACATCTTATATGAAATTCGGAAGCGTCTCCAACCCAGAAGAAATAGATTTTACTTTACCGAAAGATCATTCGGGAACTGCCTCTGTTCTAGAAAAATCAGACTACAAAGGTAAGCCTGCTGTTTACGTTGGCTGCGCGAAATGGAACCGTTCCGATTTGAAAGGGTTCTATCCTAGAGGCACTAAGGATGAGCTGACCTACTATGCTACTCAGTTCAATAGCATTGAGTTGAACGCGACTTTTTATAATTTCTATAACAAGGAGCAGTACAAAGGATGGGCAGATAAAACTCCAGATGACTTTAAATTCTTTCCGAAGATCAATCAGATGATCAGCCATATGAAAAGGCTGAATGATGTAGGTCATTATACCGAAGAGTATGTTCATGCATTAGCAGGTCTGGAAGAGAAGTTAGGAATGGTTTTCCTCCAGCTTCACAACAATTTCGCGCCTAAGAACTTTGACAGACTGGAGAAATACCTGACTGAATTTCCAAAGGGAATTCCTCTGGCTGTAGAGGTGCGCCACACAGATTGGTTGAATGATCCAGAAGTAGCGGAGTCATTCTACAAGCTTTTGGAGGGGAATGATGTATCGAACATCATTACTGATACCGCTGGCCGAAGAGACCTGCTACACATGCGCCTAACCACACCAGACGTTTTCATTCGCTATGTGGGTGCCAATCACGATTCTGACTACACTCGTTTAGACGACTGGTTGGAGCGCATTAAAAGCTGGGTTGAAATTGGCGGCTTGAGAAATATCTACTTCTTCGTTCATCAGAATCTTGAAAAAGCGTCTCCATTGCTTTCTGGCTACTTCATTAAAAAGCTGAACGAGGAATTGGGATATGATTTACATATCCCTGAAACACAAAGCACTCAAACGAATCTTTTCTGATTAAAGCCCCGCTCCTTTAATTATATCATCTACTACCTCAGGATTAAGGAGCGTGGAGGTGTCTCCAAGGTTTGAGAGGTCTTTGCTGGCCACTTTGCGCAGAATTCTTCTCATGATTTTTCCAGAGCGGGTTTTTGGCAGGCCTGGCACAATCTGCACCACATCTGGCTTGGCAATTGGCCCAATGATTTTACGAACCGTATCCTTAATTTCATCTTTAAGGCTTTCTTCGGTTCTGCCAGACATATCACAGATGACATAAGCATAAATGCCTTGTCCTTTCACATCGTGAGGATAACCCACCACTGCTGACTCTATCACTTTCGGATGTTCGTTGATGGCATTTTCAACCTCAGCTGTTCCCATTCTATGGCCAGAAACATTAATTACATCATCTACTCGACCCAGAATTCTCAAGTAGCCATCATGGTCGCGTTTGGCACCATCGCCAGTAAAGTACATGCCTTTATATGTCGAGAAATAGACATTTTTACACTTTTCATGATCGCCATATGTTGTGCGAAGAATAGAAGGCCATGGGAATTTGATGCAGAGATTTCCCTCTACATTGTTGCCAGTAAGTTCCTTTCCATCAGCATCCACAATGATAGGCTGAATACCTGGAAGTGGAAGTGAAGCATGAGCTGGCTTGTTTGGGGTAATTCCTGCTAAGGCCGAAACCATAATCCCTCCAGTTTCTGTCTGCCACCAAGTATCTACTAGCGGGCAGTTGCCCTTTCCAATATGATCGTGATACCAATGCCATGCCTCTTCATTGATAGGTTCACCTACCGAACCTATTACTTTCAATGACTGAAGGCTGTAAGGTTCCACTGGCTCTAGCCCATGCGCTTGTAAAGCTCTTATGGCGGTAGGAGCTGTGTAGAACTGATTCACTTCATATTTATCGCAGATTTCCCAGAACCTACCCGCGTGAGGGAAGGTTGGAACCCCTTCAAACATTAGGGTAGTGGCTCCAGAGAGCAGAGGGCCATATACAATGTAAGAGTGACCTGTAATCCAACCAATGTCTGCAGTACACCAATAAACATCTCCCTGAGTGTACTGAAATACATTTTCAAAGGAATACTGTGCGTAAACCATATAACCGCCAGTAGTGTGAACCACACCTTTTGGTTTACCCGTTGAGCCAGAGGTGTAGAGAATAAAAAGCATGTCTTCAGAATCCACTTCAACTGCCTTAAATTCTTTAGGTTGACCTTCGATGGCATGATGCCACCAGATGTCACGACCCTCTTTCATAGACACATCTTGTCCTGTTCGGTTCAGTACAATTACTTTTTCTACGCAGGAGCACTTTTCTAAAGCCTCATCTACCACTTCTTTAACGTCAATTTGCTTGGCTCCTCTGAAGTTGCCATCTGAAGTAAGCACCATTTTGGCTTCGCAATCATTGATTCTATCGGCTAGAGAAGAAGAGGAGAAACCCGCAAAAACTACTGAGTGAATGGCTCCAATTCTAGCACAGGCCAGCATAGCCACTGCTGCCTCAGGCACCATTGGCATGTAGATAATTACCCTGTCGCCTTTGCCAACTCCTTGCGCCTGCAAAGCATTGCAAAATTGGTTGGTCATTTCATACAACTCTCGATAAGTAACAATTCGGTTGGTTTCATTCGGGTCGTTTGGCTCCCAAATAATTGCAGGTGTATCGCCTTTGGTGTAGAGGTATCTTTCAAAGATGTTCTCCGTGATATTGAGCTTGCCATTGACAAACCACTTTACGTCTGGCCCCTCAAAATCCCATTCTAAGGTCTTATCCCAAGACTTGCGCCAATGAAAAGATTCCGCAATTCTGGACCAGAAGGCTTCTGGCTCAAGTACACTTTTTTGGTATTCGTGGATATATCCTGAAAGGGTTTGAATTTTATGGCTCATAGGTGCTGAGTTGAATTGTCAATTAGAAATTAGCAATAATCAATTGGCCGAATAAGTTAATGGATTCCGCTTTTAAGCCCAATGCTATTGGTGAAAATGGCAGTATTGTTCAGGTTTTGGATGAAAAAATGCGCTCCCAACGAAATACTGTTTCGTGAGAGCGCATCTGACATTACTTCGTTTCGACCTTACTCGTACCTCAAACTCTTTACTGGGTTTGCACTGGCTGCTCTTATAGAATGATAGCCAACGGTCATTATAGTGATTAGCAAAGAAGCTACTCCTGCAATGAGGAAGACAATGGCGCTGATCTGAATTCTGTATTCAAAATCACCAAGCCAATTATCCATAAAAAAGTAGGCCAAAGGCGCTGCAATCAAAAAGCCAACGCCTACAAGCACCAAGAAGCCTTTAGACATAATTAGCATCAGATTTAGAATGCCAGCCCCTAAGACTTTTCTAATGCCAATTTCCTTTGTTCTGCGGCAAAACTCGCCAAGCCAAATAGACCTAGAAGTGAAATGAAAATGGCAATACCAGAGAAATAGTTGGCCAACAAACCAATGGTGGTTTCTCCTCGGTATAGGTTTTCATAGGTTTCGTCTAGAAATCTATAAGTGAATGGGTAGTTGGGGTTCAATTCTTTGGTTAAATCTTCTAGATAGCCAATACCTGCTTCCGTATTACCATTCATTTTAGCTATAAAGTAATTGGCGTTTTCAGGCCGAAGCGAGATAACGATAGGGTCGATGTTTTGGTGAAGAGAGCTGAAGTGAAAGTCTTTAACAATCCCGATTACCTTGCCGGTTCTACCCCAAAAAGTGACTGGGTAATTCAAAGGATCTTCAACATTCATGGCTTTTGCCGTTTGCTCATTAATAATCACGTTGAGCGTATCGCTAACTAGGTTAGGGTCGAAGGTTCTACCCTCTAGCATTTCCATCCCTAAGGTTTCAATAAAGCCTTCGCCTACCTGCAATACATTAAAGAGTGTTTCATTTTGATCCGTTTTTCCTTCCCAGCTGTACCCACCAGAGGTAGACGAACCAATATTAATTGGGGTGTTGCTGGCCACTGTGATATTTGTAAAACTGGGGTTATCTAAAACCCGAGACATGAAAAGCTCAGCACTTTGCTCATTGGCTAAGTCTCCTTCAATAGGCAGGTAAACAATGTTTTCTTTCTGATAGCCTAGATTTTTGTTCTTCACAAATTCCATTTGTTGATGGATGACCAAAGTTGAGATGATCAAAAATGTAGAGATTAGGAATTGAAAAACTACAAGGCCTTTTCTAATTCCGTTCGACCAACCTGAAGTTTTAAAACTTCCTTTGAGAACACTCACAGGTTTAAAGCTGGATAGAATCATGGCCGGGTAACTTCCAGCCAAAACACCAACTATTAGCCCAACTCCAATCAGCAGCCCAATTTGATTAACGTTTTGGTAGCTGAATGTCAGCTCTCTTTGAATGAGCTCATTTAAGGAGGGAATAAGTAAGGAAATGAATAGGCCACTCAGCAATGCCGAAATGAGCGCCATAATGGTGGACTCGCCAATGAATTGAAAAACCAGTTGCTTTCTAGACGACCCAACCACTTTTTTCACCCCTACTTCCTTAGCTCTTTTGGTAGACCTTGCTGTGGCTAGGTTCATAAAGTTGATACAGGCAATTACTAAAATGAAAATGGCTACTACCGAAAATAGCCTTACGTATACTATTCTGCCTCCAGATTGCTTGCCATCTTCCCAGCTGCCTTTTAGGTAAAGATCTTTAAGTGGAAAAAGGAATAGGTCGACCACTGAGCCCTCGTTTCGCTCTTTTACAAACCCTTTTATCTTTTCGTTAAAGGCTTGATAGTCTACTCCTGGCTGAAGTTTCACCATTCCTCTGATGCCATTATTACCCCAGTCTTCCAGCCAATCATTCTGTCTGAACCAAGGTTCATAGGGCATTACAAAATCGAAGGTCATTGAAGAAGTTGTAGGCACATCTTCGAATACTCCACCCACTCGGTATTCTCCCCAGCCATTAACCGAAAGGCTTTGACCTAAGGCAGTATTTTCTCCGAATATCTTTTCTTTTAAGCTCTGCGATAAATAAAGAACGGTTGGCTCTACTAATGAATTTTCTTTTGAACCTTCGATAAATTTGGTGGAGAAAATATGGAAGAAATCTTCGCTCGCTACACGGCCGGTTTCTTTAAAGCTCTGGTCTCCATTAGTAAATAATCGTTCTTGCTCCCAAGTGAATTGGGCAAAATGCTCTACCTCAGGCATAGCTTCCTTCATAGCATCTTTGAGCGGACCAGGGTTTGCCGATGTAGTGAAAACCGTTCCAGAATAGTCCTGATTTTCCATCATCTGATAGATTCGGTCTACATCTGAATGAAACTGATCGTATTGTTTTTCGCCCTGAATATAAATGAGCAATAGCATGCTGGCAGTAATGCCCACGGTAAGGCCTAATACATTGAGTAATGCATAGGCGCGCTCTTTCCAGAAAACCCGAAGAGCGGTTTTAATGATTGTTTTAAACATGTTTTGAGTTTTTAGACCTAAAAAAATGAATTCACTAGGAAGACGAACCCCTAGAGAACTCATTACACAGACTCAAAAAATGTTAGTTGGTTGCAAAGAAAAATCAAGAACCGCTCTAAGAACTACTCCATTCGTAAAGCATTCGCAGGATTACTTTTGATGGTAGCTATAGAGATTAGACTGATAGTTCCACCAATCAGCAATAATACTCCCAAAGCAGTTATACCATAAACCATAGGACTAATACCCGACTGATAAGTGAAGTTGCTAAGCCAATCGCTCATAAAAAAGATGGATATTGGAATGGCAACAACTAACGAAGCTCCAGCAATAAAGAGATACTTCATATTCATCAACCAAAGGATTTGCTTAGCCGATGCTCCTAACACTTTTCTGATGCTAATCTCTTTTACTCTCTGCTTGATGACCAAAGAAATAACGCCTAATAAACCTCCACAAGCCAAGAATATTGAGATGACAGAAAGAATAATCGTAAGCCTAAGTGTTCGTGCCTCCTCCTGATATAGCTCTTCAATTTGGCTATCTAGAAATCTATAACTAAAGTCAATTTCAGGAACAACTTCCGTGAACTTAGATTCAACCTGCTCCATAATCTCAGGTAAATTATTCGGGCTGAATTTGGTCACCAAATAATTTGTAGCATTCTCGTTAACCATCAAAATCATTGGCCTAATCGGAACATGTAACGAATTATAGTGGAAGTCTTTTACCACCCCAACAACAGTACCTTTTACCAATTCCTCATTGTTCACCCAATACAGCTGCTTCCCTACAGGGTCTTCAGCATTCAGGTCGCGAACAGCGGTTTCATTCAACACAAAAGCTGTTCCGGCAGAGTCGGCCGCAAACACATCGTCTAGCATTCTGCCATCTACCATTTCCAGACTCAGCGTGCTGGCAACATCTTTATCTACAAACATTTCAGAAGCATCTACCCTCAACTGTGGATTCTCTTCTAAGTATAAAGGATGCTGATTGAATTGCCCTCCAGGAACATTAGAAACAGCCGAAGTTTGGCTAATTCCCGGAATGGAAGTCAGCTCATCTTTAAGCACCTTAATTTTCTGACTACTTGTTTGCCCTACAATTTCCAACACCATTAGATTTTCCTGATCGAAGCCTAAATCCTTATCCTTCAAAAACTGAATTTGATTACGAATAATCAGGCTTCCGCTAATGAGAATAACCGTAGCCACAAGCTGAATTCCGAGCAGACCATTTCTCAAATTAGAACCTCCAAGCTTGGTTAGTTTTAAGCCTCTCAGAATACTGCCGGCCTCAAAAGAATTTAGATAAACAGAAGGGTATAGCGCTGAAACCACAGCAGTAAACACGGCTATCAACACCATGAAAACCATTACATCGGCTTGCCATAAATTTTCAATGACAACACTTCCATCCACTAAATGATTAAAAGGCGTTTCGAGTGAATACATAACGAAAACAGCAATAATCAAAGCCAGAAAAGTAGTGACTAAAGCCTCTACACTGAACTGAGCAAAAATTTGTGATCGGAAAGCGCCAAGCGTCTTTTTCACCCCTACTTCTTTCAGTCTCTGGGCTGCTCTGGCTGTATTCAGGTTTACAAAATTGATAATAGAAATAAGTAGGATGAATAGTGCGCTTACTCCATATATAATCAGATAACTGAAACTACCATTGGGCTCCAACTCCCAGCGAATATTAGAGTGTAAGTGAATGTCTTGAATAGGCTGAAGTTCGAAACCTACTTCTCTGGCTTTCAAGCTTTCGACATTATCATCCGACCAATTGAGGTACTTAGGCGCCCAATCGGGAATTTTGGCTTCTAGGTTTTCAGCCGATGCACCAGCACTCAGCTTAACGTAGTTAAAGTGCCCAAAATCATCCCAAGACATCCAGGGATCATTAAAGTCTAGCGACTTTATACTCACATAAGAAATAATAAAGTGGAAGTGGAAGTGAGACGCTTTAGGAGCATCCTCCACAACTGCTGCAACCTCCAGCATGTCTTCCATTCCGTTGAAGCTTAATCTTTCCCCAACCGGATTTTCATCTCCAAAAAATCGCTTAGCAGTCGACTCCGAAAGCACTATGGCCCATGATGTTTTCAATGCCTCTTTAGCATCACCCTGAATGGTTTTAAAGCTAAATACATCGAAAAAAGTACTGTCTGCAAAGAACCCGTCATTCACCTCGTGCTCAACATTATTCTGCCTATGGGTAAGCAAAACACTCGCTTTGGTTAGGCCAGGACCATAAATAGGAGAAAGACTTACCGCTTCAACTACTTCAGGAAAATCACTGACCATGGCTTGTGCCATTGGGTGAGGCGTACGCGTTTGCGGATTTTCATTCATCCAGGCAATGCGATAAATGTCATCGGCATTTTCGAAATGAGAGTCATAAGACGTTTCGAACTTCAGGTGTAAATAAATAAATCCACAAACGGTAAAGGCCAAAATAAGGCCCAATAAATGAAAGCTCGTTTGCATTTTATGACGCATCATTCCGCGCCAAGCAAATTTGAAATAGCTTCTGTACATGATGATAAAATTTGAGTTTTGACCGATTTTTTTAACCGCGAAAGGACGCAGGAAATTGAACAAGTGGAACCAGTAATGAAGGTTAGCCCTCCACTTAGGGTTTTCCTCTCGCTCAGCTTGATAGTATTCAAAGAGGTCACCTTCAATTTCTTCTAGCAAACGACCTTTGCAGAACCAATGCAACAGCCGGCTGCCAAATTTAGGTGGCTCAAAGAAGTTTTTAGAATGAGACAACTCTGGCTAGTTTGAGTGCTACATCTGGTATCTGACTGAACAAGCTATTGCGTAGCTCATGGTTTTTCTCCAATGCTCGTTTGCCTTCAGCAGTAATAGTGAACAAGCGCTTTCTGCGGCCTCCTCTCTCGTGGGTTGCATCAGCCAAATTAGACTCTAAAAAACCCTTTTCCGCCAACCTGCTCAATGCAGAATGGACAGCACCTATAGCTACCTTTCTCTTGGTCTGGTTGATAATTTCTTCCCGAATACTCAAACCATAAGCCTCAGGATAAAGCACTCCAACAATTAAAAGTACCAACTCTTCAAACTCACCTAACTGCGTTCCTTTCATCTATCCAATTTTCGTATTTGTAGAACAAACATATAAACAAATTCTACAATTATGAAATTTGATTTAAAGAAGACATAAAAAAAGCAGGACATACCATCCTGCTCTATTCAATAAATACGCTATTTCAAGGCGTTCTTGGGCAATCATTAATACCTCTTACCCCCCAATCCACTCGGCTACGAAGAGGTTGGTATCTCTTGTTCCGCCATTGTTTCGGTTAGAAGAGAACACAATGTACTTACCATCATTTGAGAAAACAGGGAATGCATCGAAGGTTTCATCATGGGTGATTCTGGTCAAACCAGTTCCATCAGTATTAATCATATATAAGTTGAAAGGAAAACCTCTGGTTGCCGTATGATTACTAGCAAAGATGATTTTCTCGCCCGAAGGATGAAAAAACGGTGCCCAATTGGCCTGTCCTAAGTCTGAAAGTTTTCTCAAGTCGCTGCCATCTGCATTGCAAATGTAAAGCTCCATGTCGGTTGGCATTACAAGGCCTTCGGCCAACAAGTCTTGGTACTCTTTTATCTCTTCTTCAGTTTTTGGTCTCGAAGAACGGAAGATCAACTTACTACCGTCAGGAGAGAAGAAAGCTCCTCCATCATAACCTAATTCACTAGTGATTTGCTTTACATCCGAGCCATCAATATTCATGGTAAAAAGCTCCAAATCGCCAGTCCTCATAGAAGTGAAAACAATTTTGTCTCCCTTTGGAGAAACCGTGGCCTCTGCATCGTAACCTGGCTCACTAGTCAATTGGCTAATGATATTTCCATCAAGATCTGCAGTGAAAATATCGAAGCTCGGATAAATAGGCCAAACATATTTGCCATCAGCTCTTCTTTCTGGAACAGGCGGACAGTCCTCATCTCCTAAATGAGTGGAGCCGTAAACTATTGTTTTATTATCCGGCAAAAAATAAGAACAAGTTGTTCTGCCCATTCCCGTGCTCACCATGGTTGGAGCATTATTCTTCAGGTCATCATTTCTCCAGTCTATAACATAAATTTGGTCGCAGTTTGCTCCCCATTCGCTGTAATCTGACTGAAAAACCAAGTAATTATCATCAAAGCTCCAATAAGCCTCTGCATTGTTTCCACCAAAGGTCAGTTGTTTAATATTCTTCAGATACTTCATTTCTTCTGGGTGAAGAAGAAGCGAGTCGGCAGCAGAATGTGCATCGGTTGTGGTAGTGCTATTCGACTTTTCCTGATTACAAGAAGCTAATGTTACAAGCGTTACTAATAGTAGTAGATAATGTCTAATCATGATGGGCAATTAATGCCGCGAAGATAATCATTATTATCTTTGACTTAAATCTTGAGCATATGAAGCGACTTTATACCATTCTCGCCTTGGCTTTTTTAGCAACGGCTTGTACAGACTTTACCACCGACAAAGAGTTGATGACTGGCCTAAAGGAAGACATTACTTATTTAGCAAGCGATGACTTGGAAGGCAGAGCCATTGGTACCGATGGTGAGGTTTTGGCTGCAAAGTATATTGCCGATAAATTCAGGGAAATAGGTCTGGAACCAAAAGGAACCGATAGGTACTTTCAGGTTTTTAAGGTGAATAAGCCTTCAAACCCACATGAAGAGGCCGTAATTGGAACGAATGGAGAAGGTATTTCTGGCAGAAATGTAGTGGGCTATATAGACAATGGTGCTGAGTATACCATTGCTCTGGGTGCGCATTACGATCATTTAGGCTACGGCAATGAAGGCTCTTTGTACAGAGGTGAAGGTCAGGCAATACACAATGGTGCCGATGATAATGCCAGTGGAACAGCTGCTTTAATTCAATTGGCAGAGATTTATGCTGGCAAAAAGGCTAATTACAACTTCCTGTTTGTAGCCTTTTCCGGTGAAGAGAATGGTCTTTGGGGATCTAACTATTACTCAAAGAACTCAACGGTATCGATAGATAGCATTAACTACATGATTAATATGGATATGGTTGGTAGGTTGAAGGAAGACAACTCTTTGGCTATATATGGAGCAGGAACTAGTCCGGTGTGGAATGAGGTAATTAATAAAGTGAATTACGATTCATTAAAGCTTGTTACCACCGAATCTGGAGTAGGTCCATCTGACCATACGTCTTTCTATCTGCAAGACATCCCAGTACTTCACTTTTTCACCGGTCAGCATGAAGATTACCACAGACCTACTGATGATGAGGATAAGATTAATTACCCTGGTATGATTAAGGTGATCAGATACATAGAAAGGCTGATAGATAACCTAGATGATAAAGAGAGGCTAGCATTTACCAAAACTAAAGATGATTCTGGCGACTCTCCAAGGTTTACGGTTTCCCTCGGAGTGGTTCCAGATTACTTATATGATGGAAAGGGCATGCGTATTGACGGAGTAACCGAAGGAAAACCCGCCTCTGCAGCCGGAATGGAAAAAGGAGATGTTGTAATGAAGTTAGGAGACTCTACCATTGTAGACATGATGGGCTATATGCGAGCATTAAGCGCATTTGAATCTGGCGATGAAACCACCGTAGAGTTCAAGCGTGGAGAAGAAATAAAAACAGCTAAGGTTAAGTTCTAAATTGGTTTTTGCGTGAAATTCGTATTTCACACCCTTATTGAATTTCTCAAAGACAAGCATTATCGCAGTCTATTAGGAGCCTCTATAGGCATCTTATTTGGTGGTGCGTTGGTGTACCATTATCTGGAAGGCTGGTCGTATTTAGACTCCCTGTATTTTGCGGCTATTACATTGAGCACTGTAGGTTATGGCGATTTTTCTCCTCAGACTGATTTAGGAAAGCTATTTACTATAATATACATAGGCATAGGAGTTGGACTCATTCTGGCATTCATCAATGCTGTTTACAAACATTTTCAGCAAGTAAGTCGGGAGTATCCGAACGTCATTAAAGGAAAAAAGAAGCAGTAAGCCATCATATATTCACTTAAACTAAGCTTTGTCAGGTTTTACTTTTCTCTAAAATGATATATTAGAGGACTGATTTTTTAAACTATGACGCGCTATATCACTTTTTTTCTGGAGCGTCACCAATTTCGTATTCTTAGAGTTTGCATTGGCATTCTATTTTTATGGTTTGGTGGACTCAAATTTTTTCCCGGCTTAAGCCCTGCAGAAGGACTAGCTTCAACCACAGTAGAAATTCTTTCATTTCACTTGTTCCCTGAATGGCTCATTATGCCAAGTCTAGCCACTATGGAAGTAGGCTTAGGCCTTTTACTAGTGTTCTCAAAAGAGTTTAGGCTCACTTTTTGGCTTTTACTCTTTCACATGGCCTGCACTATTATGCCGCTCTTTATTCTTACCGAAGTCACTTTCAAAAGCTTTCCGTTTCAGCTTACTATGGAAGGTCAATACATTGTGAAGAATATTGTGATTATTAGTGCAGCTTTTGTATTGGTTTTTCAACGGAAGAGCAATCGAATTCATAATTAGAAAACATTTACCGAACTTTTCCTTACCCATTTGATTTACTTTAATAAGTAAATTTTGATGCTTTGAAGTACGATGTAATAATTATTGGAGGAGGACCTATTGGGTTAAACTGTGCCATTGAAGCTAAGAAGGCAGGTCTTTCTTATGTTATTTTGGAGAAAGGTGTTCTGGTCAATTCACTCTATAATTTCCCCACAAATATGACCTTCTTTTCTACCTCTAATTTATTGGAAATTGGGGGCGTACCGTTTATTGCTCACAACGATAAACCGACTAGAAGAGAGGCGCTTGAGTACTTCAGAAGAGTTCAGGATAGCTGGGATTTGGAAGTTCACTTGTATACAGAAGTGAAATCTATGGATCATAATGGTGAGGTTTATCAAGTAGAAACTACCAAGGGCATGTATAAGGCCAGCAATGTTATTGTAGCCACAGGTTTTTATGATACCCCTAGAATGCTCAATATACCTGGTGAAGACTTGAAGAAAGTCAAGCACTTCTATGACGACCCACACCCATACGTAGATCAGAAAGTATTAGTGATAGGAGCAGCTAACTCTGCCTGCGATGTTGCCTTGGAGACTTACTACAAAGGAGCAGATGTGACTATGGCCATTCGCGAATCTGAGATTTACCCAAAAGTAAAATATTGGATTCGTCCGAATATTGAAAACCGGATTAAAGAAGGTAGTATAAAGGCTTATTTTAATACTTCAGTAACAGCGATTAGACCCAATGAAGTTGTGCTTCAGACTGCCGATGGTCAGGTGGTATTAGAGAACGACTTTGTACTTGCCATGACTGGCTATATGCCAAACTACCAGCTTTTTGAATCGCTAGGAATCCCTGTGAGCACTGATGAATATAGAATTCCGCTGCACAATGAAAAAACGCTAGAAACAGAGCTGTCTGGAGTGTACGTGGCTGGCGTAATAAATGCAGGTATGCAAACCAGTAAACTCTTTATAGAAAACACTCGCGTTCATTCCAGATTGATTGTACAGAGCATCTTGTCTAAAAAGAACTCTGTAGTTGGAGTCAATTTAGGTTAGTGTATTATTAGCAGTTATGTTTAATGGCTATTAAGGATTTTAGCCTATTCCTGCCTTAGAGTCTTTACAGGGTTCTTTTGAGCTGAGTTAAAAACTAAACCTCCTACCAAGATAAAAGTGAGTACTAAGGCGGCACCAACTCCTAAAGCGATCAGGCCAAAATTGATTCCCGTTTGGTATTCAAAGTTTTGACTCCATTTGTCGATGCCTAAATAAGCCAATGGAACAGCAATTACACTAGCAATTAGTAGCAAGCGGAAGGTGCCCGAATACATAAGCCCGACAATCTGTGGAGACATGGCACCCAATACTTTACGAATTCCGATTTCCTTTCTACGCTGATCAATGTTAAAGGCCGTAAGCCCAATCAATCCAATAAGTGATATGATGGCGCAAAGGAGGGTCATAAAAGTGATTAGCTTACTTTGTGTTCTATCGGCTTCGTATAATGTGCTCAGCCTGTCATTAAGAAAGCTGTATTCAAACGGGTAATTAGGCAACTGTTCGTTCCATACTGTCTCCACAGCCTTTAGGGCTTCCGAAGCTTGATTTTGATTGAATCTCACAATTAAATGCCTGCCCGGATTGGGGTTGTAAACGAAAACCAAAGGCTCAATTGGGTTATGGAGCGAGAAGTGATTAAAGTCTCTCATTACTCCTATAACCTGCCCAGGCTCTTGTTGGTGAAAAAAGCCTAGCTTCTTCCCAACAGGTTGATCCCAGCCTATTTCTCGAGCAGCTGTTTCATTGATCACAAACTTTGCATTACCACTTGTCTCGTCTTTGGTGAAAAATGTTCCTTCAGCCAAGGGAATACCAAAAGTCTTGAGGTAGTCAACTCCTCCATGGATGTACTTAAACTCCATTTGCTTCATCTCACCATCCTTTTCGACCTTAAAAACTATCTGCCCAATATCTGAACCCACTAAGAAGTTCGATGAAGTGACATTTTCGATCATAGGATAAGTCTCTAAAATATTTTTCATGGCAGTATACCTGCTCTGAGTTACTGAATCACTTGTGGTTATCATCATTACCTGATCTTTCTCAAAGCCCATGTCCTTATTCTGGATGAAGGAGATCTGATCTTTCATGAGCAATGTGCTGAGCAGAACGCCTATAGATATAACGAACTGAAATAACACTAAACCTTGGCGAACCATCTGTCCAGACTTTGAGGCTGTCCATGTTCCTTTGAGTGCAGAAACTGACTTGATCTGCGAAAGATAGAAAGCTGGATAAATGCCAGCTATCAGGCCAGTAAGTAGCACAATGGCCAATGTGCCGAGCAAAAGTGGAGGGTTTTGGAAGAGTGTAAAATCGAAGCTTACTCCAAGCCAGCTTTGTAAAGGAGAGTTAGAAATAAGTGCCCACACCATAACAATGGCTAGAAGGTAAGATACAATGGATTGTACCAAAGACTCGGTAAGCAAAGAAGCTCTCAGGCTGTTGACGTTTGTTCCTAAAACCTTTCTGATTCCAATTTCCTTCGCTCTTAAACCTGCTCTAGCCGTGGCCAAATTGATGTAGTTAATACAAGCTAGAAAGAGTATGGCCAAGCCTACAGAGGAGAAAACCAATAAATTGGTTGGGTTGCCTTTAGCAAAATCATCATCAATGCTCTCTTTATCGTAATGAATGGATGATAGCTGCTGAAGTCTCAGTTTGTGATTCCCATTAATCTGATTACCAAAAGGCATGTAATACTTTTCATTGAACGGAGCGAACTTGGCTAAAATGTCTTCTTTGGTGGTGCCTTCTTCTAGTAACACATAGTTAAGTCCGTCAGCATTCCACAACACCTCTGAGTTGAACACACCGTCTTGCATGGCAAACTCTCTGGTTTGAATGCCTGCAATCAGCACGTCAAATTCAAAGTGTGTGTTTTTTGGGAGGTCCTCATAAACCCCAGTAACTTTTAAGTCTTGGTTATCAATTCTGATGGTTTCATTCAATCCTAATTCATCACCGAATAACTTGTCATTGACAGACTTAGAAATAATCACAGCATTCGGGTTTTTTAAGGCAGTTTCCGAATTGCCAATCAACAGGTTTAAGTTGAAAATATCGAACACGGTAGGATCGGTGTAATACATTCGCTCTTGGCTGAATGATTGGTTGTTGTATTTAATTTCTGGTTGGCCAACAAAACCAAATCGAGAAAAACTTTCTATTCCCGGGAGTTCTTCCTTCATCTTTGGCATCAGCTCAGAAGCGGAGTAGGCTGTGTTGAACTCTACACCTGGTGCAGAAAGCACATGGCTCACCCGATAGATTCTCTCATGGTTATTGAAATGTTGATCGAATGTTAATTCGTTCTGAAGAAACATAACCAACCAAATGGTAGCGGCAAGACCAAAAGTAAGCCCAACAACGTTTAAAAGGCTGAATAGACGGTTTTTCCAAAGAATTCGAAGAGCAAATTTAAGCATAACAATTTGTTAACTAAGTCCTTCGTTAAAGATGCATACATTAATCTAATTTTGCAATACCAATAAGAAAGAGACAGACGGTGTTTAATGCTTGTGTAGCAAGAAGTTAATTATAGTTAAAGGAACGTAGCGCTTTAAACTATTCTGCTTAAAAAAACGTCTATATAGTAAAATCGTGAAGATCGATTTTGGTATGATAATTGAAAGGATAGATTAAAGAAAAACGAGGACTAGTCAGTAGTTCTCTTCATACAGTTAGTAGTTTATTTGTTTAGTGACCCGAAGGAGTAGTTAACCTTCGGTTTTTTTTGTCTTTACTTTTCGTCACTGCGAAGGAGGTACGACTGAAGCAGTCTCTAAAATTAAGAGTGAAGCATTATAAGCTTATGATTATTCATGATTAGGAAGAGAAGTTCGATCATTTCTCTCGAAATATATCTCTGGCAGTACAATTCCCACTTCTCGATCGGAGTCTTCTGCTTTCCAGAAAAGAAGATAGTTTATCTTACAGTCTTTGGTTTTGAAGCCCTTTTCTTCGAGTTCTTTGAGCTTTTTCTTGAAGCTTTTTGAAAACTTGAGAACAAACTCTCTGTTAGTATTAAGGCAACCCTCTTCGGATAGTAATAATGCATCTCCACTTAATAGTTCACGAATTCGATGTTGTACAAATTCAAAATATCCTAGTTGAACGTCTCGGTGTGTCAATTGAAGGAGAATTTCATCCGGTGGTGAATAGACAGAGGGATCAATAGTCTTGATTATGTTTTGACTATTAATATGCTCAAACACGCGGCTATTTAAATGAATGGAAAGATTTTGTTTTGCTCTAGTTAAGGCTACATATACTTGCCTTTTTGCCTCATCAGTATTTAGATTAAAGTTATCAAGAAGAAGAAATATACTATCGAACTCTTTTCCCTTTGCTTTGTGAATAGTGGATACAAATATTGTCTCGACATCCTCACCATAAAAGTCTTCCAACTTTGATTCTCTAATAAAAACCTCAAAGTCAGAACGGTATTTCTTTTTAGGATTAGTGACTTCAAAGTCTCTTATAATATTTTGGCAAATCTCTAAAGTAGTACTGCTTTCAAATTGGTTGCGTAGCTCTCTTTTCGCTTCCTCCCAGTTTTCTTCATGGACTATATAAGAAGATTCGTCCAAGTTTAATTGACCAATGAAAAACCGAACCTCCACAAGGTTATATAAACTAAATCCATCATTGGTCTGAATGAGTTTGGCATTCCTCTTATTATTAAGAAGCAATCCGGTAACAAACATTGCTTCTTCATTGGTTTTTGTTAGAACACAGGTTGTGCCCATCAGTTCACTTTCAAGTATACTTTGAACTAAGGGTGTAATCAGGTTTGTACTTTGATATTGAATAATTTTTATAACGCCTAGGCCTGCTTGTCTGGCAATGATCGGAGTGTTCTTTAATCTATGATGAATTGTTCTAACAAATTGATTAGTAAATTCTACCAAATTTGATTTGCTCCTATAATTCTCAACTAGTTCATACTTTACAGCCTTATTGGTTCGAATGAATTGCTCTAAATATTTGGAACTTGACCCCCTAAATTCGTAGATGTTTTGATCGTCATCGCCAACAGCAATCACTCTCATTTCTTCATTTTGCTCCATCAAAACCTGAATGAGTTCAAACTCATCGGAATTCATGTCTTGAGCTTCATCAATAACCAAGACTGTACGAGCTATTCTATTTGACTCTACTTCTCCTACTCTTATTCGCTCGACAGTTCTTTTGAGTATACCATCTGATTTGTCTAGAGTTCCAACCTTGCCCAATAAATCGAAACAGTAAGAATGAAACGTCTTTATATCTACATACAATGCAGCATTTCCTATTAATTGTAAGAGGCGTTTCTTAAACTCTGTTGCAGCTGCTCTTGAAAATGTAAGCATCAATAATTGTTCGTGCTTTACATCTTCCATCAAAAGCAGTGAAGCCAACTTATGGACTAATACCCTTGTTTTGCCACTCCCAGGGCCTGCTGCAACTACAATCTGTTTAGATTCTCTATCATTTATAATTTTTAACTGGGTAGGAGACAGTTCTCCAAAGAGCTGTCTGAACTTGGAGGGTGTAATATTTCTCTTAATCTCATCTTGTCTACTTCCTTTAAAGTACTTAGATAAAAAAGATTGATCATTCAACTGAAAGTAGTCCTCCACAAATTGCAAGGCATCTTTATAATCGCTGATCATTTTTTTAGCATATTCCCCTACAATATGTATTTGCTGAACTTTGGATTCATAGAACTGATTGAGTTTTTGATAGTCCTCTATTTTGTACCTTTTCTTATTGTCTTGTTCGATACGCTCTACCGTCAATTTATTGTATACTACAAGAAACCCACCTTCAATTTTTATTGCTTCAATTCGTGATAGATAAAACAGAGTATCTTCTATGTCGTCAGTGGAAATATTTAGCCTGAAAAGCGCCTGACGGTTTTCATAAGCTTTTTTTAACTCTTGAACAGAAAACTCTACTAATACCTGTTCCTTTTCATTACTCGGTTTTAAAGAAGAACTCTTTTGATGGAGTAATTCAATTATGAATTGAGCCAACTCATGGCGCTTCTCCAGTTTATCTTGAAGTGCCAATTTTGATTGACTACACAATACGGTTATGTGGTTTTTGGATGGGTCTAGATGCCTTTTAATCCAGTTCTTGATCGCCCAAAAATTGATGATTGTTTTCAACTTTTGAGGACTGACTTCATTACAGCCATTTTCCTCAGCTGTTTCATTCAGCTCTTTGATATGAAAAGTTCTTTCTTCCTCTTGAAAAACGGACAGCAGAAACTTTTCAATTTTGGCATATACTTGAACTATATGAAGTGAACGATTTACACTCTCATCTTTCTGAATAAAAGCTGTCAAGTCTTTCGCATCTGCTAGAATTTTTTCCTCCCTAAGAAGTTTCACAATATTGATGACTTCTTCTTTGACAATTCCAAGATGATCAGATATGTAATCAACACGAGATTCGGCTACATCATCATTACTCTGTTTTCTGCTCTTGCTTGAGAAAAGGGATTTAATTATTCGAACTCCCTTCTCCTTTTGATTTTCCTGAAACTTTTCAGATGCGTTTATTCTATCGATTGCCTCTTGTGCATTCTTAGCTAGAATGCTGTTAGCAAATATCCTCGGCATATTTTGTCCTCGCTTCAGATAGCCAGCATCTTCTAAGGCGGCAATAGCTGTTGTAACCCGGGTCTCTATATCTCTTATATTGTCATCCCACCCTGCCTTTCTAGCGATTTCTAAAGCGGAGTTAGAGGCTGTTGAACGAAACCTTGTGATATGCTTAATCGCTTTCCAGATTTGTTGAATTTCTTTGATACTCAATTTGGTTTGATTGAGTAGAATGAAGTGCTTGCTAAGGTCTTCTTCATTGAAAAGCACGTAACAATCAGCCGTAATGCTTTGATCCCTTCCTGCCCTACCAGCTTCTTGAACATAGTTTTCTAGTGAATCAGAGATTTCATAGTGAATAACCATGCCAACATCTTTCTTGTCAACCCCCATTCCAAAGGCAGATGTAGCGACCATTATTTGTACCTCTCCATTTATGAAAGCATCCTGATTGGCAGACTTTTCTTGCTTCTCCATTCTACCATGGTAAGGCCTGGCTTTATACCCATCTTTTACCAAGCGCTCTGCAAGTTCATATGCCCTTCTGGTCCGAGAGACATAGATTATTGTAGGACAATTCTTTTCATCCACTAAATCTCTTGCTGTATTGTATTTTTCCTCTTCATTCTCCTTTTCAAACACTTGATAATGAAGGTTCTTTCTTGATTCTTTTGAGCTGAAAAGCTCTAAACTCAATCCCAGTTTATTCTTGAAATACTCTCTTATATCTTCAATAACCTTTCTCTTGGCAGTAGCCGTGAAACAGGAAACTGGTATTCCCTCTTCTAAATTCTTCTTTTCCTGAATTGACTTGATAAAATCGCCTATGTATAAATAATCTACCCTAAAGTCTTGTCCCCAAGAAGAGAAACAGTGTGCCTCATCAATGACAAAACGTGAGATTTTTCTACCCAGAATCAATCTTTCTATACTCTTTGATCTCAGGGATTCAGGGGATATATAAAGGATGGATGCCGAACCATCTTCAACCCTTTCAAACGACTTACTACGTTCAATTGGATCCAATAGCCCATTGATTGTTACAGATTCGGTAATCCCAACCCTTTCCAAATTATCTACTTGATCTTTCATCAGGGATTGGAGAGGTGAAATAACCACCGTTAAACCTCTTGTGTTTTCCCCGCTCATCAAGGCAGGCACTTGGAATGTAATTGACTTTCCTCCCCCTGTTGGAAAAACGGTTAGTATTGATTTGTTGTCGATTGCTGCTTTTACAGCCTTTTCTTGTAATGGTTCACCGCCATAGCTTCGATATGAGTTAAAACCAAAAAACCTTTTTAAGCCAGCATGAATATCTAATGCCTGATCACAATAAACACAGCCTTTTATACAGGGTTTATTCCTTAGAAGGAATACAATTCGTTCTACTTCCCTATAGTTTCTTAATACCCATGGTGGGGTAATTGAATACTTGTTTTTAGAATTAATCAAAGCCAATGCATAAGCTAATTCTACAGGGTGTTCAGAGCTTATCTTAAGCAGATTGGAGCTTGTGCAGATCTTCGATTGAAAGAATCCATGTATTAATTCTGTAGGGTTTTTATATTCCGATCTATAGTCAACAAAATTGAAAAAAGAGGAAAACTCTTTTTTGTCGTGTAAAAGCAGGTAGAGGATTTCTTTAAAATGACCTTCTGTTTTTTGAAATGCAGTGAGTTCATCAAAAAAGAGGTCTTTAGCTTTTATTGAGTCATTAAGTGGGTTATTAATTTCTTCTGTGAGAAGTTTGTCATCCTTCAATAGATTATGATATGGTTTTGAAGGGAATAGTAAAGGCGATAAATGCAGTGTATCTATTACCTTCTTTGATTCAAGGAAATCCTGAGAAAAGGAGTTGCGAATAAATTTAAGATCGTGGCTTAGAATATTATGACCACATATAAACTCTGAATCAGTCAGGAATCGGATAAAGTCAGGTATAGAGTTTGAATGAAATGAATCTCCATTTGATTTTATAGCACCTATATCGAGGATTCGATTATTCTTTGGGTCAACTTCTGTATCAATGAAGACTATATTTTTCATCTAAAAACATTAACTCCATGCCATTCTAGGCTCTCTCTATTTGGCCAGTATTTTTTATTCGCTGGAAGACTTATTCGCTGGCCCTCGAATTGCCTAAGCGTAAGTTTGCCTTCCTCCACGAACCCTTCAGAAACCCTAACTCGGAAGTCTGGAGTAATACTCAATAACCCTCTATCGAATGCACGATGCAAGTTTGGACATAAGGCGATTCCATTGGTTACCGTGTCATCATAACTTTCACTAAAGGGTATTATATGGCAAGCATCTATCATCGAGATGTTATGCATTGAGCTGACCCTCAGCCCTGAAATACAGCAAGAATGATCGTATATTTTTGGAATTTCACGCTTGAAAACTGACCCTCTAAGAAAGATTTCCTCGTCATTTTTTTGAGTCAACAGTTCCTTTGTTCTATCTCTATAATATTCGGAAGGATCGTTTAAAAAGCTGTATTCTAAATCATTGAAAAGTGAGACAGGGTCTTGTTCAGAAAAGTAACCCTTAGTGTTTGGAAAATATTCTTCTAACAAAACCTGCAAGAGAGCCTTTCTAGAAGATGCATCATTAAGTAACTCAAATAAGGGTTTTTCGATCTCGGCATACTCCACCGCAGCATTTAGGTTCGCAAAGCTCTTGACTAACGAACCCATTGTATTCAGGTTGCTAAATCCAGCCTTTGGCTTCAACACCCAAAAACCCTCGCTTTTCATATAGAAAAAGGGATAGGATATCCGACAATCATGATTGGTTTGAACAAGCTTATTCCAGTTGGTTTTGAAAAGAGCAACCAATTCAGGTGTCAGATAAATCTTAGGTTCTGATATTCGTTTGGTTTCATATGCCTGAATAATAGAAAGAAGAAGAATCGGCTTGTGCGGGGCAATGCCGTGAGAGCGATCGATTCGTAGTTTACGAAAGACTTTAAGGTATTTCGTAAGAAACTCATTTTGCTGTGGTGTGCCGTTTATTGTTGAGTGTTTTTCCATACAATTCTACTCAATATACCTAAATCCCAACTTTGCTACAGCTCCACCCGGGCCACTGGCCCAGGCTGATTTGCCTGTTTTGGAAACGGATACAGCGTAGTATTTTCCTTCCATTGGAGTATAGGCTTTGTCTCCATCGTAATAATAGTCGCAGCTTTCTCGGCCAACGGCCAATACTAGGTTGTTGTCGTAAACGGCTACTCCAGAGCGATAACCATTCGGCTTCATACCGGCCATTACCGGAAACCAGCTTTTGCCACCATCTGTGGTATAAGCCGCATTGATTTTGGTGAGCGAATCGCCACGGTAATCGCCACCAACCATTAGGCCTTCCATTTCATTTTTAAAGTCGATTGAGAAAATACCTTCTGTAGATTCTCCTGATTGCATCGGGGTGATGGTTTTTTGCCAGGTTTCTCCTTTATCGAAGGAGTAGAAAAGGCTGGCTTCTTGCCCTCCCAAACCAATATAAACCTGATTTTCACCAACAGTTCTCAGGCAAGTGCCACTGGCCGCAAAGCCTCCCTGACCATCAAGTGCTTGCGGTCTTTGTTCAAATGGAAGTTCGTTCCAGGTTTCTCCACCATCGGATGTTTTGAGGATTAAAAGTCTGCCATCTATAGCATCGCCAAAAGCAATGCCTTCCTTATCATTCCAGAAATCCATGGCATCGTAGAAAGTGCCTTCTACCATACTGAAATACTTCTGTTCCCAATTCTGGCCGCCATCCGTTGTTTTGTAAATCACTGCTGGAAGGCCTGCACTGAGCACAATGGCCGTGTTGGAATCGAATGCTTCAATATCCCTGAATTGAAGCGTATCAGTACCGGGAATAGAAACATTCTCCCAAGTGGTTCCGCCATCTATAGTTCTGATCACAGTTCCTGTGCTTCCACTGGCCCAAGCTACATCATCAGAAACGGCAGAAAGACCACGGAACCCTGCAGTTACCCCAGATTCTTGCGGTTGCCAATAGGGTGTAGGCCTTTGTTGGTTGGTTTCTTTTTGATCGTCTTGTTTTGAACCACATGAGACTAGCAAAACAAGAAGCATGAGAGCAATGGTCTTTTTCATTAGTGAGCTATTATAATGCATTTAGCTTCCCTAAAATAATTAAATCTGTCATCCTCGCGCATGCGGGGATCTCCTCGGTTGTACTAATCTCACAGAGATTCCTGCCTTCGCAGGAATGACAGCTAGGGAAGCAAATCTGGGGATTCTTATTCCTGAGAAGCTAAACTTGCTAAATCTGGTTTTTCTGGAGAAGTGAAAACTGATTCTGGAAGTTCATCGAAAACCATAACGTCTTCCATTCCACGTTCGCCCCTACTGCTAGAAAGCATAATTTCTCCATGCTTTTTATAGTCTAGCCAAGGCATGGTGAAGCCTGGCTTTTCTGCCTCTTGAGATGAATAATAGGCCCACTGGCTAACTAACTTAGTCTCTTTATCTACCCATACATAGTACATATTCTGAGGAGTTCGGCCTACATTTTCGAAGGTCAGGTTCAGTTTGTCAGCAGCTCTTCCGTCAACAGTGGCTTCCTCACCCACATATTTTAAGGTAACGCCAGAATCTTTCAGCTTAAATGGCATCACTAACCAGTAAGAGTGATTGATCCATGTGCTTTTGGCTCTTTGCATTAGGTTCTGAGCCGAGTCGGCATCCATAATTTCTTCGCCATTCATAAAGGCTCTTCCTGTGCCATCATTAATGTTGGTGAGGTAAGTCATTCCATTACCGGCATCAATGCGAACATTGCCTGTCCACTTATCCCAAACCAATGCATCACGGCCAAAGAACTTCCAAGCAATATAGTGGGTATTATCCCATGCTTCTCGGCCGCCCATAGCCTCCATTACTTCATCGGCAATGGCAATGGCTTTTGCATCAGATTCTGCTTCATTAAAGCCTTCAGCTGCAGGGTTTCCATAGGGTTCTTCCTGAGTGGTTTGACTGGTTTCTCCGCAGCTGAACAAGAAAAGCGTAAGTGTAAGAGATAAGGTGAGTTGAGTTAAGGTTTTCATAGATAAGGATTTGGGTTGAAATTAAGCCTTTCATTGGCTACCGCCAATACCTAATAAATAATCGTTTCAGAATGATGAATTGTTCAACACCCCAAATCCGCTAAAACAAACCTTTCAACAATATTCTTATGAAAACATATTGTTGATGTTCTTTTCCTTTACTTTTACCTCATCTAATGTTAAGAACTGTTCCCAGAACTGCTCATTTGGTAAACCTGCTACAATTACGATAGGCTCTTTTTTTACTGGGTGCTCAAAGTACAATCTGCGGGCATGTAGGTTGATGCTCTTGTCCTCATTAGGTTTTTTAAAGCCATACTTTAAATCACCACGAATTGGGCAACCAAACTCCGACATATGTACCCTCAGTTGGTGTGGCCTTCCAGTTAACGGTTCTAATTCAACTAAGTAATGATTGTTCAGCTTACCTAACACCTTAAAGTTAGTCTCGGCTTTCTGAGCACCATCTATCGGTTCAGCATAAGCAGTCACGGTGTTTTTCGCTCCATCCTTCTTCAGCCAGCTTACTAGTTTACCTTTTTGCTGACTTGGCCTTTTCTTTACAATAGCCCAATAGGTTTTTTGAATCTTTCTAGAAGCGAAAATTTTATTCATTCGCTCCAAGGCTTTAGACGTACGAGCAAAAACCAAGACACCACTTACAGGTCTGTCTAGTCTGTGAACCGGATGAAGGAAAACAGCCCCTGGCTTATTGTACTTCTCAGCAATGTACTCCTTACAATAATCTAATAAGGTTTTGTCGCCAGTGTGATCACCTTGAACAAGGTAACCAGCTGGTTTATTGACAATCAGTAGGTGATTGTCTTCATATAGAGGTTGAACGATGCTTTCCATTAGAATTCGCTTGTAAAGTGAAACTGAATATCGGGGAAGTTGTCTTGAACCATTTGAAGCCAAGCTTTTGATTCAGCCATAAAAACAAGTTTATCGTCTTTGTCTCTGGCAATGTGCCTTTGCTTTGAGCTGATAAACTCATTCAATTTTTTCGGATCCTTAGCCGAAATCCAACAGGCCTTATAAAGCTGCATTGGAGCAAACTCAACCGAAGCTCCGTACTCGTGCTTCAATCTATATTGGATTACTTCGAACTGAAGCTGACCAACTACACCAACTGCCTTTCTAGAGCCTAATTCAAAGCTAAAGAGCTGTGCAACACCTTCATCCATTAGCTGCTTCAAGCCTTTATCTAATTGCTTGGTTTTCATGGCGTCTTTGTTGATCACCTCTCTGAAAATTTCAGGAGAGAAAGCAGGAATACCAGTGTAAATACCTTTCATGCCTTCAGTCAGGGTGTCACCAATTTTGAAGTTACCAGTATCATACAAACCAATAATGTCTCCTGGGTAGGCTTCATCAATGGTTTCTTTATCCTGAGCCATAAAGGCTGTGGCTTGAGATATTCTGAATTTTTTATCCTGACGGGTGTGGTAATAATTAGAACCTCTTTCGAATTTACCAGAACAGATTCTTAGGAATGCGATTCTGTTTCTGTGTTTTGGATCCATGTTTGCGTGAATCTTGAACACAAAACCTGTAAACTCTTTATGAGTTGGAGTAATCATTTCCTCATCCAGCTTTCTTGGCTTTGGGTTAGGCGAAATTTTAAGGAAAGTATCGAGTAGCTCCTTCACTCCAAAGTTATTTACTGCCGAGCCGAAGAAGACAGGAGCCACTTTCCCAGAAAGGTAGTCTTCCACAGGAAGCTCACCGTAAAGATCTTGCAGCATTTCTACATCTTCGCGCAGCTGATTTGCATAACGCTCTCCAATTAGTTTTTCTAACTCTGGAGAGTTGATGTCTGAGAATTTAGTAGCCTCTTCGTGGAGTTGCTGCCCACCTTTAAAAAGCCTCAAGCTTTTGTCGTAAAGGCTGTAAACACCCTGGAAAGTTTTACCCATTCCAATTGGCCAACTGAGTGGATGAACTTCTATACCAAGCTTGCCTTCAATTTCATCGAGCAAATCATAAGGGTCTTTCCCTTCACGGTCAAGCTTGTTGATGAATGAGATCACCGGAGTGCTCCTCATTCTACAAACCTCCATGAGTTTCTCTGTCTGAATCTCAACGCCTTTCACACAGTCGACTACCATAATTACGGAGTCAACCGCAGTAAGCGTACGGTAAGTATCTTCGGCAAAGTCTTGGTGACCAGGAGTATCGAGTAAGTTGATTTTTGAGCCCTCGTATTCAAACGCCATCACGGAGGTTGCCACTGAGATACCTCTCTGCTTTTCTATCTCCATCCAGTCGGAACGGGCGTGCATATCGATTTTATTCGACTTCACAGCTCCCGCCTTTTGAATGGCACCTCCAAAAAGCAAAAGCTTTTCAGTGAGCGTGGTTTTACCCGCATCTGGGTGACTTATAATTCCGAAGGTTCTACGTTTCTCTATCTCCTGCGCTATGCTCATCTCGTTGAAATTGAGCTGCAAAAGTACTTAAAATCTCCGTCTAGACATAACCTCGCCTAAAATGTCATTCACCTGCCTTTCTCTTTCTTTTCCAGCGTTTATGAGACCACAGCCAATACTCTGGCCTTTCTTGAATTATTTTTTCTAAGGTCTTATGATGCAGTTCGGTGATTTCTCCATGTGCCGTGTTCAGCGGATCTTCAGTAAGAATTTCTAAAGTCATGCAGTAATGTCCTCTTTTGACTTTCTCATTCTTTGCGAATACCACTGCGTAGTTTCTTTCTTTAGCATACTTTTCGGCTCCAAAGGCTACTGGGGTTTCCTGATTTAAAAACTCCATCCAGTATACTTTTTTTGCAATGGTTGGAGATTGATCTACGCCAAAGAAAATAGCATACGGATCTTTGTGTTCTTTAAAGAACCCTTCTCGAATAGCCTTTCGTGATACAAGTAGCATTCCGGTTTTTGACCGAGCCTCTAACATTTTGCGCTCAAAGAATTCAGACTTGAATTGATGGTAAATGCCTAGTGTCTGGTGTTTAAACCAGGGGTTAATACCTGTGGCTACATACTCCCAGTTATTATAATGTCCTGTACAGATGATGAGCCCTTTGCCTTGTTCAAACAGGTGGTCGACAATTTCAGGATTTGAAACGGTCTGCTTGACCGCTAATTCTTCAGCCGTCATGGTTTGCATCTTGATACCTTCCAGCATGACATCACAAAAGTGTCGGTAGAACTTCCTTCTAATATCCTTTATTTCTGCTGCCGATTTCTCGGGGAAGGACTTCTTCAAATTGGTGTTGACTACTCTCGTTCGATAACGAAATATCTTATAGCCTGTCCAATACAAGAAGTCAGAAAATCCATAGACCATCCACCAAGGCATGCGAGAGATAGGAAATACAACGAGGTAGTAAAAAAGAATCATAACTAGAATTGACTTAGTAAAATCAATAGACTGTGCAGTTTACTCATTTTTAGTCTGACAACCTGCATTGAAGGGCAAGTGACTTTTCGTCCATTACACGGTAAAGTCATCAGTTCTGAAATCTACTTTCTGTCAATGTGTCACCATCTGTCAGAAAAATTCGATTGGCATAACCATTGTGTAATGGGAGTCGGATTTGAATTAGAAAATATTACAGATAGATCATGGGAAAAATTATTGGAATAGACTTAGGTACTACCAATTCATGTGTTGCGGTGATGGAAGGTAATGAGCCTGTTGTGATCCCTAACAGTGAAGGCCGAAGAACCACACCATCCATTGTGGCATTTTTGGATAATGGTAATGGAGAAAGAAAAGTAGGTGATCCTGCCAAGCGTCAGGCCATCACAAACCCTTTGAACACCATTAGCTCTGTGAAGAGATTTATGGGTAAGAAATACTCAAATGTTTCAAATGAACTAAGAGGCATTTCTTACAAAGTAGAAAAAGGAAACAATGACACCGTAAGAGTTAAAATCGGTGACAGAAATTATACTCCTCAGGAGCTTTCAGCAATGATCCTTCAGAAAATGAAGTCTACTGCTGAGGATTACCTTGGAACAGAAGTGACCGAAGCGGTAATTACCGTTCCTGCTTACTTCAATGATGCTGAACGTCAAGCGACTAAAGAGGCTGGCCAGATTGCAGGTCTCGAAGTAAAAAGAATTATCAACGAGCCGACTGCTGCATCATTAGCATATGGTCTCGATAAAAAAGATAAAGATCAGAAAATTGCTGTATACGACTTAGGTGGAGGTACTTTCGATATCTCTATCCTTGAGTTGGGAGATGGTGTATTCGAAGTAAAATCTACCAATGGTGATGTTCACCTGGGTGGTGATGACTTCGACCAGGTGATCATTGACTGGTTGGCTGACGAGTTCAAGAATGATGAGGGTCTTGACCTAACTAAAGATCCAATGGCACTTCAGCGTTTGAAAGAAGCCGCAGAGAAAGCGAAAATTGAATTGTCTTCTTCAAACTCAACTGAGATCAACTTGCCATATATTATGCCTGTTGATGGTGTGCCAAAACACTTGGTAAGAACTCTTTCAAGAGCGAAGTTTGAATCACTAGCCGATAACCTGGTGAAGAGATCAATGGCTCCTGTGAAGAAGGCGTTGGAAGATGCTGGTTACAGCACTTCAGATATTGATGAAGTAATCTTGGTAGGAGGTTCAACCCGTATTCCTAAGATTCAGGAAGAAGTTGAGAAGTTCTTCGGTAAGAAGCCTTCTAAAGGTGTGAACCCAGATGAGGTTGTGGCTATCGGTGCTGCTATCCAGGGTGGTGTGTTAACAGGTGAAGTGAAAGATGTATTGCTTCTGGATGTTACTCCGCTTTCATTGGGTATCGAAACCATGGGTGGTGTATTCACCAAACTGATTGAGTCTAACACTACTATTCCGGCTAAGAAGTCTGAGGTGTTCTCAACAGCGGCTGACAACCAGCCTTCAGTAGAAATTCACGTATTACAAGGTGAGCGTCCAATGGCGAAGGATAACAGAACCATCGGTAGATTCCACCTGAGTGATATTCCACCAGCACCAAGAGGAGTTCCTCAAATTGAGGTAACCTTCGATATTGATGCTAACGGTATCATGAACGTGTCTGCTAAAGACAAAGGAACTGGAAAAGAGCAGAAGATTAAGATTGAAGCTTCTTCAGGCTTGACAGATGAGGAAATCCAAAAGATGAAGCAAGAAGCTGAAGCTAATGCTGATGCGGATAAAAAGGAGAAGGAAAGAGTTGAGAAACTCAATACTGCTGACTCCTTGATCTTCCAAACCGAAAAGCAACTGAAAGAATATGGCGACAAACTTTCAGAAGGTAACAAGAAGCCAATCGAAGAAGCACTTGCTCACTTAAAAGAAGTACACCAGAAACAAGATTTAGATGCTATTGACCCAGCGGTTGAGGCATTGAATAAAGCTTGGGAAGGTGCTGCTCAAGAGATGTACGCTGCCTCTCAAGGCGATGCTGCAGGTGCACAGCCAGGTGCTGATGCTAACGCAGGTGATACTTCTGGTTCGGACAACGGATCTGGTGATGTATCAGACGTAGAGTACGAAGAGGTTAAATAAACCTAGTACTCGATAAATTATAAATGAACCCTGATCTCAGAAGAGGTCAGGGTTTTATTTTGATGCCCTAATCTTTCTCTGACCCGTCATTGCTAGGAGAAAGTTTGACCCACGTCACAATCTTCTGCTCCTGATATCTAGGGACGCGAAGTTTATTCCTCGCAAAGTCGGAGACGAGACAAATTACTGATACACTGATTTCTGATTAACCATTACCCTCACAACTGGTTAAGACAATGATTTTCATTAAATTTGAGGCAAAATTCAGAGATATGCGATTAAGCTACAAAGAGCAAGAAAGCGTTGATGTGTTAGAAGAAGTAGTTGAAGAAGACCTGTGCGATCTGGTAGTCTTTAATGACGATGTGAATACTTTTGAGCATGTGATCAATATCTTAATGAAGGTGTGTAAACACTCTGCAGAACAAGCGGAACAATGTACGCTCCTCATTCACTACAAGGGAAAATGTACGGTTAAGCACGGCTCATTTACCGAGTTGAGACCTATGTGTGAAAGTATTTTGGATGCGGGAATTACCGCAACAGTAATGTAAATTTTCTCCTTCTAGACATTGAACTTCCCACCAAAAATTGTTGAAGATGCAATAGAAGAAATCTCAAAGCTGCCCGGTATCGGTAAAAAAACAGCTTTAAGATTAGTCTTGCATTTGCTCAAACAAGACAAAGATGCCACCTCTAACCTTACTGCGGCACTTTCTCACTTACGAGAAGATGTGCAGTATTGCGGCACCTGTCATATGATTTCAGATACTACAGATTGTACTTGTAGAACCATCACAAGAGATTTAGCCACCATTTGTGTAGTGCAGGACACTCCAGATGTTATGGCTATTGAAAATACGCATCAATACAAAGGCCTATATCATGTACTGGGAGGCGTTATATCTCCAATAGAAGGCATTGGACCAGAAGATTTACATATTGAATCTTTGTTTAAGCGAATAGATACAAGTGAGCCTAAAATTGAAGAGGTAATTTTAGCGTTGAACCCAACAATGGAAGGTGATACTACAGCCTTTTATATCACTAAAAAATTGAAGGCTTTAGGCATAAAAGTCACTACTATTGCAAGAGGAATACCTATTGGAGGAGAACTAGAGTATGCCGATGAAGTTACTCTGGGTAGAAGTATTTTGACAAGAACGATATACGATTAGAAAACATGAACATTGTTTCAGACCGCATCAAGAATATGGCCGAGTCGGCCACCTTGGCCATGGCAGCAAAAGCCAGAGAGTATAAAGCTAAAGGTATTAATGTAATTAGCTTGAGTTTGGGTGAGCCAGATTTTAAGACTCCTCAGCATATTCAAGACGGTGCTAAAAAAGCGATTGATGAAGGCAAGTATTTCGCTTACCCTCCAGTAAATGGTTACCAAGATTTAAGAGAGGCTATTTCTGCCAAGTTCAAAAATGAAAATGGTTTAGATTACTCAGCCGATCAGATTGTGGTTTCTAATGGCGCGAAGCAATCTATTGCCAACATTTTTCAAGCTATCATCAATGAAGGCGATGAGGTAGTGGTGTTTTCTCCATTCTGGGTGAGCTACTCTGCTCTAATCGAATTGGCTGGCGGTGTTCCTGTTTTTGTGAATGGTGGAATCGAAAACGACTTCAAAGTAACTGCCGAGCAATTTGAGGCAGCTATAACGCCAAAAACCAAGGCCATGATTTTCTCTTCGCCTTGCAACCCTACTGGTTCTGTTTTCACCAAAGAAGAACTAGAACCAATCGCAGAAGTGGTGTTGAAACATGAAAATATGATTGTGGTTTCTGACGAAATCTATGAGCATATAAACTATACGGGTGCTCACATGAGCATTGGTGCACTCCCTGGCATGTTAGAAAGAACAGCAACTGTAAACGGAATGGCCAAAGGCTTTGCCATGACAGGTTGGAGAGTGGGTTATATTGGCGCACCTCTTTGGCTAGCCAAAGCTTGCAATAAGGTGCAAGGACAATTTACCTCTGCCAACTGTTCTATTGCTCAGCGTGCAGCATATACTGCCCTAACAACAGACTTAGAGCCAACCAGAGAAATGGCCAAAGAATACTTGCGAAGAAGAGACTTGGTAAAAGGCCTACTCGATGAAATTCCGGGTTTTAAAACCAATGTCCCTCAAGGCGCATTCTACTTCTTTCCAGACGTGAGCGCCTACTTTGGTAAATCTGATGGAACAACTACTGTAAATGATGCCGATGAGCTTGCTATGTATATTTTAGAGAATGCTCAAGTATCGGTAGTTACTGGTGGTGCTTTTGGTGCGCCTAACTGCATCAGGCTATCTTATGCCGCTTCAGAAGAAGACTTAAGAAATGCCATCAGCCAAATGAAAGAAGCTCTAGCAAAACTTAAATAAATGACTTTTAACAACGCGGAATCACTTTTTGAGGCATTCAGCAAACTGAAGGTTTTGGTTATTGGCGATGTAATGGTAGACTCCTACATCTGGGGTTCTGTAAGCCGAATTTCTCCAGAAGCGCCTGTACCCGTTGTCTTAGCCAAAAGCAAAGAAAAAAGACTTGGAGGTGCTGCTAACGTAGCGCTCAATGTACAGTCTTTAGGGGCTACTCCCATTCCCTGTGCCATTGTTGGAGATGATGCAGATGGTGATTTTTTTATTGAAAGACTCAACGAAAGAGGTATTCCGAGCAAAGGGGTCATTACAAGTTCAGAACGTGTTACCACAGTAAAAGAGAGAATTTTGGCAGGCTCTCATCAAATGCTTAGAGTCGACTCTGAGTCTGACAAAGACATGAGTGAAATTGAGCAGAAAAGCCTACTTGCTCACATCAGAAACTTACTTCCAGAATGCGATGTGGTCATTTTCGAAGACTACGATAAGGGAGTAATCAATAAAGCTATCATTTCAGAAACCATAGAAGAAGCCAATAAGCTGGGTATTCCTACCGTGGTGGACCCGAAAAAGCGCAACTTCTTAGATTACAAAGGAGCCACGCTCTTTAAGCCGAACTTGAAGGAGCTAAGAGAAGGCATGAAGATCGATGTAGATCCGAAAGACATGGATTCTGTTAAATCAGGAGCCAAAGCACTACAAGAGGCGCTTGGTGCTAAAATGGTTATGGTAACCCTTTCTGAGCATGGAGTCTTCATCAAAGACAATGGAGAAACGCATCACATTCCTGCGCACATTAGACAGATCTCGGATGTTTCTGGTGCTGGTGACACAGTAATTAGTATTGTGGCTTGCGCCTTAGCTGCAGGCTTAGATGCTAAAAGAACTGCGGCTTTAGCCAACCTTGGTGGCGGCTTGGTTTGTGAGTATGTTGGTGTGGTACCAATTAACAAGCAAGACCTATTGGAAGAAGCTGTAGAGCAAAAAATATTCAGTTAATGCCATTTGTCAACCTCAAAGACGTTCCATCTAAAGAGCTACTACCAGGCTTCTCTGGTAAAATGATTCATACTGAAAATATGACTTTGGCGTATTGGGACATCAAAGCTGGAAGTGTTTTGCCCGAGCACTCTCACGTTCATGAGCAAGTAGCTGCCCAAGTAATTTCTGGTGAATTTGAAATGACCCTACAAGGCGAAACAAAAGTCTTAAAAGCCGGAGACGTAGCCATTATTCCTTCCAATGAAATTCATTCTGGAAAAGCCATTACAGACTGTCAGTTATTAGATGTATTCAGTCCCGCTAGGGAAGACTACATGTAAATCACCTTTTAAGGGTAGAAAATTAGTCGCATAAAATTTATAACTTTTGGTCTCCAAACACACACCACATGGAGGCCATAATCTATATGCCAGGATTGGGCTCAGGTTTGTCAGACCAAAGCCTCAACACATTTGCCTACCGATATGTAAAGGCGGTAGACATCAATGAGCCTAACGAGAAGAAAAAGTATTCCATAAAAATTAGAGAGGAAAACTTTGGGATAGATGGCTCCCTCAAAACTCAGGTTGCTGGCCTATTCGAAGAACTCAATCAGGAAACCAAGCACATCATTGATATCTATGAGTATAGCTATATAGAAGAGCTAACCACTGAGTTTCGAAAGACCAGTATTATCTATAAAACCTTTCTGCTGAGCGTTATTCTTTCCCTTAACGGACCGAAAGTAATGTGGCACACCATACGCAAGCTCTTTAAACAGCGTGGTGGTATTTCAGAAGGACATTCAGGGCAGTTTTTATATGCAGCCTTTATTTTGGGAATTCTTACACTGTTCGGAGTACTATTGGTGGCGTCATTTCCTGTAGCAATTGGCGATCTTGTTGATGTAAAAAACCTTCCTCAGTTCAAGCATTTTTTAGAAAACTATAAGCTAGGCCAAGCAATAGAATCATTCTATTCCCTCTTAAGAGGAAAAGCAGAGTACCTGATTGGCTTCTTTGCTCTTTTCTATTTGGTTATGCCAGACATCAAGTTCTTTATCACCGAAATGGCTACCCAATTTATTTGCATGATCAGGTATTTCAGTGCTGGTAAAAATAGGCTGAACCTTACAGGCAAGTTTGAAGAGCTACTTGAAAAGGTGTGTGAAGATGAAAATGATTACGATCAGGTTACAATCATTGCCTACAGTTTCGGAACCATGGTGGCTCTTGATACAATGTTTCCAATGGTTGGAGCAACAAGCCATAGAGTTGCAGCCAAAATTACTCACTTAGTCACTATCGGGTGTCCTTACGACTTTGTAAGACTGTATTGGAAAAGTTATTATGAAGAAAGAGAGTTTAAGGCTATTAACCTCAGAAAGTGGTATAATATATATTCTGCTGCAGACATTCTCTCTTCCAACTTTAGGAAAGATCATCAGGTTGGCCCTGCCAATTTATCAGTTACAGCTAACGGAGTCACTCCAGAGAACTTACCTTTTAATGTGCTCCCAAAGAAAAGATTCAACCTTATAGGGTTTATAATGCTTTCTGGTATTCGTGCACATGGAATGTACTGGGAAGATCAACTCAACAGCTCCAGCTGTCTCACTACGCTGGTGGCCAAAAGGCATGAGACAGAAGAGAAACAGGCCACTTAAAATTTCAATTCATTCAACTATTCTAACAATTAAACCACAAACCAATGTCATTAACACGCGATGTTATTAAAATTCAGGTAGTTAAGCCTGCCTTAGAATCGGTAGGCGATTTTGATGGTGATTTTGAAGAGTTCAGCTTCAATAACTTCCAGCCTACATACCAAAGTGTCTTTCTAGAGAAGATAAAAACGAATATTCAGTCCATTCCTGTGACTGATGGAGATACTACTTATAACCAGTATATGTATGATGTTATCCTCAACCCAACCATTTTTTCTGGATGGACCATTGTAAAAGATTGCATCGATTATGTTTCTACTAATTATAGTACAGGACCCCGATAAGTCATGAAGAAGCTAATAGTAATTTTACTGTTGGTTTGTGCTCAAGCACAGGCTCAGTATACCTTTAAAACAGTGGTAGACACCCCAAATCCTCCAAAAATCAACGTCTTAATAGGTGATCTGGGAATCAATTCTAATATTAATCAGCTTGCAACTCTTTTGGCGTTTGACAAAAGTGAAAACAGTTTTGCCTTCTATGCCAATGGTAAAGAGTTATTTCAAAACCCTGATATTTCTGTAAAGACGAGGTTTCAGAACCAGAATATTCAGGTGGAAATTAGTGGACTCTCTAAGTATGAACTAGTCCTTCTGCAGAACACAAAGTCTAATGTTTATCTAAGTCCTAAAAGTGACATAATCCTTACATTAAATGGCGGAACAACAGCAACCATTGAAAAAGCGGATTTAGAAACGCAGTCTTTAGGAAAGATTAGTATTGACAAAAGCATCATGGATATGTATTTCTCTGCCTTTGGAGGAGATTATGCCTATGCTAACAACTCCTTCAATTGGAGCTTTACTCCAAAAAGTGAAAGCGATATAGACAATATGGAGTTGAATGCCGACTTCAGCTTTCACCAGAGTTATTCATTAGGTAGTGGTAAGGCTAAAAAATCTGATGCAAAACCCATTGTGTTTTACGCAAAGGGAAGAGTTAGCACAAATGCTAAAGATTCGCTCAACTACCTTTATGTGTACCCTGTCAACTTCAATATTTCTGGAGAAAGTGACGCTCAAATAATGGCTAGGTTAGGGGTGGAAGGAAATCAAACATTCACCAGTGGCAGAGTTGCCTTCAATTTTTCTTATGAGAAGCTGATCAGCAACTTGGTAAACTTAACCTACGGAAGCAATAGATTGCGCTTAAAGCCAGTGCTTAATGTTGGAGGAAAGATTTATAATGAGTTCGAAAATATGCGGATGGGAGCTGAGTCTGAAAATGAGTTCTCTGGCCAAGTATATGCCAACTTGTACTACAACATTCCCGTGTTCGATAATTACTCTTTAATTCTAGAGTCAAATGCATATTACGATTTCAGTGAATCGATAAACCCTGACCAGAAAATAAAGCTGAATTATAGCATTGCACTTGGAGTAGAGTTACCTAAAACTCCATTTAAAACGCTCTTCAAGTATAAGGATGGTCAAGTCGATGTTAATAACTTAGATGACAGTAATCTGACTATTGGTTTACTAACAGACTTTGAGTCATTAATTGGCGCAACAAAAAAGAAGTAGCACCAAAAGAAAAGAGGTGTCTCAAAAGTTACGATTATCGTCATTCCCAGCTTGACTGAGAATCTCTATTGGCCTTTGGAGCCACTTTTGGGAGATTCCCTCCCGATATGTCGGTACGGGGTCGGGAATGAGAGTTAGCTTTTGAGACCGCCTTTTACATTACCTCTTAATTCACCTTCTCAGCATAGTCTACCACTAATCTGCTCATGAGTTTGATACCGTCTAGCATTCCGGCATCATCTACATAAAAGTCTGGCGTATGATGTGGAGCAGCTTTTGCAGGGTCTTGGCCTTTTGGCATTCCACCTAAAAAGAAGAACAGCCCCGGTATTTCTTGCTGAAAGAATGAGAAGTCTTCTGCCCCAGTAATGGCGTTCATATTTGAGTTGACGTTTTCGGCACCAATAACTTCAACAAATGTACTGCCCATCATTGCCGTAAGCTGAGGGTCATTGTAAGTTACAGGATAACCCTGATCGATAGAAAGCGTAGCTTCCGCACCATTGCTTTCGGCTGTATTTTGCACTATGGTTCTGAATCGCTCGAAAAGTGTTTCCCTCATATCTGCATCTAAAGTTCTGATGGTGCCCACCATATTTACCTCTTCAGGTATAATGTTACTTCTTACACCTCCTTCAATTTTACCGAAGGTGAGAACGGCAGCAGCGGTGGTGAGCGGTAAACTTCTACTAACAATAGTCTGAGCATTATTGATGATCTGTGCCGCGGTTACTACAGGGTCTATACCTGTCCAGGGCGTTGAACCATGCGTTTGTTTCCCTTTAATTTTGATTTCGAAGCTATTAACGGCAGCCATAATGCCATTGGGTCTGTACATAACTTTACCAACTTCAGTTTGTGAGTTGATGTGCAGACCGAAAATCACATCCATTCCTTTGGTTACTCCTTCCTTCACCATAAGTGCTGCCCCACCTTCTTCACCAGCAGGAGCACCTTCTTCCGCAGGTTGAAATACGAACTTTACAGTGCCTTGAATATCCTTTTTTACCCGACTTAACACTTCGGCAACACCCATTAGAATGGCCACATGCGTATCGTGACCACAAGCATGCATTACAGGAACGGGTTCGCCATTATATTCTCCCATTTGTTTAGAAGCCCATGGCAGATCTACCCTTTCCTTTACAGGAAGCCCATCCATATCGGCACGTAAGCCAATAGTAGGCCCTGGCTTCCCTCCTTTCAGAATTCCTACTACTCCTGTTTTGGCAACTCCTTCTTGAACCTCAATACCTAAGCTTTTAAGGTGTGCGGCTATATAAGCTGCGGTTTTGAATTCGCGATTAGAGAGTTCAGCGTTTTCGTGAATCCAATGTCTCCATTCGATTACTTTAGGCTCAACTTCTTTGGCAAGCTCTAGCACTTCGTCTGAAAGTTTGGGTTTAGAATCGTTGCTAGGCGAGATGGAGGTTAGTCCGAAAAAAAGGAAAGAAAGGCAAAACAGGGATAAGGTCTTCTTCATAATACTAAGGTTGAATATGGAATATACTTCAATCGAAGAGAAGAACAAAGAATATGCAGCGGGTTAAATAACCTGAAACGACAGCTTTTGAGGAGTCTTAATACACCTGCCATAAGCTGTGCCTCCATAGGGTCTCCAGAAATTAATTGTGAAGACACAATCAATGGCGGTTTTCCGTATCTAAAAGTTACATTTTCCCGCTCAGAATCTCTCGCTGAGCAGACTGGGTTAAGACCGATCATTAGGAGACTCCTATGGGGATAATGAGGAAGAGAAGCCTTAATTCTCGTTGATGAAAACTATGGATTCAAGACTGAAACTTTGTTTAGTGTAACCTTATAGGTTTTTGACTTTCGATCATTAAAAACACCATACTTAACGTTTAAAGCCAAATACTTTTCGTTTGTTTCCACTGTGTATTGAGGATTAATAAAACCACCTATAAGGAATAAACTCTGAGCTGGATATTCATCATATTCAGAAACAGCTAGGTAAAAGGAGTAACTTATTTCGTGTCCTCCTGAAATACCAGCTGAACCCGGAGGATTCGATTTTTTAAATATGCTCAATGAGATATCTTCATTGGTATATCGGTTTTCCGTTTCCAGAGAGTTGAAAAGTGAAATCAGTTCAGAGTCTTCTATCTTCTCAACTACAGGTTCTGAAGAGATTAATTGAGTTGCAATTAAAAGAAGACTCAGGAAACTCATATTTCAGTAGACCTCAACTTAGCGCTATACTCCTTCACCGTATTAATAAAGACTTTCACTTTATTTGGGTCGATATCTGGGTAAACACCATGGCCAAGGTTGGCAATGTGTCTGCTAGTACCAAACTCATCAAGCATCTTCTTCGTGGCTTTTTCAATTTCCACATCAGGAGCGTAAAGCGCACAAGGGTCTAAATTACCTTGGAGGGTTTTGTTCTCACCAATCAGTCTGCGAGAATTCTGAATGTCCATGCTCCAGTCTAAACCGATGGTCTCACAATTCAGGTGTCTCATTTCGGAACGGGCAAAGAAAGCACCTTTACTGAACACGGTTACAGGAACCTCGGTAATCGCATCGCAGATTTCAGCGATGTATTTCATTGAGAATCTCTGGTATTGCTCTGGCCCGAGAATTCCAGCCCAAGAATCGAAAACTTGAACAATGTCTGCTCCGGCCTTTATCTGAGCTTTCAGATATTCAATGGTTGAATCTGTGATTAGCTTCAAAAGCTGATCGGCCATCATTGGGTCGTTGTACAACATTCTCCTTGCTTTGGAGAAAGTTTTACTGCCATGGCCTTCTACCATATAGCAGAAGATAGTCCAAGGAGCACCGGCAAAACCGATTAAAGGCACTCTCCCATTAAGCTCTTTTTTGGTGATTTTGATAGCCTCAAGTACATAACCCAAGTCGCTTTCAGCATCAGCTTTTTTAAGTGCCTTTAAGTCTTCATCGGTAGAAATGGTTTTAGGGAATCTTGGCCCTTTTTTCTCAACCATTTCATAAGGAAGACCCATGGCTTCCGGAATTACAAGGATATCTGAGAAGATAATGGCTGCATCAACACCCAGAATGTCTACAGGCTGAATAGTAACTTCTGCAGCTAGTTCAGGCGTTTGAGCCAATTCAATGAAGCCGCTTAGGCTATTTCTTACCGCTCTATATTCAGGAAGAATTCTACCGGCCTGGCGCATAAGCCAAACCGGGGTTCTTTCCACTTTTTCACCCTTTGCCGCTCTGATCAGTAGATCGTTCTGTAATTCCATGCCGCAAAGATAAAAATTGTTTCCGCTAGTAAAGCCGTGTTTTGTAAATCTTGACCTGATTATACTGACCTTCCATTTTCACAAAGTTTTGACCCTTCTTTGTGTACCAGAATCGAGTAGGTTGTGTACCACCATAATCTGTGAAAATCACCCAGCAATCGAGCGTTTCACCATTAGGGAGCGTGAGTTTGTCGCCACCTTCAACCTTTAGGTTGTAAAATGCAGGGGGTGTTGGGCTTCCTGGGTGATAAAAATTCATCACAAAGGTTTTTCCTTCACTCATTGGGAGTAGCGAGTAAGTTTCCAAGTCTACTTCCCAATTGTAGGTGGGTTCTGCCAATTTAAGTTGAAAGCCTTCTTGCTTGTTGTTTTGAGCACTGTCTAAGCCTGAAATAGAATTGTTGAAGAAACTAAAAGCTTCCAGCCCCTGCATCTTCGTTTTACGAATGTGCTGAACCGGCTTCATGGTGAATGGCTCGCAGAGGTATTCAAACTTACCAGACCATTGCTCATTGGGTGAATTCCATTCGTGGGTGATTTTCACAAATTCACTACCATTGACATTGACAATTTCCGTTGTTCGCTTTTTGATTGAAGCGTTGAGTTTTCCACCCATCTCGTTGTAAACCACATCTGTTACGGTACCTAATTCTAAGTTTTTGAACTGTTTGAACCGATGCCCCATTCGTATGGTATCGACCTTTTGGGCTTGTGCTAGACTCGCTAGCAGCATCATAATTAGTATTGCTGACCTTTTCATGGCGCCAATTAGCACCCTCCAATTTTCCAATGTTCAGCTAATAGATGTTCTCCAAGTTAAAAATCGGCAACCAGACTGGTTCAGTAGATTGATGTCAGATGTCGATCAAATTGCAGGAAGTGTCGAGTAACGTGACTCATAATGCTGAGAATGCGTTATTTGCAATTAATGAAATGGGTCGACAGGCGCAATATTGTTCTTCTACATGTCTCCTTTTGGGTGATTTTCGCCCTTTTTAAGGTATTCGATTATGCTAATGACATTCCAATCAATATGGCAGTTCGGCTGATAGTGTGTCAGCATATATTTAGCCTTATTGGTGCTTATGCCCATTACTTCTTACTATTACCATTACTTTTTCAGAAAAGGAAAAGAGTAATCTATACACTGGGGCTCATTCTTCTATTGGCACTTTGCATCATAGGCAGAGGCTGGTTGGAGAGTCAGCTAATTAGCGGAATCTTTCAAACGACATACTACAATGAGTGGACTTTGGCCAGGGTACTCAGCATGCTTTGGACTTTGATTTCCTTCATTGTGTTTATCTCCCTGATCAAGTTTACCATAGATCGCTTTGTTCTGGAAAGTCAGAAGAAGGAATTGGAGAATGAAAAACTGAATGCAGAGATCAACTACCTAAAAGCCCAGATTAACCCGCACTTTCTCTTCAATACGCTGCACAATCTCAACTATCTCAGTCAGATTAAGAGCGATCAGGCCACAGAAGTGATTGTGAAGCTTTCCAATATTATGCGCTACATGATCTACGAGTCGAATAAACCGAGCGTGACTTTGGCCAAGGAGGTTGACTATATTCAAGATTATTTAGACTTGGAAGCCATTAGATTAAATAAGACTTTCAATTTGAAGTTCGATATTTCAACGGTTGATAAGCAGATGAAAATAGCTCCACTCATCTTTATTCCCTTGGTAGAAAATGCCTTTAAGCATGGAATCAGTGATCAACAGGATGAAAACTGGATAATTATCTCGCTTCATTCTGAAAAGGGAAGGTTGGAATTTAAGGTTGAAAATAGCTTGAAAGAAAAGTCAGTTGGAAATTATGAAGCTTCGGGTTTTGGGTTGAAGAATCTTAAAAAGAGGTTGGGGCTGAGCTATCCCAAAAGGCATGAACTCAATATTCAAGAAGCTTCCGATAAGTTTTCTGTTCAACTAATTTTGAAGGACTAATGAGTTTGACTTGCCTGATTATTGATGATGAACCCTTCGCTCGAAAGCTCCTTTTAGACTTTTGCAGTCGCGTACCAAACCTTGAGGTTATGGGCGATTTTTCAAACGGTGTAGAGGCTCTTCAATACCTAAATACTCAAGCTGTTGATTTCATTTTTCTAGATATTAAGATGCCGGGCATTACCGGGATTGAAATGCTAAACAGCTTGAGAAATGCACCTAAGGTGGTTTTTACGACTGCTTTTTCTGAATACGCCATAGATGGATTTGAGCTAGATGCTGTGGATTATCTGCTGAAGCCATTCGACTTTCTTCGATTTCTTAAGTCAGTCAATAAAGTGCAGGCAGCTCTTCAGCCAAAGTCTATTGATTTATCTCAAGCCTCTGAATCAGACTTTCTTTTTGTTAAGGATGGAAGAGAATTGGTCAAGCTCAAGTTGAATGAGATTCTCTATGTAAAAGGGCAGAAGGATTATGTGATGTTCATGCTTAGAGATAAAAAGGTAATGAGCCTTATGAATATGAAAGACTTGGAGGAAGAATTAAAGGGTAAGCAATTTGTAAGAATTCACCAGTCGTTCATTATAAACGCTCAGCACATAGAGTCCATTTCCAACGATAGGGTAAAAGTGGGAGAAGAGTTTCTGCCCATTAGCCAGAGTTACAAGCTTAGCTTTCGAAGTTTTATAGAGAAGTTTCAATAGGTTGTCTGCGACTATTATCCTTTTCTATCCCGACCGTAGCGGAGGGATCGGCCTAGGTGGGTAGTTTTCTCCATAACTCTAGAATGAAAAAACGGCAGCGCTAGCTGAATCCCCATCTAAATCAGGACTCCTCCATCATTATTCAATCGTTTCCCATCTATTCATTAGCTTTGTGCCAAAGGAGGAAATTATGTGTTTTTTGTTCGAAAACTTTCAAGGCTGGAAAGACTATTGTGCCAAGCATGATATGGAGCTTTACGAAGCCGTAATTGAATATGAAGTTTCTGAAAAGGAGGCATCTGAAGAGATGATTTGGGCAGGTTTAGACAATGCCTATAAGGTGATGAAAGACGCTGTTCAAACAGGCCTAAGTCAAGATATGACTTCACGCTCTGGAATGATCAATAATGGAGCAAAGAAGGTTTTCAACTATCACACACCAATTCTCTCTAAAGAATTTCAAGTGCTTATTTCCAGAGCTCTTGCGGCCAAGGAAGTCAACTCCTGTATGGGAAGAGTGGTGGCTGCTCCAACGGCTGGCGCTTCAGGCATTATTCCTGGGGTAATGGTCACTTTCCAGGAGTTACACAAAGTGGAAGACCGTAAGATTCATGAAGGCCTTTTGGTAAGTGCTGGTATTGCCTTGATTATGGAAAAAAGGGCATCAATTGCAGGGGCTGTTGGTGGTTGCCAGGCAGAAACCGGAAGTGCTGCTGCTATGGCTTCTGGTGCCATGGTGTATTGCATGGGAGGCTCTGTCGATCAGGTGTTTAATGCTGTGGCTATAACCATTCAGTGCATGTTGGGCCTTATTTGCGACCCGGTAGCAGGTTTGGTAGAAGTACCATGCGTAGTGAGAAATGCCAGCGCAGCCGCTATTGCCAATAGTTCGGCACAAATTGCCCTAGCCGATGTAAGCGGAGTTATTCCAGTAGATGAGTGTGTTGAAGCCATGGGCGAGGTAGGCCAAAGTATGGAAACGCGCTACAAAGAAACTGCCATGGGCGGACTTGCCGCAACAATGACAGGTCAGGCCATTTCCAAAAGGGTGCTAATTCAAGATATTGAGATGTTACCTGACGAAGATCAGGAGTAATGTTACGATGTTTGTATGTGTTGATGTTTTGATGTTAGAGAAGTCGACTTCAAAACTTCGTAACCTAGAAACTTCTAAACACAGTAACCTCCAAACTTTAACCAACCAAGCCAATCTGGATCAGCCAATCAACGGAGAAAGTCCAGATTACGGACCAGAAGATGCCAAAAAGAAACATATAGAGGAATACTTGTTTGCGTGGTGCTCCAACTGAAGCCACAAGCAATGCTCCACCTGGAGGAGATAGAATAAGTGGTGTTAAAAAGCACACGCCAATCACACCGTATTTTTTCCAGATCCTCACCATTCTTCGGCTTTTGGGTGAAAATTTCTTCGGGTTCTTCACGAAAATAGGAATGACTTGCTTCTTTATTCTTTCACCCAGAAAGTTAAAAACCAGAACGCTTGTCATAAGCCCTGCCAGCGTTATCAGAATAATTTCTAGAGGACTTAAACCTGCCGCTGGCCCAAGCAGCGGTGGAAAAATCGACTTAAGGCAGGCCAGTAAGTATAAGCCAAGGTATTTTAATAATTCGGCAGCCATTCTAAAGAATCACAACAATGTAGGTAACGTAAATTGCCAACAAGATAATACCCGATGGCGTGCCTAGTCTCTTACGTAGAAGCATTAACGGAAGAATGCACAGGGTTATACCGAGCATCCAAATCATATCGCTAGAAATAATCATTTCATTCACCTCTAATGGGTGAATAATACTGGTAATTCCTAGAATGGAAAGAACGTTGAAAATGTTAGAGCCCAAGAGGTTGCCTAAAGCTAAGTCGGTTTCTCCTTTTCTTGCGGCAATAATTGAGGTGAAAAGTTCGGGTAAGCTGGTACCAATAGCTAAAATAGTAAGTCCTATAATTCTTTGAGAAACGCCAAAATCAGTAGCTATATCTGCCGCACCATCTATAAACCAGTTCGATCCGAAATAAAGAAAAACACCGCCTAGAGCTAAAAGGAAGACATCTTTCATTCTTTCGAACTTGGAGTCCTTATCTGGCTCAATAGTGTAATCTAGTTTTACTTTATCTTTTCTGGTTTTTATAAATAGAACGATCAGGTAAATAATTAGGCATATGAACAAGATGAGTCCCTCCCAGAATTCTAGCGCCTGATCTTGCACAAAAATGAAGAGTAGAATACTGCTAACCATGGCCACCAGCCAATCGCGAGCGGCAGTTCCTTTATGAATGGGTATATAACCCAACAGGCAGGTCACTCCTAAAACCAAACCTAAATTGGAAATATTAGAGCCAACCACATTACCCATTGCAAAGTCTGGCACTTCTTTAAAAGCAGCATTAAGCGATACAAGCAACTCTGGGGCAGATGTTCCAAAGGCTACTATGGTGAGACCTATTACCATAGGGCTTACGTTAAAACGCAAGGCAATTCTAGAAGCGCCTTTCACAAGAAAGTCACCTCCAAAAATCAATAGTACGAGTCCAATAATCAGTAAAAAAACTTCTAGCAGCATTAACTCACAGTTTCTGACCGAAGGCAAGATCTCCGGCATCCCCTAATCCCGGCACGATATAATACTTTTCATTGAGTTTTTCATCAAGGGCACATGACCACAGGTTGTATGCCGTGTTGAGATTGTCCTTCACATAACTAACTCCTTCTGGGGCAGCAATTGTTGTGGCAATATGAAGAGACTTTGGTTTGCCATTCTCAAAAAGGCTTTCAATACTCTTTACTATAGATTTTCCTGTTGCCAACATCGGGTCTACCACTATTACGGTTTTCTCGTTAAGGTTTGGTGTGGCCAAATAGTTCAACCCTATTTCTACAGGTTCATTGGCGGCATGGGGTAGCCTAGCAGCACCAATAAAGCCAAACTCTGCCCTGTCGAACAAATCTTGAAAACCTTGACTAAAAGGTAATGCGGCTCTAAGAATACTTATCACCACAACATCATCTTTCAAAAACTTTGCACTGCTTTTAGTAAGAGGAGTTTCAATTTCTCGAGATTCAAAATGAAGTGTTTTTGAAATCTCGTAAGCCAGTAACTGTCCCAGCCTTCTCAAGTTCTGTCTAAATCTCAACGGATCTTTCTGGGTTTCAACATCCCTTATTTCGGCCAAATATTGACAGGCAATGGAACTGTGCTGGTCTAGTATGAACATGCTCTTCAAAATCGACCGCAAGTTATACTTTTATTAAGGTAGCTGCCAATATTCTAGGCATGAACCCTATTTTTGCAGCATGCAAAAGCTCGACTTTTCTTTGCTGAAAGAACTCTGCAAGGTTCATGCACCTTCTGGTAATGAGGTGGCCATGAAAGATTTCCTACTGAACTATGTTAAAGAGAATCAGTCTGGTTGGAAAGTTCAACCTGAAGTAATACACGGTCCGGAGTTTCAAGACTGCCTTATGCTGAAGTTTGGCGAACCAAAAACCGCCATTTTCGCTCATGTTGATAGTATTGGCTTCACGGTTAGGTACCACGATCAATTGGTTCCTATTGGAGGACCCAAAGCTGAAACTGGTTATAAACTTGTTGGTGAAGATAAATTGGGCCCAATAGAGTGTGAGCTAGTTGAAAACGATGGTGACTTACATTACAAATTTGGTAGGGCTATCGAGAGAGGCACTGAGCTTGTATTCAAGTCAGACTTTAGAGAAACTGAAGACTTTGTGCAGTCTTGTTATTTAGATAACAGATTGGGAGTTTTCAATGCGCTAAAGGTAGCCGAAACCTTAGAAAATGGACTCATTGTATTTTCTTGCTGGGAAGAGCATGGCGGAGGCTCAGTGGCCTATTTAGCCAAATATATGGCAGAAAAGTGGGGTGTAATGCAATCGCTGATTTCTGACATTACTTGGATAACCGAAGGAGTGGTTCATGGTGAAGGCGTTGCTATTTCTATGCGCGATAGAAGCATTCCAAGAAGATCTTTCGTCAATAAAATCATCAACATTGCTGAAGAATCAGGTATCCCTTTTCAATTAGAGGTTGAAGGTGCCGGAGGAAGCGATGGTAAGGAATTACAGTCTGCTCCCTATCCATTCGACTGGTGTTTTGTGGGTGCTCCAGAAGATAATGTGCACAGCCCAGACGAAATTGTTCATAAAGCTGATATTGCTAGTATGATTCAGTTATATTCAACTTTGATGCAGAAATTATAATGCCTTTACCCTCAGTTACTGTTCACGATAAAACCTTTGAACTCTTCATCTCAGATGAGCAAATTCAGTCTAAAATTGCCGAGTTAGGCCAAAGGCTATCTGTAGACTTTGCCAGCAAAAAGCCTCTGCTAATAGGTGTGCTCAATGGTTCCTTTATGTTCGCTAGCGATTTAATGAAGAGCATCAACATAGATGCAGAAATTACTTTCATTAAGGTTTCTTCTTACAGCGGCATGCAAAGCCAAGGAAAAACCAAAGAGCTGATTGGTTTAAATGAAGCTATTGAAGGCCGTGAGGTCGTTGTGGTAGAAGACATTGTAGATACAGGAATTACGATGGAAGGCATAGTAAATGAGTTAAACAAAATGGGGGCTGCTAGTGTTGAAGTTGCTTCTCTTTTGGTTAAGCCAGACTGTCTCCAGAGAGATGTTACGGTGAAATACACTGGTTTCGAAATCCCCGAAAAATTCGTGGTAGGTTATGGCTTAGACTATGATGGTTTAGGCAGAAACCTGAAAGATATTTATCAATTAAAGCAGGAGTAGCGATTATCCTTATATTTGTGCCCTTGTTATAAAATCAATTACATGATTAATCTAGTATTGTTTGGCCCTCCAGGTGCGGGAAAAGGAACTCAAAGCGAGAAAATTATAAGCACGTTTGGGCTAAAGCATATCTCTACAGGCGATTTATTCAGAAAGCATTTAGGTGAAGGAACAGAGCTAGGAAAAGAAGCTCGTTCTTACATGGATAATGGAAAGTTAGTTCCAGACGAGGTAGTAATCGGAATGGTTGATGACTTCCTGAACGAAAATACAGACGCCAAAGGCTTTATTTTCGATGGTTTCCCAAGAACTGTAGCTCAGGCCGAAGCCTTAGACGAACTGCTTTCTAAAAGAGATACAAAAATTGATTGCATGATTATGTTAGATGTGCCTCAAGATGAGCTTAAAAGAAGGCTTTTGGAAAGAGGAAAAACTTCTGGCAGAGCAGACGATCAGAACGAAGAAAAAATAAACGTTAGAATTCAGGAATACCTGAATAAAACTTTGCCAGTTGCTGCCTTTTATGAAGAGCAAGGCAAGGCATGCAAAGTAAATGGTGTAGGAACTATAGATGGAATTTTCGAGGAAATAGAGAGTGCCATCAAGTCACACGTTTAACCGTTTTTCAAAATATAAATCTTTGAAGATGACCACTTTGGTCATCTTTTTTGTTAATATCAAGTTATGGCAGGTTCCAACTTTATAGATCACGTAAGACTGTATTGTCGTTCTGGAAACGGAGGAGCAGGTGCTGTGCACTTCCGAAGAGAAAAGCACGTACCTAAAGGCGGCCCTGACGGTGGCGATGGTGGTAGAGGCGGCCATATTATTTTGCGAGGCAACAAGCAAATGTGGACCCTGCTTCACTTACGATACCAAAAGCACGTTTATGCAGAAAATGGTGAAGGTGGAAGTGGTCATGGTAGTACTGGTGCCGATGGTAAGGATATAATTCTAGATGTTCCGTTAGGCACTGTGGCCAAGTTTACCGAGCCTGAAGAAAAGGTAATTTGTGAGATCACAGAAGATGGGCAAGAAGTAGTGTTACTTCCTGGTGGCCGTGGTGGTCTTGGAAACACCCATTTCAAAACAGCTACCAATCAAGCCCCAAGGCATGCTCAGCCTGGTGAAGCTGGCCAAGAAGAACTTTGTGTGCTCGAGCTTAAGCTTTTAGCCGATGTAGGTTTAGTAGGCTTTCCAAATGCTGGCAAGTCAACTTTGCTTTCGGTAGTATCTGCTGCTAAGCCAGAAATTGCAGATTATCCGTTTACTACACTTGTTCCTAATCTTGGCGTGGTTTCTTATCGTGACCATAGGTCGTTTGTAATGGCCGATATACCAGGAATTATTGAGGGGGCTGCGGAAGGCAAAGGTTTAGGTATTCGTTTCCTTCGGCACATAGAGCGAAATTCAATTCTTCTTTTCCTTGTCCCAGCCGATGCCACTGACATTCAAAAAGAGTATGACATTCTGCTAGGCGAACTGAAAAAGTATAACCCTGAACTGCTCGATAAAGAAAGAATACTGGCAATTTCTAAATGCGATATGCTCGATGAAGAGATGATCGCAGAAATGAAAGAACTTCTTCCTACAGATATCGAAACGGTTTTCATTTCATCAGTCGCTCAAATGGGCTTACAAGAACTGAAAGACCTGATTTGGAAAAGAATTAATCAATAAAATAAAGTCTAAAAGTTGGTCTTGGTGAAGGAAGCTGAAAAGTTAAGCCAGCTACCATTTGATTCCCTAAAGGGGGCTGTTATTCAGCTTATGCCACCCTTTAGGGGCGGGGTAAAAACAGAGAGGCATCCTAATCAACTTTTCAGCTATTTGGAGTATTTGAATACATATATCAATCAATAAACTGACATCTATTTTCGTCTTCCAAAGCGCTTTATGCCATAATGACACCATAGTATGGCTTGGCAAAAAAATTGTGCATGGGCTGGCGGTTTATAAGTGAAACAATGGCAAAGGATAAGAAAGCAAGCAAAAATCAAGAAGAGAACGAAGTATTGGAAGCTGAGAACCAAACTGCTACCGAAGATCAAGTAGAAGATAATTCTGCAAAAGAGGAGCAGGTTGAAGAGCAAGAAGAACTTTCTGCCGAAGAAAAGCTCGAAATTGAGTTGGCAGAAGCCAAAGATAAATACCTAAGACTTTACTCTGAGTTCGAAAACTTTAGAAGAAGAAATGCTAAAGAGCGCATTGACCTGATTAAGACAGCTTCTTCTGATCTTATGGTGGAGCTGCTTCCAACTATAGATGATTTCGAGAGAGCCAAAAAGGCAAACGAAAATCAGGAAGATATTGAATCAGTGAAAGAGGGTTTCGGCCTTATTTCAACTAAGTTATTCAAGACACTCGAGTCTAAAGGGCTAAAAGTGATGGAAACAGAAAAGGGCACTCCTTTCGATGCAGACCTTCACGAAGCTGTTACACAATTCCCAGTAGAGGATGAGGAACTAAAAGGAAAAATTATTGATACCGTAGAAAAGGGTTACTACTTAGGAGAAAGAGTAATTCGTTTCGCTAAAGTGGTGATAGGAGCTTAATATGGCAAAAAGAGACTACTACGAAATTTTAGGGGTAAGCAAAGGTGCAACTGAAGATGAGTTAAAGAAGGCTTATCGTAAGTTGGCTATTAAATATCACCCTGATAAAAATCCAGACGACCCAACTGCTGAAGACAAGTTTAAAGAAGCTGCAGAAGCTTATGATGTACTAAGCAACAAAGAAAAGCGAGCTCAGTACGATCGCTTTGGCCATGATGGCATGCGTGGTGGTTTCGGTGGCCAAGGTGGCGGCATGAACATGGACGATATCTTCTCGCAATTTGGAGATATCTTCGGTGGAGGCGGCAGCCCATTTGAAAGCTTCTTTGGTGGAGGCGGTGGTGGCAGACGCCAGCGCAAAGGCTCTAACCTGCGCATCAAGCTAAAGCTTAACCTAGAAGAAATTGCCAACGGTGTTGAAAAGAAAATAAAAGTGAACCGTCTGATCAACGCAGACGGAGTAACTTTCAAAACCTGTAATACTTGTGGCGGAACCGGCCAAATGAAGAAAGTGGTGAATACCATGCTCGGCCAAATGGTTTCTGCCAGTACCTGTTCTACCTGTAGTGGTTCAGGTAAAATCATAGATAAGCGACCTCCTGGTGTAGATAGCACTGGCTTGGAAATGAAAGAAGAGGTTATTCCAATCAAAATTCCTGCGGGTGTTGGTGACGGAATGCAGCTTTCTATGTCGGGCAAAGGAAACATGGCTCCGGGTGGAGGTGTTCCGGGTGACTTACTCATTGTAATCGAAGAGATTGAAGATGAGCAACTCAAGCGTGATGGCAATAATGTGGTATACGATCTTTACGTAAGCTTCATTGACGCTGCTTTAGGTGGAAGCATGGAAGTGCCAACTATTGATGGAAAGGTTCGTATTAAGATTGATCCAGGAACCCAAAGCGGAAAAATTCTTCGCCTTAGAGGAAAAGGTATCAAAGATATTAACGGTTACGGCAAAGGAGATCAGCTGATTCACGTGAATGTGTGGACTCCTAAAAAGCTAACCAAGGAGGAAACCGAAATGCTCGAGAAGCTGAGAGCTTCAGAAAATTTTGCTCCTGCTCCGGGTAAAGGAGAAAAAGGCTTCTTCGAAAAGATTAAAGAGTTCTTTTAAAATACTTTAAGTGTAATCCCCGACCAAGTCGGGGATTTCTTTTTAAAGCCATTGTCCTCTTAAATGCCGCCCATACGCGGGAATGACAGGCTGCATTTACTACCCCATGTGAGAAGACTTGCAGGCTGCAAGTTTTGAATGCATTCTATTGAATTTAGAACAGAAAAAGGATGAGGCCACTACCCAGCACAAAAAACTCCTAACTATTTTCAGTTAATTCCCGTATTATTCGGTTTATAACAGATTGCAACCCAATCTTTAAACAAACCGTAAGCTAGAGCATGCAAAAATTACTTTTTCTGTTAGCCATCGTAGGAGCAGTTGGTATTGAAGGGCTGGCACAGACAAAGAAACACTTCACTGTAGAAGGTGATGAATCTTGTGAAAAGGTTTATTTCAAACTGAAAGCCTCTTCTGGCACCTGTGAAATTCGTACTCGTATGGGAGAGTTACCTATTAATATTATGGGTAACCATAATGAGGAATACATTACCTCAGACTTTGGCAAGCAAATGAGTGGAGAAACGCTTCATGCTTGGCTTAATCTGAAAGATAATGGTAAAGAGGGGCTCGGTTCAAAGCTTTCAAAAATCTTTGGGAAGAAAACTACAGATACCGAAAATTACTGGAACATCTATTTCACTGACTACAAGCCTTACCGATTAGACTTGAATTACGGTGTAGGAAAAGCCTATATAGACCTGTCAGATATAGCAGTAGAAAACTGTAAAATCACCTCGGGCAATGCGCACGTGAAGGTTGGTTATTTATCAAAAATGCAGAACAGAATGGAAATGGATACCATGACTGTTTCTGTAGATATGGGCGATGTAGAAATTGAAAGACTAGACCTAGCTAGGGCCAAGAACATTTTGGCAGAGGTAGGCTTTGGAAGTCTTACATTAGATTTTGATGAACAACCTTTAATGCCTAGTGATATTTGGGCAAGAGTTGGTGCTGGTAGCCTTACCATTAATCTTCCTTTAGAAGATATACCTGTAATAGTTAGAATGAAAGACACCTCTTACCGAAAGTTCAAAGTACCTGAAGGCTTTGAAAAAGTTAAAGAGAACGTATTTGTGAGCTCTAGCTACTCTCCTAATGCACCTAATGTGCTTACGTTCAATATAGACCTTTCTATGGGTAGCGTAGTTTTCACCAACAAGTAATTTAATCTCAGGCCTTTCATATTCCATAGGGCGGTCAATTGTTCCGCTTAATAGATATGTACTCAGTCATTTATTGATTTTGTTCAAATTAGTTTGGGCTTTTTAGGGTTGAGTCTCCAAAAGCCTTTAACTTCAAAGACAACTTAAACTCAAACTGTTTTGAACATTCTAGAGGCGAATAATGTCACCAAGCGGTATGCTGAACATACTGCATTGAATGACGTAAGCATCAGCATCCCAAAGCAGTCCATCTTTGGGCTCTTAGGACCTAACGGGGCAGGGAAAACCACTCTAATCCGTATTGTTAACCAGATTATTATGGCCGATGAGGGCGAAGTACTCATCAATGGCGAAAAGCTAGACCCAAAGCACATTGGTGTAATTGGATACCTTCCGGAAGAGCGAGGTCTTTACAAAAAAATGAAAGTGGGCGAACAGCTCATGTACCTAGCTCAGCTCAAAGGCCTTTCCAATTCCGAAGCCAGAAAACGCATTAAGTTCTGGTTAGAAAAATTAGGGTTAAGCGATTGGGCCGGAAAAAAGGTGGAAGACCTTTCTAAAGGTATGGCCCAAAAAATTCAGTTCATTGCTACTGTGCTTCATGAGCCAGAGTTGCTTATTCTAGATGAGCCATTTTCAGGATTCGACCCAGTGAATGCCAATCTGATAAAAGATGAAATATTCGAGCTGCGCGAAAAAGGTGCAACCGTTATTTTCTCTACGCATAGAATGGAATCTGTAGAGCAATTGTGCGATCATATTGCACTCATTAACAAGTCGCAGAAAATTCTTGATGGCAAAAAGAATGACATCCGTAATTCTTACAAGCTCAATCAGTATGAAGTAATCTTCAAAGGATCTTTAGCAGAGAGCCCAAGCATCAAAATTCTGAATAACTCTATCTCTGAGTTAGGTCTAAACAAGGCCACCATTGAGGCCAAAAACGGAGAGTCTCCAAATATTCTGCTTCAAGAGCTTATCGGTAAAATCGAGGTGCACTCGTTTATCGAAATCATTCCATCAATCAACGATATTTTCATCAGCTTAGTGAAAGGAGGCCAATCATGAATAAAATATTTTTAGTCCTAAAGCGAGAGTACTTAACCAGGGTAAAAAAGAAGTCATTCTTATTGGCTACACTCTTAACTCCACTAGTAATTCCAACCATAATTTTCGCTATAGCCTATTTTGCTACTAGAGATAAAGACTCTGGTCACGATGAAATAAGAGTATTAGATCAGAGTGGCTATTTCGAGAATGTATTTGATGTAAGTGGGTACGACTTTACTTTCGTTACAGGTTCATTAGATGACCAGAAAGCTAAGTTTGACGATGAAGGCGCCTTCGGTTTATTATACATACCCGAGCTAGATTTGTCAGATATTTCTGTATCTCGCTTCGAAGGGTTTGAGTTCTATTCTACTACTAATCCAAGTTTTAGAACCCTTGAATCTATAGAGAGGGCTATGGAAAGACGCATTGAAGACCTCAAGCTTCAGCGCTCTGGTTTAGATGCCGATGTAGTAGCCAACCTTCAAGCTAGAGTAGGTTTAGATACTTTTAATATCACCGAAACAGGAGAAGCAAAAGAAAGTAATAGTGGACTAAGCTATGCTATTGGCTACGGAATGGGCTTCCTGATATACATGTTCATTTTTGTGTATGGTGGCCAAATAATGCAGTCTGTACTCGATGAAAAAACCAGCCGAATTGTGGAGGTAATTGTCTCTTCGGTTCGTCCTTTCCAACTAATGATGGGTAAGGTGCTGGGTGTTGGTGCAGTGGGTTTCACTCAACTATTGATATGGATTGTGCTAATTGGGGGCCTTTCTACACTTGGATTGGGGATCCTATCTGGTGGAAATGATGTAATGATGGAAGCTGCATCTCAACAAATGCCTCAGGAGGCTATGAGTCAGCAACAGGAAATGGCAGCCAATATTCAGGGTATGATTGCTTCAGTTCCAGTGGTGAAAATTCTTCTTTGCTTCCTATTCTTCTTCTTAGGTGCGTACTTCCTTTACGGAGCATTGTATGCAGCAGTAGGTTCTGCGGTAGATAGTTTGCAAGATGCTCAGCAGTTTATGTTCCCTATTATCATTCCTATCATTGTGTCAATTATGGCTATGTTCTTTGTATTGGAAGACCCGAACGGTGGCTTGGCAGTAACGCTGTCAATGATTCCGCTTACTTCGCCAATTATTATGATGGCTAGAATTCCATTTGGAGTACCAGATTGGCAATTAGCACTTTCAATGGTGTTATTGATTGCAGGTTTTGTGGGTACCATCTATATAGCTGGTAGAATTTACAGAATCGGAATATTGATGTACGGAGTTAAAGTGAACTGGAAAGTGATGAAAAAGTGGTTCACCATGAAGGTGTAACCTCAAGCTATAAAATTATTAAAAGGCCGAAGTTCTAGAATGGAGCTTCGGCCTTTTCTTTTCACGACATGTTCATAACTGAAGTGAGGGCTAAATCTAAACTCAGCCTTATATATTTGCATTCTAATTGAATGTAGAGAATATGCACTGGGAGAGTTATTCGCACCAAAAGATTAAAGAGGTTGTCAGTAATGCGCTGAAGCAGAATTTAGATTATAGGGAAAAACCTGTTCTGGGGCTGCCTGCATCTTATCTAGATCCCGAAGTTTTTTATGACGATGCTCCTTTCTTAAAAGATGCTCCCTTTCTTTCTACACTCATTGCCAATCCTAACCACATTGGCTGCCATACGCTGAATGAGTCGGAAGCAGCTTTTACCGGTACTCACCAAATTGAAAGAGAACTAATTGACCTTTGCGCGAAAGAAATCTTTGAAGGTGGAGAAGAAGATTTTGATGGTTATGTGGCTTCTGGAGGCACTGAAGCTAATATTCAAGCCATTTGGATTCTTAAGCGCTATTATGAAATAGAGTTCGAGGCTAATGCAAATGAGGTAGCTGTACTTTATTCTGAAGATGCTCATTATTCTATGCCCAAAGCTTGCAGACTGCTAGGCCTCAAAAGTTACGTAACCAAAGTAGATGAGGAAACCAGAAGAGTAACTCAAGAGAGTTTAACTGAGTGTATCAAAACGGCTAGAGAAAGTGGGGTAAAGCATTTCATCGTTATCATGAGCATGTCTACCACCATGTTTGGCTCGGTAGATGATATTGACGAAATCACGGGTTGGTTAGATGATCTGGCAGTTGACTACAAGGTTCATATAGATGGTGCTTATGGTGGTTTCATCTATCCCTTTTTAACTGAAAGCAAATCTTACACTTTCGAAAACCCAAAGATTAACTCTTTCACCCTAGATGGACATAAAATGCTACAATCTCCTTACGGAACTGGCATTTACCTTACCCGCAAAGGGTTTATGGAATACGCCCTAACAGAAGAAGCCAATTACGTTAAAGGGAAAGATTACACTTTAGTGGGGAGTAGATCGGGAGCGAATGCTGTTGCCGTTTGGATGATTATGAGAACTTATGGTTCTGCCGGCTGGAAGGCTAAGATTGAGAAGCTTCAAAAGAAAACCGATAGACTGTGTAGCAATCTGGACGAACGAGGAGTTGAATACTTCCGAAATCCAGACGTGAATATCGTGACTATTAAATCTAAATACATCACTCCTAAATTGGCCGAAAAGTACCTTCTAGTTCCAGATGCTCATGGCGATAATGCCAAATGGTTTAAGATTGTGGTGATGGACCATGTTCAGCAAGGATTGCTAGATAGATTTTTACTCGACTTAGACGCTGAGTTGCAGACCCGTAAGTGAAAAGCCTCAAGACTTACTATTCGACCAAATATGGTTGCCACTAGTGAAGTGATGAATTATCATTAAATTTCATTTCTACCGAACAGAAAAAGTGAGGTATTGAGCGTTAACACCATATGCAAAACCCTTTCAAAGGCGGCTTTAAGATAGACTTCTATACCAATCAATCTAAGATTAAATGGTTCATCTTAGTGGTTGCCTTGATCATTGGTTCTGGCTCAATTATTTATACCGATCAGTTAGTAGACAGACTCAAGGAAGGAGAAGAAGAGAAAATCGAGCTTTGGGCAAAGGCTATTGAGTTTTCGGGCTCAGTCTTAGCAGACGAATCTTCACTTACTTTTATTACCAACAATATTATTACTCCCTCCAATACCCTACCAGTCATTTTGGTAGACTCTGCATCGCAAGAGATACTATTGTCTAGGAATGTGGTAGACTCTTTGTCAAGTACTTCTCAAAGAGAAATTCAGTTAGAAAAAACGTTGGAGAAGATGAAAAGGGAGAATAGACCATTCACCATAATGGTACGCAACGCCAACGATGGTTCTATTAGTGACATTCAGTACGTTTACTATCGCAATTCATACATACTTAGGCAGCTAAGGGCCTATCCATACATTCAACTTTCGGTAATTGCCATATTCGCATTTATCGCCTATTTGGCCTTCTCCTATTCACGTACAGCGGAGCAAAACCGTGTTTGGGTTGGTATGGCCAAAGAAACTGCACATCAGCTAGGCACTCCCCTATCATCACTCATGGCATGGATGGAATACATTCGGGCCATGCCAGAAATGAAGGAAAAGGAGGAAGTTATTATTGAGCTCGATAAAGATATAGAGCGTTTAGAGCGCATCACCTCTAGATTTTCCAATATAGGTTCTGTTCCAGTACTAAAAAATGAACCTGTTTATGAGGTGGTGAACAACTGCCTCAACTATTTAAGACCAAGGCTATCATCAAAGGTAATCATGAACGTGGAGACCGATATGCACGACCTAAAAGCCAAAATTAATAAGCCTCTTTTCGAATGGGTAATAGAGAATATTGTTAAAAATGGAGTGGATGCTATGAGTGGCATTGGCAATATTAATGTTACAATTGGTTTAGAATCGTCTAACGAAGTATTTGTAGATATATCTGATGACGGTAAAGGAATTCCGAAAGGAAAAGTGAAGAACGTATTTAAACCAGGTTTTACCACTAAGAAACGCGGCTGGGGTCTAGGTTTAGCACTTGCCAAACGAATTATTGAAAACTATCATCAAGGTAAAATATTTGTAAAGTCCTCACACGCAGACGTTGGCACAACATTCCGAATTATATTAAGGCCTTAAATGTCAGGCAAATATTGCTTTCTATTTTCTTGATAACCCTTTGGTTTAATACATTATCCATTTACCTTTGCACGCAGAAAAAATAACCCCGTTTTTCCTTTCTATAAAGAATAACAGATGGCGAATATTGGAAAGATCACGCAGGTAATTGGCCCGGTTGTAGACGTTAGTTTTGACGCTCAAGGAGCCAAGTTGCCGAACATCTTAGATGCACTTGAAGTAACAAAAGAAAATGGCCAAGTGGTTGTGCTGGAGTGTCAGCAGCACCTTGGAGAAGACAGAGTGAGAACCATTGCAATGGACTCTTCTGAAGGTCTAACTAGAGGAATGGACGTAGTAGACACTGGTACTGCTATTGCTATGCCTATTGGTGACGACATTAAAGGTAGACTTTTCAACGTAGTAGGTCAGGCCATCGATGGTATCGATCAGCCTAAAGGAGATAAAAAACTCCCTATTCACAGACCTGCTCCTAAGTTCGAAGATCTTTCTACATCAACTGAAGTTCTTTTCACTGGTATTAAGGTAATCGACCTTATCGAGCCTTATGCAAAGGGTGGTAAAATTGGATTGTTCGGTGGTGCCGGTGTAGGTAAAACTGTATTGATTCAGGAGTTGATCAACAACATTGCAAAAGCTTATTCAGGTCTTTCTGTATTTGCTGGTGTTGGTGAAAGAACTAGAGAAGGAAACGACTTGCTTCGTGAGATGATTGAGTCTGGCATTGTAACTTACGGTGACGACTTTATGCACTCTATGGAAGAAGGCGGATGGGATCTTTCTAAAGTAGACAAAAACAAATTAGCCGAGTCTAAAGCAACCTTTGTGTTCGGTCAGATGAACGAACCTCCAGGTGCGAGAGCAAGAGTGGCCCTTTCTGGTCTTACTATTGCTGAGTACTTCCGTGATGGTGAAGGCGATGGACAAGGAAAAGATATTCTATTCTTTATTGATAACATTTTCCGTTTCACTCAGGCAGGTTCTGAGGTATCGGCCCTTCTTGGTCGTATGCCATCTGCGGTAGGTTATCAGCCTACTCTAGCAACTGAAATGGGTGCTATGCAAGAAAGAATTACTTCAACTAAGAATGGTTCAATTACCTCCGTACAGGCTGTTTACGTTCCTGCGGATGACTTGACTGACCCTGCTCCTGCAACTACTTTCGCTCACTTGGATGCTACTACCGTACTTTCAAGAAAGATTGCTGAGCTTGGTATCTACCCTGCGGTAGATCCTCTAGATTCTACTTCAAGAATCTTGACTCCAGACATTCTTGGTAACGAGCACTATGACTGTGCACAGAGAGTTAAAGAGACGCTACAGAGATATAAAGAACTTCAAGATATCATTGCAATTCTTGGTATGGACGAATTGTCTGACGAGGATAAGCTAACTGTATCTAGAGCAAGACGTGTTCAAAGATTCCTTTCTCAACCATTCCACGTTGCTGAGCAATTTACTGGTTTGAAAGGGGTGCTTGTAGACATTAAAGATACTATCAAAGGTTTCAACGAAATTCTTGATGGTAAGCACGATGATCTTCCTGAAGCTGCTTTCAACTTGGTAGGTACTATCGAGGAAGCAAGAGCTAAAGGTGAGAAGTTGATGGCTGATGCCGCTAAATAATTAAGTATGCTATTAGAAGTTGTAACACCTGACAAAAAGGTTTTTGAAGGAGAAGCTTCTGCAGTAACCTTCCCTGGTAGTGATGGCGAGTTTCAAGTGCTCAGCAATCACGCCCCTATGATCTCTTCCCTTGGCAAAGGTAAGATGACTATCAAAGCTTCTGGAAAAGAAGAGGTGGTAGTCATAGATGGAGGAGTTATGGAGGTACTGAACAACAAAGTAGTAGTACTTGCTGAGTCTGTTATAGAAGACTAAGACTTCAAACAAAACATAAATTGAAACCCTGATCAGTAATGGTCAGGGTTTTTTGTTGGCTAAAAATTTCTGGCTTTCTTTATTGAATTGATAAACGCCAGATGAATCCAATCGTATTCCCATTCCAACAAGCCACCAGACCTCATTTTGCCGAATTTGTATTCTATGAAGGGTTCTTTAATCCTCAGGAAGTTGATAAAATTAGGAACCTCTGGAGTTCTAAGAATGAAGTAGATGCTACCCTAAGCGGAGGAGGAAAGACAACGGATGAGACATTGCGTAAAACGAAACTCACTTTTATCAAAGATTCAGAAGAGAATATCTGGCTCTATCAAAAAATTGGGCAATTAGGTATTCAGTGTAACCATGAAAGATATGGGTACGACCTCTTAGGCTTTCATCATGAACTACAATTGGCTAGATATGGCGAAGGTGATTTTTTTGACTGGCATCTGGATTTTGGTGCCGGTGAAATTTCACACCGAAAGCTCAGTATCTCCGTCCAACTTTCTGACCCAGAAGAATATGAAGGTGGAGATCTTCAATTCATGATCAACAAAAACTACCATAATGCTCCAAGAACTAAGGGCACTGTGGTTGTCTTCCCTTCATTTATTATGCACCGGGTAACTCCAATTACAAAGGGAGTCCGGCAGTCCATTGTGGCATGGCTGGCCGGACCTCCATATAGGTAAATTTAGCTTTGCCAGAAATCTATTTTAATCATTCAACCTTAATGAACTCAACACTTACGCTTTCATAAAGTCCACGATAAGCTTGAGCATGACCCTTTTTACGTCATGAAGAAAAATCTCTAACTAGTTTTTTCTAATACCTATCGTTAAGAACTCTGAGTTCATTATTGATAATCATCCGAACAATCTATTAAGATTATCAATAATATTGTATTTTAAAAAAAATTGTGATTTTTGTAAAAAAAATTTAATTTACTTAAAGTTTATATAATTAATTAAAACTTAAAGTATATGAAAAAGAATGCAAAAAATGTATTGGTAGTTTTAGGGCTTGTTGCTCTATTTACCGTAGGATTAACACTAGATGCTAAGTCCCAAAGTTCTCCTCCTTGTGAACCTGAAGTGGTTGTAATTACTGGAACTATAATGAATGAAAACCCGAATAATCCTATGAATTACGAATGCATGGGTGCATTTACAGATTGTACTGACGCATGGGTAGTAGATTGTAAGCAACAATAGTGAAGAAGTTTATTTTAACTGGGGTAGGGATTGTTATTTTTCTACCCTTTGTTTCTTGTTATAATAGACTGGAGGAAGAAGTTGCAAATGAGGAGTCTTTTGTTTCTCTAGAGACAGAGTTCTTGCTGCCTGTTACTAAGGACAGTGTCTTAATTGATATACATGGTAATTCATATCATGATTATATTCCGAAACTTGATCGTGAACAATATTTAGAGAATAAACTGTTCTTGATGGGATGGTCAGGTTTAAATGTAAGCGAAATTGATACAACGGGACAATTTATCAAGAATATTACCCGAAGAGGGAACGGCCCAGGTGAAATTCCAGTAGGGAACTATGCATCGGTATGGCAGAGTACCGATGGGGGAATATACGTTTTAACTAGTGGGAATGCGTTTATGCTTTATGTTTTCGACAAAAACGCGAATTACCGTTATACCTTGAGACTTTTTGAATATCTATCTAATGTTTTTCGCCCCCCACTCACTTCATTTCATTTTACGGAAAAGGATGAAGATGGGAAGTTTTACTTAACCCTTGCTGCTGGTAGTACATTACATAGTGAATTTACCAAATCTTATTATAAGAATGCCGATGTCTTAGCTCGCTTTGAAATCAATGAATATCAACAGAAAATTGTTTCTGCAGAAACAATTATGTCTTATGAAGACTTTCCTGAAATGGTGGAAGTTTTGAAGGAGGACAAGGTTTTTTGGTTCAACCTATATCCTTTATTTCATAGAATTGGCAATAAAACCTATTTGACCTTTCCATTTTCAGACTGCATTTATGTTCTGAATGAGAATTTCAAGATTGAGGAAAAGATAAAGTCCAAGGTGCTTTCAGAGGTTAAAAAAGTTAGAATTGGCTCCGATTTTCTTCCTAAAACTCCTTCGGAATATTACGACAGAGTATATTATCGAAATAAGAATGCTTTTGGTAATTTGTATGTTACAAATCTTCAAGTCTTGGATGACTTAGTCATTGTGCAGTTTTCGAAGCCTTCAGATGAGAAGGATTTTTTGCATAAGTTTCCCACAAGAGAGCAGGCCTATGAGGATCAGAGAAATTACGAAGGCTTTGTTCATAAGCGAGATCAATACTGGTTGATTTATAACATGAAAAACAAGAAAGAAGATTTAATTAAGCTACCTCCTGAGTATAGTACAGGTATTTTTTTGGATAAAGGAAGGATGTTGGTAGAAAAGAAGTTTGATGATCTTGAGGGATTTTACTTGATGAAGTACACACTTCCAGAAGCAATAGGCCAGTGAATTTCGTTTCTCTGATCTCCTCAATATTCTAAAATCTGACTATCCTTCTAAACTATTTATTTTATCATTACTCTTATAACTCCAATTACAAAGGTAGTCCGGCAGTCCATTGTGGCATGGCTGGCCGGTCCCCCTTATAGGTAGATTAATCTATCGCAAACTTCACTTGAATAGAGGCGTCTACTCTAATTTTATCGAAATCGAATTCTGGTTGTGCCTGTGCATCTAGGCTAGAGGCACCTCTAACTTTCATTTCCATCACCTGTGGTCTGTAAACTCTTGGGTTGTCAAACTCCTGAATATGGAGCGCCTTACCTACTTGTTGGTCTAATGCTCCAACCAATAGATTTGCTTTCTCTTTGGCATTAAGAATGGCCATTCTCTTTACTTCCATCTTAAGCTCTTCCTCTTTAGAATACTCTACTCTGTCTAAGCCAACATTCGAAATTCCGATATCACTCAGGCCAGAGATAACTTTACCCGCTAAGCCGGCTTTATTCACTTTGACAGTGTATTCTTTGGAAGCGAAAATATCTGTTCGTTTTAAAAAGTAGAATTTGAAATTACTGGTTAAATCATTGAGCATTACATCTTGTTTAGTGTCAATGCCAAGGCTCTTTAATTTCGCCAACATATCTCTTTCCAGCTTCTCTAAAGATTCCTTGCCCTTATTGTCCTTTTCGTTGATCTGAACGGTTAGGTAAATCTCATCTGGCACCACTTCTTTATAGGCAATCCCTGTTACCTCAATGTAATTCTGATCGATAAAATTTTTAGAATCCTGCCCTTTTACCAGAGCTACAACAAAAAATAATGCGAGTATTAATATCTGCTTTTTCATAAGTGTCAATGTTTCCAATGGCACTTGCAATTACTTTGCCATGATCTACTATTTGGAGTTGACCAGGACAGTATCTGACATCACTATGAGAGTAAAATTCCTATCTAGGGAGGCTCCTAAAGTAAAATAACCAAAGTTTACCTTCTCTAAATCAGTGTTATTCCCTCTTCGAAAGCTAACTAGGTAACTTCCGTCAGTTTCAACTTCCTCAAGGTTAAATTTATCCTGAATCTTATCACCAGATTCAATAGAAATTTGAGCTCTGATTGTATCTAGCCGACTAGGCCAATAGTAGACATCTCGAATAATATCATCTGAATTATTTATGATAGTAATGGATGGTTCATCTTTGGGAAAACATGACTGCAATATCATAATCAGAGACATCATCATTATCAAAGACTTGTGTGTTATATGCAACTTCATAATAACCTTTCTAATTTAAAATCAGCACGAATGATATTGATATACTGTCAGAACTCCAAGACACTCTCAGAATGCAAGGTTTTCCAGCTACCATTCTCTTTCCTGACTACTATATAGCCAATACTTCCTATTCTTCTCTTTTCATTTCCAAATTGAAAATCGATGGACGACATGAACATTCCATTTCCTATAGACATTGGAGAGGAATAGATAATCGAAACAGTTTTTCTTGAGGAATTATCATGGTTCTCGATCAACTCAAAGTTCCAAGTAATATTATCAAGAACATGTTGCTGAGTACTATCTAAAGAGACTTGCTTTTGAAGGGTATTGCTGATTGAGCTAGCAAACATATTTAAATCTCTTTGGTCAAATGTGTGTCTTTCAAAACGTAGGCTATATTCCTTCCCTAATCCCTCAATGATATCGCTAAATGCTACTTCATAAAAACCATAATAGAAATTCATATCTGAGTCGAGGTCGCTAATATCAATATTCACACTACCATAAAGCCAATGATCTTGAGCAATCATCGCCCCAGATTCCAAAGTCTTATAATTCTCCCATGTGAATTCCATTCCTCCTAATGGTAAAATGGAAACCCACATTTTGACTGATGTTGGCCGATGATTTTCATCCAATATCCATAAATAGGAATCTCCAGGAGTGGAGCCACCTGAAGTGTAGGTGACTTTCAGCCCTTGACGCCCATCTTTAAGCTGAACAATGCTCCTTTCCGTTCCTGGGTCGAAGACCTTAAATGGTGCATAAAGCCAAAAGCTGTCATTATTAAAATAGTCCCAAGAGGTATTGATAAGCTCTTCAATTTCTTGAGAAGAATAGTTTTCTCCGTTCTGAATAATACCCGATTTGTCTTCTGGCTTTAGAATTACTTCATGATTGTCCCATTTTACATTCACAACGTTTTCCATCTTATCCCACCTATATGAATGGATTCCTTTGAATGTCCAGCTAACTTCTGGTGTAACTTGCCAAGCTTCATATTTCAAAGACTCCATCATTTTCTCCGCCATTGCATCAGCTTCTGGCCCCGAAGTGCCTTCTGGGAGCTGTTCATTTTGGGTGATAAAGAAGATAAAGAGGAAGAAGATGAGCCCGAGAAAAACTATGCTTACAATGCGAAGTGTTCTTTTCATAACTAACTAAGTTAACGAGAGAAAAATAAAAGAAAGCCAATACTCTTTCATTTCCATGCTGAATTAAGTGCACATGAGTAAAACAGTAAGATCCATAGTACCACTAACTCTATCTCTTTCTCAGTAATAGAATTTCATATCATATTGTTCACAAAGGCAGTACAGTATCTATGTTACGATTAATTATAAAAGTCTTTACCACCATTCAACGGTTCACTCCAGAAACCTAACGGTTCATGTCGATCAGGTTTTTTGTTGTATTCAATCTTATCATCATTGTAATGTCAATACCGCTGAAGCAACGTGGTATTTGCCAAAGGTCAAAAACTATTAAGTTCTATCTGAGCCTAGGTTCAAGAAATAGTGGGATTGGTCTCCCACTTAAAGGAGCTTAAAACAAAATGTTATTAAGATGAAAACTCAAAAAATGAAGAACAGAAGCCTGGTAATGGGAGTGGCAATAGCAATACTTGCCCTACTTTCATTTTCACACGATGTACAATCGCAAGTATCAAAAACATCAACCTCAATTTCCGTAAACCGTGGAGTTCACACGGTTTCTCATAAGAGCGGAAATCAACGCCTTAACCTTGAGTATGAAGGAGAAATAGTTTTCACCGATGACGACAAAGCCATCAAATCTATTTCAAGAGGCGGTTACCTGCTCATTAGAAAAACCACTTTTGGTGATAGAAGAGAGGTATTGGCTGAGCCCAATTCTGATGGATCAATCAATTATGAATACCGAGTAGGTAGAAGCCGCCAAGATTGGGGCAAAGAGGGTCAAGAATTCCTAGCCAATGTGCTCATTGAGGTGATTCGCACCACAGGAATGGGTGCAGAAAGCCGAGTGGAAAGGTTCTATAAAAAAGGAGGTGTCAGTGCCGTAATGGAGGAGGTCAACCTCATCAGAAACGACCATGTTTCTAAAATTTACCTCGATGCCTTAATGGAAAACCATGACCTTAAAAGCAAGGAATTGGTAAATGTGGCCGCCTACATTACAAAGGAGATCGATTCTGACTATTACATTTCAGAGCTATTTAAAGATCATGGAGATAAGTTTTTAAAGAACGCTGAGTCTACCTCTGCTTTTTTAGATGCAGTAGCCAGAATGGATTCAGATCATTACGTTTCTATCATTCTAAAAAGAATGCTTAGAGAAGATTTAGACTCAGATGCCATGGCTAAAGTGCTCAAAGCTGCTTCTGGTATGGACTCAGACCATTATAAAACGGAAGTACTCAAGCAACTTCTCGATAGAAGAGATTTAGACGACAAAACAGTAGATCTAATTGTTAAATCTGCTTCAGATATAGACTCAGATCATTATGCTACTATCATTTTGAAGGATGCTTTAGATAGGCCAAACCTTTCTGATGAAGCATTCAACAACCTAATGAATGCTATTTCTAGAATAGATTCTGACCATTATGTTACGGAGACTTTCCGTTCAATGCTCAGACAAAGGGAAGTGTCTGATAAGGTAGTTGCTGCTGTAATGGACAGAATAGAATATATGGACTCTGACCATTACAGACGAGTTATTTTGAACGACCTTTTTCAAAACAAGCAGGTTTCGGAAAAGCACTTTGAGTCGTTGTTAAGAACTGTGGCCGACATGGATTCAGATCATTATGCTAGCGAAATTCTATCTTCTTTACTGAAAGACCAGCAACTGTCTCAAGAGTTATACACTAAAGTGCTTGATAGAGTGGCAAACATCGATTCTGACCATTACAAGGTGAAGATTTTAAAAGATGTGATTAAAGGTGACTTAACCAAGAATCATATGATGAGCCTATTAAAAGCTGCTGATAATATTGACTCTGACTACTACAAGTCTGAGGTGCTAAGAGGCGCCTGCGACTCAGTAAGAAAATTGAACGATGATCAGGTGAAAGACGAGTTTCGTTCGGTAGCCAGAACCATCCGCTCAGATACATACTATGGTCGTGTAGCACGTTGCATCGACTAGTGTTTTCTATCCTTGGGTGAGCCTCTAAAGAGCTTTAACTCGTCATACTGAACCTGATTCAGCATCTAATTCAGAATAGACTCTGAAATAAATTCGGAGTGACGATGGCAAGATTTGAAGCTCACCCTCATTTTTTCCTATCTTCAGTCAAATACATTTTAATGCCCAAACTGTTTCGTCTGCTTTTCTTTGTAGTGATAGGAGTGTTGTTTCTGTTCTATCTTTTCTACGCAGATAATAACGCGCTCCCGCATTTGGTGGAAGATGCGAATTTGTATGGTTTTACAGTTTTGGCTGCTTCAGGAATTGGCTTCGGCATAATAACCATTAATGGCTGGCTCAATAAGCAAATACCTTGGAGAAGTAATGTATTGGGCCGTTTCGTAGCTGGACTTTCACTAGACTTTGTTTTCTTAGGAGTCACTTTGTTGCTCTTTGGCTGGTTGGCCAATGTCTTAGGCCTCATCGATTACGACATGTTTCCAGAAGATATGTTCATTCGCCAAATTGAGCTTAAGCTCATAGTACTTTCGCTTATTACAATGTTCATTGTTACTTTAGTAGAATTCAACAGGTTCAGTTACAATGAATTTACGGTTGGGCAAATCAGAAAACTAAAGTCTCAAAGAAAGCAACTAGAGCTACAATTTGAAGCACTAAAAAGCCAGCTGAGTCCACACTATTTGTTCAACTCAATGAACACCATTTCATCTCTTGTGTATCGCGACCCGAACATTGCTGAAAACTTCATTCGCAACTTGGCCGAAACATTCAATTATGTTCTAAACACCAGAGAGGTGCAATTGGTAAAACTAGAAGAGGAAATTGAAGCACTAAAAGATTACGGGTACTTGCTCACCATTAGATATGCAGATGCTATATCGCTCAATATAGAGGTAGATGCCACATTCAATAAGAAACCTGTTCCTCCATTAACTCTTCAACTGTTGGTTGAAAATGCAGTAAAGCACAATGTGATCAGTTCTGATGAACCATTGAAGATTCATATTCGAGCTACTGAGGAAGAAGTGATTGTACTGAACAATAAAACGGGTACGCCAAGCCAAACCGCTAGCCATAAAGTAGGGCTCGATAACATTAAAAATCGATATGCTTTTTTTACTCCAAAGGAGATTTCGATAGAGAATAACGACTATTTCGAGGTACGTTTACCCATGTTGTCTGCATGAAAAAGAACCTGATACATCAGCCCATATTCCGATTGGTGGTACCACCAATCTACGGCATAATGATGTACATGCTCATCTTGTTGCTCAACAATAGTTTGGCCCAATTAGACGATACCGTTTTCACCACAGAATTACTCGTTTGTGTTATTCTGGCTTATCTAATTTCGGAACCTCTTAGGTTGATCATTCGGGGTTTTGAACGAAAATCTGATGATGGCCTACGAAGCTCCAGCACTATCGCAGCTCTACTAGTGACCAATTTGCTGGTTGGTTCACTCATTATATTGCTAGCCGCATACAGTTACTTCACGTACTATGAGGGATACATATACGAGGCCATTCTCACCAAAATGGTCATAGTGTATGGAATTAGCGGACTGCTATTTACTATGTTCTTTCTCAGCACTCACTTTCTGTCTGTAAAGAATGAATCTGAACTGAAGAAAGAAGATCTCAAGCGTCAAAACCTAGAGCATCAGCTGGAGATATTTAACAATGAAATCAACCCTGATTTGCTCTTTCAAAGCCTTGAGACATTAATCACCTTAGTGCATTATAATCAGGATAAGGCGGAAGACTTTGTGGATAGGCTTGCTGTGGTTTACCGATATATTCTGGAAAACCGCAAACGTGAGCTGGTTACTGTTAAGGACGAGATAAAAGCAGCGAAAAACCTGATGTATCTTTTTCAAGAAAGGTATCCAGACCAGTTGTACTTTAATGTAAAGAACGAATCGAAAAACTCAGAAAAGCTATTAGTGCCGAATGCGTTGCCCACCATGCTAGACTGCGTAATTAACAATAGTATAATTAGCGTGCATCAACCCTTAACAATTACTTTAGACGAGGATGGAGATGAAGGCTATTTGGTGATTCAATATTCGGATAATCAGAGGCTAAGCCAGAATAAATACATAAAGAATCGATGTAAAAACGTGCACAATGCCTTTGCATTTTTCTCCGACCGACCAGTGATTGAAATTAAAGCTTACGGCAGTGGCTTTGTGAAGCTTCCTTTGCTCGATATAAACGACAGAATATGAAGGTCTACATAATAGAAGATGAAATTCCGGCAGCGGAAAAAGTAGAAAGACTTCTCAAGCGCTATGATGAAAACATAGAAGTAATTGGCCGTGCTATGAGCGTGAAGCAAGCGGTTGACTGGGTGAAGAATGACGGTGAAGCCGACCTACTCTTCATGGACATTCAGCTTACCGATGGTTTGAGTTTCGACATCTTCAAAGAAGTGAACCTGGAAATTCCTGTGGTTTTCACTACTGCCTACAATGAATACGCTATTGAGGCTTTTAAGGCCAATGGTATTGACTATCTGCTGAAGCCGATTTCTTTTGAAGCCATTTCCGAAAGTATTGAGAAATTCAAGTCGCTTAAAAATAGATTACAGGACCAGGGACAGGCCGAAGTAAACTCAATTATAGACCTGCAAAGTGCCTTACAGATGCTTAGCAAGCGAGACTATAAAACTCGCTTTATGGTGAAGATTGGGGAGCACATTAAGTCGGTGACTACCGATACCATAGACCTGTTTTATGCTGAAGGCAGAAACGCCTACATAGTCACCAATGAGGGTCGAAGACTGATCATCGACTACAAACTGGAGACTTTGGAAGAGATGCTCGACCCGAAAAAATTCTTCCGCGTTAACCGAACTTTTATTGTGGAAATAGACTCTATCAAAGACGTTTTGGTTTACTCCAATAGTCGACTAAAAATTATCCTTAAACAGAATTTCGACAGAGAAATCATTGTAAGCCGAGAAAAGGTAAATGCCTTTAAGGTTTGGTTTGATGGTGAGGCATGATTTAGAAGCCTAACTGTCATTTTTTAAAAATAAAGACCACCCGTGTGATGGTCATTTTGCCAAACTCCATCTCAGTTTGAGAATGAGCTTATTATACTTTTTGAACTTGCCTTACTTCTTCTACCAACTTTTTGACTCTAAGTTCTAAAGTTTGCTCCTCAATAGGCACATGTACTTTCTCTAACAACTCGCGTAAATCAGCAGAGTGTGCTGTACTTTTCAAAGCCTTTAAGTCGTAATGCACAAACTTAGACCAAAGCACTGCCTTAATATGCTCTTCATTTGAGTCTAGCATTACAATCTCTGCTTTTACTGATCTATCAGAAAAGTCAATCAACCTACTTTGCACTTTAACCTTTTCCATTACCACAGCTGGTTTCAGATAAACTATTTCACTGTGACCGACAACCCAAGACTTACCATGCTGTTTTGCCATGTTGAAGATATTCAAACCATACTCTTCTATAAGATGATCTTCCCTAGCGTTGATCATATAGTCCAAGTATTTTGAGTTATTCAAATGACCAAATGGATCACAATCTTGAAAGCGAATTATCTTCTCAGTAATGGGTTGCTTGTTATATGTCATTAGATTAAATTTTACCGACCAGTCGGTCTATTATAAGTCAAATTTTTTATGAATTCAGAATCGTTTCTATAAAGCGCTTTTGTAACAACAGATATTTAACATCCTTATGAGCCTTACTTAAAACATAGGCTCCTTCAAACATAGAATAAAGTTCTTCCGCCTTAATCTGTGCATTCTTTACCCCCCTTCTTTCCAGATACCCTTCCAAGTTATTTTGCCAACCAATAAACACCTTTGCACAGGCCTCTCGAATCTCTTCATCTATAGTACCTGCCGCCATAGCCACCGCAGCAATAGGGCATCCATCTTCGAAATTAGACTGTAAAAGCTCGTCCACCATTACATCTATCATATCAGATAAACCTTGTTCGGCTGTCTTTCCTCTTAAGGCTTCTCCGTATTTTTGCATCTGATTTTCTCCTCCATAATAAACGGCCTCACGGATGAGCTCATCTTTACCCTTAGGAAAATGATGATACAAGCTACCTTTAGGAACGCCTACTTGTTTGAGTACCTCATTAATCCCCGTGCCGAAGTAACCTTTCTTTCGGATTAAGTCAGAAGTGACATTAATTAAGCGCTCACGGGTATTCATAATGTAAACATACACAATTAGACCAAAAGGTCTAGGTATTCACGTCATTCCTTTAATAAATTAGCGGGCAGTTCTTCTTTGATACTCTACAAACTAGTTTTAATTCTAGTGGTACAAAACCCTTTCGCCCTAATGGGCTAAGCAATCAAGCGATCAGCAGCCTACCTGGAATTCTAATCAACTATTTTCTGATCCCTGATATACTGATATATTTACCTCATGAGTCCAACGCTTGTCATTGCCCTAATTGGCGGATACTTCCTTATGCTGATCGTTATTGCACGATTGACTTCCAGAGGTGCCAACACACAGACTTTCTTTACTGCTAACCGACAAAGCCCTTGGTATTTAGTGGCTTTCGGAATGATTGGAGCCTCGCTTTCAGGAGTCACATTCATCTCTGTTCCGGGCGAAGTGGGTAATAGCTTCTTCTCATACTTTCAGGTAGTGATTGGTTACCTGCTGGGTTATTTAGTGATTGCCACCGTCCTAATGCCTCTTTATTACCGACTCAATTTAGTTTCTATTTATGGCTATCTGGAACAGCGTTTCGGCTTTTGGTCTTACAAGACAGGTTCTGGGTTCTTCTTACTGTCAAGAGTAGTTGGAGCAAGTTTCAGGCTCTTCTTAGTAGCAATAGTACTTCAAACGGCTTTGTTCGATGCCTTTGGCATACCGTTTTGGGTAAGTGTAATGGTCACTATTCTGCTCATTTGGGTTTACACCTTTAAGGGTGGCATCAAAACCATAGTTTGGACGGATACTTTACAAACACTCTTTATGCTGACTGCAGTGACAGTGACCATATTCATCATTATACGCGAAATGGATTGGTCACTTGGAGAAGCTATCAGCAATATTCAAGAGAGTGAAATGTCGAAGATTTTCTATTGGGACTGGGGTAGTGCGAGGTTTTTTCCAAAGCAGTTTATCTCTGGTGCTTTAATTGCCATTGTAATGACTGGGTTGGACCAAGATATGATGCAGAAAAACTTGACCTGTAGAAACCTGAAAGAGGCTCAGAAGAATATTTTCGGATTCAGTGTTGTGCTCATTTTTGCAAATCTACTATTCCTTGGGATGGGTGCCCTCTTATTTATCTATGCTGAAAGTAAGGGCATTGAAATTCCTGCCAGAACGGATACACTTTATCCTCTTTTAGCACTCAACCATCTGGGTACTTTTGCGGGAGTGGTCTTCTTATTGGGAATTATTGCCGCAGCTTATTCTAGCGCAGACTCCGCACTGACAGCCTTGACAACGGCTTTTTGTGTAGACTTTTTAAACTTCGAAAAGAAGGAAGAAGCCGAAAAGAAAAAGACTCGACTCAAAGTTCATATTGGCTTTTCTGTGCTGTTGTTTCTAGTTATTCTAGTCTTCAATGCTATTAATGATGATAGCGTGATCAACTCCATCTTTAAAGCTGCTGGCTATACTTACGGACCGATCTTGGGGCTTTTCAGTTTTGGCTTGTTAACGAAAAGATCGGTAATGGATAAGTATGTGCTTCCTGTTTGCTTGGCCGCACCAATACTTTCTTACTTCATAGATTTAGCCAGTGGAAGCTGGTTTGGGTTCTTTATTCTGGCACTGAACGGAGCACTGACTTTTCTAGGGTTGTTCTTGATTTCAAAAAGGAGTAACATTTTGAATAGCATGGGTATAAGTGGTTAGAAAACCACTGAACTAGAGGATCTTCCACTTACTCACTGGCCAACTAAGGCAAAACGGAAATGCTCTAAATTAACAGCTGTATGAAAACTGCAGCAATTCGCATACCCAGCTTTATTCTGATAGCTTCGGGGATAATTTTCCTAAGCATTTGGTTAATGAACTCTCCTCAGTTCGTTAGCAATCGCTCATTAATTGCCTTTGGTAGTTCAGTAGATCTAGCTCTGATTATTCCACTGATCTACTTTCTATTCATCAGAAAGACTTCTATTCCGAAAATCACTGTGGTGCCAGTCTTTATTCTCAGCCTAACTTTGGCATTCCAAATAATCCCCTCCAATTACCATAATACCTTAAGCATTATTGAGATGATGGTTGCACCATTAGAGCTGGCAATCATAGGATTTCTGATCTACAAGGTGAGTCAGATCAACAGACAGTTGGGAAGGTCAAAAACAACACTTAGAGATTTTCCAGAGCGAATAAAAGAGGTTCTTATAGATCTAAAAACAAAACCATTATTAGCCAATGTAGCTGCCTCAGAATCATCTCTCTTTTACTACACCATCATGGGGTGGAAGCAGCCGACAGCCCTGGATGAGCTTCAATTTAGCTATTATCAAAAGTCTGGTTACAAATCTGTGTTTGTTCTGGTGTTATTTCTCCTTCCGGTGGAGACCTTCGTATTGCACTATTGGCTGATGACCATTAGCCCCGTGCTAGCCTGGGTTCTTACAGGGCTCAGCCTTTATAGTTTATTCTTCGTTTTTGGTGACAGAAACGCAATGCGACACCGACCAATAGAGCTGGAAGCAGACCACATAAAAATGAACATAGGCATTAGATGGGCGTTTGAACTTCCTTATGAATCCATCAAGAGAATTGAATTAAGAGAAGGAGATGAGCATAGCGAAAAATTTGTTAACCTGAGTTCTTTTGGGGCTGGTAACGTTGTCATCAGTCTTAAGGAAAAAACAAAGGTTCAGGGAATTTATGGCATTAAAAAAAGCACCGATAAATTGGTGCTTTCTATAGATAATAGTGATAAATTCTTTGAGTTAGTTTCTGAACGAATTACTCCGTAATCTTCTTCCTAAGCTTGATTTTAGAGGCGTTCTTTCTTCTCCTCATATTCAAGATTTCTACCGTTAACGAGAAAAATACTGCAAAGTAGATGTAGCCTTTTTCAATGTGCTTGCCTAGACCTTCGAGTACAAGCATAAAACCAATCAAGATTAGGAAAGACATTGCCAACATCTGAAGTGTAGGGTGCTTATTGATGAACGCACTGATTTTTCCGGCAAAAGTCATCATCACAATCATGGCAATGGTTACCGCCACAATCATAATCAAAATGTGCTCAGTAAGACCAACTGCTGTCAAAATAGAGTCGAAAGAGAAGACAACATCGAGTGCTACAATTTGAAGAATAACCTTGCCCATGGTAGCCACCACTTTTGTTTTAGACTCATGCTCTTGCACCTCTAGCGACTCGTGGATTTCGGTGGTGCTCTTTCCAATAAGAAATAGCCCACCTATCATAAGAATTAAATCTTTGATGCTCACATCATGATCGAACATTGTAAACAATGGTTCTGTGAATCCGATAATCCAGCTGATTCCTAAAAGCAGCCCCACACGCATAATAAGCGCCAAAGCCAAACCTAAATTTCTAGCTTTTGATTGCTGCTTTTCTGGTAGCCTATTAGAAATTATGGAGATAAAAATGATGTTATCTACCCCCAAAACAATTTCTAAAAATGTAAGGGTTAAGAGGGCAATAATGCCTTCTGATGACAATAAAACTTCCATATTTAGTTAGTCTTCTTTTCTACTTTAAATTCATTGGAGTAACCCAATATCGATTTATTTATAAACCTTCTAACAGGCCTTTCAAGGTTCTTTTGTTTGCGGTCTACTGTAATTCTTAACTTCAATGCCACAGCATCTTTCTTAATCATATCAACCTTCAGGCTGAAATTTTCGAGGTTAATATCTTTGAATTCGCTTTTTAAAGAATCGATCAAGTAATCTTCAAAATGATCTATATCCCCGAGCGTTTCGGGTAGCATTTCAAAATCGAAGCTAAGCTTTTTAAAGTCCTTTTTAGAACTATTCACTACAGAAGAAGCAGCCATTAAAGAGTTCGGCACATACACTATCTCGTCTTCATCGTTCAGCAGAACTACGTTCATCAGGTTTATGTCCATAATTCTACCTTCGAACTCATCTACCTTAATATAGTCTTTGAGCGAAAACTGATTAGAGAACATCCAGATTATACCATTAATACTGTTAACGATATACTCTCTGAAGGTAATGGCAATGGCCGCAGCTACAATACTTATAGAGGTTAGAAAATCTGTTGGGTCTACATCGAAGTAATAGAGTATGGCCAAAAAAGTAACAAAAACTGAAAGAATAGAGGCAATTCTATTTATACCCAAAATGTAGTTATCCTTAAAGTCAGACTCGAGCTGCCTTCTTTTCAGGTATAAATACACCAAAGAAATACGAACAGAAGAAACTATAAGTACCCCAATGAGATAGTAGAGAATGGTAGGCACAATATTACCTTCTTCCCTCAGGTTCTTGAAGGCATCAGGATACTTGTAGCGTAAAAATAGGCCAGCAATCAACAGTATTAGCTTGATAAAAAAGTAGACAACTCTCCTTTTCTCACGCTTAGTTTGATCTAACGGCCGATTGACTTTTGGTTTGTTCACCATAATGAAATTACAGAAACGAAATTAGTTGAAAAAGAACAAATCAAAGGGCAAGTTCATTGCTTGGATCCCAAAAAATTTTGCTGAAATCTTTAATCTTATCACCCTCAACTTCTACGCCTTCCGCCTCCAATTGTTCTTGCATGAGGCTGGGCGTTTCAAAATGATGTTTTCCGGTTAAAACACCTGCTCGATTAACCACTCTGTGTGCTGGAACATCTGGTATAGTATGAGCGGCATTCATAGCCCAACCAACCATTCGGGCACTTCCTTTTACTCCCAAATATTTGGCAATAGCCCCATAGCTAGTGGCCCTGCCTACCGGAATTAGCCTGACAACTTCATAAACATCATTAAAAAAATTGGTGTGATCTTTCGCCATACACAAGCAAACATAAAAGATATTTACTTAACACATAACTCTTTAGCAGCTTAGTAAAAGACAACTTGGCTTTCTGCTATAATAGGTTAGTTTCCCACGCTTATCGTAAATTGAGACAAACTAAAAACTATACAAACTAGTAACATCTGTATGGCAGAGAAAAAGGAAGAATTTAGTAATCGGTGGGGAATTATTCTTGCCGCATTAGGAATGGCGATTGGTGCTGGAAACCTCTGGAGATTCCCTAGAATTGCTGGAGAACACGGAGGAACATTCATTATTCTATGGATGTTTTTTCTGGTTATTTGGTCCATTCCATTACTTATGGCAGAACTGGCCATAGGTAAGTATTATAGAAAAGGCACAATAGGCTCTTTAGGTAGCCTTTCTGGTAAAAAATTTAACTGGATGGGTACTTTCGTTACCCTAGTAACGGTGGGTATTGCCTTTTACTATTCGGTAGTAACGGGCTGGTCTTTGAGGTACTTTCTATTGAACACTCAAAACCTTGTTGACTATATTTTTGGCTCTGGTGCCATGAACGACAAGTTTGCCGACCCTTCAGTAAACTTTATGGATAACTTCTGGGCAAACCTATCCAATTCTAGTTGGGAAGCCGTGGTTTGCTATATGATCACCATTACGGTAGCCATTTGGGTATTGGGTAAAGGGATCAAAAAAGGACTGGAAAAAACCAATAGAATTTTAATACCTACACTTTTTACTCTTTTACTTGTTGTGGCCGCTTTTGCCATTCAAATGCCAGGTGGGGTTGAAGGGCTAGAATATCTATTCACTATAGATGTTGAGAAGTTCAAAGATCCAATTATTTGGATTGAAGCCATTACGGACTCTGCATGGAGTACTGGTGCAGGTTGGGGTTTGATGATTACCATCGGTTCTTTCTCTAGACAGAAGGAAGATGTGACCTTAAACACTTTCTTGGGTGCGTTTGGTAACAACACTGCTGCACTTTTGGCTGCAATGGCCATACTACCAGCTGTTTTTGCCATGGCTGCTACACCTACTGAAGCCATAGACTTCTTGCATGGAGGTAATACAGCACTAGTATTCACTATTCTACCGCAGCTTTTCGCGCAAATGCCAGGGGGGCCTTTCCTTTCTTGGATATTCTTTGGCGCCTTTGCCATGGCAGCATTCAGCTCCATTTTACCAATGATGCAGCTGATTATAAAGAACCTTACTGACTACGAAATACCGAAAAAGAAAGCAGCCATTATTGCTGGAGCAGCCTGTTTTATCGTTGGCTTTCCTTCAGCTTGGTGGTTAGATTTCTTCGAGAATCAGGATTGGGTTTGGGGTGTAGGACTCTTGGTGAGTGGAATTTTCATCTCCTTCCTCATTATCCGTTATGGCCCAATGAAATTCAAAAAGGACTTTATCGACCAGAACTCTGACTTTAAAGTATCTAAGCTATACTTCGCAGGAATGATCTACTTCAACTTTGTGGCAGGTCTATTCTTAGTGTATTGGTGGATGAACCAAGGTTATAGTGAATACCCGTGGTTCGATGCTGAGGGTAATTGGAACCTCTTCGATAGGTTCAGTAACGCCACAATAGTTACACAGTGGGCAATTGCACTAGTTATTGCCGTATTATTTAATGGATGGTTCTACCGAAAATTCGTGAAGAAATGAGCAGTGAAGCAATAATCGGAATGATAATATGCCTTTCAATTACCTTGGGAGGCTTCTTAACCTTTCTTTGGATAGCATTAAATGCTGACAAGAAGAGTAAAAAATAGAATTGATTACTCCTTCTTAATCAGAAGGCACAAAATATTAGTCGGTACTTTCAAATATATCTGAGAGTACTGACTACCCTTCCAAAAAATTATGGCTTGGGTTGAATCGTTACTTCTTCTTCCAATGCTTTTGGATGGTCTTTAGCATTTTAGGTTGAGTAGCGTTGCCTGCTACAATTTCTCTACCGAACAGGAAGTCATTTCCTCCTTTAAAGTCGGTCACTTTTCCTCCGGCTTCTTGCACAATCAGTGCTCCAGCTGCCACATCCCAAGCATTAAGGTTATACTCGAAAAAGCCTTCAAAACGACCACAGGCAGTATAGGCTAAGTCTACTGCGGCACTTCCCATTCTCCTCAGCCCATGAGTATTTTGCATAAAATCATTGAGAATGGCCAAGTACTTATTCATCTGCTCAAAATCATAATAAGGAAAGCCAGTGGCTAAAAGGGCTTTATCTAATTCCCTGTTGGGAGAAACCTTAATTGGCATATGATTAAGGAAAGCACCTTCACCTTTAGAAGCATGGAAGCACTCATCTCTATTCAACTCATACACCACACCAAGAGCCAATTCATTCCTCTTCATTAAGGCTACGGAAATAGCATAAATCGGTAAGCCATGTGTGAAGTTTGTGGTGCCATCTAACGGATCTATAATCCAGTTATAGCTGTCAGATTTTTTGGTAGAAGTTCCTTCTTCAGCAATAAAACCGCTACCAGGAAGCATTTCAGATAGCCCTTTAACTAGGCGTTTTTCGGCTTCCTTATCAACATAAGAAACAAGATCGTTTCTGCCCTTGTATTCGATTTTGGAGTGGTCGAATTTCAGAGACTCTTCACGAATGAAGTCGCCAGTTTCTTTTACCAGAACAATAAGGTCTTGAAGTAGTCTTTGCATGGGTAGGTGATTTGTTGCAAATATACGGTTTGCTATTTGGGTAAGTAGAAGACTTTGGATAATATCATTTTTCGATAAACGCTATGTTCAATAAATTAAAAAGACCCTTTAAAGACTTTCTTGAACTTATTGAATCCTTAAAAACAGAAACAAAGTTTTCTCCATCAGATCCATTACGATTCACATCTATTCGCTATCTCAATGGCCACGAAGTTCTCGACAGAGACCCTGAGCGATTCAGAAGAGCTCTGATGATTCAAGGTATTTCTGAAGATCAAATAAAATTTGGCCAGCATCTACAATTTACCAATGAGCTAAGAATTATTGATAATAAAGTGGTAGAGGTCATTGAACACTGCGCGGATCAGGCTGAGAGTGTTGGACAGAATGTAGAATATGATCTACCTATTGAGGACTGGCCTGACCATAAGTATTTTTTTCTTATTCCAGATAAGGGAGGCCCACATCAGATTGGAGGTGAATGCCCGAAACCAATTGTATTTGACAGTCAATATGGCTTTAGTTTCATAGCATCTATAGACGGTACCGATCCATTTTTTAGTTGGGTTGAAACGGACGAATTGAACATATTTTATCCACTCAATACCTGCTGCCTTAGCGGGCTATTTATCGATTGGACAAAGGAAAAACAACCAGTTGTGCTCAACCCAGAAGTAATGACCGATGCTTGGAGGACTAATTATGTTGATGGCTCAGAGGTTGGAGTATTTAAAGGAATCAACTATAAAAGCACCGATGACGTTGATGTTAACCTATTAAAGGATGAATTTGGAGATACTCACATCTGCGGAGTTCCTATGTGGTATCAGGCACCTGATATTCCTGTTTGCCCTAAAACAGGAAATGTGATGAGATATGTTACCACCATTAAGTCAAACGTTAAAAACGAACTTATTGAAGGCACGTCCGTCTTCGGAGATTATTTAACCTTTATGGACGTGGGCTTCCTTTATGTTTTCTGGGAGCCCACGTCCAATATAATGTATCTAACGGCTCAATGTTAGGGCTTAGCACAAAGCTGCTTCTTCGCTCATTACCGATCTCACAGCGCTCTGCAAAGCCTTTTTAATCTCTTCCATTTGCGGCTTACTATGGTGCTTGTTGTTCACCTCTATTTCGATGCCTGAGTAATTCTGGGGTCTGAACTCCTTTCTTAAGTAAGTGGTAAAGCCATCGGCAGTACCAAAGTATGGGTAGTTGTGTTTGGTAACAAACTGAGGAGCAAAAATAGCCAACTCATTTACCAACTGCTTTGATATTTTAGCCTCAGGCTCTCTCTTTTCATCGTAAAGAATGCCAATATCTGCCGAACGTACTTCGCCTTTCAAAACAGGGGTAAAAGTATGAATGGAAAGGTGAACCACGGAGTCAGTTTTTCGGGCTCTTTCTTTAATCCATTCATACACTTGCTGCCTGTAAGCGGTGTAGTATTTCTTCATCAGAAACTTCTTTACTACTGGGTCGAGCGTTTTGCTGAACTCAGAATAAAGTTCTGGGTTGAATTTTGATCTGTTCGAATCGATCAATAGCCTGGAAACCACGTTTACATAAAGAGGAAGCTTTAGCAAGTCGGCCAGGTTTTCGGCCAAAGCGCCTGCTCCAATATCAATACCTCTGTGCGTATCCAACACGGCTTCATTACCCAAAAATAAGTAGCGATAGTTTGCAGGCACAAAGTTGCCTGCATGCTCGCATGTGATTAAAAAGCTTCTTCTAGACATTCCCTAAGCATTTGATTGTTCTCTAAGCAATCGCACAATTCAGAATAGACCATTTTAAGGTTCTCAAATTCTAGGTTAGTTTCTAAGGCATTTAGAATTCGGGTAGAGAGCGTTCCTTCATCAAAAAGAAGAGTCAGCTCATCTCTCCAATGGTCTAAGGCCTGAGGATACTTCCTATCTATTTTTCTGGAAATAAAATGCCAGATTTCTACGGCTGTCATTTCATCTACCGCATTTAGTCCAAATGCCTTTAAGTAATCGGTATTATCTATAACCGTGTGTTCTCCACTTTTTATTACCTGCTTGAAAATGGCTGCTAGGCTTTCGGTTTTGAACTTTTTCTGCTCTTCTAGTGGAACAAAGTATTCTTCTACCAAAAGTTTCAGTGCATTGATGATGAGTGATGCAATAGCCAAATCTGACTCTGGACACTCTTGAACGTCTAGCACTCTAATTTCAATAGCCCCACGATCGAAGCGCGCAATGGCACCTCTAGAGTTCAACCAAATAGGCTCTAAAACCCCTTCTGGATCATGAGGTTTGATGTCATTAGCTATCTGTTCGAAAATTTGGCTATAGTAATCTTCTTTACTGAACACAGCTTCAGGAATTACCTGTCCGGTAAGAATTGGTACTGCCTTTTGATTCTTTCTGTAGTAATCCAATCGCTTGTCCCAGTAGCCAGTGTCTTTACCATCCAAAATGGCTGAGCTGGCCGAAAGAGCCGGCATAATTGGAAGCAACAAACGAATGGCAGCGTGCAGCTTAGCAAACTCATCATCGCCATGGAATGGTAAGTTGATGTGCATACTTTGCAGGTTGCTCCAACCGTGACCTTTGCAATCGAAGATGCGGTCGTAGGTAGCGTATATCTCGGCATTGTCGTGCGGCCAACGTACCGTTTCTGTCTCTGGGTTCATCCATGGATGAGCCGCAGAAGGCATAAGTTGAGCCTTGAACTCTGCCAGCACTCTGTTCATTTGCTGAATGGCTTCCTCAAAATCGGCAGCTAATTGAACTAAATCGTCTGTTGGAGCAGAGCACTTAAGCTCAATTACGTGCAAGGCCAATTCATTAGACCAAGTGATATTGCCGAAAGTAACTTCATTGGTGATTTCACCAGCTAATGATTTCAAAACCTCATCGGCAATAGGTTTCACGTTGAGTGTTTCTGTATCAACAATCATGTATTCCAGCTCAATTCCATAGGCCTGGAATAGGTGCAAGTGGTTATCTTCTACCTTCATTGCTTTATTTTTACTCGCTCCATCAGGGTTTCCATTATGGTTTCGTAGAGCTTGTTTTTTAAAACTTTATCTTCAATTCCTGCATCGAGGTTTGGGTTATCGTTCACCTCAATTACATAGAATTTCTTATTTACTTCTTTAATGTCTACTCCGTAAAGGCCATTACCAATTAGCTTGGTGGCTTTTGTGGCTGTAGTAATAAGTGCTTTTGGCACTTCTTCTACCGGGTAGGTTTCGGCTTTACCCTCCTGAGCCTTCCCGCTCTTTTTCCATTCAATAATTTGCCAATGATTTCTGGCCATAAAGTACTTGCATACGTACAAGGGCTTTCCATTGAAAATGCCCACACGCCAATCGAAGTCGGTCGGCATAAATTCCTGAGCAATCAATAATTCAGAGCCTTTAAAAAAGCCTTTGAGTAACTCATTAAACTCTTCTTCATTTTGAACCTTCTTCACTCCTTTAGAAAAGGCACCATCGGGTTCTTTTAAGATGAATGGGAAGCCAATTTTCTCAATAGCAGCCATTGGATTCTCTTTAGAAATGATGGCTGCCTTGGGCGTATTTATGCCATGATTTCTCATCAGTTCATTCAAGTACACCTTGTTGGTGCAGCGCATTATGGAAACCGGATCGTCAATTACCACCAAGCCCTCTGACTGAGCTTTTTTGGCAATGCGGAAGGTGTGGTTGTTCACGTTTGTGGTTTCTCTTATGAAGAGTGCATCGAACTGGTTGATCTTACCATAGTCGTTTTTGGTAATAATCTCCGTGTTGAAGCCCACTTCTTCAGCAGCTTTTACAAACTTCTGAAGCGCCTTTGCATTACTAGGTGGGTTCGGGTCGTCTGGGTTCACCAATATGGCAAGGTCGAACCTTCTTCTCTGGTGGTTCTTTCTCACCACCTTTTTGTTGCTCAAAAACAACCCAAGGAACGACTGAAGCTTTTGCCTTTCTTCTCCTGTAAGGTCATAAATGTTCATTGGCCTTAGGTTTTCAAGCACCCATTTCTCTCGTTTTACAAAAACGGCTTTAAGGATTGGCGATTGAAATAGGTTGAACAGCAGCATACCCAAACTAGACAGCGCTAATTCATCTGTGTATCCAAAATATATCTTGAATTCCAGTTTAGCTTCTGAACTGCTGCCCAAACATTTCTGTATGATGGCATCGAAGTCTTGAGCATCATCTTTAATCATTGAAGGAAACCTGAAGTCTTGGATTGTGGCCACTTCTGGTAACACCTTATGCCCTCTTGCTTCTGCCAAAAGCGACACATAATAGCCAACGCTTTGGTATTGATAGGATTTACATAGGTTAATCACTTTTGTATTCTTCCCGAATTGACCAGCTGACTCAGATAGGTAATCTTGTGCAGCTATGACATCTACATTGGGAATATCCAACTGCCACTTATGTGGCTTCTCAATAACAATTAGTTTGTTCATTTTTTTGGTCTAATAATGAGCAGGTTGGCATCGTATGTTACCATACCCAGCATGATTGAGTTGATTAATCGGTGAATATCTACTTCGTAATATTGGCTTGATGCCATTGGGTTATTCTTCAATGGATCTGCAATTGAGACAGTGTTCTCATCTGCAGAAATACCTTGTACCACCACAAAGTGACCTGTCGGTAAGCCTTTTAGGTCATCATACTCAACTTTCAAATCTCCGATTTCCCTTGGGCTCTGGTACAAGTAAGTTGCACTTAAGCCTGTAAGAATCGGCTGATCTTGAAATAAGATAGACTTAATTAGGTCTGGTGTGAGGTCTTTAAACTTTATCTTTCCACCAAGGCTTAAGAACTTCTGATAAGCAGTAGAAGCAAACCTAATTTTCCTTTGTGGCTTGTAATGACATTGCATTGCTAGCTTGTTCACTAAATCGGTTTCTTCATCGGCAAACCATGAAGGGTCAAAAATCTGAAGGTTATAGGTATATATGGTGGCCTCATATCCTCTTTTGAGGGCATGGTTGCCAAGGTTTACAGCCAAGGTTCCACCAGATTTGAGTTGCTTTACCTGCTTAATTACCTCGCCTAATTGAATGTTATCTCCATAATACTGATATACGGCATGCAAGCTGGTAGGCCCGCAGGTAACATCGTTTGGCTGAGGGAGAATATTAATATCTAGTAGTGCTTTTTCTGAAAGAAGCATCTTATTCATACTTTAGTGAAGATTAGACGCGTCCAAAACGCAAAGTCACATGTCTTCAGAGAAAATATTCAAGGATAATATTAAGCCCCAATTGACTGACGAAGAGTTAGTTCACTTTCTTCAGAATGGAGGTCCGGAGCGGTATTTCTCTATCCTAGCGGATAGGTACCAAGACTATGTAAAGAAGAAATGTAAGGGCTATGTAAAGAGCGATGATGAAGCAGAAGACCTAAGCCAAGAGGTATTCATTAAGGTATTTATGCAGCTGAGTAACTTTAGGTCTGAAGCAAAATTTAAAACTTGGCTCTACACCATAGTTTATCACACCTGCATAGACTATTTAAGAAAGAAGAAGAAAAGTACCCATCAGGTAATATCAGATAAGCTCTCGTCTGAATTAGAAGACGTAATAGAGGCCGATGAAGTAGATAAGGAGTCACTGATGAATGCCTTAGAGCTGCTGCTTGAGCAAATTACTCCAGAGGAAAAACTTTTACTACTTCTGAAATACAAAGAAAAGCAAAGCCTTCAGGCCATAACGGCTTCCATGAATATCTCGGAAAGTGCTGCAAAGATGAGGTTGCTAAGAGCTAAGGAGAAAATCAACAAACTCTATGAAAAGCAACTGAAGGACAACTAACTCTTCCCTTCTATTACCATTACGAACTCGCCTTTCACTCCGTTTTTTGTGAAGTGCTCAACAAGCTCAGTAAATGTGCCCCTTACGGTTTCTTCAAACATTTTGGAGATTTCACGAGAGACGGAAGCCTGACGATCTCCTAAGAATTCTTTGAGCTGCTCAAGCGATTTAATCAGTCTATGGGGAGACTCGTAGAGAATGATAGTTCTTTCTTCTTCAGCTAGCTTCTTCAGCCGGGTTTGGCGGCCTTTTTTGTGCGGAAGAAAGCCTTCGAACACAAACTTATCGGAAGGTAGGCCTGAGTTTACTAAGGCAGGCACAAAAGCGGTGGCTCCTGGAAGGCAATTCACTTCTAAACCTGCTGCAATGGTTTCTCTTACCAAAAGAAATCCAGGGTCTGAGATAGATGGGGTTCCTGCATCAGAGATCAAGGCAAAGGTTTCTCCAGCATTCATTCGGTCTACCAGCTTAGTAGCAGCCTGGTGTTCATTAAAAATATGATAACTCTGAAGCGGCTTGCTAATGTTGTGGTGCTTTAACAGTTTACCAGAAGTTCTGGTGTCTTCAGCTAAAATAACATCAACCTCACTTAACACCTTAATAGCTCTTAACGTAATATCATCTAAATTACCAATAGGGGTAGGTACTAAGTAGAGGTTGATTTTATCGGGCATTAGGCCAGTTTGTCTATGATTTCGGCCAATTTACGATCTTTTTCAGTTACCGTATTGCCTTCATCGTGCGTTGTTAACTCAAAGCTTACCTTATTATATACGTTCGACCAATGGGGGTGGTGATTCATTTTTTCAGCCTCTATGGCAACTTTGCTCATAAACCCGAAGGCTTCGGTAAAGTCTTTAAATTCGAATGTTCTAGTAAGTTTATTATCCTTTTCTGTCCACATAGGTTCTAGTTTATCGCTTTAATAATATACTGATACTCTAGGCTCTTCTGGTCTATTGAAATTCTTCGGAAGCCAGCTCTTCTAAGAATACTCCTTATTTCTGAAGCTTCCATTTTCCTATCATCTGAAGGCCCAACGGGAATTTTTCCCTTCTTAAAGTCTACAACTAGTAGCTCTCCATTTGGTTTCATTCCTTCTCGTAACCTATTGAAGTAATTCTCAGGTTGAGGAATAAAACTGAAAGTATTAACCACTAAAACAGCGTCTGCCTCATTTAAAAGCAAGTTGGGTACATCGGGCGGAGTAAGTCTGGTTTCTATGTTTTCGGCCCAGTTACCAACTATTTCCTTTTGCTCATTGATGTATTCTAGGGCATTCGGGTCAATGTCTAGGGCAATAACCTTACCCGCTTGCCTAGCAAGCTTAAAGCTGAAATAACCAGCGCCTGCACCTATATCTGCTATGGTTTTATTGGTTAGGTCGCCAAACGCCTTTAGAACAATCTCGGGATTCTGCCAATCGGTTCTATCTTCCTCTATCTCCATATCGAAGATAGGCTGAACAGTTTCTGGTCTAGTAGGCTTGCTAATCGCAGGGCTTTCTACGGTATCAGAGGCCTTTCGATCACCTTTATTGTTACAAGCCACAGAAATCAGTAAGCAAGCAAAGAGTAAAAGCCGTTTCATTAAAGTGCTATAATACCTTCTATTTGTTTGGCTCTTTTGTAGATATCTATGACGTAATCGCTCGAAGAAGCCATTACCTTGGCTGTAACACTAATATATTTCCCCTTACTTGAGGGCTTGAAACTCACTTCATTCATAGGGAATAAATTTTCTACCTCTTGTTTTTTGTCATCGGTTACAATGAACTTAAACATGTACAGAGTAGGGAAGTCATGAGTTGCCTCTAATTTGTTTCTGAATTCTTCAGTATCGTATTTCTGACCTGCCATAGTTCGGGCTTTGATTAAAAGTTAAACAAAAAAAGAGGCTCTATCAAAAGCCTCTTTGTTCCTTAAGGTTTATTAAGCTCTTAGAAGTACTTGTAACGCTGGTCGGTTACCTCAATCTTATCAGAAATTGAAAGCAACAAGCTTTGAGCAATTCTATTGGCGGCCTCTTGTAATAGCTCATTCTCATAGAGCGTGTAGTCGCCAAGTTCAGAAGCTTCAGATCTAGCATTAAGTTGAATAACAACAACACCAGAACCTTCAATTACCTTTGGAGATGTTTTGTCACCAGGGTTTTGAAGACCAGAAGCAGCACCGATTGCCTCTGGTGCAACTCCAAGATTCCCCAGTGAGGTATCTTCCATTTTAACACTTTGTTTAGCGAAGTATTGAGCTTCAGGACCGTAAGCAGTAGCCATTTCATTTACGCTACCAGAAAGGCTGCTAAGCTTAGACTTTATAAAATCAGCCTTCTTTTGGTTCTTAAGAATCTGAGTGATTTCAGCTCTTACTTCTTCTATAGACTGAACACCTTCTTCAGTTTCATTGGTGTAAACAGCTACAACATATTCGTTATCTAAGTCGAACTCATTAACATCATCAATAGACGCTTCACCATACAACCAAGTTACAACCTGACGCGCGTTGGTTAGCTGACCGATTGAGTTAGCGTTCTTGTCGATTTTTGTTCCTTGGAAAACCGAGTAGCCATTGTTAGCAGCGTACTCTCTGAACTCCTCTGCATCGCTAACGCTAGCGGCAAACTCAGCAGCTTGTAGGTAAACCTCATTACTAGTTTCATATGATGGAACCATTTCAACGATAACCTGAGCAACCTTATATCTTTGCTTAATTGCAGTTTGACTTACGTTGATAATGTAGATTTTGTCATTCTTTTCAATCAACCTATTGATAAGACCAGTTCTTCTTGCTCCAAAAACTTCATCTTTTACGTCTGCAACTTTAGAGTCGGTTTCTCTTATCCATCCAAGATCTCCACCACTTGTACTGAACTGCCCGTCACTATATTCTCTTGCTAAGGCTTCAAAAGCCTCACCGTTATTGATTCTTCTAAGTACCTCTCTAGCAGTTTGTCTAACATTAGACTTTTCTGAAGGAGTCTTTCCTTGAAGGTAGAATACGATTTGGCTTGCTCTAGCAAAGGCTGTTTCAGTAGGTAAGATGTCACTGATTTTATGAATGGTATATATTCCATTCTGCAATTCTGGGCCAACTATATCTCCCTTACTTAAAGTAGTAAGGTTATTAGCCAGTGAGTTTGGCAATGCGCTTGGGTCATAAGTGGTGAACCCTATGCCTTGCTCAGTCATGCTTAGGGCATAAGTTGAATCATTAGTAGTTTCGTCCTCAAAGGCAGCTCTAATTTCACTCATCTGCTCTCTGTACATGGCAGAATCCGCAGCAGACGGAACTACAGGAAAAGAAACATACTCTAAATCTTTCGACTCATCTACAGTATATCTTTCCTTGTTTTCATTCAAGTAGTTTTGAATCTCACTATCCGTTACCTGTCCAACCTGATCATCACTAACGCTACTGAAAGGAACGTGTAGATAGTCTACATCAGAAATGGTAAACTGAGATCTATACTCTCTCTGTGCTTCAGCAAGAGTTACATATTGTGTCTTAGTCAATAAGCTTTCGAACTTTTGGCTTTGTCTGCTACTCATGGCTTGAGACTCTGCATTGGCAAAGTAGAACTGTGCCTCAGGTCCATACATATTAATATTGGCCAAGAAGTTCTTGATGTCTGCCTGGTTAGTGCTACCAAGATATTGGTTGAAGAAGTTTTGCATTACAGGAGAGAGGTTCTTACCCTGAACCATATCAACTCTCTCATTTTTGCTTATTTCTAACCCAAGCTGTTCTAACTTGTTAGAGAAAGCAACCTGATTGATAAGTTGTTGCCACACTTGGTCTCTCATGTATTGAGTAAGCTGAGGGTTGCCTGTAGGGTAACCGTAACTTCTCATGGCATTATCTACCATGACAGAGAAATCTTCTTGAGAAATTTCTTCTCCATCAATTTCCCCTACGTTTCTAGCGCCTCCACCAAAAAGATTTTGGTTGGTTGCTAGGTCGGTTAATACAAAAGCTAAAATCGAAAATCCCACTACGACCACTAACAGTCGTCCCATCTTCTCACGAAGCGTATTGATTATAGACATTGGTTAATTTTTAAATAGGCGCAAACATAATTCAATTATGCCCGAAAGTCAAAGGAAAAATGGCGTAAAACTACCTAAGAATCAGTCCTCTTGGTCGGGGTTATAGATAAATAAAACATTGTCTATTCGAGCATCTTCCATTGAGACAACCTTTATTTCAAACAACCCGTGCTTTATAATGTCGTGAACCTCAGGTATACTCTCGGTTATTGATAAAATGAAACCTCCTAAGGTATCGTAATCTCCTTCAGGAATGTCCCACTTATACTTTTCATTCAAGTAGTCAATTTCGTGTCTGGCGCTAAGTATGTATTTGTCTTCATCAATTCTCTGCTCTACCCAGTCTTCATCTTCATCATGCTCGTCCTGAATTTCACCGAAAATTTCTTCAATAACATCTTCTAGGCTAACTATGCCAGAAGTACCACCAAACTCATCTACTACCAGTGCAAGACTTTTCCTTTCTTGTATGAATTGAATCATCAGTTCATTGGCAAGCATAGTTTCAGGAACAATGATAATTGGTGTGAGCATACTACCAATGTCTTGAGGTTTCTTGAATAAATCTAGAACATGACAGTAGCCTATTACATCGTCTATGCTTTCTCTGTACACTAGAATTTTAGTGTGGCCACTTTCAATAAATTCAGTTTTAAGATCTTCTACACTGTCTTCTATATCTATGGCAGAAATTTCTGTGCGTGGTATCATACACTCCCGAACTCTTACTGTTTTGAATTCAAGTGCATTGTTAAAAATCTTAGTGTCTAGCTCTACTTTTGTTTTCTTAATATCGTCACGCGTATTCTGCTTAATGTAATTGCTAAGGTCTGTCAGTCCGAAAACTTGTCTATCTTCAGAATATGGCTGTCTCAACACAAAGAGAATAATGAACTTAGACATTTGTTCTATTAACCACACCACCGGAAACATGATGAAGAAGATGATAATCATTGGAATGGCCAATAAGCTCAGGAGGTTATTGGGGTTGAGCAGAAAGATGCTTTTTGGGGTAAACTCGGCTGTAAATAGTACAATGATAGTAGACAGAAGAGTCTGTAAGATAACCACCGTACTCTGAGAATTAAGGTTTTCAGGAAGCTTGTTGGCAATCCACGGCTCGAGCACACTTGCCATAAAAATACCATATATGACCAGCGCTATGGTATTGCCTACCAGTGCAGTGTTAATAAGCCTAGAAGGTTTTTGGGTAAAAAAGGCCAATATTCGCCCCGCTAGTTTGCCTTGCTGGCTCTGAAGCTCAATTTGTAGTTTACTGGCACTTACAAAAGCTATTTCGGTTCCAGAAAAAAAGGCTGAAAAAATAAGACAGACCAAAATCATGGTCAGTTGGTAAGTATCCATTAGCGCTTAGACTTAGTCTTTTTTGAAGAGCCAGATTGGTTTTGTTTGTCTTCTTCTTTTCTCTTGGCTCTTCTATATCTCATTAAAAATAGCAAACCAAGTGATATCATGAAAATGAAATAGGAAGAGGCTATACCAAAATTCATTGTTTGGTGAACTCCTATTACAAAGAATACTACACTCAGTGAGAATAAAATGGTGTCTCCTAAATTTTTCAAAAGTCGTCTTTTAAAATGGTGGTTGATTCTCTCGGGTTAGTAAACTCATAGCTAGAAAAGTCTTGAGGGGCTGTCATCCCTTCTGCCTGAATGATTTCACTTTCTGACTCTACAATAACAAATTTATCGGTAAAAATCCTTTCAGACTCTGGACTCCAAAATAGTTCTTCTGTTTTAAGAGTCTGTTTAACCTGAAGATTGTTTACAAACACGTCTCCATTAGCTCTGTATACATTACTACCGTTCTCTTTAAAACCACTTTGTGCAGTCAATTCGGAAGTCTGTTCACCATTCTTGCCATAAAACTCGATCTTAATGCCATCAGGAAACTCAATGTCTCCATTCTGATGCTGTAGTTGCTTGTTTCCGTATACAATTACTCTTACCACTGTTGAGTCTGTAAAAAGAATCTTTACATCTTCAGACTCATACATAGGCCCTTCATATACTTCCATGTCTGCCAGTCGTTTTTGGTCTGACGAGCATGACGCAAGGACAACTCCAGAAAGCAATAGGAATAAGAAGAGGTTTAGTTTGTTCATTGATAATAAAAAACGGTCTTTCCCTGAAGAAAAGACCGTTCTATATACGTTATACAATTTCTATTGTTCTGGTCTTCTTTGAAGTTTAACCGTTTTGTTAATCCAACAACCAACAGTCATAGAATCACCTTCTTTCTTGTTTTCAGTAAAGATGCTTGACATAGTAGGGAACTGCTCTTTAGCCTGAGCCATTTTTGTGCTGTTTCCAGCTACAGCATAGTAATCATAGGCAGCAATGTATCTTGCTCTATCATCTACTTGGCTAACTTTTTTGTCACACTGTGTGCTAGCCATAACCATGTCTCCAATAAGCTCATACATTTCAGCTTTTAGAGTAGGGTCAATTTCAGCTGCTTCAAGCGCATACTTTTTAGCTTCAGAATAATTACCATTAATTCTTTCAGTGGCAGCTACTTGCTTCAATGCCTTACCCTTACTTGTGTTGTCATCGGTTAATTCTGCAGCCTTAATGAAGTACTCTTTAGATTTTTCGTACTCTTTATCTGCACCAAACTTCACACCTAACAGATAACCAACACCATACTGAGGGCTATTTGCAAAATGAGTTTCAGCTGCCTTTACAAACCATTCAGCATCTGTACAGCCACCTTCATAAGCGAATACGAAAATTTTATTGGCCAACTCAGCATCGTTAGGGTTTTGCTCAAATTCAGGCACTAGCTTTTCTACAACGAAATCACAATCAATGATGCCCATGTCGGCAAGCTTACCATCGATGAACTCTTTTATCTCCTCATAACGCTTAGTGCTTTTATTCGCAGCTTTCACCTGAGCAATTTCATGATCGATGTGCTTGGTACTCTGCTCATAAATTTCAAGAATCTGATCTTTGCTAATTTCAACATTAGACCTAGCAAAGGCTAATACCGCTACCTGCATATAGTATCTTCCTAACGGGTAGAAAGCGTCCATTCCCTTGATCTCATATGACTTCTCAAAAAGATCGAGGAGCATTTGAGTCTTATCTGCATCTCTAACATAGAATTTATATGCAGCAATAGCTTTTCTATCGATAGCTTTTTCTTCTTCACCTTCGAAGTTTTCAAAACGCATATCGTAAAGCTTAAGCACCATTTCTGCAGCTTTATCCTTTTCAGCATCCACTTTTGCATTGTCGTAAGACTCTTCCCAAACCTTAATACCATTAATGTATAGGGCTGTGCTCAAAGTAGGGAACTTCTCAACTAATTTGGCAAGGTGTGGTTTTGCAGCCTCGTAATTACCTTGTCGGTAATTATCGTCAAATAAAGTCCAAAGCGTTTGCGCCTCAGATCTCTGCTCAGGATCTTCTGGCCATGCAAATTGTGCACTGGCTGATGAGCAGATAGCCAAGAAGGCTATTATCATTAGAGCTTTTAATCTCATAATATCAGTAGTTTTAGTTAAATCTTTGCTTTGAGAACCAGGTTATATCTTGTAAAGAGAAACCAAGGTTCAATTTTACGTAATTCTCTCGAACTAAGCCAGTAGTTGAGATATTTCCTCTCTGACCTAATGTCGCACCAACGTTCAAATGAGATAATCCCCAAAATGAACTCAACGGTACTGAAACTCCAAAATTTATACCAAAATCGTTCACCACCTCATTGCTGATCAAAAATGGCGTCTTTTCGTAATGTATACCAAACCTAAAACTAGTTACATTTATCAATTTAGTAGGCTGTTCTGCATTAGGAATATATTCTGTACCCAAGGCGACTCTTATGGCATTTCCGTAGTAGGATTCGGTAGAACCTTGGTAGTTTCGGTATGACCGCCAATTTTGAAATTGAACATCTAAACCTACCGCGAAAGACCTGAATTTCTCATATGATATACCAAACCCCATTTTCTCAGGAATGTAGAGCGACTCATCTTTATTATAGGCCAATGTGTCGGTACTTGTTGTTGTCCCATTAGGGGTTTCGTTCTCAAATGTTACCAACCTCTCCTGCCTCAGGTTAAAACCAGGGTTATAATAGGCTCCAAAATTAAGTCTCTTATTATTACTTAAATTCAAGTTATAATAAAGGCCTGCACTTGCTGCCAGTTGTCCAAAGCTTCTTCTCTCATTTACAATTGTAGTAGCAAAATTTGAATTGATATCTGTAAGGGTAAACTTGTCTTCATTATTAATAATTCCGAAGTAGTAGGTCCCTTTTAAGCCTATTGACAAATCACCAATTTTAAATGATGTTACAAGATTTGCTTGATCTATTCCTCCTCGACCAGTTACATCAATATTAGTATCCCCTCCTTCAGGTCCGGTTTGTACTTGAGTAAACCCATAATTAACTGAGGTGTAAGGAGAAAGAGATATTCCTAAATTCCATTTTCCATAAACCAATGGAGCGCTCATAGCAAATTCTTTAAACCCACCAGATACGGTACTATATGAGTCAGAGCCATTCGTTATATTTCGATAGTCTACAGTAGTGCCTAATTGAAAGACTGCCTCGTAGTTGGCGCCCAATAGGGCTGGGTTCAGATCATTGTAAAAGTATTTGGTATTGTAACCTACACCTAAACCTCCCATGGCTTCATTTTGAGCAAAACCACTCCAGTTTAAACTCCCAACACCAAGGGCTGAATAACTAGACTGATCGCCTTGAGCCATTGCTGTTTGGAATGCAACAAAACTTAGTATAAAAGCCAGATTTATATATCTCAACCTAAACTTCGAACGCCTTAACACAGAAATTTCCAACATGCACAATTTTGAGGGTTACAAAGATGTCAGTTTTTCAATTAGATTCAAATGTTTTCATATTGATGGAGGTTGTAATGAGCTAATTGCCAGCTTTTTTAACAAAATTTGAGAAAGGCAATCGTTTGCTTATTGAGTCCGTTAATGGAACCTACTAGAAATCAGAGAATTCTGCCTAATTACGGTTAGTAAACGAGGTTTAATAAAAGATGATGGTGAAGAATCAAATTACCATACTGGGTATAATGTCAGGTACCTCTTTAGATGGCTTAGACTTGGCGGAGACCTTTTTCTCCAGGGAAAGTAATAAAGCCTCGTGGAGTTTTGAGTTGAATAAGTGTGAGACTATACCTTATCCGAAGGAACTCAGCCATCGCTTAAGACATGCCATCGAGCTATCTGAAGAAGGTATTCAAAAGCTAGATATCGATCTCGGGGTTTTTATCGGGAAGTCAATAAATAAATTCTTAGGTACAAGATCACAAATGGTTGATTGCGTAGCCTCTCATGGGCACACTGTTTTTCACCAACCTGAAAAGGGAATTACTGTCCAAATTGGTTCTGGAGAAGAGATTTATAACCATTGTCAAATTTCAGTAATCAATAATTTCCGAGTTGCCGATGTAAAAGCTGGCGGTCAAGGTGCTCCTTTGGTACCTATTGGTGATCGAGATTTGTTTGCCACATACGATTTCGCTCTTAACCTTGGCGGTATCGCTAATATCTCTTTCGAAAAAGAAGGTAAACGAGTGGCTTTCGATATTTGCCCTTTTAATATGGCACTTAATTATCTGGCAAATGAAAAAGGACTTCCTTACGACTCGGAAGGAAAGATAGCGGCTACTGGCCGTATAAATGAATCGCTATTGTCTGAACTTAGCCAACTCCCTTATTTAAGTCAACGGGGCCCAAAATCGCTAGGAATTGAAGATTATCAGAAAAACTGGCTACCACTTTTAAAAAACTCCTCGATTAGTTTGGAAGATAAAATGGCAACTTTTATAGAGCATTCAGCCATGGAAATCGCTTCTACCATCAATGAAAACAAGGGTAAAAAAGTACTAGTAACTGGTGGCGGAGCCTATCATCAATTCTTCATTTCTAGGCTTAAAACTTATTCTAGAGCTGATATTGTGTTACCAGAAAGTAAAATCATAGAATTTAAAGAAGCACTAATATTTGCCTATTTAGGCTTACTTAGGCTTGAGGGAAGGCCTAACTGTCTTTCTTCAGTTACCGGAGCAGAGTATGATGTTAGTGCAGGTGATTTGATTGGATTTTGACCGATTATCAATTATTTTATTTTGAGGTAATGAAGGTTTCTGATCCTTAATGTATCTTGGCGCCCTAATGACCGGGTTTGATAATTGTCTGAACCCTTTTTATTTTAGCGACTCACTCCAATTTTGATGAAAAAAACTGTCTTTCTATTCTTGGTAGGCCTTATGATGGCATTGTTTGCCCCCATAAATCAGCTAAGAGCAGAAGTGGTTGTCGTTGAAAACGCTCCTTCATATTATCAAGATGAGCATCAAGATGAGGTTGAAGGGCATGCTGTAGAGGCTCATGTAGATGATGAGCATCATGATTCTGCCCCTCCGGGCTGGTCGGTTATTCCTTTCGTTCTATTGTTAGGAATGATTGCTACAGGACCACTTTTCTACGAACATTTCTGGCATAAGAACTATCCTATAGTAGCAGTTGGTTTAGCAGCTATTGTAGTATTATACTATCTATTTGGTCTACACAATACTCATGCACCAGTGCATGCATTGGCCGAATACGTACAATTTATAGCCTTGCTCTCTTCTCTTTATATCGCCTCTGGCGGAATAATGATTAAAGTAGACAAACGAGCTACCCCAATGGCCAATGTGGGCCTATTGTTGGTTGGAGCTGTTATAGCCAACCTCATAGGAACCACAGGGGCTTCTATGCTCTTGATTCGTCCTTTTATTAGGTTGAATCAAGGTAGAATTCGTCCTTACCATATTATCTTCTTCATTTTTATGGTGAGTAATATTGGTGGTGCTCTTACGCCAATTGGTGACCCTCCATTATTTTTAGGTTTCTTAAAAGGAGTGCCTTTTATGTGGACTGTTGTGCATAACGCAGTACCTTGGGTATTTGCTCTGGCCTTCTTGGCAGTAATGTTCTACCTAGTAGATAAAAGAAACGTAGACCATGACATAGATGAGACTGTTGAATTCTCGGGCAAGACAACCATTGTAGGTGGCAAGAACTTTATTTGGTTAGCCATAATAATAGCATCTGTTTTCCTAGATCCTAATGTAATTGATGGAGTTCCTGCCATTGTATATGATGGACAGAAGTTCTCATTCTTACGAGAGCTCATTATGTTCTCTGTGGGAATTTTCTCTTACAAGTTTGCTAGCAAAGAAGCCATTAATGGCAATGAATTTAACTTCGAGCCTATAAGGGAAGTAGCGTTTATTTTTATCGGTATTTTCGGAACTATGATGCCAGCTTTGGCTTTGGTCTCTGAGTTTGCTCAATCAGAAGCAGGTGTGAGCTTAATTAACCCCAATACATTGTACTGGGGAACAGGTCTTCTTTCCGGTTTCTTAGATAATGCACCTACCTATCTTAATTTCTTGGCGGCTGCATTAGCTTCTCAGGGTGGAGATATAAGCGTTATTGCAGATGTTCAGGCGTATGCTGCTGGTGGTGTTTATCCAGAATCGGTAGTTAACCTTAAAGCCATTGCAATTGGTGCGGTATTCTTTGGAGCAATGACTTACATTGGAAACGGGCCTAATTTTATGGTTAAGTCTATTGCCGAGCAAACTGGTATTCACATGCCTTCTTTCTTTGGCTATATTCTTAGGTATTCAGTTCCAATTCTAGTTCCAGTATTTATTCTGGTATGGTTGATATTCTTTGTGCTGTAATTCAAAACATCAAGCCCCATTTATGAGTATATTACTTACTCATGAATAGCTTTTACTACGATCTTATTCTATCTGGTTTAACTTACGTGCTGTTAACCTACCTAGCATTTACGCTTATGAGAAGCAGGAAACGAACCAGTGGAACTGATAATAATGATGGTGGTATTAGTATTGATTCTGGGCCAAAAATAGATTTACCTCCTGGTATAGTTTGGCCAGATGGCTCTGGTGGCTCAATGCCTTCGAAAGAATTAGAAAGAGAGACTTACTAATTGCACTTCTTGCAAATACCCGATACCAAATAGTTGCTTTCTATGGCTTGAAAACCATTAGGCAAATTTACCTCAGGAATATCTACATGCTCAATGCAAGTAGTTTCATCACACTTCTGACACTTAAAGTGAATGTGATTGTGCTTGTGTGAGTCTTCAGAGCAATTGTCATGACAAAGTGCATATCTCGTAGCACCAGAATCATCTAAAACCCTGTGTATAAGTCCTTTGTCAATGAATGACTTTAGTGTTCTATAGATAGTAACCCTATCGTATTTTCCGTCTATCTCTGATTCAATATCACCATGGCTAACTGCCACGTTTTTATCTAGGAAAACGGAAATCACATCGCCTCTACTTTGGGTAAGTCTAAGCGAATGATCTTTCAATAATCTTTTTACTTCCGAATTCACAATTAAATATATTAATACAATCAGATAAGCCCAATTAGAACTAAATGGTTCAACGCTTTTTTCGTCTACTAAACAGCTTGCCCATTCTGCTTACGAACTGCTTTTCCCAGTTCCAGAAGAATGCAAACTGCCCAAATATAAACCCATAAATGAGAATTAATATTTGATATAGAGGGAAAATCAAGACTACATATAATAGAAGTCCCCAAAAGCCGTGTACGTTCTCGAAACCTACTAAGTCGAAAACAATAGGTTTAATAAATAGTACTGTAGATCCGGTAAAAGCGAAAACAATGAGCACCATTACCGTTTGAAAAGCCGACTTCAATCCCCACTTCTCCTGCAATCTTTCCAGAAACTTCTGCTTAGCCATAATTTCGGTTTGGGCGGCAAATATATAAAAGCCAGTTAGTTATTCGGGAATGATATTCTAAAACCATCAAAAATTTAAGAATGGCTGCTGTAGGAGCACATTAATTCAATAAATTGTAGTGGAATCCTAAAACAACTATGCAAGACTTAAGTAAGTACCAGCGAATGCTTGTGGCTCTAGACCTGAGCCAAATGGATGTATATCTTCTAAAATACGCCTCAATGGCAGCCAAAGTATTTGACATTGACACTGTTTACTTTGTAAACATTGCCAGTTCATTAGAGCTACCCGAAGAGATTCAGGAGAAATATGCCGATGTATTTGCTCCTGTAGACGAAGCCATTGAAAAGGAAATGGAAGAAGAGATCAACGAGCACTTTGTTCTTCCACCTAACTGTGATACAAAAACAATTGTAACTACAGGCAAGGTAACAGAAGAGATACTCAAACTTGCAAAAGTAAAAGTGATTGACTTGGCTCTTTTGGGTAGAAAGGCTGAACATGGAGGTTCTGGGCTCAACTCTAAAAAAATCGCCAAATCTATCAGTTCATCAGTAATCTTTGTTACTGAAAACCCTCCATTGGAGTGGAATAAGATAATGGTCTCTATAGACTATTCCGACCACTCAAAAATGGCTTTCGAAATTGGTGCAGCCATTCAGAAAAAGTGTGGTGCTCAGCTCTTAAGTAACAATGTTTATAAAGTGCCTACAGGCTATTATAAGTCGGGCAAAACTTATGAAGAGTTTGCCGAAATAATGCTTGAAAACACTAAGGAGGAGTGCGATCGATTCTTCAAGAAGATGGACTTAGAAGGCGTTGAGTATGACCATACTTTTGCTTTAGATGACGATCCTCATCCAGCGGATAAAATCTATAAAACAGGAGCAGAAAAAGGGGTAGATCTTATAATGATTGGCTCTAAAGGTCGCTCTGGACCAGCCTCTGTACTAATTGGCTCCGTAGCTGAAAAGTTAGTAGAGGAAGGCAATGATATTCCCATAATGATAGTGAAAATGGGCAAAGAAAACATGAGTTTCTTAGACGCCCTTTTCAGAATCTAATAAGTGATAACCGCCTGAATGTGAATCTTCATAGGTTCCTTCAGGCGCATATCCTCATCTCCGGTAACATCAAACCCCACAATGTGCTTGCCTTCGGCATCGAAGAAAAGTTTTAGGGTTCTGTAGTTAGAATATATTTCGTTTTCCTCTTGAGTTTGAATATTAATCTGACTCAACTTGTCCTGATTATAAATCACTTCAAAAGTCTGAACGAAGCTCTTTTTAGCTCTAGCACTAAAAATCTTGGTGCGTACTCCTTCAAGTGGAGTCAACTCCTCCTCTCTATAAGCATCTCTTAGGCCAGGCTGAGCTATATTGGCTTCATAAAACAAACTAAACTGAGATTCCCATTCGTCCTTAGTTTGAGGGTGAATCTCAAGGAGGTCTGTATTGCCATTAGACTCTACCGTCTTCTCTAAGCCTGCATTCTCATCAATTAAATACTGAATTTCAGCCTCTAAGAGCTCTTCAATGTTAAAGTAAGAGAGTTCTTCAATGTTGTTCTCGGGTCTGATATTACACCCGAGTAATAGCAGTGTACTTAGTGAAAATAAAAGGAAATGCTTCATATTAATGTATCACCTGTCATTTCGGAAGGCACTTCTACACCCATTAATTTGAGAATAGTTGGTGCTAAATCTCCCAGCTTACCGTCTTTTAATTCAAGCTTTAAGTCATTATCAACCAAAATACAAGGGACAAGGTTCGTGGTATGAGCCGTATTTGGCGAGCCATCAGCATTAACCATGATGTCTGAGTTTCCATGGTCTGCAATTACAATGGTGGTGTAATCACTAGCCAAAGCAGCTTCCAAAACTTCTCCTGCACAAGTGTCTACAGTTTCACAGGCCTTTACTGCGGCATCGAAATCGCCTGTATGCCCTACCATATCGGCATTTGCAAAGTTTAAGCAAATGAAGTCAGAAGATTTTGCATTCAATTCAGGAATGATGGCCTCCTTTATATCGTTAGCACTCATTTCTGGTTGAAGATCATAAGTAGCTACTTTGGGAGAAGGACATAAAATTCTTTTCTCGCCTTCAAACTCAGTCTCTCTTCCTCCACTAAAAAAGAAGGTAACGTGTGGGTATTTTTCCGTTTCAGCAATTCTGATCTGCTTTTTACCAGCTCTTTCAAGGACTTCACCCAAAGTGTTATTCAAATTATCCTTGCCAAAAATGACATCTACCCCTTTAAAGGAATCATCATAATTGGTCATGGTGACATATTTCAGACTAAGCTTTGTCATGCCTTGGTCTGCAAAGTCTACCTGTGTGAGGGCTTGAGTTATTTGTCTTCCACGATCCGTTCTAAAATTGAAGCAGATCACTACATCTCCTTCGGCAATTTTAGCAACTGGACTTCCATTTTCAACCTGAATGATTGGTTTAATAAACTCGTCTGTAACCCCTGCTGTATATGAGTCTTCAATAGACTGAAGAATGTTTTCAGAAGGTTGACCGACACCATTTACCATGGCATCATAAGCTAGTTTTACACGCTCCCAACGATTGTCCCGATCCATGGCATAGTACCTACCTACCACAGAAGCAACTTGCCCGGTGGTGTTTTTACAATGCTCAACAACATCGTTCATATAGGCTTTTCCTCCCTTCGGATCAGTATCTCTTCCGTCAGTAAAAGCATGAACAAACACCTCTTTGAGGTCATTTTCGGCACATATACTTAAAAGACCTTTTAGGTGGTTAACATGCGAGTGAACACCACCATCTGAAACCAAACCGATAAGGTGTACTTTCTTTCCGTTGGCTTTTGCATAGGTTAAAGTGGACCTCAAAGTCTCATTTTCAGCCAAGGTGCCATCTTCTACGGCTTTATTGATTTTTACCAAGTCTTGGTAAACCACTCTTCCAGCACCAATATTCATATGGCCAACTTCAGAGTTTCCCATCTGACCTTCGGGCAAACCAACAGCTAGTCCAGAAGCTTCTAACCTACTATGTGAGTAAGTTTCAAATAGTTTATCCATCACTGGTGTGTTGGCATGGTCTATAGCCGAAACCTTTTTGTCTAAGGCTAGTCCCCAGCCATCCAGAATCATCAATAAAACGCGTTTCTCCATAAGGGCAAATATAAAAATTCAAGGGGGTTTGTAAGAGAACATTCATTCTATTAATTTGATCGAATCATTGAACCCTCCGTGGAATAATTGGCATTATTTTCGTTATACGGAAGCAAGTTCTAAATCATGAAGACCTATCTGAAATACACAGTATTAGTACTGACTCTGTTTCTTTCTCTTTCTGCCTTTGCTCAGAAAAAAGAGGACGATAACGTAATTATCGTTAAAGTTGAAGAGTCGCTAAAGGCTAGTAGCTCCAAAGAACTTATCAAATACCTTCACAGTAAGGTTGAAATTAAACTTGATGGAGAACGGAAAGAGTATAGTTCAAACCAAGCGGAAATCATGTTGAAGCAGTTTTTTCAGCAGTATCCATCAACAGGCTTTGAGTTCAATCATGACGGTACTAGCACGGCTGGTGGAATCATCTATGCTATTGGTACCTACGCATCTTCTAGCGGAAATCACAGAGTGGTTATTCGTGCAAAAAAATTCAGCAACGTATTTAAAGTATATCGATTGGAGTTCACTAAAGAACGATAATTCGGTTTTAGCTACATTTGTGATATGAGACCACCTTATGTCACTAGCGAATTACTCAACGATTTTATAGACAGAGCTTTTCAGGAAGATTTGGGTGATGGAGATCATTCAACTTTAGCGAGCATACCTGCAGATGCAGAGAAATCTGCCTACCTTTTAATGAAAGAGTCGGGTGTAATTGCCGGTATGGATTTAGCCCCATTGATTTTCCATAAACTTGACCCTAACATGACCATTGAGCCCTTGGCGAAAGATGGGGAAGAAGTAAAAAAGGGAGATATAATACTTAGGCTTAAAGGAAAAGTTAGGGCAATACTATCTGGAGAGAGGTTATTATTAAACTGCATGCAGAGAATGAGTGGTATTGCCACGAAAACAGCCTACCTGAATACTCTGATTAAAGGAACTTCTGCCCGACTTTTGGATACCAGAAAAACGACTCCAAACATGCGCATGCTAGAAAAATGGGCAGTAATTATAGGAGGTGGGGTAAACCATAGATATGGGCTTTATGATATGGTTATGCTAAAAGATAACCATGTAGATTTTGCTGGTGGAATAGAAAAGGCTGTTTATTCTACTCGGGAGTATTTAAAGGCAAAAGGCTTAAAACTTAAAATTGAGGTAGAGACTAGAAACCTAGATGAAGTGCAGCAAGCCTTAGATGCTGGAGGAGTAGACAGAATTATGCTCGATAATATGAGCAATGAAGATATGCGTGCAGCGGTAGAACTAATAGCAAAACGTTCAGAGACAGAGGCTTCCGGTGGCATTACCGAAAAGACCATTCGTTCAGTTGCCGAAACCGGAGTAGACTATATTTCCGTTGGAGCACTTACCCATTCTATTAAAAGTTTGGATATAAGTTTAAAAGCAGAATAGTAATTGACTAAGCCAAAACGCAATTTTTTAGTTCTATTGATTGAAGCCTTAGTTTTGATCATTATGTTTGTGTTCCTTTTTAGACACTGTGCATAAGGAGCATAAAAATGATAGTTAAAACCAAGAAGTACGCTCTAGATAAAAAGGCCTATATGAAGGCAGGCCTTAAAAATGTTTTCATCGACCAATGGTGGGTTATACTCATTGCCTTGGCTATTTCTGCCATGACATTCGTAGTGCCTTCAAACTGGTGGTGGATTGGTGCCCTCATAGCTTTTACACTTTATGTGCTTTTTTGGGTAATTCAGTTTGCTGGTGTAACCCAACTAGAGCAGAGTAAAATGCTCTTTGACAAACTTAGTTACGAAATAGATAGCCGACAGATTCTGATAAAACTGAACTCTAAGCAAGGTATGCCTATGAAGTGGGATCAGGTGAAAAGGGCTTGGGCCGATAAGAAGCAATTTGTGCTGGTTATTAATAAGGCTCAAATGATGATGTTTCCTTACACGGTATTTAAGACTCAGAACGAGGTAAAGTTCATTGAGACCATTTTGAAACGTAAGGGGCTTATAAAAGAATAATTTCAACCTAGTTGAAGAGAGAGCACAGCCACAGGTTGTGCTTTTTTTATTAAAGCTCTAGTCTCGGAGGCAGTTGTTCTAAACACTAACTTGAATCAGTGAATTCTCGCTATTACATAGAAGGGCTTATAGCAGTCTTTATTTTCGGAATAACTCCAATATTTATCAAGGAAGTAGCAGCCAATGCCTTCACCATAGGCGTGGTTCGTTTGTCTATTGGTATGGTTTTTCTATATCTATTAGCCGGACCTTCAAAAATCAGCAAACTAAGAAAAAGCGAATGGAGGGCACTAGTCTGGATAGGTCTACTCTTTGGAGTGCACTGGGTTACTTACTTTATAAGCGTAAAGCTCTCCACTCCTTCAATGGCCATACTAAGCGTTTCTTCTTTTGGCTTACATATGATATACCTAAACTGGATCATTAAAGGAGTTAAACCAAAACCTGTAGATCTAATAGCTGTATTTATTGCCGTGGTAGGCATCTACCTAATTGTTCCAGACTTCAATTTAAAGAACGATGTAACTGCAGGCATTCTGGTGGGTTTGGCTAGTGGCTTAGTATTTGCCATTCTACCTTTCGTTCAGCAACGCCACCAACACATAGACTCTATGACTCGTGCTTTTGGTCAGTATGCGTTTGCCATGCTCGTATTTCTAGTTTTCACCCCTGAAACAAATTGGGAACTCTCCCAGCTCGATTGGATTTACCTAGCCATACTCGGAGTAATTTGTACTGTTGTAGCCCATACACTTTGGTTAAGAGCTACAACAATGCTTCCACCAACCAATTCTAGCCTGATATTCTACCTTGGTTCGCCAATAGCTATGCTTACTAGTTACATTTTTCTAAACGAAACCATGAACACTAATAAAGTAATAGGTGCCTGCTTAATTATTTCAGCAAACATCTTTGGCGTTCTAATGCGGAGAAGAACCAGCTATAAAACTTCCTCAGAAGGAAATTGAGCTAGATAAATTTCAGGATCAAAACCATATAAGGTTCTTTATCAGTTCGAGATATTGAATGCAAGAAAGAGGTCTACTTCTCAACCACCTCCATCACCAACCTAAAGCCAGTGTAGGCTGTTGGCTTTGCAAACTCTTGCCTTGAACTGATCATTGCCCAATAAGGAGTCTGGAGATAACTTCCTCCTTTAGCCACAGTTGAGTTTCGCCCTTCGACATAAAGTGAAGTAGTCATCTCACTCACGTTGCCACTCATATTATACAGGCCATAGCGATTTGGTATAAATTGATTTACTGGAGTGGAATAGCTAGTAGGTCGTACACTCTTCATCTGTTCTTGAGCAAGACTAAATTTAATTGAACCATCGTCTTGAACTTGGCTGATTATGTTTGTGTCGCTCACTCTTAAAATATTGGCGAGAATATCTCCTTTAGAGTTTCTAATATAGGGTCCTCCCCAAGGGAACGGAGCAATATCATTACCTGCGCGCGCTGCCCATTCCCATTCTTGCTCAGTTGGCAACCTGAAAATGACTTCTTCAAACTCACGTTTCGGTTGATTATTATATTCTACGGTAAGCCACTCGGCAAAGGCTTTCGCATCGCTTAAGTCTACACCAACAATAGGATAATTGTCGAAACTAGGGTGTTTATAGTAATACTCCATATTGGGCTGATCCCATCCATCTTGGAAACTCCAGACTTTAGTTTTTGGTGAATGATCTGCAGACTCTTCTCCTGTACCCATATAAAAGGCTCGATAGTCTTTAACCGTGGTTTCAAACTTTGCCATATAAAACCCATTTTCTCCAGCTTGACTAGGAATATATGCCCAGTGTTTCTCGGAAAGTATGTCAGGAATTTTAGGAGCCTTCCTTTGAGCGAAGGATGATGTTGAGAATAGCAGTATTGCCAGTAAAAGTGTGTTAGCTTTGTTCATTGTTTTAAGTTAGAGTTTAAGATGAACAAAAAACGAATCAAATACTTCTTTCTTGCTTCGGTGCTAATCCAAATGTTTGTGATTACATCACTAGCAACGGGTTCACCATTGCTTACAATGTCAGTAGTAGAAGGAGGGAGTTTACCGTGGGGTAATCTTATGACAGCTCTGATGTTCATTCTATTTCCGCTGAATTTCCTCATCATTAGAAGCACCAGAAAGGTTCACCCTATTCCTCTCAAAGTATTTAGAATCTGTGTTTTGATCAGCCTTGTGTTGGGTGTTTTGTGGATTCCTATGACCTATGCTCTTTCGGGCAATTGGTCAGCAACATTTCATGGAGAAGACACCAAGTCCAAAATATGGTGGGCATACACTTATGCCACACCAATTCTGCCATTTGCCGGCTACTTTTTAATGCGTATTCTGTCCATCTTCTTTAAGCCTTGAGCTCAGCTAAAATTGCTGTAGACTCATCAAGCCCTCCAAACTTTAATTTGGAAGTAAACCACTTTTGCAGCTTCGTTTTAGGTGTTGAAAGCCCTGCAGAAAGGTGTACTGCCACAAAGGCCAGAATCAGACAAAGGCTTCCATTCACGTACCAAAACTGATTCGGAATTTCACCAATATACCCTTGACCTAAAAGCACATATAAAAAGGCAAATACGAATGGTCCGGCTAAGGTGGCAACTCCCCAGAGAATCAACTTTATCTCGAGTATTTTAGCTTTTTTGAGTTGATGAATCTGCTTCTGCAATTCTGCCATCGGTAAATCATAATTCAATGATTTCACTCTGTAAATGAGGTTTAAATCGAAAATGATGGTGGCGATAAGGAAGGCATGAAATGCCACAGCTATTACAGTAAGAGGCCAAACTCCCCAAACGGCTACCATTAACCTACCGGAGAATGACATAAAGATGACGGCCAGAACAATCTCAAAAATTGGTTCATAAGTAAGTTTATGGAAGCGCTTTTTGGCTGAATCCAGAGCTTTCTCATAGGTTCTCTTTTTGTCTATCTCCAAAAGCTGATCGAGTTTCTGATCATAACCTTTCCAGAGTTGTAGTAATTCGTTGTTTTCCATGACTTAGATATTTTGACTTTTGAATTTCTGAGCTAATGATTTCTTGATTCTGCTGAGCTTAGTGGCCACATTGGTTTCTGAGAGGCCAACAATCTGAGCAATGCTGGCAATACTCTCTCCTTCCAACTGAAGAATAATCAGAGCCTTATTAACTGGCTCTAATTCCTGAATAAAGCCTTCCAATATTTTGAGTTGTTCATCTTTGCTATCAGTAGAAGCTGTTTGCAGACTGTGTATATTGCTGTCGTCCAGAGCAATTTCCTGCTCCTTTTTCTTTCCATGCTTCCGATAAAAACTCACCGCTGTGTTCAAAGCCACCTTGTACATCCAGGTGCTCACCTTAAAATCAGGTTTGAATCCCGGATAAGAGTTCCACAGCTGAAAGATGATTTCCTGCACCAGATCTTCCCTGTCTTTTGCATAGCGGCAGTAGTTAAAGCTGACCTTGTAAATCAGTCTTTCGTGCTGCTTGATGAGTTCTAAGAAATCTTCTTCTCTTGCTTTCAATGTTTTGTGTTTGGTCTATTTATCGCAGGCTTTTGAAAAAAATCACACCGAGTATCAAAAAAAATTCTGCAATTCACTCAAAGTTCAAACTTTTTATTTCCTTTGTTCCCTCAAATGCAAAACGCAGCCAACATATTAACCCCACCAGGAGCCTCTAATATCGCTAGAGGAGTGAGGGCTGTGAGCACTATCAGGCAAGATAGGCGCTAGTCGCCTACATATTCCATTGTTACCTACGTGGTGACATAACCTTCTATATTTCTTAATTATCCTTATTTTATTACTTGTTAGCTTGTGACTTCAGTCGTCAGCTAGAGTCTAAATCCAAAATGGAAATAAAAATTACCGTAAGACCCGCAACCTCAGAAGATCTGCACTATGCACAGACCATAGTCGATGAAATTGCTGCCTCGGCAGCCAAAAGAGGCACTGGTATTGCCAAAAGAACCCCTGAATATGTATCCAAAAAAATGGACGAGGGAAAGGCAGTAATTGCTCATACACAAGATGGAACATGGGCCGGTTTCTGCTATATAGAGGTTTGGAGTCATGGGCAATTTGTGGCTAACTCTGGCCTAATTGTTAATCCTGAGTTTCGAGGTCACGGCCTGGCCAAACGCATTAAAGCAGAAGTCTTTAAACTCTCTAGAAAGAAATTTCCTGAAGCAAAAATCTTTGGCTTAACCACTGGTGCAGCTGTCTTAAAAATCAACTCAGAACTGGGTTACAAGCCTGTCATTTACGAAGAATTAACACAAGACGAAGACTTCTGGGCTGGCTGTAAAACCTGTGTGAACTTCGATATACTCACCGCTAAGAATAGGAAAAACTGTATCTGTACCGCCATGCTCTATAACCCTGCTTGGGAGAAAAATGCTAAGCCTAAGAGGACAGTTTGGACCGAAAGGGAATTGGAGAAAGACCTGAAGCTTTTTGAACGATGGATCAAGTTCAAGAAGAGCGTAATGTTGAAAATTGACGAAAGAAAAAAGAACAAAGAAAATGGAAAATAATAAGGTAGTACTAGCATTCAGCGGTGGCTTAGACACTTCATTTTGCGTGAAGTACTTATCTGAAGATAAAGGCCTGGAGGTTCATTCGGTGGTAGTAAACACTGGTGGATTTGATGCTGAGGAAATCAAAAGAATTGAAGATAGAGCGAAAAGCTTAGGCGTAAAATCGCACAAAACCATAGATGAAACGGACAACTACTATGAAAAGGTAGTTCGCTTCCTCATCTTCGGAAATATTCTAAAAAACGGCTCTTACCCTCTTTCAGTAAGTGCTGAACGTGTTTCCCAAGCCGTAGCCATTGCGCAGTATGCCAAGGAAGTTGGTGCCAAGGCCATTGCTCATGGTAGCACAGGGGCTGGAAACGATCAGGTTCGCTTCGATATGATTTTCCAAACTTTTATGCCTGAAGCGGAAATCATCACTCCTATTCGTGACATGCAGCTTTCTAGAGAGGCAGAGATTGAATATCTACAATCTAAAGGTGTAGACTGGGATTTTACCAAGTCTGTGTATTCCATTAACAAAGGCCTATGGGGTACTTCTGTTGGAGGAAAGGAAACCCTAAAATCTAATGGTAACCTGCCGGAATCTGCTTTCCCTACTCAAGTTACAAAGACAGCGGCAGAGGAATTAAAACTGACTTTCGAAAAGGGTGAAATCAAAGCCATTAACGACAAAGCATACCACAAACCAGCCGAAGCCATTTTGGCACTGGAGAAAATAGCCGGTCCTTTCGGAATAGGAAGAGACATTCATGTGGGCGACACTATCATCGGTATCAAAGGCCGCGTTGGTTTTGAAGCCGCAGCCAGTGTACTGTTGATCAAGTCTCACCAGGCCTTGGAGAAACACGTGCTCAGCAAGTGGCAAATTTATTGGAAGGATCAGGTTTCAGCTTTCTATGGCAACTGGCTGCATGAGGGCCAATTCATGGACCCTGTAATGCGTGACCTTGAGGCCATGCTGAAAAGCACTCAGCGTAATGTTTCAGGCGATGTATTCCTGACACTATTCCCTTACAGATATCAGGTCAACGGTATTGAATCAGCTCATGACCTGATGTCTGCTAAATTCGGCCACTATGGAGAAATGAATAAATCATGGACTGGTGACGATGTAAGAGGCTTTGCCAAAATATTTGGTAACCAGAACGCCATTTACCATCAGGTAAACGAAGAAGAGATATGATTAAGGTTGGAATTATAGGTGGTGCTGGATACACAGGTGGAGAGCTCATCCGCCTGCTACTGAACCATCCAGAAGCTGAAATCAGCTTCGTTCAAAGCCGAAGTCAGGCGGGTAAAAAGCTCTATTCTTCTCACAATGATCTGTTGGGTGAGACCGAAATGGAGTTCGTACCAGAATGGCACAGCGATCTAGATGTTTTATTCCTCTGCATGGGTCATGGCGACTCTATGAAGTTCATGGAAGCCAATCAAGTGGATGATTCCGTAAAGATCATTGACCTCGCTCATGACTACAGATTGGATGACAGCAAAGTGTATGGACTACCTGAGCTGAACAGAGAAGCCACCAAATCGGCCAATTTTGTAGCCAACCCAGGTTGTTTCGCCACAGCCATCGAATTGGCCTTGCTTCCATTGGCTCACAACGGTATGCTCAAGGAAGTACATGTTTCAGGAACCACTGGATCTACCGGTGCCGGTGTAATGCCTTCAGACTCAACTCACTTTAGCTGGAGAAATAACAATATTTCTACTTATAAGGAATTTCAGCATCAGCATTTAGCGGAAATCCGAAAGTCTTTGATGCAGTATCAACCTTGGTTTGAAAACAACATCAACTTTGTTCCTTATCGTGGAAACTTCACCCGAGGTATTCTGATCTCTGCCTACCAATACTGCGAATGGCCTTTGGAAGAAGCCGTGAGGGTATATAAGGAATACTATGACGGACACCCGTTCACTTGGGTAACCGATAGCCCTTTAGACGTAAAGCAGGTGGTTAACACCAACAAATGCTTCATTCACTTACAAATGCACAATGGTTATCTGATGGTTCAATCAGCTATTGACAACCTGTTAAAGGGAGCTTCCGGCCAGGCCGTACAAAACATGAATCTGATGTTCGGGTTAGAAGAAACCACCGGGCTGAAATTGAAGGCGAGTGCTTTTTGAGCCCCCATCCTCCCGATGTTTCGGGACCTTCCCCCAAGGGGGAAGGCTTAGCAGTCTGCAAGAGTAGACTGAAGAATATAAAACTAGCACATCGCAAAAGCCCCTCTCCATGGAGAGGGGTTTGGGGTGAGGCCATAAAAACAACTAAGAAAGTACGTCATTCCCGCGCAGGCGGGAATCTCTCTCTATCAATTGGGAGATCCCCGTTCCGAAGCATCAGAATCACGGGAATGACAGCAAAGAGATAGAAAATGAAATTATTCGATGTATATCCCCTCTACGATATTGAGCCAGTAAAAGCATTGGGTTCAAAGCTTTGGGATAAAGACGGAACAGAATACCTTGATCTCTACGGAGGGCATGCTGTAATTTCAATTGGTCACACACATCCACACTATGTGAAGAGACTGACCGATCAGTTGAACGCTCTTGGTTTCTATTCCAATGCGGTACAGAATTCTATTCAGGAGGAGCTGGCTGCAAAATTGGGTGAAATTTCAAACTGCGAAGACTATCAATTATTCCTTTGTAGCACGGGTGCCGAAGCGAATGAAAATGCTTTGAAGCTGGCTTCCTTCCACACTGGAAGAAAAAAAGTGATTGCCATGAAGCAAGCCTTCCATGGTCGTACTTCAGGTGCTGTTGCCGCTACTGATAACCCTAAAATTGTTGCGCCATTCAATGCAGATCATCAGGTGGTTTTTGTACCGATGAATGACATTGAGGCACTTAAAGCTGAGCTTGATGATCAAACAGCTGCTGTCATTATTGAAGGCATGCAAGGAGTTGCGGGCATCTATGTACCAAGCAATGATTATCTGCAGCAGGTTTCGGCACTTTGTAGAGAAGCCGGTGCCTTGTTAATCATGGATGAAGTGCAATCTGGAGCAGGTCGATCAGGAAAGTTCTTCGCTTATCAGCACAGTGGCATTCAACCTGATGTTATTTCACTGGCGAAAGGAATTGGTAATGGATTTCCCGTAGCTATGATTTTGATTGCTCCTCACATTCAGCCTTGGCATGGAATGTTGGGCACTACTTTTGGTGGAAATCATTTGGCCTGTGCCGCTTCATTGGCCGTACTTGAAGTAATCGAGCAAGAGAAGCTAATGGAGAATGCCGCTGAATTGGGAGAATGGTTGATAGCAGAACTCAAGGCTATTCCACAAATTAAAGAAGTACGTGGAATGGGTCTTATGCTGGGCATGAGCTTCGATTTTCCGGTAGCTGAGCTAAGAAAGAATCTGCTTTTCGCTCATAAAATATTTACCGGCTCAGCTGGCGATAAAAACACGATGAGATTATTGCCTTCACTGGCCGTTAGCAAGGAGGAGTTAATCCAATTCCTTGAAGCACTAAAAATTGAATTGAATAATTTATGTTGAGTCGTTGAGGTGTTCACAAGTTTAGAAGTTAATCAACCTCCAAACTTCGAAACCTATCAACACAAAAACTTTGTATGAAAAACTTCACTTCTGTCAAAGATGTAAAAGACCCGGGTGGTCTGGTAAAAAGGGCCCTGGAAATCAAGACTAATCCTTTCACTCCTGATTTTGCCAGAGGAAAAAGGGCTGGACTGATATTTCTCAATCCAAGTCTGAGAACACGCCTGAGTTCGCAGGTAGCTGTTCAGAACCTTGGTGCAGAAGCCATTGTGCTAGATATTGGAAAAGATGGCTGGGCACTCGAATTCGAAGATGGAGTGAAGATGAACGGCAACAAAGCCGAGCATATTAAAGAAGCCGCTGGCGTAATGGGGCAGTACTTCGATGTGTTGGGGGTTCGTACTTTCCCTGAGCTGAAAGACAGAAATACCGACTATTCCGAGCAGTTGTTGAATGCATTTATAAGGTACTCTGGCCTTCCGGTAGTCAGCCTTGAAAGCGCCACCAGACATCCTCTACAAAGCCTTGCGGATTGGATGACTATCGAAGAGAACTGGAAAAAATCTGAAAGACCAAAGGTGGTAATCACCTGGGCTCCGCATGTTAAGGCATTGCCTCAAGCCGTTCCTAATTCATTTGTAGAATGGATGCGAGAGGCACCTGTAGACCTAACCATTACTCATCCCGAAGGATATGAGCTGGCAGAAGAGTTTGCTGGTGGAGTACCTGTTGAATATGACCAGATGAAGGCCCTTGAAGGTGCTGACTTTGTATACGTGAAGAACTGGTCATCTTACAAGCAGTATGGTCAGATTTTGAGCCAGGATGAAAGCTGGAGTTTTGGCAATGAGCAACTGGCCGTGACGAACAATGCCAAAGTGATGCACTGTTTGCCGGTCAGAAGAGGTTTGGTGATTAAAGATGAAATTCTGGATGGCCCAAATGCCATTCACCTGCAACAGGCTAAGAACAGAGTGTATAGCGCTCAGGCTGTGTTTGCGGAGTTATTTACCTCCTCAAACTCCTCCTTGTAAAGGAGGAGCTTAACGGTAGTGCTAGAGTAAAAGGTACGCGTCATTCAGAGGGAGAATCATCCCGATGAATATCGGGGATGAGGCGACCGAAGAATCTCCAAGAGGTGCATCTAATTGGGGATTCTTCAGTCGACCGCTAAAGCGGGTCTCCTTCTGAATGACAGAATCCGACAGAGAAAAGAAACAAAATGAACAAACTAACCATAATCAAAATAGGTGGGAACGTGATCGATGACCCCAAGTCATTGGATCAGTTTCTGACTGATTTTGCTCAACGAACTGAGCCGGCCATTTTAGTGCATGGTGGCGGGAAAATCGCTACGCAGATTGGGAACAAGCTGGGTATTGAAGCGAAAATGGTGGATGGACGCAGAATCACAGATGCTGAAACCCTCGATCTGGTGACCATGGTTTATGGTGGTTTAACCAATAAGAAAATTGTGGCTCAGTTGCAGTCCAAAGGCTTCAATGCGATTGGATTAACTGGCGCTGATGGCAATGTCATGCTAGCCAAAAAGCGACCTGTCAAGAAGATTGACTACGGCTTTGTAGGTGATATTACAGCAGATGGTGTCAACACTTCCTTACTTCAAAGCATGTTAAATCAAGGAGTGAATCCGGTGTTCGGTGCACTCACTCACGATGGTGAAGGGCATATGCTCAACACCAATGCAGATACCATCGCTTCGGTATTGGCTGTTGCTATGAGCCGAGAATTTGAGGTGGAACTGGTTTATTGCTTCGAGCAACCGGGAGTGCTTTCTGACTTTGAAAACAAAGTAGTGATTCCGGTGCTTGAGCCTAAAAATTATCAGGAATACAAGGATTCAGGAGTAATCAATAGCGGGATGATTCCAAAGCTGGACAATGCCTTTGATGCCCTGAATGCAGGAGTGAAAAGTGTAAGAATTATTCAGTTCTCTGACCTGAATCAAGCTGAAGCAGGAACTCTTATTCGATTATGAAAGAATCAAGCTTAAATATCAGCCTTCAAAAGTGTCATTCTAAGCAGAATGTGCCGTCTTCCCCCTCGGGGGAAGATGAGAGATGGGGGCTCATTTCTGGAACTTGGAGATTCTTCGCTGCACTACGTTCCACTCTGAATGACGGAATCCGTTGCATTGTGCTTTCAAACAGAGAGATTGTTTCTGGCAATAACGTATCAGAACGTCACTGCGAGGACTCTCGAGAATTCGAGAGGACGAAGCAGTCTCCTAATCGCTTTTCGAGACTCAACGAGGGATTGCTTCGTTGCAAAATTTCACTTTGTTCATTTTGCGCCTCGCAATGACGGTAACTATAAAGATTTGCTGACATGGAATTGAAAGAACTAGCTATATCGCTTCTCAAACAGCTGATAGAAACTCCCTCAATGAGCAGAGAGGAGGATAAAACAGCGGATTTGATTGAATCGCTGTTGAAATCTAATGGTGTTGAAACAGAGCGACTACAGAATAACATTTGGGCGAAGAACAAACGTTTCGATGCTTCAAAACCAACGCTATTGCTCAACTCGCATCACGATACGGTGAAGCCCAATGCAGGGTATACCAAAGACCCCTTCAAAGCCATTGTAGAAGATGGAAAACTCTATGGCCTAGGAAGTAATGATGCTGGTGGATGCCTGGTCTCTTTAATCGCCACTTTCCTTCATTTTTATGAAGAGGAATTGTCTTACAATATCATCTTGCTGGCTTCAGCTGAAGAAGAGATTTCTGGTAAGAACGGTGTTGCTCTGGCTTTGCCAGAATTGGGAAAGCTCGACTTTGCCATTGTAGGAGAACCTACCTTGATGCAAATGGCTGTTGCCGAAAAAGGATTGATGGTGCTTGACTGTTCTGTAAAAGGAAAGGCCGGTCATGCCGCCAGAAATGAGGGAGAAAATGCCATTTACAACGCTTTACCTGTTATTGATTGGTTCAGAACTTATCGTTTTGAACAAGAATCTGAGTGGCTTGGACCGATTAAAATGTCTGTTACTCAGGTGAATTCCGGAACTCAACATAATGTAGTACCAGATCTTTGCCAGTTCGTGGTAGATGTTCGGACTACGGATGTCATGAGCAATCAGGAGGTGCTGGAATTTATTCAGCAGTCGATTGATTGCGAAGTGGTAGCCAGATCCACCCGACTTAACCCATCGTCTATTCAGGCAGATCATCCAATTGTGAAAGCTGGAGAAAGCCTCGGAATGACTAAATATGGGTCTCCAACATTGTCCGATCAGGCCTTAATGCCTTTTCCAAGCCTCAAGCTAGGCCCGGGAGATTCTGCAAGATCACACACGGCAGATGAGTATATTTACCTGAAGGAAATTGAGCAGGGAATAGAATTGTATATTGAACTGATAACGAAATTTATGAACGTCACTGCGAGAATGTAGGAGATTGCTTCGTCACAAACTTCTGCTCCCGATGTCTCGGGACGCTCAGTTTGTTTCTCGCAATGACGGTAACAACTAAAATTAAATGAAGACCGAAGACAGAGGACCGAAGTAATACTTCCGTCTTCCGTCTTCCGTCTTCCAACTTCATCACATGAAACTCTGGAAAAAAGACATAGAAAGCTCGGCCAAGGTTGAGCAGTTTACAGTAGGAAGAGACCTTGAATTCGACATATTCCTAGCACCATTTGATGTGCAGGGGTCACTGGCTCATACTGCCATGTTGGAGTCTATCGGCTTACTGACAGCAGAAGAAAAAGAAGCCATACATACCGAACTCAAAGCCATTTACAGAACAATGGAATCTGGTGAGTTTGAGATGATGGAGGATGTGGAAGATATTCATTCTCAAATTGAGTTTATGCTCACCGAAAAGCTGGGTGATGTTGGTAAGAAAATTCACAGTGGTCGCTCCAGAAACGACCAAGTTTTAGTGGATCTGAAGCTTTTCATGCGTTCCGAGGTCAAAGAAATTGTGGAGGGAACAAAGGTCCTTTTCGATAGAATGACCGCTTTGAGCGAAGAATATAAATCGGTCCTAATCCCGGGTTACACGCACATGCAGGTGGCTATGCCGAGCTCATTCGGACTATGGTTTGGAGCTTATGCCGAAGGTTTGGTCGATGACCTGAATGCGCTTCATTCGGCCTATCAAATGGTCAACAAAAACCCTCTAGGTTCAGGAGCAGGCTTCGGTTCGTCATTCCCCTTGAATCGCCAATTGACAACTAACTTGTTAGGCTTCGAAGCCATGCACCATAATGTGGTTTATGCGATGATGTCTAGAGGAAAGGCAGAGAAACAATTAGCCAGCGGAATGGCATCCATTGCCGCCACTTTGGGTAAATTCTCGATGGATGTATGTCTTTACATGGGACAAGATTTTGGATTCCTTACTTTCCCAGATGAACTGACGACCGGTTCGAGCATTATGCCTCACAAAAAGAATCCAGATGTGTTTGAACTGATACGTGGTAAATGCAATCGTATTGTGGCCCTGCCGAATGACATTGCTATGCTCACAGCTAACCTTCCTGTGGGTTATCACCGCGAAATGCAGTTGCTCAAGGAATTGCTTTTCCCGGCTCTGGAAGATTTGAAAGCCTGTTTGGAAATGGCCGAATACATGCTTCAGCATATCAAGATTAATGCGTCAAAAATTGATCAAGACAAATACAATTACCTGTTTACAGTGGAAGAAGTGAACCGACAAGTACTTTCAGGAGTGCCTTTTCGCGAAGCTTACATCCAAGTTGGGAAAGATGTAAATGCTGGAGAATTTAAAGCCGACAGAAAAGTGAATCACAATCACGAGGGCAGCATAGGCAACCTAATGACAGACGCCATTCGTGCTTCAATGGACAGACAACTGAACTCCTTTAACTTTGATTATTGGGAAAAGAGGATTGAAAAGCTTGTGAATTAAGTTAATGATCACAATTCATTCGATTAGAAAAAATGCAATGCAAATTCATAATATGTTGTCGATAGGTTGAGAAGAACAATTAGTTGTTAGCTTTTTAGTATTGGTATTACCTAACGAAGTATATACAGAAGCATAAGAGCTACTAGTAATAATTGAAATACACAAAACTTTCTATTCATATAGAACGATCTTCTCGACCTTTCCTTCCTTATTAAAGTTGATGAAAATTCCGTCTGAGGCAAACGCGGGAGGGGCATAATAGAAAGTTTCAAGTTCGTATTGGTTTTCTTTTCTCGAAAGCTTTTCATTAGGCAAACCCATTATTTTGACCACCTGATCAATATCCATATCAACTTCTATTCGTTTTGAATTAGTTACGTTGAGTCTAGCCTTTCTAGCTTTTGGACTTAGCACTAGAAAGTATGTAGGTAGTATCAATACCAACAATAGAATTACGATCTTAAACTTGTTCTCAACTAGAAGTTCCATCTTTTAGAGTTTGTCCAATCTATTTTCTTATCCTCATCATACGAAATAGTCTGCTAACCCCGAAGGATTATGACGTATTGCTTCTCCGTATCAGTAAAAAACACGTATCCCAAATCATTATAGTAAAAATATTGATTGTTATCAGTCCATTCTATGGCCCCTCTTACATATCCCACCAATCACACCTCTTTCCCTATAATCAACCAAGAAGCTACTGAGTATAATGCTGCATTAACCAACTTTACTTTTAGATATATCCTTCCTCGAAGCCTACTTCCAATTAGGTAAATGCAGGAGAATGCAAACCGACAGAAAGGTAGATAATAATCATGAAGGCAGCATAGGTAACCTAATGACAGATGCCATTCGCGCTTCTATGGAGAAGCAACTCAATGCCTTTAGATTTGAGCACTGGCAGAAAAAAGTCGAGGAACTGGTTTCCACTTGAAATTTAAATGCGGGAGTTTCCAAAAGCGTTCCCTCTACCACCAAGCTTTGAGAGCAACAGGTTTTTCAAGGGTATGACCAAGTACTTTTCTAAATTTATTAGTTTAAACTAAAATTGTAATAATCACATTATATTACCTTTTGATATATAAGTTGAAAAATATTTTTATTCTTTGGCCTATTCAATAAAAACAAAGTAATGATAAAATACAGCAATGCCATAATCTTCCTTTCGCTTGCTTTAATTCTAGCAACCGCCTGTGAACAGGCTCCAGAGCTGAGCCCCAGCACTAACCTGGCCGATGAAGTTTCCAGGGCCAAGCAATGGTACGAGAACTCTTTTGGATCAAAGCCTAGATCAACCGTTGTTGGACATACGAATCAGGCTAAGCAACCAGTTTGGGAACGGGCTATTGTATCGGAAAGAAATGGTAAAACCTATATAGATGTGCCTTTGCAATACTATAGGATAGACAACGTAACACAAAACACATCTTCAGACGTTGTCAATACTACTGATGGGGCAAAGGTGCATCGCTCTGCGTTAATTGCCTTAGAAGAAGAATATACTTTGGTGGTATTGAATATTATACCGGAAGAGGACTTTGATATGCCAAAAGAAGGCTATGGCTACCTAAGTTTGTTGGAGCAAGGGTTTGACGGAAAAATGATTTACTCAGACTTTTCTGGAAACCTTAGAGGAGGGCACGTTTTTGAAAACGGAGTGGCTACATCCAAGATAAAACTGTTCAAAAGAACACCCAATGTTAACTTAGACATTGTCCGTTCTGGTATTAATAACGGTGGCAATGTAGACCAAGGCGGTTGTGTAATTCAGGTAATGACCCTTTACGAAAGGTATTGTGACTATGATGCCTCAGGTTGGGAAGAGTGTACCGAGTGGCAGCCCATAGGTACATACACCTGGTACGAGTGTCAAATGGACTACCTAGATGATGATGATTGGGGCAGTGGCGATGGGCCTCCTATGGAAGATCCTATCTCCGAAATAAAGAACAGCGTAACGGACCCTTGCCTGAAAGAAAAAATAGACAATGCCATTCAAGACACCCTAACAAATAACTTGATGGACAGTCTAGAAAATGCTATGGGATTGATAGGTGGTGGAGAGTTTGAGCTGGAAATACTTACGGACAATAGTTATGCTGGGACTACAACTGATGGAGAAACGGAAAACCGGAACGCATTCTTAATTGAAATTTATATTAACCCTGATCTAACCTCTAGTTCGCAAGAGTATGTCACAGCAACCCTATACCATGAATTTTTGCATGCTACTTTCTTATTCTACGAAATGGTTAGGGATAGGCACGTGCCTAGTTTTTCAAATGAATACCTCCAGTTATTCGACTCCTTAATAGCTAATGGGATGAACCCCAAGGATGTACAACATCATATCATGCTCAATAACTATATGACTGACTTCAGAAATGCTGTACTAGAGGTTCATCCAAATCTTACGACCAATGAATTAGAAGCACTTACCTTACACGGTCTTCAGGCATTAACACCCACACAGCATATAACAAATAATAACCATAGAGTTGGTAGTCAAGGAACTAATTGCAATTAATAACACCCATTATTATGAAAAGAAAAGAAGTATTGTTTTTGCTAATGTTTTTATTAACCAATACCTGTTTTTCGCAAAAAGAACTGAAAATAGAGTTCCAAGATGAGATGAGTCTAGCAAAATATATGGTAGTTCAACTTGGCAGAGAGGAAGCCAAGCCATTGAAAAAAAGGCTTCCTTATATACATTCAGCAACTCTTAACCTGACCATTGACCTGAAAGGGAAGATACTCCAAGTCGATTTTGTTGAAAGGGCCGAGGAAGAAGACTTTAATCAATTGTTTGAACGATGGGTCAGGTCAACCTCAGGTAAATGGAAGGTCACAGATGCTCCCGGAGGAGTGGAAACTCTAAACATTATTATCCCTTTTTTGCAAAAAACCCCCCCTTATGCTGGATATAAAGATTGGACTGATCTGATTGAAAAATTTCAAAATTACCACACTAGCCTTTCGCCTGACAATATTGAGAATTGCGAAGCTAGTAGTTGCATTATTGTTCATGAGATTGTAAATGTCATGTATCCTGCAGTGCGTTAGTTACAATGGTTTTCAGGAGTAGAACCCGAGTTGGTGTACAATTAATAGTAATCACAGAACCGGCTCTCACGGAACCAATTGTAATTAGAAACAATGATTGATATGAAAAGAAAAGCTATTCTAAGTGTGATTCTACTCTTAAATACCCTCTCCTGTTTTTCGCAACAGAATCTTTCAATAGAGTTTCAAGATGAAAGGAGTTTAAAAAAATATTTAGTCTATCAAATGAGCCGTGAAGAAGCTAAGAAACTGAAAGAAAGACCTCCCTACGTCCATTCAGCGACTCTTAATCTGACCATTGACCTTAAGGGAAAGATGCTCCAAGTCGATTTTGTTGAAAGGGCTGAGGAAGAAGACTTTAATCAATTGTTTGAACGGTGGGCCAGATCAACCTCAGGTAAATGGAAGGTTACAGGCGTTCCAAAAGGGGTGGAGACGTTGAACATCATTATACCTTTTTTACAAAAAACGCCCCCAGACCCAGCCTTAAAAGGTTGGGATAGTCTTTCGAGAAAATTTCAAACATACCATCAAAGTCTTTCCGCTGACAATATAGAGAACTGTGAAAAGGGGAGCTGTATTATTTTAAATGAAATCGTAAATGGCATGTATGCTCCTGTGCGTTAGTTACAACGGCTTTCAGGGCATTCACGCCAACTCAGAGTGCACTTAACAGTAATCACAGAACGGGCACTAAAGGAACCAATTGTAATTGATCATATTATGAAACATAGTTATATATGGATACTCATGTTTTTCTTGATTCTAGGAGTCAGTTATTCTCAAACGGCTTTAAGGGTGGAATTCGATGACGATGACAGTCTAGAGAAGTATTTGACCTCACAATTTGATGGCAAGCTGGCCAAGTCTTTCACTGAGAAAGAACCCTACGTACAATCGGCCACTGTGCGAGTAAGCCTAAATCTCTATGGAAGTGTTAGTAATATATATTTTATAGAATCCAGCACGGATAGTGATTTTAATAATCTTGTTTTAAAGTGGGTTTGGTCGACCTCTGGAAAATGGGAGATTACCAACGCTCCAACGAATACTGATTCTGTAAATATCATTATACCATTCCTGCAAAGAACCACGCCAATGGATCCAAAACTTGATAGGCTGGACCTGGTGAAAAAATATCAGGACTATCACAAATCCTTGACCATCAATAAGATTAGCGGGTGCTTCCAAACGAATTGCGTTATTTTACCAGAAATTAGAAATTACAAAGGCCCTGTCTTCAAAAATGAATGACTAAAAAAAGACCGAATTAATAAAGTCAATCATAGATTCAATTCCATACACATTACAGCTCAACAATAATATGACCGACTTAAGGAACGCGGTGCTGGAGCTACACCCCAACCTACCAGCCAATGAACTGGAAGCACTCACTTTATACGGCATTGAGGCACTGAACCCAACCCGAAATACGATCAACACTGAACATAGAACAGGCACTAAAGGAACCAACTGTAATTGAAAAGCTCACTAAAATGAAGAGAAAAGAAATTTTAACTCTAATCCTATTTTTATTTGCCTCCATTGCTTTTCGCAACAAAATCTTTCGATATACTTTGAGGATGAAAGGAGTTTAAAAGAATATTTAGTTTATCAAATGAGCCGTGAGGAAGCCAAGAAACTCAAAGAAAGAGCTCCTTACTTACCACTCGGCAACCCTAAATCTGACAATTGACTTGGAAGGGAAGGTGCTCCAAGTCGATTTTGTAGAAAAAGCTGAGGAAGAAGACTTTAATCAATTGTTTGAACGGTGGGTCAGATCCACCTCAGTTAAATGGAAGGTCACAAACGTTCCAAAAGGTGTAGGAACATTGAACATCATTATACCCCTCTTGCAAAAAAACTCCTCCCTACATTTCCGGGTATTACGATTGGGCTGATCTTATCGAGAAATTTCAAAAATATCACCAAAGCCTTTCGCCAGACAATGTTCGAAACTGCGATGCGGGAAGTTGTCTTATTTTCGATGAAATGATAAATGTTATATATCCAAGCTCACATTAGGGACTGAGGCCGTGATGTTAATGCTGAAGAACTCAAAGCCGATAGAAAGGTAGATCACAATCATGAATGCAGTATAGGCAACCTAATGACAGACGCCATTCGTGCTTCCATGGACAAACAATTGAACTCCTTCAACTTTAATTATTGGGAAAAGAGGATAGAAAATCTTGTCTGTTAAAGTTGTTTCCATTAATCTGCATCCAAAACAGAAAAAATGACACAACGAATACTTCTAATTATCTTTTTAGTCTCAATAAGTTCATTAGGTTTCGCTCAAAGGCCAGTCAGCGTTTCTTATAAATATGATAAAACGACTGAAAAATATATTTTTGAAGCAAAAAATTCTACCAATGAATACATTACGTTAGTAGTATACTTTAACAGGCTTAGTAGCCTAAATGCCAGTACAACACTACCAGCCGTTAAAACAATTAGAACAGGTACAACAAGACTATTTACTTTAGAAAAGATGGGAACAAATACACCCAGCTTCGATTATGGATGGGTGTATTGGTTTGGGACACATAATGCAAAGGTCAAAGATGTACAGTATTTACTTCCCACTACTGCTGGCACTAAGATAGCCGTTTTTAATACGAATACGGTAAAGGATGTTCTTGGCCAAAAGGATGATACCGATTACTATGGTCTTGCTTTCAAGCTGGTAGATGGAGATACTATCACCGCCATTCGTAAAGGAATTGTTGAAGCAATTCAGCAAGAAAATCAAACTGATACTCTCAAATACACTTACACTAAAAATAGAAATTTTTTAAAAATTAGGCATGAAGATGGTACTGTAGCCCGCTACAGTAATTTTAGAAATGAAAGTGTTCAAGTAAGTGAAGGAGATGAAGTAAACCCTGGAGATCCGCTGGCCATTGCTACCCAAACTAATCAAATGGGAGATGCAACCTTATTGATCACTGTCAGCCATCTGCATATCGACCCAGATGATGGAAAAAATTATAGAGACTGGAGTAGTAATAAATATGTAAGGCCAAAGTTCAAGACTAAGAATTATGAAGGGTTGCTTGAACCTGGAAAAACCTATATTTCAACCATAAGCACCGATTTAATAACACAAGAAATGGGAAAACGAGAAAAGAAAAAGTACTTGAAGAGTTCAAAGTAGTTTCTGGCTCGGTAATTGATTGATAATCAACATGAAAAATGCCGCAATATTTATATTTCTTGTACTTCCTATACTATCACAAGCCCAAACCATAGTATCTGAAAAGCCACTTATTAAGGAAGGTGTAGGTTTTTTTGATAAAGAAACATATTCTCTAAGGCAAGAAGGGTTTCCCTATCAGATGGAGGTATATCGCGAGAGATCCAAAGGTTTCTGGTTTAAAAGTAACAGAACAAACACGGTCTCAATAGTAATTGACTTCGAAAATACAGTTGGACTGAAGGCTTCGGTTCCGTTACCTTTTGTAAGTGACTTCAGGCCAGGTGTCCACCATTTGTTTGAATTTTTCTCGAGCCCAAGACACTGTAGTTTTTCGTTCTACTACACAGAAGGAATAGTTAACCCAAAACTGTCTAGACATACCTACGTTCTGCCTGTCCCTGATGGCAAATCGGTTACTCTCACCAGCTCTAACTTAAAGACTGAAGAACCCTTCGTTACTCCCATAAAGTATCATGACGGAATTTCTACGTTTTACGGAGTTGAGTTCGAAGTGAAAGACTCCTTCACAATCACCGCTGTTAGAGGAGGGAAGGTTGAGTATGTGGAAGATAAGCTCCCTGGTGGGGAAATGAAAAACAGGCTAAGAATAGTTCATCTCGATGGAAGTTTTGCAGATTATTTAGGTTTTGACCAAAAGGGCATAAATGTGAAAACTGGTGATAAGATACTTGCGGGTCAACCCCTTGGTACGGTAGATATAAATCGTAAACTATTTCTTTCAATAGGTTATCAGACCTTAGAAGTAGATCGCAAACTACCCTATAACGAGTGGCTTAAAACTGTTTTTATTAACCCTTCTTTCAGAACGAAAGAGTCTAAAAAGCCATGGCGTGTTGGAGAAAGCTATACCTCGTCTCAGCCTGCAGCTCTCATCACTCAAGAAATGAGCAAAAGGCAGAGAAAGAAGTACCTATCGGGCAGGAACTAAATAAGCTCAAAGCCAAATACAGCCACAGCGTAAATGGCAGTGACTACCAAGGCTAATTGACTGGTTTTACGAGTATGAGCTTGTATGCCCATTGTTCTGATGATCTTAACATTAAGCGACATGGAAACCAAAACCAGGGCAAGTGAAATACCAAATAGCGCCTGCGGGTTGTTAAACTCATACCACGCCTGATTATAACCCACTTCCATGATCAGTGAGATTAATACCAGAATTAGGGATATGGTTTGCAGTGATTTGTGTTTCATAGAAGAATCTGAATAAGGCTAGCTCAAAAGTAATTGTTTCCGTCATCCCCAACTTGATTGGGGATCTACTTTTAGCCTTTAGAACATAATAAGGAGATTCCCGATCGTTGTCGGGAATGACGATATACTTTTGAGCTAGCCATAATCGCTAAGGTAGCCAGAAGTCGAAGATAATTTCATTCATACATTTAAAATGTCCTTTAGGGCACTTCTTATACCCAATCTTAGAACATGGCCTGCAACTGAGTCCCTTCTTCTCTAGAATTGTGAATTTGGTTCGGTACGGGTACATGCCAAACTCGGGAATGGTGTTTCCCCAAATGGAAAATATGTTCTTCTTCAGTGCGGCTGCAATGTGCATCATTCCCGTGTCGTGAGTGAAAACATAAGAAGCTTGTTTGAGTATTGAGGCACTCTGATTGATGGAAAACTTACCGCAGCCATTGTAGATTAAGGCTTTCTTACCTAGCTCATTCAATGGTTCTTTAAAGTCTTCTGTTTCATACTTCCTATCGAAGAAATCGGCAATCTTTTCCCCATTTTCAGCGTCTTCCTTTCCACCTAATAAAACAATGGGCTTATTGATTTTATCGCAAAGCTCTATCATTCTATCTAATGGAAGCTTCTTGGTTTCATGATTACCACCAATTGCAAAAGCCACAAACTCTCCTCTATGAGTTTCGGGTAGCCAATCTTTCTCTACTTCATCTTTTTCTGGAATGAAGTAATCCAAGCCCAGAGCATCTACTTTCACCCCTAGAGGTGCTGCAGCTTCTAGGTATCGATCTACTATATGAACATTAGGGAGCTTATCAATCTTAAGGTTTACAATCAACCATTTTTCCCAGTTCAGCTTGGGGAAAGCCGCAGATTCAGTGCTGAGGCCAGACTTAATTCTTCTTGTTCTGAGGTTATTGTGAAGGTCAACCACAAAGTCGAAATTCTCCTTTTTCAAGTCCTCAATCAGGGCTTTCAGGTCACCATCTAATAAATGAAACTTGTCGATATAGGCGTTTGCTTCCAATACAGAGTGATACTGCTTTTTAGTAGCATAGTGTACCTCAACATCGTCTACCTGAGTTTTGATAGCTCTGATGACTGGAGTAGTGAGCACTATATCCCCAATGGAGGAAAAACGGATAATCAGTACTTTTTTAGGCATGCGCAGGAGCTTTCGCTCTTTTCTCAGCAAAATGTTTTTCTATCTCTTCTTGGCTCAAAGCATTGAAGGTCATCTCGGCTGTTAACCCTCCTTTTCTACCAGTCAATAAACCAAATTTCATATGATGATAACCTTCCATTTGGTGAGCATCAGGGTTAATGGAAAGCTTAACGCCTTTCTCCAGCGCATAGTTCACCCATCTCCAGTCCAAGTCTAACCGCCATGGGTTGGCATTAATTTCAATCACCACATTATGCTTTGCACAATGATCTATCACCGCTTTATGATCTATCGGGTAACCCGCTCTTCTCAATAAAAGTCGTCCAGTTGGGTGACCCAGAACCGTGGTATATGGATTTTCTATGGCAGTTAATAATCGCTGGGTTGCTTTCTGTTTGTTCATGTTCAACACCGAGTGAACAGAAGCGACAATAAAGTCGAAGCTGGCTAAAACCTCATCAGAATAATCTAGGCTTCCATCGTTTAGAATATCAGATTCAATCCCTTTGAAAATCTTAAATGGTGCAAGCTCTTTGTTTAGCTCATCAATTTCTTGATGCTGCTTTGCAACTCTTTCTTCGTCCAGTCCATTGGCGTAGAAAGCTGATTTGCTATGGTCGCAAATGCCTAGGTATTCATAGCCCAACTCTTTGCAGTATTCCGCCATTTGCCGCAGCGTATGTTTTCCATCGGAGTAAGTGGAGTGGTTGTGTAGAATACCTTTGAGGTCTTCCATTTCAACCAGCTTAGGCAGTTTATTGCTTTTGGCTAGTTCAATTTCGAAGCCACCTTCTCTCATTTCTGGTTCAACATAAGCCATATTCAGCGAAGCATAAAGCTCTTCTTCCGAACTATATTTTTCCAAATAAGCCATATCTCTTAATGACTTGTTGTTCGCAATAGGAATGCTCAAATGAAGCTGATTACCCGTTTTCAAAAACTGCTCTCTCACAAAGTCTTCAGGTTTGCAAAGAATGAGCTCAACAGTGATTTTATGTTCTTTGAAAAGGCCTCTCCAGATAACTGGACCGCTCAGTTCTAATAATTGGCTGAAGTCTTCACTATCATTTAACTCATCTTCCAGAGCATCGAAATCATTGGAAGCCACTAGAATTTCTATAGTATCGGCCACCTCTAGCTTTCTGCGCATATCTCCGGTTACCTCGGCTTTCTCGGCATTTTTGAATGCTCCTAAGATTTCGATGATCTCTGTGGCAAGCACTTCTGCATCGGCATAATGGAGCTTGTTCGCGTTAGCTTCTTTAAACTCTAGCGCATCAATAATGGTCTGTTGAGTCTTTTCACCAAAGCCTTTCAATTTAGCTACCAAACCTGAGTTGGCTGCTTCCTTTAATTCGTGGCCGCTCTCAATACCCAGCTCTTTCCAAAGCACTTTAATCTTTTTCGGTCCAATTCCTTTCATGTCTAACAGCTCAACAATACCCTCGGGTGTTGTGGCCAAATATTCTTCCAAGGCTTGTGATACCCCTTTGTTGGCTATTTCATGAATGGTAGTGGCAATTCCTTTTCCAATTCCTTGTAAACCTTCTAAATCTGATAAACTCATGTTCACCAAATCGAAATCAGATTTATCGAGTTGGAAGACTGCGTTCTGATAACCCCTGATCTTGAAAGAGTTTTCATCGTGAAGCTCCATAAGTGCAGCCTGCAGTTTGAGTTGTTTAAGAATTGTTGAGTTATCCAATTGACTATGCTTTGTTAATGAGAGTGTATAAAACTTGCTTTTTATAGCTGGAAAGACTAACTATTGTCTTACGCCTTACAAAGTTAAAAATAAGTGATTATGAACTACTGGTTGATAAAATCTGAGCCAAATGAATATTCTTATGACGATTTGGTAAGGCTGGGGAAAGACCACTGGGATGGCGTTAGGAACTATGCGGCCAGAAATCATATGAAGGCGATGAAGAAAGGGGATCTAGCGTTTTTCTATCATAGCGTAAAAGAAAAATCTATTGTAGGTATTGCCGAATGCGTAACTGAATACTATCCAGACCCCACTACCGATGATGATAGATGGGTAGTAGTAGACTTTGCTCCTAAACAGAAACTTAAAAAATCAGTTTCACTAGATGAGATAAAGCAAGAAGAGTTTTTAAAAGATATGACTCTTTTGAAGATCTCTCGTCTATCTGTTCAGCCAGTTAAAAAAGAAGAGTTCGATTATATTATCAAGATGTCTGAGGCATGAAAAAACTATTCTCTCTATGTTTTCTAGTCTTGGTGGGCTTAGAGCTAAATGCACAGATAAATCACCTGGCCAGATATGAAATACCTCATGACTGGAATAATGATGATTATATAGTAGTTTCTAAAGAAGAGCAAGGGGCACTAATTATTGAACCAGTAATACAGTCTGGTCTCAAAGATTACCCAATTATTTTCCATCATTTGAATAATGACCTCAAGCTTGATTGGACAGATACACTAGACGTTAAGAGACAGCTATTTCTTAAGGGATATCATTATGCTCAGAAAAAAACCTATCTACTATTCCAAAACACATCGGTATCTAGAGAGATAAAACTGGTGGTAATCGATCAGGAGACTAGAAAGATGGAAGCTTTTGAACCTCGTAGCATCGTAGACTTGGAGATTCAAGAGTTTGAAGTATTAAGAAATACGGCAATAATTGGCGGATATATAGATGAAAGGCCTGCTGTTTTTGCATATGATATAGACAATCAAAAAGTTCGAACGCTATCTAATGTTTATCAAAACAACTCTGAACTTCTTGAGGTAAGAATTAATGCAGATAGTGTGACCTTCAATGTGCTTTCTTCAAAGAATGACAGTAAGAAGGATCGAACGATTAACATTAATACCTATGATTTTGGAGGCAATGCCGTTCGCGACTATGAAATAGAAACCATTAGAGATCATCATCTGCTGAATGCTATTTCTTCTTCCATTTATAATAAAGAACAAATAGTGATTGGCCTATATGCCATCAAAGCAGGAACATTCCCCTCAGGTATCTTTATTAATCATGTAGATAGAACCGGCCAACAAAGTATGAAATATGTGAGCTTTGGAGAGTTTGATACTTTTTTAGATCACAACGGAGAACGAAGAGCCGAAAAGCTCAAAAAGCGAGCATTAAAGGCTAGGCAAGAATCGAAAGATTGGAGATATAAGACCGATGGGTTGTTTCGCGAATTAATAGAAACTCCAGAAGGGCTTATAATGGTAGGAGAATTTTTTAAACCATTAAGTATGAACACACAAAGCTATATGAGAAATCAGGCAGGGCTGAGTCCACATTTTCGCAATAGCTTTCCCACAAGAAACTTATCAACAAACGATCCTAATCTAATGAACTACAATCAATCGGCAAGGCAGGTTAATTGGGATTTTACTCATGCCTTTGCCATAATGGTAGACAGAAAGGGAAATCTTGTATGGGATAGAAGCGCAACTATAGACGAATCAAAGGAAGACGTTTTAGATAACTTTGGAGCTTTTCAAATAAAAGGAAGTCAAGTCTATTATGCGCTTTATCATAAAGAGGAATTGAGATTAAGCAACTTAAACGGTCTAGATGAAGAACCTTCAGTAGAACCACTGGTGCTAATGGAGCCTGGTGATAAGGTGAATTTTACAAAGGAGGGGTATCAAGGCGTAACCCGTTGGTACGACAACAGATTCTTAGTATATGGAGTCCAAACTATTAAACCTGGTAACACAAATGCTAAGAACAGAAGAGTGTTTTTTGTTAATTCTATTAAAGCCTTAGCCACAACCGAAGATTAAAATTAGGCACCTTCTTCCACGAGCAATTCCTTTTCTTATATTTGTATCCTGAAATGCAAAAGCGGCTTCTTTTAGGTCATCCTCAGTTAGCCATAACCATTGGCCGTCTCTGTCAGCAACTGATAGAAAATCATCAAAATTTCGAGAACACCGTATTATTGGGTCTTCAGCCCAGAGGTATTTTCCTTGCCGAAAGAATTAAAGAAAAACTGTTAGAGCTTACCAACAGCAATATTCAACTCGGCTACTTGGATGCTACTTTCTACAGAGACGATTTCAGAAGAAGAGACAACCCAGTTCGTGCCAATGAAACCAAAATCGATTTTTTGGTGGAAAACAAAAAAGTAGTACTTATTGACGATGTTTTCTTTACCGGAAGAACCGTTAGAGCCGCTTTAGATGCAATGCACGCTTTTGGCAGACCAAGCAAAGTAGAATTATTGGTTTTGGTAAAAAGAAAGTATTCCAGTCATTTACCCATTTTCCCAGACTATGTGGGCAAACAGGTTAACACCATAGAAAGCCAAAGGGTATTGGTTGAATGGAAGCATCAAAAGGGTGTAGAAGAAGATAACGTGTGGCTAATTAATAAGGAAGACTAATGGATAAATTGAGCACTAAACATCTCCTCGGGATAAAAGATCTTTCTAGAGAAGATATAGAGCTCATTTTTCAGACAGCTGAAGAGTTCAAAGATGTAATTAACAGACCCATAAAGAAGGTTCCTTCTTTAAGGGACATTACAATCGCCAACGTTTTCTTTGAAAACTCTACACGTACAAAGCTTTCATTTGAGCTTGCTGAAAAAAGGCTTTCTGCAGATGTAATCAACTTTTCTAGCAGTAGCAGTTCCGTTAAAAAAGGAGAAACCCTCCTCGATACGGTTAATAACATTCTATCTATGAAAGTAGATATGATTGTAATGCGCCACTCTAGCCCGGGAGCACCGCATTTTCTTTCAAAGCATATAGACGCCAACATTGTCAATGCTGGTGATGGCACTCACGAACACCCTACTCAAGCTTTACTAGATACCTTTTCAATCAGAGAGAAGTTAGGAAATGTTGAAGGTAAAAAAGTGGCAATTATTGGTGATATCCTTCACTCAAGAGTAGCGCTTTCCAACATCTTTGCCCTTCAAAAACTTGGTGCCGAAGTAATGGTTTGTGGACCAATTACCCTTTTGCCAAAATACATCGATACGCTAGGAATTAAGGTTGAACTAGACGTTCGTAAAGCACTAGAGTGGTGCGATGTAGCCAACATTCTTCGAATTCAGCTAGAGAGACAACATATCAAATACTTCCCATCTTTAAGGGAGTACTCACTGTACTATGGAGTGAACAAAAAGCTCCTCGATTCGCTTAACAAAGAGATTACCATCATGCACCCTGGGCCAATAAACCGAGGGGTAGAATTAAGCAGTGATGTTGCCGACTCCGACCATGCCATCATCTTAGATCAGGTAGAAAATGGTGTGGCTGTAAGAATGGCTGTTCTTTACCTTTTAGCTTCAGTTTCTAAATAAGCTCATATGAAAAAGTTTCTTCGAATTCTGGCCATCAGCATAGTGCTGATAGTCCTCGCTTTCTATTTTCTAGCCATTCCTAAGTTCGTAAGCCTAATTACAGATTACGATCGTTATACTTTTGAGTATGTTACTAGCAACCCAGAAATGGTTGAGAATTATGGAATTGGCTCTAATAGAAACCCTGCCGATTATGGTTTCCCAAATTATGAGGAGATAGACTATGAAACTTTAACTGATGGTTTGGCTCTAAACGGATGGTACGTTCCTGCCAGCAAAGAAGGCATTAAACAGACCTTAATGATTAACCATGGTAGAACATCTAACCGATTGAAAACCATGAAATACTTGGCTTTGGTGAAAGAGCAAGGTTTAGATTCATTGTACAATATCTTCATTCCTGATTTAAGAAACTCTGGCAAATCGGAAGAAGCCAAAACAGCCTTGGGTTATGAGTTTGCTGAAGATATAGTAGGCAGTATGAAGATGCTAAACGAGCGGTTCGAACAGACTGATTTCGTGCTTTATGGCTTCTCAATGGGGGCAATGGCCAGTGCTGTCGCAGTTAACCGTCCCGATTTGGTACAATTTCAGAAAGACAACGGACTTAAGGTTCACAAGCTTATTTTGGACAGTCCTTTGAGTAATGTTAAAGAAACCTCTCGCTTGGCAGGAAAAGAAATGGGCATTCCTGACTTCATCTTTAACCTTGCATGGGGTAGCTTCGATAAAGAAGTTGAAGGTTGGAGCGACAAAATGAAATTCTCCTATTTGCTTTCGAACAATAAGTTGCCAACGCTAATCTTATATAGCGATACAGATGCCATGACACCAGCGCCAATTTTGGAGAAAGAAATAGAAGGAGAAATGAATGTGTACCCAGTGTTATTCAAAGACTGTGATCACGTACAGATTTACACAAGACCTGAATACAAAGAGCGCTACACCAGCAGGGTGAATATGTTCTTAAGGTCTAACGATTTATAGCTTAACAAATACTTGATTTTACAAGCAAGCGAAGAAAAGTTAGCTTTGCACCAATTATAATAGAAAAGGAAAAATGAAATACTATAATTCAATCATTGAAACCATTGGCGATACTCCTTTGGTTAAGCTCAATTCTGTAAATAAAGGCATTCCGGGTACTATTTTGGTTAAGGTAGAATACTTTAACCCAGGTAACTCCATGAAAGACAGAATGGCGTTAAAAATGGTTGAAGACGCTGAGGCGGCTGGGCTCCTTAAGCCAGGCGGAACCATTATTGAAGGTACTTCTGGAAACACAGGAATGGGCCTTGCACTAGCTGCAATTTCAAAAGGATACAAGTGCATATTCACTTTAGCCGATAAACAATCGCAAGAGAAGATTGATATTCTAAAGGCGGTAGGTGCAGAAGTAATTGTTTGCCCGACTAATGTTGAGCCAGACGATCCGCGCTCTTACTACTCAGTAGCTAAAAAGCTGAATCAAGATATTCCCAACTCGTTCTACCCGAACCAGTACGACAATACTTCAAATGCTCAGGCACACTACGAAACTACTGGCCCTGAAATTTGGAGAGATACAGAAGGCAAAATTACACACTGGGCTGCCGGTGTTGGAACAGGTGGTTCTATGTGTGGAACAGCCAAATACCTAAAAGAGCAAAATGCAGATATTGTTTCTGTAGGAATTGATACTTACGGATCAGTTTTCAAGAAGTACAAAGAGACTGGTATTTTCGATGAAAAGGAGATCTATCCTTACTTAACCGAAGGCATTGGTGAAGACATTCTACCAAAAAACGTAGACTTCGACATGATTGATCACTTTGTGAAAGTAACCGATAAAGACGGTGCTATTATGACAAGAAGATTGGCGCGTGAAGAGGGAATGTTCTGCGGATGGTCTTGTGGTTCTGCCGTTGCAGGTGCTTTAGAATACGCCAAAGAGAACCTGAAAGAGGATGATGTAATGGTAATTATCTTACCTGACCACGGAACTCGTTACTTAGGCAAAATCTACAATGACGATTGGATGAAAGCTCGTGGTTTTGTTGAAAACAGAAGCTTCGATTCTGCAGCAGATGTAATTCAGCATCAGAACGGAAATGGTAAACTTACTACCATTGAGCAAACCGCTACTGTTGGCGAGGCTATTAAACTTATGACTAGCAACTCTATTTCTCAGCTTCCGGTAACCAACGGAAAAGAGTTTGTTGGTAGTCTTATTGACTCCAAGCTTTTGGCTCAAATGATTGAAGATGCGGACCTGAAAACTAAGCCAGTTTCTGAGGTGATGGATCCGTCATTCCAGTTTGTTTCACCAGATAATACGTTAGATGTTCTTTCTTCTGTGATCACTAAAGACAATCCTGCAGTATTGGTTCGTGATGAGCAAAACGAAGTGCATATTCTTACGCGTCACGATCTGCTAAATGCAATGACGAATAACTAAGCCAGTACCTTAGTTCTATATTCATAGTCTTTATAGACTGACTGAACAAACAACAGTACAGCACAGGCAATGGCCAACCATTGTATTGTTGTTTGTTCTCCCCATTGCTTCATGGCTATGGCCACCAATGCCCAAACACCTACGTAGCCAGCATAGGCTAGTCTTCGCTTTAAAATCAGAAAAGTGAAAATGAGCGTAGTAATGACTATCAACGTCAATGCCCAGTTAGGTTCAGAAAGTATTTCATTCCAACCAATCTTTGAGAGGTAGGCCGTAATATTGGCAGCAATGGCCACTGTAATCCAGCCAGCATAAATGGAGATTGACCACCAAACCCACAGCGATTGCTTTTGAAATCCGATTCGCAATTGAACAGTCAATGATATTAGAGCAATAAGAATTACAGACATAGCAAGAGTGCTTAAAGCTGTGTATTCATAAAGCCATAAAAACACCCAAGTACAATTAGCAAGGTTTGCAACAGTAAGTCCTGTGGCCTGAGTTTTTGTGGTTGGCTTATCTGTGTTTCTGAGCAGGTAAATGGCATTTCCGATTAGGCCTATGTAAATGAGTCCCCAAATAGAAAAGGCATAACCCGCTGGGGTAAAATAGTTATCATACTCATTGCTCAAGCTCCCCATTGTATTTCCGTTTATGGCTCCCGTATTGGAGTAGTAGGAAAGAAAAATGGTGGCGAAAACAACCAATAAGTTCAAAACAGGCCAAAATCTACTTTTCATTATTAACAGTTAAAGTACTGTTAAGAAACCAATTATTTATCTACTTGTTCAAGATAGATCATGTAATCACCAATGCTTGAGCCCTTTTCATAAATAAGTATGAAAATTCATACCGCTAGCATTAACTTGTGACTTTAGAAAAGTTCTACGATGGAAATAGCCAAGCAACCAACATTAGCTCAAATTTTAAAGGACTCAAATTACAAACTCACTCAATTCTCAGATTCACAGATTTCGAAACTTGAAGAGTCCATCACTTTAAGAGAGACTAGAGGCAAACTTGTTCCCTTTATCACTTGCCTAGTAAGAAGAAAGGAAGTTCAGCTTAAGCCAGAAGAAGCAGTAAGGCAACTCTATCTCATGGTGCTGCATGAAGAGTATGGTTATTCCTATGAGCGAATGGAAATTGAATATGCTGTAAGCTTTGGTAGAGAAAAGAAACGCGCAGACATAGTTGTTTTCGATAAGCAAGATGCTAGAGCTGTCTTTATAATGGTAGAGCTGAAGAAGCCAAAGTTGAAAGACGGTAAAGAGCAATTGAAGTCTTATTGTAACGCTACTGGTGCTCCAATTGGAATATGGAGTAATGGAGAGTCCATTTCTTATTACAACCGAAGAGACCCAAATTACTTCAAGGATATTCCGGATATTCCAAAAGCTACTGAAAAGCTAACTGACATCTTAACGGAACGTTGGACGATTGACGATTTAATTGAGAATGATAAACTTTCTAAAGAGCGTAAATCACTTAAAGACCAAGTAAAGGAGATGGAAGATGAGGTTCTTGCCAATGCAGGAGTCGATGTCTTCGAAGAGATTTTTCAGCTCATCTTCACTAAACTCTATGACGAACTTGAAAGCACTCGTAACAAATCCAGATACCTTGAATTCAGAAACTATGGCGAAACCGAAACAGAGCTAAAGCAAAAGATGCAAGCGCTTTTTGAAAAAGCCAAAGAGAAATGGGAAGGGGTGTTTACAGAAAGCTCAAAAATAACGCTCACACCATCTCACTTAGCTATTTGTGTTTCATCATTGGAAAAAATTAAGCTTTTTAATTCTAATCTAGACGTAGTAGACGAAGCCTTTGAATACCTCATCAACAAGGATAGTAAAGGTGAAAAGGGACAGTATTTTACGCCTCGTTTTGTGATTGACATGTGTGTAAAAATGATGGATCCTAAAGCTGATGAAACAGTTATTGACACAGCCGCTGGTAGCTGTGGTTTTCCGGTACACTCTATCTTTCATGTTTGGGAAAAACAGCTGAAGGCGAAAGGCTTATCTAAGAGCCATTTATTTACTGCAGAAGAGAAACTACCAGAGCAGACAGACTATGTACAAAACAAAGTTTTTGCTATAGACTTTGACGAAAAGGCGGTACGTGTAGCCAGAACGCTCAACTTGATTGCTGGTGACGGACAAACTAACGTGCTCCATATGAATACCTTGGACTATGACCGATGGGACAACAACTACAATGACAAGGATTGGTATGATGTCTACGGTAACGGTTGGAAGAATTTGCGTAAGCACCTAGCTAATCCGAAACCGAAAACAGTAACAATTGAAGAGGAACGAAACGGTAAAATTTATGTAAAGGAAAAAGAGATTTACGAATGTCGTGATTTTCAATTTGATGTGCTGATGGCAAACCCTCCATTTGCAGGCGACATCAAGGAAAGTAGAATTCTTGCGAAATACGATTTAGGTAAAAAGCCCAACGGCAAGTACCAAACCAAAGTAGGGCGAGACATTCTCTTTATTGAGCGCAACCTGGATTTCTTAAAACCTGGAGGCCGTATGGCGGTGGTACTACCTCAGGGACGATTCAATAACAGCTCCGACAAAGCCATTAGAGACTACATAGCCGAACGATGCCGAATATTGGCTGTGGTAGGTTTACATGGCAATGTTTTTAAACCCCATACAGGTACTAAAACATCAGTGCTTTTTGTACAAAAATGGGATGATGAACTTTGCCCTAAAGTAGAAGATTACCCGATTTTCTTCGCTACCATGCAAGAGCCAAGCAAAGACAACAGTGGTGAAAAGATTTTTGTGCGAAAAAAAGATTTTCCAAACGCACAACCCTCCAAAAGTTCTGAACTTTTGGAGGGCTCAGAACAAGTGGCAGAACCCATAGACAATTACGACTCTACTCCTTCGAACCTTGAAGAATACCTACTTGACTCACACGGACACCTTGTGGTAAAACACGACCTCTTTAACCATGACGGACTCACCAAAGACGGCATAGCAGAAGCATTTCTGGAATTTGCTAAAAAAGAGAAACTCTCGTTTGTGGGAAAGCCCTAAGCCCTTTTAATGAGTCCCGATACAGGGATTTGTTAGAAGGGCTAGAGATAAAAGAAAAAGATTTTAGCTCAACATATTTAAACAAAGACTTTAGAATTGATAGTCAATTTTATACAAAAGAGCCTGCTAAAAATTCAAAACTCAAATATGAAAAGATCGGTAACATAATAAAAAAAGCTCAATATGGTGTTTCCATTGCCATGAATGAAGATGGAGTGGGGTATCCAATTTACAGAATGAATGAAATCCATAACATGCTCTGTGATATGGAAGTGTCAAAATTCGCTGATATTTCAAAAAATGAGCTCAAAACATTCACTTTAAATGATCGGGATGTAGTTTTTAATAGGACTAATTCATTTGAATGGGTTGGGCGGACAGGTTTATATAAAAAGCTGGACAATCGAGACTTTGTGTTTGCATCATATCTTGTAAGGTTTATACCGAATGAAGATTTGATCTTTCCAGAATATCTTTCTGCTTTTTTAAATAGTAAACAAGGAGTTTGGGACATTAAGAGGAGAGCTAGACAATCCATTAATCAAACAAATGTAAACCCTGAAGAGGTAAAAGAAATTGAAATACCTCTTCTCTCTAAACCTTTTCAAGAGAACTTAAAAGAATGCTTTGATAAGGCATTTGAGCTTTTGATTGATTCAAAATCGGCCTACACCCAAGCCGAACAACTCCTACTCCAAGAACTCAACCTAGCCGATTTCCAACCCAGTCAAGAACCTGTAAACGTCAAAAACTTTTCAGAGTCCTTTGATAGCTCTGGGCGTTTGGATGCAGAGTATTATCAGGTGAAGTATGATGATGTTGAAAATCAGATTATTTCGTATAAAAACGGATACTCAACATTAGGTAATCAAATTGATTACATCAAAACCGGAGAATATTCTGATTCATACATTTCTAAATCAAAGGGTTCATCATATTATCTCAGAAACACTAATATTTCGAAAGGAGAAATAATTCCAGACGAGAACTATTCAGTAGACTCGACAAAATTTCAATGTAGTGCGAATCTCAATGAAGTGTTGACATCAAGGGTTGGAACTATCGGTCTATTTGGGGTTATTAATGAGTCTTTAGTCAATTCAGTGTATTCAGATAATATACTTTGTTTTAAGTTGGTTGATGATCTCAATCCATATGTTTATTCTATCCTTTTTTCATCACAACCTTACCAGTTATTACTTGAAAAACTAGCTGGAGGGTCTGTACAACCCTTAATAACTCAAACCTCCATCAAAACTTTGGTTATCCCAATTATCGACCAAGACAAACAACAACAAATAGCAGATTTGGTAGAGGAAAGCTTCAACCGTAAAAAACAAAGCGAGCATTTACTAGAAATAGCGAAACAAGCCGTAGAAATGGCGATAGAACAAGATGAGGAAAGAGCTATGCGTTGGATAAAGGAACAAACAAAAGACAGAGGGAGAGTCTCTTAAATGAGAAAAGGTATTTCACGGTTGTAGCTAAAAAGGCTCCCGAAGGAGCCTTAAACTAAAATCTTGTATCTCTGTAGAGTGTTCTAACTTGTGTGAATGCCTGATCGTAAACCCGATCTATGAACGCTGCAAACAACTCTTGCGGACTTGGAGGTGGAATCTCCTTCTGCTTAGACATTCTTATTTCATCTTTAGTGAGAGCACGCTCATCGCCATTGAACGATGCCCACTCATACTGCCAGATGTCCTCGCCTCCCAGCTTTCTTTGAGCCAGTACTTGGTTGCTATAGGCATCTCTGATCTCAAAGTTTAGCATGCCCGTAGAGGCTAAGGTCTTTCTATAAGTAGTGAAGTCGGCCTTAACCGTTCCATATACATCGTGCGATACGCCTTCCTTATCTTTGAACTGACCTACCACTACGCTGTCTCGTTTTATCTCCTTAGTCTTCGATTCTATTCTGGTTTGCCCCAAAACAAAGTCATCGAATTCCATGCTCAAAATATGGTCTGGACTTATGTCATAAGCTTCCATATCGCCCTGAGAGTAAAACTGAACGAATCTATCTCTGCTAAAGCCATCTAAGAACTCAAACATTCTATTGGCAAAGTACTCATTGGTAAGCTCTAAGCTTCTTGAGTGAACCGGTATTGGCTCAACCAAAACTCGCACAGTTCCCATATTTCTTGCGTCAGTTAATAGACTGTCTATTCCTGGCAGATTGTTACTGTAGCGCAAAGCAGATTGGAAGTGACCAAAAGCCTGTCTTCCGCCTTCAATAGTATTGGTACTTAAAGCACTTTCTCCTAGAGAAACTTGAACCTCTGCAGCATTTTGAGCCGCAGCTTCTTGTTCTTGCAGATACTCCTTTGGATTTACTAAGTCTAAACAGGCAGGGCACCTTTGAATATCTCTGTAATACCTGTTCAAAGCAGCATATTCATTGTAGATAGACTCATACTTAAAGGAGTCTGAGCTTCTGTTCATTTGCTGAATTCTCTTCAGATGATATTGAGAAGCTACTCGATAACCGTCAATTAGAACGTCTTGCGCCTTTTTGTTAGATGGGTTAGACTGAAGTCTGTTGACAGCCCTATCTAAAGCGGTTTCATAATCGCCCTTATCGAAGGCGTTTTTCCCTGTGGCGCAGCCTACTAATATCAACGCCATGAACCCAAATAATAGTTGTTTGTAAAAAGTGTTCATAAGCTCTAATGTTTGGTTTTGGGATTGACTTGACGAAAATAGTGCCAAAACTACTTAGCCTTTGTCTAGCTCAATGATTTTATTTTTCATGAGCTCGTATGTGCTCTGAGTTAGCTGGTCTAAGTCACTGTCTGTTAGTCCTTCAACAGAAATTTCTGGCAAACAGTAACAATGAACCACTCCCGGGTTTAGCAAAAGGCTTCCTCTTTTCATCAGTTTACCCGCATCATGAATGATTACCGGAATAATTGGAATCTGTGATTCTATGGCCAATCTAAATGGGCCGTAGCGAAAAGGAAGTAAAGGATCATCTGTGTTATTTCTAGTTCCTTCTGGAGCTACCAAAACGGATGTTCCACCAGAAAGCAACTCCTTCAATCTTTTGCTCCCTTCTTTTCTACTTTCGGTATCTGACCTATCTACCCAAACGGCAAATCTGCCTGTTATCCATCCAAACACTGGGATTTTTGAAAGCTCTTTTTTACCCAAGGCTACTAGACTACTAGGGATAGCAATGGGAATGGCAGGCGCATCTAAAAAAGAGGTATGATTAATTACAAAAATGTATGACTTCTTTCTGTCTACCACTTTTTTATTGTGACCGATAAACCAAATACCAGTAAGTAGGCTGAAAATGTAAACCCACACACGAATAAAGAAGTAGGTGATGTTGTCTAGCTTCCGCGAAATGACAATGGGAATAACCATTGGCAAGGCAAAAACCAGCATAGGAACTACGAAAGCAATGGCGCACCAGCCTGTGTAAATGTACTGAATGATTCTCTTAATCATACATAGTGAATGTATCGCTAAAATAGTCAGAATTTAACAATAAGCACGAAGTGAATTTTGCCAAGCAGCAGATAAAGTCTCGCCCTCTAAACTTCTTCTATCACTTCAAATAATTCTTCCAATCATACAACACTTTTTACCATCTGTAACACCTAATAGCCATATGTGTACATTCTTGTATATGTGATTTGAGTTGGTTGTCTAAAGGCAATATTAAACTAACTGTAATGCTTAAAACTAAGCTTTTAGCTTCTTTCATTTTGCTACTGCTAGGCGGTAGTTTGATGGGGCAAGACCGTACCATCTCAGGTACTGTTCTTGATGAGTTCGGTGCAGCATTGCCAGGTGTAAGTGTTTCTGTTAAGGGCACTACTAATGGTATGATCTCCACTGAAGAAGGCCGTTATACGGTCAGCGTTAGCTCTAACACCGATGTGCTTGTTTTCCGATTCTTAGGATACAGGACCATTGAAGAAACGGTGAACAACCGAACCACAATAAATATCTCTATGGTACCAGATGTTGTAGATGCTGGAGAGGTAGTTGTTGTGGCTTATGGTACACAAGACACCAAAAGCATTACCGGCTCTGTGTCACAACTCACTGAAGAAAAGATTAAAGAAAGGCCAGTAACTAGCCCTATTTCTGCTCTTGGTGGTTCTGCTCCGGGTATTCAGGTAACCACCTCAACAGGTCAGCCTGGAGATAACCCAGCTATTAGGCTCAGAGGTATCGGTTCAATAAATGGTAGCAACAACCCTCTCTTTGTAGTAGATGGTGTGCCTTTCAGCGGAAACATCAACAGGATAAGCCCAGACGATATTGAGTCTATCTCTACTTTGAAAGATGCTGCTTCAACTTCACTTTATGGTGCAAGAGCAGCAAACGGTGTGGTAATCATCACCACCAAACAAGGTAAAAAAGGTGCTCCTCCAAAATTCTCTTTCTCAACTAAGCAGGGAATTACAGCCAGAGGAATTCAAGAATATGATAGACAAGCACCTCTAGATTACTACCAAACTTATTGGGAGGCAAGAAGAAACGACCTAATAGTTCAAGGCCGTACTCCTGAACAAGCAGCAACAGAGTCTACTAATGGCCTAATTCCTTTCTTGTTCTACAACGCTACCAATGTTGCAGACAATGCAATTATTGGAACAGATGGTTCTATTAACCCTAATGCTTCTATCAGATATTCTGAAGATGACCTGGATTGGTTCAGCCCAATTGAAAGGCTAGGCTACAGACAAGAGTATAACTTCAGCGCTCAAGGTGCCACAGAAAAAGTAAACTACTACGCATCAATAGGCTACCTAGACGAGAAAGGTGTATTCAAAAACTCAGACTTTGAGAGATATACCCTAAGAACCAATATTGATGTTAAAGTGCTAGATTGGTTGAAAATTGGCATGAACAACTCTGGAGACGTAAGACTTCAGAACACCGTTACCAGTGGCGGGTCTGGCTTCGCTAACGCTTTCTATAATGCAAGAAGAATGGGCCCTATCTTCCCTGTTTATGCTATAGATTCCAACGGAGAATACATAATTGACCCATTAACAGGCTCAAGAGCCTTTGACAGAGGTGATGCTCGCTTTGGCATTCCAAGAAGACCAAACAACACTTCGGGTCGTCATGCTCCTGAAGAAATGTTGCTAAACAGCAACTACAATGAGAGCTTGTTCTTCAGAACTGTTGGTTTCGCAGATTTTACTCCAATTGAAAACTTAAGTATTAAAATTAGTGGTAGTGTTGATATTGGTACATTTAACGGTCAGTTCTATGGCAACCCATATGTTGGAGACTATATTCCTGAAGGTAGAGCAACAAAAAGTGCCAACTTCGATATTACTACCAACTTCAACCAGCTAATCAACTACTCGTTTGATATTGGTGCAGCTAACTCTTTCGACATTCTTGTGGGACATGAGAATTACGGAGAAAAGATAAACGATTTTAGTGCAGCTAAAACTGGGTACATTGTTCTAGACAACCCTGTACTAGATAACTATACCACCATTGCTTCTGTAAGCTCTCAAATTGATAAATACAGAACTGAGGGTTTCTTCTCTAGAATAAACTACGCTCATAATGAAAAATACTATGCTTCTGTTTCTTTCAGAAGAGATGGTACTTCAAGGTTTGCTAGAGATGTAAGATGGGGTAACTTCTGGTCTGTTGGTGGTAGCTGGAGAGTTTCTGAAGAAGACTTCCTAAACAGCTTCGGTTGGCTTAACGAATTAAAAGTTAGAGCTTCTTATGGCCAAACAGGTAATGACAACGTTGGTGGATACTATCCTTCTCAAACACTCTATTCTGCTGGTAGAAACAACGCAAACAATGCTGGTTTCTTTAGCTACAATGTGGGTAATGGCGATTTATTATGGGAGAAAAACACTTCTGTAGACTTTGCTGTAGACTTTGAAGTATTGGATAGAGTAAGAGGTACTGTTGAGTACTTTAACCGTTACTCAGACAACCTATTGTTCTCAGTGCCAATTGCTCGTGAGTCTGGTTACACTTCTCAAAACAGAAACATTGGTAAAATGGTAAACAAAGGTCTTGAGTTCGATGTGAACGTAGACATTGTAAGATCTAACACCAATGGCTTTGAGTGGAACTTTGGCTTAAACGGTACTATGTTCTCCAATGAGATCACTAAGCTTCCGGAAGACTCTAGAGAAAACGGTATTATTAGCGGTTCGAAAAAATTGCTTGAAGGCAGATCTATCTATGACTTCTGGCTGAGAGATTGGTGGGGTGTAGACCCTGCAACTGGAGAGCCGCTTTATGTGTATGACCCAGCTTCTGAAGAAACACCAGCCAACCTTTTTACTACTATCGATGGTGTTCAGCTTACCAATAAGCAAAACAATGCGCTTTTTGCCTATAACGGATCTTCAATTCCTGACTTGTATGGTGCATTCACTAACAACTTCTCATTCAAAGGCTTCGATTTATCTGTTCTCTTTGCCTATAGCATTGGTGGCAAAATATATGATACCAACTATCAGAGCTTAATGAGTACAGATGACGGTGCAGCAGTTCATATAGACATTGCCAACAGATGGAAACAACCAGGCGATATCACTGATGTACCTAAAGTATCTGTAAACAATGATGTAAACATTGTTGCCACATCAGACAGATGGTTAACTGATGCTTCTTTCCTTAACCTGAGAAACATTAACCTTGGTTATACTTTCGATAAGGCATCTCTTCAATCACTTGGTATTTCAAACCTAAGAATGTACGTATCGGCCGAAAACCTATTCTTCGTTAGCGCTAGAAAAGGTATGAACCCGCTAGAAACATTCAACGGTACACAAGATGTTGGGCTTTACCCTCCATCTAGAATCATGACTTTGGGTGTTAACCTAAACTTCTAAAACTAAGACAATGAAATACATTTCAAGAATTATAATGCTCTTGGCAATAGTACTGGTAAGTGCTTGTGCCGAAGATTATTTAGACACCTTCCCTACTGATCAGCAAGCAGCCGATCAGGTATTGGGCACCATAGAAAACCAAAGAGCAGCTCTAGAGGGAATGCACAGACATATGTATAGCATGCCTGGCGCTTCTCAAGGTGAAAGGGCTGGCTATGGCAACTTCATGATCAATTACGACTTTCTTGGTAGCGATGTAGTAAACCCGCAAAGAGGTAGTGGTTGGTTCATTAGTGCGTATCAGTGGATTGACCACAGAAACAACTCTGGCTCTTTGGTTCGTCATACTTATGACTATTACTATACCATGATTGTAAACGCCAACAACATCATCAATTCTATTGATGCTATTGAAGGTGATGAATCTGAAAAGCAGAACATAAAAGGACAAGCTTTATTCTATAGAGCATTTGGTCACTTCAACCTTGTTCAACTTTATGGAAAAAGGTATGTGCCAGGCCAAAACAACACCCAGCTAGGTGTGGTAATTAACCTAGACGACCTTAATAGTATTGGTACTTCTAAAGCTAGATCTACAGTAGAAGAGGTTTATGCTCAAATTCAGACAGACCTTACTTCTTCTTTGCAAAACATTACTGCTTCTGGACAAACTTATGCTAGCGATAAATCGCAGATTAGTGCCAATGTAGTAAATGGTGTATTAGCAAGAGTTGCACTTACTAAGGGAGAGTGGGCCAATGCCATTACCTATGCTCAAGCTGCCAGACAAGGCTTTAGCGCTACAACCAGCGCACAAATGACCAACGGATTCAATAGCCAAGATACTCCTTCTTGGATTTGGGCCAGCCATGTTATTCCAGATCAAGGTGAGTATTTTGCGTCATTCTTTGCCTATATGTCTTATAACTACAGCTCGTCTCACATCAGAAACGACCCTAAGTGTATCAATGCAGATTTGTATGATCTTATTGCTGACACTGACGTTAGAAAAGGTCTTTGGGCAGTTACTCCTGCAGAGATGGCTGCAATAGATATTCCAAGCAACTTTGCCAAATATCCGTACATGAACGTGAAGTTCGAGGCACTTCCTTCTGGAACTATTGGCGATGGTGACGTTGTACTGATGAGAGCAGATGAAATGATCTTAATAGAAGCAGAAGCAAATGCTCACCTGGGCAACGATTTAGCAGCTAGAACAGCATTATTCAGCTTAGTTTCTCAAAGAGATCCGAATGCCTTAATAAGCTTAAATTCTGGTGCAGCACTTCTCAATGAAATTTTGGTACAAAGAAGAATTGAGTTGTGGGGAGAAGGTTTCAACTTTTTAGATCTAAAGCGTTTAGACCTACCATTATTCAGACCTCAGAGAGGAAGCTTTAGCTTAACTCAGGCAAGAATTACAGAGGTTCCGGCTGGTTCTCCAGAATGGCAGTTCTTATTGCCAATCAGCGCTATGAACGTAAATAAAGAGCTAGTTCAGAATCCTTGATTTTGTTCTGTTCAATATTAACAAATGAAAAGAGCCGTTTTTAAGCGGCTCTTTTCTTTTCCTTATAATCCAAGATTCTTTAAAAATAGTTTTTTTAAGTCGAATGCCTCATTAGCTTTGACCCTGAATTTAATGAAACAAGGTGCTGAGCAATCATCCAACTCAGTGTCTTTAAAAAATGGATGAAACCTAACTCTTTGCTTGCAAAACCCTGACCTCGAGTCGGGGTTTTTCATTTTAGTTCATGGCGCAATTATCTTTCCGGCTGGTGTCTACCAAATGGAATATCTTCCAGCCATTTTCTGTACGGTAAAGCTTGAAGGAATTGACACCGCAGTGCGAAAACACTCCGCCCAAGTAGAATTTGAAGGGAGTCCAAGCAGAAGCCAAATCTCCATCTATAGATATTGTTCCGAATTCAATTTGCTCGTCCCAAACCTTGTCATGAGGAGTGCCAACTGCGTTAAGGAAGTTTTGGAAGCTGCTGGTTTGTACAACGGCTTTGCCTTCTCTGTTTTGAGTGACTCGCTGAAAGATCACATCGTCTTTCATTACCGAATGAACCATAGAGGAATCTCCGGCTCTCATACCATCGAACATGGTGGTGATGGTTTTCTTTATTTCGGCAATATCGTCTTGAGCTTGAAGAGAGGGAGCCAATAAAAAGAGCCCGATAAGGGCTCCAAATAGTACTTTTCTATTCATATCTGAAGCGTTTAAAAACTGAAAATACTAATCTATTTTCAGTATGGCTGCTTCATAATTGCTAATTATCCTCCGCGTCTAACGCTTCCTCCTGTGTTGGTTCTAACATCCGTTCTTGGTTTGCCACTGTAGCGTACCGAACCGCCAGTACCCGCGCTAGCTCTCAATCTCTCTTCAGCATTCAACCTAATATCTGCACCGGTATTGGCCCTTGCGTAAGCATCGTTAGCTGTTAAGTCCATGGCATCAATGCTTCCTCCAGTAGAGGCAGAAACATCGACTTCTTCAGTGGTTCCTTGAATTTTAATTCTCCCTGAAGTGGTAGCTCCTAAATCAACTGACTTAGCCTCAGTTTTAAGATACACCGTTCCGGAAGTTGAAGTAGTTACCTTCAGGTCTGTCACTTTAATTTCAGACCTAAAATCTGCTTCGGCACCGGTAGAAACGTGAATTTCTTCTATTTCATCGGTGTAGGTTAGTTTTGCTCTTACTCTATTACTTCTGTGGTTGCCCCTAGAGAGTTTTACGTACAATTTATCTCCTCTCACCTCAGTAATTACATCTTCTAAATCGATGCGTGATACTTCCAGACTAATAGAGTTTTCAGAGCCTTTTTCAGCAATAAGATCTATGCCTTGTGCCACAGAAATTTCATCGAAACTCCTTAAGCTTCTAGTCTCTGTGTCTTGTGCCGAAAGTGATAATGCTGCTACTAAGCAGAAAAAAGTGAATAAGTATTTCATGGTATTGAGTTTTTATGACCTAGAAGAGAGACATGGGTTCACTTCTACAGGTTGCATCAACACCAAAGAAATCTAAAACTTAGGCTGCAAAAGCATGAATATTTGGAATGGTGATGATTTTGCGCGAATACACAATTACACCTTCCTCCTTCAATTCATTAATAAGTGTGGTAACCGTTTGCCGTGAAGAACTAATGATGTTGGCAATCTCTCCGTGGGTTAGATAGTTCTTAATTACAAGACCGGCTTCGTCTTGCTTGCCCTCTTTATTGGCCCAATCGAAAATGAAAGATTTAAGTCTGGCCTTTACGTCTTTAAAAACCAAGTTGGTGTATCTGGTCTCTAGCCCTCTCAGTTTTTCGGCCATTCTTCTGGCAAACGAAAGTGCCAAAACAGGGTGTTTCTGCATTAGAACTTCAAACTCGTCTTGATTGAAGATGCAAACAATTACTTCGCTGGAAAGTATCTCTGCAAACTCTTGAGTTTGTTTATAAGCAGCATTAGAAATTTCACCGAAATGGTCTCCTCCAAGCACAATACTTTTGATCAGTTCGTTTCCGAAACCATCAATCTCACTAATTTTTACCTTTCCGTTAATGAGGAAATATAGCTTCTTACTTGGCTCATTGTTAAAGTAAATGGCCTGACCTTTTTTCATTCGCACAAAACGGGCAATACTCGAAAGGTCATTGATTTGATCTTTGCTGAGGTCTGAAAACAAATCGAAGTTTTTCAGATACCAATATTTCATTTCCTTTTGCATACTACAGATTCATTAAAAGTTGTATCAGGGCAATAGCAATAATGATTGCACCCAATATTTGATTATAGTTTTTTGTTAATCTCATGTAAATGAACTCCCTCTTTCTAGAGGTGAATTCTGCTACGAGATACTGCAAAAGAAAGGCACCAAGTGCCGCTCCAAACACAAATGCCGACTGAACCAGCCAATGGTCTGAAGTGAGTAATTGATTCGTTTTAAGGTTTGTAATTACAAATAACCAAAACGGATATAGTTGTGGATTTAAAAGTCCGAATGTAAGCCCTAGCCATACTTCATTACCACTTTTCATGTTTAGTTTAGAATTAGTGGAAGAGCTTTTCTGAAAAATCAGAAAGGTGCCGAAAATCAGCAGTACCCCAATTGTCAAATATTTCAGAGTGTTTTGAAAGCCTTCAAACTGGTCTAGCAAATTGGCGCTGGCAAACGCCAGGCCACAGTAGAGCAATTCAGGTAGGCTACCTCCGAAACCAAATCGTATGGCAGACTTCTTATTCTTATTGAGTGCGGTATGAATGGTACCAAAGTTTACTGGCCCTAGTTGCACAGAACCTGCAAAACTAATGAGTGTTGCTAACAGCAAACTACTAAATACCATCCAAAGCATTTGGCAAACTTAGGTTAGTAGTGGGTGATTTAGTTACATTAGGCTTGCTCGAAAAATGACTTCTAATCAATCGAATCATTTCACCAGCAGGTGTAACTTTTGCTCCGAGCTTTCTGCTTTGCTGACTCACCTCAAACATCACTTTCATGGTTTTAGCCACATCTCTGTAAGCTTGAAGAAGATTGAACTTCGGATCATAGATATGGCCTGCTTCGGAAGTAACTCCGTTCAGCTCCATGATTTTTATATTCTTTCCATTCATTAAATCTTCTGGTGAGCTCACTTTTAGGTCGAATCGGCCAAAGTTGAAACCTTCAATTTTAGAGGCTATCTGATGAAACACCTCAACTGTCTGCTCATTAATTAGATGCTGTCCGCTTACAAACTTGGTTCCCAAACAGTGGTTACCAATAGGCTGAAGTAATTCGCTTTGGCCAGAAGGAAGAACCTCTTCCATTTTAACACCTAACTTTTTCTCTAAGCTTTTAATCTGGAGATGGTATCGCTCATTTTTCTGAAGGAGTTGCCTAATACTAGACTTTCCATCTCCCGTAACAGTGAGAAACTCTTTCATCACTATGGAAGAGATGCCTCTCTTTTCTGTCCCAGGAATTCGGTAGTAAAGTACGCCAAGCTCCAAGGAATAGCCGATGAATTGCTGAACCAGAAAGTCTACCGGATTAGCTTCCATGTACTTCCTTAAAGCTGCTTCATCCTCAATCTTTTCAACCTGACTACCTCTTTCCCCAACATTTGGTTTAGCAATTATGGGAAAGGTGAAACCATGAGTTTCTATTGCCTCTAGCACTTTCAACCAATCTTCTGAGGCTTTGAAGTGGAGTGTCTTCGGTAAGAACTGTGGATCGATCTTCTTAAGAATATCAATCTTAGATTCACCAAATACACCGCTGTGTTCAATGCCTGGATTAGCCGCAGTAAAGTAGGTCAAAGACCTGGCTTTCATTGCCAGGTACAGCCAATAGGGTACCATGGGCAGAAAGAAAAACCAGAATGGCCAGTACTCATAGTAGAATACTTTGACCCAAAAAAGTGGAAGCTTAGTTCTCATTAGTCAATTGAATGTAATCAATGGTTCAAGATTTACGAAGTTTCTTTGTGTACGATGTGCATCCAACAAGAAATAAGTGTCTTTCAATACAATGTCATTCTGCCGTCTGCAAAACCGTCACTTAATTGACAATTGATGTGCCAAAGCGAAAACAATGAATATAACTATCTGAAATACAGTTTTTTAATTAAAAATAAGACAACAACTATCAATTTCATTTTCCTGATATATCATGAAATACACAAATATTCGTGAATAAGAAAAGATTATTAAAATCAACCGCTTTAGCTATTTTGGTGTCATTATTGATCAAGCTTAACCGATTCAAATAAATATTCACGAAATATCAGGAAACTCAATGAAAACAATGGTCACGATGATTTGCCTGTTTTTGGCAACCATCAACTTTACACACGCACAAGAGCAAAACTCTTCAAAAGACACACAACTAGTCATCGTATATCTAGAAGACAAATCGGAGATTACAGGTGAATTGATCTCTGAGAACGAAACAGAAATCGTAATCAACAGCGTTAGTCTCGGACTACTTACTTTTCAGCAATCGGAAGTTAAAAGAGTGGTTTATTTAGATGGAAAGGGCAGAATGCCTAACCCAAACCCAACTAGATACTTTATTGGCCAATCGGCCTATACGCATGAGAAGGGCGAAGGCTATTATCAGAATATTTATGGCCTATTTAACTTAGTTAGCTACGGAATAACTGACCGCCTGAGTGTTATTGGAGGAGTAGAATTGATCTCCTTATATAGCGGGAACCCTATACTTTTTGCCAATGCCAAATATGGTATTCCCGTAGCACCAAAGCTTAATTTAGCAGCATCTGTTTCTTACCTAACGGTTGCCGGATCTCTTGCTGAACTTAGTGCTGGTACAATAAATGGCCTAGTTACTTACGGTAGCAAAGAGCATCATTTAACAGTTGGAACTGGTTATGCTTTTGCAAACGGTGAAATTGATAGTAGTGGAGTTCTCACTATTGGCGGCATTACCAGACTGAATAAAAGGGTTGCCCTCCTAACGGAAAACTACATTTTAACTTCTGGTGAAGAGGCCATAATCTCGGGAGGCTTAAGGTACATAGCCAAAAAGCTAACCATAGATTTGATGTACTTTGAGGGAGGTTTTCCTGCAATTGATATTGTACTGAAACTTTAAACAGAGCCTCTTTTAATTCCGAGCTTTTTCATTCTTGACTCCAGCGTAGTGGCTTTCATACCAAGGATTTTTGCAGCTCCTTTTTCGCCACTTACCCTCCAAGATGTTCGGTTTAAAACCTCAAGGATATATTTCTTTTCAAACTGAGCCAAAGTTTCTAATTCTACAGAGTTAGAAACTTTGGTTTTTTTAGGAATCCAATCTCCAAGCTCTAGCTTATTCTCGGGCGATAGAATTACAGCCCTTTCAATTACATTCTCTAGCTCCCTAATATTTCCAGGCCATTCATAAGCCAAAAGTGCGTTTAGCGCTCTTTTAGGAATATTGGTAATTCGCTTACCTAGCTTGCCTGCAAAGCGCTCTGTGAAGTACTTAACCAAAAGCGCTATATCTTCTTTTCGCTCGCGAAGCGGAATGCTATATACAGGGAACACATTCAATCTGTAAAACAGATCTGCTCTGAACCTGCCTTCTTCTACTTCTTCTTCAAGTCTTCTATTGGTAGCAGCAATGACTCTAACATTTACTTTTTGAGTGGTGGTGCTTCCGAGTCTTTCAAACTCACCCTCTTGCAATGCCCTCAATAGTTTTGATTGCAGCTCCAGTGGAAGCTCACCAATTTCATCCAGGAATAGTGTACCCTGATCGGCTAGTTCAAAACGGCCAATTTTACGACTGATAGCTCCTGTAAAAGCTCCTTTTTCGTGGCCGAAAAGCTCACTCTCAATCAGATTGGCTGGCAGTGCGGCACAGTTTACTTTTACTAAAGGCCTATTTCTTCTGGGTGAAATATTGTGAATCGCCCTTGCCAACAACTCCTTTCCTGTGCCAGATTCTCCCAGAATCAGAACTGTCGCATCTGTTGCTGCCACTTGCTCACAGGTAGCTAAAACCGATTTAAAACGATCGCTTTGGGTAATGATTTCCTCAAAATTATGTTCTAGCTGAATCTCTTCTTGTAAATAAGTATTCTCGGCCTCTAGTTTGTCTTTTAGGCTTTTGACCTCCTCCATTGCAGAAAGCAATTTTTCGCTAGAAATATTTCGCTCAATTTCTGCAGCAGCCCTATCAGAGAATATCTTAATGATTTCTTGCTCGCCTGGAGAGAGGTCCAATTTTTTGTTGTTGAAAAGACCAATATGACCGATTACTTCGCCCGCTCTGTTGGTAATAGGCGCACCAAAATAGCCCTCAACCCCAGCTTCTCTGGTGTATTGCTTGTCCGTTTTTTCTTTGATGAGCAACGGTTCATTGGTTCTAAGTATAATGTCGCATGGGGTTCCGGCCACATCGTACTCCACATTTTCCTTAATCTCATCTCCTTTATAAAAGGCCAGTGTTCTAAGCCTCGATTTGGTATGATCTGTACATTCCGAAACTAAAACCATGTGAACGTTTAGTGCCTCCGAAATGCGCTCTACCAAAGTGCGGAAAAAGTCAGTCCCAATTTTGGTGGCTGTAGCCTCAGTTATAGACTTTAAGAGTCGCTCTTGCCTCTGCCTTTGAGAAATATCCAGAATGAAGCTTACGTTGTACGCCTCTCCTTCGAACTCAATGTGATTAATAAAGATTTCTACCGGAAACTCCTCACCATTCTTTTTTACATGGCTAGACTCAAAGCTAAGGTTCTGAACTTCCTTAGATTTCGCCCATGTTTCTGCATAGCGCTTCTCGTCAAAATTTGGATTGATATCGAGAATAGATAGCCGTTGAAATTCCTTCAGCGAATAACCATATTGATTTATGGCAGTGTCGTTGGCAAAGTGAATCCTGCCATTTTCATCCATCCAGAAAATAGAAGCCAAGGCGCGCTCAACAGTAAACTGAGCCAATAGAGGGTGCTCCGATATGTTACTCTCGAATTTCATTTCCCGAAATTTCGTGATTAATTTAAGTAATCTGTTCTTATTTCAACCTGAATTGTCGGCCAAATGATCTTTAAGAACAACCGCGCCAAACAGTTTTCTCGTTTATCTGCCGAAACAAATACCATGAAACAAGTCGTCTTTTTACTCCTCCTACTCTCAAGCTGGCAACTTTCGGCACAAGACCCACCATACGCTAAAAAGCACTACAATTTGCAGAAAGGCGTGGCTATTCAGGGTTACGATCCTGTAAGTTATTTTAAAGCGGACTCAGCAGAAAAGGGTAAAGAATCAATAGCCTATAACCATAATGGGATTGTTTATTACTTCAGCTCGCAAGCCAACAAGCAAGCATTTATTGAAAACCCAGCTAAATATGAGCCACAATATGGGGGCTATTGTGCTTATGCCATGGCAGATGGAGACAAGGTGAAAATTGACCCGGAGACATTCAAGATTGTAGATGGCAAGCTCTATTTGTTTTACAATTTCAGGCTTACAAACACTCTCAAACTTTGGAATAAAGAAGAAACAGAACTGCTGCCTAAGGCTGAAATGGAATGGTTGAAAATTATTAAAAACTAAGCCAGAACACTATTTCCCTTTTTTAGCTCTCAAAAAGCCCTAATTTTAATCAAGACTTTTTTAAATGGAACTTCAAGAAGTATCAAAATCTATCTTAAATCAGCTTATAGACGTTTCTAAGCAACTTAAAGGCGATCAGTTTAGTGAGCGACTCAATGTGCTTTCGGGCAATACAATTGGAAAGCATGTTAGACATATTATTGAATTTTTCGACCTAATGATGCTTGGTTCGGCCTCTGGCTTTGTGAACTATGATCAGCGGAGCCATGATAAAGTGATTGAGTCGAACTCTCAGTTGGCCATAGAAAAGATGCATGCGCTAAAGCAAGAGATTGATGCCATAACAAAAGATTTTCCGATCACTCTACAGGTTAATTATGGAGCCGAGGGAGGTAAAAATCAGACTATGAACAGCTCATACTTCAGAGAGCTTCAGTATAATATTGAACATGCCATACATCATATGGCTATTATCAAAATCGCCATTGGCGCCTGTTTCACCGAAGTGGAACTTCCGGCCAACTTTGGTGTTGCCTATTCTACAGTTAGGTATCAAAAACAGCTTGCATGTGCACAGTAACTTTCTTGCCTAAGGGCGAAGAAGATTTCATTATTACTTCTAATCGTGATGAAGACCCTCAAAGGGCAACACACGAACTCACCTCTCAGAATCTAGGCGGCAGGTTGGTATATTTTCCTCAAGACCCCAAAGCTGGGGGCACTTGGTTTGCCACAGATAAAGAAAATTTCACTCTGGTTTTATTGAATGGTGGTTTTGAGAAGCATAGCCATAAACCACCATACCGTATTAGTAGAGGAATTATGCTTTTGCAATTCTTTGAAATCAATTCAGTCAAAGACTTTGTAGAGCTTTATAATTTCGATGGAATAGAACCATTCACTCTTGTTCTGATAGATCATTCAGGAAATGAAGTCAAACTGCACCAGTTGGTTTGGTCTGGCAAAGAATTGGATCATCAGCAACTCAAAAACACTCCTCATATTTGGTCATCGTCTACGCTTTATCCGCAGCCCGTTAGAGATGAAAGAAGAAGGTGGTTTAAGGAATGGCTGGTAGGGAGAGAGAGCTACTCTCAGGGCGAAATTCTTGAGTTCCACCAGTTTGGTGGTAAGGGAGATGCTTGGAACGATTTTGTAATGAATCGAGAAGGAAGGGTACAAACAGTAAGCGTCACCTCTCTAGACAAGAAAAGTGACGCTTTCCATTTTCAACATAAAAGCTTGGTTTAGCCTAGGTCGAACTTAATACCTTGAGCAAGCGGAAGCTTGTCAGTATAGTTTATGGTATTGGTTTGTCTTCTCATGTAGCCTTTCCAAGCATCTGAGCCAGACTCGCGTCCGCCACCAGTTTCTTTTTCACCACCAAATGCACCACCAATCTCTGCTCCTGAAGTACCAATGTTCACGTTGGCAATTCCACAATCTGAACCAGTGGCTGATAGGAAAGTATAGGCTTCCTGTACGTTGTTAGTCATAATGGCTGAAGAAAGACCCTGCTTCACACCATTCTGGATAGCAATGGCATTATTCACATCACCTGAGTACTTCATTAAGTACAGAATTGGTGCGAAAGTCTCTTCTTGAACAGTTGCATAGCTGTTTTCAGCTTCAACAATACAAGGTTTTACATAACAACCGCTTTCGTAGCCCTCGCCCTCAAGTACCCCTCCTTCAACAATTACTTTACCGCCTTCTTTTTGAACAGCTTCAATGGCATTCAAGTAATTATTCACAGAATCTGTATCGATAAGTGGACCTACGTGGTTTGTTTCATCTAGTGGGTTGCCAATTCTAAGTTGCTTATAGGCATTTACAATCGCGTCTTTCACTTTGTCGTAAATAGACTCGTGAATGATGATTCTTCTGGTTGAGGTACAACGCTGACCTGCAGTTCCTACAGCACCGAAAACACTTCCGATTACTGTCATTTTCAGATCGGCCTCAGGAGTGACAATGATTGCATTGTTACCACCAAGCTCAAGAATGGACTTGCCTAGTCTTGAGGCAACAGTTTGCCCAACGATTTTCCCCATTCTGATTGATCCAGTTGCTGAAATCAATGGTACACGCTCATCTTTAGTCATCATTTCACCTACGGTGTAATCACCATTGATTAGACAAGAAATACCTTCTGGCATATCGTTTTCCTTCAATGTTTCGGTGATCAAGTTCTGGCAAGCGATACCAGTAAGAGGGGTCTTCTCAGAAGGTTTCCAAACGCAAACATCGCCACAAACCCAAGCTAAAGCAGTGTTCCAAGCCCAAACAGCAACAGGGAAGTTGAATGCTGAAATGATTCCAACTACTCCTAGCGGATGCCACTGCTCTTGCATGTGGTGTCCTGGTCTTTCAGACTTAATGGTTAGGCCATGCAGCTGACGAGAAAGTCCTACTGCAAAGTCACAGATGTCGATCATTTCCTGAACTTCACCCAAGCCCTCTTGGTAAGACTTACCCATTTCAAACGAAACAAGCTTGCCTAAATCTTCTTTATGTGCTCTCAGTTTTTCTCCGAACTGACGTACAACTTCACCTCTCATTGGAGCAGTTACATCTCTCCACTGCAAGAATGCCTGCTGTGCAGTATCTATCACCTGGTCATATTCTGCGCGTGTAGTTGCAGTTACAGAAGCAATGTATGCCCCAGTAACAGGCGTGTAAGATTTTAACTCTTCGCCATTTCCAGTAGACTTTGAGCCTGTTGATGTTCCATTATTTTTTTCTTGAACTCCCAGGTTCTTTAGAACCTGTTCAATACCAAAATTCTCCATTTCTGTTTCCTTAGATTAGTTCTTTGCTCAACATTACAAGTATTTTTAGAGGTCTGCAAAAAATGAGCGACTTGGTTCTGCAGACAATAAAAAAGCCTCCTTCCGATACTTCAGAAAGGAGGCTCAAATTCTTGAGTATATTTTACCAGTTTATTCTGAAATACTCCTTTTCTCCATCAGGGTATTTACCCATTACGTAGAAATCTCTCTTTTTAGCGTCAATCAATTGCTGAAACTCTTCAAGGTTCTCGATGTCCACATCGCCCACTTTAGTGATTACGAAGCCTTCAAGAATCCCTGCTTCACTCCAAGCACCTTCGCCTAACTCCAGTAGCTGCACGCCACCATCTACTCTCAGTCTACTTTTGATTCTATCATTGATGTCTATAAAAGTAGAACCTTCAATTTTGTAGCTCAACTGAATTTCTTCTGGTGAAAGATCTGCTACAAAATCATCTTTCTTTCTAAGTGTAAGATTGGTTTCCTTTTGCTTTCCATTACGCTTGAACTTAACTACAATCTGATCACCCGGCCTTTGTCTAGCCACCAATTCCTGTAGTTCACTTGTGGTTCTAACAGCTCTTTCATTGATTCCCACAATTACATCGTTCGCCTTTATTCCTGCTTTATCGGCTGCGCCTCCTGGGTTTACTTCGCGAATAAGAACCCCACTTAACTCATCGGTTGTTCTTCCATCAGCATCTGTTATGGTAACTCCTAGCAAGCCTCTCTGAACTTCGCCAAACTCAAGTAGATCGTCCATTACTTTCTTCACAAGAATAGAGGGTACCGCGAATGAGTAGCCATTAAAAGTTCCTGTATTGGTAGCAATTGCGGTGTTAATTCCGATAAGTTCTCCTTCAAGGTTTACAAGTGCTCCACCGCTATTACCTCTATTTACAACGGCATCAGTCTGAATGAAAGACTCAATTCCGTAGTTTCTTTCTCTTCCACTTTGAATCAGGTTGATGTTTCTAGCTTTTGCGCTTACAATTCCTGCTGTAACAGTATTATTTAGGTCGAACGGATTTCCCACGGCAAGCACCCATTCACCAATGTCTACCTGATCTGAATCGCCAAACTCAACATAAGGAAGGTTGTCGGTTTTAATTTTGATCAAAGCTAAATCAGTGTCTTCATCTACTCCAATTAACTCCGCATCATATCTTCTATTATCGTCTAAGCGTACTTCAAGCTCATCCGCTCCGTCTACCACATGATAATTGGTGGCAACATATCCGTCTTTGGAAATGATTACACCAGAGCCAGTAGACTGACGAGTTCTTTCTCCTCTTCCAAACCATTTCGAAAATGAACCAGACCTGTTGTAGGTAGAAGTATTTGTGATATGAACCACCGCAGGAACTGCTGCCCTAGAGGCCTTAATGAAATTAATGCCTTCAGGAACGATGTAGTCTTTAGTAGAACTATCTATCTCTCCAAAAGAGGTAGTTACTGCTGAGGGATTGCCGAGGCCAATGTTTTGTCCGTTTCCGCCAGAACCAATAAGGCTCATTCCCACCAACACAATTATGCCTCCTAATAAAGAAGAGGCCAATAAACCTAGAAAAAACTGTCTTCTCGAAACCATACACTTACCGTTCTAATGTGACTTCATAACGATTCTGTAAAACCGCAAGTTTTAATTTATTCAAAATAAAGCAGTTCTTAACTCCATTTAACAATTTTCACCACGAAAAAAGGCCGCCAAAACTGGCGGCCCCTAATCAACCTCAACAACACAAACCTACTTCACGGTTATCTTACTCACTAACTTCTTGGTCTCGTCTTTTGGAATTACCAAGCTTAAAATTCCATTTTCATAGCTTGCCTCAATTTTGTCGCTCACAATATTATCTGGCAATTGGAAAGACTTTTTGAAAGAACCATACTCGGTCTGAATAGAGTAGAAGTTCTTCTCGCTTTTCTCTTTCTCAAACTTTCTTTCACCACTGATGGTAAGCAGACCATCATTCAAATCGATGTTGAAATCTTTTTTGTTGAAACCAGGAACCGCTACTTCAATTTCGAAAGACTTCTCAGTCTCGGCTATATCGGTTCTAGGATTAAAAGTATTCGCACCATTCTCTAAACCTTCATTAAAGAATTTGTCGAAAAATTTGTCCATTGTGTTTGGAACAAACATGCTTGGGGTTCTTTTTATCATATTCATATCTTCTGAGCTTTTAGTTTTATCAATCATTTGCCCCAGTATATGTGAAAATCGTACCAAGCGATTTTTTCGTATTTTTTGCGCCATAATGTCTTGATTAATCAAGAATCAACTAATAATTCAGCCACATTGACAGTTTTCAGTCATCAAACTTGCTTATGAGATCATCAACACTTTCCATATTTTAGGAAGATTAATTTTTTTTGAAATGTCTCTCGATAGAAAACACCTACTCAAGGCCATGGGGCCTGGAATTCTATTTGCCAGCACCTGTATTGGCGTTTCGCATTTGGTCCAATCTACTCGAGCTGGTGCGGACTATGGATTTCAGCTCATTGTTTTTATAATTCTAGCCAACCTGTTCAAGTATCCCTTCTTTGAATTCGGAAGCAGGTATGCGGGAGCTACAAAAAAGAGCATTTTAGAGGGCTATCAGCAAGAAGGCAAGTGGGTGCTTTGGGTCTACTTTCTGTTGAGCTTAGCTTCTATGTTCACCGTTACGGCAGCAGTTACTTTTGTAACGGCTGGCATGCTCAATAACCTCATGGGTTGGTCTTTCGACCCCACCATTCTCTCTGGGTGTATTTTAGCGTTTTGTACTCTACTGCTGGCTTTTGGTAAGTATAGCTTGCTAGATGGCTTATTAAAAATTATTGGCTCAGTACTCCTTATATCTACCTTGGTGGCCTTCTTTGGGGTATTGGGGAAAGGTCAAATTCAGCCCATAGAAAGCTTTGTTCCGAAAGAACTAATGGAACGAGAAGGCATAATATTCCTAATTGCCCTTATGGGATGGATGCCCACTGCGGTCGACCTGAGTACCTGGAATAGCCTGTGGGCGGTTGAGAGGATGAAGCAAACCGGCTATCAACCTAAGTTGAAAGAAATACTTTTCGATTTCAATTTCGGATACCTCATCACCGCCTTTCTGGCTTTATGTTTTCTTACGCTAGGGGCATACGTAATGTACGGGTCGGGTGTGGAGCTATCTAGTAATAGTGCCGAGTTTTCAGATCAGGTGGTAAGGCTCTACACCAGTGCTATTGGAGACTGGGCGTACCTTATAATTGCCATAGCCGCATTTTCCACCATGTTTAGTACCACCATTACCGTAGTAGATGGTTTTGGACGCGCCATGGGAGAAACAGTTCGGCTTATGTTCTTCAAAAATGCAGGAGTTAAGACACTTTATACCGCAATGATGGTAATAGTTGCGGGAGTCTCTTTCATATTCATTTTGCTTTTAGCCTCTAACCTTAAGGATCTGGTAGATCTGGCTACTACTTTATCTTTTGTAATTGCTCCAGTATTCGCCTACATCAATTATAAAGTAATTATGTCCGATCAGATTAAGGACGAATACAAGCCAAAGCCATGGTTGAAAAACTTGGCTCTTGCTGGCCTAATTTTTCTTACTGTGTTCGCCATAATTTACATAATGGTCTACTTCGGAATTATTTCTGTGTGATTTTCGCTAAAATCTGCTGAAACATTTTGCATTATAAATTAGCATCTGCTAATATTGCACACCCATTCGGAAAACGATCTGAATAGAAGATAAAATTCCTCCTTTCCCGATAGCTATCGGGACAGTTGGTAAAAGAAATATTCCTCCTTAGCTCAGTTGGTTAGAGCATCTGACTGTTAATCAGAGGGTCCTTGGTTCGAGCCCAAGAGGAGGAGCAAAAAGCTGGCTAATTAGCCGGCTTTTTTTGTTTCTAGACCTATGCAAAGCATATATTCTTTACTTCTAAGCACTCAATAAATTCTAGGTTGAGTATTCTTTCATTCTTGAAGAGTAGACTTGAGTTTCACAACGAACCCATCAAAAACAAAACCTGAACAAGAAAAGAGCAGCCTTTGGAAGATTTTACCTGCAATCGTAGTCCTAATTTTCAATTCCTTCGTTGAACAAATCTTTTGAACTCTTCTATCTTTGAGGCAAAACAGAAATCATGAGAAAAAAGATAATAGCTGGTAACTGGAAAATGAACAAAACCCTTTCAGAAGGCCTTTCATTAGCCTCTGAAGTTGTAAACATGGCCAACGATGAAGCCCCATCTGATGTAACTTTGGTGCTTTGTACTCCTGCTATTCATTTATCTCAAGTTTCTGCCATTGCCAAAGACGCAAAGACTGTTTTTGTAGGTGCTCAAAATATTAGTGAGCATGAGTCTGGAGCTTACACCGGAGACCTTTCTGCAGACATGGCCAAATCAGCTGGAGCTAGCTTTGTAATTCTAGGTCACAGCGAAAGAAGAGAGTATCATTTTGAAACAAATACTCAGCTGGCAGAAAGAGTAAAACTGGCTCTTGCCAAAGGTTTAACCCCAATATTCTGCTGTGGTGAAAGCCTAGAAACTCGTGAAGCCAACGAACATGTGGAGTTCGTGAATAATCAATTAAAGGAAAGTCTCTTCGACTTATCTGCAGAGCAAATGAGTCAGGTGGTAATTGCATATGAGCCAATTTGGGCCATCGGAACTGGCGTGACTGCTTCTTCAGACCAAGCGCAAGAAATGCACAAGAGCATCCGTACTTCTTTGGCCTCTAACTTTGGTGAAGATGTAGCGGAAGGAATTTCGATTCTATATGGTGGTTCTATGAAACCAGCCAATGCAGAAGAATTATTAGCACAGCCAGATGTAGATGGTGGCCTTATTGGCGGAGCCTCTCTAAAATCTCGCGATTTCATTGACATAGCTAAGTCTTACTAATGGACTTTATACAAATAAATGTACACTGCGATCCGCCATTTGCGGAAATACTAATCGCAGAAATGGGTGAGCTAGACTTTGATACCTTTATGGAAACCGAAGTCGGTTTTGAAGCATATATTGCTGAAGAAACCTTTAATCACCCAGCTCTGCAAACGCTATTTAATCGGTATCGTCAACAAACCAGAATCTGGTACGAGCTAAAGAAAGTTCCGAGAGAAAACTGGAATGAAGAGTGGGAAAAAAACTATGACCCCATAGCTGTTGGCGACCAGATTTATGTTAGGGCTACTTTTCATGAAGCAAAGCCGAATGTTCCTTATGAGATCATTATTAACCCTCAAATGTCTTTCGGCACTGGGCACCATGAAACCACTCACCAGCTTTTAGCTCTTCAGCTAGAAGTTGATCATCAAGATAAAAAGATACTAGATGTTGGTTCTGGCACTGGAATTCTAGCCATTATGGCGGCCAAGCTAGGCGCACAGTCAGTAGCAGCTACCGACATTGACGATTGGTGTATTGAAAATGCATTCGAAAACTTCGGCCTGAATAATATTGAGCCTGAATTTGTTAAGCAAGGCACTATTCACGAACTCGATTTAACAGAGCAATATGAAATTATTCTGGCGAACATTAACACCCATGTTTTGCTAGATGAAATGGCTGAATACAATAAGCTTTTAGCTGAAAATGGTCATCTTTTCTTAAGCGGTTTTTACGAAACCGACAAACCGCAGATAATAGCTTTAGCTACAGAACTTGGCTTAAAAGAGGTTAAATCTACAACAGAGAAAAACTGGGTTGCGTTACTACTAGAGAAAGTATAGCGTTTATTCAAGATTCTTGCGTTTTCTTCGTTTTTTAACATAACCAAATGCGAACTAACATGCTCAAAGGCATAAAGTTGTCTTTTCTGCTGGTGCTTATTGCTTTACAGTCGGTACATGCTCAAACCGCCACTGAAGGCGACTCGTTGGTTATTCCACCGAACGTTAAGATGATTGTGGAAGCAGAAAACCCAGCCATCTTTCCGCAAGAGTATCACTTCTTTATTGAGGCCTATCAGAATAATCAGTTGTCTGCAACCACTAAAGAAAGACTACTCAAAGCCCTAATTGCCCTAGATCAAAAAAAGGTTCGTATTCGTTACGATATCAAGGAACTGCTCGATGGCCTTAAGCTGGCTAAAGAAGAAAGAAATTTCAGCCAAGAAAGCATGGAGAATTTGGCTTACTCCATTCAGAAAGCAGCTGAAGCTTATGACAGAATTCAACTGAACTATTACTTCGAAACCCTCTATACCTTTCTAAAACACGAAGCCATTTACAAAGACCGATATCAGTCTATAAGCTTTAGAAATGCCGAATACGAGGTGCTATTTAGCGAGGATAATTACAATGCTGAAGAACCAATTGTTTATCAGGAATCTGAGCCAGTAGATGTAGAGACCTTAAGGGCGCAAGCTAGAGGAGAATATGAAGAACCTGAGCAAGTGGTAACCGACCCTTTTACTGAACCAATGCTAGACATGTACAAGGAGTTAGGTTCAGTAATACATCTAAAGCGAGGCGATTTAATCTTGGCCAGTCAGTCGGATACGTTTGAGATTATAGGGACAGAAGGTTTTTTCCTTTTCGATCAAAAACTGTTTAGAGGTCAAGATGGATTTGTAGACTGGTCTACTTTAGGACAACCCAAAGAGGCCATGCAGGTAAGGCTAACGCAATATGAGTTTCCTGTAAATGCTCACGAATTCAAATTTGAAGATGTTTACTTCAAACAACCAGCAAAAATTGACCAACCTATTTCTGGTGTTTTAGACTTGAACATTAGGCCAGGCAGAAGCCTACAGGGCACCTATCCGAGGTTTATTTCTTACAATGCCGATACTCCAATTAAGGGTTTAGGCTCCGAAAAACTCACATTTAAAGGAGGGGTAAACTATCAGGGAATGAATTTTTATTCTAAAACTGCTTATGACGAGCCCTCCACTTTATCTGGCACTGTTAATGGCGAAAAGAAGTTCAAGGCCCTGAGCAAAGGTTTTGTCTTCAACAACAAAGACTCTATTGTATCTGCAGCCAAGGCCGATGTTATTCTGTATCATAACAATGACTCTATCTTTCACCCAGCAGTAGAGTTTAACTATGACTACCAGAAAGACTTACTAGAAATGGAGACTAGCGTAGACGGTTATAAAACTACTCCATTCAGGTCTTCATACTACAACATGGACCTTTCTGGCGACTTATTAAGCTGGGACCTGAACAGTGACTCACTGAACATAACCATTAATTCTGCCAGAGCAGATGTACCACTCTCTCTAGAGTCTAAAGATTTCTATAGTGCCGACAGGTACTTCGATATGTCTCAAATATTCAGTTTTCACCCATTAATAGCCGCAGCCAACATGGCTAAGAAAAGTGGAGGCATATTTTATACCAGCACCATGGCCAGGCAATATCAACTGAACGAAGGTCTGGTAAACAAAGCAATGGAATTGCTCATGTCTCGTGGCATGGTTAAGTACGATGAGGTTACTGGGGCTGTAGAAATTCTGGAGAAGGGCTATCACTACCTAGAGTCTAGCAAAGGCAATAGAGACTATGACGACCTAATTATTTCTTCGGTTATCGCCAACGCACCCAACGCCACCTTCAGCTTTAAAGATTCTGTGTTGACAGTTAGGGGGGTAGACAAGTTTCTGCTCAGTGATTCCTTAGACGTAATTATTACCCCAACCAATAAAGAAATCAGAGTCTTAAAAAACAGAGACATTGAATTCGATGGTGCCCTAGATGCAGGAAACTTTCAGTTTAACGGAGAGCAATTTACCTTTCGATATGACAGCTTCTTGGTAAACTTAACCAAGATCGATTCCATAGAATTAAGGGTTGAAATGGATGCTGGTCAAAGTGAAACACTAAGCAATCAGCTTGAAAAAACTTCTGGTGTTCTGCGCATTAACGACCCCAATAATAAATCGGCTCTTAAGTCTATGCCGGAGTTTCCAATATTCAGCTCATCTGAAAATGCCAGCGTGGTTTTCGATAAGTCAGATGTACTCAAAGGTGCTTACGACAGCACGGTATATTTTGATGTCCCTCCTTTTCAACTAGACAGTGTGGCCGATGCCGACCCATCGAAATACGCTTTTGAAGGTACTTTCTACTCCAACGGAATTCTCCCAGACTTCAATGAAAACTTGAAGATTATGCCCGATAAAAGTTTCGGGTTTATCCACGCTATTCCAGATAGTGGTTACAACCTCTACAGCACGGGAGGTAGGCTGTATGGGGAAGTGCAGTTAGATAAAAATGGTATTACCTCGCCAGGAGTTATTGACTACCTCACAGGAACTTTCGACAATGAACGGGCCACCATGTTTCTAGACTCTTTAGTGGCTGAAAAAGGAATTAAGGGAGGCCTACAGGCAGGTTTTATAGACACCGTTTCTTACCCAGCTATGTCTATAGAAGCCTATGAAATGAACTGGTTGGCTAAGAAAGACAGCATGATTTTGCGCAACCTCGAAAAAGAAAAACCCTTCAGCATTTTTGAAGATCAGGCGAAGCTTAGAGGAGAAATGACATTGCGTAAGACGGGGCTTTTTGGCAAGGGAGAAATGCAGATAGCAGGCTCAACTCTAAACTCAGACTCCATTGCCTATTCTATCAATGCATTTGAGGCCAGAAACAGTAACTTTTTACTCAATGCAGACAATTCGGTAAAACCGATACTGAGCTCTGAAGAGGTTAGAATCAATTTCGATGTAGAAAATCAGCAAGCCAGTATTGAGCCTGAAGTAGCGGGAGCAGCTGCCCTTGAATTTCCTTTTGCACAGTTTAAAACTTCAATTCCCTCTGCCGTTTGGGATGTAAATAATAAGATGGTAACCATGAGTAAGCCAGACGAGGTGCCATTGGAACAATCTTTCTTCTACTCTACCAATAAGCGACTAGACTCACTGGCCTTTATGGCCACAGATGCTGTTTATGACATTGAGAGCAAGGAGCTAAATGTTACTGGTATTCCTTTCATTAAGGTAGCCGATGCCCTCATTACACCAGAAGGCCAGGAGCTTACCATTCTAGAGAATTCAAAAATTGATAGGCTCAAGAATGCAGTCATATTAATGGACACTGCCGGAGCGTATCACAGACTCTACGATGCAGATATAGAAATACTCTCTAGGACCAGCTTTAAAGGTAGAGGAACCTACGAGCTGATTAACGCAGTGCAAGATACATTCGCTATACAGTTCGATGATTTTCAATTTATAGCTAAGGACAAAGAGCATGGCCCACACACGAGATCTAGCGGAAGAGTTACTGCCGAAGAAGGAATTAGAATTTCTCCAGGCTTTATTTATGAGGGAAAAGTGACCATGTATGCTTATAAAAAAGCCCTAGAGCTAGATGGAGCTGTTAAAGTAGACCTTGAAAAATTGAATGAAAGAAACATTTGGATCGAATACTCTTCTGCAGACGACATTCAGGAGGTCATCATTCCTTTCGATGAGGCTAGAACAAGACAAGGTCAACCATTAAATGCGGGAATTCACTTTGATAAACAACAACCTTACATGTCGTTTATCACAGAAAAACGAAGCATTGTAGACGATGATTTCTTCGTTCCTCGTGGTGGGGTTCTTTATTACGATGCCAACAACAGCTCTTTCAGAATAGATAACCCTAACAAGAAGCAAGACCCATCTCAGTATTTCTCTGGGAGCATGTTTAGCTACAATGAAGAGCTTCAGAATGTCTCTTTTGAAGGTAAGCTAAACTTTATGGCTGGCAACAGCCTCAACAATATTCAGGCCGCAGGAAAAGGAAAAGGCAACCTAGACTCTGCCAAATTTGAGGTAGACGCCATGTTTACCATGGCCTTTGGAATGCCTTTAGAAGCGCAAACTGCTTTTGCTGGCAACCTTAAAGAAATGGGAGAGAAATTGGGCGTACCGAAGGCCCATGAAGACCGTTCGGAGCTCATATATAGAGTAGCAGAGTTTATTGGAGATGATGCCACCAGAAAATGGGACAACTCATATCAATCTCTTCCAATACCCCTTGTAAATGCTTCTGGAGGCCTCCTAAACCAAGATTTAGTTATCAGTAATATTCATTTAAACTGGTCTCAAGAGAATAAAGCATTTTACAGCGAGGGTAAGATAAGCGTATCTAATGTCTCTAATGTAGACCTTAACATGGAGCTAGACGGCTACATGGAAATTAGAAAAACGCCAGAAGGAGATATTATGAACCTTCTGTTAGAAATGACTGACGGCACCTGGTATTACTTTATGTACGATGGTTTTGTACTTGAATCATTTTCTTCAAACGATGCATATAATGCTCAAATTCCTAACATCAACACTGGTAAGGGTAAAGTTGGCAGCTTTAGAACCATTCCGAGCTCTAAAGAGCGAATTATTCAGTGGGTAATTGACTTTAAAAAGCTATACTTCGGCATTGATGAACCTTATCAGCTATTGATGGCTTCTGAGTCTAATCAAACACTCAAGAAAAAAGGAGCTGTTCAGGGTGAAGGTTTCTAATTAACTTGCTACATGAAAAAACTCACACTAACATTTCTGGCTTTATGCCTTTTATCTATTGCTTCCCAAGCACAGACTTACGACTTTCTAGGGTCTGAGCTTAAGCGAATGACAATAAATCGGAATATTCAAATAGACCCGATGAGTTTAGACGCCTACCTACACACTGGAGAGAAAGTGTCTAAAGGCGAGATAATGAACTATTTGATGATGGTTGAATACCAAGCCGCAATTTATTCGGACAGTAAAAACGACCCTAAGGCCATCATTTTCGAGAAAGCTTCTGAAGAAGCAAAGGCCATGAAGATTAAGCGTTTTGAGAATATGACTGGCAGCGACTTCATGCTCAACCAACAAGCAAATAATTTTGAGCTTCAGAACTTAGTAGGAAACTCAATAAACCTAGAAAGCTTAAAAGGTGAAGTGGTATTGCTCAACTTCTGGTTTGTCGGCTGCAAGCCATGTATAATGGAAATGCCCGAACTCAACGAGTTAGTAGAAGAATTTAAGCCAAAAGGAGTCAAATTTTTAGCCATTGGTTTAGACAATGTGGCAAGAGTAAATAAGTTCCTAGAGACACATGAATTCAATTACGAGCTACTTCCCAATGGCAGAAGGGTAGCCACAGATTATGGTATTTTCAGTTACCCTACACACCTGCTTATAAATGAAGAGGGCAAAGTAATATTTTCGCAAGTAGGTTACTTTCCTGGACTTAAATACGCCCTGAGAAAGCAGTTGAAAGATGCACTTAAGTAATAGGCCTATTTAAGCTTAACAACAATTTGGGTATCGCGCACATCTATAAGCTTACCCTTATGTTTACCAGTAAGAATTTCATAAACGCTTCTTTGTAGGTCTTTAGAAGCCAATTCTGAGAAGTGTACCTTAAAGGTTTTTCCAAACAAATTCTCCTTGGTATTGGAGTACCATCTGTCTTCTGATTTTGATTTGACGAGTTTTACCTTCATCGTACTCAATCTATGTTGAAAGATAAACTGGTAAGTTAAATTAAAGTTCAAGTACAGATGAACTGATTGTTACTATATGCCATTCAGGCACCTGAGTGCCCGCAGACCGGCAGCCTGTAACTTTCCTCACTAATGATCGTCTTTTTAGCATCAACAAACAAAAAGGTCACCATGAAAAAACTCAGTTTATTATTATGCCTACTGGCAATCAGCACATTAAGTCTGGCTCAGTCTAAAGTGAAGGAAAAAGACCTCATTGGTCAATGGCAAATGGTCATAGACATTGACCTGGATGAGGTAGAAGAGGAATTAGAAGACGAAAACTGGCTAGCCAGAAAAATAGCAGGCTCTGTCACCGGTTTGGTCAGTGATATTCTAGAAGAGATTGACATTCGGATGGACTTCAGAAGCAACGGAGAGGTAAAGATTATGGTAGAGGCATTCGGAGAAAGAGAAACAGAATATGCAGAGTGGGCAATTAGCAGAGACGGAGAATTAAGAATTTTTGATGAGGATAATCATCGCTGGAGCAACAGACATGTAAGCTTTGGTAATGACGATGATGTATGGCTTATGGATGATGGCCATATCGTTCAATTCGAAAGAGGTTCAAGAGGCCGAATGGAGCGTAAAGAAGTTTACCTAAAAAGAATAAATAGGTAATTACTTCACCATACAGGAGGATATCTTACAGGCTATTAGTTATGCTATTCCCCGTTAATCCAGGGAAACTCTAATAGCTCGCGAGATATCCTCTTTTACCTTACTTCAGTTGAAAAGTTCTGGAAATATTAAAGCCAAAGTGAATATCTCCATTGAAGAAATCGCCTGTGGTTTCTGCCAGAAAACCTTTCTCAATCATTGCCTGAGCATTGGTTAGCTGCAACTGAAACACATGCCCACCAGTTTCTATATCGAACCCAATCGCGATCACATTTTTAGATAGCGGATCTTTTCTCTGAAACTGATAGTAGTATTCTGCATTTAACGAAACACGTTTATTAAGCTTTATTCGGCCACCAATACCTGCTGCAAAAACATTGTTGCGCTCATCCGTTGGTTCTATAGCATTAAAGTGAATTAACGTTGGCATTACTTGCATAGAAAAAGCAGAACTGAACTTTCGGGCAATAAGCACCTGATGAGTATAAGCTATCTTTTGGCTAAACGTAAGCTCTTCAAACTCGCGCTGTCTTAGTGTTTTTATGGAAATTGATGACAGCAAAGTAGCCGACACTGGTACATTGCGCTTTCCGCTGGTCTGATGCACAAAAGCATACTTAAAGTATCCATCGAAAGTCTTTTCAAAAGAACTCCTACCTATTCCTAGGTTGATGTTGTCCGTTAGACCATAATCCAAGCCAAGCCTTACGTTAGATTGGTCTAAGCCAAAAAACTCATACGCTCCGCCATTTAACCTCCCAAAACGGTGCGAAATGATAAAGTCTAAATTGTTTCTATCTCTGGTTTCTACCGTGTGCCCATTAATAAGCCTGGTACCTTTAAAAATAGCTTCAACTTTAGTCTCAACCTCTTCGGTTTCTTCATCTAGAATAGCCAGTAGATCTTCTTGCGCCCAAATAGCAGAGGGCAACAGCAGCAATAGACAAAAAATGTATCTAGTCATTTCTCTGGAATTTAAAGTTGGCGGTTACTTCAACCTCTTTGGCAATATTATTTCTCACCAATTTTGGAATCTCTATGTCATAATCGGCCACCACTAGGTTGAATGTTGATTTAACGGTAATCTCTTTCTCACTCACATTGAACTGACAAAGCATTGTCAGATCCTTCGTAACTCCATGAAGGGTCATCTGACCCTGGATTTCCGTTTGAAAACTTCCAAGCTTAGCTAGCATTGAAGGGTCAGCAATTTGTCCAGAAAATGTAGCCTTAGGGTACTTATCAGACTCCATGTAGTTTTCATTGAAGTGCTCCTGCATTAAGGCTTTTTCGAACTTAAACCCTTTAATCAGAATGGAAACTGCTGCCTTTCCCGAAGGAATTTCAACAATACCTAAGGCCGAATTATTTGTTGCCTCAATATCTTCCATAGGGGCAGAAGAGTAGAAACTCACTGTTCCCGATCTGTCTATTAATCTAGACTGTGCTTTTGCGCTAGACTGAGCTAGCACAATGGCCATCGATAAAAGAAGTAGTTTTTTCATGTTCATTTAGTCTAGTATCACACATTCAGTTAGTACTACATCCAACAAGAGCCCAGTACAAACACCCTTTAATCTTACCAAATCTCCTGCCTTGGTTTCTAACTGCTCATTGGTGGTTAATTCTGCTCTTAGGCTCACCATATCAGTTCCTTTAATGGTTAAAATGGTCGGGTTTCCAACTTCTTGGCTCAATAAGACGCCTTCAACTTCAATCACCTTATCCAAATACTCATCGTTAGCCTTTACTTCATCCATTTCAAATGCAGCCGAAAGTGCTGTGGCTTGCAACACAAAATCAGAAGCTTTTTTAGAAGTGTCTTTTCCTGTTCTGTTGAACTCATATAGCCCATAGGCAATACCCGCGGCCACCAAAAGGCCAGCAACTATTAGTATCTTTTTCATAGCTACTGAATGGGTTAGTTGTCTAAGGCACCATCATTTACCCAACAGGCAATAGCCTCTATTTCAGCATCTGAGAGCCCTCCACCTGGCGGCATAGTTTTGGCTGAAGTTCTAGCCTTAATTCTATCAGCAAACTGCTGAATATTGGAGAAGGTAGATAAGTTTGGGCTTTGAGAACCAGCATGACAGCCACTGGTAGCACAGCTACTAGATATAATTTGGGCCACACTACTATTGAAGCTAATTCCGCTGAGCACGGTTACATTTTCTGAAGTTTCACAGTTGGAGGCATCTTTTGTAACTACTGTATAGCTACCAGCTTCTAACTGAGCAAAAGTGTTGTCAGACCCAAAGGCTCCGCCATTGATGCTGTAAGTATAGGGCTCTACTCCTCCCGTTGCCGTTATTACAATTTGGCCTTCAGCAGTTCCGCAGCCACTATCGGCAATATTGGTGCTCATGTTTACACCATCTTCATTAAGAATACTCACCTGTAGCGTAGATGTACACTCGTTGGCATCTTTAACGTTTACGGTGTAGTTGCCAGAAGTTAGGTTGGTAAACAAACCACCAGACTGAAAAGAACCGTTATTTAAGGAATACTGAAAAGGCCCCTCTCCACCATTTCCTTGTACTTCTAGGCTCCCATCTGCTTGGCCACAATGGGCATCTGATTTTGCAACCAAGTTTAGAATAAGCGTGCTGCTACTGCAATCAACAGCTGGCTCTAATACTGAAGATTCGCAGCTAATTCCTATTAGCAGCACTGTCAGTAAACCGATAATTGAATACGTTTTTTTCATATGCTTAAATTTTATGGACAACACGCTCCCAGTCGGCCCCTCTACCTTTCGATTTTTATATACGCACCAAAGTGCTGTTTAAGACTTAGCGTAAAAACCGATAAATAGCTAGGCTGAATTACTGAAGGTTAGTGTTCCTGTTATTACTCGCTTTTAGTTTTTAGAGAAAAGTTTATAGTTGAAGCCTACATTCACACCAGAAGACAGTAAGTCGACATTACCATGACCAACGGGCTGAATAGTAGTTTTAAAATACGGTTCAAAAATGAGAGATGAACGTTCAGACAACTGATGCGCATAGACAAATGAAATACCTACTGCTGCAGCTATGTGCTTGTTTTCATTTTTACCCTCCCAACCTGTAGACAGGCTCGGATCATACTCATCATAGAAATAGCTATACTTCTCTGTTAAAAACAGAAAAGAAGATAGCCCCAAGTTTGTCCAAACAGAACCCCTGTTCGTTTTGAACAATCGCATGCCAAAAGACACTGGTATCTCCAATACCAAGCACCTAGCATCTGTCAAATCTGGCTCCACACCAGACCTTGAATAGCCTAAGGATGGTGAATATTCACCCTTTCCAGCTGTATAAATTTTGTTATTCAATAAAAGTCCAAAACTCCATACACTCTTTTCTTTGGAGTGTCTATTGAACTGGAGGCCAACCGTTTGACCCAAACTGTTGAAGAGGTCTTTAGCATTGGTGCTGCTGAAGTCTGGAGCAACCAAAACTGTGGTAGACCAAAACGGATTGAATGTCTTTTCTTCCACCATAAGCGAATCACCTTTCGGAAGTTCAATCCAACCTTGCACTTGAGCAGGAGGAAAGTTCAACTCTAGTAAACTCAGTGGAGCTACTTCATAAAAAGAAAGGATTTTATTGCCAATTGGTGGAACCGTGAGTGTCTTTCCTTCTTGCGTGAACTCATCGTTGCCTGTATTCAACTTACTATTCTGTACCAAGCTGGAAGAATTGAATAGTTCTGTTTCCTCTTCTGGTTTAACTCTTTCTGCAAGCAATAACGCATTAGGTTTTGCTTCCTGTACTGCTTTCGACTGGGTTTCTAAATCCGCAACCGATTCCTGCTGCCCTAATTCATCCGTTTCAGTTATCACTGGCTCACCTTCCTCATTGACAGGCAGCTCTATTGGCGCTTTACTGGCAGGTAGGGTGTCTTGTACATGGCTTTTTTCAGCCACCTTGTGCCAATACCAACCTATTAAAAAGGTGAGTATAGGTATAAGAATGTAACCTATTCGTTTCCTAAACCTCAACCAAAATGGAATTTTAACCAATCCGGCATCATCAAGTTTATTCGCAAGAATATCCCACTGCTCTTCTTCAAATGGAAACTCCTTTTCACTCAAGCGATTCTTAAAGAATTTACCAATATCGTCTCTCTCTTCTTGCATCAGCTAATTTCAAAATAGACGTCTAAATAATGTTGCAGCTTTGCCTTTGCTCTTGCGTAGTTAGATTTGGAAGTACCCACCGAAATACCCAAAATCTCTGCAACTTCATCGTGCTGATAGCCCTCAATGGCTCTCAGATTAAACACAGCCCTGTATTGTGGAGGCAGTTTTCTTACCATCTCCAAAATTTCTTCATAGGCCATATTACCTTCAATAGTCTGTTCAGACCCTGGCTCAACCGACTCATCTAAAGGTGTTTCAAAAGCATATTTCTCTTTTTTCTTAAAGTGATCTATAGCTGTATTAATTAGTACTCTGGTAAACCATGGTTTAAATGGCCTCTGCCTATCGTATTTCTTAATTCTTTGAAACACTTTCATAAAACCATCATTCATTACCTCCTGAGCCTCTTCCTAAGAGTCGGTATACCTCATGCAAATACCCAAAGCATAACTGTATAGGGCCTTGTACAGATCTTTCTGCGAGGCTCTCTTCTGCTTTATGCAGCCTTCTATCAGTTGCTTAAGGTTCAACTTCTCTGGCATGAGGTGTTATTCTTTTGCCGTCCTTTATTTAGTAGTACCTAGCCTAGCGGAGAAATGGTTGCGTGGCTAGAAAGTTTTTATTAAAAATAACCTAAGTTATTATTATAGAGATGGTTATGTAATGAAAAAACCACTACGTGCTGAAAGCACCATATTTTTAGCAACTGAAAGTCGATTTGAATGGCTGACTTAGAAAATGTGCGATTGATGTCAATCAAAATTAGTACATCGTAAATTTCAGGAAGCTTTTTAGAAGCTAAAGCCAATTGCACCAAAGGGCACAGTTTTAACTCCTTACGCGACCAATAAAAAAGGGCATAAAAAAACCCTGACGAGTTCGTCAGGGTTTTTGTGCGCACGAGAAGATTCGAACTTCCACGCAACTGAATGCACCACCCCCTCAAGATGGCGTGTCTACCAATTCCACCACGTGCGCTTGGAAAGGTTGGCAAAAGTAAATAAGAATTCAGCTATTTCAAATAATTACAAGGAGCCTTTGCAAGATTCACCATTGCCTAAACCCTGCTTTTTTCTACTTTTAGCTAATCTCGCAATTCATGAACAAGGAAAGCACGAATAAACTTATTGGCCTCATCTTTATAGTAGTTGGTACTCTGGCTGTACTCGGCAACTTTGATTTAATACCATGGAGACTGAGACACTACCTTTTTCAGTGGGAAAATATTCTCATCCTTATTGGAGGTTTTCTAATTCTCTCAGACCAGAATAGAAAGGCTGGATTAGTTGTGCTGGTGATAGGGCTAATCTTTGTAATTGACGACTGGATGCGCGTAGATATTTCCATTTGGGAACTCTGGCCATTGATTTTTGTCTTTGCAGGAATTCATCTCATAAGAAGAACGGTACAAAAACCCGCGGCAGGAGAGCCTTACTCTGAGCAATCTACCGATGATGGAGACCGTGTGGAAGATATAGCGGTTTTTAGCGGAGGCGACAAAGTTGTTAATACTAAAAACTTTAAAGGAGGGTCTTTAACTGCTGTGTTTGGAGGCTCTAATATTGACCTTACTATGAGCGATATTCAGCAACCTTCAGCTGAAATTGAGATTTTCTACATGTTTGGTGGGTCGAAAATCAGGGTGCCCAAAGGTTGGCAAGTAGATATGAGGGTTACCAATATTTTTGGCGGAATGTCTGACAAGAGATTAATCACAGACACATTGGGAGATTCGCCAAAACGACTGGTAGTAAAAGGTCTAGTTATTTTCGGTGGGGCTGAAATTTCTAATTAGCGCTTTTCTAATCAGAATTGTTATCCTGTTGCATTGCTCTAATGATTACTTTTGACGCATCATGAGAAGAGCCTTTGCCTTTCTTTGATCATCTTTGCGGTAAGTTTGGCGCCCTGCACCGACTGTTATGGCGAAGATGTAATCAATGATCAAGAGCTGACCGCTCAGGCTCCAGTTGAAGATGCTCATGCCGATGATGTAGAAGAATGCTCCCCATTCTGCTGCGCCTGTTGCAACTTCACCATCTCACAAAAAGCGTTTAATGTAGACTTGGCTCATTCTACCAATTCAGCATATTTTTCTTCGGTTCTTCTTTCAGAACCAGTCAAACACAGCCGAGAAATCTGGCAACCCCCGCGAGCATAATTCTTGCAAATCTTTGACTGTCATACATCTCTACCTTAGCTGCGGTTTATTACCCTAGCCCTAAAGTATAGCTGAACTGTAAGGGAATAAAAGGGCTGCGTGAGGAAACTATATCTACTCATTAGCTCAGTCAGAGATTTGTCACGGTTCGTTTTTCAAGCGAATATTTCGGCCCAGTCAGGCCATTTTTAGCATTTAATAAAATTCACATGAACACTATAAAACTATTTATAGCCGTGTTTCTGCTGTCTTTTGGCAGTTTAGCACAGGCTCAAAACTCTATTACTTTTAAAATAACCGATGAAGAAACTGGTGAACCATTGATTGGTGCAACTGTCTACGCTTCGGCTACTATGGGCGCCATTGCCGACAATAATGGTTTAGCTACCATCAACAATATTGAGGAGGAAAGCATTACTGTTAAAATCTCTTTTGTGGGTTATGAAGCTATTAAAAGCACATATTCAATTCCATATCAAGGTAAAATGCCCATAGAAATTAAAATGGAGCATCACCATGAGGAAGTGGAAGAAATGGTAGTTACCGCTACCAGAACGAGTAGGAGCATTGAGGATATTCCTACAAGAATTGAGTTTTTAGGCGCTGAAGAACTGCAAGAAAAAGCCGTAATGAGATCGGCCAATATTGCCATGTTGCTTCGCGAAAGCACAGGTATTCAGATGCAGGTTACTTCACCAAGTTCGGCCAATCAGAGCATCAGAATTCAGGGTTTAGATGGTAGGTATACTCAGTTGATGAAAGACGGTTTTCCACTTTATGGTGGTTTTTCTGGCGGCTTGAGCATTATGCAGATTCCTCCTTTAGACCTGCGACAGGTGGAGGTAATTAAAGGAAGTAATTCTACACTATATGGAGGTGGAGCAATTGCCGGACTCGTTAACCTTGTAAGCATTCGACCTGAGGAAGAAGCCTTAACCAAAGTGATGGTAGACCAAACTTCGGCAGGAGGAACTACCTTAAACGCGTTCTACGCCTCTGCTGAAAACCGATGGTCATACACCCTTTTTGGTTCGGGACATAGACAAACCGCCTACGATGCCAATGATGATAACTTTTCTGATTTGCCAGAAACAAGGAGCATTACCCTTAACCCAACAATTTTCTTTAAGCCTTCAAAAACCGATGAATTTAGGTTAGCCCTTAATGGAACTTTTGAAGACAGATGGGGCGGAAACCTCAATGCTGTAGATGATAGAGAGCCAAACGCTCAGAACTATCTTCAAGAAAATGAATCGAGGAGAATGTCTTACCAATTGAGCTATACCAAAACTTAGGACGAAAACAGGAGGCTGACTCTAAAGAATAGCTTGCTTCATTTCGATAGAGGTATTCATCAATTTCAATATGGGTTCGATGGTGAACAAGTTGCTACTTTCAGTGAAGCCACTTACTCATTTGGGCAAGCAAAAAGCAGCTGGTTAGTAGGTATGAACATTTACTCTGACCGATTTAACGAGAGCCATGATAGCAACAGTGACAGAAGCTATGAGCAGTTTACGGCTGGTGTCTTCGTTCAGCAAAACACGCAGCTTTCTGAAGACTGGTCTTTGGAAACTGGCCTTAGGTTAGATCAAAGTAAAGACTATGGCTTGCAAACCTTACCAAGGCTTTCTGTAATGTATAAGGCGCATCCAAAACTGACTTTCAGAATGGGAGGCGGATTAGGCTATAAACTGCCTACCATCTTTACGGAAGAAACGGAAAGGCTTTCTTTTAGAGGCCTACAATCTTTCAACCTGAATAACTTAGATGCGGAACAGTCTTACGGTGGTAACTTTGACATTAACTATAAAACAGCCATTGGCGATGAATGGACATTTAGCCTCAATCAGTTATTTTACTACACTCAGTTAAACGACCCTGTGGTATTGACTGGCCCAACAGTTGGAGGTGCATATGCTTTTCAAAACGCAAATGGCGATTTAAGCTCTAAAGGTTTAGAGACTAACATGAAGCTGACTTACCAAGACTTTAAGCTGTTCCTGAATTATGCGCTTATCGATACTGAACTAGGGTATAATAATGAGCTCCAAAAACCATTAACCGCCAAACACAATATTGGAGCTGTGCTGGTTTACGAGGAACATGGAAAATGGAGAATTGGCTTGGAAAGCTACTATACAGGGAAGCAATTTAGAAGCGACTATACCGAAACAGATGATTACTGGATTGTAGGTTTTATGGCTTTGAGGAAGTTTAAGAACATTAGCCTCTACCTCAATTTTGAGAATTTCTCAGATACCAGACAGTCGAGATTTGAGAACATTAACCTTTCTAATGCCATCAACCCTGAAGCGCTAGAAGTTTGGGCTCCAATGGACGGATTCATTATGAATGGAGGAATTATTCTTGAGTTCTAGGTCAGTAGAACAGCTAGCAGAAAATCAGGTAGCCTAGCATATTTAGCCCACGATTTAAATCGTGGGCTAAATATTTTCACAGCAAACCTGTAGTGAGGTTGATTTGCATCTCACCTAAGAACCGAAAGAGTATCGGGGGAAGCATCCTATCGAGCTATACATGTTTTTCTGAATGGATAAGATTCTTCCCTTCGTTCAGAATGACTTACACGCTGAGGCATCGATCCCAACATTTTTTTGTAGTCTAGCGAGTGAAAGGCACTCGGTTTAGCAACCACCAAAACATCGGTCACAGTCATGCTGAGGCTCCGAAGTATCGGGGGAAGCATCTTATCGAGCTATACATGTCTTTCTGCATGGATAAGATTCTTCCCTTCGTTCAGAATGACTTAGACGTGAGACTTCTGGAAAAGAAGTTTAGCCAGTCAAGGTGTCTACACCTTGACAATTCGATCTCTATTCTAGTAATCGGTGAGGACACCGATTATGGCAGACGGTGAAAACACCAACTACAGCGAAATCAGAGGCCTCTAAGAGAGACTCTGATTGAGATAAGGATAGCAATTGTAGCAAATACAAAAATAGCCCACGGTTTATACCATGGGCTATTTCTAATAAGTATACTCTTTAAATAAGATCAGTAATTAGAAAATCAGTATATAAGAGGTGATTTTCCTGATTTATTGATCAACAGATTTCTGGTTACTCTACTCAGAGTTATTTCTTCCCTTTAAGGCTCATTGATTCCGCCATTTTCACGGCTTCATACGCATTGATGATTCCTCCAGAAACAGAAAGGTTAGAGAACTTCACTTCTTCGCCAGTACCTGGCTCGTTTACCTTTACTTCAACGCCTCTTACAGACTTCATAAGTATATCCTTAATCTGTTCTGCCTCAAGGTCTGGGAAGTAAGAAAGTAGCAATGCTGCAACACCAGCTGTTACTGGAGATGCCATACTTGTTCCTTGTGCATCTTGATACTCATTGCCAGGAGCTAAAGAATAAATAGCCACACCAGGAGCAAAAACGTCTACAGACTTCTTGCCATAGTTAGAGAAAACACCAACATAATTATTCTCGGAACCCCAAGAAGAAGCACCCACTTCTACCCAGTTAGGCCAATCTTTCTTTCTGCCGAATTTATCGTTAGGGAAGTTATTGGCTTCATCTATATTCTCTGCTGAATTACCTGCGGCATGTACCAATAGTACACCTTTTTTGGCTGCATACTCAATAGCATCATACACATACTGTGTATTTGGTGAATATCCTTTTCCAAAGCTCATGTTTATAACTTGAGCTCCATTATCTACTGCGTAGCGAATAGCATTGGCCACATCTTTATCTCTTTCGTCACCATCGGGCACAGCGCGGATGGCCATAATTTCTACATTGTTGGCTACACCATCAATACCCAGGTTATTCCCTCTTGTGGCAGCAATGATTCCCGCCACGTGAGTACCATGGAAGTTATCTGTGTTTTTACCTATTACATCGTTATTTCCATAACCGATATCGTCCATTCTATTCGGATCGTCACCAACTATTTCTCTAGGATTGAACTCTAGGTTGTAACTGAATTCAGCATCTTTCTTGATGTTCTCCATGTCTTGTTGCACAAAGTAGATGAGCGTATCTAAAGACAGAGAGTTGTCTGTCATGTTATAGATTTGAGTAAGCATTTGCTTACCTCTCATGATTACCTCATCGGTAGAGCTCACTTTGTTGATATCTTCTGAAGTAATCTCTTCATCTAAAAGGTAAGCCTCAAAAAGCTTGTTGTATCTGATAAGCTGAGATTGGATGTTCTCCATCATCATAGCCTGACCTTTAGCTTCATTATAAGTCTTCTCAAAAGAAGTTTGAATCTCCTTCCAATACTCATATTCTTCTTTGTCGGCCTTTTTTACATCAGATTCTGACACACCTTCATATTTAGGCTTTAACCTTTTGTATTCACGAGTGATTTCGAGAGTTTCCTTATCTACATTTCTACCGTCTTTTCCTCCAAGGAAGTTCCAGCCATGCACATCATCTATGTAACCGTTGTTATCATCGTCTATACCGTTACCAGGAATTTCATCTTCATTAGTCCAGACCACATCTTTGAGGTCTTCATGTTCAATGTCTATTCCAGAGTCGATAACAGCTACCAGTACTTTTTTACTTTCTTTCCCTTTCAGGTATTCATAGGCCTTTTCTGTACTAACCCCATTCACTGAATCTTTAACAGGGTCTAAGTTGAACCAGTTTTTTGGCGGAGGAGTATCTTGTGCGTTTAGTGCGAATGCTGCCAAAAATAGCAGCGCGAAAATCAACTTTTTCATATATCAATTATTCTTAAAATGCTTATGTGTCTTTCTACTTAAATCAACTCAATCTGCTAAAACAGGCGAAATTTGAACCGTTGCCTCTTGTGTTTGACATTGAGTGTTATTGCTTTTCAAACATACCAGTATTTGCGTTCTTCTCTACTCGGTTTGCCAGAAAAACCATTCCATTCATGGCAATAAACGTGCCTTCATGCATTAGGTTGAGTGCTCCAATAGCCACTCCAATGTTAAAAGCAGCATCTGAATTGGTAAATCTTTCAGGCAGAAATGCACCGGTTAATACAATGGCTTTTCCTGATATATTGTTCAGGAAAAGGGCTGTTTCTATCAACGTATCTGAACCGTGAGTGATTAATATTTTCTCTGCGGAGTGGTTCTCGAGATAGTTTTTGATTTCAGTTCTATCTTCTTGAGTTATTTCCTGAGAGTCCTTTCTAAAAAGACTCACGATTTCATATTCGAAACCGGGAAAAGCATTTTCCAAAATGCGTTTTGATGCCGGCTCGTTTATCTCGAAGGCATAGCCATTATTAGTCTTAGGATAATCCTTATCTATGGTTCCTCCAGTTTGAATAATCAGAATTTTCACGGGAGGAAGTTAAAAAGAAAGTTGCTACTCTAGATAGCTCGCCAACTGATCATACAACTTTTGGCCTTCGCTTGGGCGCGCGGCTTCTTTTACAATCATATTCCCCTCTTTGTCTACAATGATGTAACGAGGAATAGCTGCTGTATTACTGCCGAGCATATCTTTCCAAATCTTCCAGAAGAGTTCTTGAGAAATACGCATGTTAACGCCTTCCAGACCATAGAAATTAACCATCTCTTTCCATTTGCCCTCGGCCTCATCTCTGTCGGACGATACATAAAGTATCTTGATTGGCTTGCCATCTAAAAACTCATAGAGCCCCTCTTTATGCTCAAATTCATCTTTACAAGGCCCACACCAAGTGGCCCATAAGTCTACATAAAGCACTTCGCCCTTGTATGGCTCCACCATTTCTTCCCAAGTGGTGTACTCATCGGCATTTTCTATCATTATAATCTTATCAGACATTGGCTGCTCAAGCTTGGTATGATAAGCTCTAATAGGGTCTATGTGCTCTTTGAGCACAGGGTCGTATAACGTTTCGGGATAGTTGTATTTTAATTCTTCATAAGAATCTAAGATCACTTTCTCGTATTGCTTCTGAATAGCCGCGTTATACAAGTAAAAAGACCACATCAATTCTTCGTTTTCGCCAGAAAGCTTCTCTCTAATGTTATCTATTCTGTCTTGATGATATGCTCTGATGCGCTCGTCTTGACTCAAGGTAGTATCTGGTTGGTCTTCTATGCCCGCCACCCTTGGGTAAAGATTCATATAGTCTTCTGCAAACGTTCTGTAATAATTGCTCACCAAGTATTCCGGGTTATTAAGGTCTGTTTCATCAAACATCTTTAGGTATAATTCCTTCCATTCATCATTGTATGGCGACTTTCTTTTGAGCTGTTCTTTGAAATAGTAATGGCGCCAGGTAGCAGATGCAAAAACACTCTTCCAGTGTAAGTCAGATTCCATGGCCATGGCTTTTGCAAAAGAGTCCGTGATTTTATCTTTCACCTTCAATCCATCTATTTCAACCAGTTCTTTTTCATTAAGATCCATCACCTGATCATAGACTCGTTGAGCCACAGAGTCTTTCTGATACTTTTCATCTTTACCACCAAACGCATGGAAATAAGGAATTCGCTCGAAATTGTTAAGCAACGAATTGGCATCGGCATGGTCTCCAGTGAATGCGAGTTTTGAAAAATCTTCAAAATCAATGAAAACGGTGTCTGAATAACCTGGCTCAATCCATGTTCTTATACTTCCTCTGGTTTTAGGGAAACTGATGGAAGTAAACCCTGAAGTCTCTTGGTCTATGATTGCAGAAAAATTGCCTTCATTGTCAATAGGCACCTTTACAGAGTTTACTCGATAGAAAAATTTACCGTCTACTGGTAGTTGAATAAACAAAGAATCTGCATCGGTATTAACCACCTTACCCGCCAAAACGTACGGTTCTTTTTTACCTGAACAAGCAAAAATGCAAAGGGCGAGAAAGAGAGCGAAGATTATCTCTGGTTTGCGCATCATTGAATAGTTTTAATTTTTCCTTTAATCTATCAAATAATGACAACGATTGAAAGGAACAACTATTCTTTTAGTATTTAAAACAAGGCAAAATGGTATCGCGTCTGGTGCGCTTTACCACCTTGCCAAAGTTGAGGGTGAGAGAAAATTCATGTGCTCCTCCAGTAGCTCCTGCTAAGCGAGAAACCGTAAAGTCATAACTGTATGCAAATGAAAGGTTTGCGTTTAACTCTAGGCCTACGAGCGCAATAATCGATTCATTCTTGAAAACCTTATTAACACTCTGAATTGGAATACCTCTGTACCAGCCACCTATTACCAAGGGTTGAAAATATAGTTGTACTCCGGCATCGAGCTGGTTGAAGCCACCTTGCTTTTTGTAGTTCACCGCAAAAGTGGCAGAACGCTCCTGAAACTGATAAGCCACAGTTCTTAGCCTTCTGCCCTTGGCAAACATAAGCTTATACCCTGCATGTATAGAATACTTTCTTGAAAGCCTACTCTCTTGGTCTATAAATGACTGGTTGGGCTCATTGATATGGTGTGTAGAAAAGCCTATCCAAGCTAAGTTGGTATACAAAAGCGCACCAGCTGAGGCACTCATAAAATCGACCTTCGCCCCCTTTTCGAATACCTCACCACTAGGGCCATAAACCTGCCCATTTACAATATCAATTTGATTTCCGAAGACTAGATCTTCAAAGTTCAAGTCTTTTTGAAAGTAGGAGAGCTGGACGCCAGTTCGTAAAATCAAGCCAGAAGAAACCTCTAATTTGTAGGAATACAAGCCTCCAATTTCTGTAGAACGAAAGTCTAAAAAACCTTCTCTATGCTCGTTGAATATAATTCCCACACCACTTTCGGCTGCCTTAGAAAAATAGTCGAGATAGGCGGAAGTTGTAGTAAACGAATGAGAAAGAGATGGCCATTGATTTCTGTAATTCACCCCAACTCTACCTCTATCGGCAGAACCTGTGAGTGCAGGGTTCAGATATAAAGGTGAAGCATAGAATTGTGAAAACTGAGGATCTTGTGCCTTAAGTTCTACTGCATCTAATAATGCTATAATAAAGGTTGCTGCGAGTAAAAGTCTTTTCATAGGCTTGTCAGTTGATTAGCGCGAAAATGCCTTCTCGTTCAACTTTCAAACCGTTGAAGCTGAGGCCAATTATTTTGTATACATAGTTTCCATTTTCCGCCTTGCGGCCTTTGATGGTGCCATCCCATCCTTTGGTTTCAATATCATCGGTACTGAATATTACTTCGCCCCAAGTGTTATAAATGATGAGCTTAGACTTGACCAAGCCGAGCATTCTAGGCCTGAAGAAGTCATTATTTCCATCTCCATTTGGGGTGAAGGCATTCGGCACAATTACTTTATAGCCTTCGGTAATTTCTAACACAGATACTTTCTCGGTTTCGCATCCTGTTCTATCGGTTACTACTAAGCGAACTATGTAAGTACCTGGTGCATCATAGGTGTGAATAGGATCAATCTCATCTGAGTGGAAGCCATCTCCAAAATCCCAATGCCAATCAATAACCTCGCCTTCGGATAAATCGAAGAAGCTGACAGGGTCATTAGAGGCTAAGTCTCCAGTGCGATCAATAGATTCTGCATTGTACTCAAAATCGGCAACGCCTAGCTCTGGAACATCTATATCTATAGAGTTTTGCTGGTAACAGCCTCTATCGTCAAATACTTCAATGGTTAGCCTTCCAGGCTCGGTCATTAGCACTTCACTGTTAACACTATTGCCTTTAGACCACTCGTATCGGTAGTTGCCAACACCACCTTTTACATTGGCCTTTACCAACATGCCCGCAATACGGTTTTCGCAATCTATGTAGGGTTCAGTACTTAGCCCTATTTGAAGTGGTTCTGGCTGAAGAACAGTGTAAGTACCCTGGACTTCGCAGTTATATTTATCTCTTACTCGCACTACATAGGTGCCTGGCAGTACATCGGTAATCTCTGAAGTAGTAGCACCATTAGACCAGCGATAAGTGTATGGCTCAGTACCGCCAGAAACAATAACATTTACTCTTCCACTTCTAGGGTCATTACACCTTGTGGCATCTTCTATGTAGGCATCTAAAGTGAGGTCTAGTGGTTCAATGACATTGAACGTTTGCTGAATAGTACAACCTTTATCGTCAGTTACTAGCACGTTATATTCTCCTGGCCCTAGTTCTGAAATGGTTTCGGAAGATTCACCTGTACTCCACCTTATTGCCACTGGCTCAATGCCTCCTTCAATATTGAGAGAAATAGAGGCATCATTGGCTCCAATACAACTGATATCTGTCATTGTTGGCTCCATTCTAAACAATGCCGGCTCATCTAAAGTGTAGTTGGCCTGAATCTGGCAACCGTTGGCATCGGTAATAAGTACTGAATAGTCTCCTGACGTAATACCTATTAGATTTTTTGAGGTCGCCCCTGTAGACCACTGGTATGAATAAGGCTCTACCCCTCCGCTAATATCTAGCTCTATGGATCCATTTCTATCGTCATAACACTGACTTTCATTGACCAAAGCATCTTCAATAGTTAGTTCTTCTGGTTCATTAATGGTGAAAACCCGCTCTTGAACACAGCCATTGGCATCGGTAACCCGAAGGGTATAATCGCCAACGCTCAAATTCTCAATAGAAGATGTTCTGGCACCTGTACTCCAGACAAACTCATAAAGGCCTGTACCTCCTTCAACATCTACTACTATGCGGCCATCATTATCTCCTTTACAGCTCAGGTTCAACTTTCCTTGAGAGGAAATAGTAATTGGCTTATCGGGTTGGTTAATGGTAGCTTGAGACTGGACAATACAGCCATTGGCATCAGTAACTGTTACGGTATATGTTCCTGCTTTCAGGTTAGAAATCTGGCTTGTTCTTGCACCATTGCTCCAAAGGTATGTGTAAGGCGCAACACCTCCCTGTGGGTTAGCCCTCATAAAACCAGAGTCATCTCCATAACACAAAAGGTCTTTATAATCTGAAAGGGTCAGCGACAATTCTTCCGAAGGCTCCGATATTACTACAGTAACGGAAGTGCTACAGTTATTGGCATCGGCAACAGTTGCAGAATAAACCCCAGCAGGTAAGTTTTCAAGTACGGCTGAAGTACTTCCATTGCTCCAACTAATGTCATAGACACCTGTTCCGCCAGCAATATTTAAGTAAATCTGCCCTGTTGATTCTCCCTTGCAGAGTACATCAGCTTTTTGAACCTCTACACTTAGGTTTTTAGAGTCGTCTACCTCTACACTTCGAGTTATGGAACAGCCATTGGCATCAGTAATTGTAAGGTTATAGGTGCCTCCTGCAATGTTCGATAAATCTTTGCTGGTACTTCCGTTAGACCAAACGTAGTTGTAAGGAGCTGTTCCGCCAGTAGTAGTAACTGCAATAGCTCCATCAGAATCGCCTTGGCAAGAAGTGTTGGTAACGTCAAAAGTTACGTCTAGCTCATCTGGTTCTCCAACCGTATAGTTTTCTACTATGCTACAGCCTTTGGCATCGGTAATAGTTACAGCGTAATTTCCTGCGAAAACATTCTTCAAATCTCGCTGATTAGAGCCGTTAGACCATTGGTAACTATATGGTGTAGTTCCGCCAGCAACGGCCAACTGAACTTCGCCTGTTGGCAAGCCATTACACAACGCGTCTACAATGGTTGGTGTGGCAGAAAGTGCTGCAGTTGGAGCATTTACAACTATCTGCTTTACCTGCTGACAGCCTCTAGCATCAGTAATAGTTACCTCATAAGTACCACCTGCTAAACCAGTAAGGTCTTTTCCTGTCGCTCCATTACTCCAAGCATAAGTGTAAGGAAGTGTGCCACCAGACACAGTGAGATTGATATATCCGTCATCGGCACCAAAGCAAGTAACGTCTTCTTTCACATGATTAATGGTAAGAGGAAGCGGTTCAGTCAGTGTCCAATTACCAGCAGCAATACAACCGTTGGCATCAGTAACTGTAAGCACATAAGTACCAGGACTTAGGTTTGTCAGATCTTCAGTAGTTTCTCCGTGATTCCATGAGTAGGTATAAGGACCAGTGCCTCCCGTAACAGTAATATCCAGTGTTCCATCATCGGCACTGTTACAAGAAATGGGAGATACTGCTCCACTGACGGAAAGCATGTTAGGGCTACTAACAGTATACGTTTCTGAAATAGAGCAGCCGTTTTTATCGGTCACAGTTACCAAGTAGCTACCGCTTTCTAAACCGAAAATATCTTCGCTAGAAGAACCATTATTCCATTGGAAGGTATAAGGTGCAGAACCTCCTGTAACGGTCAAGTCTATAGCACCTTGATTGTCTCCAAAACATAATTCATCAGTAACATTTGCATTCAGAGATAAAGCTGCTGTAGGCTCTTCAACTACTATGGTTTGAACAAGTGAGCAGCCATTACCATCGGTAACCGTTATATCATAACTACCACCTGCCAGAGATGAAATGTTTCTACTTGTAGCTCCATTAGACCATGAATAGGTGTATGGCAAGGTGCCTCCTACAACATTTACGGAAATAGCTCCATTGTTTGCTCCGAAGCAATCTACATCGGTAACGGTATGAGTAATTCCCAATGCATTAGGCTGAGTAATGGAGTAATTTCTGGAAATGCTGCAACCATTGGCATCGGTAATTACCACAGCGTAATTGCCAGGGCTCAAGCCGGAGAGGTCTTCGGAGGTTTCGCCATGACCCCACGCGAAGGTATATGGCGAAGTACCCCCGACTACCTCAATATCGATTGCACCATCTGCTGCTCCGTTACACGAAACTTGGGTGGTTGAGCCTGTTGCTGAAAGAACAGCAGGTCCAGACACCGTAAAGTCACTCTGTACAAAGCAGCCATTGGCATCGGTTACTGTTACTTGGTAGACACCTTGGCCTAAGGCCGAAATATCTTTTGTTATGGAACCTTGATTCCAACTGTAAGAATATGGAGCAGTACCTCCGGTTACGTTCAAGCTAATAGCTCCTTGATTATCTCCGTAGCAGTTTTCATCTGTGACTGTTCCAGAAATAGACAATGCTGCCGAAGGTTCTGAAACAACATACGTCTTCAGACTAGTGCAGCCATTACCATCAGTAATGGTAACAGAATACGTACCTCCCGATAGCCCAGAAATATCTTGAGTTGTAGCACCATTAGACCAGCTATAGCTGTAAGGTGTAATACCTCCTGAAACGCTTAAATCGATAGCGCCATCGGAAGCACCAAAGCATGTAACATCTGTAATCGTTCTGCTTACAGATACTACTAAAGGTTGAGTGATTGTCCAACTGCCTGACACTGTACAACCATTAGCATCGGTTACAGTTAATGATCGGTTACCTGGACTAAGACCCGAAATATCTTCTGTGGTGGCGCCATTGTTCCATAGATAAGTATAAGGTCCTGTGCCACCAGTAACGGTAATATCAATGGCTCCATTTGCGGCTCCATTGCAATTAATCTGAGTTGTTACTGCTGAAAGCTGAAGTGCTGTTGGACCACCTACGGTAAAATTGGCAGTTTCTGAACAGCCATTGGCATCAGTTACGATAACTTCATAATTACCTCTGGCCAAATTGCTGACATTTTTAGAAGTAGGCCCATGATCCCATAGGTAAGTATAGGGTCCTGTACCACCACCAACTGTCAACGAAATTGCTCCTTGCGAATCGCCAAAGCATAACTCATCAGAAACAGAGCCTGATACTGAAAGAGCTGCTGTTGGTTCATTTACCGTATAGTTGTAAACGGAAGCACAACTGTTAGCATCGGTAATTGTCACAGAATAGTTACCACCAGAAAGCCCGGAAATATCTTGAGTTGTAGCACCAGTTGACCATAAGTAGATATAGCCACCAATGCCTCCAGAAACGGTTAAATCGATAGCTCCATTACCCTCTCCAAAACATGCCACATCGGTTATATTTTCTCCTACCGAAATGGCCAGCGGTTGAGTGATTGTCCAGCTGCCTGACACTGTACAACCATTAGCATCGGTTACAGTTAATGATCGGTTACCTGGACTAAGACCCGAAATATCTTCAGTGGTGGCTCCATTGTTCCATAGATAAGTATAAGGTCCTGAACCACCAGTAACGGTAACATCAATGGCGCCATTTGCGGCTCCATTACAATTAACCTGAGTTGTTACTGCTGAAAGCTGAAGTGCTGTTGGGCCACCTACGGTAAAATTGGCAGTTTCTGAACAGCCATTGGCATCAGTTACGATAACTTCATAATTACCTCTGGCCAAATTGCTAACATCTTTGGAAGTAGAGCCATGATCCCATAGGTAGGTATAGGGTCCTGTACCACCACCAACTGTCAACGTAATTGCTCCTTGCGAATCGCCAAAGCATAATTCATCAGAAACAGAGCCTGTTACTGAAAGGGCTGCTGTTGGTTCATTTACCGTATAGTTGTAAACGGAAACACAACTGTTAGCATCGGTAATGGTAACAGAATAGTTACCACCAGAAAGCCCGGAAATATCTTGAGTTGTAGCACCAGTTGACCATAAGTAAGTATAGCCACCAACGCCTCCAGAAACGGTTAAATCGATAGCTCCATCACCCTCTCCAAAACATGCCACATCGGTTATATTTTCTCCTACCGAAATGGCCAGCGGTTGAGTGATTGTCCAACTGCCTGACACTGTACAACCGTTAGCATCGGTTACTGTAAGGTTGTAATTATTGGGGGAGAGCCTTGTCAAATCTTCGCTGGTAGATCCATTGCTCCAGCTGTAAGAGTATGGTGCTGTACCACCTAAAACAGTTACGTCCAGTTCGCCATTTGCGGCTCCATTACAATCGACTTGGGTAGCTATGGCTGAAAGCTGCAAGGCATCTGGACCTGATACTACAAAGCTCTCTACCACTGAGCAACCATTGGCATCTGTTACAGTTACCTGATATGTCCCTCTAGCTAAACCAGTTACATCTTGGCCACTCGGCCCGTGGTTCCAACTGTATGAATATGGGGCAGTACCTCCGGAAACCGTTAGATCAATTGCGCCTTGGCTGTCCCCAAAACAGGTTTCATCGGTGACAATACCTGTTGCAGCTAATGGGTTTGTAGGTTCGTCTACAACTACAGTTAAGGTAGATGTACAAGCGTTTCCATCTGTTACAGTCAACGTGTAGCTTCCTCCTGAGAGGCCAGAGAGATTTTTAGTAGTCTGCCCGTTAGACCAGCTGTAAGTATAAGGTAGTGTCCCTCCAATTACGCTTACTGAAATTGAACCATCACCAGCGCCAAAGCAAGTAACATCGGCCTTGGAAGAAGTAATACCGATAGCTGTAGGTTGCGTAATGGTATAGTTTCGGTTAATGGCACAACCATTATCATCTGTGATAGTCACCAAATAATTGCCAGGAGCTAAACCAGTAATGTCTTCTGTAGTGGCTCCATTAGACCAGCTAAATAGATAAGGAGCAGTACCCCCTGTTGGAGTAATATCAATAGCTCCATCCGTGGCCCCGTTACATGAAACATTGGTTAGTGACGAAGTAGCAGTTAAAGCAGCAGGGCCACCAACGGTGAAATTGGTTTGAACAAAGCAGCCATTAGCATCAGTAACCGTAACTTGATAAGTGCCCGTGCCTAAGCCAGCAATATCTTTAGTGGTGGCACCATTATTCCAGCTATAGGTATAAGGAGCAGTACCTCCAGCTACAGTAAGGCTAACGGCACCTTGATTATCTCCAAAGCATATTTCATCAGATACACTACCATTGACCGTAAGAGCTGCTGAAGGCTCTACCACAGTGTAAGTTCCCGAAGAAACACAACCGTTGGCATCTGTAACGGTTAAGGTATAATTCCCTCCAGAAATTCCATTTAAATCTTGAGTAGTGGCTCCATTGGACCAATTGTAGGTATATGGAGAAATTCCGCCAGAAACCGTAATATCAATAGCACCATCAGAAGCACCAAAACAGCTTACGTGTGTAGTGGTCTGACCAATTGAAATAGCCAGCGGCTGTGTGATTGTCCAACTACCAGAGATGGTACAGCCATTATCATCAGTAACAGTGAGAGAATAATTACCTGGAGCAAGGTTATTGATATCTTCTACTGAAGCTCCGTTACTCCATGTATAAGTATATGGGGCGGTTCCTCCTAACACCGTAACATCTAACTCTCCATTGGCCGCTCCATTACAGTCAATTTGAGTAGGTACAGCGGAAAGCTGCAAGGCATCTGGGCCCGATATCGTATAGTTAGTCGTTACTGAACATCCGCTGTTATCTGTTACTGTTACTTGGTAAGCTCCTCTTCCCAAACCTGCCACATCTTTTATGGTAGGGCCATGGTTCCAACTGTATGAATATGGGGCAGTACCTCCAGTAACGGTGAGAGAAATAGCACCTTGGCTGTCTCCAAAGCAATTTTCATCGGTCACAATACCTGTTACTCCTAAGGCACTAGCAGGCTCTGCAATGGTGTAGTTCTTTGTAGTGACGCAGCCATTGCCGTCTGTAATGTCTACAGAGTAATTTCCTCCCGAAATATTGAAAAGGTCTTGAGTGGTAGCACCATTAGACCAAGAATAACTGTAAGGCGCTATTCCTCCAGAAACAGAGAGGTCTATGAAACCATCTGACACGCCAAAGCAAGAAACATCCTGAACATTTTCGCCCACCAAAAGTGCCAATGGCTCAGTTATGGTAAAGTTTCTGACCAGTGTACAGCCAGAAGCATCTGAAATGGTTACCTGATAATTACCTGCTGTTATATTGCTCAAGTCTTGAGTAGTGGCTCCATTACTCCATGTATAGGTATAAGGAGTAGTTCCTCCAGAAACAGTTAAGTCAATGGCACCAGTAGCATCTCCGTTGCAAAGAATGTTGGTTTGTGTGCCAGAGGCCAACATGGCAGGAGGCATGCTAATGGTAAAGCTCTTAGTTATGCTACAGTTATTGTCGTCTGTAATGGTGACCTGATAGTTACCATCTACCAAGCCCGAAATGTCTTTAGTAGTAGCTCCATTACTCCATGAATAAGTATATGGGGCTGTTCCTCCTGCAGGGTTCAATTCAATTCTTCCATCGCTTCCACCAAAACAACTGATGTCTGTGGCAATTCCAGTGTCGGAAAGGGGGGCAGCAGGTTGAGTTATGGCAATAGTCTGCTGAAAGGTACATCCGTTAAAATCTGTAACTGTTACAGTATAGTCACCGACTGAAAGCGCATTAATATCTTCTGTTATCTCACCATTAGACCAGCTGTAGTTGTATGGCGCTGTTCCTCCAGTAACAGTGATATCGATAGCGCCATCTGCAAAACCAAAACAAGAAACATCATCAGAAGTATAGCTAAATCCTAAAGCTGTTGGCTGACTGATGGTATAACTATCGCTAATAGTGCAACCTCTTACATCTGTTACAGTTACTGAATAGCTTCCTGGACCTAGATTGGTAAGGTCTTCCGTAGTTGCACCATTGCTCCAAGCAAAAGTGTAAGGACCTTCGCCTCCACCTACAGTAATATCAATTGTGCCATTCGCAGCTCCATTACAGTCTACATCTGTAAGAACCTTAGTCAGTGTGAGCACTGGAGGGTCTGTTATAAGGAAGCTTTCGGTATAAGTACACCCTTTATCATCAGTTACTACTACTGTATAATTTCCGGCAGAAAGATTACTTAGATCTTCGGCTGTACTGCCATGAGACCAGTTATATGAATAAGGAGCTGAACCTCCAGAAACAGTTAGGTTAATAGCTCCATCTGCAGCACCATTACAAGTAATTTGGCTTACTGAATTAGTAACTGAAAGAGCACTGGCTGGCTCTGTAATGGTGAACGACTTAGAGTCAGTACACCCCTTAGCATCTGTTATGGTTACTGAATAATTACCTGCAGGAATATTGGTAAGGTCTTCGGTTAGTGCGCCATTAGACCATAAAAAAGTATACGGGGTCGATCCTCCGCTTATCGCAAGATCTATTGACCCCGTACTTTCACCAAAACAACTAACATTGAGTTGTGTTGCCGTTGAGGACAAAATTGCTGGCTCCGTAATGTTGAAAGACTCAACATAGAGACAGCCACTGGCATCTTCTACCGTAATAGTATAGTTGCCTGGCCCTAATCCTGTTCTATCTTTAGTGGTAATGCTTCCATCATCTGCCCAACTGTAGGTATAAGAACCTGTTCCTCCACCTACTGAAAGGCTTATGGTTCCATCAGCATTTCCGTTACAAGTAACATTGCTAAGTGTTTTGGAGACAGTTATTGGAGATGGCTCGGAAATGGTAAACCCAATGGACTTAACACAACCTCCTGCATCTTCTACAGTAACAGAGTAGTTACCTGGTGCAAGTCCTGAAATATCTTCGGAAGTAGCTCCTGTATTCCACAAATAGGTATATGGTCCTGTTCCTCCAGTAACACTTAGGTCTATAGACCCATTATTCGATCCAGCACATGTTCCATCGGTTTCTGTACCAGACAAGTTCATAACAGTAGCTGGCTCAGTAAGTGTAACTGTTAAATCCACAAAGCAACCTTCATCATCAGTTACCCTTACGGTGTAACTACCAGCGGCCACATTCACTAAGTCTTGAGCAGTACTTCCATTAGACCATGAGTATGTATATGGAGCGGTTCCTCCAGATGGGGTAATATCTATTTCGCCAGTGAACGCTCCTTTACAAAGAATATCTACTTGGGTATGAGATACTCCAATGGCCGGAGGGTCTACAATATTATAGTTGCGAACAATTGTACAGCCATTGTCATCTTCTATAGTAACAGAGTAAGGCCCTGCACTTAAACCAGAGATATTGTTAGTGGTAGCCCCGTTACTCCATGAATAACTATATGGCCCTGTTCCACCTGTTACAGCAAGAAATATGCTTCCATCATTGGCTCCATTACATGAAATATCATTTACTGTAGCATTGTCATTTAAAACAGCTGGCTGGCCAAGGTTAATGGTTTCTACCACTGTACACCCTGCACCATTCTGATCGGTTACGGTAACTGTATATGTTCCAGCAACAAGCCCGCTAATGGTAGGGCCAGTATCTCCAGTACTCCAATTATAAATGTATGGGGCGATTCCGTTAGAAGCTGAAACCGTAATTTCACCATCGGCAGCTCCGTTACAAGTAGGTTCTGTTAAACTAGAACTCACTGTAATTGATGGCGGATCTGTCAGGGTGAAAGTCTCCGAAAATGTACATCCAGCATTATCAGTAACTGTTACGGTATGTAAACCAGCTGTAAGATTAGATGCTGTTGCTGTATTATCTCCATTAGACCAAGAGTAAGAATAAGGAGCAGTACCTCCTTGCATAGTAATAGTGACGGAACCATCATTATAGCCAGCACAAGAAGGGTCTGTCAGAGCATCACTTTGCTTAGATAAGGCCGATGTTGGCTCAGTAACAGTAATATTATTTAAGGTTGTTGAACACCCATTTTGATCTGTTACGGTGAGGTCGTAAGTTCCTGCAGATAGTGAAGAGATGTCAGCGGAGGTAGCTCCATTAGACCAGACATAATTATAAGGAGCTGTACCTCCACTGACGTTACTCTCTATCACACCAGTGGCGTCACCAAAACACGCCACATTAGTTACATTAGGATTGATGGTTAGAACCGCAGGCTCTCCAACTACATAAGTACTTACATCAGAACAGCCTGCATTATCCGTAATTGTGACGGTGTAACTTCCTGCTGTTAACCCCGAAATATCTTGAGTTGTTGCACCATTAGACCAACTATAGCTAAAAGGGCCAACACCTCCTGTAACAGAGAGGTTAATTGCACCATCTGAAGCGCCATTACATTGAGCATCATTAACCACAGCGGTAGGTACAATTTCAGGAGGTGAACCAATGGTTTGAATAGGAGTAGTAATTGTACAACCGGTTCCGTTTCTGTCGGTGATGACTAAACGATAATCTCCTGGAGCCAAACCTGTAACTGTTGCGCTTGTTCCTACAACAGCGCCATCAGAAACCCTTTCCCACTGGTAGACATAGTTTCCCCAACCACCAGTACCCGTGGCAGAAATGGAACCGTCTGTTGAGTTAAAACAGGTGGCGTCATTAGAAGAACCTATAGAGAATCCTAAAAAATCTGCTGGTTCAGTAACTGAAAAGGTAATATTTCCAGTACATCCGTTGTCATCGGTAACTGTTAAGGTGTAATTATCTACACCAAGTCCATTAAGTGTAATTGTGGTTGAAAAAGGAGGCGCAGAACCAGTGCCTATAGATGCCCCCACTCCATTAAAGAGCTCCCATGAGTAATCTGGGTTTCCGTTGTTCATAGTAACCACCACCTGAGCATCAGCATCGCCCCGGCAGGTAACATCGTTCACTACTACGGATCCATTAAGGTTTGGTGGATTGGTAACAGTATAGGTTGCCGTTTCCGTATCACCATCGGCATCTGTTACAACTACTGTGTAGTTATCTGGCGTTAGGCCGCCAGCCACAAAAGAAGTAGATACTTGTGTTCCTCCGCTATCTCTCCAGTCGTAAGTAAAAGGGCCATCTCCTGTAACACTGATGGAAATTACCCCTTCGCAGCTATTGATGTTAACATTAGTTATAACAGGGCAAGAGTTGGTACACTGAGCATATAGCTCGCCACCACCAATCATCAATAGCATGATGAATAGCAAAATAATCCTACTATACGACTGTTTAGGCGATGTCATTGACAGTTTAGGTAATTCCTAATTACATTATCAAATAGCTTGGCTACTATCGAAATTATAGTTTTGAGGAAGTATTAGCAATAGACCTACTTGGTGGGACAATATTGAAATTATACAATTTCTATTCTCTCAGTATTTTACCTAAAAACACTTATAGGGGTTAAGCTTATTCAGGCAACAAAAATGAAAATGTAAAATACAAAAGGGACGAGATCAGTATGCTAGGATTAATTAAGGAGTGAACAGCAAAATTCTGATCTATTGATTAGAAAAAATTTCTAATTTTTTTCGCTGTTAATTGTTGTTAAATGAAATCAGTGGTTTCTCAATGGTAAGTCATTTATAGCATATTTGTCATTGTCTTACCTAAAAACCAACAACATTGAACACTCATATAAGTATAATGTATGTGGTTTAAGGTAATTCTTTATTTTAGCGCGCATTAAGCATAAGATCATGGAAGAGGCAGTTTCTCAAGAACTTAAAAAAGAGCATCAGGAAAAAATCAACAGAGTAGCAGCAGAGGTAGGCAAAATAGTTGTCGGCCAGAGCTACATGGTTAATAGACTTATGGTTGGTTTATTCACCAATGGGCACATCTTATTAGAAGGTGTTCCGGGTATTGCCAAAACCCTAACGGTAAATACACTAGCCGATGTACTTCATTTAGACTTTCAGAGAATTCAGTTTACTCCAGACCTTTTACCTGCCGATTTGATTGGTACAATGATTTACAATCAAAAGAAGGCAGAGTTTGAAGTAAAGAAAGGACCAATCTTCTCCAACGTAATTTTAGCCGATGAGGTAAACCGTGCGCCTGCCAAAGTGCAATCTGCATTGCTAGAGGCTATGCAGGAGAAAACGGTAACCATTGGCGAAACAAGCTATAAGTTAGATAGACCATTCCTTGTACTGGCAACGCAAAACCCGGTAGATCAAGAAGGAACTTACAGCCTACCAGAAGCACAGATAGATAGATTTATGCTGAAAGTAAAGGTTGACTATCCTTCTAAACAAGAAGAGCTAGAGGTAATGCGTAGAATGTCCAACATGAACTTTCAGCCATCACTAGAAACACTCCTTACTAAAGAAGATATATTCTCTATAAGAGAAGAGGTAAACCAAGTGTCTATTTCTGAATCTTTAGAGAAGTATATAATAGAGTTAATCTTTGCTACCAGAAACCCAAAAGAGTATGGCTTAAACGATGAAGCCTACTATATGCAGTTTGGAGCTTCTCCAAGAGCAAGTATTAACTTAAACCTTGCTGCAAAAGCCATTGCCTTCTTTAACCAGAGAGATTACGTATTACCAGAAGACATTAAGGAAATAGCCACTGATGTGTTGAACCACAGAATTATCCTTAATTATGAGGCTGAAGCAGATGGTATTTCTACCGAGCAAATCATAGAAAAGCTGCTTAAAAAGATTCCTATCAACCATTAATTCCGCAGTTAACATTCCGTTAATACAATTAACTTTTTAATAAACGGAATGACAACTATTCTTAACAAAGGCGTAAACGCTTTCTGAGCGCAATCGGGTTTTTTTGTGTCAAATTTTAAACCTAATCAAAGACATGAAAAACTCTGTTAAACGTTTAATCAACCTATTTGTAGCTGCGGCTCTTATTTTGGTTGTAGCTGCATGTTCAGATGACGAGCCTACGCCATCTGCTGCTGCTCCAACTATAGCTGCTGTTGCTACAAACCCTTCTTCTGTAACAGTAGGAGAAAAAATTCAACTTTCATTTGATATTACTGTGCCTGGTGTGTTTGCTAGCTCTACAGCTACTGGAACCAACGGTAATGCAGAAGTTATCACTGACTTAAATACTGGCGACACTTCTGGAACTATTATAGTAGAGTTCGAAGGAACTACTGCTGGTGGTGGTAGTGTAGAACTTACTGTTAACGATGCAGAAGGTAACTCTGACGACATCACAGTTGTACTTACTGTAGAGGCAGAAGCTACTACTGTAACTGTTTCTTCAAATATTACAGGTACCGTTACTTGGGAGACTGGAAAAACATACATTCTTGCAGGTAGAATTACTGTATTGGATGGTGCTGTTTTGAACATCGAAAAAGGTGTTGTAGTAAAAGGTCAGGCAGGTACTGGTGCTAACGCTACTGCTCTTCTTGTAGCAAGAGGTGGTACATTAAATGCTGCAGGTGAGGCAGAAATGCCAATCATCTTCACTTCAATTGCTGACGAAATTTCTCCAGAAGATATTGCTGCTGGTAACTTTGCTAGCCCTAACCTTGCTTCTGATGTAAGCGGTCTTTGGGGTGGTGTTATCATCCTTGGTAAAGCTAAAATCTCAACTAAAAACAAAACGAGCGGTGCTCAACTTAGCGAAGTTCAAATTGATGGTATTCCTACTTCAGATACTAATGGCCTTTACGGTGGTTCTGATGACGAAGATAACTCTGGTACTATCACTTACATCTCTATCAGACACGGTGGTTCAAACATCGGTTCTGGAAACGAAATCAATGGTTTAACTCTTGGTGGTGTTGGTTCTGGAACTACTATCTCTAACGTAGAAGTTGTTGCCAACCAAGACGATGGAATTGAGTTCTTCGGTGGTACTGTAAGCGTAACTAATGCAGTTGTGTGGAACATCAATGATGACGGTATTGACACTGATCAGGCTTGGAATGGAAAATTAGAAAACTTCGTAGTTATTGCTCCAAATACTGCAGAAGCTCATTGCTTTGAGTTAGATGGACCAGAAGGTACTTACATTAATGGAAACCATACAATTACTAAAGGTACAGTTGTAGCTACCGTTGGTGACCGTAAGGCAACAGATCTAATCAATGTAGATAACAACACTAACGCAACTTTATCTAACATCTTCATTACTGGTATCTCTGCCGATCAAGACATCAACAGAACTGAGTCAGATGATACAGATGTAACTTTCTTAACCACTTTCACTGGTATTGAGCTAGATATTCCTGCTGGTAGTTCACTTGCAGATTACGTTTCAGGAAATGTTCCTGCAGGAATCACTGCAGCTTCAACTCCTAGTACAGGTGTCGGTGCTGACCTTTCAGCATTCGCTTGGACTTGGGCTTCTACTTCAACTGAGTGGCCTGGTAACTAATAAAGATTAAATAAAATTTGGCTTGATCGTCCTAGTGGCGATCAAGCTATTTTTTTGAAAGCATTCCAATAAGACAAATCACACACTCGAGAGATATTAATTGATTAACTATATGAACAAGTTTTACTTAAGTTTTTTGTTTTTACTCCTAATGGCTGCTTCACCAGCGTTAGCCCAACAAGGGGTGATAAGAGGAACCGTTTACGATGAAGGAACGGGTGAGACACTTATTGGTGCTACTGTAATGGCAGTAGGTACTCAAACTGGTGCTATTACAGACTTTGATGGAAAGTTTGAGATTAAGCTTCCAGTTGGTACATACTCTGTTAGGTTTTCTTTTGCTGGCTTTGAAACAATCATTATCGATAGTGTAGCCGTTACGCAAGCAGAACCAGTGGTATTTAACAATATTGTAATGAAAGAAGCTGTTTCTGAGCTCGGACAGGTAGTAGTAACTGCCGAAGCTATTAGAAGCTCTGAAGCGGTTGTTGCTATTACTAAAATGAAGGCTTCTAATTTAGTTGATGGCCTTTCTGCTGCTAGCTTCGAGAAAATTGGAGATTCAAACGCTTCTGATGCTGTAAAAAGAATTACAGGTGTTTCAGTAGAAGGTGGCAAATATGTTTACGTTCGTGGTCTTGGTGACAGATATACTAAGACTATTCTTAATAATGTAGATATCCCAGGTCTTGACCCAGACCGTAACAGTATTCAGATGGATATCTTCCCGACCAGCCTTATTGACAACATGATGGTGTACAAAACGGCTGTAGCAGAGCTTTCTGCAGACTTTACAGGTGGTGTGGTAAATATTGAAACCAAAGACCTGCCTGATGATAAAATTTTAGACTTCTCTTTAAGTGTTACTTATAACCCTTCTATGCACTTTAATAGTGACTTTATTATGGGTAATACTAGCTCTACAGACTTCTTAGGTTTCGATAATGGAGATAGAGCACTTCCTAACGGAGCTAGAAGAGAAAACATTCCGAGCCCACTTTCTGGTGACAGCAACGGAGATGTAAACACTTTCTTAAAAGGCTTTAACAAAACCTTAGGAGCTACCCCACAAACTAGCTTCATGGATTACAGCCTTTCATTTACTTCTGCTAACCAATTTGATGCAGGAGCTAATAAATTGGGATATATTTTCTCACTTAGTTACAAGAGCAACTCTACTTTCTATGACGATGTAACTTATGGAGAGTACCAAAAAAGAGTGAACGCCAGCGACCGCGGATTGAGATATGCTACTGTTCAAAACGGTATAGAAAGCGAAAGAAATGTGCTAGTGGGTGCCTTAGCTGGTTTAGCGTACAAGACTGAAAACTCTAAGTACAAGCTAATGGGTATGCACCTTCAAAATGGCATCAATAGCGCTGGCCAATTTTACATCGATAACGATGGTGAAGCCATCGGACAATCTGGTTACAAAGCGTTTTCAAATAACCTTGAATTCAATCAAAGAGGCTTAACCAACGTTCTATTAAATGGTGAGCACCACTTAAAAGATGGTGAGTGGGATATTGATTGGAGAATATCTCCAACCTTCTCTAAAATAGAAGACCCAGACGTAAGAAAAACAGCTTTCACTTATAGCGATACTGACACTACATTCTCTGCTGGCGCGGGAGGAAACCCAAGCAGAATTTGGAGATACTTAGAAGAAGTGAATTTAGTAGGTAAATTCGATATTACGCGCAATACTCAAGCCTTTGGTAGAGATGCTAAGTACAAGTTTGGAGCAAGCTACATCTATAAAGAAAGAGATTACGAAATCTTAAGCTATGACCTTCAGTTCTTCGGAGCTCAACCAGATTTTGGTATTGACCCAAACAGAGTTCTTCTAGATCAAAACCTTTATCCTGATGGAACTATCTATTACAACTCTGCTAATAGTACACCTAACTCAAACGAGTTCAATTCAAACAGTAGAAACCTAGGTTTATATGTTTCAACAGAATTGAACCCTACAGAAAAACTCAAAGCCATTGTAGGTCTTAGAGGAGAAAAGTATCAGCAGAGACACACTGGTAGAGATGTGCAATATGCTCAGCTTGGCACAGGTAACAACCTAGAAGATGAATTGGTAATTGATGACTTCGATTTGTTTCCAAGTGTAAACCTTGTTTATGCACTTACAGAGGAACAAAACGTAAGACTATCTTACTCTAAAACCATTGCCAGACCTTCTTTTAAAGAGCTTTCATTCGCTCAAATTATAGACCCACTAACCAATAGAATTTTCAATGGTGGTTTATTCCAGTATGGTGATTGGGACGGTCAATTGGGAGTTACAAGAATTGACAACCTAGATGCTAGATGGGAGATATTCTTACCTGGTTCTGAAATTGTTTCAGTAAGTGCTTTCTACAAGTCTTTCAAAGATCCTATCGAATTAGTGAGAATTCCTGAGCAGCAAGCAAGTACTGAATATCAGCCTAGAAACGTAGGTGATGGCGAGGTGCTTGGAGCAGAAATTGAATTCAAGAAAGACTTGTCTTTCGTTTCAGATGCTCTTTCTAATTTCTACGTTGGTTCTAACGTAACCATTGTTGAGTCTAGAATTACCATGACTGATACCGAGTACAACTCAAGATTAGCCTTCCAAAAAGACGGTGAAGAGATTGACAACAAACGTAACATGGCTGGCCAAGCCCCTTACATTATTAACGCAAGCCTTGGCTACGAGAACTTCGAAACTGGTTTAGATGCCGGTTTATTCTACAATGTTAAAGGCTCTACCTTATTCATTGTTGGTGGCGGTTTGTTCCCAGATGTTTATGCTGAGCAATTCCACAGCTTAAACTTCAACCTGAACAAAACCTTCGGTGCTGAAAGAAACATGTCTTTCAACTTCAGTGTATCTAATATTCTTAACGATAAGAGAGAAGAGGTATACAGAGGATTTGAAACCAACGACCAACCATTTACAATATTTAGCCCTGGAATGAGCTTTGGCTTTGGGTTCAAATATTCTTTCTAGAACTTAAGTTCAATTCATATAGAACCCTGGTTCCTTTTTCTGGAATCGGGGTTTTTTTATGTCTAAACAGCAATAGATAGACCTTCAAACATTAAGCTGTCAAAATTCTTTTATTTTTATAGCAGTTTGAAAAAAAGACTCCATTATGAAAAGGCTCATAGCTATAGTCTTAATCATCGGAATTGGATCATACATAGCCGTTCAATATTTGAAAGACAGAAGGTTTAACCCACCTTCAGACTATGATTATCCCATTTCATCAGAAATAGACACAGACTTTTACAAACCTGAAGTTCTTCAGGAATACTATAAACTGGCCTTCGATGTAGGCACTTATGCCCGGTCGCTTTGGTTCAATGATGGTATAGATGTGCTTATGATGGACCGTGAAAATTACGAGTCTACCCAAGCCACAGACTATTATAACAGGCTTAAGTCGAACGTAAAGATGCTCGAAAACGAGCTTATCCGTTCTCAAGAGCTTCGCAATGCTGGCTACAGTAAAAAACAAGTAAGATTAATAATGGAAATGGGTATAAGCCCAGAAGAGATAACGCTAGAAAAGCACAGTCATTTACTTGGGCTCAATATTGGTCTATCTGGTGCAGAGGTCTGGGAACTACAAAAGTTGCTAAACACTAAGGGTGACAGTATTCCAGAAGATGGCATCTTTAACGTACTGACCAGACAAAGACTCATCGATTTTCAAAAACAAAACAACCTTTACCCTAGCGGAGAGGTTGATGAACCGACATTAAAAGCACTTTTGAAATAAATACTATGGCAAAGAAAGAAGAAGAAGCTAAACAAGCCAACCCACTTGGTATGTCTGGCGACCCAAAAATTGAAGCGGTTAAGCAACTCATTTTTGGTGAAAACATGCAACAGTACGATTCAGAGTTTAATGAAATAAAAGCGCTGATTAAAAAGACCCGTACTGAGATTGAAACCGAGTTGAACGAAACCAGAGATGCGCTCAACAAACTCATCAATCAAACTAAAGACTCTCTCACCAACGAAATTCAGGACCTGAGAAGTGACATGAACAAGAAAGTCACTCAATTAAGAGCCGATATGGACGAGTCTGTTGCCGATTTAGACGATAGAAAACTCAACCGTAAGCTCTTAGGCACCTTGTTGCAAGAAATGGGCAAACAAATAGCAGAATAGTCTGAGAAATGGGGCAAGGCTTAGGCTTTCAGCAGCTTAGAAAATTACTTCTCGAACAAGATTGGGAAGATAGGAAAGAGCTTGCCCAAAAACTCGAGCAACTAGACAGCGAGCTAAATACCCGAGAAAAGCTCGAAGAACGGGTAAACCCTATTCTGCAAGACCAAGAGGCTAGAATTCAGCGGGAGTTTCCAGTACTTTTTGGGCCTCAAATTACCGAGTCCATTAAAAAGCAGATTAAAGAATCTCAAGACGAAGTAGTAGAGGTGCTTTATCCGATTATAGGTCGGATGATTAAAAAGTACATCACCAGTGAAATACAGAAGCTTTCTGACCAGATAGACGCTCAAATGGAGATGGCTTTTAGTTGGGAGGGCTGGAAGATAAGAATCAAGGCCTGGATTTCAGGTACACCACAAAAAGACCTGATGCTCTCGAAGCTCATAGAGCCTAAAATTGAAGAAATTCATGTCATAGAAAAGAACTCTGGCATGCTCATGGGCAGCTACACCAAAAAAGAAGGGCTAGACAGAGACATGGTAGCAGGCATGCTTACGGCCATAAAATCTTTTGTGGAAGACGCCTTTGAAACAGAAGCTCAAGAGTTGGAAAGCATCGATTACCAGAACTACAAAATCATCATCAAAAGCTTTAATTCTTTCTTTATTGCAGTGGTTTGCACCGGAAAGCTCAATGCAGCCTTTAAAGATAAAATTGATGATGAACTGCTGAGCTTCTCTGAAAAGGTACTGAACAAAGCAAAGCACCCAGACAAAGAAGAAGTTCAGCCCGATGTAATTGAGCAAGGTCTAGCTGAGTATTTTCAAGATTTTGAAGACCTAAATGAATAAAAAAGTAATCCTTATCGGTCACTTTGGAGTTGGTAAAACCTCTTTGGTTAAGCGCTTTGTGCATAGCCAATTTTCTGAGGAATATATTACCACTATAGGTGTGAAGATAGACAAGAAAACATTGACCGTAGATGGTGTTACCGTTAACCTATTGATATGGGACATTGCTGGCGAAAACTCGCAACAAAAAGTTCCTAAGAGCTACAGGCTAGGGGCACATGGAGCACTCTATGTATTCGACATTACCAGACCTGCCACCTATGAAAACATGCACCAAGAAATAAAGGCACTACAAGAGGTAATGCCCGACTTACCCATTTTGGTAATGGCCAATAAAAAGGACCTAGTTTCTACTGAAGAACTGAACGAAACGCTCAACAAAATTCAACCTTATAACGCCATTGCTACTAGTGCTAAAACCGGTGAGTTAGTAAACGAAGCTTTTGAAGAACTTACTCAAAAAATGACCAAATGAGTAAGAACCTCGACCAAATCAAACTTCAGAAACTAGGCTCAAGCTGCCAAGTAACGCTGTTTGATCTTGAGGGAAAAGTTACTGAGAGCTGCGACACCCTTTTACAAACCTCAGCAGAGCACCCCATCTTTAATCAGTTCGATTTTCTGTTGAGCATTCAGGAAGTTTTACAAAACCTTGAGGCCGAAGAACCACTACACTTCGACTTAGTAGAGTGGCACGAGCAAAAGGAGGCTCTTTTTAGCATGAGCTTTCAACTTATAGATACTAAAACAATACAGTGGTTTATTGTAGATAGATCTCACGAAAGAGCACATATTTCATCTGTTCAGCAGTCTAGAAATAACGCTGCCATTAATGAAGAACTACTAGAAATCAGACAGAAATATCTTGAAGCAGAAAAGCAGCTTTTAGGCTATAAAAACGAAGAGCTGTTGAGGGTTCAGAAATTCAAAGAGCGCTTTTTTGCAGAAGTAAGCCACGAAATGCGCACGCCATTGAATAGTATATCTGGCTTAGTAAAGCTTCTAGAAGAAGCCGATTCTTCAGAAACTGAAAACTACCTGCACTCAATAAAGGCAACCTCAGAACATCTCAACCACATTATCAACGATATTCTAGATTTATCTAAAATTGAAGAAGGCAGATTGGAGTTGCAAAAATTCTCTTTCGATTTAAGAGAAGTTGTCAATTCTATAATTAGAGGCTTTACAATGGCTTCTAAACAACGGAATATCTATTTGAAAGCAGAGATAGACTCTACACTTCCTCAATACATTGAGGCAGATCCTGTTAGGTTGTCTCAAGTGCTTTATAATCTTATAGGAAATGCCATTAAGTTCACCCAAAAGGGAGGTATCACTATAAAAATTAGTGCCGAAGCCACAGCCAAAAACCAGTTCTTACTCAACTTCTACATTAAGGATACCGGTATTGGTATGTCTGCCGAGAGTATTCAGAAGATTCTAGAACCTTATGCTCAGGTAGAAGGGCAAAGCTATTACGAGTATGGCGGAACCGGATTGGGTATGGGCATAGCTCAGAGGCTAATAGAAGTAATGGGCAGCAAACTGAGCATTGAAAGTAGCCTGGGTAAAGGCACTTCTATGTCTTTTGATTTGAAGGGTAAAGCTTCAAAACGTGCCACCTATAGTATTAATGGAAAGCAGCCAACGAAAGACAATTCAGACCTAAGCGAATTCTCCTTTCTTTTTGCAGAAGATGACGCCATGAACGCCCTTATTTTAAAGGAGCACGCTAACCAGTGGAAGGTAAAAGGCCATTTTGTATCTAGTGCGAGCCAGCTGAAAGCTGAACTAGCAAGAAAGCATTACGACATTCTTATTTCGGACATTAACCTAGGAGATGACACCAGCATTAATGTGTTGACCAGATTAAGACAATCTGAAGGCATCAACCAGAACATACCCATCGTATTTCTATCTGGTGACAGCAAAGAAAGGTATCCTATGCTAGAGGAGCTTACAGACTGGAACTTCCTCTTAAAGCCTGTGAACCCTGCTACCCTAGCCATTAAGGTTAGGCAAATGCTCAAACTCACAGAAATAGCCCCTTTAGAAGCTGTAGACCTAACCAGCTTGAAAGAGTCTGCTCAGCACAATATGGAGTTTGTTGTAGAGCTTATTGAAACCATTCTAGAACACCTACCACAAGACTTGAACAAGCTAGAACAGGCTAGCAATACGGAAGACCACGAAGCCGCAAGAAGAGTGCTTCACAAACTCAAGCCAAGCATTACCTACTTAGGTATTAAAAGCCTCATTAAAGAAAGACAAATGCTGCACGATAAGGTTACCAAAGGGTTTTCCATAGCTCATGATTTTAACCCTTTCAAAGAGCGAGTTTTATTGGCACTAGACGATCTTGCCAACGTAAAAGAGAGTCTATAGCTAAATAAACCACTATGGGCTTAAAGCACCATAATTTTAGAAGCAACTGAAACTAGCGTTCAATGGCTGACTTAGAAAATGTACGATTGACGTAATTCAAAATTTGTACATCGTAAATTTCAGTATGCTTTTTAGAAGCTAAAGCGTAATGCACTAAAGTGCATAGTTTTAACTCCTTTTGTCACTAATAAAAAAACTGCTAATCCTTGTAGAACCAGCAGCCTTTCGCAATTGTACTTCTTATTTCTACTGCCCTACAAAGAATAGTGCATTTGCCACAAAGAGTTTTCCATTTTCCCAGAAAGCACGGAATAGCGGGTTATCGGCCATATAAACTACGGCACCTCTACCCACATTATCTACTCCAAACACCATAGACTTAGCCAAGTTCTTCTTAGCATCTTCTCCGGCAACACCAGTTATGTAAGATCCTTCAGACTCAATAATTCCTACGTTCCAGCCATTTGGCAAATAGGCATATCTAGAGCTGTTATTCTTAATGGTGAAATAGTGATTATCATACCCATAACCTAACGGATGCGTATTGTCTACCTTCAGTTTAAAGATGGCACCTGGCAGTCTAGAGCTCTCATATCTAGAGCCTCTTTCTGCATAAGGAGTTAGTGCTGCTGCCTCTTTTTCTTCGTCAGTCTGATTTCTAGCAGCCTTTTGTTCTGCATCGCTAGCATATCTTTTCAGGTTGAAACCACCTTTGCCCATGAACGTATTCATTGCTCTTTCAATCGCTAAAACGGTTCCTCCACTTCTTATCCATGAATTGAAACCCTCCATTGCTCTTTCGTTCAACATAGAACCGTAAGAACCAGATGGCATAACCACTACATCGTAATCATCTAGATTTACCCTCCCGAAATCATCGGTATTTACCATAGTAATTGGGTAGTTCAGCTCCTGCTCCATGTAGTACCAGAATTCACCAAAGCCAAGTGAAGAGACACCATCGCCTCTCAAAGCCAAAATTCTTGGTGCCTTTAAGAATGGCACTCCATTAGACCCAAAATCTTTACCTGAGTCTACAAAAGTAGTTGGCGTAGAATTCAGAGATCTGCCAAACTTAGTAGCAGCTTCTTTCACAACACTGTCGAAACGATTGCCCAAATGCATGTTTCCTTTGCGAGTAATGATAAGCGTGCCTCTGCCATAATCATTACCATTCACAGTAAACTCATCGTTAGAGTAACGCAGTTTAATACCAGCTTTAAGAATTTCTGCCAAGAACTTGGCGTCTTCCATGGTTTCCCATTTGGCCAAATAGGCGGCTGGTCTTGAACCTACATTCATTTCTGGAGCAGCATAGCTTGGTTTTCCGTCAGAAACAGAAAGTCTTTCTGTTGTAGCATAAGCATCTAAGCCCATCATATAAGGCACGGCCCAAGCTGTAATGTCATAAGTATTAGTAATGCTAGCATAAGTGTCTGGCTCAAATAGCGCCTGCACCATTACTGCTTTAGGCTGAAAAGAAGAGATTACGATATCGCTGTCTTCAACCGAAACATTTTTTGTTTCTCCAGCTTTATAGCTGAATGCAGAAATAGGCTTTTTGGTAGAAGACTTTCCGTACCTGATGTGGTTGATCTGAAGGAACTCTTCTAGCTTTCTTAGTTTATCTGGGTGGTTAGAACCCTTCACTACGTAAGTCTTGTACTTTGCTTTTGGGTTAGATACCGCCTTGTCGAAATAAGAAGCGAACTCATTAAGCATTCTTTCATTGTTCTCAGAGGCCATTTCTACGGTAGACATACCCGTGGTATAATGGTGAGCAATGGCATCAGAAAGCTTTAGGGTATCTCCTTCATCAGTTAAAATGGCTAGGTCTGAGCTGGCTTGCTCGTATGTCATACCAATTGCACCATTGTACATTGGGTATGAGTCGCCATAACTAGGGTAAAGGATATCGAAGCTTTCTTTGGTGAAGAATAACCAGCCATTTTCATCGAAATACTTCGCGTGGTTTCTACCAATAATTTCCTGAAACTCTCTTTGCCAATCTGTTACTTGTTCGTGAATTGGCTCGGCTGCTGGTGCAAAGTAATAAGGGCTGTTGCTACCTTGCTCATGAAAATCTACATGAATATGAGGCATAATGGTATGGTAGTATTCCATTCGCTGCTCAGACTCAGTTTGCTTTTGCCATGCCCAGTCTCTGTTTAGGTCGAAAAGGTAATGGTTGGCCCTTCCACCTGGCCATGGCTCATTGTGCTCTGCTGCTTCTGGGTGAGGGTTTGGCGTAGTTCCCGCCACTTGGTTAATCCAGTTAGAATATCTGTCTCTTCCGTCAGGGTTAACACATGGATCTAAAATAACCACTGTATTTTCCAACCAAGCTTTTGCCTTAGAATTGTTTGGTCTGGCTAGTTCATACAGGGTTTTCATAGCCGTTTCGGTAGAGTTAGCCTCATTTCCGTGCACATTGTAACTCAACCAAACAATACCTACTTGCTTTCCGGAAGGGCTCCCTTCCATCATTTTAGCTCGCTTTAAATTGTCTGTTCTTATTTGCTCCCAGTTGTCTATGTTGGCCTGTGAAGAAACCATGTTAGTAACAAGTGGTCTTAGCTCATTAGTCTCACCGTATTTATGATGTGTTACATTCGATAGCTCAGAAGCTACATATTCGAAGTAGTCTACCACCTTGTAATTGGGTGTAAAACGGGTGCCCAACTCGTAGCCCAAAAATTCATCGGGGCTTTTAAGGTTCTGACCATAAAGGGAAACTGCCAAGAAAAATAGCAGGTTAACAATTGCGAGTCTTTTCATTTTAGATTTTAGTTAAAGTGTGGAAGATAATCTAAAATGAAATGTAGGCCAAGGCCTTAAGTACGATTGGCCATAAACCTATCTAATTGTCTTCCACAATTCTCAATTTATAGATGGTGTATTTTTCGGGTTCTTTGTCTAATGCTCGTGAATCTTGCATGGCATAAATTATTCCGTTGTCATCCATATATTCCATGTAGTAAACCCGCTTGTCTATCGTTAGGTCTTTGTTTACCCTTTCTCCATTTCTAATTATGATATACTTTTTAGGGTTTGCTCTTTCAACTTGTTGACGGTAATTTGAGGAAGTTCTATCAAATGCTGCTTTCTCAGATACTTTTAGCCCTGAGGTATAGATAATAACATCGAGCTTGTCATGATGAAACACTGATTGAATTTGACCTGGAGTGTCTTGTGGACCAGAGGGTCTTTGTCCTATTGAGCCCATTTTTGCCCCTTCCATAAGGATAAACTTATCAAAAGGAATGGTGTAAGAATTTAAGATATCAGCGTCTGGAAGACTTCTTACATAAAGGGTAGTATCCGAATTAAAGGTATTGTAGAATTTATCACCTTTAACATCGTAGACTGGCATAAGAAAAGGAAAGTATTTTCCCGAAAGGTATCTGCTGTCTGGTGTTAACTTTCCAAAAGGATAAAACACGCTGTCTCTAAGGTTCTCAGATTCCGAAGGTTTCACCAAATCTACAATATTCATTTTCTTGTAATAATCTACCGATAAAGGAGCAAGGTTGGTTTGTGGTTGCCCATAGTAAGTGATGAGCTGATGTTCGCCTTCAGGAGTTCGAAAATCATAGATATTCTTGTACCCAGACATGATCAGACCCACAGCGGGGTAGTTGGGTATCATGGCTTTTTCAAAATTAAATTCTCGGTCGTAAATGGTTACTTTGAACCAACCCAAAGTGGCAATACCATCACCAAAAAAAGTGGCAGACAAACCATATTCTCCAGGCCCTTCAGGGTCATCTTTTGGGCGTTCTAGCATGGCCTTCACGTTGAGATCTTTATCGAACAGCCAGTACTTAGGCGGGGTTGGTTGTAATACCAGCATATCCCCAGTTTCAGGGTCAACATCTGCCACGGTGAGCCTTGAGGTTAAAATATCAAACTGAAGAGAATCAAATACTTCCAATTTGTAATTGGAAGCGGAATTTTCTGATTTATCTTCAGCTGAACTTCCTCCACAGCTAGATATAACGAAGAAGAGAGTTAGGGCTAAAACGACTGTTGCTTTTGGTATGTATTTAGTTCTCATCTGGCACAATTCTCAATTTGTAGATGGTGTATTTTTCGGGTTCTTCTTCCAGCATTTTGGTGTTTTGGGAACCATATAAAAATCCATTTTCATCGGCCAATTGGATAGATTGAATTTTAGGGTTCAGCTTGAGTTCAAGGTTTACTCTTTTGCCATCCTTAATAATCAGGTATTTCTTGTAGTCTATTCTTTCAAATTCCTTTTGAGGATCTGGAGAGTCTATGTAATTCATCATTTGAGACAACTTCATGCCTGAGTGATAAAAGATTACATCGAAACCATCTACATGATACACTTCTTCTACTTTACCTTCTCTATCATGAGGCTTATTCTGTTCAGCCACTCCAGCTTCACCCATTGTGTAACCTTCAAAAAGAATAAACTCGTCATAGGGAATCGTGTAGCTGTCTATAATATCTCCTTCAGGAAGTTGTCTTCTGTACAAGACCGTGTCGTCATTTAAAACATAATGGAGCGTATTCTCCTTTACATCGAAAACAGGGCTTAGGAAGTAATGAGCTTTTCCATTTCTGTACCTGCTATCTTCGGTAAGCTCGCCAATTGGCATAAATACGGTATCTCTTGGGTCTGTGTACTGAGCTGGGTCTACGATATCAACAACGTTAAACTCATCATAAAACTCTTGCATTCCTTCCCAAAACTCAGTTTGAGGCTCTCCAAAAAATGATACCAACCTTGGTTCTCCAGACTCAGTAGAGAATTGATAGATATCTTTTTTAGTCTGATCGAACATTTGAGAGGCATAGTGGGGTCGCAAGACCTTCTGAAACTCTAGATTTCCATCGAAGATTGATACTCTATTCGGACTATTAAAAGCAACCCCATCACCAAAAAAAGTACCCGACTTTAATGCTGCACCAGGCCCTTTCGGGTCCGATGGTAGAAACTCCTTTTCCACCAAAACCTCAAGTTCAGAATTAAATATAATGGCCTTAGAGGGTCTCCGCTGAATCACCAATATGTTACCTGTCTTCGGATCAACATCTGGGATTTGGAGTACTGGAGTTATAATATCGAACTGCAGTGAGTCTACAATTTCTAGCTTATAATTACTTGATTCAACTGATTCATCTTGAGCTGAACTACCTCCACAGCTATATGTGACAAATGCGATCAATAGCGCTAAAACGACCTTTATTTTTAGTGCGTGCTTAGTTTTCATCTGGAACTATTTTGAGTTTGTAGAAGGTTATCAAATCCGGTTCCTCTTCCAATAGGGACAAATCCTGATGAGCCCAAATAAAACCGAAGTCATCTGCCATATCAAAGGAAGAAACCTTTTCAGGTAACCTCAAATCTAGATTAAGTCGCTTTCCATCATTTATTATAAGATGCTTTGTGTAGTTCACTCTTTTGGTCTTTTCTCTAAAATCGGAAGATTCAGGGTCTAATTCCTGAACCTTACTCAGCTTGATTCCAGAAGTATAAATCAATAACTCTTTATCATCTACATGGAAGATCTTCTCAATTTTTCCTGCCCAATCCCGAGGCTCATTCTGTTCTGCTATGCCCTCCTTTCCTAAAGAGTAGCCTTCAAAAAGAATAAATTCGTCAAAGGGAATGGTATAGCTTCTTTCAAGTTCCCCCTGAGGTAAACTCCTAACAAAAACGGTTGTATCATCTTTCAAGGCATAAAAAAGCTTGCTCTCTTTTACGTCAAACTCTGGTTTCATGAAGTAATAAGCTCTATTATTTTTATATCTGCTATCCGACTCAAGTTTTCCAATTGGTAGAAATCCTGACTTTGTGCCTTCGCCAAGACTCAATTCAGAATTTGGGTTCACTACATCAACAATATTGTATTCATCATAATACTCCTTGTTCAAAGCGGGTATATCAGTTTGTGGTCCACCAAAAAAAGTCACTAATTGCTCAGCTCCTTGAGTACCGAATTCTATTAAATGATTAAAGCCCATATAAATCATCCCTCCTTGATTATAATGTGGCTTCATATCCTTTACCAGTTCAAAATCCCGATTGAAGACTTTAAGCCTCATCATACCCATCATGGCAATGTCGTTGCCATAAAACTCAGCAGATAGAAGATACTGACCAATCTCATCTGGACCATCACCCTGCTTTTCCCAGACAGATTTTATCTCACCTTGTGGGGATAAAATCCAAAGCTTCGGTGGTGAAGACTGGATGGCCAATAACTCTCCGGTTTTCTTATGTACATCAGCAATGATCATATATTGTGCAAGTGCGTCTACCTGAACTGAGTCTACAATTTCTAGCTTATAATTAGAGACTTGTTCTTTGGTGCCTTCAGAGTTCGAATTGCCACCACAGGAAAAAACTAATGCAAGAGAAAGAACAAAGAGCAGATTTCTTTTTAAGATATTCATGTGTTATTGATTTATTGCTTAAACTAAAGACTTGGGGTATCATATCAAAACCAACGGTATAAATTGAAGAAGGGAGATCAGAAGTATTTTCTAGCCATTATTCCACCAGAGCCACTGGCAGGAGAGATTACTTCTATCAAAAAAGAGTTCGTGGAGAAGTACAACTCGAAGGCATCTTTGAGGTCTCCTGCACACATTACTTTGCATATGCCTTTTCAGTGGAAAGAGCGAAAGGAAGAAAGGCTGTTCAATGTACTTGCACAAACAAGCAACTTCAGTCCATTCAATGTTGAGTTAGATGGATTCGGAGCTTTTTCACCTAGAACTATCTTTATTCAGCCTAAACCATGTGAAGAGCTAGAAGCCATGAACATGGAGCTTCTTGAGGCCACTAAAAAGCAGTTAAACCTCTTTCATGCCGTCCACATTGGTGGTTTTCATCCGCATATTACCGTTGTCTTTCGCGATTTACGCAAGCCCATGTTTTTTGAAGCTTGGAAGGAGTTTGAGCAGAGAGCTTTCAAGGCCTCTTTTCAGGTAAATAGTTTCTGGCTACTCAAACACAATGGTAAAAGCTGGGATGCTTACAGGGAGTTTAATTTTTGTAATTCTCAATAACTCCACCCTCTTTAATGAGGCTTACAAAGTCGGTTAACTTCAATTCAAGTTCCGTTGGCCCCATGGCGTAAGGTGCTATTTCATAAGGGTTGAAATAGAAAATCAGACTCTTATTAATAATAGCGAAATTCTCTGTGAGCTCGAACCTATCATTTTCGAACCAGTATCCTCGTTCTTCTAAAGATTCGGTTGGTGGTATCTCTTTAGTCATTCTGAATTCAATCTCAGCCACCTGATTCAACTCTTCCTCATAGCCTTCTCTAAGAATATCTGCCAAACCAATAGCCTCACCAGTTCTTAAATCGTAGCTTCTATACATTTGACCAGAATTTGGGTGAGCCCCACCAGTATATGAATAAACGGTACTCGCCAAACTTATAAATAGGGAATCTTGATAGAGTATATCTGAGTTAACCTCTAAATTCCAAGCATTGGCATACTCTGGAAAATCCTTAATGATGGTGTTATAGTCAGTTTCTAGCTCATTTTTAAGTTCATCGAAAGTGGTGGGTTTATCCGATAGAAAAGTAGAGCTGAGAATATCATTCTGAATGTTTTCATTCAGCTTTTCCATTACTTGTTGGCTTACAATGCCTGTAATTTTTGGATATTCAATATTTATGATGAGGCATTTTCGGCTTGTAGTGTCAGTACTACAAGGCCCTAGCTCTTCACTAATTTTCTCTATTTCATATTCCACAAAACGAGGTATTGCTTCAGCAATAGGCTCTTGATTTTCTTGCTCTTTAGATTTATCTCCAAAGGAGCACCCGAATAAGCAAAGTGAGAAAGCTGTGAGTAGTAGTGATTTTTTTAACATTAGAAGGTGAAGGTTTTTACTTTATCGCCTTTGTCTAGTTTGTAGCTCTTAATTTTTCCGTTAGCCTTAAGGTGCACAATGTTTTGCTGATCATCGAAAACATCCATTAAAGCTACATTGGTAATTTCAACCTCTTTTAGAGCACTCACTTTATTTACCTGATAGTAGCACCAGCGAGCATCGCCCTCTACTTCTGAACCAATGTATTCAAAGCTTTTATCAGCTCCATTTACCACAAAGAACACCTTGTTCTTTAAATATTCGGCAATGAGACTGTCTAGCTGTTGAGGATCTTTCGGTTCTACGGTATCAATGTATTCTATACCGTGATAGTCGGTAAGCGCATCTTCCAAATCATCTAAGAATAGCCTATGGCTTACTTGCAAAGATTGGTTTTGCGGATTGTATTCAGCATCCATTACACTTACATGAAAAGGATGAAAAACTGCTGAAAACAAAAAAAAGACCAAATACATAAGTTTTGTCGGCATGCTGGGTTCCTTACTATGCAGGTTCAAAATTAAACTTTATTATTGCAATATTATTGCAAACAGTGATTTACTGCTAAGACTATTTTTCGCAAAGAATGAGCCAATTCTCTACTTACTTTCAATTAGGTTACGAACATATATTAGATGTTCAGGGCTATGATCATATACTTTTTGTAATAGCTCTATGTGCCATTTACCAGGCGCAAGACTGGAAAAAGATATTGATACTAGTAACAGCCTTTACCATTGGGCACTCCATTACATTGGCTTTAAGTACCTTGAATTTAGTGAACTTCAGAACCGATATTATTGAGTTCCTAATTCCGGTCACCATTTTCATTACTGCTTTTTCTAACCTAGTAAAAAAGCATGGTTCTGGCCCTGCTAAATTTAGCAGTAACTACTTCTACGCACTCTTTTTTGGTTTAATACACGGCTTAGGCTTCTCAAATTATCTGAAAAGTCTTTTAGGCCGCGAAGAAAATATTTTCACTCCTCTTTTGGCATTTAACTTAGGTTTAGAATTAGGGCAATTAATTATTGTGCTCTTCTTCGTAATCATCTCCTTCGTTTTTGTAGGGTTGTTCAATGTGTCGAAAAGAGACTGGATACTCGTGGTAAGCTCGGCTGTAGCTGGTATTGCCATCACTATAATGATTGAAACTAAATTTTGGTAATTAACTAAATACACTATGAAGAGAATAATCTATGCTTTGGTGGCAGTTTTTATTTTGGGCGGAAGTGCTTTTGCTCAGGTAGAAAGGAGCAACCATGGTAAGCGTTTCGAACAACTAGAACGTATGCTTCGCGACCCGAGTGTCTACAGAAGTGCATCTGGTGCTCCAGGCCCTCAGTATTGGCAGCAAAAAGCTGATTATAAAATTGAGGCTACTCTTAACGATGAAAATCAGAGACTTGATGGCTATGAAACCATCACTTATTACAACAATTCTCCAGATCCGTTAGATTATCTGTGGCTAGCATTAGACGAGAACAAGTATAATCCGGAAGACGATTCTTACAAGTTCGACCCAAGTAGTATTCGCCCTAGAATGACTTATGGCCAAATTGATGGCCTCGATGGTCATGATAATGACTGGGGTTTTCACATTACTGAGGTAAAAGACGCTAAAGGAGCTGCAATGTCTTACATCATCAACCAAACCATGATGAGAATTGACCTTGCTGAAACTCTTGAGCCTGGCGATAAAATATCTTTCAGCATCAGATGGTGGTATAACACTACCCCAAGAGACGATTCTGGTAACAGAGGTGGCCATGAATATTTCCCTGAAGATGGCAACTACATCTACACTATTGCCGGTTGGTTCCCAAGAATGGCTGTGTACTCAGACTTTCAAGGCTGGAACAATAAGCAGTTTACAGGAAGAGGTGAGTTTGCGCTTACTTTTGGAGACTATGATGTAAAAATGACTGTTCCTGCCGACCACATTGTAGGTTCTACTGGTGCATTGCAAAATGCAAAGAGCGTGCTTACAGCTGAACAGCAAAAGAGATGGGAACAAGCTCAAAAAGAATTCGTTGAGCCTGTTAAAATTGTAACATTAGAAGAGGCTAAAGAGAACGAAAAAGAAGGTACTTCTGAAACCAAAACTTGGCACTATAAGGCAGAAAACGTAAGAGACTTTGCATGGACTTCTTCTAGAAAGTTTGTGTGGGACGCTATGGCTGCCGACATTGAAGGTAGAGAAGACCACCCAATGGCCATGTCTTACTACGCCAAAGAAGCTTACAACCTTTATGAAAGATACTCTACTAAAGTTGTAGCTCATACGCTTAAGACTTACTCTAAGTACACCATTCCTTACCCTTACCCAGTAGCTATCTCTGTAGAAGCTTCTAACGGTATGGAATACCCAATGATTTGCTTCAACTATGGAAGAACCTTGCCTGATGGCACTTATTCAGAAGGTACTAAGTATGGTGCTATTGGTGTAATCATTCACGAGGTAGGTCACAACTTCTTCCCAATGATTGTAAACTCTGATGAGCGTCAGTGGACTTGGATGGATGAGGGCTTAAACACTTTTGTTCAGTACCTAACCGAGCAGGAGTTTGATAACAACTACCCTCACAGAAGAGGCCCTGCGGCTAACATTGCTCCTTACATGGCGTTGCCTAAAGATCAACTAGAGCCAATTATGACCAACTCTGAAAACATTATTGGTTTTGGTAGCAATGCTTACGCTAAAGCAGCTACTGGTTTGAATATTCTTCGTGAAACCATTATGGGTCGCGAACTATTCGACTTTGCTTTCAAAGAGTACGCTAAACGTTGGGCATTTAAGCACCCAACTCCAGACGACCTTTTTAGAACGTTAGAAGATGCTTCTGCTGTAGACATCGACTGGTTCATTAGAGGTTGGTACTTCACTATAGATAATGTTGACATTGCTATAGACGATGTAAAATGGTACAAACTGAATACTCAAAACCCAGAGATAGAAAATCCAATTGCTAAGGCAGAAGATGAGTTGAGAAACACAGATATTGCCGATAGCAGAAACCGAGAAGAAGGTCTTAAGTTCTATGTTGAAGAAGACACTAGACTTCAAGATTTCTACTACTCTTACGATGAGTTTGAAGTAACAGAAGAATCTAAAAGAGCTTACCAGAGATTTAGCGCTTCACTTTCTGCCGAAGAAAGAGCTCTACTTGGTGGCGATAAAAACTTCTACGAAATAGACTTCTCTAACAAAGGAGGCTTAGTAATGCCAATCATTATTGAGTGGACTTATGTGGATGGCACAAAAGAAGTAGAGAAAATACCTGCGTATATCTGGAGAAAAGATGAAGATAAAGTGACTAAAGCGTTTATGAAAGACAAGGAAGTTGCTCAAATCAGAATTGACCCTTACAGAGAAACAGCAGATACTAACGAAGACAACAACTACTTCCCAAGATCTAGCAAGCCATCTAGATTTGAATTATTCAGATTTGGCGGTGGTGCTGCAAGAGGCCAGTCTACAGGCTCTAACCCAATGCAAAGAGCTAACGGAGGTAATTAAGAATACGTAATAATCATTTTATAAAGGCTTTGGCACTAGTGTCAAAGCCTTTTTTTATGCATTTCCAGTGCTATGTGATTGATAAAATTCTTCACTACCCTCAGATGAGCTTAGACGGAAGAATATCAGCCTCAACAGTTTTGAAAGACACATTGGTATTAGGTACTCTGCTCAGTAACCAGAACATCATCGGTAAGTCTTGCAAAGGCTCTGAAGTATCGGGGGAAGCATCTTATTACACTAAGCCCCACCTTTTCAATCCCGACCTAAAGTAGGATCATCCCAGACGATGTTTCTCTCTATAGAATCGCCCAACATGAAAAATCTTAAGCACTCAGTTTTCTTCTCGTAGAAGGCCGTCTGCGATAAGCATAATAAGCCAGCACATACTCAATAGCTTTGCGCATGGCCAGGTTGATTGGGTAGCGGATTGTTCCTAAGTCCGGGTCTATAGAGCGAATTTGAAAGTAGTAGTCGCTCATCATCGGAATTTCATAGCCATTGTTCAATTCATTCTGAACAGCCTCAACCTTTTCAGCTTGCGATTCTTTAATGGTTTTACAAGTAACGTATTTACGTAAACCATCTTTGTCTTTCATTGCTGAGTAGCCAAAGAGTCTACAAATAAGACCTCGGTGAACGTATTGTCCGCAAGAGCCCCTGTCTAGACTTAGCGGCTTAGGTGTAAACAGATGACAGTGAGCTTGACCACCTGAAACCAGCTGCTCGTGCACTTCATCAATTCTTTTGGTAAGAAATAGGTCGAAAGCCAAGGGGAGAAATTCCAAAGGAGTAGCTTCAATATCTGGCTTGAAGCAACATTTACCACACCCCGTCAAACATGTAATTTGAGATGTATTCTGAAAACTTTTGATTTCTACATCTAGAGCTGTAAAAACCTTTTCTACCGCTCTCACTTTGCGAACCACCGACATAAAAAGAGGCGCAAAAGTAAGTGGAAAATGAATTGAAGATTCTCGCCTTGAAATAATTATTTCAGGTCTATTTCTAACACTTGTGGTTTGGGTTTTTTGAAGTCATCTACCACCGGATAGAAGAGGCCTTTATACTTTTTACGCTTGTCTCTAAAGAGGTAAATAATACCAAGTTCAACCTTACTGTAGTCCCTATCAAAAGTGTACTCAATAACTTGAAGCGGACCAATATTAGTTAAGTAGAGCTCTAGACCTTTGATATTATTGGCTTCGGCCAGTACGGTATCTTGCTGAAAAGTTAGCTGAAGTTTGTCGAAAGGGTGATCAGGAATTTTGAACTCCGCTTTGGTTTTCGCTTCAACACCTTCTAGCTTAAGTTTATCTTCTACCTTCAAGAAGGTGTATTCTGTAGGCACTGCATCAACAGTGCTACTTAAAATAATCTGATCTTGAGAATAAGAGCCATAAAGCGTGTCTCGCTCACCGAACATCAATAGGCTATCTTGCTGCAATTGCCATTGCCAAGATTCATTACCATCCCACGAATGGCTGATAGCAGCTCTTTGAGACTCAAACTGAATTACCATTAAACCTGGAGTATAAACCTCAGAAGAATCGTAGGGGTCACCTTCATCGAAAGTAAGCTCTCCTTGCTCCATAGTAGCAGAAAGCACTGGCTGCTTGGCTTTAATATGCGCCATTACCCAAGTGCCTGAAGGCTGCTGAGCAAATGAATAGGAAAGGACTAAAGAAAGAAGAACTGAGAATCCGAACTTTTTATACATAGACTGATTAACCTAAATGATTAGTCGAAAGTTACGGATATCATTTAAACTTATAATTAGCTTCATTAGAGTTCAAGTAGTTGAGGTTTTTCTCAAACATCTTTTTAATTCCTTTATTGAGATGAGAGGTCCAAGTGGTTTGATTATTTTGATACTTATTGAAAAGAGCCATTGCATAAGAAGCAACTTCTTCAGGAATATATCCCCTTCTTTGAGCCTCCCAACCATTGTGGGTTGTTCCTTGCCATTGTCGAAAGTCAAAAATCGAGTTCCCTATAAAAATGCCAAAGCCAAGCGCAATACAATTTAAATCCGTCAACTCTTCATCATTCTCTTGTAGCCTTCCCTCTCCTAATAAGATTAAATGAGAAAGCTCATGAGCTATAGTCGAAATCAGTGATTGAACATTATTCAGCTGATTTCTCTCAATACCTATTTCAAAACTTCCTGGACCAGTTTCTGAATATTTACCCAAAGCAAAATTATCCCTTGAACCATGTCCTTCCTCTTGCTGAGTTATCATTGCTCCTTCGTCTTCAAAGGTCATTGGAGCTTCATTGAAGAAATATAGTTTCACATCCACCGACTTGATATCCATGTATCCCAAGCATTTGGACAAGGCAAAATGAGCATCTTCTTCAGTTCCATTAAACTCATGGTCGAAGAACTCTTTTGTTGGCTCAATGATTCTTATGGTTTTTAAATATTCTCGGCCATACTGTTCTTCAAGCCAAAGAAAGGCATCTTCAATCCATTCCTTATCTTCTGGTGTAACAGTCGGTTTTGGCTTAGAGAAGAACATATTCAATTATCTTTTTACCTATCCAACCACTTTTTAAAGTCTTGTACTCTTTCACGGCTTACTATGGCATCCATTTCGTCAGATTGATGAAGAATAATGCGCAAACGGCTGTTGGTATAACTGACTATGTCTTTGACGGCACGCATAGAAACCAGATACTTTCGGTTGATTCTGAAGAAGTCTTGTGGATCAATAAGGCCTTCTACTTCTTCTAAAGTGTAATCTATTATGTATCGCTTCTTCTCTTCTGTGACTAGAAAAGTAGCCTTATCCTGACTGAAGAAATAAGCGGTATCACTCACCGGAATAGTATGGATATGCTCCCCAATCTTTACCACAAAACGTTCTTTGTATTGCTTAGTCAGCATTTTCATAGCCTGCTCTAGCATAGCCATGTTGGGTTGCTGAGGCTCTGGTTGCCTGAAATTCTGGTGAAACTTTTCCAGTGCATGCTTCAGCTCTTCCGGATCTATAGGCTTGAGCAGATAATCAATGCTATTCACCTTAAAAGCCTTGATGGCATATTCATCGAAAGCGGTGGTGAAAATAATTGGGGTTTGAATATTCACTTGGTTGAGGATTTCGAAACTCAAACCATCGGCCAGCTGAATATCGAAGAAAAGCAAGTCGGCTTGATTGTTCGAAAGCCATTTTACCGCGGTTTTCACCGAGTCTAACTGATCGAGAATCTCAATGTCTGGCTCTAGCTTTAGCAAAAGGTTGGTTAACCTTTTGGCCGCCATCGATTCGTCTTCAACAATTAATACTTTCATTCGGAAATAGTTAAAAGTGGAAGCTCGACCCTAAATACTTGGTCCGTCTTTTCAATATTTACAAGCTTATCGCTTAGGAATTCATAGCGTGCTTTAATATTCGCCAAGCCCATTCCCGAGCTTTCCTCCGTAGGAATATTCTTTATCTGAAGGTTATTCTCAACCACAAGCATTTCACCCTGAACAAAGATTTTAATAGTTAGCGGTTCATCCTTGGCAATGGTGTTATGTTTAATAGCGTTTTCAAGCAACATTTGAAGAGCCAGAGGCGGAATCATTCGCTTTTCAAAGCCTACTACATCAGCTTCAACCTTGAGCTTTTCATCAAACCTTATTTTTTGAAGGAAAAGGTAAGAGTCTACAAACTTCATTTCAGTTTCTAAACTCACCACCTCCTTAGACCTAGTTTCGAGCACATATCTGTAAACCTTCGAAAGCTGTCTGATAAAGTCCGCTGCCATATCTTGGTCTTCATAAACCAAGTTGGTTAGCGCATTCAGCGAGTTGAAAAGAAAATGCGGGTTAACCTGATTTTTGAGCGACTCATATTTAGAAGCCATTTGCTCCTTCTTCAGTCTTTCAGCATCCAAAGCCGTTTGTTTCCAATTTCTAAGAAACTCTGCCGCATTAAGGAAAAAGCTAATAATAAAAGTGATGCCTATGGAAATAAGCATGATACTCGCTAAACCCGTTATACGAATATTGACCAACCACCAAGACATTAGATAGAGAAAAAGTACGGCTGCAGGTGAATAAAGAATAACGCCAATACTTCCCCAAATAAACCTTTTGGTAGGGTTCTCTAACCAAGAAATTCTATATGAAATGTAATCCGAAACCAATCCGTTTCCCTGCCAAAGGAATACCCACATTAAGCCTGAAAAGACCATTGAGAAACTTTCATTCTTTAGGGCTTCCCAGCTAGAGAAACAGTCTTCACAAAATAAAGTATTAGTGACTGCCCCAAAGAGGAAAATAGGAAGGGTCATTTTGAAGATTTTCTTCCAGCTGACAGTTTCTCGAAAGCTCATTGTTTAAAACTAAATAAAATTCAATTGTTGAGAGCAGCGTATTTGCCCACTTTAAATTTCTTACGGTATTTATTCATTGAATAGGCTATTAGTGGGCTTCCGATGATAGTAGGTACCACCCAAGGTAGCCACATCATTTCAGAAGGAAGCTTAAAAATTTCTCCGTTCTGCACTGTAAAGGCGGTAATACTAGCTATTAGAGCACCACACATGGAATTCATGTGGGCGAACCACCACCACATTTTTTCTTGATTGGCACCTCTTCTAAAGCCTTTAATATTCTCCCAAGCGGTCTGAGCAGTGAATATGCCGAAGAAAAAGCATAAGTATCCTACCACAGAAGACCATTCAGCTTTTAGTTGATAGCTGAAGCCCATGCCTATGAAAAACAGACCCGATAGCAAGGTAATGATGGCAGCGGTCCAATCGACTGGCTTAGCCATCATAGTCTTCTTGAGTTTGAGCACCCGTACTCCCGAGAAAGTCATATACCAACTAAATACTGCGATGACCAAGAGAAACGCACTGAATCTTACAAAACTTATGATGAGCAATGCTGAGATAAAAATCCAGAACATAGACCAGTAGAATACCAAACCTACTTGTCTGTGCAACTTCCCACCCTTTTTACCAAAAAACGCAGCTAAAAGTCCGGAAATCAAAGTGGTGACTCCAGCCACCACATGAGATAAAATCAGTGCATCTGCCATTCTTACTTAGCGTAATTATTTACCGCACTGCTTAACTAATTCTTCCGCAGTTTCCTTACCCCAAGTTGGGTCTAAAGTTTGCTCCTTTGAAGCAGCATTGAAGAGTTCTAGTGCCTTTTGTCCCTTTTCACAGGCTTTATCGGTAGGAGAGCCGAAGAATTGAGCCATCCCCATTTCCATTTGAGCAAGAAAAACATTAGCCCTTGGGTTGTTTGGATCGATGTTTAGGGCTTTACCAAACTGTTGCATAGCCATTGGTGACATATTTTGACCACGGCTTACAGGGTCGGCAGAAAGTTCGATCATGTACTTAAAGCCTTGCAAAGCCACAACCTCTGAGTGGTTTGGAGCTATCTTTTTGGCTACGTCAATATATTCCTGAGCTTTGTCTGTAAGTTTATCTTTTTCCGATACATCATTGGCTCTGAAAGACATGTTAATGTAAGCCAATGCAGCATAATAATGAGAATGCCATTGATCTGATACCTTAGCAGAAATGCGCTCGAATTGGCCAGCAACTCCTTGCCAGTCTTCCATAGTTCGGGCTTCTCCCATTGACTGTAAACCTTTGCTCATGGCACCTATGTAGGCTTGTTGACTTTGTGCGTTTACGGTTAAACCTGCTACTAAAATTCCGATTATTACTACTAGTTTTTTCATTGTTCTTGAGTTTGTGAGCTAAAAGTATTGTCTTAAAAATAGGTGAAGAAAAGAGTCTGACTGAACTGTAGAGTTTAGCAGATGAACTGTAGTTAGTATTAACTTTGACGAACTTGTAGCCATGATACTCTCGTGAGCCGAGGCCTAAGCTGTAGCTCTATCTTAAAGTTCGTCAAAGGTTTCTCTTAGTAAGAGAGGTAGACCATATCAATAGAAACTACCTTATCCGAGCTCACTTCGAAAGAGGCATCACCAAAACTTGGAGGCCCATCTTGACCCATGGCATTATTCGAGAATGCAAAGCCCTCTTCTGGCATACCATATTCATTATAATCCATTTCCTCATTTCCATTTTCATCGTGAAGTACAGCGATGGCATACTCTCCTGGTTCTAGCTTATCGAAGGTAACCTCTACACTTGAGCCATCGGCCTCCACATATTTTGAGGCGAAACCATCACCTTCAGGGAAGTCTCCATAGCCATCGAAAAGCCCGATGGCTACATATCCATTTTTGTTTTTCAATCCATCAACTTGAACAGTGATAGAAACCGTTTTCGATTGGCTTGTACTACCCAAAATCAGTACTAAGCTTAATAGCGTTGTTAATAATACTTTCATGTTATTTGACTTTATAAATTATCTAATTGATTAGTTTGCTTATCTTTTGTTAGAGTTATGAACAGCCCTACAAATACAAATCGCTTAGCTGCCTGACCTATTACCCTACTTTCAAAAACACCTTGATCATTGGCCTGATCTGCATATTCATATCCGAAAATGTTCTCTCTTCCGAATATATTGGACGAAGACATATAAAGGATGATGTTCTGCTTGAGCAATACTGCCGCATTTAAACTCACATCGTGATAAGCTGGTGTACTGCTGTTCTGAAAGCCAGCTTGGTTAGGGTTATGAAAATGGCGAGCAGAAGCAAAGTTGTACGAAGCCCCTACTTGGGTTCTGATCGGGTCTATCATATGTTTTACCACTACCGAAAAGTTATGTGCCGATAGGAAGGACGGAGTCATTAACTGATCGAAGTTCTGATATTCCCTTTCAGAATCTACGTAGGAGTAAGACACCCAATAATCCGTATTCTTGATGGTTTTATTATCTCTCCAGAAAACATCTAACCCTTTCGCACTTCCGAAACCATTGTTGTTATAATTATTCGGATCAAAGTCTCTTTCCACCTCAAACTTTACCAAGTCTTCATAATCCTTATAATACGTTTCGACTCTGAATATTCTATCGTTCTTAATATGTTGATAATTAAGAATATAATGGGTGGCTCTTTCTGGCTTAAGAGCCGGTTGTACAATACTGTATTCGTTTTGAGGAGCCTGTACAAATTGACCATATGCCAGCGAAAACTGACCTTCATTATTCAATTTGTAAGACATGGCAACCCTTGGGCTCATAAAATGCTGGTCGGTGAGTGAAGTGTATTCGCTCCGTAAACCCGCTCTTACCACAAATCTATTTGACGCATAATAATCGGCCTCCACAAAATTGGCCATGATGTTCTCTTTAAAGCTTGTCTTAAACGGACTCTCGTTTAAGGGATTGGTTCTTTGCAAATACTCTCTGCTGAACCAATCGGCCCCCATGTTTACTGATAGTTTTTCACTAGCATCCCACTGAAGCGCAAGCTTCGAGTGCATGCCCAATTCTTGGCCAAACAGTCCATTACGGTTTAAGCTCAGGTTATCTTTATTATTGGTAACAGAAACGCCAGATTTTATTGACCACTGCTTATTGAGAATATCTTTATAGCTAGCATTCAAATAGAAATATCTATTCTCAAGGTCGAAAGTGTCCTTAACATTGTTCCGATTAATATTCTCTTGCTTGATGGAAAAGCTCGATCTATCAGTATTCAGGTAAACTTTAACTATGCCTGTTTGACTCACCTTATGCCTGATTACAAACTCAGAACCCACAGAACTTGGTGCTTCCTCCCAATCGAATCGCTGCTTAATTAAGTTCTGATATGGCCTGAAATCGGTGTAGAGCACTTTACCAGACACACTCGTTTTATCCCATTTTTTGGTGTAAGCCACATCTCCACCTACAGACATTATAGAAATATCTGCCTGAGACTGGGTTGGCATATCGTTGGAGTTCAGTACCAAAGCCGAAGACAATGCCTGACCATACTCTGCAGAATATCCTCCAGTACTAAAAGAGGTTCCTTTGAAGAGAAAAGGACTAAAACGACCACGAGTTGGCACATTAGGTGCAGTAGCTCCAAAGGCATTTCTAACCTCAAGTCCATCTATAAATACTTTGGTCTCGTAGCCTTCGCCACCACGGACAAATAGTCTGCCCGACTCGCCAACGGTGGCTGTTCCTGGTAAGGTATTGATGGCTCCCATAATATCACCAACTGCACTGGCAGTAGTTGCAATGTCGAGCGGCTTAAGTACAGTGTTCTTTTTTACTTCACCTGCTTCATAAGAACCAGCCGTAATGGTAACACCATCTATTTTATTAATTTCTTCCTCGAGCTTAAGCTCCAGAGTAATTGATTTTTCTTCAACCTGAACAGGCTTTTCAAGCGTTTTGAAGCCAATAAAGCTAACCACCAGAATATGGCTTCCCTCTTCATAAGTCTCGAAAGTGAATGAACCGTCATTTTGGCTAACGGCTCCATCGAAGGTGTCTTTCAGATAGATATTGGCTCCGGGAATGGTTTGACCTTGACCATCCCGAACCACGCCTTTGATTTGAGTTTGAGCAAATGCCTGTGCTGACAAAACAAGCATTAGAAATAAGTTGATGAGTTTTTGCATGACCGTTGGGCTTTTGATAAACCAAAGGTGCTGCGAACTCAGTCCTTTACTAAATAAGTCTTACCGAACTGTAGAATTGAGAAGATGAGTTGTAAAGTTCAACATGTATAGAAAGTATATCAAAACTATACACGTCACTAACGACATGTATAGAATTTGCGATTTTCTATACATGTTAAGTTTGATATGTATATATTTATTCAATTTCTATACATATGAATTTACCCTTCCTGCCCCCAAACGTTCCTCTAGAAAGAATAGAAACTCGGAAAGTTCTTAAACTTTTGACCGAGGCAAGGGCGTCATTAGCCGAACTCAAAGGAGCAGCTAGCACCATCCCGAATGAACAGATCCTTATAGACACTCTTTCTCTGCAAGAAGCTAAAGACAGTTCCGCCATCGAGAATATTGTCACTACTCACGATGAATTGTATAGATCTGAAGTAGATAAAGAGGATTTTGCTTCAGCTTCTGCCAAAGAGGTACATCGATATGCAGAAGCTCTTAAATATGGATTCGATACCATTCGAAGAGATCGAATCCTTACCACTAATAGTATCTTGAAAATTCAAGAAATCATCGAAGGGAATAGTGCTGGAGTGAGGAAAGTACCCGGAACTGTCTTAAAAAATGATCTTACAGGAGAAGTTGTATACACCCCACCACAAGACTTTCAAACCATTCAAGAGCTGCTAAGCAACCTTGAAAAGTTCATCAATAACGACTTAGCCTACGATGCTGACCCATTGGTGAGAATGGCTATTATTCATCATCAGTTCGAAAGCATACACCCATTCTTTGATGGCAACGGCAGAACAGGAAGAATCATCAATATACTATACCTTATCAATGAAGGATTGCTCAACCTACCTGTTTTGTATCTCAGTAGGTATATAATTAAAAACAGACCTGAATATTACGAACTACTACAATCTACTAGAGTCTCTAACGAGTGGGAACCTTGGGTTATATTTATGCTCAAAGCAGTAGAAGAGACTTCAAAAGAGACTGTTATTCTAATCAAAGCCATTAAATCATTAATGCTTTCAACTAAAAAGAGAATTAGAGAAGAGCAATCAGGAATATATAGCCAAGACTTGATCAACAACCTTTTCCGACATCCTTATACCAAGATAGACAGGCTTCAGAAAGACCTACATATCTCAAGAATTACTTCAACGCGTTACTTGAATATCTTAACGGAAATGGGCATTCTCAATAAGCAAAAGCTTGGTCGTTCGAATTACTACGTTAACATTGAGCTCTTTAAACTTCTAAGCGAAGGGGTTAAGTAATGTATAGAAAGTATATCAAAACTATACACGTCACTAACGACATGTATAGAATTTGCGATTTTCTATACATGTTAAGTTCAAATTGACTCAAAATCCAAAATGATTATGTTTATTTTGGATTCAATTCCAAAATGATTATGATTTTGAGAGAGGTAAGTAGAGTCTAATACCTCAAAACCTCTTTCAACCTGCCATGACCGCTTCTACTAACGGGTAGTTGCTGACCGTTTTTGAGGTAGAGAATGTAAGAGTCCTTCTCATAAAGCTCCAGCTTTTCAATATGCTTTACATTGACAATATGAGACCGATGAATTCTCACAAAGTCTCCTGTGGGTAAACCATTCTCTAGCGCTTTCATACGCATTAGTTTCAGAAACTTACCTTGATCAGAATGAATGGCCACATAATCGTCTTGCGCCTCAAAGTGATGAACCTGATTAAGCGCTAGAATCTGAATTTTGTTTCCCGTCTTCACCACAATACGGTCTAGACTTTCTTGCTCAGACCTAGTTTCTTTTAAGCCTTCCAACTCCTTTTGGTTGCTTTCCTTCTGACCTATTTTAGCTAAGGCCTTTTTAACGGCCTCTTCAAAACGAGCTTCAGAATAAGGCTTCAGCAGATAGTCAGTGGCATTTAGCTCGAAGGCTTTAATGGCATACTGATCGAAAGCAGTGCTGAAGATAACCACAGGCGGATTTTCAATAAGCTCCAACATCTCGAACCCAGTGATTTTCGGCATTTGAATGTCGAGAAAGATCAAATCTGGATTATGTTGTTGAATAGCCTTTAACCCCTGAAAACCATCGGAACACTCAGCAATAATTTCTACCTGATCGAACTTTTTGAGATAAGCCTTAATAAGCTCTCTTGCCAAATTTTCATCGTCTATAATTACTGCCTTCATGAGTCTGCTATAGTTTGAGGAATGTCTAACCTTATCGTGAAAATACCATCTGTTTTGCTAACCTCCACCAATTGGCTCACTCCATAAATGAGCGACAGCCTTTCGCGAACATTTTTCAAGCCAATACCTTTGCCTTTTCTGGATACTGCATTTGGATCGTATTCATTACTTACCTGAATTTTCAACAAGTTGCCATCTTTCCAAGCTTTCAACTGAATGGTTATTTCTTCTAAGCTTTCGTAGATACCATGCTTAATGGCATTCTCGAAAAGCGGTTGCAATATCAGGTTGGGTAACTTGTGATCCTTTACATTTTCGGCAACCTCTTTTTCAACTTTTAACCGATCACCAAATCTTACCCGCTCAATATCCAGATAAAGCATGATGTTATTGATTTCATCCTCCACCGAATTCATCTGGTCATTCTCTTTTCCCAAAGAGTATCGAAGAAAATCTGAAAGTTTTACCACCATTTCGCGCGCCCTGTCTGGCGCAATCATGGTAAGCGAAGAAATTGAGTTGAGGCTATTGAAGATAAAGTGGGGGTTAATCTGAGACTTCAGCATTTCAAGCTCAGAACTTTTGAGCATGGTTTCTAACTGGGCCTGTCTCTGAGACTTTGTGTTCAGGTCGTCATAGTAGAGAATAAGGTAGTAAATGAGTACTACAATAGCGTAATAAAGTACTCCAAGAGCACCACGCAACGGCATAGAGTCTTTCACAAAAGTCTCGTAATACTCTTCTTTAACCATTGGCGTAACAATCATCTTAAAAAGGAAAACGCCAACCAAAATGGAAATGGCCGCAGCAGCCAAGTGACTAATCACCTGATTGATTAACTGTGATTTATCGAAAGTGCTATAGCGAACGTTGAACCAATAGGCTAAGCCCAAACCCATAAACAGAGCATTAAACACCAAAGAGTCTATAAGTGCTGTTTGCCAAGTTAGGCCATAGAAATTATAAAGTGCAAAACCGAAAACGGCAGCAATCATTACCCAAGTGGTAATGTATGGAATAAAGTTTCTGTTCTTGAGGAAAGGATGCTGCATAAAAAAACCGCCCGAAGGCGGAATTTAGTAAAATTTAGAAACCTGTTTCATGAAAAGGCCTCTCCTTTTGAGAGGCTCTTATTTATTAGTCACAAAAGGAGTTAAAACTATGCACTTCAGTGCATTTCGCTTTAGCTTCTAAAAAGCATCCAGGAATTTACGAGGTACGAATTTTGATTGACGTCAATCGTAAATCTAAGATCGTACATTTTCTAAGTCCGCCATTCAAAGCGACTTTCGGTTGCTTTTAAAACTATGGTGCGCTTTCAGCCCATAGTGGTTTATTTTACACTACCACCGCCAAAGAGGACCAGTCCTTGTACAATGAGTTCTTTACCGTTGTTGGCTTCGTTATCTGCAATCATCTTTCTTTCGTCAGAGAACCCACCAAAAATTGCGGTAACCTTCACTTTCACGTTCATATCAGAAGGTACGCGAATATCGCAGCCGCCAAACAGAATAAATACATCCAAAACATTCGTGCCATGGTTAAGATCTGCGTTCATCAGATTTAAATCTGTTCCTCCAAATATTGAAGTGAGTTTGCCGCCCTTGAATTGCTTTGAGGTGACCATTCTCTCTGCTCCTCCGAATACGGCCAGTTCGTCAACGTAGTCGAGGTCGTGACTTCCGTCAATGTTTTTTTTTTCGTAATCCCTGTTATGGCTAGTTCTCTTCAGTATCAATGAGGCACCTACTGCCACAAACACCAGAGGCCATAATCTGAAAATATCTCTGAAGTCAAAGTCCCACCAATAATAATCGGCCATGTCGTTCAGCAGAAAGATTCCTCCTACTATAATGAGGGTTATACCCACACCCAACTTTTCTCTAACCGTTGCAATGAAAATACCTATCACAACCAAGAAGGTATGCCATCTGAACAAATACCCAGGTAAGTGAAAATCGAATATGTCTAGGTTATCTAGCGTAAGCACCGCTCCAATTATCAAGAAGAGGGCACCAATTAAAACACGTCTATTCATTTGAGAATCCATGATTTTGAGTTTTTCGTTGTTGTTTTTTGAGTTTTTGACTTTTGGGCTTCAGGCGACCAAACCTTGATCCAAATCGTTGTTTTTTGTTTTTGACTACTCAAATGTACGCTTGTTGGGTACTTCAACGACTAGAGAAATCGGTAAACGAACGCCCCGCCTCGGTAAACGTCAGTACGGTTCGACCAAAACTTTTACCCTTTAAGTAGTTATCGGTGAATAAGATTGAATTCCTTTCAATTACAGGCTTTCAATGCCTAATTTTGGCTTCCTCTGAAAAACATACAGAACACTATGGAATACAGAATAGAAAAAGACACAATGGGTGAGGTAAAAGTACCTGCCGATAAGTATTGGGGTGCTCAAACCGAACGTTCAAGAAACAACTTCAAAATTGGTCCTGAAGCCAGTATGCCACTGGAGGTGGTATATGGTTTCGCTTACCTTAAAAAAGCAGCTGCTCATACTAACTGCGAATTAGGTGTTTTAAGTGAAGAGAAAAGAGACCTTATTTCTAAAGTATGTGACGAAATTCTTGATGGTCAGCATGACGATCAGTTTCCATTAGTAGTATGGCAAACAGGTTCTGGAACACAGTCGAACATGAATGTGAATGAAGTGGTTTCTAACCGTTCTCATGTAATTGCTGGTAACACTCTAGGAGAAGGCACAAGTTTGGTTCACCCAAATGACGATGTGAATAAGTCTCAATCTTCTAACGACACCTACCCTACAGGAATGCACATTGCCTGCTACAAAATGGTGGTAGAAACTACCATTCCGGGTGTTGAAAAGCTAAGAGACACTTTGAAAGCTAAATCTGAAGCTTTCATGAAAGTGGTGAAAATCGGTAGAACTCATTTGATGGATGCTACTCCGCTTACTTTAGGTCAAGAGTTTTCTGGTTATGTTTCTCAATTAAATCACGGGTTGAAAGCATTGAGAAATACATTAGATCACCTTTCTGAACTTGCCCTTGGTGGTACAGCGGTAGGAACGGGAATTAACACTCCAGAAGGTTATGCTGATTTGGTAGCAAAGAAAATTGCTGAATTTACTGGTCTTCCATTCGTTTCTGCAGAAAACAAATTCGAAGCACTTGCTGCGCACGATGCACTTGTAGAAACTCATGGTGCTTTAAAGCAACTTGCTGTTTCATTAAATAAAATTGCCAATGACATTAGAATGTTAGCTTCTGGCCCTCGTTCAGGAATTGGTGAAATCATTATTCCTTCAAACGAACCTGGCTCTTCTATAATGCCAGGAAAAGTAAACCCAACGCAGTGCGAAGCCATGACCATGGTTTGTGCTCAGGTAATGGGTAACGATGTTGCCGTAACCGTTGGCGGAACTCAAGGCCACTACGAACTGAACGTATTTAAGCCGGTAATGGCATACAACGTTTTACAGTCTGCTCGTTTGATTGGTGATGCTTGTGTATCGTTCGAAGAGAATTGTGCTATTGGAATAGAGCCAAACCACAAAAGCATTCAACAACACCTGAATAACTCGCTAATGTTGGTTACTGCATTGAACACCAAAATTGGCTATGAAAAGGCTGCGAAAATTGCCAAAACAGCTCACGAAAATGGGACTACTCTAAAAGAAGAAGCAGTGAACTTAGGCTATTTAACTGCCGATGAATTCGATGAATGGGTAAGACCTGAGGATATGATTGGTAGTTTGAAAAGCTGATAAGAATAAGCTAATTTGTACACAAAGAATTTGATAAACCAACTCCTATGAAAGCTCAAAAGGCATTATTTACTCTGATTTTGGGAATTATGGTGGCTAGCGTAGCCATAGCTCAAACTTCTGAAAATCGACCATTGACTAAGAAGGAAAAAAGAGAGTGGAAGAAGAAAAAGAAGAAGATGTCTCCAGAAGACTTCATGATTCTTTATGAAGAAAACACTAGCCAAAAAGCAGAGATTGCCAGCATGGAGGGTGATATCAGTAGCTTAGAGTCTCAAGTTTCTTCCAAAGACGAGAGAATCAGCGACCTTCAAAAGCAGGTAACTAGAATGCAGGCAGCTTATCAAGCGGCTCAAAATGAGATTGAAAAGCTTAAAGCTGACCAATCAAAAAGACCTGCCTATAACCCAGATCTGATCAATGGTGAAGACTTCTCAATTGGAGTGGTTTTCAAAGTTCAGGTAGGAGCCTTCAGAAAAATGGATTTAGAGAAGTATGCTAATTCATCTAAGGAGTTTTCTGAAGAAGGCGCAGACGACTTGAGAAAGTACGTAATTGGCAACTTCAGAAATTATGAAGACGCAAACGTGCTAAAGAGATACCTAAGAGAAATGGGCGTTGAAGATGCTTGGATTGTTCCTTACAGAGATGGTCAAAGAGTGCCTTTAAAAGACGTTTTACCAGGAGTTTCTGGCTCTAACTAATAATATTTTTACATTACTAAAGGCAGTGTCTAACACAGGCACTGCTTTTTTTATACAATAAACCTGAATATCCTTTAAATTTAGAGAATGCAGAAGAGGTGGATTTTTAATGAGGATTTTGATGGTGACGCTATAAATACCCTTCAGCAAGAATTAAACGTGAGCCATACACTGGCCAAGCTGATTAATCAAAAGGGTATAAGCTCTTTCAACGAAGCCAAGTCTTTCTTTAGACCAACTTTAGACCAACTACATGACCCCTTCTTAATGAAGGACATGGACAGGGCGGTCAATCGCTTAACGGAGGCCATTGCCAACGAAGAAAGCATTTTGGTTTATGGAGATTACGATGTAGATGGCACCACCGCAGTGGCCACGTTTTACGGCTTTCTTTCTAAGTTTTATCAAAAGCTAGAATACTATATTCCCGACAGATATAAAGAGGGTTACGGTGTTTCGGAAGATGGTATTCGATATGCATCTCAGAACGGTTATTCACTTATTGTAACACTAGATTGCGGCATAAAGGCGCTAGAAAAAGTAGATCTAGCAAACGAACTGGGCATAGATGTTATCATTTGTGATCACCACACACCTGGAGAGGAGACTCCAAATGCCTATGCTGTATTAGACCCAAAACAGGTAGACTGTAATTATCCATACAAAGAACTTTCTGGCTGTGGGGTAGGCTTTAAGCTACTTCATGGCTTCTGTCTGCAAAGCGGTTTTGAGATTGAAGAACTATATCAGTTTCTAGACCTAATGGCTGTTTCCATTGCCTCAGACATTGTTCCTATTACAGGAGAGAATAGAGTATTAGCCTATTTCGGATTGAAGAAACTAAATCAGTCTCCTAGGCCTGGGCTAAAAGCACTGATCGATTTATGTAAAGGAAACCGCGACCTGACCATTTCGGGAATTGTTTTCGGCATAGGCCCAAGAATCAACGCAGCTGGCCGAATGGATCATGCAGGTTCTGCCGTGGCTTTACTTTTGGCAAAAGACGAAGAAGAAGCCAACCTCCTGGCTGATATGGTGAACACCAAGAATGATGTTCGTAGAGACTTTGACAATACCATTACCGAAGAGGCCATCCAGATGATTACTACTAACGATAGTCTAACACATGCTAAGGCTACCGTTTTATATAAAGAAGATTGGCACAAAGGAGTTATTGGAATTGTGGCTTCTCGCTGTATAGAGAAATTCTATCGCCCTACCGTAATTCTTACTGAATCGAACGATAAAGTGACTGGCTCGGCAAGGTCTGTAGACGGTTTTGATGTTTATGCCGCCATTTCCGAATGTTCTGACTTGCTAGAGCAATTTGGCGGGCACATGTATGCGGCAGGAGTAACCATGTCTGTAGATAATGTGGCAGCATTTCAAAAGAAGTTCCAAGAAGTGGTGGCTCGCCAAATTACGGATGAGCAACTCATTCCTTCGCTTTATATTGACACCGTTATTCGCTTAGAAGAAATTGATCGGAAGTTTTTCAACGTGGTAAATCAGATGGCTCCTTTCGGGCCTCAGAACATGCAGCCCGTATTCATGACAGAGCAAATTCAGGCTACAAATGTTAAACTTTTGAAAGAACAGCACCTTAAGTTCACTGCAAAACAAGAAGGCACTAATGTTGCTTACGATGCCATAGGATTTGGCTTGGGCGAATATTACGATCTTGTAAATTGCGGACTGAAATTTCAGATGGCCTTTACGGTAGAAGAAAATGATTTTAGAGGGCACAAAACCCTTCAGCTCTTTGTCAAAGACATCAAGTTTGACGACTAAATTTTAATGAATGAAGCTCATTGCTGACAATCTGGTTAAGACCTATAAAAAGAGAAAAGTTGTTAACAGCGTATCTGTTGAGGTAAACCAGGGAGAAATAGTAGGACTTTTAGGCCCCAATGGTGCTGGTAAAACAACCACTTTCTACATGATTGTAGGGCTTGTAAAACCCAATGAAGGGCGAATTCATCTCGATAAAGAAGACATTACACCCCTGCCCATGTTTAAGCGAGCTCAAATGGGCATTGGTTATTTAGCACAAGAACCTTCGGTTTTTCGAAAGCTTACGGTAGAGCAAAACATTATGGCTGTGTTAGAAATGACCAAACTCAGCAAGGCCGAGCAGAAAGAGAAAATGGAGTCTCTATTAGAAGAGTTTTCTTTAACTCATGTAAGGAAAAACCTCGGTAGAGTACTTTCCGGAGGAGAAAGAAGAAGAACCGAAATTGCCCGAGCACTTTCCGTAGATCCGAGTTTTGTTCTATTAGATGAGCCATTTGCAGGAGTAGATCCTATTGCGGTAGAAGAAATACAAAGCATTGTGGCTCAGCTCAAAAACAGAAACATCGGAATTCTAATTACAGACCATAACGTACAAGAAACACTTTCAATTACCGATAGGGCCTACCTGATGTTCGAAGGAAAACTACTCAAAGCTGGAACTGCAGAGGAGTTAGCTGCTGATGAACAGGTAAGAAAAGTGTATCTTGGCCAACACTTCGAGCTAAAAAGAAAAATCTAAATGGCCATTATCAACTCCATCCTTACTTGGGTCATGAAGAAACGCATGCACCAAATTGAACTCTTCATGAAATACCCTCATGATGTTCAGGATGAGTTGTTCAAAAAGCTAGTCACTACGGCTAGAAACACTGAATTCGGTCGTACTTACGGTTTTGCCGATGTTCACAATGTGGAACAGTTCCGCAAAATGATTCCAGTGTTTTCCTATGAAGAAATAAGCCCATATATAGAAAGAAACATGGCTGGAGAGCAGAACCTGCTCTGGCCTTCAGATGTGAAGTGGTTCGCTAAATCTTCTGGCACCACCAATGCTCGTAGCAAGTTCATTCCTGTTTCTTATGAAGCATTAGAAGATTGCCATTTTAAAGGTGGAAAGGACCTTTTGAGCATTTATTGCAATCATTTTCCAGACACTAAAATGTTCGATGGAAAGGGGCTTACCATTGGTGGCAGCCAACAAGTAAACCAACACGATAGCAATAGTGAGTCGTTCTATGGCGATGTGTCAGCAGTAATCATGTCTAATCTGCCTTATTGGACACGCTTTGTTAGAACTCCAACATTAGACATTGCGCTAATGGATGAGTGGGAGTCTAAGATTCAGAAAATGGCAGAGGTAACCATGGATGAAAATGTTACCAGCATTTCTGGAGTACCAACCTGGACAATAGTTCTTCTTCAGCGAATAATAGAATTAAAAAGAGCCAAAGACATCACGGAGGTCTGGCCAAACCTAGAGGTCTTCTTTCATGGAGCAGTGGCATTTGGGCCATACAGAAGCATTTTCCAGAAGCTGATTCCTTCAGATAAAATGAGGTATATGGAAACATACAATGCCTCTGAAGGATTTTTTGGAATTCAGTTTGAACCTGATTCTGACGACATGCTACTAATGCTGGATTACGGAATCTACTACGAGTTCATTCCTTATCCTGAAATACACAAGGAGAACCCAAAAGTGATTGGCTTAGATGAAGTGAAAGTTGGCGAGCATTATGCCATTCTTATTTCTACTAATGCAGGCCTTTGGAGGTATATGATTGGTGATACAGTTGTTTTCACCTCTACGGACCCGTATAAAATCAAGATTTCTGGCCGCACCAAACACTTTATCAATGCCTTTGGCGAAGAGGTAGTAGTAGAGAACGCTGAACGCGCGATCTCTGAAGCATGTGAACAAACTGGCGCTCAGATCAACAACTTTACTGCAGCCCCTAAATACTTTGGAGGCGAAGAAAAAGCTTCTCACGAGTGGATTGTAGAATTTGAACAAGAGCCAAGCAGCTTAGAGGAGTTTACAAAAGTTTTGGATGCAACACTTCGTAGAATCAACTCAGATTACGATGCCAAGAGACACAAAAGTTTAGCCTTAGGCTTACCAATTGTACACATGGCGCAACCAGGCACCTTCTACGAGTGGATGAAAAGAAGGGGAAAGCTTGGTGGTCAGAACAAAGTGCCCCGCCTTTCTAATACCAGAGAATATCTGGATGATATTCTAAAACTTATCAGCAACTCAGAGCTGAGCCTATAAAAAAAGGCGGTTGACACCGCCCTTCTTATCAAGTAAACTCTGATTGGTTAATTGCTCCACTTAATAGTGCAGCCAATAGCTTTCGTGCTTTTTGTAGATACATCGGCCCCAGCAATCAGGCTATCTACTGCCTCTTGAACATAATGCTTGCTGGCAGCAGATGCATTTCTACTGTTATTATCTATAGCGCCAATATACTCCACTCTAAAATTATTGTCCGAAACCTTATTCAAAACATATACCTGTGGTGTATTAGTAGCACCATAAGTAGTAGTGGTTTGCTGTGTTTCATCAATGACATACGGAAAGGGATAGGCCTTCTCTTTTGCTCTTGCTTGCATATTCTCGAAAGAATCTCCCGGAGACTTTCCTGTATCATTCGGCTGTATAGCTAAAACAGGGTAGCCTTGGCCTGCATACTTATTATGTAAGTCTATTATTCTCTGCTCATACATATTGGCATAAGGACAGGTATTACAAGTAAAAACCAAAATGTAACCCTTAGCCGCCTTATTGCTACTAAGAGATATCATTTTACCATCTACATTCTTTAGGTTAAAGTCGGCTGCTTTGTCGCCAACACCAAGGCCATTCTCTTTGCTTCCAAAGTTGGACAACAGTAGAATTCCCGTAAGCGCTAATGCTTTTAAGGCTTGCATGGTTCTATAGTTTAATCAGTTAATTCCATTACGATTGACTCTATTTCCCCTTCTTCCAACTCCTTTTCCACAAACTTTCGCTTTCCATTTTTATGGTTGATCACCAAAGTTGCTGGTATAGCCCCACTCCAAGATGGGTCTACCTTATCTATCCATGAATTGTAATCAATATTATCGAGCAGAATGACATCTGCCGAAATGCCGTTTTTCTCTACAAATGGCATCACCTTCTTTTGAAACTCATCTGCAAAATCTAGTGAAACCAGCGTTACTCTTACTTCGTCATTCGTTTCGTGTAGTTTTTGGAAATAAGGAATCTCAGCAATACAAGGTTTACACCAAGTGGCCCAAAAATTAATAACCTCAACTTTTTCAGAATTGGTCTCCATAATGTCTTGGAGGGCTTCGAACTTAACAACTTCCATTCTCCGCTTTTCTGAACAGGAAGTTACTAGCGCAAACAAAAGTATGAGACCGAAGTAACGCATGCCCAAATTAAACGCGAAGGGAATAATAAAGTTAGACCGTTCATAAAATGCTGAGTAGAAGCCCTAAATTCTATGTTCATACAATCATTTTCAGAATTGTATTATTTCATGACAATTTCATCCAAGGCAGTTTAATGTAAACTGAAAATTACCACTATGTAATCAGTGATGGGAGATTGTATGATTTCGAGTTAATGTTGTCTTAACATGGAACAAGTTTGAACTGACTAGCCTACAAGCCACTGAAGGCCTATTAGGAATAAGCTGAAAATCCAAAATCGTTTAAGCTAATGGACCAAAAATTAAACAGTTATAAGGAGCTATTGTCCCAAATTCTAGAGCGATATTTAGACAAAAAAAAGATTCAAAAAAATACCTCTGTTTTTTTCCACATTTTCCAATATTTATCCACAGTTTTCCACCTATCCAATATTAACAACTGAATATCAGCAAGTTATACCCTTTTCTTCAAAGTCAATTTCTGTTGATAACTTTCAGCAAGAATTCAATAAGCAGCGGATTAGACCATTATTAGCCCATTGAAATAGAGCGACTTAAAGAGCTAGAAGCGACTCACTCTTTATTCTGCCTTCTGAGCTTGGTTCTGTAGGCATTGAAGATTCTAGACTTAGAAACGATGCCTACATATTTACCGTGATCGATAACTGGTAGGTTCCAAGCACCAGTTTTCTCAAACTTTGCCATCACCTCAGACATTTTTTCATCGGATTGCACTGTTTCTGGGGGTCGGTGCATTAAGGATTCAGCAATTAAACTTTTTTGAGAATCTGAATTGAACATTATTTCACGGACATCATCAAGGGTAATGATACCTTTTAGCTCGTCATTCTCATTCACGACAGGGAAAATATTCCTTCTCGACTTTTTGATGAGGCTAACCAAATCTTCTAATGTCTGCGATGGATGAATGGTGAGCAAGTCTCTTTCAATCATCTTTTCAATACTGATTAAACTTAGTACTTGCTTGTCTTTATCGTGAGAAGGAATTAAGTCTCCAGACTTAATCAGCTTAGCGGTGTAGAAGGAGTATTTCTCAAAATAACTGTTGGTGCTATAGGCCACGGCCGACACGAGCATAAGGGGTAAGAATAGTGTATAGCCACTGGTGATTTCAGCAATAAGGAAGATGGCAGTAAGCGGTGCATGCAGTACGCCACTCATTACGCCACACATACCCACTAAGGTAAAATTGCTAATAGATAAGCCTTGATTCAGACCAAGCAGGTTATTGGTCTGAGAAAAAACAAAGCCTGTAATTCCACCAATAAAGAGCGATGGTGCGAAAATTCCACCATTTCCTCCCGCGCCAATCGTTAAACCAGTGGCTATAGGCTTCATTAAAATAATAGCCAATCCAAACACCACAATAAACCATGGATCTTGAAAACGGGAGAACAAGGCACTAGAAGAAACAATTTCTTGCACTCGGCCTTGAAGTAAAAGTTTGATGGAGTCATAGCCTTCACCATAAAGCGGTGCTAAAACAAAGATTACAGCGGTAAGGGCAAGCCCACCTATAATAGCCCTAGGAAAGACCGACTTCACTTTACCTATAATTTTCTCTGTCCAGAGGGTGGTTCTGGAAAAATAAACTGAGACTAGACCACAAATAGCTCCCAATAGAAGATAGAATGGAAAATCTGCCGCACTGAACGGATCGGTAAGCTCAAAAGAGAAAAGCACATCTTTTCCTAGTAGAAGCATGGAAATCAATGAGCCCAGAACCGAAGCAATGAGCAGCGGTATAAAGGCAGCAATGGTAACATCTGTCAGAATTACTTCAATACTAAAGATGACTCCCGCCACTGGCGAGTTAAATATTCCAGAAATTGCAGCGGCCGCCCCACAACCAATCATTAAGGTTCGTTGCTTGTAGTTGAGGTGCATCAATCGGCCTATGTTAGAGCCAATGGCAGATCCTGTTACCACAATTGGAGCCTCCAAACCAACCGAACCTCCACAGCCTACAGTGATTCCTGAGGTGATCATTCGGCTGAACATCTTATTCCTGTGAATGATACTAGACTTCTTAGAGATGTAAAAAAGAATGGAAGTAATACCATGACCAAGTTGCTCTCGGAACATGTACCGGGCAATAAGAGCGGTAACAACAATACCGAATACAGGAAAAAACAGGTAAGAGTAATCTACATTAATATGCTTAATGAGCTCTTGAATAAAGTGAACTGCACTTTTCAGAGTTACCGCAGCAATACCACCAACAACGCCTACGAGACCACCCACCATGATCACAAAGTTTCTGGTGCTCAAATGGCGAATCCGCCAGACTAAAAACTTACCTAGTAGTCTCTTAAAGCTCATTTAAGTTGCTTGGCTTTTTCCCAATATACATCCATTTCTTCGAGGCTCATCTCACTGATGTTCTTGCCGTCTTTCTTCGACTCTGTCTCTAAATACTGAAAACGCTTAATGAATTTCAGATTAGTTCTTTCTAAGGCTTCTTCAGGGTCTATGCCTATAAATCGGGCATAATTTACTAGAGAGAAAAGCAGGTCACCAAACTCTAGAGTAGCTTTCTCTTTATCTATGACTTCGGCCTCTGCATTGAATTCTTCTTTGAACTCCTGCATTTCTTCCTCAACCTTCTCCCAAACCTGTTCTTTCTTTTCCCAATCAAAGCCAACTCCTCTAGCTTTATCTTGAATTCGAATGGCTTTTACTAAAGCGGGTAATGAATTCGGCACACCGCCTAATACAGATTTATTGCCTTTTTCCTTCAGCTTAATTTTCTCCCAATTGGCCTTTACCGCTTCAGCATCATTGGCCTCCACATCTCCATATATATGTGGATGCCTGTGAACCAACTTGTCAGAAATGGAATTGAGCGCATCGGCCACATCGAAAGCCTTCTGCTCATCGGCAATCTTAGAATAGAAAACCATATGCAGCATCAAGTCACCAATCTCTTTCTTCATCTCCTCAATGTTCTCGTTGAGAATGGCATCAGACAGTTCGTAAGTTTCTTCTATGGTTAAGTGCCTGATAGATTCTAACGTCTGCTTCTTATCCCACGGACAGTTAAGCCTTAGCTCGTCCATAATAGTAAGCAGGCGGTTAAAAGCCTCTAGTTTTTCCTTTCTACGTTCGTCTTTCGGGGGGATAATCATACGTCTGATTAGTGGTGAGAAACTTCTGGCACAAAGGTAGTGTTATGCAAACAGTAATATTAAATTTGCACCAAATAAGTCGATTATGACAACGTTAATTCTGACACTGGTATTGATAGGGCTGTTTTTCGTGGGGATGTCTGTAAGACTTCTGTTGATAAAAAACGGTGAGTTTAAAGGCACATGTGCTTCGCAAAGCCCATTCCTGAACAAAGAAGGAGTAAAATGTGGCTTCTGTGGAAAGGAAATGAAAGAAGGAGAATCTTGTGGAAACCCAGACAATGAGGTTGACAAGGTTTTGGCTCAATTCAAGTAAACCATATTTTCATACCGACTTTTTAAAGCCCTATTGTTAGGTGCTTTTTTTTAATTTTATCCCTGAGTAAACAATAGGACATTGACACTTATAAAATCGATTTCTGGAATTAGAGGAACCATTGGTGGTGCCGTAGGCGAAAGCTTAACCCCTGTAGATGCAGTAAAATTTGCTGCTGCGTTCGGATCTTGGGTAGTAGCAAAAACAGGCAAAAAGAAGATCATTATTGGTAGAGATGCCAGACCTTCTGGCCAAATGATATCCGACTTGGTTTCTTCCACACTTATTGGCTTAGGAATAGACGTTGTAGACCTCGGTCTTTCAACAACTCCAACCGTAGAAATAGCTGTTCCTTTAGAAGAAGCTGGTGGAGGAATTATTCTAACAGCCAGCCATAACCCTGTTCAGTGGAATGCCTTGAAGCTTTTAAATGATAAGGGCGAATTCATTAGCGGAGATGATGGGAAAGAAGTTCTAGAGATTGCTGAAAAAGATAATTTCAAATTTGCCGATGTTAAGAAGCTTGGAAAAGTAACTACCAACGATTCTTACATTCAAAAACATATTGAGATGGTTTTAGCCCTGCCTTTGGTAGACGTAGAAGCCATCAAAAAAGCTAAGTTCAAAATTGTGGTAGATGCTGTTAACTCTACAGGAGGTATTTCAGTATTGCCATTGTTGAAAGCTTTAGGGGTTGAAACTGTTGAACCACTTTATTGTGAGCCAAATGGTCAATTCCCTCATAACCCTGAGCCGTTACCAGAGCACTTAGGGCAAATTAGCTCCATGCTAGAAAGTGGTAAATACGACTTAGGTATTGTGGTAGACCCAGATGTAGACCGTCTTGCATTTGTAGACGAGTCTGGAAGTGTATTCGGAGAAGAATACACCCTAGTTGCTGTGGCAGATTATGTGCTGAGCCAGACTAAAGGAAATACCGTTTCGAACCTTTCTTCAACGCGTGCCCTCAGAGATGTAACTGAGAAGTATGGTTGCCAATATGAGCCTTCTGCTGTAGGCGAGGTAAATGTGGTAGTGAAAATGAAGGAAATAGGTGCTGTGATTGGTGGCGAAGGCAACGGAGGTATCATTTACCCTGAACTTCATTATGGAAGAGATGCATTGGTAGGTATTGCGCTATTCTTAACTCACTTAGCTAAGTTTGGCAAGAGAGTTTCAATGCTCAGAGCGAAATACCCAAGCTACCACATCTCAAAGAATAAAATCGAACTTTCACCTGAAATTGATGTGGACAAGGTATTGACCAAAATGAAGGAGCAATACAAAAAACAACCTATCAACACAGTTGATGGTGTAAAAATTGAATTCGATAAGGAATGGGTTCACTTGAGAAAGTCGAACACAGAGCCTATCATTAGAATATATGCAGAATCTGAGTCGGCTGCTACAGCAGAACACTTGGCTCAGAAGATAATGTCTGATATACGAGAAATCGTGGCCAACTAATTTTTAGCCTATGAAAGTCTATTTCGATAACGCTGCAACTACTCCGCTAGACCCGGAAGTATTCGAAGTAATGAAGCCTTTGATGCTGGATATGTATGGAAATCCATCATCTACTCACGCCCATGGCCGAGAGGTTAGAACTAAAATTGAATACGCCCGAAGAACAGTAGCTGAATTGCTAAACACGGTTCCTGCAGAAATATTCTTTACTTCTGGAGGTACTGAAGCAGACAATACAGCCATCAATGGAATGGTGAATGCCTATGATGTAAAGCACATCATTACCACTTCAATTGAGCACCATGCGGTAGGTCATACGGTAGACAAGTTGGTAGAATTAGGCAAGGTGAAAGCGAGCTATGTAGAGTTAGATGCTCAAGGCCACCTTAATATGGATCACCTAGAAGAGTTGTTGAAAAACAACCCAAACTCTTTGGTGACCATCATGCACGCCAACAACGAAATAGGCACCAAAAACGACATTGAGAAGATTGGAGAAATGGCGACAGAATATGGCGCTACTTTCCATTCTGATACTGTCCAAACCATGGGCCACTTCAAGCACGACCTCAAGTCACTGAACTGTCAGTTTGTGGTGGGTGCAGCACATAAATTCCACGGACCTAAAGGTGTAGGCTTCCTAAGAGTTTGCAATAGCCGTAAAATCGGCCGATTCATAGAAGGTGGTGGCCAAGAAAGAAACCGCAGAGGTGGAACCGAAAACGTATACGGAATTGTAGGTTTGGCCAAAGCGTTGGAGCTAGCCTATTCTCACATGGACGAACACCGCAGTCATGTTCAGTCTTTAAAAGATAGAATGATTGAAAAGCTCAAAGCGAACTTCTCGGATATTCAATTTAACGGAGACATTAACCCTGAAAGTAGTTTGTATACTGTGTTGAATGTGAGTTTTCCTCCACACGAAAACAACGGTATGCTGTTGTTCAGCCTAGACATTAACGGAATTTCTGCTTCTGGCGGAAGCGCTTGTTCTAGTGGAGCAAACACTGGCTCTCATGTATTGAATGGCATAAAAGCCGACCCGAACAGGCAAGGCATTCGTTTTTCATTTAGCAAGTATAGCACGGCCGAAGAAGTAGATTATACCGTAGAGAAATTGGTAGAGATTTTATCACCAGTTGCGGTATAATGGCTAAAAGAGCATTCCTTTTGCTTTTCTTCTTACTTGGCAGCCTGAGCTGTTCAGATAATGATATCGATATTGTAGAGGTTGAAGCCACGGTTGAGGATGTTCGAGATGTACCTGGATTTGAAGATTGCGCTTGGCTTCTTTTGTTCAACGGCCAACAGTATAAGCCTTCATATTTACCACCAAGCTATCAGGAAGACGGCCTTCAGGTTAGAGCAAAAGTGGAACTACTCACAGAATCAGCAAGCTGTAATAGCAGCTTAGAGCTACTCAGAATAGAGCAAATTGCTCTGGCTAACTAGTCGTCATACCTCAAAGAAGGTCTTGCTAACTTGATAAGATGCTTCGTGCCTCAGCAAGACTTACCGATGATGCTTTGGTTACTTAACAGAATGCCTAATAACAATGTGCCTTTCAAAAACTGTTGTGCCTGATGCTCTCTCGTCTAAGTCATTCTGAACACAGTGAAGAATCTTATCCTCGATGAAAAATCTGTAAGATTTGATAAGTTGCTTCCCCCGATACTTCGGGGCCTCAGCAAGACTTACAGATGCTGATTTCGGTAGATACACAAGGTATACAAGAGGTTTTCATTAGATAAAAGCTGTTACGCCTGATGCTCTCACGTCTATGTCATTCCGAGTGAGCGAGGAATCTTATCCATGTAGCAAGGCAAGTATAGCTTGATAAGATGCTTCTCCCGAATCCTCGGGAACAGCATGACTTACCGATGCTGCTCTGATTACTAAGCAAATTGCTCTGGCCAATTAATCGCGTCATTCAGAAAGAGAAAGATCGGGGATGAGGCGACTGAAGAATCTCCCTCGTCTGGTACAGTACACTTGGGGATTCTTCGGTCGGCTTGAGGCCTCCCTCTGAATGACCTCAAATATTAAGACTTCCTTACTAAATCTTCCAAGCAATCTACCCAAACAGGAGAATCGTTTAAACTCGGAACTAGGTCCCAAACCTCTCCGCCAGCTTCCATAAACTCCTCTTTGAATTCCTCACCAACTTCTAGAGTAGTTTCTAAGCAATCGGCAATAAATGCTGGAGAAAAGGCTAGCACTTTCTTCTTTCCTTTTTCAGAAAGCTCTTTTAAAAACTCATCCGTATAGGGTTGAATCCACGGGTCTTTACCCAATCGAGATTGGAATGTAGTAGTGTACTGATCTTCCTTCAAGCCTAAAGCAGCAGCTAAAAGACGCGAAGTATAGAAACACTGTGCGCGGTAGCAATATCTGTTTCTCTCATGGAAAACATTACAACAGGTGCTCAGCTGACACTGATTACCGACTGAACCCTTCTTTATATGCCTTTCCGGAACTCCATGATAACTGAAAATGATGTGATCATAATCTTGCTTACTCATCATTTCTCGTCCATTGGCAGCAAAAGCCTCAATGAACTTCGGGTGATCCATAAACTGATTGATATGCGTAATGGAAGGAATTATCTGCCATTTGTTCACAATACTGTTCACCTTCTCAGAAACTGAACCCGTTGTAGCAGAAGCATATTGAGGGAAAAGCGGAACAACTATAATTCGGCTTACATTCACTGCTCTCAGTTCTTCCAAAGCCTCTTCTATACTCGGGCTTTGATAACGCATACCAAGAGCTACTTTATAGTCACTGCCTAACTTTTCTTGAAGCATATCGCGGACATCGTAGCCATAGAACTTCAGCGGGCTACCACGATCTTCCCAAAGTTTAGCATATTCTTTCGCACTTTTTGGTGCACGAAACGGAGCTATAATGCCTTTTACAAGCATTGTTCTGGGCACAACAGGAATATCAATTACCCTTCCATCCATTAAAAACTCCTTCAAATACTTTCTTACATCGCCAGTAGAAGGACTGTCTGGAGTACCTAGGTTTACTAGTAAAACCCCAATTGTATTTTTTGCCATTTGCTGTTATTCTTCAGGAAAAACCGAGTGCAAAGATATTTGTTTAGAAGCGCTAAGGAAAGCCAAAATGAAAGAAGCCACCCAATGGGTAGCTTCTGATTTATAACACTCTTAAGGTTGTTCAGTAATCTCCTCCAATCGCTGAGTTTTTAACCCTTGCTGAGAGTGCCTTAAAAAGGTAGTTGCTCATAAAACAGTGTTCAAAGCAATTACCCTTACTTGAGGTAGTACATTCAAGTCGGTTGGCTTACAGAATAATGAAACTTTTTAACCAGAAAAGACTTTAAAATACAAGCCACTAATTTTTTGAAATGAAAACCATCAAGCTCAAATTTCCTAATCAAGACGGAGAGCAACTCTCCGCGAAACTCGAACTTCCCACAGACCGAAGGGTTCGTGCTTACGCCATATTTGCACATTGCTTTACCTGTTCTAAAAACCTTATTGCGGTTACACACATTAGCCGAGGGCTGACCTCCAAAGGCATTGCGGTTCTTCGTTTCGACTTTACGGGCTTAGGTGAAAGTGAAGGAGAATTTGAAGACACCAATTTCTCTAGTAACGTGCAAGATTTAATTGTTGCTGCCGAGTATTTAGAAGAAAATTATGGTCCAGCAAAAATGCTTGTAGGTCATTCTTTAGGAGGTGCTGCAGTATTAATGGCAGCTGCGAAGCTTAAAAATATCGAAGCCATCACTACAATTGGAGCACCTTCAGATCCGGTTCACGTAAAACACCTGTTTCAAGAATCTATCGATGAAATTAAAGAGAAAGGAGAGGCCACCGTTTCTTTAGGGGGAAGACCCTTCACTATAAAGAAGCAGTTTGTAGATGATTTGGCAGAATACGAAAAGTCCGATGTAATCAAGACGCTCAAAAAGCCATTACTCATTATGCATTCACCTCAAGATGATACTGTAGATGTAAGCAACGCTGAGAAAATCTATACTTCGGCCATGCATCCTAAAAGTTTTATATCTCTCGATGGTGCAGATCATTTACTCAGCAAATCTGAAGATGCGCAATATGCGGGCGAAGTTATAGCCGCTTGGGCAGCTAGGTATGTAAGTTTCGAAGAAGTTCGTGCCTTAGAAACAGACGAACAGGTAGTAGTGAGAAATGAAGCACATCGCGGTTTGCAAACCGAAATAATGGCTAACGGGCATTTCATACTTGCCGATGAGCCTAAAGATGTTGGAGGAACCAATTTGGGAGGAACCCCTTACGATTTATTGGTTTCGTCTCTAGGAGCTTGTACTGCCATGACTATTAGGATGTACGCCAAACATAAAAAGTGGCCGTTAGATGAAGTGAAAGTACATCTGAGTAGAGAAAAGCGTCATTCGGAAGATGCAGAAGACCTTGGCGAGCACAGTAAAATTGAGGTAATAGATAGATATGTTGAGCTCAGCGGAGATTTAACTGAGGAGCAAAGGAAACGCATTTTGGAGATTGCAGATAAATGCCCAGTGCACAAAACTCTAACCAACGGACTAACTGTTCACACCAAACTGAAATAAGAAAGGAGGCTTAATTGCCTCCTCCTTCTTCTTTTTCTTTCATTTCTTTCAGCCTTTCCATTCGCTGCTTATACATCATTGGTCTGCGTTTTCTGAACTGCTCAATTCTAGCTCTGTCCATTCGCTCACCTCTGCGATCCTGAAATCTGGCCTTTCCTCTGCGTTGACCTTCAGATTTCATGGCTTTAAGTTTCTCCAATTGCTCAGGAGTAAGAATCTCTTTTAGTCTTTCGTGCTGTGCCTGTCGTTCCACAAAAGCATCTCGCTTCATTTCTTCACGCAGTGCTCTATACTTTTCGGCTCTTTGCTTTCTGGCTTCTTCATTAGCCTTGAATTCTTTATCTAACTGAGCCTTTTGGGTATCATTCAACTCTAGCCTAGCTGCTAGCTGTTCCGTTCTTAAAAGTGTTTTTTCTTTGCTCTGACCGAAGGCCATTTGAGATGCCACGACCATGATGGCAATTGCAATAATTTCGATAAATGTTTTCATCTTCTTGCTGTTGTTGTTCGCTTCTTTGATGCCTAAAGCGCAGCAAGGTTTAATCAGAGGGCCAAAAAGGAACAGTGACCTTGGTATTATCCCATGCCATAGTAAGTCTGGGCTGACCATTTTCTTCAGTAAAATCTATGGTGAAAACCTCTACGGTTTGCGGCAGACGTTCTACATGACCTACTACATTTAACACATCAAACTGCGGGTCGTAGTCTGTTCCCCAATCTGGAATTTTTGAGTTGAAAATTACCTGCCATTCGTTGGCATTAGGAATGGTAACCAGCGAGTACTTACCTGCAGAAAGGGTCTCTCCATTTTCGAAACGAATATCGCGTGTTAGTTCAATTTGGGTAGCCTCATTAGCTCCAGTTCTCCACCATTCACCATAAGGAACCAGGTCTCCGAAAATGACTCTGCCTTTTTTAGAAGGTCTGTTGTAAAAAACCTTCACCGCCACATCGGTGCTGATATACTCAGCAGTTTCTTCCGGACTATACTGTTTGGTTTGGTATAATCTGTACTGATTGAAGCCTACAATAGCCAAAACCAAAAAGAATATTGCCCCTAAAATGTATAGAAGTCGTCTGCTCATATTACTCTTTCAAAAAGAATGAAACCATCACATTTTCAAATCACACGCTTTAGCCCATCCTTAAAGGGAGTTGTGAGATTTTTAAGCTGTTATCCCTTTAGAGATAAGGTCAAAACAGTTTAAAAATCTGATAATCTTAAATAACTGGTTTCATTCAGTACCCTAAATATATTCAATTCAAAAAAGTGCTCACCAGAAACGAGCCATATTCTGCCGAATTATAGGTTTATTCATGTTTTTCATTTTTGAACTCCCATTGGCTTTGTTGAAAGTGATTTACATATCTTTGCGGCATGGCACAGAATGACGATAATCTGCTCAAGAAAATTACTAGTCACGCAAAGGAATATGGCTTCATTTTCCCTTCAAGTGAAATTTACGATGGTTTGGCGGCTGCCTATGACTACGGCCAAAATGGAGTTGAGCTAAAGAATAATATCAAGGAGTATTGGTGGAAAGCCATGGTACAAATGAATGAGAACATTGTAGGTATAGATGCCTCAATTTTCATGCACCCTAGTACTTGGAAAGCGTCTGGTCACGTAGATGCTTTCAACGACCCAATGATTGATAACAAAGATTCTAAGAAGCGTTATCGTGCCGATGTACTGATTGAAGACGTGATCAAAAAGTACGAAGCCAAGATTGAAAAGGAAGTAGCCAAAGCTCAGAGGCGTTTTGGCGATTCCTTCGACAAAGAACAGTTTTTAGCTACTAACCCTAACGTAAAGCGCAGCCAAGATAAAATCGATGAGATTGAAACTAGGTTAGGAAGCAGCCTTGCTAAAGGAGATTTAGCCGATGTAAAAGCATTGATTGAAGAACTTGGTATTGCTGACCCAGTGTCTGGATCTAAAAACTGGACCGATGTGCGCCAGTTCAACCTAATGTTCTCAACAGAGTTAGGTTCTGTAGCAGAAGGTGCCAACAAAATTTACTTGAGACCAGAAACGGCTCAGGGTATTTTTGTGAACTACCTAAACGTGCAAAAAACCGGTAGAATGAAGTTGCCTTTCGGTATTGCGCAGATTGGTAAAGCCTTCAGAAATGAAATTATTGCTCGTCAGTTCATCTTCAGAATGAGAGAATTTGAGCAGATGGAAATGCAATTCTTTGTGAAGCCAGGTGAGGAAATGACTTGGTACGAAAGCTGGAAAGCTAAGCGTATTGCTTGGCACAAAGCTTTGGGCTTAGGTGAAGACAACTATAGATTCCACGATCATATAAACCTAGCGCATTATGCCAATGCTGCTACTGATGTAGAATTTAACTTCCCGATGGGCTTCAAGGAGCTAGAAGGGGTTCACTCTAGAACCGATTTCGACTTAAAAGCGCATGAAGAGCTTTCGGGTAAGAAGCTTCAGTTCTTCGACCATGAAGAGAATAAGTCTTACGTGCCTTATGTAATTGAGACTTCAATTGGTCTCGACCGTATGTTCTTGGCTGTAATGTCTTCGGCTTACACTGAAGAGACTTTAGAAGATGGCAGCGAAAGAACTGTGATGAAAATTCCTGCAGCTTTGGCTCCATATAAAGTAGCAGTGCTTCCGTTGGTGAAGAAAGATGGTCTGCCTGAAAAAGCCAGAGAAATTCTTTCAGATCTAAGGTTCGATTTCAACTGTCAGTACGATGAGAAAGACGCAATCGGTAAGCGATACAGAAGACAAGATGCCATTGGTACTCCATTCTGCGTTACGGTAGATTATGACACTTTGGAAGACAACACGGTAACCATCAGAGATAGGGATGATCTCAGCCAGATCAGAATATCTATTGATGAGCTAAAAGCAAAACTGAGCGATGTAACTTCCATCACCCAGTTATTGAAGAGGATCTAAAAAAAGAACGTCATTCCGGAGAATCTTTTGGTATTTTATTGAGCCAAAAGATTTATCCGGAATCTCATTTAGCGTTCTGAATGATAAAAGAGGTTTACGTTTAATAGCCCCCTCTAACCATATTCAATTCTCCGCTCTCTGTAACAAAGAGCAAAATCAATTCTCCATTTACTTCAGCCATTGAGGTTGCGCCTTTAGTATAGGCTCCCAGAATAGCTGTTTGCTCTGACCATCCCGCTTGTGCCAATGTTCCGTAACCTGAGTTGGTAGTGTCAGATTTGTTGACGTCATAAGAAATAGGCTGTTCAGGTGTCATCAATCCGTGAATTGAGAAGGATTCGGTGAGTACCAAATCATTACTTTCTCCCTGATGCGTAAGGTGCATTACACCGTCTAAGGTGGCACAAGCCAACGATCCCGAACCTGCGTAAGGCTGCGTAACTGGCTCTTTTTCTTTCGGAGTTCCGGCATAGGCCGCAAAAGAAAAGTGCGCAACCGGATATACATTTGGAGACCACTTGTCTTTAGTAGTATTACTCTGCGGACCATTATAAGCTGATTTCTCCAGCGTAACCACGTTGAAATCTGCTGTATTGTACGAGCAAACCATCATCTGATTGGTGGTAGTGTCTTGCATGATCAGGTAGATTGATGGCCCGAGCACTCCCAACTGAATTTCACCAGCACTTGAAAAGCCTACCGCAACAGCAGCCTGCCATTCACCTGCATTGTTTGTAACTATGGAATGCACATTACCGGAAATATCTGCATAAGCCAACATCAGTTGGCTGGCTTCATTGAAGGCGGCCATTGTTACTTTGCTCACTCCTTCAGCCAATTGCTGAGGCTTTTCACCCCACCCTTTAGATTCAGTGTAGTTCAGCGACATAAGCTTTCCATCGGCTACATAGGCCAAGGTAAGTTGGTCTGTTGTTGAAGCCATGGCCATTTCTCCTGTTGCTGAAACCCCGACAGGCCTATTCTCGCTCCAATGATCTCCATCGAAAGTTGAATAGCACAAGTCGCCACTTTCTTCAGCATAAACCATATAAAGAACATCTTTATAACTGGCCGAAGCCATTTGACCCCCAACCTGAAATGGGGTGGGTTCTGGAGCTTCCCAAATAAAGGTTTCATTCCAAAGAAACTTGAACCAGTTGGCTTCCTTGTCATTCTTTCCGAGAGAGCCAAGCTCAAAGTTTTGCTCAATGGTCTTGATGAGGCTGTAGTGATTGTAGCCTTCATAAGCCACTCCGCCTGGCTGAATCATATCACCTAATAAGACGGTGTAAATCTGATTAGGACCATCGTAGAAGTACTTTTTGTCTTTTGGCAAATCGTAAGCTGCTTCAAAATCAGCTTCATCATAAGTAACAACCACCAAAGTATTTGGCGGAAAATGAGAGTCAGGTCCAGGGAAATTCAACGAACCAAAAAAGCTTTCTAGCCAAACCGCTGCCTGATCTACCAAAGTGGGAGCGCGCTCCTTGGGTTGTTTGTCTTTATCGGCCGGAATACCTACCGGGTTGGTTCCATCCAGATAGTGGCCATCGTTCCACATATTAGGCGTAAACCAGCTGTAAGCAGGCAAAGTACCATTCAGTAAATCGGAATAAAGCGCAGCCTCATTCTGGATTTTCTTCCACCTAGACTCATTTTCAATAATGTTCTTGAAGGAAGAAAAAGGGTTATGCTTGGCCATATATGGATAGTCATCTTTCGGCTTCATGCCTGCTGACCATGGCTGATTCTGCGGAATATAACTATCCATGTAAGCTTTCCAGTCTAGCCTATATGGAGATTCTTCAATCAGATCGACAATGGTGCGCTGAGTAAGTGGACTAGGTGGCGGATCGTCATCCGTCATGTTACAAAGCTCAGCTGCAATTGAAGAAATGTAGTTGGTTTGAGATGGATGCATTACCCCGAAGTAGTTGGCCATATCTATACCTTGTTTGGCAAGACCCCGGAAGTATTCATTTTGCATCACATAACTTCTGTACTGGTTCTCGAACATGATGATGAATACATGATCGAAAACTCGATTTGTGTTTGTGTTCATTGTAATACAGTTAATTAAATGGTGTGTATGAAGATAGGGATTTAGAGGGAGTGACAAAAAGCTTCATGAGTGATGTTAGCTTTATAGCTCACAAAAGCACCATTTCATGAGCTATAAACTCATTATTTATAGCTCATAATATCAATACGCTGTACTCAATAATAGCTACTCCCTTAAAAAAAGCCCCATTTGCCCCCTGTTTGTCTTCACGAATAAGTCTGTTCTAAAAGGAGGTCTATGATGCTATTTTTATGATAATCCTGACTACGAGCTTTGAGTAGCAATACCACTGAGATTTAAGAAGTATCTGGTAGACTTTCTTTCTCCTACCTTCTTTAGTGCCCCCCTTTCAACTAGCGATTGTAAATCTCGAGTGGCTGTAGAAGCAGTAGTTTGTGCTATTCTTATGTAATTAGCTGCACTAAGTCCTCCCTTAAATCCTTCTAGCCCTTCTCTAAATATTCTCTCAATCACCTTTCCTTGGCGTTCATTCAAATGTTCTTCGAACTTTTGATAGAATTTGGTTTTCTCTATTAGAAAGTCAATTAACTTTTGAGTGTAATCCTGAGCCTGAAGCACAGTTTCGGCATAGTATTCCAGCCATCTATTAATCTCTAGGTCGAAACTATTCTTGTTCAAAGCTTCATAATAGTCCTTCTTATTTTGCTGAATCACTTTTGAGAAGGCTAGCAAAGTTGGTTTTCCCATTTGTTGTGAGATAGCCTTAATAGAAAGCGCCCGTCCAATCCTTCCATTACCATCCTCAAAAGGGTGTATACTCTCAAAGTAAAGGTGAGCTATTCCTGAAAAGATCAGAGGAAACTGAATGGCCTCCTCAGAAACAGACATATGATTGAACCATTCGACAAATCTTTCCATTTCCTCAGGCACCTTTTCTGAAGGGGGAGCTTCAAAATGAACCTTTGGTTTATTGATGGAACCTGAAACCACTTGCATAGGATCTTCATGAGTTCTGTACGCTCCAATATCAATCAAATCTCTACGGCCAAGAGTCAACATTTTGTGCCAATCAAACATCATTTCATGAGTCAAGGGTAGATTATAGGTTTCATAGAGATCAACCATCATATCTGCAATCCCTTCTTCAGCTGGAGGCACACGCCTCGTATCTGTTTTAAGCCCCAAATGCTTCCTAATCGATGACTTCAGCGAATCTCTATTTAGTATTTCTCCTTCTATTTCAGAAGTATAGAGTGCCTCATCAATAAGCAGCTCAAGTTTCAGGAATTCATCTTCCTGTCTATCTATATGTTTTAAACTGCCATCTAAAAGGCCAGAGTTGTGTAGAAACTTCTTTTCTAAGGAAGCGAATCTAGGCAGATTATATTCAAAATTAGGCCAGTCTTTCTTCTTCCAATTCCATGGCATGAGCTATACATTTAACATTTATAGCTCAAATATAGTATATTTCATGAGCTATAAACTGATTATTTATAGCTCATAATATCAATACGCTGTACTCAATACTAGCTACTCCCTTAAAAAAGCCCCATTTGCCCCCTATTTGTCTTCACGAATAGATCGGTTCTTAAAGGAGGTCTGTGATGGGTGTTGCCGAAGTACTTCGCCTTGCTCACTGCAAAAAGCTGATGAATGGATTCTACCATCAGCCCTTCACCTCGCATTCTGGCTCCAAAACGACTGTCGTTCAGCTTTCCATTGTGCGCACCTTTAATCTGGTTGAGTATTTTATCTGCTCTGTCAGGAAAAGCCCTTTCCACCCAATGCTCGAAAACCTGGCCGATTTGACCATTCAGCCTCACCATGGTAAAACTGGCACTCTTAGCACCAGCCTTTGAAGCTGCCTCCATAATATTTGGGATTTCGTGATCATTCAGACCGGGAATAATCGGCCCGATCATAATATTGCAGTTCACTCCAAGTCGGCTTAATGTTTCAATAGCCCTTAGCTTCTGTTGTGTAGTAGCGGTTCTGGGTTCAAGTTTCCTTCTTACTTTTTCATCCATTGTGGTTATGGAGAAAATAATAGTGACCAAATTATCCTTGGCCAACTCGGAAAGAATATCGGCATCTCTGGTTGCTAACACATTTTTGGTGATGATGCCAACAGGATGTTTATACTTCAAAAATACCTCAAGGAGCTTTCGGGTGATTCCCAACTTTCGTTCAATGGGTTGATAGCAATCTGTATTGCCAGAAAGCACAATAGTTGCCGGTTGGTACTTGGGCTTCTGAAAGTACTTTTCAAGTAGAGCAGGAGCATTCTCCTTATAAAGGATAACTCTTTCAAAGTCCAAACCAGCATTGTAGCCCCAGTATTCATGTGAGTTTCTGGCGTAACAATAAATACACCCGTGTTCACAGCCCTGATAAGGATTCATAGAAAACTCCATCCCAACATCTGGGCTTTCTACTTTGTTGACAATAGTTTTAGGAAAAATGGGGATGTACTTAGTTGGAGGTGCACCATCATCATATTCATCTATTCCCTCTAAGTGTTCTTGCACATATTCATGCATTAAGAACCTATTCTTCACCTGAGTCTGAGCCCCTCTTCCTTTTATCATTATCTATAGTTTTTAGCAATACTAAATTAAATAGTATTCATCTAAATATCATAGCCTGTGAATACTAAAATCTTGCGAAAGAGTGTCTGGTGCAAATCGGCTTTTTTGATGAGTGCCCTGAATTATTTATCGGTAACGACTATCTTGAAAACCTCATTCAAATTCGAAACTCAAACGAATCGACCCATGAAAAAACGACTAGAAATTATGGTGCTGGTTTTATTGTGCTGTGGCCTGATGAGCCCCGACCTGCTAGCCCAAAGAAGAAGTAAAAAGAACTCGGAAGAGAATAAGAAAGACCCACTAGCTGGTATTTCTCTCAATGGATTCAAATTCAGAAGTGTAGGGCCAGCCCTAACTTCAGGTAGAATCGCAGACTTTGCGGTAAACCCAAACGACCCAAGCGAATTCTATGTAGCCTCAGCTGCAGGTGGTGTTTGGAAAACTACTAATGCAGGAACCACTTTTGACCCTATTTTCGATAACTACGGAAGTTACTCTATCGGGGCATTAGCCATGGACCCGAATAACCACAATGTTATTTGGGTAGGAACTGGAGAAAATAATAATCAGAGATCTGTCTCTTACGGAGACGGGGTTTACAAGTCTATCGATGGCGGTGCATCGTTCAAACATATGGGACTGAAAAAATCTGAGCATATTGGTATGATCGCTATCGACCCAAGAAATTCTGATGTAGTTTATGTTGCCGCTACTGGTCCACTGTGGAGCAGCGGTGGAGACCGAGGTCTTTATAAAACTACTGACGGAGGAGAAACCTGGGACTTGGTACTAGAAATTAGTGAACACACTGGTGTGAATGAAGTGCACATGGATCCGAGAAACCCAGATGTGCTTTACGCAACTGCTCACCAAAGAAGAAGACGCCAGTGGACATACCTTGGTGGTGGCCCAGAGTCTGGAATCTACAAATCGACAGATGCTGGTGCCAACTGGGAGAAGATAAACAGAGGTTTACCAGGTGGCGATAAAGGAAGAATTGGTATGGATATTTCTCCGGCCAATCCTGAGGTAATTTATGCCATAGTTGAAGCACAGAATGGACAAGGTGGATTCTTTAGAAGTACAAACCGCGGTGCTTCTTGGCAAAAAATGAGCAGCCATTCTACTAGCGGAAACTACTATCAAGAAATTGTGGCTGACCCAGTAGATGTAGATAGAGTTTACTCTTTGAATACTTTTACTATGGTGACAAATGATGGTGGAAAAACCTTTAGTCAACTAGGCGAGCAGAGTAAGCACTGGGATAATCATGCTATTTGGATTGATCCTGCTAATAACAAACACCTCCTTGAAGGCTCAGATGGTGGAGTATATGAGTCTTTCGACCAAGGTAAAACATGGAAGTTCTTCACAAATATTCCTGTTACGCAGTTCTATAAAGTATCTGTAGACAATGCTGAACCTTTCTACAACATTATGGGAGGAACGCAAGATAACTACAGTTTGCACGGACCATCTCAAACCTTATCGGCTCATGGTATCATCACAGCAGATTGGAAAGTAACGCAAGGTGGAGATGGCTTTGAGTCGGTTCCAGACCCTGAAAATCCAGACATTGTTTATGCACAATCGCAAAATGGTGGCTTAGGCAGGTTCGACCTTAAAAGCGGTGAGTCCGTAACCATTATCCCTAGACCTAGAAAAGGTGAAAAGCAATATAACTTCAACTGGGATTCTCCATTAATGGTAAGTCCACACGATGCTAAAACGCTTTACTATGCTGCCAATAAAGTATTCAAAAGTACAGACCGTGGTGATTCATGGGAGGTTATCAGCGATGAGTTAGACCAAAATATAGATAGAAATCAGCTCCCAATTATGGGTAAAATTTGGCCTATGGATGCTGTTGCTAAAAACGGCTCTACTTCTAGGTATGGAGCAGTTGTAGCCTTAGACGAATCTAGACTTCAGGAAGGTTTGATCTATGCTGGTTCTGACGATGGACAAATTAGCGTAACGGAAAATGGCGGTGCAGATTGGTTCAAGATCAACAGCTTTCCGGGTGTTCCTGCCAATACTTATGTGTATGACCTAATTGCATCCAAACATGATGTAAATACGGTTTATGCCGCCTTCAACAACCATAAGAGTGGAGATTTTACACCTTATGTTTATGTGAGTAATGATAAGGGTAGAACCTGGAAAAACATTAGCAACAACCTGCCTGAAGGTGCTGTTTACGCATTGGAGCAAGATCATGTAAATGCCAATATCCTTTTTGCGGGGACAGAATATGGAGTTCATGTTTCTCTTGATGGTGGTGATAGCTGGAAGCCATTAAAAGCTGGTTTACCAACCGCTAACGTTCGAGATATGGCTATTCAGGAAAGGGAGAATGATTTGGTGCTAGCTACCTTTGGTAGAGGTTTCTATGTATTAGATGACTACAGCGCAATGCGAGAACTTACCCCAGCACTTCCAGAAAAAGAGGCTCACATTTTCGACATTGCTGAGGCTAAAATGTTCAACACATGGATGCCATTAGGTTCATTAGGCTCTAGGCAGCACGGTTTCCAAGGCGAAATGCACTATTCAGCACCAAACCCAGAAACTGGCGCCATCATTAAGTATTACCTAAAAGAAGGTGTAAGCAGCCTTAAATCTGAAAGAAGTAAAAGAGAATCTGCCGCCTTTAAAAATGGAGAAAACATACCTTATCCAACTTTAGAGGAATATAAAGCAGAGCAAAACGAGCCAGCCTCTTACCTTATCTTCACCATAAAAGACCAAACTGGTGACATTGTGAGTGAGTTGAGAAGCCCGTTAAGAAAAGGTATGGGGCAAGTTGTTTGGGACATGACCTACATGAACTTCTCTAGTGTAAATTCTAGACAAGCTAACCCTAGCTCAAGCTTAGGTTCTACTGGTATTTTCGTTGTTCCAGGTACTTATACCGTCAGCATGAGCCAGGTAGTAAAAGGAGAGTTAAGCGAATTAGTTTCTGGGGTTAGTTTTGAGGTATCTAAACTCGATAACCAAATTCTTCCTGCAGACGATTGGAACGCCATGGCAGAATTCAAGAAAAAAGCAGCGTCATTAATATCTGCTATGAACGCCACCAGAGGTGTACTGTCAGAGATGTCTAGCAAAATCACCAACTACAAAGCGGCTGCTAAGGCATTCCCTATTCAAGAGTCTTTAGAATTACTTGCTGAAATTGAAGCTTTAGAGAAGGAGGTTGAAGCGGTAAATATTGCCATGAATGGAGACTCTGATGTTGGAAGATTGGATATGGATCAGGAATATAGCGTAAGGCAAAGAGCACAAAATGCTGCTTACGATATCTTCGGTTCGCTTTCTAATGTAACAGGAACTTCTAAGCGCAACTATGATATTGCTGCCGATGAGTTCGCTCCAGTTTTATCAAGTGTAAAAGCGCTTCAACCCAAATTTGAAGCTATGGATAGCAAGTTAGGTACAATGGGGGCTCCGTTATTACCAGGAGCGCTGCCCAATTGGAAAAAATAACTTAGAACGAATTAAAAAAGGCCTCATTTCTGTGAAATGAGGCCTTTTTCTTTTTGGATTATCAGGAATATGTAGAACTTTCGAGAGAAAGGAAATAAATGTACACCCAACTTTCCGTTAACGGAAAATTGACGCTAAATACATTTTTTTACATGCAAGCGTCTATATATAAAGTGTATCTTTAGTTCTCCTTTAACCCTCAACTTTATTAGAGTCTCGTAAAACTTTTAAATTTGTCTTAACGACAAAGGGCTGGATCATTGAAATATGTCGTCATCATATTAGTTAGTCTATTAACTGAGCACTCTCATGCCCAAGATCTTATTTCTGTTGCCAATACTTTCCTGAATGATAAGAATTATCTGGAGGCCAAAGCCGCAATAGATGAGGCATTTGAAAGCGATCAGGCCGATGAAAATCCGAGAGCTTGGTACACTAAGGCCAGAATTTACCATGAGATTTTAAAGTCTACTGATCAAGCGCTTAAAGAGATAAAGTCTGACCAAAAGGCTTTTGTTACCGAGGTGGTAGATGCCTACCAGAATACCAAAAGACTAACAGACCCCACTAATAACCTCCACATTTTGGCCAACAACCAAATTGAAATACTCTGGGCCGACTATGTGAATGCTGGAATTACCAAGTTCCAGTCTAGCAAGTTTATAGAAGCCTCAGAGTTCTTTGAAGTTTCTCAGATTGCTAAACCTGCCGACTCCACAGGCTACTTATATGCAGCGCTCAGTCTGCAAAACTCAGGTAAATATCAGCGAGCTATAGATAATTATATGGCCCTGAGAGATATATCAAGGTTAACAAAGAATGCATACAATGGCCTAATTATCTGTCAGCAACTGCTCAACTTACCCGATGCTCAGCAACTAGATGTGGTAGAAGAGGCGCTGTTTGAATACCCGAACCACTTACCTTATATACTTCAGGAAATAAGAATTCTAATCAGATTGAAGCGATTCGATGCGGCAGAATCGGTATTAAAAACATCAATTCAGCGAAACCCAAATAATGCCCAACTGGTGCTTAGACAAGCCGACCTTTATGATAGAGTATTTAAAGATGCTTACCTAAACGGGGAGCCAGAGCGCTCTGAGCAATATTTTGAAATGGCATCTAGAAGTTATGAAAGATACCTCAATAGCTTTCCTGAAGACTTTACTGCCAACTATAATTACTCGGTAATGATCAACGAACAGGCCAATAGAGTTTACGTACGCGTAAACCTAATGAGCAAGGAAGAGTATGAAATGAGGGGCAAAGAGACTGAACAATTAGGTCATGACTGGACACGCAGGGCTTTACCTTACATGGAGAAGGCGCAACAAGCAAAACCAGAAGATGAAAATGTAATCAAGGCCCTGAAGGTGTACTACGAAAGGCTCGAAATGACAGAAAAACTCAATCAACTCAATGGAGGAAATTAAACTCATTGTAGCCTCTAGAAACCCTGTGAAGATTGAATGTGCCGAAAAGGGCTTCTCCAAGGTATTTCCAAAATCAAAAATCTTAGCTCGAGGTATTGCCGTTGAATCTGGTGTTGCAGACCAGCCAATGACAGATGCTGAAACACTTGAAGGCGCTAAAAACCGAGCTGAAAATGCAAAAGCTTCTGAACCTGAAGCAGACTTTTGGATAGGTATTGAAGGCGGTATTGCCGAACCATCATCAACTATGGAAGCCTTCGCGTGGGTCTACATCATTTCTAAAGACAGAAACGGTAAAGCCAGAACAGCTAGCTTTGACCTTCCTCCTAAAATTCAGGCATTAATACATCAGGGTATTGAGCTAGGCGTTGCAGACGATATGGTGTTTGACCGCTCTAATTCTAAACAGAAAAGCGGTGCAGTAGGTATACTCACTCACGACCTAATTAATCGTGCTCAATACTACGAACCAGCTGTTATTCTAGCGCTTATCCCTTTTGTAAATACAGAGCTCTATTAAATAAACCATTATGGGCTGAAAGCACCATAGTTTTAGAGGCAACTGAAAGTCGTTTTGAATGCTCGACTTAGAATTGACGTCAATCAAACCCCGAGCATTATCGGGGCGTACATCGTAAATTCCAGGATGCTTTTTAGAAGCTAAAGGGAAATGCACTAAAGTGCATAGTTTTAACTCCTTTTGTGACCAATAAAAATGCCATCCCTTTTAGAGATGGCATCCTGAATATTAAATTCTATATCTGACCAGTGGCCAGACCGAAACCTCTTATCTACGTCTAGAAGTTTCAAAAACCTTTGGCTTACGAGGAAGCTTCTCGTCCATGTTGGCAGTTTGCATAACCATAGTAGCCACAATAATAGCATTCTTTCTTAGGTCTGCTCCCTGAAGTCTCTCATAAAGGTCCATGTTTGTATGGTGAGTTCTTGTACCATAGTCAATAGGATCTTGGATGAACTGGAAACCTGGAAGGCCAATACCATCAAATGCTTGGTGGTCTGTACCGCCAGTATTTCTGATGGTTACAGTGTTTGCACCCATATCTTCAAATGCGCTGAACCACTCTTTAAAGATTGGTCTTAAAGCCTCGTTTCCTTGTAAGTAAATACCTCTAATGGCACCTGTTCCGTTATCCATGTTATAGTAAGCAGAAAGCTTAGCATGGTTATCATTCGGCTGACCATTTTTCATAAACTCACTCTGAACGTAGTTTCTAGAACCGTAAAGGCCTTGCTCTTCACCACTCCAAAGTGCTACTCTTACTGTTCTTCTCAACGGAACACCAGACTCTTTCAAAATTCTGATAGCCTCCATCATTACTGCAGAACCTGCTGCGTTATCTGTTGCTCCTGTTCCTGCAAACCAAGAATCTAAGTGAGCACCAAGCATTACAACTTCGTCTTTCAATTGTGGGTCTTGGCCTGGAATTTCAGCCAAAACATTGTAGCCTTTCTCATCAGACTCATGGAATTCAGTTTTGGTATCGGCTTCTACCATTACCTTTTCACCTTTAGATAGTAATCTTACTATTCTGTTGTAGTGCTCTGGAGCAACTTCCATTTCTGGCAATGCTTCCGGATCGTTTCTAGAACCGTTTGAAGTAAAGAAAGTACCTTGACCACCACCTCTGGTAGTGTTAAGAATCATAGCTACACCTTCATCTTTAAACATTTGATAAGCTGCATTTCTCAACTGAGCTGCTCTTCTGAAGTCAGAAATTCTTCTTTGACTGAACACACTGTTAGAGTTGCTTACTCTCTCGCTAGTCATTCCTTCTAACTGCTCGTCAGTAAATCTTCTAGCATCTGCTTCAAAAGTAGTTTTTGCCTCAACGCTAGTAGGCATTAAAACAATTTTACCTTTAAGGTTACCTTTGAATTTTGCCAAATCGGCTTCAGACTGAGCGTCTACATAAACAGCTTCTCCGCTAATTAAGCCGTTGGTACCTGGAGTCCATGCTTTTGGAATACCAATAATTGCTTGGTAATAAGGAACAGTCATAGCTACGTAAGACTTTCTTACATCCCATCCTCTTCCAAAGTCACCCCATGGGTCAACTTTAACATTAGAGAGGCCCCACTCCTTAAATTGGCCAGAAGTCCAGTCATAAGCATTTTTTAAGCCTTCAGAACCTGTTAGTCTTGGACCAATTCTATCGGTAAGGTTCCAGGCAATGTCCATTACCTGACTGTTGTTTAGGCCCTCATCTTTAATTTTGTAGAGAGCATTGTAGTCTAATTGGGTATTCTGAAACCCAAATGCTGCGAACGTGCAAAAGAACATGCACACAAAAAATAGTTTTATCGTCCTCATTCTTAAAGTTTGTTTGCTCACAATATAGCAATGTCAAGATTGAGTGTCCCTTTTTTTGGGATGTATGGAAAGAATTCAGTCTCAATTGCCGTTTGATGCTGCGGCCTTCTGAATTTGAGCTATAAAAGCATTGAGTGCCTCGAACCAATTTTCCGAAGCGTCCCATTCTTTTCCTATAAAAATGGTATTGGTTCTGAGGTCGTCTAAGTAGAACTTATAGACCGTCTTTTCAGAGGGTGTGCTATCCTCGGGCAGGGGAATCCATTCATTTAGCGTTGTTTCTTTTGCCTTAAGCATCTTCAACTCATAAATAAAGCCAGACCTTCTTAGCGTAGCATCATTCTCATTGTTAGCAACAAGCTCCATTGTATTGGTAGAGTCTGCTGAAAGCATTTGAAACTGTTGGTTCTGCAAGTTGATCTGCTGCATGAGCGAATCTTCTTCAAACATATAAGCATGCTGAACTTTAAAGATGGGTAACTGCTCATACTTCTGTTTGACTATGGGTCTCATAGCTATTTTAAACTCCGCAACTTGTGGAGGCACAGACCTACCTATAACACCTGCCTCTATGGTTGAATAGAAAAACTCAGGGTATTCATTCACCAACAAATTGGTTCTTTGAAACTGATCGGTTTTAAAATAAGTATTCAGCTCTTGCCATACTGTGCTTAAGTCTGAAGTGAGCCTGGCAAAAGCTGAAGCACCTTTATTCCACATGCTTTCTTCTTTATTAAACTGTGTAATGGCTAAGAAAATGGGACCATCTGCCTCTTTGGCCGAAAGAATAATTAGGTTTTCTATTCCTCTAGAAAAAGTAAAATCTGGGAGTGGCAGAGGGTCATTTAGAGATGCATCGTACTTATCTAAAGGAAAATATGCTACTGCATCTACGCCTACTTCTGCAAAGAAGGCTTGCATTTCATCTAGAATTTCTTGCCACTCGCTTGGCGATTCGTCCATCGGCACAGAAAGAAGCACCAAGGTTTTGGTCTTCAGAATATCTTGAGGAGGATATAAAGCCTGATTAAGGCCTAACTTGTTCAAATACTGGTCAATATCGCTCTGAGCCTGTAAAGACATAGAGCAACCAAAGGCCAAGAGAAGAAGAATAATTTTGTGAGTAAGTGAGCGCAAATCTTCTTAAGGTATTGATTAAGTTTAAGACTAAACTAGTCCACAACCAGATAGCAATAGCTTTCTTTAACTGTCACAACGATGCAAAGGTATTCAAATTTCATTCTCATTTCTTTTCTGCTTTGTCTCATTTCTATTCCAGCGTTTTCTCAATTAGATAGGCTAGACACAGAGTATATGCTAGAAGACTTAAGAAAGCTTTCTCACGATGCTGCCGAAGGCAGAAGAACTGGAACCAATGGAGCTGAGGCAGCCAGAAGGTTTATAATAAAGCAGCTAGAAGATATGAACGCTAAAAGTCTTCAAGACGATTTTAGGCATCCGTTTAACTTCGTAAGCCGAGGTGGTGACACTATTCAGGCTGAAAATATTGTGGCTTACATAAAAGGTGAGGAGCAAACTGCCTTTGTAATTACCGCTCACTACGATCATTTAGGGGTACGAAACGGACAAATTTATAACGGGGCCGATGATAATGCCTCTGGTGTTGCGGCTATGCTGGCCATGGTTGAATACTTCAAAAGCAATAAGCCAAGACACACAATGGTATTTGCTGCTCTAGATGCCGAAGAAATGGGCTTGCAAGGTGCCAAGGCATTTCTTAAGGATGAAAGCATTCCGCAAGACATGATTAAGCTGAACATTAACATGGACATGATCAGCATGAACGACAAAAATGAGCTTTATGTAGCAGGCACCTCACATTACCCTAACCTGAAGCCAATAGTTGAGAGCGTAAATGTGTTACCTCTGCAACTAAAGCTAGGTCACGATACTCCAGACCTTGGTAGTGATGACTGGACTAACTCTTCTGACCACGGACCATTTCACAAAAGAGGGATTCCTTTCCTCTATTTTGGAGTAGAAGACCATGCGCATTATCATAAACCTACAGACGTTTTTGAAAACGTAAATCAAGACTTTTATATAAAGGCTACCCACGCCATTCTAGACTGTATTCTCGCACTAGACTCTTCTTTGAACTAATAGCATTCACATGATAAGAACCTTAATTAGTCACTCTTTCAAGCAACAGTTTAGGTCGCCCGTATGGGCTAAAAACCTAGTAGCCAACGTTTTTCTTGGCTTTGCTGGGGTGGTATTGTCCATATATGTGCTTGTGCTGGGTATATTTCTCAGCGAAATCTTAGACTCTCTAGCTCCAGATAAAGAACCCATTCAACTACTTAACGGGCTGATTATCTACTATTTCGCAGTAGAGTTTTTTATGAGGTTCTTTCTTCAAAATGTTCCTGTATTGGCTATTGAGCCCTACTTGCACTTGCCTATGCCAAAACGCAAGATTGTGCACTTTATGCTCAGAAAAAGTCAGGTCAGCGTTTTCAATCTTATTTCAATACTTCTGTTTACTCCATTTGCATTTAGAGAAGTATTACCGACCCATGGAGCCACAGCCACACTTGGTTGGTTGGTAATGATTTTTGGTTTAGCATTTACCATTCACTTTCTCACTATACTCTTTAAGAAGAAATTGAATGAACAGCCCAACCTATTACTCATTATTGCTGGGCTTTTCTCGGTAGTTGGTGGGCTAGATTATTACGGATTCTTATCACTTTCTACTATTTCTTCAGACCTATTTGGTGCAATTATAGAGCAACCTGTCTTTGCGCTTATTCCTGTTCTTCTCTGGTTTGTGAGTTACAGAGCCAATTATTCTTTTTTGGTGAATAATACTTATCCAGAAGAAATTTCAACCAAGAAGAAGAAATCAAAGATCTCTGGCGATTTCGCTTTCCTGAAAAGGTTTGGCCGAATTGGAGAAATGATTGCTTTGGAACTGAAACTGATAATCAGACACAAGCGCCCAAGAAGTGCCCTTATGATTTCTGGCTTTCTGTTGCTTTATGGACTTATTTTCTATCCAGAAGAGCAGTATCAGCAAATGAACTGGATTTTCTTGTTCGTAGGAATTTTCATTACTGGTACATTCTTTCTTCAGTATGGTCAGTTTTTGCTCAGCTGGGAAAGTGGCTACTTCGATTTTGTACTGACTAGAAAAGTGAAGTTCAGGCAGTATTTCGAGTCTAAGTACTATCTGTTTCTTGCCACCTCCACTATCTCATTTGTACTGTCTTTAGCCTATGGATATTTCGGGGCGCAGATTATTTTCATCAATCTGGCCGCCTACCTCTTTAATATTGGGGTGAATGTTTTCTTTGTTATGCGCATTGCACTCTTCAACCCAAAGAAAATTGACTTAAGCAAAAGGGCAGCTTTCAATTATGAAGGAGTAGGGGCCGCTCAATTTCTAATAGCCTTGCCAGTAATGTTTTTGCCATACGTCATTTATGCTCCATTCCTGATCTTAGGAATTGGTGAGTATGGGCTTCTATTGCTTGGGGTTTTAGGTCTAATTGGCTTTTTGCTGAGAGACAAATGGCTAGACTTTATCACAAATAATTTCATTAAAAACAGACATAAAATAGCAGCGGGTTTCCGAGCACAATAAATATTTCGATTATGATAACAGTAAAAGGACTTAGAAAGCAATACAAAGGAGTAACCGTTGTGAATATTCCTGAATTGATAGTTGGAAAAGGTGAAAGCTTTGGCCTAGTCGGAAATAATGGTGCTGGTAAAACTACTTTTTTCAGAATGATTCTGGACTTGGTAAGGCCAACGGAAGGAGAAGTACTTAGCCAGGGTACAGACGTAAAGAAAACAGAAGACTGGAAGTACTACACTGGCTCTTTTTTGGATGAATCATTCTTAATTGACTACCTCACTCCAGATGAATATTTTGAGTTTGTTGCTAGCCTCCACGATTATTCTGCTGGTGACTTACAGGAGTTCCTTTCTCAATTTGAGGCTCTTTTCAATGGCGAAATTATTGGCCAAAATAAATACATTCGAGACCTCTCTAAAGGTAACCAGAAGAAGGTTGGTATAGCTGCTGCATTGATGGGCCGACCAGAAGTAATATTGCTCGATGAACCTTTTGCCAACCTGGATCCAACCACTCAAATTAGACTGAAAAACTTACTGAGAGACTGGAAAGAGAACCATCAGCTGACAATGCTAATTTCTAGCCACGACCTTAACCATGTTACAGAGGTTTGCGAGCGTATAGTTCTTCTAGAAAAAGGCGAAGTGAAGCAAGACATTAAAACGAGCAGCTCAACCCTGAAAGATCTGGAAGACTATTTTGCAGCTTACTAACGAGGCATAGGAGGTATTCTATACCGTCACTTTTTTATCACTTTGCGAATATCTGAGACGGGTCTTTGAACGACTTAAACTCCAGTGCATTTCCGCTTGGGTCTAAGAAGAACATAGTGGCTTGTTCTCCAACTTCTCCTTCAAAACGGATGTATGGTTCTATCACGAAATCGATGCGGTGCTGCTTAAGCTTTTCTGAAAGCTCATGCCATTGATTCCACTCTAAAACAGCTCCAAAATGACGGACAGGTACGTTTTTACCATCAACAGCATTAGTATTGGCTTGAGCCAGTTCTTCAGGCTTAACATGCGCACTGAGCTGATGGCCGAAGAAGTTAAAGTCGATCCACTTATCGGTAGAGCGGCCAATTTCGCAGCCGAGTAATTCGCCAAAAAAGGTTCTGGTAGATTCAATGTCCTTGACAGGAAATGCTAGGTGAAAAGGAGTATTCATTATTTGGTCAGTTAGGTAATTGGTTATTCGTTGATTGGGAGTGAATTTACGACTTAATTATATTCAGCATAGCATTGTTAGAAATTCGTCACTTTTAGAAGATGGTTGGTCACATTAAGTGGAATGAAGGACTAACAAACACTAAGATTGGAGAAAAATTAACTCATGAACAAACACTTTATCAGAACTGCTTTCGTAACTGTAACAATCATTTTCTTTGTTTTAGGCATTCAAAACACCTTTTCATTTTATGGGTACTTGCAAAACATCGAACTCCCTGATGGTTGGTCTAAAGAGCTACTCTGGAATCTTCAGGCCTTTTCGAAAATCGCTCTTTTATCAATTCTCATTTCACTTATTGCGCTGGGTTACCGAATAAACAAGTATTGTTTTGTCAAACAAAATCTTGGTTACGGATTACTCATATATATTGGCATATCGGGACTTTTAGCCGCTTTGGGAATGAAGTTGGTCAGTTTGGTTCCTTATGACTTTTTTACAATATCCAATTTAAGACCAGACTGGCCTATGATAGATTCTAGAGTATTTTGGTCCCTCTTTCATCTATTTATACTTAGCTTCTTCCTTTCCGGTACTGTTTTCCATGTTGAAAAAATTGAACTTAATAGTTTCTTCAACAAAAAGGCCAAATCCCTTCCTTCCAACTTTTGGATAACTGTATTTTTAATTTTTCTAACTCTTTTTATCTCCATCCTTATTTTAATAACCCAAGGAGAAATGAGTAGCAGATGGATTGCGACATGGTCATTTTCAAACATCATATATTGTGTTATTGGGTCTTCCTTTTGCTTAATCGTATTTCTCTTTTTCTTAAATACGTTTCATGGAGACCTATCTATAAGATTCATAGATAAAACCATCTTGTTTCTGACTTCGTCCATCGGCCTGTTCGGATATGCTTTTCTGGTCTACTCTATTTCGATTTCTTTCGATTTCACTCAACTGGGTGGATACCAGCAAATAGTAAGTTTCTGGTCTATGAGCCTAATCTTTATCTTGGGTGTTATTTTTTTATACTACTTGTTCAAAAAGCTCAATATTTTTTCATTCTCGGAACTCATTTCCATACACTCAACACAAGCCGAACTTTCACAACTCAAATCGCAAATCAACCCACACTTTTTGTTCAACTCACTCAATAGTCTTTATGGCTTGGCCTTGGAAGAAAGCAGTCCGAAGACCTCAACGGGTATTCAAAAACTGAGTGAAATGATGCGCTTTATGCTGCGCGAAAATGTGGAAGACAAAATTGAAATTAGCCGCGAGTTTGAATATGTAGAAAACTACATTGAGCTTCAAAAATTAAGGGTTGATGGAAATGAAAAAGTGAGATTGGAGTATGAGATTGACACAGCCTGCGAGGGTAAAATAACCCCTATGCTTATTATTCCTTTTATTGAAAATGCCTTTAAGCATGGGGTCAGTGCGCATCATAATTCATGGATTGAGATTAAATTGAATTGCAATAAAGAGGCCATTCATTTGAATGTGAAAAACAGTAATCATAAAAAGTCGAAATCTACTGAGGAGGAGAGTGGTATCGGGCTGGAAAATGTAAGACAAAGGCTTACCATGCTATACCCAGGCAAGCACCTTTTCCAGCTATTTGAGAATGAAGAAAGCTTTGAAGCCAACCTTAAAATCGAACTCAATTGATTAGAGCCATTGCCATAGATGACGAACCAATTGCCTTAAAGGTGGTGGAAGAACATGCTTCCAAAATCCCATTCCTACAACTGGAAGAGTCATTTACCGATGCCTTTGCAGCTTTAGACTTTCTGCAAGAAAATAGAGTAGATCTAATCTTTCTAGACATCAATATGCCAGATATCTCTGGCCTTGACTTGCTAAAAGCAACCGATGCTAAGTTTCAAATCGTTTTTACAACCGCCTATTCCGAATATGCTGTAGAAAGCTATGAACACAATGCAGCAGATTATTTGCTCAAGCCCTTTGAGTTTGGTCGCTTTCTGAAAGCTGTTATGAAAGTAAAAGAGGGTCTAAAACAGGCGAAGGAAGACTACTTCTTTGTAAAGTCTGGTTACGAGTACATACGCATCAACTTTCAAGATTTGCTCTTTATAAAAGGAGAAGGCAACTATCTCAAGTTGGTGGAAAAGGAGCGTAGCACACTCACCAGAATGACTTTTGAGGAAGTTTCGAGCCAAATTCCAGAAAGCTTCGTTCAGGTGCATCGGTCATTTATCATTAATTCACAGCTCGTGGAAAAGCTGGAAAAGCATCAAGCTAGAGTAGGAGAGCACCAAGTGCCAATTAACCCTGAAGGTTATGACAGGTTGAAATCATTGGTCATCAAGTAAAAAACCAATTCGGTATGCCTTGCTGAGGCCCCGAAGTATCGGGGGAAGCATCTTATTAAGTTATACTTGTCTTGCTACATGGATAGGATTCCTCGCTTTACTCGGAATGACTTAGACGGGAGAGTATCAGGTACAATAGTCTCGAGGGTAAGCAATTTTTACCATTGGGAAAACAAAAAGGGCCTCACTTTTCAGCGAAGCCCTAATAACTAATTTCCTAATCAACGAATGTACTGGCTTACCAGCTGCCTCCGGAACCGCCTCCACCAAAAGAGCCGCCTCCGAAACCACCGAAGCCTCCGCCTCCACCGCCAAAGCCGGAACCGCCACCACCGAACATTCCACCGCCACCGCGGAAGTTGTCCCAGTCATCATCTCTTCTTCTGCCCATGGAATTGCCCATCATTAACCATGCCCACCATGGAATACCACGAGTTCCGATACCTCTGCCTCTTCTTCTACCAAAAATTGCGGGAAGAATAAATACTAAGAAGAAAAATACAATAAAGAAGCGGAAGCCACCGCCTCCTCCATCATTACCTCTTCTTCTATTTTGAGCAAATTGCTCTGCGGTATATTCGCCAGAAGCTAATTCAAAAATTACATTGGTAGCATCGTCTAAACCCTTATAAAAATTGCCCTCTTTAAACCTAGGGTTCATGTACTCCTCACGGATGGTATAAGTAGCTGCATCGGTTATAGAGCCTTCCATTCCATAGCCAGTTACAATGGCCGCCATTCTATCATTTATAGAGACAACAATGAAAACACCATTGTCTTTGGCCGTGCCTACTTTCCACTTTTCCGCTGTTCTTTGAGCAAAATCAACTACTTCGTAACCATTCAAAGATTCAACAATTAAAATTGAAACTTGGGTAGAAGTAGAGTCTTCATAACCCAACACCTTATTCTCTAGGGCACGAAGCTCTTGTTGAGAAAGCGTGCTATTAGTGAAATCATTGACCAACCTTGGAGGGTTTGGCGCATCTGGTATTCCGCTTTGAGCAAAGCCTAAACTGCTGATTGATATAAAAAGTATTACTAGTAAGTTCCGCATATTAGTCTTTGCCAAATGAGATATCGTCCGATAATTCGTTTATGTCGTCTTTTTGGTAAGGATAGAATTCTTTCAGCCGTTCGCCAACACATAAAATGCCATCTACTAGGCCTTCGGTAAACTTTCCTTCCTTAAAGTGCTTCACCATTTTCTCTTTGGTGATGTCCCAAAAGTCTGGTTCCACTTTGGCGTTGATACCGCCATCGCCTATAATGCCAAACTTATGGTCTTTAATAGCCATATAGATGAGCACGCCATTTCTGGCTTCGGTCTCATGCATTTTAAGCTGAGCAAAAACTTGAGCCGCTCTGTCCAACACATTGTCTTTTTTGCAATGGTTTTCTAGATGCACGCGAATTTCGCCACTGGTATTTAGCTCAGCCTCTTCAATGGCTGCTTTAATTCTCTTCTTCTGATCTGATGTAAAATGTGCTTCTGCCATTAGTCAAAACTTACTTCTGGTGCTGTTTCTGCTCCTGCGGTAGATTCAAAATATCCTTTTTGGTCGAAGCCAAACATATTAGCATACAAGTTTTTCGGGAAGCTTCTGATGTAAGTATTGTAGCCTCTTACCTGCTCGTTGAAGTTTCTTCTTTCTACCGCAATACGGTTTTCCGTTCCTTCTAACTGAACTTGTAATTGCTGAAACTGCTGGCTCGCCTTTAAGTCAGGGTAACGCTCAACAGATACTAAAAGTCTACTTAAAGCACCGCTCAAGCCTTGTTGTGCTTGCTCAAAGTTAGCAATAGCATCAGGAGTAAGGTTTGAAGGGTCAACATTTACGGAAGTAGCCTTTGCTCTAGCTTCAATTACTCCAGTAAGTGTCTCTTGCTCAAAATCGGCATAACCCTTTACGGTATTCACAAGGTTAGGAATAAGGTCAGAACGTCTTTGATACTGGTTTTCAACCTGCGCCCAAGCAGCTCCAATTCCTTCGTCTTGCTGAACCATTGTATTATACGTGCCTTTTATACTCGAATAACCGATCAAAACTAGCACCACTAGAATGATCAGCACAATCCATTTTTTCTTCATTGTCTATTTAGGTTTTGATAGAAATTACGGCTTACAGCCTGCAACATATGTGCTAACTTTGTTATCGGACAATATGACAGATAAGCGTAGAGAAATGGATACTCAATCTTTCAGAAAACATGCACACGAATTGGTAGACTGGATGGCCGATTACTTTGAGTCGGTTGAAGACTACCCAGTAATGTCTCAGGTAAAACCTGGAGATATTCTGAAGCAAATTCCTACCAAGGCACCCAATCAGCCAGAGTCTTTTGACCAAATGTTGAAAGACTTCAACGAGATAATTATGCCTGGCATTACGCATTGGGAAAGCCCGAACTTCATGGCCTATTTCCCAGCTAATAAGAGCAAAGGCTCTGTTTTGGCCGAAATGCTGATGAGCACTTTGGGTGCACAATGTATGCAGTGGCTTACTTCGCCTGCCGCTGCAGAACTGGAAGAACAAATGATGAATTGGCTTCGCGAAATGCTGGGTTTGCCAGAATCATTTACGGGCGTAATTCAAGATACTGCCTCCACAGCTACTCTTTGCGCCCTACTAACTGCAAGAGAAAGAGCAACAGACTTCAGCATTAACGAAAGGGGCTTCGATGAAAGAAAGTTCGTTATTTATTCATCAGAGCAAATCCATTCCTCAATAGACAAGGCCGTAAAAATTGCTGGTTTTGGGGTTGAGGCTTTGCGTAAAGTGGAAGTGGACGATGGCTACGCCATGATCCCTGAAAAGCTGGAAGAACTTATTGAAGCCGACAAAGCTGCTGGATATATTCCGCTATGTGTGGTTTCAGCCATAGGTACCACGAGCACAACCGCAGTAGATTCGATTGATGAAATAGGCGTCATCTGCGAAAAGCACAACATCTGGCACCATGTAGATGCAGCTTATGCCGGAACAGCCCTGGTACTTCCTGAAATGCGGTGGATGTCGGAAGGGATTGAAAAAGCTGACTCATTTGTTTTCAATCCGCACAAATGGATGTTCACCAACTTTGATTGCACAGCATACTTTGTGAAAGACCCAGTAAGTTTAGTCAACACTTTCACCATTACTCCAGACTACCTGAAAACCTCAGTAGACGGAGAGGTAAAGAACTATCGTGATTGGGGAATTCCTCTAGGCCGAAGGTTCCGAGCACTCAAGCTTTGGTTTGTCATTCGTGAGTTTGGTGTGGAAGGCATTCAAGAGAAAATCCGTAAGCATATTATGCTCGGAAAATGGTTGGCTCAAGAAATCGATGCTCATTCCGACTTCGAGTTGATGGCTCCAGTTCCTATGAACACCGTATGTTTCAGGTATACCAAAGGAGAAGAATCTCAGCTCGATGGACTGAACGAAGCGATCATGAATAAGATCAACAATTCAGGCAAGTTGTTTTTCACACAAACTAAGTTAAAAGGAAAGTTTGTTTTACGTTTAGCATTTGGAAACACCAATTTAGAGGCCTTTCATGTGGAAAACGCATGGCAGTTGATTCAGGAAACAGCCAGTGAAATCAAACCTTAAGTCGATCATCTGGTTTCATTTGGCATGAAAAGATTGTCCATACTCTTGCTGAGCCTGTTTATTATTTCAGCTTGCAATCCTGTTAAAGACAAGAAAGTTGACCAGACAACTATTGGCTTTAAAACCGATGAATCTTCTAAGCTATTCTTCAAAAACGTAAGGCGTTCTTACTACGATGTAGAGGTAATGGAAGAAGCCAAACTGGAAATCTATCGACTGAAGAAGCGAGTGAAAGAGTCTGATGAACCTGTTCTTAATATCAACATAGTCAATAACTGGAGATATGATGAGGCTTATGTTCTGCTTGAACCTAATTCAGCCGCAGGCTCATTGTCCGATATAAAGGTTATTTGGGAAAACGAAGATGGAAAAAGTGGAGAAATCAGCTTAGGAGGTGGAAATAAGAAGAATCAGTTAGACTTTGCAGCCAAAGTATATGATCAGATACAAAATGGAAGTCAGTTTTATATAATGAAGGATGGAGTAAAAAAGGCATTTTTAATTGATTCGAAAAGCAGAGAAGCCTTCAGAGTTACCATGTTCGACTATTTTCGGCTAACTTTAGAGTATTGACACACTCACTCTAATGCATTTCCGAGCTCTCGCCATTTTTATCTTAATCATCACTGTTGGTTGCCAAAAAGAAAAGACTCCAGAATTCGATCAGGAGATCATTGATTTGAAGCTGTTGAATTATAACCTCAATTATTTTAAGTTCAATAGAATTCCCTCTTATGACTTAGAGACCTTCGAAAACCGAATGAAGCTTGGTTTAAGGTTGAAAAAGCGGGTGCTCGATCAGTCCAGACCTATAATAAATCTTTGCATTTTGATTGACTGGAAGCACGGCCAAAGCGAAATAATTGTTGAGCCCAATGACTACATCAAGCATCCTGATGAGTTCGAACTTCTGTGGCGCGACCTGGATGGAGTGCGCGGACTCATCTTCTTTGAACAAGGAGACAGGAAGAAACACCTTGAGTTTGCCGCTCAAGTTTTAGATCAGCTAGAAAGAGGGTGTGAGTTTTACCTCAAGCAAGATTCAGAATACATACCCGTACTAGCAGATACTACTAGTCGTAAGGCCTTTCATATTACTATGCTAGACTATTATGGGCTATTGAAGAGTCTTTAGTGACTCTCGTCTTCTTTCTTTTTCTTGCCTTTGAAAAGGGCATCATGCTGAGAAAGTGCACCTACAAAGCCAATTAGGATAACAACAATCCAGATGAAAGTATTAGCTCCGCTAGCAATTGGTGGGTCAAATAACATAGTTCTTTTCGTTTAGGCTGCAAAGATAAAGCAAAAGGCTAATGTTAAGAAGCGGTTCACTATTTTTTAACAGCGGTGTAACAAATAGCCAATTTTGCTCACCAAAATGTAATATAAAGTTAACGTTTTTGAGGCGCGAAAACGAAGTGCAAGACTCTAATTTCACAGCATCAAAAACGACTTCATCGAGTGAAAAATTCCCTGAAGGTAGAACGTAAGAAAAAGAAGATTACCCAAGAGCAACTTGCCGACCTAGTTGGCGTATCTAGGCAAAGTATTAATGCCATAGAACGCGGTAAATATACTCCGTCTACTGCCCTAGCTCTTAAGATTTCAGAAATCTTTAATACTACCGTAAACAAGCTTTTTGAGCTAGAACCTGTTGATTATCAGCATTAATTTTCTGTAAGCTGAATTTTTTCAGTGTGTTTTTACTAAATTCAATTCGTAAATAACACACAATGAAAAAGACACTCACAATTGCCTTATTGGCTATTATGGTTCTGTCTGGCCAATGTTTCGCACAAGACAGCTTTAGCCAAATCAAAATTACTTCAGTAGAAAACCTGGAACCAAGCAGGCTTGGTAATACCGAAGTCTATTTAGACGACTTCATCAAGTTTACTATTGATAACCCTGACTCCGTTGAGCTCAAAGAGCCACAAAGCCTCTTTCTTTATATTAACGGACACCGATTAAGCCCTTATCAAGCCAATTACATCACCAAAAACAGTGTTGTTTTTCAACTTTTTCCATCCGATACCCTCCGTGGACTCATGAAAAAAGAGATCAATAGTTGGGGAGAACATGAAGCCAAGGTGAGAATGAGCTTCGGAAATGCAACGGGTGAGCATGTTCAAATCGAGATACCTAATGTTACTATAGATTTTGATCCCAACTTTACAGTAAGAAGCTGGATTGGCAGAGGCATTATCTTACTCATCATCTTTATGTTCTTCGTTCTAGTGAAGAGGAATTATTTTCTCAAGGCAGTAGGCAGTTCAAAATATAGCCTTTCCAGAGTTCAGCTTGGATGGTGGACCATGATTGTTATTTGCTGTTACATTGCCCTTTGGTCGGATAGTGGCGTGTTGGTTCCGCTCACTACTGACACCTTAATTCTTCTAGGAATTAGTGCTGGTACAGCTGCAGCCGCACAGACCATAGACATTAACCGAGTTCAAACTTTAAAGTCTCAAAACCCTGCCGCTCCTGTTGAACCAGCAAATGCTGCTCATAAAGGCCAATCGTTCTTATTCCAAATTCTATCAGATCATGATGGAATCAATATCCAGCGATTCCAGAGTGTGGTTTTCACCTTCTTTATTGGGGTTTTCTTTGTTTTCGAAGTCATCACCAAGTTCGAAATGCCAGATTTAGATCCTGGAATTTTAGGGTTGATGGGCATTAGCTCTGCAACATATGCTGGATTGAAAACCAACGAGGGTAAGAATTAAACACAACACACATGAACTCTAAAAAGGTAAAAATCCTCAGTATTGATGGCGGAGGGATTCGCGGCATTTTACCAGGCACAATCCTCAACTACATTGAAACTGAACTTCAGCGAAGAACTAATAACCCGAATACACGGCTGGCAGATCATTTCGATTTAATAGCTGGAACCAGCACAGGCGGTATTCTCACGTGTACTTACCTTATTGTTGATGAAAATGGGCAGACAAAATATTCTGCAGCTGACGCTCTTAACATTTACCTAGAGCGAGGTGGAGATATTTTCAACCTACCATTTAGCCGAAAACTTTGGAGTCTCTTCGGAATTAGAAGACCAAAATATTCGGTCGACTCTTTGGAAAGTGCCCTTCACGACTACTTCGGGGAATCAATGACCGCAGACTTGAAGCGTCCTTGTATTATCACCTCTTATGATATTCGCGATAGAAAGGCAGTCTTCTTTAACAAAGTAGATGGAATCAATAATCCAGTTAGAAATTATAAAGTTCGCGATGTGGCAAGAGCCACTTCTGCTGCTCCAACTTACTTTAAACCCGCGAAAATAAAATCTGCTATAGATTCGCCTTTGGTTTTGGTAGATGGCGGAGTGTTTGCCAATAACCCTGCACTTTGCGCTTATGCGGAAGCAAGAACATTAGACTTTGCTAAACAGGACACACCAAGCGAAATCGCCTTTCCTAGCGCGGAAGATATGTTCTTGCTTTCTCTAGGAACCGGCACTGAACAACAGCCTTATTATTATGACAGCGCCAAAAATTGGGGAATGCTCAAATGGATTCAGCCAATTATTGACATTATGATGTCTGGAAACTCAGAAACGGTAGATTATCAGTTGAAGCAAATGTTCAAGGCAGTAAAGCATGAAGATTGCTATCATCGCATTCAACCAAGCTTGCATAATGCCAAATCTCAGATGGACGATGTTTCTCCTCAAAACTTAAAAGCTCTGCATGAAGCAGGGCTCGTTTACATCAGCAATAATGAAGAGAAGATCAGTAAAATAATCGACAAGATTTTGGAGAGTTAATCTCCATGCGCAGTAAGCACTAAACGCCTTGAACCACCGTAATTTCGGTGCTCACAAAGGTAAATTCCTTGCCAGGTTCCTAGGTTCAAACGGCCGTTGGTAATGGGAATAGTTACCGAAGGGCCAAGGAGCGAAGCTTTAATGTGCGAAGTCATATCGTCTGGCCCTTCAAAAGTATGCTGATAATGGTTTAAGCTTTCCGGCACCAAATAATTGAAGTGCGTTTCGAAGTCTTCGCGCACTGTTGGGTCAGCATTTTCATTGATGGTCAAGCTGGCCGAAGTATGCTTGATATGCACATGCAACAGGCCAACTTTCAGTTTTCTGATTTCATCAAAACTGGAAACTACTTCATGAGTAATCAGGTGAAATCCTCTTCCTTTTGAAGGAATTGATATTTCTTTCTGGAAATACATTAATCCATAGAGCCTTCTTGTAGCTTCTCGGCATTTTCTGCAATGCGCAAGTTCTCCACAAAATCGTCTAAATCTCCATCCATTACAGTTGGTAAATTGTGAACAGAGTAGCCAATTCTGTGGTCTGTAACTCTTCCTTGGGGATAATTATACGTTCTGATTTTGTCAGACCTATCGGCAGAACCAACTAATGATTTTCTTGCTCCGGCTATTTCGTCCTGCTGCTTTTTCAACTCCTGCTCATAAAGTCTAGAACGAAGTACAGTCAAAGCTTTGTCGTAGTTTTTGTGCTGGGAACGCCCATCTTGACACTCCACCACTATACCTGTAGGAATGTGAGTTAAACGAACTGCAGATTCCGTTTTGTTTACGTGCTGACCCCCCGCACCCGATGCTCTGTAGGTATCTTTTTTCACGTCTTTCATGTCGAGTTCTACATCAACATCTTCCACTTCTGGAAGCACCGCAACCGATGCTGCAGAAGTATGAACCCTTCCTTGTGACTCAGTTACCGGAACTCTCTGCACTCGGTGTACGCCCGATTCAAACTTGAGCGTACCATAAACATCTTCGCCCGAAACGCTGAAAACAATCTCTTTGAATCCGCCAGATGAGGCTTCGTTCAAACTGATCAATTCTTTTGTCCAGTTTTTGGTATCGATAAAGCGCTCATACATACGGTAAAGGTCACCCGCAAAAATCGCGGCCTCGTCTCCACCAGCACCAGCACGAATTTCCATAATCACATCCTTATGATCATCTGGGTCTTTCGGAATCAGCATTACCTTCAATTCCTCTTCTAACTCTTCTTTTCGAGTTTCAAGCTCATCTAGCTCAGCTTTAGCCATTTCACGGAAGTCTTCATCTTTTTCCGTTTTAAGCATCTCCTTAGTAGAATTGATGTTTGCGCTTACATTTTGATATTCATCAAAGTGCTTGACAATCTTTTCGAGGTCTTTGTATTCCTTGCTGAGCTTGGAATAGGCTTTCATGTCAGACATTGCATCGGGTTGTACAATGAGCTGACCCACCTCTTCAAATCTGTCTTTTATGGCCTGAAGCTTATCGATCATAGAATTAGTATTAGCCTGCAAAATTAACAAACAAATACAATAGCTGTTTACCTTTGTAAAAACATCCTTGAAGCAACATGCTCAGAAAGTTTTCTTTTTTCGCTTTTACTACTGCTTTACTATGGTCTTGTGGCGACCAAAAAATTGATACCACCAAAGCTCGTGAAGAAATGGAGTCTCGAGAAATTAAGGTGGTTTCCGATGCACAAATCATTGAACAGGCCATGAAGTTAGGTGGTGAGGTTGCTGAAAAATTTCAAGTAAGTGAAACTGAGGAGGGTTTCGAAGTTGCTTTCGGAACAGATTCGACCTATCAAAGCTCATTCTACCTTTTTGATGAAGCCAATGAGCTGAGCGGAAAAGAACTCCAACTTTTTCAGGCTTACAACTACAATCGGAAAAATGGAATTGCTTCAGAGCCTAATGTTCAAAAGTTAGAAGAAGGGAAGACATTACTTTATACGAAGCCCATGAGTTTTAAGGACTCAACTATTGGTATGTGGTCCATAAAGTTTAGCCGAAAACAGATTGTTCTCAGCATCGACTAAACTTCCTTGTACCGAAAGCAGTCAGTAGTGTGGTCATTCACCAACCCGCAAGCCTGCATATAGGCATACATAATGGTGCTTCCGACAAACTTGAACCCTCGTTTCTTCAAGTCTTTGCTCATGGCATCAGATTCCGGTGTAGTTGCTGGTACTTCTTTCATGCTCTTCCAAGCATTAACAATTGGTTTTCCTCCTACAAAAGACCAGATATACTTGTCGAAAGAGCCAAACTCCTTTTGAACCTCTAAAAATTTCTGAGCATTAATCACTGTACCTTGAACCTTCAGCCTATTTCGGATAATTCCGGGGTCGAGCAACAAGGCCTCCACTTTCTCTTGACTGAATTGTGCTACTTCTTCAGGGTCGAAATCTGCAAATGCAGCACGATATCCATCTCTTCTCTTAAGAATGGTGGCCCAACTTAAGCCTGCCTGAGCACCTTCCAGAATAAGAAACTCAAAGTGAACCCGATCATCATGAACAGGAACTCCCCATTCTTCATCATGATACTTTATATATTCGTCAAAGGTGTTTTCGCACCAAGTGCAGCGTTTTTTCATTTGTTGAGATTAAGAAAGATTAATTTCAGCTTTATCCCATCTTAAGGTCGGGTCAGTAAGTTTACAAAAAACGATAAGAAATGAAGCGATTAACACTCACTCTGTTCTTGACTTTAATGGTATTCTACACTCATGGACAAGGCTATGAACTACCAAAAAATGTTCAGGAACAAATCAAAAGAACTAGGGCAAAGCAGAATCACATTACACAGTTTCATATAGGGAAAATAAAAAGCATTGAATATAGTAGCGAACTCAGAGGTGAGTTTCTGAACGCCATCATCTTTGAGAAACAAGATGGTTCATATATGAAGTTATGGATTCCAGCAGCTCAAGGGGCTAACATACTTCCGTATTTGAAAATCGGTGAAAGCGCAGAAGTAAAAGTAACGGGAGATGAACTCTTATTAAGAAAGATTCAATTCAAAGACCGTAATATTCAAGAGACTGAAAGCCGTTTGAAAATTAAAATCAGCGGAATTGGAAACTTGAATTCCATTCTGACCTCCAAAGGTCTATATAGTGTTAAACAAGAGGCTCATGAAAATACCACAGAGCAATTCAATGGTTATGAGATTATACTCGATCAAAAGGTTATGTCTACTAACCGAGAAAAGAATCTCAATTATTGGTTTCTGTCAAATAAAGACACTTTATATGGGCCAAGAGCAGGAAATCTAAAGACTAATCTGAAAAGCGAAAGTATCTCTTACATCAGGCCAAAGCGTAATCAGCTTAGCGGGTATATCTACAAAAGCCAGAACACCTATAAAATCTCACCTGGCTTGTACAGAACAATAGGAAACGAAACCACTCCAATATCTACTATGGGCTTAACTGGCCTTTTCTTAAACAAGGAAAAAGGGTCGATTAAAGAAATTCTTGCGGACTTGACTGGTTTAGCAAGTAAGCTAGAAGTTGAAACAGATGAAGGCAACTTATACTTTCAGTTCGACCCGAAGAGCGCGGAAAAGGTATTTGAATTTATTCAGCAAAACAGAGAATACTTATATACTCTCTACTTCCATACATCTAGTCCCGATGCACATGCCAAAAGTGAAAAGAGAAACTACCTATATGCTATCGCAAATGGAACAGACACTCTTCGAATTTCAGGAAAGGAAGATTTTCTCGGAACCAACACAGCATATGAAGAAGTGCTAAGTAGTTATTCAGGAAGAATCACTGAAATTCATTATCCCAAAGAGGTAAACAAATCATCTACAGATCTTTACAAGAAAACAGTAGAAAATAGCTTCAGAAGTTTCATATTAAATGACTCTGTAGTTGTAATGATTCGAAATGTGCTTGCCTTGTCTTTGGCAGATTATATTGAAGAAGGAAAAAAAATTGAGGTTACTGGTTGGAAACGTAAATTGGCTGATGGTGAAATGAATTTAAAAAAGCACACAATTATACTTCCAAAGACAATAACCGTTGATGGGAAAATATTCGAAAACCAGCCTTACACTGATAAGTTATGAGAATTCTACTGGTTGAAGATGAAAAGAAGCTAGCCAGTTTCATAGAAAAAGGGCTACAACAGGAGGGTTACAACGTTTCTGTTAGCCACAGTGGGAGCACAGCTTTAGAAATGGCAGCCAGCCATAAGTTTGATCTAATATTGCTAGACATAATGATTCCAGGCCAGAATGGCTTTGAGGTTCTAAAAAGCCTCAGGGAATTTTCTATAGAAACTCCCATCATTTTTATCAGCGCACTTAATGAAAGCGAACATATTGTTAAAGGATTGGACTTAGGAGCTGTAGACTATATAAAAAAGCCATTCGATTTTGAAGAACTGAAAGCCAGAGTCAGAAACGTGCAGCGAAAGTTCATGAACAGTAGAATCAGCGTGCTTAGACTAGAGCAATTGGAGATAGACTTAATTCAACGAGAAGTAACAAGAGAAGGGAAACCAATTGAGCTAAGTAAAAGAGAGTTCTCCCTTTTGGAACTACTCATGCGCAATGCCAACAGATCTATCAGCAAATCGGAGATTATAGAAAAGATATGGGATGTAAACTTCGATATGGGCAGCAATGTAGTTGAAGTACACATGCATCAGCTTAGGAAAAAAGTGGACCGAGGATTCACAAAGGAACTTATAGAAACGAAAATAGGCTATGGCTACCGGATAAAAGGAGAGCTATCCAAACTGTAAATTGGTGGCAAAAAGTTATTTCAGAAGTCTAAAATTCAAAATTGCTGCAGGCTTTGCAGCCATATTCTTGTGTATCAGTTTTGTGCTCAATTTGCTGCTGTACACAACCTTAAGCAAATCGTTAGAGATTGCTTTTCAAAGCAATATTCTACTAGAAGCCAATGGAGTATTGGTTCAACTAAGAGACGACTATTTACAAATACCCGTTACTAATGCCGATCAGCCCATCCAAATCTGGCTTGGTAGTTCGGGAAGTGCAACAAAATTTTATGAAAGGACCGATTTTCCAGATGGATATGATGACCTTTTACCTCTCGTCATTGATCAGTTTTATACTCAAGAAAACAAGAACAGATTCACAATTGAATCAGATAGCTTAACATTCGGTTTCGTGAGAAACCCTTCTGAAACAGCACCAGACAGCGATATTATTGTCGTTTTATCTAAGAATAACCGAGAACATAAAGAGCAACTTTCCGCATTAAAGAACCGAATCATATTGAGTACTACAAGCGCTTGCCTTATTTCCTTGGCTTTATCGCTACTCTTTGCCCAAATCTCATTAAAACCAATAAACCTGCTAATTGAAAAAGCTAAGTCTATTAAGCCCTCCACTAATATGGATAGACTCCCAGAGTCCAAGACAGGTGATGAGCTTAGTCAGCTCTCTCAAACCTTCAATCAAATGATAGATAGAATAGAAGAAGGTATACAGAATCAAAGTCGGTTTTTCAATTCTGCCTCTCATGAATTAAGAACACCGCTAGCCAATATGCAGGCCGAACTAGAATTAGAGCTAGACAACCTAAAAAAGAAGAAAGCAGAATCAACTCTAAGAAGCATTCAGCAAGAGGTTACTCGAATGCAATTAATAGTTTCAGATTTTTTGATGCTTGCACAACTAGAAGCAGAAAGTATTTCTACAAGTAAGGAAACGCTTCGAATTGACGACTTGATTTATGATATGATAGACAAGACAAAGTACATGAGAGATAATTCTGGCGCCACTTTAAAACTAAAGATTGACCATAGAATAGAGAGCTTCAAATTTCTCGGTGATAAAGCTAAAATGGAAAGTTTATTTTCTAATTTGCTCATAAACGCTTACAAATTTGGTGATAACTCAGAAAGTATAAGTATGAATCTACACAGTGGCGAAGGCAGTTTGACCTTATCAATAGTTAACAATATCAGTCGCAAAAATCAACAAATGAAAGGCAATGGTTTAGGGCTATGGCTTTGCAAAAAAATAAGTGAAATACATGGCTTCCATTTATCTACCAAGCAAAGTTCCGATCGCTTTTCAGTTGAATTAACCATCCCCACTAATGCACATAACTCCCAGCATTGATATCAATGGTGCAACCCGTGGCATGGTCAGCTAAGCCAGAGGCTAAAAGCACAATCATTGGAGCAAGGTCTTGTGGTTCTGTGAGTTTGTTCAGCGCAATATCGTTCAGTGCATAGTCCTCTCCGTATAAATCCATAAAGTCTTGAGCCATATCGGTTCTCACAAAACCGGGAGCAATATTAAAGGCCGCAATGTTCTGCTTGCCATAGTATCTGGCTATCGAACGGGTCAAAGCTACAATGGCACCCTTAGAAGCACCATACGCCAGATAATCTCCGGTATCTCCTCTAAATGCTGCCCTTGATGATATATTAATAATTCTGCCTCCACCATTTTTGGTAAAGTGATCTATGGCCAGCTTACACAAAAGGCCTTGAGCGCGAGTATTAACGGCAAAAGTGTTATCCCAATCTTTTACCCAAGACTCATTAGAACCCTCCATATCTGATGAAATGGCAATACCAGCATTATTAACCAGCACATCAACCTTACCAAAATGCCCAACTACTTGCTCAAACAACCGAATGAGTGAATCTGTATTTCCAAGATCTGCCTGGAAAGCTTCTGAGTCCGCATTCAACTCTGCTAACACCTCATTGGCCTGAGTTTGATTAGAATTATAGTGCAGAGCCACCTTGGCTTCTGAGTCAGCACATGCCTTTGCAATAGCTGCACCAATACCTCTAGACGCCCCTGTAACCAAAACTACCTTTCCACTTAAAGAAATTTCCATGTCTTATCCGATTGAAGTGAATAAATTACATGCTTATCGTGAGCTTAAAAAAACATATTTACAGCAATTACGAATAAGCCTTAAACGACTCGCTATGAAGAAAACCTTTCTTTCTGCCGTGGCCATTTCTCTGCTAGCCACATCACTCTCTGCACAAACCGTCACTTTCGAGGAATACGATCCTCCGTCATCTTTAGTAGTGCCGGAAAACCCTGTTCAGAGAGCCAAGTTTCCTTTTATAGATGTGCACAGTCACCAGTGGAGAATGGGCGAAAGAGATTTAAATGCTTTAGCGGCAGAAATGGATGCACTCAATATGGGGTTGATGGTGAATCTTTCTGGCGGAAGTGGAAAAGCCATAGCCGATGCTATGACAAACATTCGAGCTAACCAGCCAGACCGTTTCGTGGTTTTCGCCAACCTCAATTTCAGCAACTTCGATGAAAACTGGGGAGAAAGGGCTGCAGCACAACTTGAAAGAGACGTTGAGCAAGGAGCAAGCGGACTAAAAATTTTCAAGAACCTAGGCCTTTCTGTGAATGATACTGACGGCAACCGAGTCGCAGTAGATGATCCTCGGCTGAATCCTGTTTGGGCTAAATGTGCAGAATTGGGTATTCCCGTGCTTATTCACACCGCAGACCCTAAACAGTTCTGGGAACCTTTCGATGCAAACAATGAAAGGTGGTTAGAATTGAAAACACACCCGAGAAGAAAAAGAGAAGATGATGATCCTGCTCCTTTCAAAACCCTGATTCAAGAGCAGCACAATGTTTTCAAAAAGCATAAAAACACCACATTCATTGCAGCACATATGGGCTGGTTTGCCAATGACTTAGCTCATTTGGGAGAGCTGCTAGACGCCATGCCGAATATGATAGTAGAAATAGGAGCCGTAATAGCCGAGCTCGGTCGCCAACCAAAAATGGCCAATTGGTTCTTCGAGAAATATCAAGACAGAGTGGTATTTGGTAAAGATGCCTATAACCCAGAAGAATACTTTACCTACTTCAGAGTGCTAGAAACCGAAGACGAATATTTCCCATACTACAAGCGCTATCATGCGTTTTGGAGAATGTACGGCCTCGGTTTACCCGATGAAATATTGAAGAAGCTATACTACAAGAATGCATTACGCATTATTCCTGGGCTAGACAAAAGTAAGTTCCCAAACTAATTGGTCTGCTCAATATCCCGATTCGGTAATTGAAAACCCTAATCCAATCATTTTCGGTTCTGGCTTGGCAGCAGAACACCTACGTTTGTAGTATGCAAACGAAGCTACATAAAGGTCAACAACTCATGAGAAGCATAATACTCTTTCTCGGAATAGGCATTGGTTTGCTGATTATTCTTAGTCAGGCAAAAGCACAAACTGCTAATCCATTTATGTATGGTGAAGTAGAAACCATTAGTGGAGACGTATATAAAGGCCCTATCAGGTGGGGTTCTGATGAGGTGTATTGGGCAGAGTTGTTCAATGCCACTAAGACTTCAAACGACTTTTTGAAGTTCCTTTCAAAGAGGCAAGTAGAACAGCTAAATCAAGAAGAAAGTGAAGGTTCCTCTTGGCTAGGAATCGATTTAGGTGCTTTAAGCATTTGGGAAGATAGATTTTCAAGAACATCTCACCAACTGGACATTCAATTTGGAGACATTAAAATTGTTGAACCTTCCGGCAGATCTAAAGCCAGGCTTACCCTTAAAAACGGAGTGATAATAGAAGCAGGAGGTAGTGGTTATGAAGATGTTGGTGGTAGCGTAGTCATTTACGATTTTGAACTTGGTGAATTCGCTGTTCGCTGGGACAGAATTAAACAGGTTCGTTTTACTTCAGCGCCTGCTAATTCTAAAAATGGTTTCGGAGAACCTATTTACGGAACTGTAAACGCAGGCAGAAAAGGTACTTTCAAAGGGATTATTCGCTGGGATAGCGATGAAAGGTTTCTAGACGAAATTCTGAATGGTGAAGACCGAGACGGGAAAAAAGATATTCCTTTCAGAAGTATTAAAAGCATCACCAAAAAAGGAAATGGGGTTGATGTAGTACTGAACTCTGGTAGAGAATTTTACCTCACAGGTTCTAACGATGTAAACCGAGAAAATAGAGGTGTGGTCATCTTCGACCCAGAAATTGGCAGAGTAGTAGTTCCTTGGAGAGACTTCTTCGACCTAGAAATAACACAACCAAAGAAAGAATGGACATTGGCTTATGATGATTTCAGTAGACCAAGTGGTATTTCTGGTACAGTGGTGACCATTGATGGCGAAGAACACACAGGGCTTCTGGCCTATGACTTAGACGAGGCTTGGGAGTTCGAAATATTAGATGGAAACGATGATGATGTAACCTATCAGATTCCTTTCAGACATATAAAAAACATCATCCCAAAAAACTACAACTACTCGAGTGTGATACTAAGAAATGGGACAAACCTCCTACTAGGTGGTGGAAGAGATGTGAGCGAGAATAATGATGGCATTCTAGTTTTCCCATCAAAAGACACCAAGCCTATTTATGTGCGATGGTCAAAGATCGATCAGGTGATTTTTGATTAAATTCTCACCGTGAAACTCAGCAGAAAGTTCATTATTCAACTCATTTTAGCATTGGTGTTAACCGGTGGAGTGTTCCTTACGCTCTATCTCACCAATGCTGAGCGTGAATTATACCTGACCGCAGGTTGGATAACACTGACCTTAGCGCTCATCTGGTTGAGCAATAGATTTCTGACTGTTCAGCTTGATAAAAAAATGCCTTGGTTAAAGTTTGGCAACAAACGCTTTTACTGGCAATTGAGCCTAGGGATTCTGATTTCCCTTTTAATTATTAACATCAGTTATCTGGCACTCAAGTTTGGCCTTACGGTAGACCCGCCAAATCAGTCTCAGATGCTAACCATGAATGTGTTGGGAATTTTGGTGCTGCTACCTACCATCTCCATCAACTTCGGAATTCAGTTTTTGAGTAACTGGAAAACTGCCCAACTCAACTCTGAAGAATTTCAAAAAGAAACCGTTAAAGCAGAGCTAACCACGCTTAAAAACCATCTAGACCCACATTTTCTATTCAACAACCTCAATATTTTGTCTTCCCTGATCAGTAAAGACAAAGACCTTTCGCAAAGTTATTTAGAGAAGTTTGCAGATGTGTACCGAAATATACTTCAGAGCAGCAAAGAAGAGCTGGTTACCCTACACGATGAATTGTGCTTCATTGCCTCATACCTTTACTTATTAGAGATTCGTTTTGAAGACACTATTCAGACATTTATTGATGTTGAAACGCCCGACCACAAAAAGTATCTGCCTCCACTTACATTGCAAATGCTTATTGAGAACGCCATTAAGCATAATGCCATTTCTGAAATAAGACCGTTGAAAATTCACATCTCCAGCCAAAATGGATTCATTGTAGTCAAGAATAATTATCAGCCGAAAAAGCTAGAAATTAAAAACAGCAATAACTCCGGGCTAGAGAACATTAAGAAGAGATATTCTTACTTTACCAATAAGAAGGTTCAGGTATTTCAGAACCCTGAGAACTTTATTGTGAAGATTCCGCTGGTAGAACTGGACGATTAAACATGAAAGTAGTTGTATTTGAAGATGAAAAGCTCGCGTCTGAGCGATTGATTGAATTGATTCAAGACTTGCGGCCTAACGCTGAAATTCTTGCTTCGCTGAAGTCGGTTGAAGCTGGGCTAATGTGGCTTCAGAACAATGAGGAGCCAGATTTGATTGTCAGTGATATTCAGTTGCTAGATGGTTCTAGTTTCGAAATCTTCAACCAACACCCTATTAAATGCCCGGTCATTTTCACCACTGCTTATGACGAATATGCCATCAAGGCGTTTCAGGTAAACAGTGTTGACTATCTGTTAAAGCCAATTCAAAAACAGAAACTGGAAAATGCACTGCAGAAGTATGATGAGCGAACTTCCAGTAGCAGTTCCCAGTCATTAGATATCGATAAAATTCGAGAAGCTATTCAGGGAAGCAACGTTCAGTACAAATCACGTTTTTTGGTGAAGTATGGCCAACGAATAAAGGCCATTCCTGTAGAACAAATCGCCTATTTCTACTCGCAAGATAAGCTTACTTATTTGGTGACTTTTGAAGGCAAAAAGCTACCGCTCGACCAAACTTTAGAAGAACTGGAAACTGTGCTTAACCCAGATAACTACTTCAGGGTCAACAGAAAATTCATCGTTCATTTCGATTCGGTAAGCGATATTCATCCATATTTCAAAGGCCGAGTTAAGCTAGATCTTCAGCCTGAATCTGGTGAAGACATTGTGATCAGCTCCGATAAAACTCCGCTGTTCAAGCAGTGGTTAGATCAGTAGGCTGAATCTGCCATTCCGGTTCGGTAGTCTTTCCTCCCGATTCAGTTTAAGCATTCCCCGATATAACTAAAGCTCATTGGTTTACGCTGGTTTTTGAAACAGTTTTGACCTGTCAATTAAAACAAAGGTCATGAACTCAAAATTTAAAACAGCAACACTAACACTTCTCATGCTCATCATTTCAACCAGCATGAGCGCAAACGAAGGATTTATCTACGGAAAGCTTACTACCATTGATGGCGATGTTTACACAGGTCAGATTCGCTGGGGAAAAGAAGAAGCTTATTGGACAGATATCTTCAACGGAACTAAAGAAGACAATGAAAACTATCGCTATTTAACTAGAGAAGATAAGGAAGCACTCAGGGATAAGTCTAGAGACAGAAACCGTTGGGGAAACGTTTGGGTCAGCTGGGGCAACGATCGAAATAGATATGAAACTACTCATGAGTTTCAAGCCAGGTTTGGCGATATCTCTAAAATTGAAATCACCAGAAGATCGGAAGTAAGAATTACCCTGAGAAACGGTGATGAAATATATGTGGAAGACGGCTCTAACGATTTCGGTGCAGAAGTTAGAGTAATGGATAAGGAATTAGGCGAAACCAGTTTCCGTTGGAGCAGAATTGAATCTATAGAATTCATGAATACTCCATCGAATTTAAGTTCAAAAATGGGAGAAGCCTTATACGGAACTGTTCAGTTCTACGGTGGCGAGCTTACAGGAGTAATTCAGTGGGACCACGATGAAAGACTCTCTACAGATATTTTGGATGGAGATACAAGAGATGGTGATGTGCAGATTGAATTCGGAAACCTTACTTCTATAGAAAGAGAAGGTTCGGGTAGTAATGTAGTTACCAAATCGGGAAGAGAAATGTACCTAAGAGGTTCCAATGATGTAAACTCAGGAAACAGAGGTATCATAGTAACTACAAGCTTCGGCAGAGTAGATATTCCTTGGAGAGAGTTCAAAAAAGTCACTTTTAATGACGCACCAAATAGCCTTAAAAAGTATTCAGACTTTGCTGGAATGAAAAAGCTTTCTGGCTCGGTTTCTACTACTAATGGCGAAAAGTTATCAGGTGAAATCATCTTCGATTTGGATGAAGCCCTTACTTTCGAAATGCTTCAAGGAAAAGATGACGATGTGGAGTACATCATCCCATTCGAGTCTATCAAAAGCATCACTCCTAAAAACTGGGACTACTCAACCGTTGTATTAAAAGATGGAACAGAACTTACTCTTGGTGACGCCAGAGATGTTAATGAAGACAATGACGGTGTGCTAGTTTTCAGCGGAAGTGGAGATCCTAAATTCGTTATGTGGGAAGACATTAAGGTAATATCCTTCAATTAAGGTCTGAAGGTTAAGAACTCTTCATAAGTCTATTGCTTAGAGGTTGCGTTTGGTCACGCGGCCTTTTTTACGCTAAAAACTAAAAAGGAAATAAAAAAAGATAACCACCCAGGCAGCATCTACAAAATGCCAACAATTAGAAAGTAGCTTAAACTTTACTTTTTGATAAGGATTTGTGGAATACAGCAAGTGCTTCACAACGTCTTTAGACGTGCTATGAGCCTCTAGGAGAAGATACAGAAGAAAAATCATCATCCCAGCCATGTGGATAACATGCAATCCGGAAATCACATATAAATAGGCTCCAGAGCGTTCTCCTGTAAATAAAATATTGCTGGCTTGCAGCTCCTTCCAGCCCGTTATCTGAAAGCAGGCGAATACCAACCCAAGTAAAAAGGTTATTCCCAACCACTTCTTTATACTTTCTAAATCATCGGCCAAATAGGCCGGCATTACTCTAGTAACCGAGTAACTAGAAAGCAACAACACAAAAGTGCTGATGATAAAGGACTTTGGGAATTCCATTTTTAAGAACTCAGCTTGTAGGGGCTGCGATAAAGTAAAGGCAACTATAGTAAACAGGAAAATAACCGCGCTACCTATCATGCCAACATATACCAGCACTTCGTGCGGGTGCATCTGCTCCATTTTATTGAAAGCCTCTTTTCTCAGGTCTGGTCTTTCTTTTTGCCTTTTCATTGCGCCTTTAACACTTAAATAAACGAAAGGGTTATGTATGGAAACAATTAATTTACTTCAGTGGTTTTTAGCCTTTCGACTTACCTAGCCGATTATTCATACATTTGCAACCCATTTACTTATTAGCGCTTGAAGGTCAAAGATTTCATAAAGATTTACAGAGAAGAACCAGTGGTTCAAACCATTGCGGAAAAGATAAAACCCAATGAAACTTCTCACATTAAGCTGAAGGGCTTAGTGGGTAGTTTAGATGCAGTAATTGCAGCATCGGTTTATCAGCTCAATAAGCAAACCTGCATCTTTGTAATGCACGATAAAGAAGAGGCTGCCTACTTTCAAAACGATCTCCAAAACCTGTTAGGAGAGAAAGAAGTGCTTCTCTTCCCCACTTCTTATAAAAGACCTTACCAGTTCGATGAAACAGAGAATGCCAATATTCTCCAAAGGGCTGAAATTCTCAACCGAATTAACCACAAGGCCTCAACAGGTGAGTTAATTGTTACTTATCCGGAAGCGCTAACGGAAAAAGTAATCAATAAGAAATCACTCAACAAGAATACGTTTTCGGCCAAAGTAGGGGAGAATCTAGACGTAGCCTTTCTTACCGAACTACTTCAGACTTACGATTTTGAGCCAGCCGATTTCGTTTATGAAGCTGGCCAGTTTTCAGTGAGAGGGGGAATTGTAGATGTCTATTCTTACGCTCATGACCTGCCTTACCGTATTGAGCTCTTTGGAAATGAGATTGAAAGCATTAGAACTTTCGACCCTGTTTCTCAGCTAAGCCAAGATAGCATTAAAGAAATCAATGTGATTCCTAATGTGCAAACACGCCTGCTGGAAGAAACACGCCAATCTTTCCTAAGCTTTATTCCTAAAAACTCGAAAATCTGGTTCAAAGACTATCAGCAAACGCTCGATACCATTGAAAAATACTTTCAGAAAGCGACAGCCAATTTCGATGAAGTTCTCTCTGTAACAGATACTCAAGTGGTGCTCAGCCCTGCTGAATTATTTGAAGAAACCGAGACCTTTGAAAAAGAACTAGATGGCTTTCAGCAGATTGAATTTGGCAACCGCTTTTACTTAAAAACGGATTTTGAGCTTCAGTTTGAAGCCGAGCCACAAACGTCTTTCAATAAAAACTTCGACCTGATTGTTGAAAACCTTGGCCAATGGCAGATGAGAAACAGCAATTTAATTATTGCTGCCGAATCATTGGCTCAATTCAACAGATTAGAAACTATTTTCAAAGAGCTAGACCCAACACTTGAGGTACAAGCCCTTAATATTGGCTTGAGAAGCGGTTTTATAGACAAGAATCGAGAGGTGCTCTGCTATACCGATCATCAGCTTTTCGATAGGTTCCATAAATACAAAACGAAAACCAAGCACTCTAAATCTAAAGCACTTACGCTGAAGGAGTTGCGATCGTTGCAGCCTGGAGATTACGTTACGCATATAGACCATGGTGTGGCACGTTTTGCTGGTATGGAAAAGGTAGATGTGAATGGCAAAATGCAAGAAACCATCCGTTTGGTCTATCGCGATGATGATTTGCTTTATGTGAGTGTTCACTCCATTCACAAAATCTCTAAATATACTGGCAAGGAAGGAGCTCCACCTTCTATCAGTAAACTCGGTTCACCAGAGTGGGAGAACAAGAAAAAGCGTGTTAAAGGGAAGGTCAAAGACATTGCCAAAGACCTGATTAACCTTTATGCCAAGCGAAAAGATGCACCAGGTTTTGCTTTCTCGAAAGATGGGTACATGCAAGCAGAACTAGAATCTTCCTTCATTTATGAAGATACGCCAGACCAAGCCAAGGCAACCGAAGACGTAAAAGCTGATATGGAGTTACCGCACCCGATGGATCGACTAGTATGTGGCGATGTAGGTTTCGGTAAAACAGAGGTGGCTATTAGAGCAGCATTTAAAGCAGCGGTCAATGGAAAGCAGGTCGCTGTACTTGTGCCAACAACTATTTTGGCCATGCAACACTTCAGAACTTTCTCTGAGCGTTTGGCCGACTTCCCAATTAAGGTTGAATACATTAACCGCTTCCGAACTACTAAACAGATTAAGGATACCTTAAAGCGGGTTAAAGAAGGAAAAACAGAGATTTTGGTCGGAACTCATCGCATTGTAAACAAAGATGTGGAGTTTAAAGACCTTGGTCTTTTGATTATAGACGAAGAGCAAAAATTCGGGGTAAAAGTAAAAGACAAGCTCAAAGAATTTAGAGTAGATGTTGACGTTCTGACCCTAACAGCGACCCCAATTCCAAGAACACTTCATTTCTCACTTATGGGTGCGAGAGACCTGAGCGTTATCGCCACTCCTCCACCAAACAGACAGCCAGTAACTACTGAAATCCACACTTTCAATGACGAATTGATTCGTGATGCTGTAAGTTTTGAGTTAAAGCGAGGAGGGCAGGTATTCCTAGTCCACAATAGAATCAATGATATTGAGCAGGTAGGTAATATCATTCTAAGATTAGTGCCTGACGCAAGAATTGGCATAGCACATGGCCAGATGGATGGCCCCTTGCTAGAAAAGCGAATGGTAAAGTTCATTGAGGGCGAATATGATGTATTGGTTTCTACCAACATTATTGAGTCTGGACTTGATATTCCTAACGCCAACACCATCATCATCAATCACGCACACATGTTTGGACTTTCAGACCTGCACCAGATGCGGGGTAGAGTTGGACGATCAAACAGAAAAGCTTTCTGCTATTTGCTTACACCTCCAACTATTGGCCTGACAAGCGATGCAAGAAAGAGGTTAAGTGCCTTGGAAGAATTCTCCGATTTAGGTGATGGTTTCAAGGTAGCTATGCGAGACCTTGATATTCGTGGAGCAGGAAACCTTCTTGGTGCTGAACAAAGTGGGTTTATCTCAGACCTTGGTTTTGAGATGTACCATAAAATTCTGGATGAAGCAGTTCAAGAACTGAAAGAAACCGAGTTCAAAGACCTGTTTACCAAAGATTTGGTGAAAGAAGCCGCACAAATAGTGGCTCAAGACTGTACTATAGAAACAGATCTGGAGATTCTAATCCCAGACAGTTACGTATCAAATACTACCGAAAGAATTGGCCTTTATGCCAAGCTAGATAACATCAAGAATGAAGAAAAGCTTCAGAAGTTTATTGTAAACCTAAAGGATAGGTTTGGCCCAATTCCTGAGTCGGTTCAAGAACTGATTGAAACCGTTAGACTACGTTGGTTAGGAGAAAGGCTCGGTTTTGAAAAGTTAACCTTGAAAAATGAAAACATGAAGTGCTACTTCGTGCCTTCAGAAAAAGAAGCTTACTTCCAATCAGAGACATTCGGAAAAATCATCGCTTATGTTCAAGGCCAGCCAAGGCGTTGTAAAATGAAGGAGTACAAAACCAGACTAATTCTTACAGTGAACAATGTTTCGGATGTGAAACAGGGAATTGAGTTTTTGAAGTCTATTTAGACTCCAAATCATGCTCCTTAAGAAAGTCTTGAGTTTCCTTCAAATAGGCATTAATGCTTCCCATTACCAAACCCAGCTGGAACTGGAAGCCCTTGACGTTGGCAAGAAATTCTGGACTTTCTGTGTGGTGAGTACTGGTTGTTAGGTCACTCATGGCATCAAAAACATCTAGTGCCTTTGTAGAGTAGAACTCTTGTGTATTATAGATCTCAGCCAATTCCATATTAATATCGAAATCAATAAAAGTCATTGACTGGTTATTGATAGCAACATCCAGAGCTGCTCTATTGAGAAATGAATAGTCGAAATTCAGACTAAACTCACCTTTCTCCCCCTTTTCCTCAAAAGCGGAAATCCAGCCTCTCATAAATATTAAGTCTTTAGTGATTTTGGCAGAGTCTAACAAAAGATCTTCTCTGTTGTCCTTAATCTCTGCGATTATATTCTCTAAAGATTTCTCGGCAAGTCTATTATTTAAAGCATCTTGACGCCATTCTGTCAAAGCCATGGCTAAAACCACCGCTACGACAATGGATAAAAATTCAAAACTTGCTCTTCGAAAATCGACCTTGGATGCCATCAGAAGCTCATTAAATCCTTGAATTTAAGAGTTTGTCTTCTTGAAACATCTATTTCTTCGCCACCCTTGAGGTAAATACGCAAGCTTCCACTAAACCAAGGCTCAATTCTTTCAATCCACTTGAGGTTGATGATCTGCTGTCTATTGGCTCTAAAGAATGTTTTATCGTCTAATCGAGATTCTAGGTAGTTTAGAGTTCTGGTAATCATTGGTTTGGAATCACCAAAGTAGACCGTGGTGTAGTTTCCACTTACTTCAAAAAGCCTGATATCTGAAAGCTGAACAAACCAGCATTTCTCACCATCTTTCACAAACACCTGATCGTGAATAGTGAGCTTATCATCTCCGTTTTCTTCTTCCTTTTCCTTCTTCTTAATTTTATCAAACACCTTAGAAACGGCTCCAGCCAAGCGCTGCTTTTCTACAGGCTTCACTAAATAATCAAGGGCATTGTACTCAAAAGCCTTTAAGGCGTGCTCATCATAAGCCGTTGAGAATATAATTTCTGGTACACTTTCCAGCTCTTCTAACAAATCGAAGCCACTTTTGCCCGGCATTTGAATGTCTAGAAATACTAAGTCAGGTTTTAGCTCTGCAATTTTATCTAGTGCTTCATCTACGTTGGCCGCTTCACCTATAATGTTCACATTATCGAACTCTTTAAGCAGTCTTTTCAGCTCATTTCTGGCTAGGCGCGAATCATCTACAATTAGTGTCTTCATAATTTATTTGATTGGAACTTTAACGGTGGCACAAACCATTTTTTCATTCATATTTTCAACCGTCAGACTGGCTTTTTCTCCATAAAGAAGTCTAAGCCTTTCTTTGGAATTATTTATACCGATTCCCCTTCTGCGCTCTCCTTTAGTGCCATTCACCTTCATTTGACCGGTATTTTTAACATAAATATTCACAAACTCTTCACTTAGTTTAGACTCAACTATTATCTCTCCACCATTAGGTAAATTATTAATTGAGTGTTTAATCGCATTTTCTACCAAGGTTTGAATAATCATAGGCGGAATCATAATTTCCTTAGATCCCTTATCTATGTTAATCCTATAAGTTAATCGTTCTTCTAACTGAATAGCTTCTAGGTTAAGATAGTCTTTTACTACCTGAAGTTCCTTCTCGAGAGATACCTTTTCATACTGATCGAACTGGATGGAAAATCTTAGTAAGTCAGAAAGATGAGTAATAGAATCTCTTGCCCTTTCACCATCTTCTGCCACTAGAGACCGGATATTATTCAGGCTGTTGAAAATAAAGTGAGGGTTAATTTGTGCTTTTAGCGCATTGAGTTCAGCATCTTTAACAGAAGCGGATAGTTTCCACTTTTCAATTTCAAACTCTCTGGTTTTCTGCATGTATTGATAAGCAAAATATAAGGCCGACCAGCTAATGAAGTAAATAACAAAGCTGACCATATAGCTAAACAGAAAAACGAAGATTTTTCCCGGAGAAAAGTTCTTAGCCGTTGCTTCTCTAATAAGCTCCATTACCTCTTCATCTACACCTTCTATTGGCGGAATTCCTAGAAGCGCATCCATGGCAGAAGGGTCTGAGCGTACCATTAAAACGAAGATACCTATTAGCGCAGCTAGAGAAAGTACCGTCATTATAAGGCCCTGCAACAAACTGGCTAAAAACACTTTAGGGACAAGTCTCGGAACCTTAATGTCTTTCCAATTTCTTTTCTTAACAAACTTTCTGTAGAGGTGACTTATAGAAACCCCAAGCAAAAGAGAAATGAAGTTGGCTCCAAAAGCTTGAAGGAATGGTATAATCATTACCATCGTCAAGAAATTGGTAAGCATAAGACCTGACCAACCGCCAAACTGCAGCAACCAATACAGCTTATTCTTATTCATAATTCAAAGAAAGCTTATTCCAGTCAAGTAAGGGTCAGTTATTGACTGAATGGTTTAATGAACTGATCAACTGATTTAGATGGGCTTGAGGCACTTAAAGAAAGATTAAATAATCATTAACAAAGCTAGAAGTATATCATCACCAGTGATTTAAGGAACAAATCTCTGTAATTTTGAAAATAATTAGAGTCAAACTGGCGTTGAGGATGTGAATCTGAGTGCCAGATTGTGATAGATTTGTTCATAAGCTTATATTAGCATGTTCAAGTTTCACCTGGACATAGGAAATTAAACGATGATGAAAACACGCGTGGGTCAATTAAAGTCGGGTTTACTGGGAGTGGCTGTGCTATTCTCAGCAACATCTTGCTCCCTGCTGGGGCTAGGAAAAAAAGACAATGTTAGTGCCACCACTGGTGCTGAATATGCCACAGAAAAAAGCCTTTTAGGCTATAGACCATATGACGATCAGGAATTACCAAGCCCTCCGGGTATGGTGTTCATTCAAGGAGGTAGAACCATTTTGGGCTCCTTTGAACAAGATCTTTACGGTTCTAGAGACAATATTGAAAGAACAGTAACGGTGAATTCATTCTTTATGGATGAAACTGAGGTAACCAACAGTAACTGGAAAGAATATGTGTTCTTCCAATTCAACCCTCAAGACATCCCTGTTCCAAAATCTACAAATATCATCGATCCGGATGATCCAGATAATGCCAACTTAAGTACGCCTCCAGCACAGTGGATTCCTGATTATACAGGACCAACTCATAGCAAGAGCAACCCACAGAACTATGAGGACATTGTTCCTTCAGACGATGTTTGGGCTAGTGACTTCTCTTTTAATGATGTTTATGCTGAAAACTACTACAGCAACCCTGGTTTCAATAAATACCCAGTAGTAGGAGTTTCTTGGAGACAAGTAGCAGACTTCTGTAAATGGAGAACGGACTTCGTAAACTTGAGCCTTATCTTCGATATGGACTATGAAGACCTTCCGGTAGAGTTCACGGATGAATTCATTATTAAAGATGAGACTTCTGGTGAGTACCAATTAGCTATTGGTGGTCAACCAATAGGAGATGTTAATAGTGGCCAAGGCCAGCAGATTGAAATTGCCGATTTCGATGAATTTCAGCAAGAAGTTGTAGAGTACATCAACCTACCTGAAAACAGAAGAAGATTCATAGAAAGAGGAATTTATCTTCCTGATTTCCGACTACCTAATGAAGCAGAGTGGGAATACGCTGCTAAGGCAACCGTAGGAACTGTTTACCTAGATGAAAATGAAGAATACGGAAGAATTTACCCTTGGGATGGTAGAGGTGTAAGAAACCCTTACGGTAAAAAGAGAGGTGAATTACTAGCTAACTTCAAAAGAGGTAGAGGTGACTATGCTGGTATTGCCGGAAACATTAATAACGATGCTTCAGTAATTCCTGAGCCTGTAGGAAGCAGAGAGCCAAACGACTTCAACCTGTTTAATATGGCAGGAAACGTGAGTGAGTGGGTATTTGATACTTACAGACCACTTTCTTTTGGAGACTTTGACGACCTTAACCCTGTTAGAAAAGACGGGACTAATGACCCAGAAACCGATTACGGTTGGGAAACACTAGACTCTAAAGATAGTGTTGCTGCTAATCAAAATCTTGAGTACAGATCTTTAGTTAATGACAGAGCAAGAGTTTACAAGGGTGGTTCTTGGAAAGATGTTGCTTACTGGATGGCTCCAGGTACTAGAAGATATTTGGACCTTGACAGATCTACTAACACCATTGGTTTCAGATGTGCTATGATTTCAATCGGAACTCAGCAGTTGGACCAGTCCAACGGTTTCTTAGGCATTGGTGGAAGAGAATAAGGAATTCTATTCAATAGATATTAAAGGTGGCCTCGGTCACCTTTTTTATTTTACACCAGCCATTACCGCTATACTCAGGTTTTTTATACCAGCCCTAAGCAGTGGTTCTGCACAGGCAATCAGGGTAGAACCAGTAGTCAGTACATCATCCACAAGAAGCACACTTTTATCAGATAGGTCTTTGCCTCTTTCAACTTGAAAAATACCCTCAACATTCTGAATTCTTCGAACCTTAGATTTCCTCGTTTGAGATTCAATGTATTTATTTCTAATAAGCAGATCTTCTCTCTGTTCAACCTTTAACACCTCAGATAAACCAGAGCCAAAAGCTGCAGCTTGGTTATACCCTCTTTTCTTTAGTCTTTCTGTATGAAGCGGAACAGGTATTATCATGTCGAAGCTATCGGAATAACCGCCCAGTAGTAAGTCATGACCAAACCATCTGCCCATCATCACTCCAATTTCTCTATTGTCGTTATACTTTAAATCATGCAGAACATGCTGCATAATTCCATTCTTAATAAAGTAAGTATAAACTAAAACATGAGCTATGGGAACTACTCCATCAAACTTGTCCTTAAATATGTGGTCTTGCAGTTTGTAAGTATTAGTCTTCGGTAAATTGTAATGACATTTAGGACATATATATTTGCTGCCCTTTGGAAGAGGGTCATCACAGCCCAAACACAGATTCGGATAAATAAGAGATAAGAAATCTGTAAAATAGTTGTGTAGGTTCATTTCCAACAATATAATTAAATTAGAAATGAGTATTATTCAAAATTTCAATGAATACAGAGCTGAAATGAACGAGAAGATCATGGCAGCTGATAATAAAGTGCTCAAGCGTATCTTTAATTTAGATACCAATGCTTTTGCCGAAGGTGCTCTAGACGTTAAAACCAAGGAAATTGTAGGGCTTGCCTGTTCGATGGTTTTAAGGTGCGATGACTGCGTAAGATATCACTTAGGCAAATGCCACGACCTCAAACTCTCATCTGCAGAAGTATATGAAGCTTTCTCTATTGCCAACCTTATTGGTGGCACCATAGTAATTCCTCATTTGAGAAGAGCCGTAGAATATTGGGAGGCACTACAAGAAGAAAATGTATAAAAAAGATCTAGAACTTCATGTGAGGTGGGCTAAGTTGATGACTTCGCTCAAAGACACTATCGGTAAAAGGCCGAAAGACCTAAATGGAGTTCTGTTTCTTATTGGAGTCCAGGAACTAGGAAGGGGCCCTCAAACTTTTAGCAAGGAAGAGAAGCAAGACCTAATGCATATAGCAATATGCAAGGTTTTGAGCTATTCTGGCTATTATGAGCTACAAAGTGTAGATCAAGAAGGCTGGCCTCATTGGAGTGCCGTTAAGAAATTACCCAAGTTTGATCTATTGGATCAGGAAAAGCTTCTCAAAATGCATGTGCTAGAATATTTTGAGAAGGAATACGAATTAAAAATCGAAGCATGAAAATTATCTCCTACAACGTAAATGGAATTAGAGCTGCCTTAAGAAAAGGTTTTAGAGAATGGTTGGAAGAGGAAAACCCTGATATTCTTTGTTTGCAAGAACTTAAAGCGAATCCAGAACAAGTAGAGGACTTTTATGAAGACTTGGGTTACCAGATGTACTGGGAAAATGCTGAGAAAAAAGGCTATTCTGGAGTAGGAATACTCACTAAACACACTCCGCTTCACGTGGAACACGGCTGTGGAAACCCTTTGTATGATAATGAAGGCAGAGTATTACGAGCCGATTACAAAGACTTTTCTGTTATGTCGGTTTATATGCCTAGTGGTACTAGCGGAGACATACGCCAAGATTTCAAATATGAGTGGTTAGACTTCTTCCAAACTTATGTGGATGAGCTCAGGAAAGAAGTACCGAACCTTATTATTAGTGGAGATTACAACATAGCACACAAAGAAATAGACATTCATAACCCCGTATCTAATAAGAATTCTTCAGGCTTTTTACCTGAAGAAAGGGCTTGGCTCACTCAATATGTAGAATCTGGATTTGTAGATACGTTCAGAGAATTTAATACGGAGCCACATCAATACTCTTGGTGGAGCTACAGAGCAAATGCCCGTGCCAATAATAAGGGATGGAGAATTGACTACCACATGGCCACCGAGCCTCTAAAGACAAGGCTAAAATCTGCTACAATTCTGCCTAATGCATTTCATTCAGACCACTGCCCGATAGTACTAGAAATTGACTAAACAGAAACTTTATTAGCCTGTTTATCAATTGTTTTACAATCCTTTAGAAAGTATTTGCGTAATTACTGTAGACTAAAGAAAGCAGGCTATGGGTTCTAATGAGTCGTTGATAAAGCAGTTAAAGGACTACAAAAGAAAATACTATAAGAATAAAGCCATTAAAGGAGCAATCATTTTGCTCAGCGGCCTTCTTATAGCCTTTCTGTTAATCAATACAATAGAATTCTCCGCTCATCTATCTAAAGTGGGCAGAGCAATTGTTTTCTACACATTTCTCACTGCCCTAATCGTTTCACTTTATTGGTTGGTCATTCGGCATTTAATGGTAATGAGCAACCATGGTAGCCAAATGAGCAATGAAGAAGCCGCAAGGCAAATAGGCAAGCATTTCCCTGAAGTATCTGACAAGTTGCTTAATGTTATTCAGTTAGAACGGCTTTCTGACAGCCAAAGCGAGTTGTTAATTGCTAGTATTCAACAGAAGAGCCTTAAACTACAGCAGATTCCATTTGCAAGCGCAATAGACATTAAGGCCAACAAAAAATACTTTAAGTACTCTTACATTCCGGCATCCATAATTGTCTTACTCTTCATCTTTATACCTCAATTTCTTACAGAAAGCTCCACTAGAATCATCAATTATAACGATGAATTTCTGCCTGAGGCACCCTTTAGCTTTGTTTTAGACAATGATAAACTGTCAGGATTTAAGGATGAGCCTTTTACAATATCAGTAAGTACACAAGGTAGGGCGGTTCCAGAAAATCTATTTGTCTGGATCAATGAAAGAAAAATTAAGGCTATTCAACAAGGCCAAGGCCAATTCCAATATCAGATTTCAAGACTAAAAGAAAACACCACATTCAGGTTAGAGGCCGAAGGATTAGTATCGAGTACTTATGAAATTGAAACCTATCTAAGACCAAGTCTTTCTCTTTTCAGTATCGATCTTAACTATCCTGATTATACCAGAATTGCAGATGAATCTATCAAAAACTCAGGCAACCTAACCATTCCTGAAGGCACTCTGGCCACGTGGAACATTGACGCCTCAAATACGGAAAGTGTAAGTTTCTATTTCCATAACGCTGAAGAACAGTTGAAAGGGGAGAGCACTGGCAAAAACAAGTTCAACCTGTCGCAAACCATTAAAAATGGCGGATCATATTCTGTTCAACTTAAAAATGAGAACAGTACCAACAGAGATTCTTTAAAATTTCAAATAGAAGTAATTAAAGATAGGACTCCGAGTATTGTGCTAGATCAATATCAAGATACCGTGCTTTATAAAAACATAGTATTAGGAGGAAAGATCGAAGACGATTATGGTTTCAGCTCATTGGCAATGCATTATTCTTATGACGGAGAGAAATACGAAAGCTTAAATTTACCGTTCAACCCGGCCACATTAGATCAATCTTATTACTACATATTCAAATTAGACTCTGCAAAAATCAAAGCGGGAGCAGAGCTTACATATTACGTACAAGTATCTGATAATGATGGCGTTAATGGATATAAATCAGCTAAGTCTTCCTCATACAGTTTCAAAATACCTTCTTTAGAAGAGTTAGAAAAAGACATTGAAAAGTCTAGCCAGGCCGTAAAGGAAAACATTGATGAAACACTGAAACAAACTGAAGATTTAAGCAAGAAAATTCGAGAGGCCGATGAAAAGCTGAAAACTAAGAAAGAAATGGATTGGCAAGATGAAAAGCTAATGCAGGAAATCTTGAACCAGAAAGAAGAACTTGCGAAAAAGGTAGATCAGCTGAAAAAGGAAAATCAGCTTAATAATAAAAAACTAGATCAGTTTAAGCCTCAGAACGATGAGGTGAAAAACAAGATGGAGCAGCTGCAAGAGATAATGAACAGCGTGCTAGATGACGAGACCAAAAAACTCTACGATGAACTAAGAGAATTACTAAAACAACAATCTGATATTGAGGAGTTTAGAGAGAAAATGAATGAGTTGAGTGATCAGAGTGGAAACCTAGAAGAGGACCTAGAAAGAACTTTAGAACTCTTCAAAAAACTCCAATTCGATATGGCTTTGCAAGAGAATATTGAGGAATTAGAAAATCAGACTCAACAACAGCAAGAACTGCAAGAAGAAACAGAAAATGGAGAAAAGACAAGCGAAGATCTAGCAAACAAGCAAGAAGAACTCAAGGAAGACTCCAAGAAACTAGAAGAGCAATTAGAAAAGCTGAATGAGTTAAATCAGGAAAGAAAGAATCCTGATCAACTACCTCAAGACGCTAAGGAACAGATAGAAGAGATTCAAGAAGAACAACAAAAAGCTCAAGAAGCCTTAGAAGAAGAAGCGCAGCAAGAGCAATCAGAGTCAGTTGAAGGCGAAGGAGAGCAAAATGAGGAAGGTCAGCAAGAGGAACAATATGAAGGTAATTCTCCTCAAAGTAAAGCCAGTCAATCTCAACAGAGGGCAACCCAGAAAATGCAAGAGCTTAAACAAAGCATGCAAAATATGCAGAACAGCATGCAGATGGAACAACGGTCAGAAGACATGGACAACCTTCGAGATCTTGTCGATAATCTTCTTACCCTCTCTTTCAATCAGGAAGGTTTAATGGATCAATTCAAAGAAATTCGCCAAAGCGACCCTAGGGTTGTGAAGCTTGGTCAAGAGCAATTAAAGCTAAAAGATGATTCACAGATTATACAAGACAGTCTTGTAGCACTTTCGCAACGCGTTTTTGAAATTTCATCCTTCGTTATGAAAGAATTGGATGAAATGAACCGACAAATGGATGGTACTATTGAATCGCTCAAGGAGAAAAGACTCAATGAAGTTATAGGAAAGCAACAGTTTACCATGACTTCCATCAATAACCTGGCACTTCTACTAGATGATGTGCTTCAACAAATGCAACAACAGATGGCTGGCTCAATGAATGGCTCCAAGAAAGGTTCAAAAAGCAATCCAGGTATCAATGGCATGTCAGAACTCCAACAACAGCTTAGCGATCAAATAAAACAGCTTAAAAAGAGCGGAAAAAGCGGAAGAGAACTCTCGGAAGAATTAGCAAAAATGGCAGCTCAACAAGAGAAGCTCAGAAATACCCTAGAAAACTTTGAAACAGGCATGCAGGGAAATAAATTAGGCGAGAAAATTGATAAGCTTATTGAGCAGATGGAGCAAAACGAATGGGACCTGATCAATAAGAACATCACTGACCAAACAATAGAACGTCAGCAAGAGATATTAACTAGAATGTTGGATGCCGAAAACTCTATGAGAGAACGAGGGGAAGATGACGAAAGAGAAGCCAGAACGGCTGAAGATTTTGAGCTTTCCATTCCACAATCGCTTAACGACTATTTGAAAGCTAAAGAAAAGGAAATTGAACTTTTAAAAACTATTCCTGCTAAGCTTAATCCATACTACAAGAAGGAAACCAACAAATACTTCAAAAAGATCAAAGAAAAGAACTGAGCTCACTGAATGAAGAACATTAGTATTGAAATACCTTCTCTCACCGAAAACATCAGAATAGTTGAGAGTTTTATAGACAACGCCAAGGAGAAGTACGAGCTCACTGACGATGTATATGGCAACATTATGATTGCCGTTATAGAATCGGTGAATAACGCCATCCTTCATGGTAACCAGGCAGATAAGCAGAAGAGCGTAAAGCTCAGCGCTGCCCTCTTGGAAGAAGAAATTGTCTTCTCTATAACAGACCAAGGCGTAGGTTTCGATTACAAAAACCTACCAGACCCTACAGCACCAGAGAATGTTCAGAAAATAGGTGGAAGAGGAATATTCTTAATGAAGAACTTAGCCGATGAAATTCAATTCAAGGATGAAGGCCGAACCGTTGAATTAACCTTCTATATAGATTAATGTCATCACAAATCAACTTCTTTGTTGAAGACGTTGAGTTCAAACTCAACCATAAAACAATTATTAGAAAGTGGATTAAATCGATTGTTGAATCACATCAACAGTCGATTGAGGAAATAAACTACATCTTTTGTTCTGATGAGTATTTGCTCAATGTAAACCGTGAATACCTCTATCACGATTATTACACAGACATCATCACCTTCGACAATAGAGAAGCATTAGATGAACCCATTCTCTCTGACATATTCATATCGATTGATAGAGTTAAAGAGAATGCGATTACCGAAGCCACGCATTTCGACAACGAATTGTACAGAGTACTCATCCACGGAGTTCTCCATCTGTTAGGCCAAGCTGACAAAACTGAGGAGCAACAGGTGGCCATGAGAAAAAGCGAAGAAGCTTCCTTATCTTTGCTTCAGATTCCAAAAAAGTAAATGTTCCACGTGAAACTTTAAGATGACTTTTTCACTTATTGTTCCACGTGGAACAGTTGGTTAAAGAACAAGGTATGTATCCAAAGTACGATGTAATAGTAGTTGGTGCTGGGCATGCAGGATGCGAAGCAGCAAACGCAGCTGCCAAAATGGGTTCAAAGGTTTTATTAATAACCATGAACATGAACACCATTGCGCAAATGTCTTGCAACCCAGCAATGGGAGGTGTAGCCAAAGGACAAATAGTTCGTGAAATTGACGCATTAGGCGGAATGTCAGGCATAATATCTGACAAGTCTATGATTCAATTCCGCATGCTTAATAAATCGAAAGGCCCTGCAATGTGGAGCCCTCGAACACAAAACGATCGAATGCGATTTGCTGAAGAGTGGAGGCTCGCTCTAGAGCAGAATCCAAATGTAGACTTTTGGCAAGAAATGGTTACGGGCATTACCTACAGGGATGGAAAAGCTACTGGAGTAAAAACAGGAATGGGAATAGACTTTGAGGCTAAAGCAGTGATACTTACCTCAGGTACATTCCTAAATGGTATCATACATATTGGTGAAAAGCAGTTTGGCGGAGGTAGAACTGGAGAGCATGCCGCTAAAGGTATCACCGAACAACTAGTGCAAATAGGGTTTGAAGCTGGTAGAATGAAAACTGGAACTCCACCAAGAGTTGACGGCCGCTCACTTGATTACTCCAAAATGGAGGAACAAAGGGGAGATGAGCAACCTGAAAAGTTCTCCTTCAGCTCCGAAACCAAGCCATTGACAGAGCAAAGAAGTTGTTTTATCACCTATACCAACCCAGAAGTTCACGAAACCTTAGAGAAAGGATTCGATCGGTCACCAATGTTCAATGGAAGAATTCAGGGTATCGGTCCACGATATTGCCCATCTATAGAAGATAAGATCAACAGGTTTGCAGAACGTAATAGGCATCAGATCTTTGTAGAGCCAGAAGGGTGGAACACTGTAGAAATCTATGTCAATGGTTTCTCAACGTCTCTACCAGAAGACATTCAATATGAGGCTATCAGGAAAATTGACGGCTTCGAAAACGTCAAAATGTTTAGACCGGGTTATGCCATAGAGTATGATTACTTTCCACCAACACAGCTTAACCTGACCCTAGAAACAAAGCTGGTGGAAAATCTATACTTCGCTGGGCAAATCAACGGAACCACAGGTTATGAAGAAGCAGCTTGCCAAGGTCTTATTGCTGGCATAAATGCACACCGCAAAATTCACTCAGAAGATGAATTCACTCTCACTAGGTCCGAAGCATATATAGGTGTGCTTATCGATGATCTCATCAATAAGGGTACTAATGAGCCTTATAGAATGTTCACTAGTAGGGCAGAGCATCGTATACTTCTTAGGCAAGACAATGCTGATTTGAGGCTAACCGAAAGAGGGTTCAATATCGGATTAGCAAGCGAAGATCGCCTTAAGCAAACCAAAGAAAAGCAGAGACAACTCAACCTGCTTATCAATGATCTTCATCAGAAAAAAGTAGATCCAGATATGGCAAATCCAATGTTGGAGTCTCACAATACCGCGGCTATTCAGCACAGAACAACCCTGAATAAACTTGTTAAGAGACCACAGCTCGATATTAATAACCTAAAAGAAATAGGAGAGGATTATGCCACCTACCTCAATAAGTATGACAAGCATATTATTGAGTCAGCTGACATTCACATCAAATATGAAGACTATATCGATAAGGAAATGAAGCTTGCTCAGAAGATGAATGAGCTTGAAAATGTTAAGATTTCAGACAAACTCAACTACTCTGATATCACAGCACTTTCTGCCGAGGGTAGAGAAAAACTCAACAAGATTAAGCCATCCACCTTGGGACAAGCTTCTAGAATCAGTGGAGTTTCTCCTGCCGACATTTCTGTTTTGATGGTTTACATGGGAAGGTAAAACAGTGAAAGAAATAAACGAATGTCCGGTTTGTCAACAAACTAAGTTCAAGGATTACCTTGAGGTAGAAGATCACTTTGGCTCCAAAGAAAGCTTTCAACTAAAGCAGTGTACTAGTTGCGAAACATTAAGTACAAACCCGCAACCAAATGTTGACGAAATAATACCTTACTATAAGTCTAACAATTACATCTCACACGGAGATTCTGTAAATCCTGTATTCGACTTAGCTTATAAAACCGTTCAACGGCAAAATCTACAATACAAGAAAAAGCTGATTGAAAAATATACCCTAGGGAAAAACCTTCTTGATTATGGTTGTGGAGCAGGATCGTTTCCCCATTTCATGCAGTCCAAAGGCTGGCAAGTAACGGGTATAGAGCCAGATGATTCTGCAAAGAATCAGGCGCTAAGCAAAGGGATAGATGTTATTGAACTAAGTAATCTAAAGAGAGAATTTGATTGCATAAGTTTATTCCATGTACTCGAGCATGTTCATGACTTAGATACGACACTGAACAAACTTATCAGTCATTTATCCAAAAACGGAGTACTGGTGCTGGCCTTACCCAACTACCAATCATATGACGCCAAGCACTATCTAAATCATTGGGCAGGCTATGATGTTCCTAGGCATCTATACCACTTCAATCAGAAAAGTATGTTTAGCCTAGCAAAGAGATTTGGTTTGAATATTGTTTCAACACATCCTTTAAAGTTCGATAGCTATTATGTGAGCATCTTATCAGAAAAATATAAGAATGGTAAGAGCAATCTGTTCAATGCATTTCGAATTGGATATAAGTCTAATTCCAAAGCAAAACGCACTAAGGAATACAGTAGCCTTATTTACATACTGAGCAAATGAGAAAAAGCATCCCATTCATAATTCTAGCCCTAATCAGTTTCATAGTGGGCTGTGCAAATATCAGTACACCACAAGGTGGACCAGAAGACGAAACCCCACCAGTACTTTTGAGCTCAGTCCCAGAACAAGGTCAAACTAATTATCAAGGTCAGAGTATATTCTTAACCTTTGATGAATGGGTAAACACCAAGAACATTGAGACCGATATTATTATTACTCCCCGTGTTACTGGATCATTTAAGACAAGAGTAAAGAAGAACACCGTTGAGCTTTCATTCTTTGAACCGTTTCGTGAAAACACCACTTATTCAGTAGGCTTTGGATCTACCATTCAGGATATAACAAACAATAATCCCGCACAGAATCTAAACCTTAGTTTCTCAACAGGGGCTTACATAGATTCATTGACTATTTCTGGCAATGTTAAAACACTCTTAGATCAAGAGCCGGCAGAAGATGCCCTAGTCGCCCTATACTTTGCCAATGATTCAACCGACATACTTAATGGTGTAGCCTCATACTTTAGTATCACAGATACATTGGGCAATTATAAGTTCGTAAATCTACCTGCAGGAGATTACCGGTTATATGCCACCAACGATAAAAACAATAATAATAAAGCAGACTCCAAAGATGAGAAGTACGGTTTCTACCCAGATACATTACAGCTGAATTCTAACCTAGAAGGTATAAACCTCACCATACAAAATTTGAATACCACAGAACTCAGAAAGCTTTCATCAAGGCACTTCGGAGCCTATTACGACATAACATTCAATAAACAACTTACTGACTTTCAATTAGTTAATAACGAAAATCTATCTTTTCAACCCGTAGGAGATGACAAAATCCGATTCTATAGAAATGGTAGAAATTATGGAGATACCCTAAACTTAATCTATCAGGCCACTGACTCTTTAGAATATGTCTTACAGGACACTGTAAAGCTCTATTTTACAGATTCTAAAGTTGAAAAAGCCGATTTCACCATCTCCACAGTACCAAACAGATCGCAAGCCTTACCTGGCGATACCTTAGTTTTTGAGTTTAGCAAGCCATTAACAGACTACAACCTGGATAGCATTAACATTACTATAGACAGTACTCAAACAATTGACCTGAACAGCGATGCCTTCAAGTTCAATCAATATCGAACCGAGCTAAATACGGGTATTACACTAACTGAACTCCTCACCAGACAGAATCCTCAGATGAATATCTATACAGGTAGGGGAGCATTTATCTCAGCAGATGGAGATAGTTCAAAGGTTATAGAAAAAGCCTACAACTTCACGGAATCCAGTGAAACAGCATCCATCACAGGAAAGGTAACTACTGATGCACCTAACATTATTGTTCAGCTGTTGAGCGCATCTAATAAAGCTGTAGTAAGAGAATCATACTCAAAAGATTTTAGCTTTCAATATCTACCAGCGGGCAGGTATATGGTAAGAGTTATTGACGATAGAAATGGAAACAGAAAGTTAGATATTGGCAACATGCTAACACAAGAATTACCAGAAGATATTCACTACTACTTCGACTCATACTATCAAACCAAGGTTATCGAAGTAAGGAAAAACTGGGAGAATACAGATACCAACATCAGTTTCTAACTTGTGAATAACTCCTTTTCATGATGTGGATTTCCCCAAAACTATACACCAACACAATCCACATCATGAGTTTTACCACCAAACTTGAATTCCATTCACATAATATCCTTAACTCATCCACATCGGTCTCAGTAAGCTAACATATTCACAAAAAACACACGTTATCAACAAAGTTTTATAACTCATTGAAAATCTATAAAATACAAGACGATAAAATGTGAATAACGATCATTTCATTAACGCATCACTAACAACCCACATGGATAAGTTGAATAACTTGAGTTATCCACTTTTACACAGGCCTAATAGAAATGATAAAAAATTATTTAATATTTAATTTAATATAATGGGTATGTGGAAACTGTTAATAAGTCTGAAAAAGCCTCTTGTCATCCTTCTCATCTTGTTTGCCACATTTTCCAATGTAAAGGCTCAATCGAGTGATCCAGTAAAAATTGCAGAAGAGTATTTGAGCCAAGGAGATGTTGACAAAGCTCGAAGCGAATTTGAGAAGCTTGCCAAAAGTCGAGAGTACATTCCCAGAATTCACGAATCTTATTTTAAACTCCTACTTGCTGAAAAGGAGTTCGGTGCTGCAGAGAAATATCTCAAATCTGTTTTAAGGCAAATGAAAGGCAATTTCAGGTATGCCATAGATATGGGAGTTTTATATCGAACCATGGGTGAAGATGATAAAGCTGATAAATACATAGATGAGCTTACAGACGAGATCATGGAAGATAGTGATCCGAGTATCAAAATGAACAATATCCGAATTTTAGCTCAATTACTATTTGAAAAGAATTTTAGAGATAAAGCTATCGATGCTTACAAGAAGGGTAGAAGCAGTGTTAAGAGTAATGATCTCTTTGCCCTAGACTTAGCTTCGGTTTATCGGGTACTGAATGAAAAGGAAAATATGGTCACAGAGTACCTTAATTTTTCTAAGTCTAACCCTAGAAATATAGGCTTCATTAAAAACTCATTTCAGAGGTATCTCATAGAACCAACAGATATGGACACCCTAGAAATTGTGTTGTATGACTTTATTCAGAAAGAGGCTGGAAATCCTGTTTTCAATGAGCTATTAGTTTGGACTCATTTGCAACAGAAGAATTTTTCTGCTGCCTTACGGCAGGCTAGAGCCCTAGACAGAAGACTGGCTAATAACGCTCAAAATATTTTGGAGGTGGGCATGGTATCTTTCGAGAACAAAGATTTTAAAACAGCCACACAAGCCTTCGGATTCATTACCTCAGATTTTCGAGAAAGTCCGAATATCCGATTAGCCGAGCGCTACTCCCTTTTAGCCGAAGAAGAAGTTGTGAAAACAACATACCCTGTAGATACAGCTGCGGTGAGAAAACTGATAGAAAAGTATAAGACCTACCAAGAAAACTCTCGAGATATCTATTCGGCCATGGAGGCTCAAAGAAGAATAGCCCTTTTACAGGCCTTTCAGCTTAACGAAATAGTTCAAGCTATATCAACCCTTCAGAACCTGTTAGAAAATCCTGTAGGCAAGCACAGAGTGGTTGCAGAGGCTAAGATGGACCTGGCAGACATATACCTATTGGATGAACAGCCTTGGGAATCCATTTTATTATATGGCCAGGTAGAAAGAATGTTTAAGGATGAACCCTTAGGTTATACAGCTAAACTTAAAAGTGCTAAGCTTTCATACTTCAAAGGGGAGTTTGACCTTGCTCAGAGTCATTTAGACATTCTTAAGTTGGCCACTTCTAGAGAAATAGCCAATGATGCCCTAGATCTTAGCATTCTCATAAAGAACAATACGGTCTTTGATACCACCAACTTAGTAATGCAAGAATATGCCAATATTGAACTCATGATTTTTCAAAATCAGAAGCAAGAAGCTTTGGTGGCAATGGACTCAATGCTTACCAAACACAATGGCCACTCTATTTGCGATGAGGTATTATATCTAAAGGCTCAAACCTTGAGGGAATTAGGTAGGTTTGAATTGGCTTTAGAACCTCTCCAACAAATCGGTGAATTGTATGACTATGATATTCTGGCCGATGATGCTTTGTACTTATCAGGAATTATTCTGCAAGAAGATCTGGATCGTGAGGAAGAAGCAATGAATATTTATTCAAATTTGCTCACCAAATTTAAAGGAAGCATTTATGTGGCTGAGGCGCGTAATAGGTTCCGGGAACTACGTGGAGATTTTAATAATCAATGAATGGCTAAGTCTTTCAACAACTTAAGGGTCGGAAAAAAATTCAGATTGACTAATTTCGGGGAAGAATATGAATTTGTGATCGAAGAAATTATGGCAGATGGAGATTGCCAATTGAAAGACATAAATACTCTAGAAAAATACAGGCTTTTCGACTTGATCTCTTTCGGCAAAGGCGGTGATTTTGAGATCGAATCTCTTTAAATTCAAGTTATTCTTTCATTAATTCCAATCTATTTATTCCTTATCAATCAAGGTTTTAATACCTTGCCAAACCTCAACTAGGGAAGACCCAACCAAATAGAACGGAAAGATGCGTTTTAACCGAACCAGCATTATAATTTTTTATGGTTTAACCCTATTGGCTGCGCCTAGTTTATTGTACGCTCAGTCAGAGCAACAAATAAAGCAAGAGCTAGAAAAAAGAGGGATTGACACCTACGAAGAAGTTCAGGCAGAATTAAGAAAAAGAGGTATGTCCGAAGCAGATGCTCGAAGACAAGCCAGACTCTACGGCATCAATTACGATGAGTACCTAAACAAATACATCTTAAGCAAAGAATCCGAAAATAGTCAGCCTGAGGCTATCACCACAATTGAATTAGATACGGTCGATTATACTACCGAAATCAGTGACAGGTCTGATCAAATAGTTGAGCAGAACCCAACTGAACAGAAGAGTGATGGCCTACCATATTTTGGTTACGATGTTTTCAATACTAACCCATACGCCAGTCAGCAAGGTCTTGTGGGAAATATAGACCCTGGTTATATCATTGGCCCAGGTGATGAACTGAGAGTTTACCTTTGGGGAGAGGCCGAATTTCAATTCGAAGGGAAAGTTGATATCAACGGAAATCTATTCATTCCTAATGTAGGGCAGGTATTCGTATCTGGTACTTCATACAGCAATTTACACGAACGTATGAAGCAATACCTTTCTAGATTCTACTCTGGTCTTACTAAAAATCCGGCAGCTATATTTTTAGATGTCTCTCTTACTAAGTTGAGACCAATTCGAATAGTGGTTATGGGCGAGTCGAAGAATCCAGGTTCGTTACTCATCAATTCTTTTGCAACCACCTTGAATTCCCTTTATGCATCTGGTGGAATTAAAACCTCAGGCTCATTAAGGGAAATTAAAGTATTCAGAAATAACAAATTTGTCTCAACAATAGACCTTTACGATTACCTGATTAAAGGTGCAGTATCTGAAGATCTTCGCCTAATGAGTAACGATGTGATATTTATTCAGAGCAGACTCAACAGCATTTCTATTCAAGGGGAGGTAAACCGAGAAGGTATTTATGAACTTAAAGGGAACGAAGGATTAATAGATCTCATCGGTTTTGCTGGTGGGCTTAAACCTACAGCCCATACCCAGTCGGTTACCATCAAAAGAATTAGGCCTGTGATTGGAAGGCCAAACACAAGCTTCGATCGAGAGATAATCACTCTAGATTATAATGACCTCTTAGTACAAGGGGTGAATTTTACACTTCAGGATGGTGATGAAATCGTCTTCAATAAAGTCTTAGATAAGTTTGATAACCTCGTAACAGTATCTGGATCAGTTTTCAGGCCAGGTGAATATGAGTACAAAGAAGGAATGTCTGTTGGTGATTTACTTCAGCTTGCAGGTGGGCTTCGACCTAATACCTACTTCGAAAAGGTTGATTTATTCAGAAGAGATAGAACAGGTGAACTCAAGTTTCAGTCTTATAATCTTACAGAGGTTTTAGAACCATCGAATAGACAAGATATTCTCTTACAGGCCGATGACTCTTTGAAGGTTTACAATGACGAAGAACTGAAGAATTTAGAAACTGTTTCGATTGAAGGTTTTTTGTCGGAACCTAGAACCGTACTTTGGAGAGAAAACCTTACGCTTTACGATTTAATCTTCATGTCTGCCAATGTCGAAGATTTAGAATATCAAAATAGAATCTTAACAAGCAGAGCAGATCTTCTGAGGTTTCAAGCTGGGAAAACAGAATACCAAGTTGTACCATTCAATTTGGATAATGTGCTGGACAAAAAGTTCAATGCTGTACTTAGGCCAAAAGATAGGGTAATCCTTTATAGCAGAGATATAAATGAAGTACTAGACCAGTATGTAACTATTCGGGGTGCAGTAAAAAATGGAGGTAGGTACACTTTGACTGATAGCATGACTGTTGAAGATCTTATCCTCCAAGCAGGAGGCTTTGTTCGAACTGCATTTAGAGATTCCGTAACAGTAACACGAGAAAATTTCGACTTCAGCGGCAATCTTATCGCTAACATAAAGCGCGTGCCTACCGACATGAATTATCTCCTAGGCCAAAGCAGTGAGTCTCAAAATCAATACTATTTAAGCCATAATGATAACATTACTGTCGACTTAATTCCAGGGTCTAGTGAAGCAAGAGAAATTAAGCTTACGGGTGAGGTGAAATTTCCTGGAAGTTACTTTCTAGAAAGTAAAAATGAAACGCTCAAAGAAGTGCTTACCAGAGCTGGAGGAGTTTCTCCCAATGCATATTTGCCTGGAGCAAAGTTTTATAGAAATGGCCAACAGCTAGCTTTATCTTTAGATGATTTACTCAACAAGCAAAACGAAAGCTTCAACATTACGCTTCAACCTAACGATAGCCTTTATATACCTGAAGCATTCTATACAGTAAGAGTTGAAGGTGAAGTTCATAATCCATCTCTACAGAAATATCAGCCTAATCAAAGCGTGCGTGGTTACATCAAACACGCAGGTGGAAAAACTAGAAATGGACAAAAGATTTTTATCACCAATGCCAATGGTTTTACCCAAAGGGTTGGTTGGTTCAGAAACCCTAAAGTTTTGGATGGGTCGGTCATTACCGTTGCAGCTAAGCCACCTAAGGAGCCAATAGAACCAGGAAAGTTCCTAGAAAACTTTGGCACTGTAGCAGCAATTGTTAGTTCCACGTTAACCACCATTTTCTTAGTTCAGAGACTTGATTAGTTAGACGCTTCATTGTTAACTCTCAGTTAAACTATAATTCTTCTGAAAAAATAGTATGCATGCATAACAAATTTTTTCTAACTTCGTAAGCCTCACAAGAGAATATGAAGAGAGAAGAAACCGTAGATCACCATATAAAAACTTGCTGGCACGCTATATACAGAATGTATAACCAAGAAGCAGCCAAGCATAATAGCACAACATCACAAGCTTTTGTGGTATTGAACATCGATCCGGTTAATGGTACACCAGCAACTAAAATTGCACCATTGATGGGATTAGAATCTAGAAGCTTAACTAGAATGCTCAAGAGTATGGAAGAGATGGGCGTGATTTACAAGGAAAAAGACCCGACAGACGGTAGGTCTGTACGCATTTTCCTTACCGACCTAGGAAAGGAAAAGCGAAGAGTATCTAAAGAAACCGTTATCCAATTTAATGATGCAGTACGTCAAACGATTGCACCAGAAAAGCTGGAAGCATTCTTTGAAGTTACTTCCAAGATTAATCAAATCGTTGAATCGAAAAATATATTCAAATAAGCATGAAACGAGCTATTAAAAAAGTTGCAGTACTAGGTTCAGGTGTCATGGGCTCTAGAATTGCATGCCATTTTGCCAACATTGGTGTGGAAGTGCTCTTGCTCGATATCGTTCCTAGAGGTTTGCCAGAAGACCAAAAGTCTAACAAGGCAGCTCGAAACAAAATTGTGAACGATGCGCTAGCTTTTGCATTGAAATCCAAACCATCTCCTATCTATGACAAGAAGTTTGCTTCGCTGATTAGCACTGGCAACTTTGAAGATGACATGCCTAAAATTAAGGATGTCGACTGGATCATTGAGGTGGTTGTAGAACGATTAGACATTAAGAAAATCGTTTTTGAACAGGTTGAAAAATATAGAAAACCTGGAACACTTATTACATCAAATACCTCAGGTATTCCTATGCACATGATGTGCGAGGGTAGAAGTGAAGATTTCCAGAAGCATTTCTGTGGAACTCACTTTTTTAACCCACCAAGATATTTGAGGTTGTTAGAAATCATTCCTGGCCCGAAAACCGATCAGGACATCATCGATTTCTTGATGCACTACGGAGACCTTTACTTGGGTAAGGAGACTGTATTGTGTAAAGACACACCGGCATTTATCGCTAACCGTATCGGCATTTACGCCATCATGTCGGCCATGCATACTATTGAAGACATGGGCTTAACTGTTGGTGAGGTAGACAGAATGACTGGACCGCTGATTGGCCGTGCCAAGTCTGCCACCTTCCGTACTATGGATGTGGTTGGTTTGGACACTACGGTGAATGTAGCGAACAATCTATATGCTGGCCTTCCAAACGATGAGTCTAAGGAGACTTTCAAACTGCCTAACATTGTTAAGGAAGTTCATGAAAAAGGCTGGTTCGGTGATAAGTCTGGACAAGGCTACTTTAAAAAGACAAAAGACAAAGACGGGAAGAAAGAGATTCTTGAGCTCGATCTGAAAACCTTTGAGTATGGCCCTAGAACTAGAGCTAATTTCAAAGCGCTTGAAGCAGTTAAGGACGAAGAGGATCTCAAGAATCGAATAGTTAAGTTGGTCAACTTTGATGATAAAGCTGGAGAGTTCTATCGCAGAACCTTCTTCGATACCTTCAAATATGTTTCATACCGAATTCCTGAAATCTCTGATGAGCTTTATCGAATAGATCAAGCAGTCTGTGCAGGTTTCGCATGGAAAATGGGACCTTTCGATACTTGGGATTTGCTCGGTACCAAAAAGGTAGTAGAGCAAATGGAAGGTATGGATATGAAGCCAGCCGACTGGGTTTACGAAATGCTTGATGCCGGAAACGACTCGTTCTACAAAATTGAAAACGGCATTAAGAAATATTACGACATTCCTTCTAAGTCGTACAAAACTATTCCAGGTACTGAAGACTTGGTGATTCTCGAAAATATTCGAGAAACTCATAAAGTTTGGGGCAATGCAGGGGCTTCACTTTTCGATATTGGTGATGGTGTGCTTTGTCTTGAGTTCCACACGAAAATGAATGCCATTGGGCAGGAAATTATCGAAGGAATTGAAACGGCCATTGCCATGGCTGAGAAAGACTATAAAGGTCTGGTGATTGGAAATGAAGGCGACAACTTCTCTGCTGGCGCCAACTTAGCCATGTTATTCATGTTTGCAGGCGATCAGGAATTCGATGAAGTAAACCTGATGGTTGCGCAATTCCAGAATACCATGAAGCGTGCGAAGTTCTCATCTATTCCGGTAGTAGCTGCGCCTGCGGGCCTTACACTGGGCGGTGGCTGCGAACTTTCACTGCATTGTGATGCTATTCAAGCCCATGCCGAAACCTACATTGGATTGGTTGAGGTAGGTGTTGGTCTGATTCCTGGTGGAGGCGGAACCAAAGAACTTACTCTTCGTGTAGCAGATTCTCTAACTGCAGGTGATCCCGAATTGAACAGATTACAGGAAGCCTTTATGAACATAGCGACTGCAAAAGTGGCTACTTCTGCAGAGGAGGCGAGAGCAATGAGCATTCTTCGTCCGCAAGATGGCGTGACTTTAAACAGAAGTCGTTTGCTTACCGATGCAAAAGCTAAAGTTCTAGAACTGCACGAGGCTGGTTATACGCAGCCTGTGGAAAGAACGGATATCAAGGTTCATGGCCAGGTTGGTTTAGCAAACTTCCATGCCGGAATTAACGGTATGCTACTCGGAAACTACATTTCTGAGCACGATGCGAAGATTGCTAAGAAGCTAGCGTGGATCATGTGTGGTGGTGACCTTACTGCTCCGCAAGAAGTATCGGAACAATACCTACTCGATTTGGAGCGACAAATGTTTGTCGAATTAACGGCTGAGCCAAAGACACTGGAGAGAATCCATAGTATTTTATTCAAAGGCAAACCGTTGCGCAATTAATCATTGAACATTCAAAATTGAACATTAATTATGGACGCATATATAGTTGCAGGATATAGAACAGCAGTAGGTCGAGGTAAGCGAAGCGTTTTGAAAAGCGTACGCCCAGATGATATGGCTGCTGACGTAATAAAACATTTGGTCTCAAAAGTTGACGGATTCGATCCGACAAGAGTGGATGACCTGATTGTAGGAAATGCTGTTCCGGAAGCGGAGCAAGGCATGCAAATGGGTCGAATGATCTCTTTGCTTTCATTACCAATCGGAGTTCCGGGAATGATCGTGAACCGATACTGTGGCTCAGGTTTGGAAGCCATTGCTTTGGCCTCTTCCCGAATTCATGCCGGTACTGCCGACTGCATTATTGCAGGTGGAACAGAGTCTATGAGCATGGTGCCTGTTATGGGTTATAAAACAGCTTTGAACTACAAACTAGCCACTGAGCACAGCGATTATTACTTGAGCATGGGCCTAACGGCTGAACAAGTAGCTAAAGAATTCAACATCACCAGAGACGAAGCCGATCAGTTTGCTTTAGAGTCGCACCAAAAAGCGATTAAAGCACAAGAAGCTGGCCTTTTTGATGATGAAATTGTGCCAATCAACGTAACTGAAAAGTTTGTAGATGCATCAGGCAAAATGGCTGAGAAATCTTACACGGTAGACAAAGACGAAGGACCAAGAGCAGATACATCTTTAGATGTGTTGGCAGGACTTCGACCTGTGTTTGCTCAAGGCGGGCAAGTAACGGCTGGTAACTCTTCTCCAGTTTCTGATGGTGCCTCATTCGTGATGGTGATGTCAGAAAGAATGGTGAAGGAATTAAACCTCGAGCCAATTGCCAGAATGGTGACTTACACTGCCATGGGTGTTCACCCAAGAATTATGGGTATTGGTCCAGTAGAGGCAGTGCCAAAAGCATTAAAGCAAGCAGGTTTGAAACAGTCAGACTTAGACTTGATCGAACTAAACGAGGCTTTCGCAGCGCAGTCATTAGCTGTTATCAAAGAACTCGACTTCGACAGAAGCAAACTAAACGTCAATGGTGGAGCCATTGCTTTGGGTCACCCGCTAGGTTGCTCAGGTGCTAAGCTTTCCGTTCAGCTCTTCAATGAAATGAGAAGACGTAAATCCAAATACGGCATGGTAACCGCCTGTGTTGGTGGTGGCCAAGGTGTTGCGGGGATATATGAGTTCCTCAATTAGTATTGAGTAGTAGGTCTTGAGATATGAGACCCTTTAACATCAATTAAACACACAATGAATAATTACAAAGAGTTAAAGGTATGGCAGATGGCCATAGATATAGCAGAAGCAGTATATCAACTGACTTCCAGCTTTCCTAGTGAAGAAAAGTATGGTTTAATAAGTCAATTGAGAAGAGCCTCAGTTTCGGTGGCTTCTAATATTGCAGAAGGTGCTGGTAGAAATACGAATGGAGAATTTCGCCAGATGTTAGGTATTGCCTATGGTTCGCTTTGTGAAGTTGAGACCCAACTGATATTGGCGAATCGCTTTAATATGATTAGTGAAGAACAATTAGAAAAACAGAGTATTCAGGTAGGCTCTCTTCAAAAGATGCTCTACAACTTAATTAAGAAACTGGGCTAGCTCAATACTCAATACCCAAGACTAAATACTTAAAAACATGAGTGTTTTGACAGACAAAAAATCAATCAAAGGCGGTGAGTTCATCGTCAGAGAAACAGAAGCAAACGAAGTCTTTATTCCAGAAGAGTTTTCTGAGGAACAGAAGATGATGGCGCAAGCGTGCCAGGACTTTATCGACACGGAGATTACTCCAAGGGCAGAGGAAATAGATTCAATGAAAGACCCGAATCTAGTACCTAATATTTTCAAGAAGGCTGGCGAATTAGGTCTTTTAGGAATTTCAGTTCCTGAGCAATATGGTGGAATGGGTATGAGCTTCAACACCAGTATGTTGATCGCTGATATCATTGGTGCAGCAGGTTCATTTTCTACTACTTACGGAGCGCACACGGGTATCGGTACTTTGCCAATTCTGTACTACGGAAACGATGAGCAGAAGCAAAAGTATTTGCCAAAACTAGCTACTGGTGAGTGGGCGGCTTGCTACTGCTTAACTGAACCAGATGCTGGTTCTGATGCCAATTCTGGTAAAACCAAAGCGGTGCTTTCAGAAGATGGAAGTCATTACAAGATCACCGGACAGAAAATGTGGATCTCCAATGCAGGCTTTGCGGATATCTTCATTGTGTTTGCTAAGATCGAAGATGACAAAAACCTTACTGCTTTTATCGTAGAGAAAGGTTTTGGTGGTATTACTATGAATGAGGAAGAGAAGAAGATGGGTATCAAAGGCTCTTCTACTCGTCAAGTATTCTTCAACGACTGTGAAGTTCCTGCAGAAAACATGCTTTCTGAAAGAGGCAACGGATTCAAAATTGCGGTGAACATCCTGAACATTGGTCGTGTGAAATTGGGAGCTGGAGTATTAGGCGGTTGTAGAACTGTAATCTCTCAGGCTGCTAACTACTCTAATGAGCGTAAGCAGTTTGGTGTGTCTATTTCAAGCTTCGGTGCTATAAAAGGCAAGTTGGCTGAAATGGCAACTAGAACTTATGTAACCGAGTCGCTTGACTACCGTGCTGGCCAAAACATTGAAGATAAAATCAATGACCTGATTGCCGATGGTATGGACGAAACCAAAGCCAAGCTAAAAGGAGTTGAGCAATTCGCTATAGAATGTGCTATCGCGAAAATTCATAGTTCAGAAGTGCTAGATTATGTGGTAGATGAAGGCGTTCAGGTATATGGTGGTATGGGCTTCTCAGCAGATGCGCCAATGGAAAGAGCTTACCGTGATGCTCGTATTGCTAGAATTTACGAAGGTACCAACGAGATCAACCGTATGTTGATGGTAGGTATGCTTTTGAAGCGTGCCATGAAAGGCGAAATTGATATCTACGGACCAGCAATGGACGTGTCTAAGGAGCTGACTTCTGTACCTACTTTCTCAACCATCGATAAGTCTGTGCTTTTTGCAGGTGAGAAAGAAGTGATCAAGAACTTGAAGAAGGTGTTCTTGATGGTAGGCGGAAAAGCTGCTATGGCACTGCAAGACAAGATTGAAGATGAGCAGGAAGTAATGATGAATCTTGCCGATATCTTAATCGAAGTTTATGCTTGCGAATCTGCTATGCTAAGAACAGAAAAGCTGGTAAGTCAAAGAGGCGAGGAGGCATGTGCCGATCAAATTGCTATGACGCAGATTTATATGGCTGGTGCGATTGATAAAATTATTTCTGCTGCGAAAGAAGCTATCGGTTCATTTACTAAAGGCGATGAGCAAAAAGTTATGCTGATGGGTCTTAAGCGATTCACTAAAATGGATCTGGTGAACGTAAAAGAGCTTCGCAGACAGGTAGCTGATACAATTATCTCAAAAGGTAAGTTTCCTTATTTCTTTGGATAACCCCTCCGGTCTTCGACCACCTCCCCTTGAAAGGGGGAGGACTTAGTTAAAACTCAAGCTAACTTTCTCGCAAGAGAGGGTTGGCTTTTTTTATGGTCTCCGTCATTCTAAGGGAGAACATTTCTCCTTAGAGAAATAGTCGACCGAAAGAATCTGTTCATTAATTGCAATGCTTTTAACAAGCAGATTCTTTCGGTTTTCGTACCTCAAGCCTCAGAATGACGGCAAAGCTGAATGTTCACCAGCTCAAAACTTCTTCTGAAAGATCATCCCAATTGGGATTCACGGAATTGATTAGCTTTTCTTTATTAATTCTGGTTTTACCCTTTACAGCCTTTTCCCTTTTAATTGCCTCTTCTATAGAAGAAAAGTGTTCCATATAAACCAGAAGTTTCAAGTTATATCTGGCTGTAAAACTCTTTGGGTAGAGGCCTGTAATATGTTCCCTAAGTCTGGAGGCCAAGTCCGAAGTGACCCCAGTGTATAGCGTAGTCTTATTCGTCAGTATATAAACTGAACCTCCTTTTGCATGCGTCATTACTCAATATAAGAATATTGCTAAAGTAAAGTCTTGTACATCATTCTGAGGGAGAAGACTTCTTGATAAAGAAGTAATCGACCGAAAGAATCTGTTCAAGAGTTGCAGTGCTTTCAACGAGCAGGTTCTTTCGGTTTTCGTACCTCAAACCTCAGAATGACGTGGTAATCTGGTAGATTCTTTCGGATCAGGTACTCAGGGCATTCAGCTAAAGAGGCACCTTATCTGCTTACTTAAATTTCCCTCCCAAACGGTGCAAAAGCCAATCCGGCTAGCTTAAAGTGTTGTAAGCCGAAGGGAATTCCGATAATGGTGATACAGAAAATTGCTCCCCAGAAGAGGTGGGTGAGGAAGATCCAGAAGCCACCGAAGATAATCCAGATAATATTGAGCGGGAGAAAAAGACAACCACCAGTCACTGTGCCGGGCTTTACTTCCTGACCGAAAGGGGCAAAGCCCAGAATGGCCAGTTTAAAACATTGAATTCCCCATGGAATACCGACTACGGTAACGCATAGTGCGATTCCACCTAAAATATATTCCAGTGCGATCATCCAGCCACCGAAGACGATCCAGATAATATTAGCAAATAACCTCATGTTGACCTGTTGTTTTTGACACTGGTAAGTTAAGGGTTATCCGTTAATCGGAAATCTGCGAGTATTAATTTCTGCTGATTATATAAGCTCTCTAAACGAGATGACACTGTTATTCTCCCTATCCAGTTCAAAAACAGCAGACTTGTCATCTCCATTCATTCGATATTCATGGAAGTAGATAACTGGTCGGTTATTAAAGTCTATACTGTAGATAGAAAGATTGAACTGGCTGAGCAGGTGCTCAAGGTCTTTAAGTGCTGATTCTTCTTCTGCCAAGGCTAGCTGATACGCCTCAGAAGGTCTGTTGTTTTTTCGACTCAATTGTCCTTCGGCAGCAGCTCTCAATTTCAGATAGTCATCGACCTGATCTATTGGGAAGGGATGAGTAAAGGTTGAAATACTTTCTACTTTGTCTGAAAGGTTGGCTAGGTGTAGCTGTTTTACCCTTTGTCTGGTGGTATCTTGTAACACAAGCAGCGCCTTTTGTATGGGGGCTTGGTCTGCCAAAAATACCAAGTCAATCTTCTGGTATCTCAACGGAACGTAAGACTGGCTGTCATCTTTATATTCATAAAAGAAAGCTCGAATCTGCCCTTCCCACTTTTCTTCGTCCGATCTTCTATCGCAAGAGAGAAAAACAAAGGCAGCTAGAGCGCCTAAGAGGAAACCGTTTTTGGCTAGTGTTTTCATGATCCTAATGTTGAGGCTTCTAAAATAGTATACTCCGAATTAAGCTCTGGAATTTTAACATGTTTTGACCTATCAATGGCCGAGCATATCAGCTGGGATTTCTTGCTTTTCCATATTAGTGCCTGAAATAAATGCCTTTAGGCTCTCTCCGCCACCAGCTTCGAAATACTTAATAAGAATAGGATGATAGCCAGCTTTTAGGGCTATTTCGCCAGACCTTTCTTGTGCACCATGCAAGCCATCATTATTCACTACCAACACGTTACCGATTGAAAGCGAACTGCCATCGTCAGAAGAAGTGTAAAAGGTATAAATACCATCTGCTGGAATATTGATAAAACCTTGCATCACCAGCCCAAATTGATCTGGTTGGTTTTCTGGCAGCTCAACTTTAGTGGCAACGTAATTTGAGTTTGGTCTGCCTCCAAGCTTTTGAACAGTATTGAAGTTGCCTTCAAATAGTCTGACGGCAAGACCTGCATCTATCTTAAGTGGGTTCACGGAAGTAGTCAACGATGATTTTTTATATGAACCGCTCACTACAGGGCTAGCTTTCCCTGATGAGGTGATAGTTACAGCTTTTACTTCTACTGGGTCGTTAGCAATGTTCAGTGTTATTGGAGAAGTATATTCAGTAGAAGATATCGAAGGTTCTGTTCCATCGATTGTGTAAAATATCTTAGCGCCTTTATACGGGGTAGAAAGCTCAATCTCAACTTCATTGGAGAGCGTTAAGCCTTGTTTAAGACCAGCCGGTGCTGCCACATGATAGTTGACATTTCGTGCGTCTAGCAATTGGTATTGGTACTTCAGTTTTTCCTGAAACCTATCCCAATCTTTATGCTCTGGCTGCGTCCAAACCGTTTCGGCCAAAGCGATGGCACGAGGATAAACCATGTATTCCACATGATCTGAGGTCTTCATATATTCTGTCCACACGTTGGCTTGCGCCCCTAAAACAAACTCATGGAACTCATCTTCTAAGGCTGCCGGAATTGGTTCGTAATGATAAACTTTTTCTATGGTGGTGAATCCGCCAATGGCCAAAGGCTCATTATCTGGGTCGGCCTGATAATGGTCGAAGTACATACTTCCGTTAGGCGTCATTACTACATTGTGTTTGGCCTCGGCTGCTTCAATGCCTCCAGACTCTCCTCGCCAAGACATTACTGCTGCACCAGGCGCAAGCCCGCCTTCTAGAATTTCATCCCAGCCAATGAGTTGTCTTCCATTGGCATTTAGAAATTTCTCCATTCTCTGAATGAAGTAGCTCTGTAATTCGAACTCATCTTTCAACCCCTCTCTTTTAATTACCTGTTGAGCGAGAGCACTCTTTTTCCAAGCTGTTTTTGGGGCTTCATCTCCTCCAACATGAATGTATTCGCTAGGAAATAATTCCATTACCTCGGTAAGCACATCTTCCAAAAACTCGAAAGTCTTTTCACTTGGACAGTAGATATCGTCATAAACGCCCCACTGTGTGCCCACTTCATAAGGGCCAGGTGCACAGCCCAACTCTGGGTAAGCAGCCAATGCAGCCAATGAATGGCCAGGCATTTCAATTTCAGGAACAATGGTTACCTGTCTTTCTTGCGCATAGGCTACAACCTCTTTAATTTCTTCTTGTGTGTAGAAACCACCATAAGGCTGTCCATCACCCACGTAAGGGTTGAAGTTTTTCTCCAGAATAGTTTCCTTTCTTTGGCTTCCTACCTCGGTTAACTTCGGGTATTTCTTGATTTCAATTCTCCAGCCTTGGTCTTCTGTGAGGTGCCAGTGGAAGGTGTTGAACTTATAAAAAGCCATCAGGTCTATGTACTTCATGATGAACTCTTTCGGGAAGAAGTGTCGACCAACATCTAGGTGAAGCCCTCTCCAAGCAAAGCGGGGTTCATCTTGAATCTCCATATAAGGCAAATTAGCCATGTGCTTTTGTGGAGGAAGCATCTGAATCAACGATTGAACCGCATAGAAAAAGCCTTTTTCATGGCTAGCGCGAAGATGTATACCAGTTGAGTTGATACTCAATTCGTAAGCCTCTTCGGCCAAACCTTGTTTTTCTTCGAACTTAATTTCAGCACTTCCTTTTTCTGCTATGTGAGATTTCCAGCCAGAGGTATTAAGGTAATCGTTCAGAAAATTCATCGATTTTTCAGCAGATTCAGCATTACTATGTAGTGCAGGCTGACCATTCAAAGCATAATGCTTATTCATTTCAACGGTCATGCTTTGGGGCTCAGGAACAATTTGAGGTTCAATTACTTTGGCTGGTTTTGTGGCGCAGCTAAAAAATAGAGTGAGCAGTAAGACTATGGCAAAAAGGTTCTTCATGGCGGAAGTTAACCACATGTTGACAAATATGAAATGCTTTGGTATTTGCTAGGTTCTAAAGAGTCGATTTTGATATCTTGGACAAATTTTGAATTATGGCAGACAGACGCAAATTTTTAAAATCGACCATTTTCAGTGGTTTAGCCGTGAGCACAGCTTCTTTAAGCAGCCTCTCTTGCTCAACTCCAAAAGAGCCTAAAAAACCGATAGTCATTTCTACTTGGAACCACGGAAAAGAAGCCAACGCTGCCGCTTGGGAGGTTTTGAGTAAAAACGGAAAAGCGGTAGATGCTGTAGAAAAAGGGGTAATGGTAACTGAAAACGACCCTAATAATGCGACTGTCGGAATTGGTGGTTTCCCTGATCGTGATGGTAACGTTACGTTAGATGCCTGCATTATGGATGAAAATGACAATGCTGGTTCTGTAGCGTTTTTACAAAACTTCAAGAACCCAATTTCTGTGGCCAGAAAAGTAATGGACGATACTCCGCATGTGATGTTGGTAGGAGAGGGAGCTAAGAAGTTTGCGCTTTCTAAAGGGTTTAAAGAGGAAAACTTACTGACTGAAAGCTCTGAAAAGGCTTGGAAAAACTGGTTGAAAAATCAGGACTATGAGCCAGAAATCAATATTGAAAATCACGATACTATTGGTATGGTGGCGTTAGATGAAAATGGAAACCTTTCTGGAGCTTGTACTACTAGTGGAGCCGCATGGAAAATGCATGGAAGGGTAGGAGATTCACCAATTATTGGTGCTGGCCTTTTTGTTGATAATGAAATTGGTGCTGCAACAGCGACTGGGCTTGGTGAGTTTGTGATCAAAATTTGTGGCTCGCACATGATTGTCGAGCTGATGCGTCAAGGCTTTTCTCCTCAAGAGGCTTGCGAACAAGCCGTAAACAGAATAGTGAAAAAGTACCCGGACAATTACAAAAACCTTCAAGTTGGCTTCCTTGCGCTGAACAAGCAAGGTGAATATGGTGCCTATTCCATCCACAAAGGTTTCAACTTTGCCGTTCGTTCTAACGATCAGGACGAGCTGATTGATGCTGGGAATTATAGTGGTTGACCACCCCTAACCCCTCCTAAAACAGGAGGGGAATTGGACCTCGTTGTCCTTAAACCTTATGCGAACTAATCCTCCTTTTTTAAAGGAGGTGGCCGAAGGCCGGAGGATTTGAAATTCTCTTACTTGTGGATATATTTTACACCTCTGCTCATGGTGAATACTCTAAGAGCGGGGAGGTCAGTCTTTCCCCATCTTTTGCAACTTGCCATAGGTGAGTGTTCGCCATAGCCACTCAAATGGGCCGAATTTAAAATAGGCAAGCCATACGGCTGAGAGTGCAATAACCAAAACGCAAATGCCTAATACGAAAACCGCTTGGAGTGATCGGTCTACATCTCCGAAAAGTGCCAGTCCTTGACCATAAAAAATGAAGGAGCACACAAGTGAAATGAGTAAGTAGTTGCTCAATGCCATTCTGCCAACATCAGAAAGTCTTCTGGCTAAAAAGCTTCGGGTAGAAGATTTGCAGAAAAGCATAACCACTCCAATGTAGCCAATGGCCATTAAAATGCTACCCCAATAATTGAGTTGAGAAAAGAAGAAATAGCTCATTCTAAAGTCCCATTCGTAGTTGAAGTGCAGCATTGTTCCTACTGCAACTAACGGAAGGCCGAGACCTATTCCATAGCCAATCATTTTCAGGTAAAAACGCGAAGATTGTTTAGCCTTAAATGACTTGCGCCTGTAAAGGGCCATTCCGATAAGCATCATTCCTGCGTATTTCCAGAAACTTTGAAAAACAAACTGAGAGGTTTGTCTATTGAAAGCCTGTGGTGCCCTATACAGTATTTGCCTTTCGTAGGGGCCGGTATAAAAATCAATTTCTTCGGCTACATCGGCACTAGTAGGCTGCCAAATTTCTGTTCTATTGGTTTCATATTCGCCAGGTTCCCATACCGGCACGGTGTACCCAATTATAAGACTAATGGCCGAACCAATGATTAAGAAGATGATGCCAGCTCTTATTTGAGTGGACGATTTCTTTCTTCTGAAAACGAACATGAGTAAACCAGTAATGGCTAGGGCTAGAAGAACATCGCCATACCAAAGCAGATAAGCGTGGAGAATGCCGATAATTCCTAAATAAACAAACCTTCTGTTCTGCAAGTCGCTAGACCTAAGGTGCTCTCTTCTGGCTTTTTGCGAAATCATTACCATGCTGGCACCAAAGAGCATTACGAAAATGGCTTCGAACTTCTTATCCACAAACACGTGACTGAAGATCCAGACATATAAGTCGTTGCCACTCAAACTTTCATAAACTGAAGGATTAAGGTAGGCAGCCATGGGCATGGCAAAGCTCTGAATGGTCATAAAGACCATGCCTAATACGGCAACCCCACGTAGAATATCGATAGAAGCATGCCGAGCTTTAGGCTCAGTTGGTGTCAGAATGTAAGATGCGTTCGCCACGAAGTGGAAAAATATATAATTGTATTGAAATGAAAAAGTACTTAATAAAGCTCAAAAGTGACCAACTCCTCAATAATTGCTGTTGGCGTATCTGTTAAGGACCTTAAAAGCAAAGTGAAGCTGCACCAAAAACACAGTGTTATTCCTGACTCCGATGAGGAATTTCGTCAAACTATTGAGGTTCCTAGCAGGTAAATTCGAAAATCTAGGTTTTTGAAACAGCTTCTTTTAAGATTAGCAGTAGATAAAATTTATTTCTTCAGTTGCTTCAAAACCTCTTCAATAGCCTTGTCTAGCTGAGGATCTCTGCCTTTCACTCTGTCTTCAAAAGTAGTTCTAATGTAGATATCTGGCTTAACCCCCACCTTTTCTATATTCTGACCATCCAAAGTATAAGTTCCCCAGCTTGGTAATCTATAAGACGATCCATCGACCAACCCAGCACTGCTAGTAAAGATAATCCAACGGTAAGTTTCAGTACCAATAATGGTTCCTAGGCCTAGCTCTTTAAAGCCAGTAGCTGTCATTTCCGCATCACTCAAACTTTGCTCGTTGATAAGCAGAACGGTTGGTTTGGCACCAGCACCAAAATTGCCTTGAGGAGTAAGCTTACCCTCTCTAAACTTCCATTGTAAGTATGGCTTTTGTGAAAGGAACTTGAGCACTTCATCGTGAACGTTTCCTCCAGTGTTATAGCGCAAATCAAGAATTAGAGCGTCTCGGTTGTAGGCTTCAGAAGTCATTTCAATGAGGAAATCTTGCAGCGATCCGCCACCCATGTTTTTCATATGAACATAGGCTACCTTATTATCCGTTTTCGTATCAACCACTTCCTGATTATGTGCAATCCACTCGTCATAAAGGTTGGTGCGTAAACTGCCAGTGCTTTTCGGATGAATTTTTACTTCAACCGATGCATCACCGCGTTTAAGGGTAAGGCTAACTTCTTCATCGATTGAAGGCTTCGACAGATAGTATTCTCTATTAACGTATTGGTCTACTGGTTCACCATTGATGGCCGTGATTACATCGCCTACCTGAATGTTTTTATCTGGGAAGTCTGCAGGGCCCTCACTGACTATGCTCGTAACTTCATAAGGATTATCATTCGAGAACATAAGCCCCAGGTTTAAGCTGGTACTGCCGAAATAGGTTCTTTCATCACGCCCATAAGTATTGAAGCCCATGTGTGATGAGTTGAGTTCACCAAGTAAATCGTTCAGTAGTGTTCTCAATTCTCTTCTCGAACTTATTTGCGGGAGAAACTTTGCGTATTGCGTTTTTAGCTTTTGCCAATCTTCTCCATGGAAGGTTTCATTGTAGAAGTTCTGTTCAATACCTGCCCAAGTTTCATAGTAAATCTGCTCAAACTCGCTTTGTAGAGACCTTCTGAATTTGTAGTCGATTTCTATATTTGAAAGTTTTCGGCTACTTGTATTCAGCTTGCTGATTTGCCCCCCGTTGTTCACATAAAGGTTTTTCTTCACCTGAATAATACCTCCAGCTCTTCCTGAACCATCTACTTTTTCGGTCTTTGTTCTTTCAAAAGGCTCTAGTGTAGTAATCCAAAGAGAACGCTGAGCCTCATCGTGATTAGAAGAGTAAATAATCTGGGTTTTATCTCCCGATTTAATCACAAACGGATTGCTTTGGCTGCCGAAGCTTGGACCGATGCTTTCCATAGCCCTCAAAACATCTGCCTCAAAGTCTATTTTAGTTGTAGGGCCTTCATCTGTCTTATCTCCCTCTTCTTCATTGTCTTTTTTCTCAGCTTCAAAAACCTTGGCGAGTTTATCGGATTTAAATTCACCCTCTTGTCGAGTAAGAGGTATTCTGTAAATGTTGGCATTCTGCAAGCCAAACGGATAACTTGGCTGAGTTCTGTTACTCACAAAGTACATATACTTACCTTCTGGCCCCCAAAATGGACTGGTTTCGGGTACACCCGTTTTGGTATAATTGTGAACAGATTTGGCCTCAATGTCATAAATGTAAATGTCTTCCTCAAAATCGTTGCGTACGGTGAAGGTGAGGTATTTGCCATCGGGCGAGAAACGAGGCTGCGGATTGTAAAGTCCCCAAAGTTCTTCTTTTGTTACCGTTTCACTCTTAAAAGTTTCCAAGTTTAGCAAGCGAACTTCACTTCTTCCACTGTAATAAGCGGCATGGGTAAGTTCTGGGTTGAGCTCGATATTTCGGTCGAAGCCTTTGTCTTGAGTCAGCTGCTTTTCTCCTGTTCCTGTAGCTGCATCTATGGTAAAAAGGTTAGTGTAGCCACCTACAGTTTGAGTATAAAGTAAGGTCTTGTTATCCTTTAGCCACTTTACTTCAACCACTCTTTCTTCAGCGCGGGTTTTTAGCTGCTTTACAAACTTACCTGAGATGTCTGATACAAAAAGTTCACCACGGCTCACGAAAGCTAGTTTCTTTTCGTCTTGAGAAACATCGAATGTGGAGATATTTCTGTTCGTAGAAAACTCTTGGTCTTGCGCCAGCGTGTTATTCTGAAAAATGGAAATATAGACTTTCTCACTTCGCTTGCGAGCAACGTTGTATAGGTAAATCTGATAGTCTTTTTCAAAAACCACAAAGCCTCCATTGGCATTCACCTGTGGATTCTTAATGGAAGTGTTGAAATTGGTCAGTCGGGTTTTGTTGCTATTTACAAAACCGTACAGGTTGTATTGCCCGTTCGATTCATCTGAAGCAAAGTAGATGTTACCACTCTTATCGATGGTGCTCCACATATCCTTTCCATCATAATCGGTTAGTTCTTCATAAGTTCCAGTATTAGGATTGAAGGTTTTTATATCTGGGTTGAATGCACCTTTGTACCTTTTTCTGTGTACCTGATTGCTGCTTTCCCAGCTCTCGTTGAAGAAAATTCTACCATCAGGGTGGATAGCCAGATTATGCGGCCAGTTAAAGTAATGATCGAAAAGTCGTTTAGGTGTTCCTCCTGTAATGTTAACCGAATAGGCACTTAATCTATTATATCGGCCAGATTGGAATAGTATGGATTTGCTATCCCATGCCCAAGTCTCAACCCTATCATTAGAAGAATTGTATGTGAGTCGTTTGATTTCTCCACCGTTGATTGCCATTACATAGACATCGGCATTGCCATATTGGGTAGAGGAAAAGGCAATCCACTGACCATCGGGGCTGATTCTTGGAAATTCTTCCACACCGTCCATGCCGGTGAGGCGAGTGGCTGTTCCACCGTTGCTGCTTACTTTCCACAGGTCACTGTCGTAAGAGAAAACTATTTGGCTACCGTCTGGTGTTAAGGCAGGGGTAGAAGTAAAATAAACATCTTGCTGTGCCGAAACTGAGAGAGTCAGTATCACGCATAAACCACTGAGAAAAGCTCTGATCATAAGATTAGTTTTAACCGATAAATGAAATTGCCGTTTGTAAAGTGAGAAAAACCGACTTCATTCGCCTGTTCGTCCAACTCACGGCATAGAAAGAATATCCATGAATTTAAGAAGTTCTTATTTAATCCTACTGGTTTGCCTTTGCGCTTTTACACCACTGGCAATTCATGGCCAAACCAGTTTAATAATCCTTGATGAACAGTTTAAGCCTATAGAAGCGGCCACCGTGCTGAGTGAATCGGGTATGAGCGGAGTTTCAGACACGGAAGGAAGACTAAGCTTAGGGATTGAAGCGGCAGAACTGCTCACCATTCAGCATGTTAATTTTCAAACAAAGCAGGTTTTGGGCAAGCCGAATCAAACTCAAAAAGTAATTCTGGAAGCCAATGTAAAAAACCTGAATGAAGTGGTGGTTGAAGGTTTTACCGATAATGAAAAGCTTTCCAAAACAGCAGGAGGCATTGCCCGACTTGAGCCGAAGGATTTAAATAGATTCGATAATTTCTCTTTGGTTTCGGCAGTAAATACGGTTCCAGGAGTGCGGTTCGAAGAAAGAGCTGGTGCCAGCTATCGGATATCCATTCGTGGAAGCTCCATTCGTTCGCCATTTGGAGTGAGGAATGTAAAGGTTTATTGGAATGGTATTCCATTTACAGAACCAGGTGGAAACACATTTCTGAATCTGCTCGATTTGGCGAATGTCGGTAATATGGAAATCATTAAAGGACCTGCGGCCAGTGCTTACGGTGCCGGAAATGGTGGAGTGATCAAACTCCAAAGCACCAACTTGTCTCAGCTTTCCAATGCTACAGAAGTGGGGCTCACGGCTGGTTCTTTCGGAAGCTTCCGCTCCAGCGTTAAGTCAAACTGGTTAGGCGAAAAAACGAGCATCACCGGTAAGTATGCTTTTCAAACCAGCGATGGATACCGCGATCACAACGCAATGCAAAGGCATGTGGCAGAAGTTGATTTGCTGCATTTCGCCAACGAACGCAAGACTTATTCGGCTTCAATCCTTTATTCCGACCTATTTTATGAAATTCCCGGAGGCCTAAACCCAACTCAACTCGCTGAAAACAGAAGACAAGCCAGACCGGGCAGCGAGGCCTTCAATGCCTCAATCGATCATCAGTATTTCATTATCCGTGGAGGGCAGGAATATGAGTTTTCAGAAAACTTCCGCAGCGATGTAAATGCCTATTTCTACAACCGCAACTTTGAGAATCCTTTCAACCTAGATTATAAACGAGACCAAGAAAACAGTGTGGGCTTTCGTATTCAGCTAGAGAATGATTTTAGCTTTTTAGGCCGAAAATCTTCTGTTACTTATGGAAACGAGTTTCAGGTAGCCTACTTCGATGGTAGTAATTTCGGGAATGTGGCGGGCGAAGCGGACACCATTCGTTTTAGAGATGAACTAACCAATAAGCTTTCTTTCTGGTTTGCCGATGTTAAGTTGAACCTGACCGAAAGCCTGAAGCTCACAGTTGGCGCTAGTTTAAATCACATTGATTATGATATCAATCGGGTGGAAGATAAAATCAATAATTCACCTGGCCAATTCAAAAAAGAATTCGATCGAGTGTTTAGTCCAAGAGTGGCCTTGAGTAAGACTTGGGCCGAAAACTTCAGCACACACTTGTCGGTATCGCATGGCTATTCTCCACCAACCACCACGGAAGTGCGCACCAATGAAGGTAGCATTAACACAGCCTTACAGCCAGAGATTGGCATTAACTATGAGCTGAATATTCGCGGTGCCGCAGTAAACAGAAGGCTTTCTTATGATGTGGCACTGTTCATGTTCAATCTGGATGAGTCCATTACCACAGGAACTGATGGTAATGGGGTAGTGCTATTTCAAAACTCTGGTCAGATAGACCAAAAGGGTTTGGAAGCTGCACTTCAGTGGAATTGGCTCACTCAGCCTTCCGCAAGCTTTACCAGCTTCAACAGCCGATTGGCCTACACGCATCACGATTTTGAGTTCAAAGAATATGTAGATAGGGGAGATGACTTGAGCGGAAATGCCTTGACTGGTACTGCACCGAATGTGCTTTCTCTGATGACCGACTTCAGCCTAAGAAGCTGTTTTTACGCCAACTTGACTTACCAATATTCGGATGAAATTCCTTTAAATGATGAGAACACTGTTTACTCCGAGGCTTATCAGGTACTCCATACTAGAATTGGTTACCAACGAGGAACTCCAAAAACGGATTACGAGTTTTTTGTAGGAGTGAACAACTTGTTCAACAAGCAATATAGTTTAGGCAACGACCTGAATGCTTTTGGACAAAGATATTTCCAACCTGCCCCGGAAAGAAGTTTTTATGTGGGCTTAAACCTGAAATTCAAACACTGATATGACAAAGTTCGATACCCAATCGGTTAACGATTTAATAAGAAACAGACGTTCTATTTATCCTGCGCAATATACTGATGAGCCGGTTGACGATGCCATCATTAAAGAGATGTTGGAGAATGCTAATTGGGCGCCAACTCACAAGCTGACTGAGCCTTGGCGATTTATGGTTTTCAAAGGTGAAGGTTTGAAAAAGTTGGGTGAGTTTCAGTCGAACCTTTACAGAGAGGTTTCTACCCGAAACGGAAATTTCAATGAAGCTACTTTTGAAAAGTTGGCTACCAAGCCATTAACTGCATCGCATGTAATTGCCATTGGCATGAAGCGCGATGAAAGAGGCTTTGTACCAGAAGTGGAGGAAGTAGCCGCGGTATCTATGGCAGTCCAAAATATGTATCTCACTGCCACCGCTTACGGTGTAGGTTGTTATTGGGGAACAGGAGGCGTGACTTTCTACCCTGAAGCCAAAGCCTTTTTCGGGTTAGGAGAAAACGATAAGTTCCTCGGCTTTCTATTCGTAGGTAACGTAATGGAAGGCTTCGCACCTCAAGGCAGAAGAAATCCTATTGAGGATAAAGTGAGTTGGGTTTGGTAAGATCGTCCCTACCAAAAAAATGCTCAACATTTTTTGCAAGCCCTATTTTCTTCCACCATTAATTTAGGTTTGCATTGAGTAGTTTAATTGAATAATACGCACATTCAATTCAATTGAAAGATGTTTGCTTTCAAGCGAAAGTGTTACAAAAGACTATTCGGATTTACATGAATTTGTCAATTCAAAAATATTAGCACTTAGAGTTTAAATCGAGAAAACAACATCAGATATGAATACAGTAATAGTTATTGGTCTAATCTTCGGCCTAACCCTTTTGATTGCCCTTTGGATGTCGTTGAGACATAAGGGGCCAATTCAACTATACATGGATATAAAGCGTGGCAGATTCTTATTGAAAAAGTAGAAAGGAATATTTTGACATTCAAATGTGTCAAAAAACCAACTGCCACCTAAAGGCCCACATCCATTGGAGGGTGAATCGGCCAATTTCTGCATCGTTCATCAGCTGAACCAGCTCTTTTCTTTTGAAAGCTCGAAGCACAGAAAGAGGTCCATCGTTCTTCACCATTTCCGATTTGGAGAATAGGTTCACCAGCAGCTTGATTGAATGATAAGCCAGCGGATGTCTGTGTAAGTCGTTAATGACTACTCCAATTTTCGCTTGAGACTTGAATTGCTTGAAAATACCTGTCAGCTGTTTTTCTGTAAAATGGTGCGTAAAGAGCGTGCAGAGAATGATATCGAACTCTCGCTGTTGGAATTCTTTAGAGAATATATCCTGTACTTCGAACCGAATGTTGCTGAACTCTTTACAGTTTTCTCGGGCATACTCAATGATATGAGGGTTGGCGTCAAAGCCCACTAATTCCACATTGAGGTTCTTTTTGGAAGCCCAATGTGCTACGAGTTTGAGAATGTCTCCACCACCGCAGCCTAAGTCGGCAATAACCAGCTTTTCAGGGTTTCGCCTTCTAATGAGCTTTACAATGCCGTCTATGGTTACAAAGTTTCCTCCCAGCCATTTGTTAATGGTTTCTAACTCTTTCAAGGTTTGAGAAATAACGGGACCGCTAGCCGCTAGGTCGTCCATTAATTCTTCTTCGTAGGTTCTATTTTTAAACTTTCCGCTCATTCTATTGATTAAACATAATGATTAAATTGATGCTATAATGAAGCGATTGTTGATATGTTTTGTGTTTTTCACTTTGGGGGTGTCTGCCGCTGAAGCTCAAAACAATCAACAGAAAGAGGCACAGGCGTTTATTCTAAAGGTGGTTTCTGAGTATAAGAATCCCTTAGCCTACTATCCTTTCAACAGAGAATTGTTTTTGCCAACTCAAGCGGAAGTAGATTCAATTGAAAATGCAATCAATAAACATGCGTTATATTATTCATCGCCATTTATTGTTTTAGGGCCTGATGATAGTCTGAAAAGGGAAATCTTTTTAGATGCTTACGGGCAACCAATGTTTCCTCAAAAGATTACTTATTCCAAAAGTTCGCAGTCGGCTAGTCATCAATTTTTTAGGCGTAAACAGAATAGGTTACTCAATGCAAACCCTAACCTAGGGAAGTTTTTACTCTACAATCGGCAGTTTAAGCAATCAGCAAACCCTGAGAAGCATTGATTCCATGGTTAGGCCAGGCCCAAAGGCGAGGGAGAGAATGCTTTCGTTTCTATTTTCGGTCGTAAGGCTATCCCATAGCTGTTTTATTACGAATAAAATAGTGGGTGAAGACATGTTACCATAATTCTCTAAAACGGTTCTACCTGCCCAATCGGCTTCTTTACTCAGCTCAAGTTCCGACTCAATTACTTCCAAGATTCGTTTCCCTCCTGGGTGAAATGCAAAGTGATTGATGGTCTCTGTAGCTGATTGGCTTTTAAGCCTATTTACTAACTCGCCAATTCCTTTTTCAATGAGTGATGGTACGTAAGCACTCAATTTCATCTCGAAACCAAAGTTGCCAATGTTCCAGGCCATTTCGGAAGAGCCCTCAGGGTATATTTCATTTAGGAACCCTGTCGGACTAAGCACTAAGTTATTCTTTGAGTCGGTCTTTTCTGCCGACATGATTACTGCCGCAGAACCGTCACCAAAAATGGCATTGGCCAAGAGATTATCATCATCTGCTCCTTTTTGAAAATGGATGGTACAAAGTTCGGTAGCCACAATGAGCACTTTGGCCTTTGGGTTAGCTCTGCAAATTTGGTCGCCCAGCTTAATGCCAGTAAAAGCTGCATAACAACCCATAAAGTTTACGCAAGTCCGTTCTACAGAAGTCTTGAGCCCCAGCTGATGGATTAGGTCTATGTCTAAACCTGGAGCATACATACCCGTGCAACTAATGGTGATAAGATGAGTAATATCTTGGAATGAAAGATTGGCATGGTTGAAAGCATTTTTAGCCGCTTGCGCTGATAAACTCTGAGCTTCTTTTCTATAAAGTTTAGCTCTATCATCAGTTGTTGGGAAGGGCTCCAACGCTTTATTTGTAGGGTAGAAAGTCCACTGAGATTGATCTGCCGACTGGTAATCGTTGATTACGGAATATCTCTTTTTAATGCCAGACGCTCGATAAAGTGCTTTAAGTCTGGTAAGTGCCGAACCTTCCAAACCATGAGCTTGACCCATAAATTCGAAAACGTTGTGTTGCTCAATGCAGTGTTTAGGATTGGCCAGGCCAATGGAGATTATATTACTACTCACATTCTATAATAGTCGTTTTGTGCTAAATTGTTCAGACAAAATCTGAATATGTTCAAAAAGGCAACCTGGCTTCACTTACGCATTCCTTTCTCTTATTTTCTACTGCCAATTTTCTTGTTTGCCATCTCGTTGAGTCCCAACCTAAACGAGTCTGGTCTACTTTGGCTATTTGTTATACTGCACTTGTTTGTTTACCCAGCTAGCAATGCATTCAATAGCTACTTCGATAAAGACGAGGGAAGCATTGGAGGACTTAAGAATCCGCCCAAGGTAGATAAGAATGTGTTTTTTATTGCTCAGGCCTTCGATACCATAGGCCTTTTTCTGGCGCTTTATTTCTTTCAAAGAAACTGGACCTTGGCCGCTATGCTTTTGGTCTATGTTTTGGTTTCTCGTGCATACAGTCACCCTTCGGTACGACTGAAAAAGTATCCGCTACTGAGCTGGCTAATCGCTGGCTTCTTTCAAGGTGCTTGGGTGGTTTGGTTAGTCTATATTGGCTTGAATGATTTCAGTTTTACCAGCATTTTTAAACCTCACATATTGATACCAGGCTTTTTGGCTTCCGCAATTCTTTGGGGCTCTTACCCAATGACACAGGTTTACCAACATGAAGAAGATTCCAAAAGAGGTGATATCACCCTCTCTATTAAGCTCGGAGTTTTGGGAACATTTCACTTCACGGCCATTTGCTTTGCAATTGCTTCAGCCTCATACGTTTGGTATTTTGCTAGTTATCACGAATTGAAATACGGACTTCACTTTTTGCTGGCCTTATCGCCAGTTCTATTGTTTTTCGGCTGGTGGTATTTACAAGTGAGAAAGAGTGCAACGGCTGCCGACTTCAAAAACACCATGCGCTTGAATTTTATCAGCGCTACTTGTTTGGGGGGGTTCTTCCTCTATTTCTTTCTCAACTCCTCGGGAATATTGAATGTGGCAGGTGCTTACTGAAAAGGCTCTCCGTGTGTATTCTTCATTATTCTTTTGGCCAAAGGCCGAACAGACTGAACTAAGCCAACAGCCAATTCTGAGCTAAATTTTGTGCCGAACAGTTTTTGAGTTTGTCTTCCTACCCAGAGTCTTTTTTTGAACAGGGAGTTCCATTCGTTGAGGTAGGCATTTTCTAGTTCTGTTCTTTTCAGCGAATCTCCAGCCCAGTAAACTTTGATTAAATCGGCCAAGATTTTTCCACTATGAATGGCCATGGCCATACCGTTACCGCAAAGTGGGGTGATGAGCCCTGCAGCATCGCCAGCCATTAGAATGTGATTTTCAATAAGCTTTTTTGGAGCAAAGCTGAACTCATTAATTACTTCTGGCTTATCGAAAAGGAAGTCTGAGTTTTTGAATAAGTGCCTAAGCTGAGGATTTTTACAAAGCACATTTTCTTCCATTTCAGCAATGCTTCCGTACTTCTTCAGAACACTCCTAGAACCAAGGTAACAGAGGTTGTACTTTCCATCTTCAATGGCGCTGAAGCCGCAATAACCTCCTTCAAAGTTGTGGAGGCTTACCGTGTTTTTTGGAGCATCTGTTTTTACATGATATTTCACTCCGAGAAAAGGTGACCTTTTTGAAGTGAATTCCCTGCTAAGCTTTTTATCTAGAATTGAATTTTTTCCATACGCACCAATCACCAAGTCAGACTCAAATTGTCTTCCGATTGACGTTTCTATGAGAAACTTTCCACCCGAGAAAACACAACTAAGAATGGTGGTTTGCTCATGTACTTGAACCCCTAGTGCAGATGCCTTATTAACTAAGTGCTGGTCTAGTGCAAAGCGGCTTAGACCAAAGCCACCTAGGTCTAAGGGCATTTGTAATGACTTTCCTCTTATTGATGAGAGCTCAAATTGCTGAATTTGAGGTAATTCTAGATCTGGCAATAATTGGTTGGCAGAAAAGTATGGAGCTACTTCATTAGAAATATATTCTCCACATACTCTGTGAAAAGGGTATTTTTTCTTTTCAAATAGGGTAACTAAATAACCAGATTGGGCTAGCTCTATCGATGAAATTAAGCCTGCTAACCCACCACCTACTACAATTATTTCTTTCACGAACAGAATGCTTTTTCAACCACTTAAATAAAACGAAAAATTTATAGTACTTTTTGGATTAAGTTTGAAATCCTATCGACAATTCAAATAGACAAATAACTGTAATATGAAATCAATGAAAATTACTAGAAAGGGCTTAACCAGCCTGATCCTTCTAGTGCTGATGATGATTGGGTTATCCAATGCAGATGCTCAGAGCAGAAGAGAAAGAAAAAAGCAAGAGGAAGAAGCTGCTAAAAAAGCTGCTACTCAGACTCAAAAAGCCCCTGAGAAAAAAGGAGGAATTCAGCCTTTCAGTAAGGTAATCACCAAAGATGCCGAAACTGATGAAGGTTTATTCAATGTACATAAGCTAGACGATAAGTACTACTTTGAAATTTCTGATAGCTTGTTGAATAGAGACATGCTAATGGTTACCAGAATTGCAAAAACTGCATCAGGCATTGGTTTTGGTGGAGGTAAAACTAACACTCAAATGCTTAGATGGCAGAAAGAGGGTGATAAGATTTTGCTTAGAATTATCTCTACTCAAGTAACCGCTGCAGATTCTTTGCCAATTGCAGAGGCTGTAGAGAACTCTAACTTCGCACCAATATTAGCTTCATTCCCGATCAAAGCTATCGCTAAAGATTCAGCAGGTAGTGTAATAGACGCTACTTCATTGATGTCTAGCGATAATAAAACTATGGGTCTTCCTGGTTACTACAGAAGTGCTTACAGAGTGACAAGATTGGATAACGATCGTTCTTATATCACTAGAGTAAGTGCTTACCCAGAGAATATTGAACTAAGACATGTAAAAACTTATTTCGCAGGTAATTCTCCTTCTTCTAGTGCAGATGAGTCAATTACTGTTGAAATGAGTAACTCAATGATTCTTCTACCTAAAGTGCCTATGCAAAGAAGACTTTTCGATAGAAGAGTAGGTTGGTTTGCTAGAGGTACTACAGACTATGGCCTAGATGTTCAACAGTCTAAGACAGTAAGATACTTAGACAGATGGAGACTTGAGGTTAAGGAAGAAGATATGGACAAGTTCAGAAGAGGAGAGCTTGTTGTGCCTAAGAAGCAGATTGTTTATTATATCGATAGAGCTACCCCAGACAAATGGGTAAAATACATTAAGCAAGGAGTAGAAGATTGGCAAGTAGCTTTTGAGGCCGCTGGTTTCAAAGATGCTATCATTGCTAAAGAAGCACCGTCTAAAGAGGAAGATCCAGATTGGAGTCCGGAAGATGTAAGATACTCTACCGTAAGATACTTAGCCTCTCCAATTCCAAATGCTAATGGTCCTCACGTTTCTGATCCTCGTTCGGGTGAAATTCTTGAGTCAGACATTAACTGGTATCACAATGTAATGACTCTTTTGAGAAGATGGTTCTTCGTTCAGACTGCGGCTATCAACCCAAGAGCACAATCTCCAGAGTTTGATGATGAAGTAATGGGTCGTTTGATCAGATTCGTTTCTTCTCATGAGGTAGGTCACACACTTGGTCTTCCTCACAACTTCGGTTCTAGTAATGCATATCCTGTAGACTCTTTGAGGTCTGCTGAATTTACGCAAAGAATGGGTACAGCACCATCTATCATGGACTATGCCAGATTCAACTATGTGGCTCAGCCAGAAGATAAAGGTGTGGCACTTATGCCAGAGATTGGAGAGTACGATAAGTATTCAATTGCATGGGGTTATAGACCTATTTTGGATGCAAACTCTCCAGAAGCTGAACTTCCTACATTGAGAAAATGGATTGAAGATAAGAAAGGAGATCCTCTTTACAGATTCGGGCGTCAAGGTAACTCTAATGACTATACTGCTCAAAGTGAAGATTTAGGAGATGATGCCATGAAGGCTAGTGCTTATGGTATTGCTAACCTTAAGAGAATTGTTTCTAATGTTCGTGATTGGACCTACGTTCAGGGCTCTGACTATACTGAACTTGAAGAAATGTATGGTGAGGTTCGCTCTCAGTTCAACAGATACATGGGTCATGTAAGAAGATATGTTGGTGGTGTGAAAGAAGATTACAAAACTGCCGATCAGGATGGTCTAGTTTATACTCACGCTCCAAAGGCTAAGCAAAAAGAAGCTGTTAAGTTCTTAAATGATGAATTGTTTAACACACCAATGTGGATGTTGGACAACGAAATTATTGGTAGACTTCAAGATTATGGTGCGGTTGAAAGCATGAGATCTTTACAAGCTTCTACCCTTAATGATTTATTAGGGTGGGGTAAACTTGGTAGAGTAATAGAGAACTCTACTCTGAATGGCTCTGAAGCTTATAGCATCTTAGAATTAACTGCTGACATCAGAAATGGTATTTGGTCAGAGTTGAGAGTGGGTAAGGCTATTGATACATATAGACGAAACTTACAAAGAGCACATATTGAAAGACTTGGTGAATTATTGACAGAAGATGAATCAAACTCTAGGTTTGGCAATAGTATTGATGCTTCTCAGTCTGATATTAGACCAATTGCAAGAGCCGAACTCAAAGCACTTCAGTCATCTATCAGATCTGCCATTTCAAGAACATCAGATAGAATGAGCAAAATCCATTTGGAAGATGCTCTTGTAAGGGTAAATGACATATTAGATCCGAAGTAATTTGGAGATTGCATTAAAGTACAAAGGGCTGCTCATTTGAGTAGCCCTTTTATATTAAATCATTCTTCTTAATCGAATACTTTTTCTGTACAGGTTCCCGTTTCTCTTAATTATTAGCTCTAAGGTTGAGCCGGGATCTCCTCGCAAGAGACCATTCATCTCAGACATCGAAAAGAAGAAAACAGGCTTTCCCGAAATTGCAATTATTTCGTCTCCTGTTTCTAAAGAGACTTCTTCAGCTGGTGAGTTAGGTATTATAGAGCTTACAACATACTCATTTAGCTCTTTACCTTGTGCTACAAAAGTGAAACCAGCTCTATTGAACTTGAACTCTTCTCTATAATTTTTCTCTTTCTTAAAGTAAGCGACTTCATTAGCATAGTCGTATATAATGTTGAACTTTGATAAAACATCCGAGCCAATAGTTCCATACCTTATTATGGAGCCATCATCATCCGTCAAGTTTTTCTGTATCTTCCAATCCTGTGGAAATGAGGTTAGCACTTTTCTGAACGTAAATTTTCCGCCTATGTTAACCTTTTGGACTCTTCCAATTTTTCCTTCTAGGCTACCCGTAATACTGCTACCCAACGTGTGTTCTATTGTTTTTCTTGGGAGGACAATTTCATCATGCCTTTGTTCATCCAAGAATATAGCGCTGCTGGCTCCAGTATCAATTAATAAGCTGGCTTTTATCTTCTTTTGACCTTTCTGCTTTATTTCTGTGATTATGTAAGGCCTAAAACCCTTAACATCGATCTTTACCTTTTTATAGCCTTTCGGAGCTTTAAATTTACTATGGTCATAAAGCCTTATTCTTTCTTCTTCATAATCTATTTCAACAACAAATCTGTTGAATAACTCTGACCCAAGAATACCATGGGCATCAATGCCTAGCATACCCTTAATGTCCAAATTGTTTTCTTTAAGTACGAGCATGGTTTGTTGTGACGCCTCTACACCTGTCATCTTTATATTAAGGTCGCTTGCTACTAGCAAGTCTGTAACCTTGTTACCGTTCGAAGCATAGACGGGAATTTCGCGTGCGTTAACCAAGTTATTCTCTCCTATAACCCACCGATCAAAGACCAAACCTGATTCCGAACCAGTGTCTAGAATGAAGTTGAATGGCCCTTTACCATTAAGTACAATGGGAACTACTATTAAGTTACTTTCTTCTCGAAAGCTTAATTCTACATAACCTTTGCCATCAGATAATGAGAACCCAAGAGGGTTTTGAGCAACGGCCTGAAAACAGAGGACTGCCAGAGCCAGAGTAAGTAATTTTCCTTTCATGAGTTCTTTGATTTGACTGTATTAAGAACACATACGATATATGTTCACCCTTAGTTTTTGCCGAATATCCTTTTGTATAAAGGCTTCCTGTAAATAAACTGTGAAAGTATAAATGGATATATCATAAAGGTTAAGATGTCATTGTAGCTCTTGAATTCTACTATATCTTGGATTTCCGTACCGTTACTCAATTGTTTGATTAGGTGTTTGTGTCTCCAGAAGACGAGGCCATGAGGTAATTTCACTCCTTCATCAATAAAGTAGTATTCTCCCTCTATTTCGGATTCAGCAACTATTTTACTTGTCCATGTCTGTTTAAAGAGAAAAAAATTTAGTTCTAAGCTTACAATATCTCCCGGTTTGGAACCATCATACCTTTTTAGAGTGACTTTTGGAAAAGGTGGACTGAGCCTGCTTAAGAGGTCATCGTTAAAACCGTTTTTCACATTTATAAATGATTGACCTACTTTTGTCTTTACGGTAAACTTCATGTGCTAGAAACCAATAATTTTGCTCGTTTGTTAGGCGGATTACGTGAGTTCTTGTTCGCTGCAGTCTTTGTTATTATATTAAAGTAGTTCGCCTCAACACAAAAATAATGTTTACTTATCAAGTTAATAAGGCATGTATAATCAGGGCAATAACTTTTTGCTCGTTAATGGTCTTATGTCTTTCCATAAGGTCTCAAGATTTTGGAAATAGAAAAGCGAAATACATCAGAGACACGTCTCCTTTTTCTAAGGCGATAGATTTTCACAATAAGGCTAAATCTGCAATTGGCAAGGGGCGCACAGACGAGGCGATAACAAATTATTTGGCTACAATCGAGGAGTACAATTCCATTTATAATTCTGCTAAAGATGCTGGTAATTATGAGTTGGCTATTAATGCACTAATAGAAAAAGCTGATATAGAAAGAATAATCTATCCAGTGGATACAGCTTTCAATAGTCTGGATCAGGCCTCGGTGTTGCTTAGAAATGAAATACCAATCGAAAACTTTCTATGGTTCAAAACATACTTATCATATGGTCAAGTGGCTCATGTGGGTTCAGATTTTTATAGGGCTACTGACTATTTAGATTCTGCTCAGATTCTTTACCAGAAGTCTGAATCTTATGATAGTTCAAAGTATAGAGACTTGTTAGAGTACAAGTTTTATGGTTACCTGTATTCCAACAAGAGTATTGATACCGTACAGAAATATATAGATATCCGCTTTGATTGGGAGAGTGAAGAGCAAAAGAAGGATCCAAACCCACAGAGGCTTATATATTTATTAGAAGACTATCCAGATATCTATACTCAAAAGGGAGAATATGAAATTGCCTTAGCTTACGCTATTAGCAATTATAAGTTTTTTAATCAGAATAGATCGAAAATTAAAAATAAGGATAGATACGCAGAAGTGTACTTCGATCTTGCTTTAGCTCTGTTTAATAAAGATCAATTTTTGAAATCACTTCAAATTGTTGAGGAATACCTCCAATCTAATGAAAGTAGAATTAATCCACGTTCTTATCTAACTATGATCTCTCTAGCGGGTCTAATTCATGAGGAGATTGGAGATCATGAAAGGGCTCTCTCTTATTTTCAGGAGTTTTTGAACGTAAAAGTTTCTTCTTTTGATGAGCAGTCACAGAGAAACCATAAAATAGCGCGAGCGACTGCCTATTTAAATGTAGGAATTAATCTCTATAGACTTGAAAAAAGAGAATTAGCCCTTGAGAATTATCGCAAGTCTTTAGATGAAATGAAGGGAATTGTAGAATTCCCTAGCACAGCATTAATCAATTGCTATCGATATATCGGAGACTTTTATGTACAGGAGGGTCAATGGGAAGACGCCCTTATTAGTTATGATAGTGCCCTTAGGAATACAGAGTTGAAATATACTGATCCTATATTGGAGTTTCCCAAAACAGATAGCATTTCACGTTTTTCTTTAGAGTCGCTGACTTTACTAAAAAAGAAGTCTAGTGCCATATTAAATAATGGTGGTCAAAATCAACAAAGATCACTTGAGTCGGTAATTGAGTATGTCGATAAAACTGATGAGAAAATAAGAGCAAATAGAGAGGATCTATATAAGTCTGATGGGAAACTCTTTTTGAGTCAGTTCTTTAAAGATATGTATGAGACGGGTATAGAGGCTTGTTTTAAGTTATATCGACTCACAGGGGAGAACAAATATGCCAGAAGAGCCTTTGAGTATGCTCAAAGAAGTAAGTCCAACCTTTTTTTAGAACAAGAAAAAGACTACAAGGAGTTTACAAGCTCTGATATTCCCCTTGGGTTAAAAGAAGAATATTATAAAAGCTCGGCTAGGCTAGAAAACCTTAAGGTGCAGCTCTATAATGCTTTAGATAACTCAGTTACTGGTGACTCAGTATTGAGATTAAGCGATCAAATAATAAACCTTGAAACTCAAACAGAGTCTTTGCGAGATAGTATTTCAGAAAATTTTGAATTGAATGGTTCAGAAAAGTCAGCGGCTATTATCGCTCCAGATATAAAGGATAGGTCTATTTTAATTGAGTATTTCTATGGTCAAAAGAATGTATTTGCCTTTGGCTTGAATAATGAAGGAGATATATTTTTCGATAAAACATCCAATGATCAACTGCTGGAAGAGAGTTTAGAAGGTTTTTTAGAGATTGTATCAACCCCACCCGATTATGAGCGTTTCGAAACAGACTTAACTGACTACCGGAAATATGCATATAACCTGTATAAGCGTTTATTAGAGCCTACACTCGAGAAAATGTCTGGGTCTGTCAATGAGTTGATAATAGTTCCTGATGAATTCCTTACAAGAGTACCGTTTGAGGCATTTTTGCAAGACAATGGTGAGGGCAAAACTTATTGGGACTTTGACTATCTGATCAAGTCCTTCAATATTCGATATCTGATTTCTTCTAATAGAAAAGAAAGTGAAAGATCTTCTATTAAAAAGGAATCCAAAATATTGGGTATGGGCTTTAGTGAGTCTTTGAACACAAACTCCGGCTCGTCAAGCTTATCATCTCTGCCAGGGACAGAAAGGGAGATTCAGTTCTTAGACGCTAGTTTTGACGGAGACTATTATTTAGGAGCTGAAGGCTCTAGAGAAAGATTTCTGTCCGATGCCAAAGACTATGACATAATTCATTTGGCAGTACACGGAAAAGCGGATAGCTCAAATAGGTTTCAATCTAGTCTAATTTTTAATGGTAAAGACAGTGTTTTAAACACTAACCAACTCTACTTAGCAAATATAAGAGCTCAATTAGCTGTTCTCAGTGCTTGTGAAAGCGGCAAGGGTCAAATTGAATCAGGAGAAGGGACATTTAGTATTGCAAGAGGGTTTGCTATTGTGGGTGTACCTAATATTGTAATGAGCCTTTGGGAGGTTAATGATAGAACTACCTCTTCACAAATGGTTGACTTCTATAATAATTTTTTAAACAATGGATTAGATTTGAATTCATCGCTCCGTCAAGTGAAATTAGATTACATTAAAGAAGGCGATTCATATTTAAGTCACCCTTATTATTGGGCTAGTTTTATTCACCTTGGTCAGAATATAGAGTTTGAGGAGAGTTTTTTAAAGAGGAATTTAGGCTTGGCTATTTTATTAATGGCTAGTGCTTCAATTCTGATTATCATGATCTTTTGGTATAAAAAAAGAAAAGGAATCCAATAGGACTCCTTTTCTCGCGTGCATGTGTGTGATTAGAGAGTATCTTAATACTTATCTAGGATAAAAGCTCTTCCATCAAGTCCATCTCCAGATCTTCCTCTGAACCTTCTGAATTTTCTTTCGACAACTACAAATAGTGCTAAATCACCTTCTCCTAAGTTATCGATAGGCTGATCTGTCATAAAGCTGTAACTTTTTTCACCAGCCATATCTGAAACTATTCCATACTGGAATAATCTACGACCACGGGTATCCTCATCAAAATTGCTAGAGCCATCAGGTGCATCATCTTGAGCGTCAGGGTTCCCTGGAGGCTTTCTTACAACAATAATTACAGGACCACTATCCATATCATCTGTATTGAGAGTGTATCCCATTTCTTCTAGAAGAGATTTTGCTTTCTCTTTATACTCAGATTCTCTAGTAATAACATTGGCTAAAGAACCTATCGTAGCGTCTTCATCATTATTTTTCAAGTGAGCTAAAGCAAGATACCATTCAGATTGTGCTTTAAATCCAGAATAGTTGTTGATTACGGTATTTAAGTTTTTGATGGCTTCTTCTGCTTTTCCGAGTTCAAGTTGACTAGCTCCTAAGTAGAAATAGTTCATAGCACTTGGTTCAGCAGCTACTAAAGAGGTTAACATTTCCTCTGATGCATAAAAGTCTTTTGCGTCAAAAGCCATGAATGCTTTATCTTCTAAAGATAAATTTTCTTCAGCAGTACCCCTTACTTGGCCTGTAAGGCTATTGTAAGAAGTAAAGTGTTGATTAAAAAGCTCTTGATTTGACGGAGGGCTATTAAAGTCTCTTAGCCCAATGTAGCTAATGGCAGCTATTAGCACAAGGCTAGCAGCAATTGAAATTACTTTTTTCATAACAGTCTGATCTTTGGTTGTTTTACCTTTTTCGATAGAGGTCTCAATTCCATCGAAAAAGGATTTAATGTCGTTGCGAGCGCTTTGCCTTACTTGAAGACGAATTTCTTTTAATTCCTGAAATTCTTGATTGAATGCAGGATCGTTCAGAAGCCTACTTCTAAACTTACGTTTCTCTTCCGGAGAAAGCTTTCCGGATAGATATTCTTCAATCAATTCAAAATCACTCATGTCTTTATTGTAACAGTCTCTTAATTCTTTGAATGCACTTGTACTTCAAGTTTTTCACCGTGTTCCCATTCTTGTAACCTAGTATTTCAGCGATCTCATCGTTAGAAAGATTGTTAAAGTAGAACAGTCTTAAAATATCAGCACACGGGTTTTGGAGGTTTTCAATAACGCTTTTTATCTGATTAATTTTTGAATCGGAATCTTGTTGGGTCTCATCAAGCTCTTCTAGAAGAAGATGATCTTCATATTCTTCGTTAAAAGAAAGTTTAGAGTCTCTTCTAGAGTCGGATAACAGCTTGTTTTTGCCAATGGAATACAAATAAGTTTTTATTCCAGCGTCATTCATTTCCTCGATTACATCTTCTAGAACGTTTTCATAGAAGGAGAGAATGGCGTATTGAAAAATGTCAATTGCCTGCTCGTAACTACATTTATGTGAGTAAGTAATCCATTTGATGAAACTTGGTCGAAACTTCCGATAAATTTCCTCTAGGGCTTCCTTATCACCAGCTTTAAGCCGCAAGATCAACGAGTTTTCACTCATGCTCTCTTCTCTTTAGTGATTTTAAAGTTGAAATGTCACCCAAAGGAGAGTGAAATTTTTTCAAATTTTTTTCAGGCATAGGTTTTTATAGAAAATTACTACTAATGAGAATAACAAATCTGGGTATGATTATATCTCGGGAGAAAGTTAAAAATAATTTGTTGGAAATGGGTGACAATTGCTTTTTCCAATCACTAATTGATACAAGGGTGAAGTTATGGGAATGCGATCGTACTACTTAATTGATAACAAAATTCAGTCTCTCGAAGAGACTGATGGAGGAGCTCAACAACTGAAGAAGTCTAAGTCTGCCTCGATTTTAGCTGAGCAAAATGTTCTTATCGTAGACGATAGTCCCATTAACCTTATTGTAGCTGAAAAAACGCTTTCAAAATTCGGAGCCACTTGTTTTCGAGCAATTTCTGCTAAAGAAGGGCTGAAAGTCTATAATCAGGAGAAGATTGATTTAATTCTGATGGATTTACATATGCCTGTTATAGATGGATTTAAGGCTACAGACCTAATTCGCGAAACCGAGAAGTTTCACTCATCCCCAATTCCTATTATGGCTTATACTACCTTTTCTTACGATGAGGTAATGGAGGGCATCAAGAATCATAAGCTTGATGGTTACATCGGAAAACCATTTACTCAAGCCCAAGTGATAGGTTCTATCTTCGAAGTGCTAAGTTTAAAGCAACAGAAATACAAGCAAGCCTAGTTCTGTTCAATAACTTGCTTTCTATCAATTGTTAATTCAATAGCCATCAGCTATTTTTGGCACAAACATCTAAAAATGGCCAAAGACAGTTTAATCTTTGATTTAATCAGCAAAGAAAAGGAAAGACAAACAAAAGGTATCGAGCTTATTGCTTCTGAGAATTTTGTTTCTGATGATGTAATGCATGCAATGGGTTCAGTGCTCACAAATAAGTATGCTGAAGGCTTACCGGGTAAAAGATATTATGGCGGTTGTGAAGTTGTAGATGAAGTAGAAAACATTGCCATAGATAGAATTAAGGAGTTGTTCGGAGCGGTTTGGGCTAATGTCCAACCACACTCTGGAGCTCAGGCCAATGCTGCTGTTATGTTAGCCTGTTTGAACCCAGGCGATAAAATCTTAGGTTTCGACCTATCTCACGGAGGGCATTTAACCCACGGATCAACAGTAAACTTTTCTGGAAAACTCTATCAACCATTCTTCTATGGTGTAGAAAAAGAGACAGGCCTTATCGATTGGAACAAGGTAGAAGAAACTGCTAAAAAGGAAAAACCTCAGATGATTATCTGTGGAGCCTCGGCATATAGTAGAGACTGGGATTATGTGAGGCTTCGTGAAATAGCAGATTCTGTTGGAGCTATTCTGTTGGCTGATATTTCTCATCCTTCAGGATTAATTGCTCGTGGTCTTTTGAATGATCCGCTTGAGCATTGTCATATTGTAACCACCACCACTCATAAAACCCTCCGTGGACCTAGAGGAGGTTTAATTATGATGGGAGAGGATTTTGAAAACCCTTGGGGTCATTCTACTCCAAAAGGTCAGGTAAAGATGATGTCTCAATTATTAGATGGTGGTGTTTTCCCTGGAACTCAAGGCGGCCCACTAGAGCACGTTATTGCAGCGAAGGCTGTAGCTTTTGGAGAAGCTTTGAGTGATGACTATATGTCTTACATTATTCAGGTGAAAAAGAATGCTCAGGTAATGGCCGAATCTTTTGTAAGGAAAGGATATGATCTAATATCTGGAGGAACAGATAATCACCTGATGTTGATAGACCTTAGGTCTAAGGGATTGAGTGGAAAATTGGCTGAAGCAGCGCTTGGTCAAGCAGATATCACTATTAACAAGAATATGGTGCCATTCGATGATAAGTCACCTTTTGTTACCTCTGGAATGAGAATTGGCACAGCAGCTATAACCACTAGAGGCTTTGTTGAATCAGATATGGAGAGAATAGTAGACTTAATAGATAAGGTACTGGCTGCTCCTGAAAATGAAGCAAGCCTTGCCTCAGTAAGGAAAGAAGTTAACGATTGGATGGGTACCTATCCTTTATTCAAAGCATAATTGGCACTAGATCAACTTTTTGATGAAGATGAGAAGGAAATGGGCTTTCTGGATCATCTGGAAGAGCTAAGATGGCACCTAGTGCGATCAGTTCTCGCCATTGTGGTATTCACTGTACTGGCTTTTATCGCGAAAGACTTCTTCTGGGATGTTCTCGTGATGGGGCCAACTAATTCAGACTTTTGGACGTACCGAAAGCTTTGTGAAATAGGAGATTTAATTGGTTCATCTGCCTTGTGTATAGATGATATGCGAATTGAGGTTCAAAATAGAACCTTACAAGGTCAGTTCTTGGTTCATATTAAATCTTCTTTTGTGGCAGGCTTAGTTTTAGCCTTTCCTTATACTTTTTGGGAAATCTGGAGATTTGTGAAGCCAGGCTTAAGATCTAATGAAAAGAAGGCCTCTAGAGGTGTTGTTGCAGTAGTAACTCTCCTTTTTCTCATGGGAGTATCATTCGGCTACTTCATTGTAACTCCACTAAGTATAAACTTTCTATACAACTATCAACTAAGTGATCAAATTCGGAACATCCCAGACGTTTCTAATATTCTTGGTACAGTTTCTACCTTGGCTTTAGCTTGTGGTTTAATGTTTCAATTGCCAGTAGCTTCTTACATGCTCTCAAAAGCGGGTATTGTAACTCCAGAACTAATGAAGCGATTTAGAAGGCACGCTATTGTAGTTATTCTAGTGGTTTCTGCCGTTATAACACCGCCCGATGTTTTCAGTCAAATACTTATTGCATTGCCTTTATCTGGGCTATATGAAATAAGCATCATCATATCTAAGAGAGTAAATAAGAGAAGGGACAAAGAACTATACGAATCATGAGAAAAATAGGAATTGGAGGAGACCATGCAGGTTTCGAATACAAAGAAGAGCTTAAGAAAATTCTATCAAGTAAAGGGTTCGATGTGACTGACTTTGGTCCAGACTCAGACGCTTCTACTGATTATCCGGACTATGTGCACCCAATGGCTACAGCTGTTGAAAAGGGTGACCTTGAATTAGGTATTGCTATTTGCGGTAGTGGTAATGGAGTTTGTATGACCGTGAACAAACATCAGGATATTAGAGGTGCATTAGTATGGAATACAGAATTGGCGGCATTGGCTCGCCAGCATAACAATGCTAATATAGTTTGTATACCTTCCAGATTTATTGATTTCGATTTGGCTTCTGAAATTGTTGATACTTTCTTGAATACTGATTTTGAAGGAGGTAGACACCAAAGAAGAGTAGGAAAGATCGCTTGTCAGTAAAGCGGCCCTACATAAAGCATTACGAATATAAGTAGGATAACTAGGCTGAAAGTTAGTTCAGCCATCCACTTTTTCTTTGTATTCAGTAAGTGTTCTGTTAAAAAGTAACTTAAAGACACAATCAACAGGTTTGTGCTGCTTGCTGAATTTCCAGAAAGAAAGAGCACATGTAATATTCCGAACAGGCCTATCCAAGTAAAAACTCGCTTCACCGTAATTTGTAGGTTTGTCATTCCCATTCCAGCTAAATTGCTAGCACTAGTTTTCAGGCTTATTAGCAAAGGAAGAGCTAATGCTATACCTATGTTTATAAGCCATGTACTATTAAACTGAAAGGTTGAAAGACCTTTGTAAAACAGAACCCAGAAGTCAGAACCTTTTTCTAGATAAAGGAAAGGTAGCCAGGCTAGTAGCAAGACCATAGCAAGACCCCAAACCAGTAGTAAATACCTCCTGCCAACCGTTCCAGAATAGAATAGGAATAGGATGAGAATAAGGACAAGAAGCCAGATATAAGGAATATGAAATAGACTGGCTAAAGCCAAAGTGCTCCCTATGCTTAGAATTTTTTCGTCACTGTTTCTGAACCTCAAATGTTGATGCAAGAATAAGAAGGCAATCAGCAGAAAGCTTGTGCCTAAAAGTTGGGAAGTCAGAAAGAAGTTGTCTGAATTAAAAGAGATAAGAATAACGTACAGTGCTGAAGGAATAAAAGAGTTATCCTCAAAAGCCGAGTTTCTTATGAGGAGAGCGTTCAACAAGGTAGCATTCCACAAAATAATCAATGCTGCAAAAGATGCATTGAGATAAGCGTTGCTGAGTATAAAAGAAAGACCTGCCGAGAGAAGTTGAAACAGAGGGCCAGCACCCTCGTTAAAGTAGGTTTCTATACCATTAAGCTTAATTTGATCGAAAGTCGCTTCTGTACCTATAGCCAGAAAAAAGAAGAGCCGTGTTAGAAACAATAAGACAATCAGTCCGAATATTCTAAAGGGGTCATTTTGTCGAAAATAACTAAGCAATGGTCTTAATTTAACTACGAGCTAAGGTATAAAATGCAAAGGAAGGAAAATCAATCAATAAATCAGATATTTGTGCAATGGCTACAAAAAGACAGCAAAAATTTTCAAAACTAATTAAAGAGGAGGTTAGCAAAATCTTCCATCTTCAATTTTCAGCACAGTTCTCGGGTAAGTTGGTTACCATAACAGATGTTGAAATGAGCCCTGATCTCGGGTTTGCTAAAATCTTTGTGAGTGTATTTCCAGTTCTTCATTCCGATGAGGTTGTGAGTTTTATTGAAGAGAATAAGTCTAAGGTGCGTGGAGCTTTAGGAAGAGCTATAGGCAAAGAGGTAAGAATTGTTCCTGAAATAGCTTTCTTCTTAGACAGCACTGCAGAACAAGCCTCAAAGCTAGACTCACTCATTGATTCATTGGATATTCCTGATCTAGACCCAACGGACGAAGAAGATTGAATGTCTCCACGTTTATAGCTAAGCGGTACTTTACTACCACTAAAAAGAAAAACTTCATTCAAGTGCTTTCTTGGATTTCCATGTTTGGGGTGGCAATAGGTACTATGGCGCTTATCGTAGTGCTGTCAGTTTTCAACGGATTAGGAGAAGTTCTCAGAGGGGTTTATAGCACATATGATGCTGATTTCAAGATTGTACCTCTAGAAGGAAAGTCGTTTTCTTTAACAGATGAGCAATTAGGCCAGATTCAGCAGGTTCAAGGAATACAATCTTATTCAAGAATAATCGAAGACAATGCTGTGGCCATTCACCGAGATCAGCAAGCGGTGGTGCAGTTAAGAGGTGTAGAGCAATCGTTCATTGAAACCAATAAGCTAGATACATTTTTGGTTCGTGGCAACCTTGAAGTTAGAGATGATAAAGGTAGAAACAGTGCTATTCTTGGCGCAGGGTTGTACTACGAGTTAGGGGCTCTGATAGAAACTGGAGCTTATGAGATCGAACTTATTTACCCTAAAAATTTGAGGCCCGGAGCATTGCCAAGTACCAATTCGGTGAGAAGAGTTAGACTTAGACCTGCTGCCCAGGTAAATATTGATGAAGTGCTTAACGAAAAGCTTCTTTTAACTTCGTTTGAAGCAGCCAGTGAGGTATTAGACTATAAGAATCGTTACACTGCTTTAGAAGTTTACTTTACTTCAGATGCTAATGCCGATAAGATTGAAGAGGCTTTAGAAGGTATTGTAGGAGATAAGTTTGCCATTCTCAATAGCGACCAACAGCACAGTGAGATTATGAATGCGGTTAAGGTAGAAAAGCTCTTCACATATCTTGCGTTAAGTTTCATCACCCTCATTGCTTCATTCAACATTTTCTTCTCTCTTTCAATGTTAGCAATAGAAAAAAGGAGAGATATGTCTGTACTCTATGCCATTGGCGCACCTACGAAAATGGTCAGGCAGATCTTCTTAAAACAAGGAATTCTCATTGCCTTTATTGGTGCCTTCTTTGGAATGGTGTTAGGCCTTTTACTTTGCTACTTGCAAGACCGCTACGGCTTGGTTGGTTTGGGCATGGCAAATGCAGTGGTTCAGGCTTACCCTGTAAAGATAGTTTGGACAGATGTTGCGCTAGTGGCCGTCAGCATTACGCTTATCACTATTGTTACCTCATATAGGCCAGCTCTTTTGGCCTCCAAGGTTAATCCTATCGAGTTTCTCGATTAATTCGCAATACATCATTTTTCTCTTTTTGAGAATGGACTAAAAGGCTTAATTTGCGAGTCGGTCAATGCAAAAATGAAGGTATCTACAGCTCAACCCTTTCAGTTAATCTACTCCCTTTATCAACACGAATACCTTGGGTATCTCTTTGAATCATTTGTGGTTCAATTAGATGAGAAAGGTCGACTTACTTTACAGCATCAAAACATTTCATCGAAAAACGCCAGAGAGTTCGAGTCTGGTTGTGATGAGAACGATTATAAGCTCATCAAACTGATGGATGAGATGCAGCAAGATTCTGTTGTGCTCAAGTTCTACAAGAAGAAGGTAAAACCAGACGAGTTCTTCTTTAAGGTTTATGATAAAGAGCGCGGAGATAAGGTTCTTCAAGAGTCTATTGAACTGTATTTAGAGACGAGAAGAGCCAAAATTCTCGACCTACTGAAGGGAAAAATGATCTTTGAGATGGGTCGAGATGGAGAGCCTGCCTGGAAGCAAATTCATTGGGTAGAAGAAAAGGCAACGGTACTTTTCCATTTTAGGAGAAACGATGATAATACTCATTACTTTCCCACCATTAAGCTGCAAGGCGAAAAGCTAGAATGGCAATACAATAACTCATATTTGGTTTGTCTTGAACCTGCTTGGCTTATTGTAAAAGATAAACTCATAAGCTTTGAGAAAAATGTAGATGGCAATAAGCTAAAGCCCTTCCTCAATAAGAAGTTTATTGTTATTCCGCAGAAGGTAGAAGAAACTTACTACCAGAAGTTTGTGACTCAATTGGTGGCTAGCTTCGATGTCTATGCCAAGGGGTTCGAAATAAATGCAGAGAAATACCCAACTCAACCGGTTATTAATTTCTCTGAGCTTGTGCAAACAACTAATGGAACACTCTTTGATAATAACGGGCAGAGTACCCAGTCCGAAGATGATGATTCTAAGATTCTCTTTAAGCTGGCGTTTAAATACGGCCCGTATCAATTTAACTACGAAAAACAGCCTCTAGCCTCTGTTAAGCTAGAAAAAAGCAATGGCTCCTATATTTTCCATAAGGTGAATAGGAATGCAAATGTTGAGGTTGAAATGGTGCAGGAGCTTAGTAAAAGAGGCTTAAAGTTTCAGAATGGAAGAGCCACTTTGCCAAGAGCAACGGCTTTCAACTGGTTAAATGAAAACGCTGATTTTTTACATGACTTCGGAATAGAGGTTCAGCAAACTGATACAGAGAGGAAAAAATACTTTGTTGGAGAGTCTAAGATCGAGATTAAGGTGGAAGAAGGTATCGATTGGTTCGATATTAAGGCTACTGTTCGATTCGGTGAATTTGAAATCACTTTCCAAGAGCTAAGAAAACTTATCAACAAACATAAACGCGAGGTTAAACTACCTAATGGAGAAATAGCGGTTATTCCAGAGGCATGGATTAAAGACTATGCAGAGCTTTTCGCGTTTATGGAAGAAACAGACGATCAGTCTACTCTGAAACTAAGAAAGCATCACCTTTCCCTTATTCAGGACCTTCAAAGCGGAAGTTTAGCGCAGGTCACTATGGATAGGAAGCTGCAAAAACTTCAGGAGTTTGAAGAAATAGAAGACTACGAAATGCCGGCTGCCTTTAATGGCACCTTAAGGCCTTATCAGAAAGCTGGTTACAACTGGATGCGTTTTCTATCTGAATACAATTTCGGTGGCTGTTTGGCAGACGATATGGGTTTGGGTAAAACCGTACAAACTCTGGCACTTTTGCAGGCTCAAACAGAGCACGCTTCTGGTCAGGCCTCTTTGTTAGTCATGCCAACCTCCTTGATCTACAATTGGCAGATTGAGGCCTCTAAGTTTACACCAAATCTTAGGGTTTTGGTCTACACTGGAACCAACCGTGATAAAAACGCAGAACAATTCGCTAATTATGATTTAGTCGTTACTTCCTATGGTATCACACGAATAGACATAGATATTTTATCTTCTTACTATTTCAATTATGTGATACTAGACGAGTCTCAGGCCATTAAAAACCCAGACTCACTAATCGCTAAGTGCGTAACCGAGCTTAAGTCCAGGCATCGCCTTATTCTTACGGGTACTCCGCTGGAAAACAGCACCTTCGACCTGTGGTCACAAATGAGCTTCATTAACCCAGGCTTGTTAGGTGCAGCTAAATATTTTAAGAACGAGTTTCAGCAGCCAATTGAAAAACGTGGAGACATTGATAAAACCAGAAAGCTCAATGTCATTATCAAGCCATTTATTCTGAGAAGGCAAAAATCGCAAGTGGCAAGAGATCTTCCTGAGAAGTTCGAGAGTGTGAAGTACAGCCAAATGACTCCAGAGCAAGAGGAGAAATATGAGGAGGTAAAATCGCACTACAGGAACCAAATTCTTGATACCATAGAGAAAAGCGGTATCAAAAAATCGCAGCTGCTGTTATTGCAGGGCTTAACCAAGTTGAGGCAAATTGCCAATCACCCTAAAATGGTTGAACCAGATTTTGAAGGGGGTTCGGGTAAGTTGGAAGATATCACCTACATGATTGAATCGGCCATTAGTGAAGGCCACAAGATTCTAGTATTCAGTCAGTTTGTGAAGCATCTTTCCATTGTAAAAGAGTTTTTGGAAGATCGAAAAGTAGACTTCACTTACCTCGATGGTTCTACAAAAGACCGACAAGGTCAGGTAGAGAAATTCCAGAATAATGAAGACATAAAAGTCTTCCTTATTTCCTTGAAAGCGGGTGGTTTGGGATTGAATCTCACCAAGGCAGACTATGTGTTCTTGCTAGATCCATGGTGGAACCCAGCCATTGAAGAACAAGCCGTAGACAGAGCACATAGAATTGGTCAGGTTAATACTGTTTTCACGTATAAGTTCATTACACGCAATACGGTGGAAGAGAAGATTTTAGCACTTCAGAAGAACAAGCTCAAGTTGGCCAATGACTTGATTACCACAGAAGAAAGCTTCATTAAGAAGTTAACCACAGAAGATATATCGGAATTACTTAGCTAATTTGCCTTATGGCCAAAACCAAATCAGTATTTATCTGCCAAAATTGTGGTGCTACTTCCGCCAAGTGGATCGGTAAATGTCCATCCTGTAACGAGTGGAATACCTACACTGAAGAGGTGGTTTCTAAAGGCAAGAAAGAAGAAGATAGCTGGCGCGAAGAATCAGGTCCATCGGTTAGGCCAAAACCTATCAATATTCGTGAAGTAGAGAATAGCTCTGAAGAACGATTAGTCACTTACGATAAGGAGTTAAACAGAGTACTTGGAGGAGGCATTGTTGCGGGTTCGCTTGTACTAATTGGAGGTGAACCAGGCATTGGAAAGTCTACATTAATGCTTCAGTTGGCCTTAGCTGCTAGAAAGAAAAAAGTGCTATATGTTAGTGGAGAGGAAAGTCAGCAGCAGATAAAAATGCGTGCTGAAAGAATCGGAATTCAGACCGATCAATGCTTTGTACTTTCAGAGACTAATACACAAAACATCTTCTCCCAAATAAAAAATGTAAAGCCTGATTTACTAATAGTTGATTCTATCCAGACTTTACACACAGAAAGAATAGAAAGTGCTGCAGGTTCTGTTTCTCAAGTTAGGGAGTGTACAGGTGAGCTAATGAAGTTCGCTAAGGAGACACAAACTCCTGTTTTCCTCATTGGTCATATTACCAAAGAAGGAAGCATTGCTGGCCCGAAGGTATTGGAGCATATGGTAGATACGGTCTTGCAATTCGAAGGCGACCGCCATTTGTCATATCGAATTTTGAGAACGGTGAAGAACAGGTTTGGATCTACCTCTGAATTGGGTATTTACGAAATGCAAACTGAAGGTCTTCGCCAGGTATCGAACCCATCAGAAATTCTGATTTCTCAAAAGGCAGATGACCTAACAGGAATTGCGATTGGTGCAACCATTGAAGGGAACAGGCCCCTACTGATAGAAATTCAGTCGTTGGTGAGTTCTGCAACTTACGGCACGCCACAGAGAAGTTCAACAGGCTTTGATGCCAAGCGATTAAACATGCTTTTGGCAGTACTAGAAAAGCGTGGAGGTTTGCGGTTTGGAGCCCAAGATGTATTTCTGAATGTGGCAGGAGGAATCAGAATTGATGAACCAGCACTAGATTTAGCCGTTTGTGCATCTCTGGTGAGTGCGTATCATGATATTTCTATCTCAGATAAAGTGGCTTTTGCAGCAGAGGTCGGATTAGGTGGAGAAATTAGGGCTGTCAATCGTATTGAAAGCAGAATAGCTGAAGCCGAAAAACTAGGGTTCACAGAAATCTATATTTCTAAATTCAACACTAAAGGATTAGACTTGAAAGGGAGAAATGTAACGGTTAAACCTTTCGCGAAACTTAAAGAAGTGTTTGAAGATTTAATGAGCTAAAGGCCGAAACCTGTCCTTCCTTGCAAGCCCCCAGTATGGATGGCAAGAATTTTACTTCCTTTTTCGAACTGTCCCTTTTCAATCATATCTAGTATACCATAAAGCATTTTTCCTGTGTAAATGGGCTCTAGCTTCAGCTCAAACTGCTCTTCCAATGCCTTAATAAAATCTATTAAGTTGGGTTTGGTCTTGGCATATCCACCAAAATGATATTCGGTTTGGATTGACCAGTTGTGAAGGCTTTCATGCCCGAAGCTTTGAAGTAAGTTGGCTACTTCATCTTGTAAAAAAGACCCTTTCAAAGAGCTGAACCCAATGATGTTTACTTGCCCTTTCATTCCTGAAATAAGCCCTGCAATAGTTCCTCCTGTACCGACAGCAAGGCAATAATAATCGTAAGGTTCAGGTATTAGGCTAGGAATTTCAGCGGCCCCTTGAATAGCCAATCTGTTAGTTCCACCTTCAGGTATGAGATAGAATTCACCGAACTCCGCTTTTAATTGATTTATGAAGTGCTCTTCTGTTTTTTTGCGATAGCTCTCCCTATCCACATAGTGCAATTGCATTCCAGCATCTGTTGCAAACTGTAATGTAGGGTTTAGCGGAATGTGCTCTTCACCCCGAATAATGCCAATGCTTTGAAAGTCGAATAGCTTAGCCGCAGCAGCCACAGCATAAATATGATTGGAATAGGCTCCACCGAAAGTGAGGAGTTTGTTGATGCCTCGATTTCTGGCTTCAAGTAAATTGTATTTGAGCTTGAACCATTTATTGCCAGAAATTTCTCCGTGAGTTTTGTCAAGCCTTAAAATACGCAGGTCAATTTGGTTTTCCGTGGCAACAGGGTGCTGAAACCTTTCGATTGGAAGCTGTTCATTGATCTGCGAAAAATCCATGGTGCAAGTTAGGTTGAGTTACGCCTTTCGACAAATCCCAATTATTGATCTAAATTTGCAAACTAATGGAAGAGCAGGACGAGTTATTTGAGCATCACCGTTTGGTGTGCGACCCAGGGCAGGAACCGTATAGAATCGATAAATTCTTGATGGATAGGTTGCCTAACGTTACCAGAAATAAGGTTCAGCAGGGCATAAAAGATGGCTTTGTGAAAGTAAATGGTAGTGAGGTAAAGCCTAACTATAAGGTGCACCCTGGCGATGAAATTATTGTTGAGCTTCCGGAGCCACCACGCGATACAGATGTTGTTCCTGAGAATATTCCACTCAACATTGTCTTTGAAGATGACCACATTTTAGTTGTCAATAAAGAGGCTGGAATGGTGGTGCATCCTGCCTACAATAACTGGACAGGGACATTAGTGAATGCGCTGACTTACCATTTTCAGCAGTTGCCAACCATGCCCGGAAATGATGGTAGACCAGGCTTGGTACACAGAATAGATAAAGATACTTCTGGCCTTCTGGTAATTGCCAAAACCGAAAAGGCCATGAGTAGTCTGGCCAAGCAATTCTTCGATCACAGCATTGAAAGAACCTACTACGCCTTAGTTTGGGGTGTACCGAAAGAGGAGATGGGTACTGTAGATGTCCATTTAGGCAGAAGTGAAAAAGATAGAAGAGTAACTGTGGCTATCGAAGATGGCTCAAGAGGGCGCAACGCTATAACTCACTATAAGCTTTTGAAAGACCTTCGATACATATCGCTTATTCAGTGTAATCTGGAAACTGGTAGAACTCATCAGATTCGTGCACACATGAAGCATTTGGGGCATCCTTTGTTCAATGATGCTACCTATGGTGGAAATCAGGTATTGAAGGGAACTCAGTTTTCGAAGTACAAGTCATTTGTTGAAAATGCTTTTAAGTTGATGCCTCGCCAGGCACTTCATGCGAAGTCATTGGGCTTTATTCATCCTAAAACTAAGAAGTTTATACAGTTCAACTCAGAATTGCCAGAGGACTTTACAGCGGTAATGGAGAAGTGGGAGAATTATGTTCAGTATGAGTAGTTAAGCCACCACATACTTTAGCACGGCATACATATGGAAGCCAGTTCCACCTAAAACAAACAGGTGCCAAATAGCATGATGGTATTTTAGTTTACGCATTAGGTAGAATGCCACACCAACGGTATAGGAGACTCCACCGTAAAGCATCATATTCACTACTTCTTGAGAAAGGATTTCGGCAATTTCATCGAACATAAGAAAGCCTAACCAGCCCATACCGAGGTAAGATGCCAGTGAGATGAACTCAAGCTTTCCCGTAAGGAATATTTTGAAAACAATACCTGCAATGACAATGGCCCAGACGGCAATTAGTAGATTAATTCCTAACGATGTGTTTCCTAAAACACCCCAACAGAAGGGGGTAAAAGTACCTGCAATAAGCAGGTAGATAGATATGTGATCTAATTTCTTAAAAAGAAATTTCTTCGATTTAGATTTTACACTGTGGTACAGGGTAGAGGAAGAATAGAGAATGAATGCGGTAGCGCAGAAAACGGAAGTACTCCAAAACACAGCAGTGTTTTCAATTGGCTGAAGTAAAACGTAAATAAAAGCTACCAATGCTCCGAGAATGCCTATACCATGAGTTATAGCATTGGCCAATTCTTCTTCTGGAGTATAAATATCTAGCTTAACTTCTTTTTTCACTCGGGTAACTTCTCACCACAAAATTTGCAATATAAGGCCTCAGTGTCATGGCCTTTTGAGTTACAGCTTTTGCAAGCTTTGTTTTTCTGGTTCTCTCTATCTTTTTGAAGCTCAACAGTGACAATACCCGTTGGCACAGCAATAATTGCGTAACCAAGAATCATCACAAATGAGGCGATGCTCTGACCCAAAATGGTTTGCGGAGCAATATCTCCATAGCCCACAGTAGTGAGCGTAACTATTGCCCAATAGATACTCAGTGGAATACTGGTAAAACCATTGTCTCTGCCTTCTACCAAATACATAACGGTACCCAGTAGAATCACCAGCATAACTACAGTACCCATAAAGACTGTGATTTTATGCCTACTGGCCTTTAATGCCCTTCCTAATTGCTCTCCTTCACCAACAAACCTACCAAGCTTCAGAATTCTGAAAACTCTTAATAATCTCAATGCTCTAATGATTAATAGGTATTGAGTGCCTGTAAAAATGAAGCTCAAATAGGTAGGTAAAAGTGAAAGCAGGTCAATTAGACCGTAGAAGCTAAAGATGTACTTTTTACGGTGGTCAGTTACGTAAATTCTAGTGAGGTACTCAAGGCTGAATACTACAGTGAATATCCATTCAGCATATTTGAAAACATATCCAAACCGGTTGTTTAGGCTAGGTACACTTTCTAGCATTACCGCAAGTACACTAATAAGTATGGCCACAAGTAGGGCAACATCAAAAGCTTTCCCTGCTGGGGTATCGGTACCGAAGATGATTATGTACAGCTTTTTTCTAAGCGTCATTCTTTGTTTTTAATTCTAAACCAAGGCACCTCATAGTCTTCTGGCAGATACTTCTGCGGAATAGTGCTTTGGTTTCCGTCTCTATGCGCACCATAATGTGGCGACATAATTTCTACTCCAGCTTCATTAAATTTATCCTGAATGTTTTTATGCAGTTCAGAATAGATAACGGCCATTTTTTGAATTTCTCTCGTCCTAGCGTTCAGCTGATAACTCACGTAAAAATCGTCAAGACTCGTTTGTAGTACAAAAGGAAGTGGTTTCTTTTTTACATGTTCTGTGGCCAGTGCTGCATTTACCAACAATTCTTGTACTTGGCGCCATGGCACATCATAACCGATGGTTACAGTAGTGTGTAAAATAAGTCCTTGCTCATCATTTGCTGTAGTATAGTTAATAGTATGGCTATTCAGCATTTGAGAGTTAGGGATGGTAATAATCTCATTCTTGATGGTTTTGACCTTGGTGTTTAATAGGGCCTTTTCTTTTACATCGCCAATTACTTCACCAATTTTTACCCTATCACCAATTTTGAACGAACGCATGTAAGTGATTACTAAGCCGGCAATAATATTGGAGAATGCTCCTGCACCACCAAGGGCAACTAGTAGACCAAAAAAGGTTGATACTCCTTGAAATATCTTAGAGTCAGACATTGGTAAAAGAGGCCAAATGCCTACAAAGCCTAGCGCAATAATAATGCCTCTTACTATGTTAAAAGTAGGTTTTGCCCACTCGGAATAAAACCCATTAATTACCAACCTACCTTTAGAAATCTCTTCTGTAAAGAAGGCTAGCATTCTTAAGAAGTACCTTAGAATGATAACAATTACAACAATGAATAAGAGGTTAGGTATGTAGTTGAGGATGTTAATACCCAAGTTGGTAAGCGGATGCACCACATAGCCTATTAGTTTTTGTGCAATGCCCCTTGTCCAAGGGAATAAGCCAAAAATGGCGGGAAGTAATAAGTAAATCAAAAACAGGAGTAGGGCATATTTTACAATAGTAAGACCCCAAGTAGCAATAGCTACTTGTTTCTCCTGGGTAAGAAGCTCGTAACCTTTTACACTGAAGCCTTTAAATTTTACTCCTTTTTGTGCCTGTATTTTTATGCTGATGAGCCTGAACAGCTTATTATAGTACTTAAGCCCAAAAATAAACGCAACTATAATCAGTATGGCAATGGCTATATTTACGAAGAGAATGTTGCTGAATGCAGGCTCTTCAATCTTTAGAGAGTTTTCAATTAGCTCTAAGTAGTATTCTGTGGCTCCTCTGCGACTTAGACCTAAAGCTTTGGCATCAGCATCGTTAATGCTTAGTATAATTTTTTCTTGTACTATAATGTCATTTACAAGGTCCTCATACTTTACAGTAAACTCTCTTAAATCTTGCTGATTGCTTTTTAGGTTTTCTAACTCAGTTCTCAACTTTTGTACTCGCTGATTTAAAGAGTAAGGGCCAATACCGTTAAATAAGAATATGGTTGAATCTGCATCTACCGGAACACCTCCTTTTTCTATTAAGGGGTGTACCTCTTGTTGAACCACAGTAGAATCTGTGCTAAGTGGAGAAAGTACGGATTGCCAAAGTATGGCTATAGCAAAGAGTAAAGCTTTCATTTAAGGTCAATATATAAATTTGACAGCGTATTGGGCATAAAATGTTTTAAGCAGCCAGATAAAATCAATATCAAGATTAGACGCACAAAGACTAAAAAGTCACATTTGCATATAGATATGAACAGAGTAGATGGATATGTGTTTCATTTGATTCTCTGATTCAATTTTAAAAGTAATGTCATAGTTGGAGTGTTAATGTCTTTCAAACTGTATCTTAGAGGAAGCCTCGCTAGAGTGTACCAACTTCAGCAATGGTTGTGACTAGCTTTCAAATTGTATCTTAGAAGAAGTAACTGTTTACTTGGGTTTCATCATTTAGTGTTGTGACTAGCTTTCAAATTGTATCTTAGAAGAAGGAACGATCAGCACACATATATGCTTCTCACGTTGTGACTAGCTTTCAAATTGTATCTTAGAAGAAGTCGTCTTTATTGACTTCAACCACTTTGTCTGTTGTGACTAGCTTTCAAATTGTATCTTAGAAGAAGATATAATAGAACAGGGTTCAATTCATAATGGTTGTGACTAGCTTTCAAATTGTATCTTAGAAGAAGATTTCAGTCTTCAGGCCTGAGTAGTCTTCCGTTGTGACTAGCTTTCAAATTGTATCTTAGAAGAAGTGAGCGCATTATAGACCTGCCCAACTTGCCGTTGTGACTAGCTTTCAAATTGTATCTTAGAAGAAGTAACAGCAAGGATTAAAGAGCAGTTTGAGAGTTGTGACTAGCTTTCAAATTGTATCTTAGAAGAAGAAGACGTAGCTATTCAATATGGTGTAAACTGTTGTGACTAGCTTTCAAATTGTATCTTAGAAGAAGCATCTTTCAGAAGGTTATGAACCTCTTCATGTTGTGACTAGCTTTCAAATTGTATCTTAGAAGAAGTGTTGAAGACTGCAAATTCCATAACCATGGTTGTGACTAGCTTTCAAATTGTATCTTAGAAGAAGAAGGACTATAAAATGGATTTTGTAGCAGTAGTTGTGACTAGCTTTCAAATTGTATCTTAGAAGAAGCATCGAAAGCCAGATTCAAACTAGTTCCGTGTTGTGACTAGCTTTCAAATTGTATCTTAGAAGAAGATGTCTTGTCGTAAACAATTGAAAACCTGTTGATTACGGCTGTAAAACCCTGGTTGTTTTTAACGATAATCAGGGTTTTTTTGGATCTTTTGGAAAGTTTCAAGCTTTCCAGAAGCTAATGGAGTGTAAGCCAACAGAATCCTAGAACAACTCTAACTGTTGAATTGGTTGAGGTACTTCTTCTTTTTTGGTAGAAAAATATACCTCCATCATACCGAATTGCTTGTCGGTAATATGCATGATTCCTACATGCCCTTTAGGCGGTAAGTTTTGTTTTATACGCTTAATGTGGACTTTGGCATTTTCCATGCTTGGGCAGTGACGCAAAAAAATGGAAAACTGAAAGCGAGTGAAGCCATCTTTCTCCAGTACATCTACAAACTTGCGATAGTTCTTTGTATCTGTTTTGGTTTCGGTTGGTAAATCGAAGAATACCATTACCCACATAACTCTGTATTGATTGAACCTGTCAAAACTCAAAAGCTAGGAAGTTTAAGTGCTTTTTCTTCTTTACTATAGCACTTGGCTAAGCTAGCTGCGCTTTGTTGAGCGGCTAACATTAGCGGGCTGGATTGATTGTTTATAATTACATCGAGAACTGGAACCTTAAGTAAGTCTTGTTTTAGTGACGGTGTCAGTTCGGTATAGCTATCTTCTGTTCTTATCAATTCTAAAACTAATTGGTCTACAAATGGACGGTAAGGTTCCATTAGATCATCGGCTAAACAATAACTATTGTATTGATTGCTATGGTGATAACCCATGGTCGGTAGTAGCCCAGAAATCATTAAAGACCTAGCTATGGCTCCCCTTAGAATGGCATAACCATAATTGAGTAAGTTGTTAGGTTCACCTTCATATCGCCCTCTTTTAAAGTTTTGAATAAGATCAGTAAATAGACATTTCCAATAATAGGCTGCTGCGCGACCTTCAAAGTTTTCAGGGTCGCCATTCTGTACCTTGCTGGCCCATCTCTCCATATTTTCAGCAGCAATGTTATTCATTTTTAGCAGTGCTGCCTGATTCTTTATTTTAGCTTGAATTGTTTGTTTCCATAGCCTATCCTTTAATACTTGAGTTGCCGAAAGCTGGTGTCGCATTTGAGCTACCTGCTTATGATGGGTATTCAGGTTAAGCATTAAACCTTGAGGCAAATGTTGAGCATCGCAGGTAATTATAGCAACTTGGTTACCCAAGAGCTTGCTAATTAGCGTGTGTGTAATGGTAATTTGTGGATGCTCCAAAAGCACTACGCCAATATCTTCAATGGGCATGGTTTTCTTTTGATCATCATCAGGGTACTTAACTACTAGTTGCTCTTTTCTTGTAGAAAGGTGGGCCGGGTTACCAAATAAGAGTGTACGTTTTATCATAGGCTTATTCGTTTGAACTTTCCAACAGCTCTAAGCTTTTGAAAAGCTTATTTTTTAAATATTCATTTCTTCACCGGGAATCGTGTTTATATAAGCTTGGTGAAAGTCCTCGAATGGCTTCTTACCACCAAACCAATCGAGTACCATTGTCCGAGCTAATTTTGTAGAGTTAGTAGAGAGCATGCTCGAATAGCTGGTAAAGCTCCACTTTCTTAAATCTTGGGTAAACCTGTGGTGGATTGGATTGGTGTGTATGTAGGCAATTACCTTGGTGATGTAATCATTAGAGGTAATTTCCTTCTTTTTGAAGTTAGGTGCGAAAAGGCTTCCTTTTCGATTGTATCTTTTATTATAAGCTTGTGTGTAGCTACTGAAAAAATTAGCAAACTGTTTGCTCAAGAGGTACTCTAGCTTTTGGAAAGTTTCGAACTTTCCAAAAGTTGCTTCAATCTCCTCTTGTTTTTTTATTAGCACCAAACAATGAAAATGGTTGGGCATTAAACAGTAAGCTAAGGTTTCGGCTATTGGGCTAATGTATTTGTCCCACTGCCGTAAGAAGTAAAGGTAATTCTCTGTCTCCCGAAAAAGGTTTTCGCTACCATTGGCATGGTTATAAATATGATATAACTTTTCTGTTTGCATGTGTGCTTCTGTTTTATGGCTTTAGAGGCTCTTTTAAACACCCTTGGAAAGCTTAAAGTTGTCCTCTAATTATGCGATTCTTTCAGTTTTAAGCTTACCTAGAGAGTTTATCTGAATTTTTAAACATTTCTCTTTAATTGTTTCACCCGTTATAGCTTTCTCTGCCTTATTCAGACTTCCAAATTCACCGACTTTTTGCTTAGCATTATATTTCATAATAAGCCTCGAAATATGATGTGGAATGAAATGACACTCATTGCCTGTTGAGCTTACCATTTTATAGATACGGTTGGTTTGATCTTTAGAAAGGTTTTTAAGGTCTACTAAATGTGGGTTTTCTATCTCTTCTTCTGTAGGTACGTAAACTAGGTCATTTGGAGAAAGAGAAAACAGGAAGAGACCTAGTTCCGGCTTAATCGGTACTGAGGTTCGTTGTTCAGTAGGCAAAGAGGCAACCTGTTTTTGATGTACAATTACTTGGTGGAGTGGTACAGTCTCAAAATTTCTTTTTTGCTTTTCTTCGTTCCAATATACGGCAAAAAACAGGTTGGTGCCTTTATCTGCCTCAACATACTTTTGGTTTTTAGGCGATTTTGCATCCTCAGAAACAGGGAACTTACTACCAACTTCAAACAAAGGGACTTTGTATATGGGGGCGTGTGGTTTGCCCTCATTGAGTACTTCTATATTCTCATTGAGTTGCTTTATTCCCGACTGGCTAAATGCAGCTTCATAATTAGGCTTACCTTTTTCATCTAAGTACTTATTTAGATGGTTTGGAATGATTACCTCACGTATCCTTGCATCATAAATTTTTTCAACATGTTTTTCGCCCTTGATCTCACCGAGCGGGGTTCGGTTGGTAGTTTTGATTTTACCCTTTCCAACACTTTCAACTTTGGCTGAAACCGTGGCTTTATGCATGGATTTTCTTATGGCCCAACTATCTCCTTTGGTTTGTGGTATAAGCTTTTTCTTTTGTTCTCCATTAACATTTCTCCATTGCCAAGTTTTGTTAGAACTCTTGTTAATAACCCTCAAGTTTTGTTTAAAACTAATGACAGTAGTTTCTAATTGATGCTTGGCATCAAGAGGAAAAGAAGACCAAGGAAGCTTATAGGCCTTGGCTATTCTCCTTTCTTTACCATTGATCAGCACTTTTTTAGTGTTTCTTAGTTTGGATACTAGGCTGTGGTTATTTCTTTCTGTGTTAAGAGAGGTAATGTAGTTTACATGATCCTTGGTACATGCTGCAATAACTAATGCATCCAATGTGTGGTGCCTATGGTCTATTCTTTTTTTGTTGAACCCTTTGCTGAGTTCTTTCGGAACAGTTATTCTAAATGCGTTGATTTTATTGTCCCAAAAGCCAAAGTCTGTTGTGCCCGTTAAATTATTCAGTCTTTCAAACCTATGAGTAACAACCTCATTCCATTTTTCATTAAGCCCCCAATCTTGCTTTAACTGACTGGTGATTGACCCTGGTATGGTTAGTATGTGTTTAGAAATGGCTTCTCGCTCCTCTTCTTCCCGAACAATATTGCTAAGAAGGTTTCTCACATACTTACTGATAAATCTACTATCGTTTAACTGTCTATTGATAAACCCTTCTGGCACATCATAACTTAATAGGTTTTTCAGCTTTGTTCGGTTCCGCTTGAAATACCTTTTACAATGTTCCGTATACTTATCTGAGCTTAATATTTCTACTGTTTTTCCAGCAAATTCTACTTTTTCATTCCCATGGTTAGTTATAAACTCGAGTGCTGTTTTGTTATCCTTAAGGGCATTTACACTACTTTCACAAATTACCTTGTTGGCTAAGGAATCATCGAAAAACCTTGACCTTGGGATAATATGTTCTATTTCATACTGATTCGAGAAAAGTTGACTTAATGGAATAACTTCACCTGTATAAGGAGATATATAGCCTTGTTCTAGCCAAAGCCTATACCTATTTATATCTTTAGAACTGGGTGTATTATTTTTGCGGATTTTCTCTATCTCATCTTCGACATTTTCTATCGATTGGTAAACCCCTTCTTCATAAATTTTAAGTATCTCTTGGTGGCTTGGAGAGTAGGGTTTAGCATCTATATTGTTCTCCTTTAGGTTCCTTAGAACTTCTTTAATTCTGTAATTGGTGTTTTCGTTTTCTTGAATCTTTTGAGAAAGTTTTTTACGCTTAATGGCAGGGTTTTTCATTTCTCTACCAAGCTCTACATGGATTTCATCAAAAAAATCTTTTTGCCCTTGCCCATAATGTTTCCAAATATCTCTTACCACTCTCAGGGCTTCTGTAATAAGCTGTTCTACAATGGGGTTTCTTAAACTATGCTGTTTGAAATCTTTTAAGTATTTGTCAATGTCAGAAGGAGTCTGCCACTTCTGATTTTCCTCATTTTCAGAATGTCTATTATAAGCCACATAGCAGGCTAAAGAAGTGGGTAGCCCTTGAAAACTTTTGGTGTCGTTTAGGTGCAACGCCAATTTTCTCGCGCGAATGCTAATTTTATCATCTGCCTCGCCATTAACGATTTTTTCAATTCTCTGTAAGGTTTGAGGTCCTAGGTTTTCTGCTTTCCAGTATTTACCTCTTCTCATAAGGGGTAGAATCTTTTTGATTGCCTTTAATGAGTACGAGGCATAATCGTTTTTAAATGGAGGAAATTTTTTGAAGTTTTCAACAAACGACTCTGAATCAAGCTCTCTTTTTTCCGCAAATGTTACAAGTGCTTTTTCAAATTCGGTCTTATCGGTAACTGAGTAAATTATATGCCATAGGTCAAGCTCATTCTTTTGGGTTAAAAATTTATCGGGTTGGCAGTTGCGTACTTTTTCTAGTCTTGATAATAATTGAGCTTTAAACTCACCCATTTCATATTTTTTATCTTCGGGAAAGTTCCATCGGATTGTTGGATTATCCTTCTTTTGCTTTGGAATGAGCTTTTTCTGTGTGAAGTATTTTAGTGTTTTATTTTGGTCAACCTCTCTCTGGTGAGATAACCAATGATAAAGTTCAGCAAAATCAGAATCTGATTTCAATAGCTTTTCGGTAATACTAACTTCTTGTCCTTCAACGATTTCTTCTTTGTCATAAAACCGGAGATTAGAAATGAATTGCCAAATACGAAATTCTTGAAAACTAGGATGGGACTTTGGTGCTCCCTGTAGTGAAACTTCAATGGTTTCTCCACCATTGTTTTTATAGGTTCGTTTTTCGTATTGGCAATGAGCAATTAGGTGTTTTTGGCTTTTAAGAGGTCTTTGGTAAAAAATGATATCCTCTATGAATAAATACTTGAAGCCTCGTTGCTTGATGTTTGATCTGTGAGCTGAATTTTTAGGGTATAGTTCTAGAGTAGCCTCTTTATATAACGCATCATTCCTAAGCTCTCTATGAAAGGATGTTTGTTTATCAAGAATAGCCTCAAGTTCCTTTTTGTAATATTTCCTTTCAATTGTCTTTATAAGGCTACCTCTAATTTTCTGTTCGGGGTTTTCTAATAAGCTTTCATAAATAAATTCACCAACATGAAGCCCAGATTTTTCTAAAACAGACTCTGTGCGCTTTTTCACAAGCCCCCAATCATCTTCTTTTGGAGCGCGAAAGCTCCGAGATACATTTCCATCTTTATCCAATTTTTCACTACCATCTGCATTCAGGTGAGTTGTGACGATGAACTTTTTGTTTAAACCTTCCCAGTCTTTTAGAGAATCTTTGCTTTTCCGTCTGTAAACCCAGCCATTTTGAAGGTGAACATTATACCAAGTGCCTGATGGTGAGGTGTCATGAGTTTGTTCAACACTGCTTACCTTTAATTCATAGAATTCTTCTTTCTTATTGGAGTTAGTATCTTCCTCTTCCCCTCTTAATTGATAGTACCCTCTTTTTTGATTGAAGTTTAATAGTAACCAAGCTAATTCTTCCTTTTCTATTTTCTTTTCTAGAGCTTTCTTTCTCAAATAGTAGATGGTCCAATCATAAGGTATTGCTCCATTATAGCCTCTCCTTTTAAAGTCCTCGACCATTTCTAAGAAAGAGCTCTTAAATAGAAATTGGTATTTGACTTTACTGGCTACTTGTTCTGGGTAATAGGCTATTTTGGGCTCTTTATTAGGGTAGAATTGACCTTTCCTTTGTTCAAAGTCAATCTCGTTTTTGTAGTGTTCAGGTAAAAATCCCAGTACATTAAGGCTTCGATGAAGTCTCTCTCTTCTTAGCTTAGTTCGCTGATATAACCTTCTTATTGACCTGTAATGTGTGCGGTCAGCGGTTTGAGAATATGACTGGCCTGTTTCAAATGTTCCCAATATGTCTTGGGACATAGGTATAATTCTACTACCCGCCCCACTAATTTTCCCTGCTTTACTTTCAAAGTCTTGTTCAATAAGCGCCCACCCAATACTATTGGTTCCCAGATCAAGCCCTAAAATCTTTTTCATGATGTGCTATTTTATATTTAAAAAGTTCTTTTTAGATTGAAATACAATTTGAAAACTAGTCACAATAAGGATTATTCCGTTGTGAAAACATTTAAAGCGGCCTCTACGGGTCGCTTTTTTTGTTCCAATAAACGTGAGGTCTTTCAGGTGTGTCTTTCAGAACAGGCACAGAAGTACTTTATAAAAATTGGTATTTACAAGTGGTTTTTTATGGTTTAATCAATTTTAGGTTGGTAGGGTTATTGAAAGTTGTTGCTTTTAGGCTACAGCTTCATTAAAAGAGTTGACCACAAAAAAACCCTGACGCGTAACGTCAGGGCCAATAAACACACACAATAACCTCGCGAGCGCGAGGTTTTCTTTAACGAGTTATAAACTCATCATTTCTTTAAATCGGGCAGCTTGCCTACGGCTTACTTCCACTTTGTCTCCACCTCTGAGTACAACCATTAAGCCTCCGTTAAACCAAGACTCAATACTTTCTACCCAAGTAAGATTTATAATATGCTTACGGCTGGCACGGAAAAAAGATCTGTCGTCTAACTTCTCATCTAATGCATTCAATGATTTATGAATCATTGGCTTAAAATTATCGAAGTAAATTTTGATATAATTTCCGTCTGACTCGAATAAGCGGATGTTTTCCAACTTAACAAACCAGCACTTATCTCCATCTTTAACAAATACTCGGTCGCTAGGACCTAGTTTAGAAGGCTCAGTTTCTGTTTTTTCTTCTTCTTTTTTAGACTGACGAGCAATTAACTTACTCACAGTTTCTTTAAGTCTGTCTGGCTCAATCGGCTTTAGCAAATAATCCATTGCGTTATAGTCGAAGGCTTTCAGCGCATACTCATCATAAGCTGTTGTAAATACTACATCAGGCACAGAATCTAGAGACTCCAATAGTTCAAAACCAGTTTTACCAGGCATTTGAATGTCTAAGAATAACAAGTCTGGCTTCAGACTGTTTATTTTTTCTTCCGCATCCTCAGCATTCACCGCTTCTCCCACAATTTCAATCTCTTGAAACTCCTGCAAAAGGTTGGTTAGCTCTTTACGAGCCAATCTCTCATCGTCTACTATTAGTGCTCTCATAGATTATTAATTATATGCGCTGAGGTATTTTCACTTCAGTCACAACAAACTTATCATTTTCGTTATAAATATTAAACGTGGCGGTGTCGCCATAGATTAATTTAAGCCTTTCCTTCGTATTTATTAACCCAACACCCGTTCTATTGGTTGGTTTTTTCTTGATTCCGCTCAGCTGACCACTGTTTCTGATCTTAATGGTGAGCATAGAATCGGTTACATTCGACTGTATTTCAATGAGGCCACCTTCCATTAGGTTAGAAACTCCATGTTTAATGGCGTTTTCAACTAACGTTTGCATCATCATAGGTGGTATATCAAAATGGTCAGACCGTGGGTCTATTTTATACTTTATCTTCAATCGTTCTTCAAAACGAATGCCCTCTAACGCCAAGTAATCTTTTACTGTATTTAGCTCATTTCTGAAGTTTACCACTCGTTTTTTATCCGTAATCAGCGAGTTTCTAAGAATGTTAGAAAGCTGTGTAATGGCTATTTTAGCCTTAGTAGGTTCTTCATCTACCAAAGCCCTCATGCTATTGAGTGCGTTAAAGATAAAGTGAGGATTCAATTGAGCCTTAAGTTGGTTGAGGTGCATTTCGTTCATGGCGGCCTCATACTTTAACGAGCGATTGTTACTCTCTAAATAATGGTAGAGAAAATACACTGTAGACCACAAAACAAAGAGCACAAAAGAAGAACCAAATAGCAATGGAATTTCGGTTTGCAAACTCTGATCGCTCGGAGTTCTGGTGCCCACAACAAAGTATAGGCTAAAGGAAAGAATGTTCCCTATGATGGAAGCTAGTAGAATTACGCCCAGTATTCTTGGAATAACCTTGGTAATGTTGATTTGTAGCCACCCTCTTTTTATGGTAATGCCCCTAATGAAGTAATGAGAAAGGAGGAAAAAGAAAATGGAATGAATGGTAAGCTCAATGCGCTGGTTTCTTACCACTTGCTCGCCTAAGCTTTGAGGGTCGAAGCCTTGAGAAATGAAGTTAGCCGAGAAGTACAACCCCCAACCTACTAATTGCAAAATCCAGTAAAGTCTTCTCTTTCTCATTTTCGAAATTGAAAAATAAGCAAACTTAGCCTTTCGTAGAAAAGCAATAATACAAGAGGTTAAGAGCTAATATGGTTGGAAATCAGAGAGTATCTCCTGGTTTATAGTTCTTATTCCTTAAAAATGTTCTGATGATTAATCTGGTGCCACGGTCATAAGTCATGTAATTCCATATCCAGTTGGTTAGTATAACCAGTCTGTTTCGGAAACCAACTATAGACATCAGGTGAACAAACATCCATACCATCCAGGCAAAAAGGCCCCCAAAATGGAATTTAGGTAAATCTACTACCGCCTTATTTCTACCTACTGTGGCCATTGAGCCTTTGTCTTTATACTGGAAAGGCTTCCAGTCAGCCTGACTTTTTCGCTTTAGGTTTTTAGCCAAATTGGTGGCCTGCTGAATGGCTACCGGAGCTACCATAGGGTGACCTTTAGGAAAAGCTTCACTGTACATTCCCGCAATATCGCCAAGCGCATAAATGTCTTTAACACCTTCCACTTTATTGAAGCTGTCCACGGCTATTCTTCCTCCTTTCAGGCTTTCTTTCGGAAGTCCGTCAACAATGTTACCAGTTACCCCAGCCGCCCAGATTACCGTTTTGGCTGGAATTTGGGTGCCATCGCTAAGCACTACATCTCTTCCATCGTAAGACTTGAGCATGGTCTTTACCCTCACATCGATGTCGAATTCTTTCAAATACTTTTCGGCTTTTTGACTAGATTTTTCCGACATTCCAGCCAATAAACGCGGACCAGCATCTACTAAATGGAGCTTCATTATATCGAAGTTAATATCGGGATAGTCTTTAGGTAGAACATGCTTCTTTAGCTCTCCTAATGCTCCGGCTACTTCAACTCCCGTTGGGCCACCGCCTACAATCACAAAGTTTGTAAGGCGGTCTTTTTCTTCATCATCTTTAGCTAAAACTGTTTGTTCGAAGTTCTGAAGCAAATGACTTCTGAGGTTAAGCGCCTGTGGCACCTGTTTCATCGGAAAAGTACGATCGTACATTTGCTGATCTCCGAAATAGTTGGTTTTAGACCCATTAGCTATTACTAAGAGATCATAGCTCAGTTCGCCCACTAAGGTTTTGATACACTTCTTCTCTGGATCAATTCCTGTAACGCGCGCCATTCTAAAGTAGAAGTCTTTGTGTTTTTCAAAAAGCTGGCGCAACGCTCCCGCAATAGAGTCTGGCTCTAAACCAGCGGTAGCTACCTGATACAGCAACGGCTGAAAGGTATGGTAGTTATGCCTGTCTAAAAGGACGATTTGATAATTAGAGTTTTTGAGGGATTTTACCAGTTGGATGCCAGCAAAACCACCTCCAATAATAACCAGTCTAGGTTTATCAGAGGTTGGAATCTCCAGATGGAGATGGTCGAATGGGCTCATATTAGTGGTTTGTGGTTATAACATGAGCCTTTCATTTTGGGTTCTTAAAATGAAACAAATTTGATGGAACATTGAAGAGTCAAAAAGTGTTAAAAAGACAAATAATAGCTAGAACACTATAATAGGCCATTGGGCCTTCCGTTATAGAGACAGAAAAAGGCAATTAAAATCGATGATTGAAGTCGGGCAATCGAGCCTGACGATGAGGTGTTAGATTAAAGTGTTGATTTTAATGTTTTGGTTGAAGATGGTGCTGTTCGCGTATGCGGCAGCACTATTTTTTTGTCTTATTCAAAATTATTTAGCCTATCCGACTAATGTAGTTTTCGATAGCCAGTTCCCTCTAGTTTATATTTGGCCTTGAAATCCTGAATCTCTTCATAAGAGAGGTCTTTTCCAAGGTAGGTTCGATTTCCTGGGTTCTCATTAACAAATAGCCCTTCTTTATAGTAAAAGTGAAGAACGCTTAATATGTCAGAGATATGATTTCGATTATATATTAGAAAATTATAGTTATATTCTTTACCACCAGTTTTCACGCTAATTTTATTTTCTGTGCCTGATAGAAAATAATAGCCATACCGATGAAATATCTTTTGATTCTGATAAGTATTAAATGAGATGTTCAGACCGTTTACCTCTAAAATATTAATTTTTTCTCCGTTAAGAGTGATGTCCTTTTCTGTTAAGACAATTTCCCCAATGTAATCACCCAGTATGGGCTTTTCTCCGATATCGAAGTACAAGCTTCCTATTGCACCCAATCCGCCAATTGCCACAAGCGCGTTAACTTGATGCCCCTGAAAAGTGGCGATTAAATAGCCTATGGCACCCACAAGTATAAAAATCATTAGCCCTAAAGTGCTCCTTGACGGTTTCTTCCAAAAGGGAGGTTCATAAAGACTTGATTCAAACTTGGGCAAGGTCTGTTGCGGTTTACTTGGAAAAGATAACTATTTCTGTTTTCTCATCCCTAACGTAGGGAGGGATCTGCCAAACGACTCTGTCTGGTTGATTCTTCGGCTTCGCTCAGAATGTAAAAGGAGACTCGGATTGCACTAAAATTCCCCTCCTGTTTTAGGGGGGGTAGGGGTGGTCAGCTCGTCTTTCAAAGGTAAGCAGTATAGTTTTTAGCCAGAATCGGTGTCCCCACCGATTCACTGAGCGGTTGTCTTGGTGAGGACACCAAGGACTAGCACGTTTGTCTTGTCCTAAAATAGGTTTACACAAATAAGTGTAAAAATGAACAAAAGGTATGAGACAAGTTTTAAGCATAAGGTATGCCGAGAGTATCAAAAGGGAGGTGTAACCAAAGTAGAGTTGCAATACAGATACGGTATTGGAGGAAAGTCAGCCATCGTCAACTGGCTCCGAGATTTCGGCTATATTGCAGATAATCGAATAAAGCCACATAGCGCCATTACATTGTCAGCGAACGAGAAATCAGATTCTGCCCAGCTCAAGGCACTCAAGAAAGAACTAGAAGACGCTCAGCTTAAGTTGGAAGCCTACCAGCGAATGATTGCAATAGCAGAGAAGAAGTTCAAGATTGAGATTGAAAAAAGTCAGATTCCAAGTGATCCATGAGATGAAAGACACCTACCATGCGGTAAGCTTGATATGATTGTGTCGATTACTTGGTGTTAACCGCCAGGCCTATTATCAGCATTTATGGGTAAGAGAAGAAAAGAGCATTGAAGAGCACCTGATAGTACAGCAAGTACATCAGATAAGGAAGACCCACAGACGTATGGGAGGTAAGCTGTATGAATTATTAGAGCCATTTATGCTAGAACACCAGATTAAGATGGGCAGAGACGCACTTTATGAGCTGTTGGGCAGAAACCATCTGTTGGTTAAAAAGAGACGTAGCAGGGTCTATACCACACAATCATCTCATTGGTTGAGGAAGTACCCGAACCTGATAAAAGACCAGTGTATTGACAGAAAGAACCAAGTATGGGTGAGTGACATAACCTACTGGAAGTCAAAAGGTAAAAACTACTATATATCTTTTGTAACCGATGCTTACTCAAAGAAGATTGTCGGATATAGGATGTCTGATACCCTTGAGGCAGTAGAATCAGTGAAAGCGCTCAAAATGGCTGTCTCTGGCTTAAAGAAAGAGCCAGACAGCTATTTACCGCTCACCCATCACTCAGACAGAGGAATACAATATTGTTGTAAAGAATATGTAAAGCTATTGCAGGACAACCAGATCAACATAAGTATGACAGAGCATGGAGATCCGCTTGAAAATGCAATAGCCGAAAGAATCAATGGTATTATAAAAAGTGAATATCTCGATAATTATGAGGTAGATAACCTCACGGAAGCCAGCGCTTTACTCAAAGAAATAGTAAAGCTATATAATGAAGAAAGGCCACACATGAGCTTAGGTATGTTGACTCCAGAACTAGTACACAATCAAAGTCTAAACCCTAAGAGAATATGGAAGAACTATTACAAGAAAAAGCCTGATATTGTAAACCCAGATCAGGACAATCAAACAACTGTAAATCTATTACAGTACTAAACGTTAAACCTGTAAACTTTTTTTAGGACGAGTCAGTTGGTTTACGAGTGCTCTGCGAACTCCGCGCCCTTTGCGGTTATTAATACTCCCCTCATTCTTCGCCAAACTCATAAAGAAAAGTGGCTTGGGTTCTTTCCCATCCCGACCGTAGTGGAGAGATCTGCCAAACGACTTTGGTTGGCAGATTCTTCGGCTTCGCTCAGAATGGAAAAGGAGATGCGGATTGCACTAAAATTTTCCTCCTGATTTAGGAGGGGTTAGGGGAGGTCAGCTCATCTTTCAAAAACTTAGCAGTATAGCTTTTCTTGCTTTTAGCCACTTCTTCTGGAGTTCCTTGTGCCACAATCTGACCGCCTTTGTCACCACCTTCAGGGCCAAGATCTATAATATGGTCGGCTACTTTGATGACATCTAGGTTGTGCTCAATGATCAGAACAGAATTGCCTTTGTCGACTAAGCGATTCAGTACGTCTAACAAATGCTGAATATCCTGAAAGTGGAGGCCGGTAGTAGGCTCATCCAGAATATAGAGTGTTTTACCCGTATCTTTCTTAGAAAGCTCAGTAGCCAGTTTTACCCTTTGGGCTTCTCCACCAGAAAGGGTAGTGGCATGCTGACCAAGTGAAATATAGCCTAAGCCAACATCATTCAAGGTCTTGATTTTCCTAACAATCTTTGGCTGATTTTCAAAGAATTCAACGGCTTGCTCCACCGTCATATCTAGTACGTCTGAGATAGACTTTCCTTTGAATCGAACCTCAAGTGTTTCGCGATTGTAACGCTTTCCCTTACAGGTTTCGCAAGGCACATGAACGTTCGGCAAAAAGTCCATTTCAATGAGCTTCATTCCAGCCCCTTCACAGGTTTCGCAGCGGCCACCTTTCACGTTGAAGGAGAATCGGCCGGCTTTATAGCCTCTAATTTTTGCTTCTGGCAACTCGGTGAATAAGGTTCTGATATCTGAGAATACACCAGTGTATGTAGCCGGGTTCGATCTTGGTGTACGTCCAATTGGTGACTGATCAACTTCAATCACCTTATCTATTTCCTTCAGCCCATCGATTTCATTGTAAGCCAATGGCGCTTTTCTAGACCTAAAGAAATGGTGGTTTAGAATAGGGAAAAGGGTGTCGTGAATCAAAGTAGACTTTCCACTTCCTGAAACTCCCGTAATGCACACCATTTTACCCAAAGGAATTTCGAGTGTTACATTCTTCAGGTTGTTACCGCTTGCACCTTTCAAGGTTAAGCTATTTCCAGAACCTTTTCTTCTTTCTTTCGGAATCTCAATCTGCTTTTCTCCTTTCAGGTATTGAGCTGTGGTGCTTCCTTCTTCGAGGAAAGTTTTTGGCTCGCTGGCAGCTACAATATTTCCACCGTGTCTACCTGCTCCCGGTCCAATATCTACGATAAAGTCTGAAGCGAGCATCATATCTTTATCGTGCTCTACCACGATGATGGTATTACCAATATCTCGCAGGTTTTTCAGGGCACTTATCAGCTTCACATTATCTCTCTGATGCAGGCCAATACTTGGCTCATCCATAATATAAAGCACTCCCACTAGCTGCGTACCAATTTGAGTAGCCAACCTAATTCTTTGTGCTTCTCCACCAGAAAGCGTCCTCAAAGGTCTGTTTAGAGTGAGGTAATCGAGGCCAACATCTAGCAAAAAGCCAATTCGTTTTCTAATTTCCTTCAGAACTTCAGGGGCAATCTGATTCTGTTTGTCAGTTAGCCTTTCTTCCAAGCCAACGAACCATTGAGACAAACTCTCAATATCCATTTCTGCTAGTTGAGAAATGTTGGTATCGGCAATTAAGAAGTGAAGTGATTCTTTTTTCAACCTTGCTCCATCACAGGTAGGGCAAGTTTTTACGGTCATGAAGTCGGAAATCCACTGGCGAGTTTTCTCCGTTCCTTCTTCCATCTGCTTCTCTAGGAATTTGATGATTCCTTCGAACTTGGTGTTCCAGCTGGTTCCTGGGTATTTCTTTGAACTGACAGCCACGGGAACATCATCTCCATAGAGAAGAGTGTCTAAAACTCCATCTGGTAAGTCCTTGATAGGAGTAGTTAAATTGGCCTTGTTCTTTTTTAGAATCGCTTCTAGTTTCTTGAAAATCCAGATGTCACGATAATCTCCAAGAGGGGCAATACCTCCTCTGCTTATGCTCAAATTCGGATCTGGAATTACACTCTCTTTGCTTATTTCTTCAATTTGACCGAGTCCGTTACAGGTCTGGCAAGCACCGTATGGCGAGTTGAAAGAGAAGTTATTCGGAGCAGGTTCATCGTATGAAAGACCAGTTTCTGGGTCCATCAAAAACTTAGAGAAATGGTGAATTTGGTTGTCTTCATCACGAACCATCATTACCCCATTACCGTGATTCATTGCAGTTTTAATACTTTGAGCAATTCGGAATCTATCGTTTGGATCTGCAATAATCCGATCGATTACGATTTCAATGTCGTGAGTTTTGTAACGGTCTACCTGCATTTTAGGCACCATTTCCATCACTACTCCATCTACTCGAACCTTAGTAAAGCCCATTTTACGAATCTGCACAAAGAGTTCGCGGTAATGCCCTTTTCTACCTTTCACCACAGGGGCTAGAATGATGAGTTTCTTCCCTTCGAAATTCTTAATCAGGTGATCTATAATCTGATCTTCCGATTGGCGAATCATTGGTTTGCCACTCAGGTAGGAGTAGGCAATTCCTGCTCGTGCGTACAAGAGTCTGAGGAAATCGTAAATCTCGGTTAGTGTACCGACAGTAGACCTTGGGTTTCTGGAGGTAGTTTTTTGCTCAATGGAAATTACCGGGCTGAGGCCGTTAATTTTGTCTACATCGGGACGCTCCATATCGCCAATAAAAGAGCGGGCGTAAGCCGAGAAACTCTCCATGTACCTGCGCTGCCCTTCAGCATAGATGGTATCGAAAGCCAATGATGATTTTCCTGAACCTGAAATACCGGTGATGACTACCAGTTTGTTTCTAGGAATGGTAACATCGATGTTTTTAAGATTGTGCTCACGAGCCCCAAAAACTTCAATGTTTTCATGCCCTGAAATATCTACAGGAGCAGGTTCTATATTCACATTTTCTTTGAATTTTTCCATCAGATCTGGCTGCAAACGCAGAATCGACAAAGGTCAGGATTTCACAACGCAAATACAACTGAGGGTGAATGATTAAAGTTTCGGGTTTTGGTTAATTAGGGAAACTGGTGAATTGGGGAAATGGGCAATTAGGAAAATGGGCAGATCCTTCGGCAAGCTCAGGATGGAAAGGTGCAGTGCTCTACCTTTGACAAACTTGAGTAAGCTATTGCTTTAAAGTCAATTGCTGTGGAGGTTTTGGAGATATAAGTTTGTCAAAGGTTCTTCAGCATCACCATCAGTGTCTCTCGTGAGGACACTGATGATTATTTGTTCTTAGCTCATTGGGGCATACTTTTTATTGGGCAGATCCTTCGGCAAGCTCAGGATGGGAAGGTGCAGTGTCTACCTTTGACAAACTTGAGTAAGCTATTGCTTTAAAGTCAATTGCTGTGGAGGTTTTGGAGATATAAGTTTGTCAAAGGTTCTTCTACATCACCATCAGTGTCTCTCTTAGAGGACGCTGATGATTAGTTGTTTTCAGAGTTTTGGATGATCCTTTCTGTTGGGCTGATCCTTCGGCAAGCTCAGGATGGGAAAGTAGTTGGACTGTCACTCGGTATTAACCTTTGACAAACCTTAACCCAGAGGCTCATCATTTTTTCGACTTGAGCCATTCCTAAGAATTTCAAGTTTTTCAAAGGTTGGTTGTGGTGATTGCTCAAGGTTTTATTTCCCCGCCACTAAGAAACTACCCATAATCGCTTTGTGGTCAGAAGTGATTCTAACTGCATCGAGTGAGTCGCAGCCAATTCCTTTGGAGTGGAGGATGTAGTCTATCGGAATTTGCGCAATAAATGGATTCCAAGTCGGGTAGGTTGGAGTCAGCTTTTTACGGCTATCCGTGAGCTTTGTAGAAGACTGAAAATGTAGCATTCTATTGTCCCAAGGCACGGTGTTAAAGTCGCCTAAGACTAAAAATTCCCCAGGTTGATTATTGACGTATTCTTCTGCCCACTTGAGGTGCTGATTTCTGTTGTTCCACTTACTTCTGGTTGTTGGTGACTTGGTGTGCAAAGCCAAGAAGTTAACGGCTTCATTTCCCACCAAGATTTTACCCGTAATGTTGGCTGTTTCATCTAAATGAACTTCTTCAACCTCTTGGAAAGGATATTTGCTGAACACCGCAATGCCTTGGCCTTGGTTTTCGTGTTCAACAACTTTGTAAAATGGATAGTCAGCACTAAGGCCACCAACAAGAGATTCTGCCCATTGATGACTAACCTCTTGAAAGGAGACAAAATCTGGGTCTAGATTCAATACGCTATTGATGGTTTCGTCATACTTATCATTAATAGAAAGTACGTTGAATTGAAGTACTTTGAGTGATTCTTCCCCCTGATCTATTCTATAAGTCTTGCTGATTGGCCCACTGATTTTTACCAGAAGGAGAAAGTAGATTACAAAATTGACACCCGCTAATCGGTAATGGTGCTTTACGATCCAGAAAACACTCAGCGCTCCATACACTAACATTGCCTGAAACAAAAAAGACTGTAACAGGGTGAGTTTAAATGTATAGCTAGGGATAAGTAGAAGTATGGCAGGGACTAATAGAAAGGCGGCTAATAGCCTCTCTAGGTTCTTTTTCTGCCTAAACCAACAATAGATTCTTACTAACACTAAGCTAAATTTTAGTAGAAACTTAAGCTTCTGTTGCTGCATGGTTCAACCCTCCTTTAGCTTTAATATTATACCAATCTATATTTCTTGAAAGATACATGCATATGCCTAGTACAATTAGTAGGCCAACGCTCCCGAAAAGCAACGCGTAATCTTCTAATTTCAGCACAACGAATACAAAGGTGTAAATGATGCTGAAGAACATGAATAAAATACCTGCTAGCTTTTTGCTCTTCAGAATAGACATGGAGTACAGCGAAATCATGGCAATGATTACCAGGGATGAAATCCAGTAGGCCGCACTAAAATTGAGGTGTTCTGAAATAGATAAAAGTAGGGTATAGAATATGGTTAGTGTGAGCCCGACCAATATGTAATGGATTGGGTGAATTCTCTTTTTGTTAAGAATTTCAATAAAGAAAAACGTGATAAAGGTGAGGAAGAGAATCAGCACTGCATATTTGGCCGAACGAGTGTTTTGCTGATAGTTATCTACTGGTTGAAAAAGCTTAACACCAAACTCAGAATCTGCAATTCTATGTTCACTGCCCACCCATTGCTGAGGGTAATTTCTATTTAGGTCGAAAATAGACCATTCTGCACTGAATCCGCTTTCGGTTACTTCATGGTTATCCGGTAAAAACTGACCTTCAAAACTCGGGTGAGGCCAAGGGGAATTGAGCTTAGCTATGGTACTTTTTCCAATTGGGTTGAACTTCAGCGATTGAGTACCATGAAGACTGAGTTGGGTTGAAAAGCTGGCAGACTTAAGTTCTTCTGACCAATCAATATTTGCTGAAACGCCACTTTGATATTCGGCTCTTCTCGATGTTGAGTATTGGTTTTCATTTGCGTGAGCAAGTTGAAGAGCAAACTTCTTTGGAATGCCAGACTCCATCAAATACGGTTTATCATTGATCTGAATTTCGATCTTGTTCTGTATGCCTCGCATGTCTGGAATGCCAATGCTTATGGTGGCCATATCCCATAAAATAATATCGTCTTCCTTAATGAGCTTGCTGAAATCTGGCTGAGAAAATGTCCCTTCAAGTTGAAGTTGGGTTTCATACAGTGCTACTTCATATATTCCTCTTTTTCTCGACTTTGGGTTGATGTCACCCACCACCTTAAGCTTTTCCGGCAAAAAGTGAGCGTATTTGATGGTGCTGATCTCCTTACCATCGTCTAACACTAGAATAGCCTCGAAAGGAATGGTAAGAATTGGACCAGTGATTTGTTGAGGTGAAGCCCAACTGCTGGAAATCTCTCGAATAGCCTCTTCTTGCCTGAATTCTCTCTCCGATATCAACGATTTAATCATGCTATTAGGAATGAGTAGGATAGCTATAAGAAAGCCGATTGAGAGTAATTTTATACTGACCGAATTTTTGATGGAGTAGTTGATCTTATCAAATACTGTACTGTTTGTGTTGTTTTCCATTTTGTTGTTTTAAAAGTACTTTGAGTTACAAAGTATAAGCGTAAATTTTTTTACTGTGTGTTCTTTATCAATTGTTCCAAGGCGTCTATATGTGCTTTGAATGACTGTTTTCCTGTTTTTGTGACCATATATTGTGTGTTTGGTTTTCTTCCAACGAAGGTTTTAGACACTTCGATATACTCTTCTTTCTCCAAAGCTTTTAAGTGGCTAGCCAAATTGCCATCGGTCAGGTTCAACAGCTCCTTAAGTCTGTTAAAGTCCAACGATTCATTGGCCATCAATGCCGACATGATCCCTAGCCGGACCCTGCTTTCAAAAGCTTTATTCAGATTGTGGATATCCACTTATTTCTCGTATTTAAAGTACATCATGGCTCCGTAAATGATGTGCAGTACACCGAAGCCTATGGCCCAAATTAGTAAGCCATAGCCAATAACGGCCGAAGCAACCAAGCCCAAAACTACTTCAGAAATACCAAGAAATCTCACATCGCGATAAGTATAATAGCTAGCATTAATTAAACCGAGGCCATAAAAGATCAAAGTAGTGGGAGCAATAAGGCCAATAAGGCCTTGGTAATAAAAGATAACGACTAATATTCCTCCTGTTGCAAGTGGAATCAAAAGATTAATTAATAGTCGCTGAGCTGTTTTATCCCAAGTTTTGACTCCCTGTTTTTTGGCTTTTTGTCTTGTCAGGTATACACCCGTAATAATGGCTAACAAGAGAACTGCCGCGGCATCTAGCATCAACCAAGTCAGGTTTCCTCTCACATCTCTCACAATTAGTTGGTCGTAAACCAGCGTTTCGCTAGTATAGGCCAACTTCCAGGCAACGTAGGCACCAATGAGCGCATAAATTCCTGCCATTACTCCAGAAAGGCCACTGAGAGAAATAAAGCGTGAAGACTTCTCCATCATCTGGCGAATCTCCGCTATATCCTGAATGTATTTATCTGACATATCAAAAGTACTTTGAGATTCAAAGTAAATGAATCGCTATAAGTTTTCCAATATTCATTCAGCAATTTTCTTCTACTTTGCAGCATGTCTAACCAGCAAGATGTAGCACTACAACAGCGCCTCTCTAGGGGAGATGAAACCGCTTTTCAAGAAACTTTTGAGCTGTATTTTAAGGTGTTGGTACTTTTTGCTACCAAGTTTTCTTTGGACAAAGAGGCGGCTGAAGATCTGGTTCAAGATGTTTTTGTAAAGCTCTATGAGCAGAGAGATCGCTTACAATTCCATAGTTCGCTAAAAGCTTTCTTGTATCAATCTGTGCGGAATAGATGTATCGATCTTATCCGATCTACTAAGACACGCGAAAAACATCATGTGGAAATTAAGGCCGATACTGATGTGGAGGGGCTCAATAGTGAAGAGCTTATGCTTCAGTCTGAATTACAAGAAAAAATTTACTACAGCATTAAGCAACTGCCGGAACAATGCCAGCTTATTTTCAAGATGAATCGGTTCGAAGGCAAAAAGAATCAAGAGATTGCCGATGAGCTGAATATTTCTAAACGCACCGTAGAAACACAAATCAGTAAAGCACTAAAGCGACTGAGAGAAGATATTTATCCGTATTTGAAGGCGGTATTGTTGGCGGTTTCCTTTTGGATTAGCTGACTCGAAAAAAAAATTTACTTACCCGTACGTGTGAATTTTGATTCACTCGTCATATCCATGAAAAGCAATGAAAAACCCGAACGACATATCGAATGAATTGATGCTGAAGTTCCTTTCAGATACGGCCACAGCCGAGGAAAGAGAGGCTATGGAAGCATGGATGGCCGATTCGGAAGAAAATGCGAAATACATTGAACAGCTCAAGTCGCTTTGGTCCAATGCAGAGTCGTTTTCACTATTAGACAGCATAGACTTAGACCAAAACTGGCAAGGAGTTCAGTCTAAAGTGAATCAGCAGAAGGCTGGTAATTCTAAAATATTCTGGCGAATTGCCGCTGCGGTGGTATTCATAGTTTCGGCTAGCTTTTTAGCGAAAAGCTTACTCTACAGTCCGCCTGAGCAATTGAGCATTACAGCACAAGAGCAGTCTGATTTTACGCTGCCAGATGGTTCTGTAGTAACTCTCAAAAAAGGTGCTACCCTCAAATACCCAGAAGAATTTGAAGACGAAAGAAGGGTTACGTTTGAAGGAGAGGCATTTTTTGATGTGGTGAGTAATCCGCAGAAGCCATTTATTATTAATGCTGACGATACTGAAACCGTGGTTTTGGGAACCTCATTCAACTTAAAAACAGCTACTTCCCATACTGGTTTTGAACTGGTTTTGGTGGAGGGAAAGGTTAGTTTTTCTACTCCAAACGAGAAAGTGGTGCTTACGCCTGGTCAGCGTGTAGCATTGGGCCCGAATGGGCTGTTGGAAAAAACTGAGAACACAAATAGAAACTTTCAGGCATGGCAAACAGGCACTTTGGTTTTTGAAAACGCCAAAATGAGCGATGTCTTTCAAGATATAGGCAATGCATATAATGTTCGATTCGAAATGGAAAATGCAGCATTTGCTAGCTGTACATTGACGGCTCGATACGATCAGGAAGATTTGGATAGCATATTAAACACTTTAGAAATACTTTTTAATACATCATTTAATAAACAGCAAGAGACCATTTTGGTCAGTGGCGGCTCTTGCAACTAAGAACTTACAACTCGAAATATCATGAACAACAAATTATTCAAAGCCATTTTGATGGTGGCAGTGTTTTTCGCAGCGATTAACCTGCAAGCCCAAGAAGACGAACCTATGAGAACGCTGTTTAATAACGGAGGAATTCGTTCGAACGGAGGCTATGGGGGAGTGCATGTAGGGTATACTCAGATAGGAGGGGCCGATGCTCTTACTATTGGAGGTCAAGGTGCTTGGCTCATTAATCATCAGTTTGGAATCGGACTTTCAGGAACTGGCTTCATGACCGAAAGAATTGATGATGCCACACTTGGTTCTAGATACATTACCACAGGTGGCTATGGCGGATTAATGTTAGAGTTTATTGCCATGCCGAAAAGTCCAATCCACTTGAGTTTTCCTGTTACTATTGGAGCTGGAGGCGTTAGCTACGTTCGTTCTAATCGCGACTTTGAGTTTTACGAGTCGGAAGATTCACATGCCTTTTTTGTGGTAGAACCTGGGGTAGATGTAGAGTTCAACCTCCTGCCTTTTGTACGCTTTGGCGTAGGAGTGAAATATAGAGTTACATCAGATATGGAAATGACTTATATAGACTCTGGCAATAGAATCTTAGACCGAGATGCACTTACAGGATTCAGCACAGCACTCACTCTGAAATTTGGAAAATTTTAAAAACTTAAGCTAAAACTGACCATTTGTTAACGAGCCTGTAATTTCACTTTCAGTGTTTTACAGGCTCAAATACTTACTTTTGTAGTACCTAATTGAAGATGAAAGCTGTAGTCATTTGTTTTATGCTCATTCTCTGTCAGGCATTAGCTTTTGGCCAAAGACAGTCTTTGCTTCAAACTCAGGTGACGGTTAGTTTTAGCAATACATCTATTGAAGAGATTCTGAAATCTCTAGAAACCGAATCGCTGTCATTTGTTTATTCACCAGAAGTTTTTGATGTAAAAAAGCGAGTTAGTATCAATAGACATAATACTGCATTAGCTTCAGTGGTCACTGAGTTGTTTTTGGGTCAGTCAGTTGAAATGCATGAAATGAATGGTCAGGTTTTGTTGAGAAAGAAAATCACCCCAAAACCTGATTCGCAGCAAGAGGTTTTAGACACCATTAGAACTCAACCAAGCGTATCACCCTCCATTGTAGTTAGTTCAAGTTCCACTGTTCAAAAAGCAGCCATTATTGAGAAAAGCGAGCCTGTTCCCACTCAGCAGATGAATCAACAGGAAAAGCAAGCAAGCTTAGACTCTTTGGCAAACCCCACGGTGGACGATAGTGTAGATTCATTTGGCTCACAGGTTAGAGCTCCTACATCATCTCTACTTGCACAAACAAGTACTTTTATTCCTAGGTGGAACATGCGGCCTTATGAGCCCTATGCTTACCAAGCTAATCCCTTAGCCTTAGACTATTCACTCTTGCTACCGAAGTTTAAGGAAGAGGCACCACAACCCTCTATTTGGGACGAAATTGCCAGTGAGAACAGAAAAAACACGAAGCGCGAGAAGAAAGAGAAAAGGGCTACCGATGATAGGAAATTCAGGATGGGTCTGGGTCTTTATACCGGTTTCGCTCCACTAGATAATTTGGATGCCTTTTTAATTGGTGGGCGGATTATGTATTATCCATCTATCAGAACTGGAGTTGGCTTTAATGCAAACGCCTTATTATCTAAAAGTTTCTACAGCGAAACTTTGCAAAAAGATATCAGAGTAGAAGGCGGTTATGGTGGTTTAGCTATAGAATATGTACTGTTCCCAAAGAGTGTTATTCACATAAATTTACCGCTTACTCTAGGGGCAGGTGGTTATAATTATGTTGAGTCGGAAGACCCATTTGCGCCTATAGATCCTGAAAATTCTGAAGCCTTTTTTATGATAGAAGTTGGAGCTGAGTTAGAGGTTAATGTGGCGAAGTTCTTGAAAATTGGAGCAGGCTTTAGCTATAGAAGTATATCTGGTTCAGACTTCCTGAACCGAGATAACAACCAGGATATTATCAAAGCCTCTGCACTAGAGGGTGTTAACTACGGTATAATTCTAAAGTTTGGTAGGTTCTAGATTCCAGAAAGATATTCTGTGAGTTCCTTATGGCTTCTCACTAAGTCTAAAGCACCTAGCTGTTTCAGCTTTTCTCCATGTCCGTTTCTTACATGAGTTCCACCTAAAAAACCTACCGTTTTTAAGCCAGCAGCCGTAGAGGCGGTTACTCCAGCAACACTGTCTTCTATAACCAAAACCTCTTCTTTGTTAAGGTTCAATTTTTCTAAAGCCAACAGATAAACTGCAGGGTCAGGTTTTCCCTTAGGTACCATTTCGGCAGAAAACACTCTTTTCTGGAATATATGATTGGCTTCTAATAATTCTATGGCCTCTAACACGTAGTCTTCGGCACTATTGGAAACCATACTTGCAGTAACGGGAACGCCAGATAGCATTTCTTTGACGCCAACAATAGGACGCATGTTTCGCCTTATCTCCTCATCCATGAAAGCCACTGCCTCGCGAGTTGCTGTGCTAGCTGCTAGCAGCTGTTTAGCCTTCAAGATTTCTAAAATGTCTGTGAAAGTTTTACCTGTATAATCGGCTATAAAGGTTTCAATGTTAATATCTACGCCTTCAGAAATAAGCCAGTTGGTTACTACTTCTGCAGCTACAATTTCAGTGTCGATCAGAACTCCGTCACAATCGAACAGTATATGTTTTGTCATTAGAAATTCGGAGAAAGCAAGTATTTAGAATAGAACTCATCGATTACTCTTACCGCATCTGTTGGGGTTTCTACTATGCTTATCAGATCTAAATCGGTATTACTAATATTTCCGAATTTCAACATAGTGCCTTTTACCCAATCTATAAGCCCAGACCAGAATGCTTCACCAACCAAAACAATTGGGAAGCGCCCAATTTTGTTAGTTTGAATTAACGTAATGGCTTCAAAAAGCTCATCTAATGTTCCAAACCCACCCGGCATAACCACAAAGCCTTGAGAGTACTTAACAAACATAACTTTGCGCACAAAGAAATAATCGAACGTAATGAGTTTATCTGGGTCTATGTAAATGTTATTGCCTTGCTCATGCGGTAGCTCAATGTTTAGCCCAACGGATTTTCCGTTTTCACTTCTGGCGCCTTTGTTTCCGGCTTCCATAATGCCTGGTCCACCACCAGTAATAACTCCGTAACCGTGTCTGACCAACTTGGCTGCAATATCTTCTGCCATTTGATAATATTCAGTGCCGGGCTTAGTTCTGGCAGAACCGAAGATAGATACACAAGGGCCAATTTTAGCGAGCTTTTCAAAGCCTTCAACCATTTCGGCCATTACTTTAAAAATTACCCAAGAGTCGTGGGTCTTAATTTCGTTCCAATCTCTGTCTCTAAATGCCTGCTTGATTTTATCTTCGTTGTTCATATTATTCTGTTTGAGTTAAACATAGGTGAAAACCTTTTTCTAAACGGATGCACCATATCAAAGTTCCTTTAAGTTTTAATGAACTTACTGCTTTGATCTCTAATTACATGGATTTGAGGTGTTTTAGTGCTGGCTCTAGTTTAGGGTGATCATACTCAAAACCAGCTTCCATAATCTTTTCACTACTTACTCTATTTCCTCCCACAACCATTTTGGCCATTTCGCCTAGAACTACCTTTAGTGCAAGACCAGGTACTGGAATTGGAACATATTTTTTGTCGAAAGCTTTAGCAGCTGCTTCTGTAACTTCTCGGTTGGTGGCAGGTTTTGGTCCTACAGCATTGTAAGTGCCTACCATTTGATCGTTCTCTAATGCGTAAAGGAACATCTTGCAAAGATCGTCTATATGAATCCAGCTCATATATTGTTTTCCGTTGCCTAAAGGAGCGGCTACCGGTGGCTTGAGTAGTTCTACTAAAGCGCCTCCTTCTTTGCTAAAGACCACGCCAATTCGGAGTTGTACCAAGCGAATATCAAGGTCTGTTACCTTGCTAGTTGAAGTTTCCCAAGCATCTACTACGTGGGCTAGAAAATCGTGCCCAACAGGCGCTGTTTCTTTTAGGTTGGTGGTTCCAGTATCTAGTCCATAATAGCCAATGGCAGAGGCAGAAATAAAGGTTTTAACTTTGTTATCTATGTTTTTTAGCGTGTTATAGAGTAAAAAAGAGGTCTTAGTACGGCTATTGTATATTTCTTCCTTGCGTTCTGCTGTCCACCTTTTGTCTGCCACTCCCGCACCAGCAAGGTGAATGACAGCCTCTACTCCATTAAACGCACCACTTTCAATGTATTCCTTCTTATAGTCCCATTCAAAAATGGGGTATGGTTTAGAAGCATCTTTAGACCTGCTGAGTACAACCACTTCATGCCCTTTAGATTTAAGTAGTGGAATAAGTCTTGAGCCAACTAGACCAGTCCCTCCTGTAATTAATACTTTAGCCATAGACTTAAAAGTAGGGAATGGCCTCGAATGTTTGGCAGATGAACATAAAAAAAGCCGCACTGGGCGGCTTAAACTATTTTTCAGTTTCGACTATAAGTAAGGAAGAAGCATTACCAAGTTTTCGCTTTGAATGGTAGTTATACATGGTTTTTCCTTTAACAATGGTCAGCTTACCGATCTTTTGAATGTTTAATTTTGACTTAATGTCTTCTAAACTCCAATCCTTTTTGAGTTTTCCATTTAACTCTATTGCCACTTTAGTTCTTTCAAGGGTGGTTAGAGTATGGTTTAAAATGTCTTCCCTATTGGATTTATTGAGGTAAAACACACTTTGATTGGGGTTACCCAAAATATTGTTGATGGAGAGGGAGTCCATTTTATATTGAATACCGATTGAGGCATAATTAATCTTCGGAATGCCTGTATTTTCTCCAATGAACTGATAAGTATTTGATATTCTGTCGGTAAGAAGATCTTTTCTATTCAAGGCATCCAAAAACTGACCTTTAATTTCTAAATCATTCATTCCTTGGTTTTCATAAAGCTGAATCAACGTGTTCAGTTTTTGGCTTTCTCTGTTAAGAAACTCCAACTCCCTATGCCTTCTATATTCGTTTAATGCCCTTTCTTTTTCGTTGCCAGTAAGTTCTATTCCATTGACAAGTATTTGCTTTGGTTCGAAATTTTCGTCTAGAATAAATTGGGCTTTGTCAGTTGGCTTGTTTATCTCAGGGTCTTGGTTGGTAATTCTTATTACTTCTCGATAGTCGTTGAACTTATCAAAGGCAATTACCTCTTTCATTCTATTTCCTGTGTAGAATTCTACTTTTCGAATTTTGAGTATCAAGGAGTCAGAAAGGTCTGTTAGCTTTTTACCTGGTATGACTATATTATCAATCACCAATAAAGGTTCTGAGCCATTCAGACTATATTTAATATTTATTGACCTGAAGAGATCTCGATTTTCAGCTCCACCAGGGAATTGCATCAAGCTATATGTGCCACTGGTTGTACTGTTTCTTTCTTTCGAGTAACGCTTTTCTAGTTCTGCATCTATTTCAGCATTATTTTCTAGTACTTTCTTTGTCTCTATTATGTCTTTGGTGAGTTTATCTAACCTTTCTTGATATACATTGACTCTTTCTTGTTGAACCTTATCTCGATTGTTTTCTAAGTTTTGAATCTGTTCTAGTCGTTTTTCTACTCTATTCCTCTCTTCTTGAAGGATAGCTTCTCTCTGTCTCAATTCATTTCGGACTTGCTCTTCATAGGAATTTGAGGATGTTTTTGGTTTTGTAAGCCCAAGGCTCACTAGTTTGGTGTAGGCTTGCTTATAGTTAATGAGCTCAGAGCTTTTTAGCTCCTTTCCATCTTTTGTAATTTGTAGCAGTTCTCCGTTCTCATCAAATTCGAAGATGAAGGCTTTTGGTTTATTGACCATTTCCAAAATAGCTTTAGATACTGCCACGCTATCATTGTCTTGTGGCAGAGGAGCACTATCAAATTCAGGGTTACTGATACTCGGCTGAATAGTTTCAGAATGAGTGGCCGAATCTAAACCTAAGAGCATGGAAGCAGGTAGGTTTTCTTCTGCATTTTTGGTTTTCGACTGGGTATCCTGCACACTCATTAGGCCAAATGCGACCAGCAGTATGGCGATGGTAAAGGTGGCACTGAGCCAATTGGGTTGTTGTTTTGAATTCATCATAATGTTAATGCGTTTAAGGACCTGATTTTTTGAGTTTCCCGCAAAGGCAAGGCCAGGTTGGTTCATGCTGAAAGCTTGAACTTTAGCCAAGGCTTTGATCATAGGGAGCTTCTTTTCTGAGTATTTGAGTGCCAACTCATCGGTGGCATATTCACGCTCATTGTCAAGCTGGCTTTTCATCCACCAATAAGCAGGGTGATAGAAAAATACTATCTGTAATACGTTGATAATGATGTTGATAACAAAGTCGTTTCGTTTTAAATGAGCCAGTTCATGGTATAGAATGGCTTCTACCTCCTCTACAGAAAGCCCTTCGATTAAGCCAATAGGAAAGAAAATGGTAGGTCGGATGACTCCTAAAATGATGGGGCTTTTGATCCAATGACTAGACCTCAGCTGGACTTTTGTTCGGATACTTAAAGTGTGTTTAACCTTATTCAACAGCTCATTTAGGCCTTCAGCCTCCAAAAAACCAGAGTTATTAACAAGCCTTTTCATCCAGATGAAAGAACCGATAATCTTAAGAAAGAATAGCCCCACACCCACAAACCAAATGAAGGCTATGGTTGAAGCATTTTTCTTTAGCCATAGCATGGTGGTGTTACTTTCCTGATTAAGGCTAATAGGTTGAAAATCTGTGGGTAAGTCAAATGAGTTGCTTTCGGTAAGTAGTTGGGCTGGTACAGAGTTTTCCACATAAGCATTTGGCCAGAAGAAGTATAGGTTGAAGGCTAGAATGATAGGAAGTAAGGCAATTCCCGCCAAGGTAATGTTATACCTGACTTTCGCTCTTTTGTTGCGGAGCGTCACCAAGGCTAAGAGCACTAAGAAAAGCAGTAAAGCTCCCTGCCAAAGTGAATGTACTAAGCTGAGGCCTAGCGCTTCTAGTATGTGATTACTGGTGTCCATCGTTTTCCAATTTCTGAATGAGTGCTTTTATTTCTTCTAGCTCTTTAGCGGAGGTTTTTCCTGAGCCTAGTGCGCTTAGCACCAGTTTGCTGGCAGAACCACCAAAGGCCGTATTGAGCAATTTATCCAGCATTTCTCCCTGAATATCTTCTGCCTTTACTTTGGCAGAATAGATATGAGTTCGAGCGCTTTCATCTCTTTCTACCAAGCCTTTTTGTGTCATTATCTGCAACAACTTTAAAGTAGTTGTGTAGCCAACTTCTTTTTGCTGATTGATGATGTTGTTGACGGTTCTTACGTTCGAAGGCCCCTCATTCCATAGAATGTTCAGGATTTCCAGCTCACTTTCGGTAGGTTTAATCATAGTACGATTTGTTTCGTACTTCAATTATATACGAAGATTTTCGTAATAGGAATTTATCTACGAATTATTTCGTAATAAACCTGATGGAGCTCATTAGTAAGGGCTTACTTCTGAGAAAGTCTGATTTGCTCGCTATCCCAATGGTGGTCTTCTTCTACCAAACCTCGCTTGAGGTCTTCCTCCAGAAGTCTTTCTTGTTGCTCAATTTCTTCCTTCGCTTTAAAAATGTACTCTTCGCTATTGGAAGGTTTCTCGGAAAGACGCTTCAGACTGTCTTCGTCATATTTTATAAAATTTTGGCCTTGCCTAAACAGGCTATACTTTCTAAAGCCCATATGGCTGAGCACATCGGTTGCCAATTTTACAGAAGTATCTAGGGTTTCTCTGTAAACGTTCTCAATGCCCATGTTTAGAAGCTCATAAGCGTCAATTCTGCTTTTGGCTCTTACCATAAGCCGAACATTAGGGTAGTTTTTTTGCACCAACTTCACCAAATCCATGGTTACGTCTGGATTGTCTATGGCACAGATGAGGGTGTCAGCCTCCGCAATTCCAGCAGACTCAAGAAGCTCTTTTCTGGTAGCGTCACCATAATATACCTCGAAACCCATTTTACGAAGAATGTCTACTCGTGAAGAGTCTTGGTCTAGAATGGTGGCTTCAATTCCATGAGACCGAAGAAACCTGCCAACCGTACTTCCGAAATGTCCGAAGCCAACTAAAATGGTTCGGTGCGATTTGGCAATATGATCCATTGATCTGGCCTCAGACTTTTTAGTACCCACTCTTGGTAAAACAAGCCTTTCATTGAGCACATTTAAAAAGGGTGTCAGCGTCATGGAAAGGGCAGTTACCACCAGCATAATGTCTAAATGTTCTCGGTCTAAAATATTGAGCTGAAAAGCGAATGATAGAATTACAAAGGCAAATTCACCTACCTGAGCCAAACCAACTCCTAGTAAGAGTCTTTGGTCCATCTTTAATTTGAATATGTATGCTACTACATAAATGATTATGGCTTTCATCAGGATGATACCCACCACAAGGCCGCTTATCATTAGCGGGTTTTCGCTCAGCACTACAAAGTTGATGGAGGCACCAACCGCAATAAAGAATAGCCCAAGCAGTAGGCCCTTAAATGGTTCTAAGTTGCTTTCTAATTCATGCTTAAATTCACTTGTGGCCAGTACAACTCCGCCTAAAAATGCACCTAGGGCTGGGCTTAAACCAACCAATTCCATAGCTAATGCTAGCCCCAAGACTATCAGCAACCCACATGCTACTAGCAGCTCTCTTACCTTGGTTTGTGCAACTAGCCTAAGCATAGGGACGAACAAATACCTACCAGCTAACACCACGGAAACTACAGAAAGCACAATAGTTAAGGCTTGTAAACCGATAGGCAAGCCTTCTAGCAAATATCCTTTCAGTCCTTCACTGTGTCCGTCACCTGTAGCAGTATGTGAGTTTTCGCTGGCTAAAAGCGGGATTATGGCCAGCATTGGAATAACAATAATATCTTGAAAAAGCAGAATGGAGAAAGAGGCAGCACCACTTGGTGTTTCCATCATGCCTTTTTCTTTCACGGTTTGCAGTACAATGGCAGTAGAAGATAGCGCCACTGCCATAGCAAAAATGATAGAAACGTTCCACCCAAAACCTACCAACTGAAAAAGTCCAAATGAAAGGAGAGTAGTAACAATTACTTGACCTCCACCCATTCCGACAATGCTTTTTCTCATTCGCCAGAAGTTTTTAGGCTCTATTTCTAGTCCAATCAAAAACAGCATAATAACCACCCCAAACTCAGCAAAGTGAAGAATGTCTTCTCCTTCTGAGCCAACAAAACCTATTACATAAGGGCCAATGAGAATACCTGCAAGCAAGTACCCAAGCACAGAACTGAGCCCAAAGCGCTTAGCGATGGGCACACAAATGATAGCCCCCAGAAGAAATACAATAGCCTCGAATAGTACGTTTCCACTCATGATATAGCCGTTTTGAGTTGAGGAATGTTGTTGAGAAAATCAGCCTGATTCAATGCGTGAAAGTCTTCTTCTTCACATAATAATTTAATGGCTGCCTTGTATTGCTGCGCATAATTTTCCACCTCATCATCAGTAAGCGTATAAGTCCCTGTAACAGTAAAGGGAGGCAAATAAAACATGCCACAAAGTGTAGCGGTTTGCTCAAATGGTCTTAGAAATTCATTAATGGAATAGTTGTTTTTGCCCTCTCTGCAATAGACTTCTTCTTTTCCACCTGTAGTTATTACGCTTATGGCTCTTTTACCTAAAAGTGCATTTCCTTTTGGCCCATATGCCCAGTTGTACTCCAAGACTAGATCTATCCATTGCTTAAGCAGTGGAGGGCAGCTATACCAATAAAACGGATGGTGCCACACCACAACATCGTGTTCTTCTAGTAACTTTTTTTCTTTGTCTATATCTATGTTAAAGTCTGGGTACTTTTCATACAAATCATGAATAGTAACATCAGAAGTCTGATCTATACTTGATATTAAGGCTTTATTTATCCTTGACCGTTCAAATTTCGGATGCGCAAAAAGAATCAGTACTCTGGCCATATTGTTGAAGATGGTTTGAACTTAATTTCGTTATTCTTTCGGTGAGAAGCCAGTTTGAGAAGCTGCTTCTTAACTTCCTTTCTCAACCGTTTAAATCATAATATGAGTTCCTGAAACAGCCAGCATTGTACTTTTTGTCTTTAGGTGTAAATTCAAAGTCACTAAACCTTATAACCATGCGGAAAAGAAGAAACTATGGACTTTTTCTGTTAGCAGTGCTAGCGATTTTGTTCTACACCAGCCAACCAATTTTTGCCCAAGAGGGCTATCAGCGGCCTCCAGAGGCTATCGCGAAACTTATTGATGCACCAAGTACTCCTGCGGTAAGAATAGATTCTAAAGCAGAATGGATGCTTTTAATGGAGCGACCAGGTTACCCGAGCATTGAGGATATTGCTGCCCCAGAATTGCGTATTGGAGGTACTAGAATTAATCCCGCAACAAATGGTAGAAGTAGACAAAACCCAATGACTGGGTTGAGTTTGAAGAATATTAAAACAGGTGAGACTTTTGAGTTCTCTAACATGCCGGCTAAGCCTGCCATCAGTAATGTTTCTTGGTCTAATGACGAAAAGAAGATTGCTTTTACCAATACAGTAGAAGATGGTATTGAACTTTGGGTGGTTAACCTAGAAAGTAAATCGGCCAAAAAGCTAACAGAAGCCATTATTAATAATGCTTATGTATCTGCTTTTGAGTGGATGCCTGATGGCCAGTCACTTTTAGTAAGTACGGTAAAAGACGGTAGAGGTAATGCGCCTGTTAAGCCAAGAGCACCAAAAGGGCCAGTAATTCAGGAAACTGCAGGAGCTGAGGCTGCTTCTAGAACTTATCAAGACCTTCTTGAAAATGCTTATGATGAGCAACTTTTCGAGTATTACACTACGGTTCAACTTAGAAATGTAGACCTGAACGGGAATGCCAAAAAGATAGGTCAACCTGCAATTATCAAAGGATTCGATGTGTCACCAAATGGTGAATATATTCTGGTACAAACAATTCAGAAGCCTTTTTCTTACCTGGTTCCTGCTTCCAGATTTCCTTTCAATTATGAGGTATGGAGTGCCAATGGTAACAACAAGAAGGTATTAGCTCAAATTGCTTTAGATGAGGTTCGTCCTAAAGGGTTTGATGCCACTCGCTTAGGAATGAGAAGTGTGAGTTGGAGAGCCGATGCACCAGCTACATTGTACTGGGCAGAAGCGAATGATGGTGGAGACCCTGCCATGGAGACTAATGAGCGCGATATCGTTTACATGCAGGCAGCACCTTTTGAAGGTCAGCCAACTAAGCTGGCAACAACATCGCTACGTTATGGTGGTATAGTTTGGGGAGATGAAAAAAGAGCTTGGTTGAACGAGCAGTGGTGGGCAAACCGCATGGAGAAGGCCACAATTATAGACCCTACCAAACCTGGCCAAGCAGGAAATGTGATCATTGAAAGAGCTACTACTGACAGATACAATGATCCGGGTAACCCAATGACCATTAAAAATGAGTATGGCAGATACGTTCTGAAATTCGATAAAGATGAGGTATTCATGAGCAGTGTAGGTGGTTCTCCTGAAGGAGATAGACCATTCTTGAGTAGGTTCAACCTTAAAACGAAAAAGCAAGACATCCTTTTCAGGTCTGAAGCTCCATACTACGAAAGACCAATCGATATCATCACTGAGAAGGCGGACAAAATCATGACTATCCGTGAGTCTGAAACTGAGCCTCAGAACTATTTCATCAGAGACTTAAAGAAAGGTACACTTACGGCTATTACGGATTTCCCTCATCCACAACCAGAAATGATGGAAGTGAATAAGGAAATTATCAAATACAAAAGGGCTGATGGGGTAGACTTAACCGCTGTACTTTATACCCCAGCAGGGTACGATAAGGCCAAAGACGGTCCGCTTCCAGTGCTTATGTGGGCATATCCAAGAGAATACAAATCTATTGCAACCGCTGCTCAGGTAAGAGGAACGCCTTATTCGTTCACAAGGGTAAGCTCAGGCTCTCCATTGTTCTGGGTGTTGAGAGGTTATGCGGTGATGGCTAATACTGAATTCCCAATTATTGGTGAAGGCGATAAAGAACCAAACGACTCTTTCCGCGAGCAATTGGTGATGAATGCTGAAGCGGCCATTGATGCTGTGGCAGAACTAGGTGTTGGCGACAGAAACCGTGTAGGTGTAGGAGGCCATAGCTATGGTGCGTTTATGACCGCCAATTTATTGGCGCATTCAGACTTGTTTGCTGCAGGAATTGCCAGAAGTGGAGCATATAACAGAACCCTTACTCCATTCGGTTTTCAGCGAGAAGAGAGAAGCTATTGGGAAGATCCAGATTTGTATAACTACATGTCGCCATTTATGCATGCGGATAAGGTGAATGAGCCACTTTTACTTATTCATGGTGAGGCAGATAATAACTCAGGGACTTTCCCTATTCAGAGTATTCGTTTTTACAATGCTGTGAAAGGCCATGGGGGAACTGCTAGGTTAGTCATGTTACCAGAAGAAAGTCATGGATATGCAGCAAAAGAGTCTATTCTCCATATGCTTTGGGAGATGGATACTTGGTTAGAGCGGCATGTGAAAAACGCTACCACCAAGCCAGAGGGTGCTAAAATTGATAGTAAGGATAGGGACTAGGTAATCCAAGATTTTTTACTCTAAAATTTGAAAAAACCTTTGACCATTCTGTCGAAGGTTTTTTCATTTATGATTACTATACAATCGACTCTTGTGACAGTGTCATACTGAGGCTTGAAGGCTATATCACTCTAAGTAAGTCTTTAATGCTTAATAAGATTCCTCGCTTACTCGTAATGACTTATCCGAGAGGTTTTTAGGTTAAAACAATCTTCTGTCGGTTGTCAGAATTAAGCAGTGATATTCCCTTCAGCAAAAGAGCATGGTAACAGTCATCCTGAGGTACGAAGGATCTTATCAATTAGCCCATAGTTATTATCTTGAAAACAATAAATCCACACTTATGGCAGGCCTTCATGTTTATATTTTAACTAATACTTCGAAAAAGGTACTTTATGTCGGTGTTACTAATGATCTAGAAAAACGACTCATTCAACACTATCAAAATCGAGGAGAAAAAAGAACCTTCGCTGGAAGATACTATTGTTATTATCTCATCTACTTTGAATACCACCATAATAATATTGGGGGTATTGAGAGAGAAAAGGAGATAAAGGGTTGGTCAAGACAAAAGAAGGTTGACCTGATTAATTCATACAATCCAAAATGGCTTTTTCTCAATGATCAAATTACCAAATGGCCTCCTGATCCAGGGACATTTTAATTGAAATGGGTTTGATTTACTATGATAGATAAGATTCCTCGCTCACTCGGAATGACTTATCCGATAGGCTTTTAGGTTAAAACAATCTTCTGTCGATTATCAGAATTAGGCAGTGACGTTCCTTTTATTGAAAGAGTATTGTAGCAGTCATCCTGAGGTACGAAGGATCCTATCAGTTTTTACAATGATTTCAATTATCACTCACACAAAAATGCGGCACCAAAAACACCGGCACTATCACCGAGTTTAGGCCTGACTATTTTAGTTTCTAACCTGGGGTTGAAGGTGTACTTTTCGGCTTCTTCTACCCCTCGGGTGTATAGCTCATCTACGTTGCCCACACCACCACCTAAGACAATTACATCTGGGTCTAGCACATTAATAATAGTAGAAATGCCCAAGCCGAAAAAGTGAACTAATCTGTCTAGCGTTTTTAGTGCGTTTTCGTCTTCTCCACTTCTTGCTGCTGGCAATATGTCTTTGAGTCGTTTGCGCGTTCCGGTCAGTTGTTCGTAGTAGTTTTCTAAGCCAGTTCCTGAAATTACCGTTTCGGTACAGCCAGTTTTTCCGCAATAGCATGGCCCACCAGAAGCATCTAAAAAGTTATGTCCCCATTCTCCACCAATACCTTGTTTACCATTCAAAACCTTTCCGTTCACCACTATTCCACCGCCACAACCGGTACCCATAATTACACCAAACACTACTTGGGCTTCAGGGTCAACTTCAGGAACAATACCCATTTTAGCTTCAGCTAAAGCAAAGCAATTGGCATCGTTAGCCATGAGTGTAGGAATGCCCAAAAGTGCTTCTAAGTCTTTTTTAAAGGGTTTTTTGTTGATAGCCTGAGAATTGGAGTTTTTCAGAAGCCCAGTTGGAGGATCAATAGCCCCAGGCGTTCCAATACCTATAATTGAAGGATGCTCCCCAACTTCTTCGGCTACCAGATCGATAAGCTTTTTTATGTTACTTAAAACATGTTCATACCCTTTAGCCGCTTCTGTTTCTATTCGCTTTCGAACAAGAGGTGTTGGGTCATCTTTCGACTTAAGTACTGCCGCTTCAATCTTAGTTCCACCAAGGTCTATTCCCCAGAGTTTTGTCATCATTTTATAATTCTTACCTTAAAATAAGCGTTTCGTAACAAAATCTTACACAGATTCACACACAGTACTTTCTAAAACTAAAAACCACATGAAAAACAAGCACACATTAATCATATTCATTGTTTTGGCGATTCTGTTCGCGGGGTCTTGTTCTACCTCGAAAGAAGAAATAGGTGTGCCTCAAACTAGAAACTATAAGGCCATAGTAGCTGATTCCGTTGTGTTTGAATGGCTTTCAGAACTTGACTTATTAGACTACAATGAGGAAGCCGAGGAGCTTTTGCTTCTCGATAAAACCTCAAATGAAGTTCTAATCATTAATGAAGAGGGAGAGTTATTGAGCCAGTTCAACCCACATATTGAAGGGCCTAACTATGTAGGTGACTATGATTTTGGATGGACGTTCTATGGTAATGATTATTTGATATGCTATGGCACTTATTATTTCCACCTGTTGGATAAAGAAGGCAAGAGAGTAAAGCGTTTTCCGTACCCCGTGGAAACAAATGGTCTATGGATGCTAGACTACAACCCACGGATGTTATTTGATTATGAGTATCAAGGAGATGATAAGTTCGTTGCCTTTATTACTGCTCCTCAGGGGCCGAGCTATCCAAGTATGGATTATTATGACTCTATTGAAATGGTATATGCCATAGATGTAGAAAGCGAATCTGGTTATTCAATAATGAGTAAACCCGAATCAAGTACCTATCGAAACCTGAAAGGTTATGTAGATCATGGATGGCCATATATGACCAATTACTTCGGAAGTAAATTTGCTCAGATCCACTCAGTTGATAGTATGCTTTACATCTGGAATGCAGAAGGTGATGAGTTACTGAATAGCATTGTGATTCCGAAGGAATTTCAACCAGACTATGAGGTTAAGTCTTATGGAGATTCTGGAAACCCTGATAGATTTAGAATTAATTCTAACGTGTATTCTACAAAAGATTACATTCTACTCCACAGTTTGAAAATTATACCTGAGTCAATTAATCGAGAGCTTCGAAATAAGTACCCGAGGTATTGGGAATCTGAAGAATATAGAGAGGCTGCTCAGAAATATATGGACGCAAATTACCTCGTTTTCAATGAAGAGGGGTTTTTAGGCGAACTTAAATATGAAACAGGCCCTACTGGTGTTAATAGGCTTAGTACTAAAAAGGACTTTATATGGAAAGATCGTAGGTATGAAGATGAGAGGGACTACCGTACCTTCCTAAAGGTTAAGATTGTTCCTGTTGAAGAATAAAAAAGCCGGACTCAAAAGAGCGCGGCCGTATTGTTGTGGTGATTGATATCTTATTATTCCTCGTTTTGGCTTAATGCTTCGTTTCGGAGTTCAAGCTTGTCTACCACGAAGTTTCCTAACTTTCTTCCTTGAGTTACACCGTTTTCGATAGCCGGCATATAGTGGATTCCTCCGTATAGACGGCTAATAGCAGCTTCTTCAGAAGCATCTATAAACGAATCGAAATCTCTCACGCTTAGGCCATACTTTTCTTCTGTATCGTCTCTGAAAGAGAAGTTATCGCCAAAGATTGAAGTTAGTGCTACGGCTGCGGCATTAGATATAACTGAGTGGCCACTCGTATATTCAGGGAAGGGAGGAGTTTGTAACAATGGCAACCACTCTTCATCTATGTATTTATTAATTACAGTTTCAGGCCTAATCAGGTTAGAACGGAACTTCTCATTCCAGCAACTAATAAAGCCATCGGCCAAAGCCACAGAGGTAAGTGCATAAGCTTCTGCTGTTTGCATTGGGTTGGTTTCTGCTTTTCGACAAGCAATTTTTACAATACCAATCCAGTGCCCACCAGGAGTAATTTTCTTAGTGGCTGCCATTACGTGGCCAGTTACATTCATTACATATGGATTGCAATCCCAGAAAGAGGCAATCTCTTTTTGCTCTTGGGTAAGATTTACTGCCGTTTCGTAAACTTCCATCACTTCTTTATAGAAAGTGCTATTCTTGTCCATATCGAAGGCTGTTGGCCTTTCGGGAGTAAACTGGCTTGCAGAGTCTATAGCGAAAGGACGAATTTGTGTCCAGTGCGGCTCAATCGCTTCAAAATAACCAGGAGGTGTTGGCTGCCAACGCGTAGGGTCATTGGTAACAGTGAATTTAGGGTAAGTACGTGTTTGCTTATACATATCGCCATCAGCCCACTGAAGAATGTGAGCCGCCACTTCATCACCATAAGCCACGGAGGCTTCAAAAAAGTCGCTATTTACACCTTTGCCCAATTCTTCATAAAGCTCATCTCGATAGGCGTCCATATCTGCTTCCGAGAAAATTAGAGCCGTCCCAATTTTTATGAATGCCTGAAGAGCAGCTAAATCGTACGAAACTTCTTCTTTCGGGTCAGGAATTTCTGACAGCTCTGTCAACTGGCCTGCCAACGACTGATAACCAGCATCATTTTTGGCGAGTACTTCATACATAGCGATGCTTGGGTAAGCATAGATTCTACTCGCAACAGGTGGAGAAAAAATGTCATGGACAATAATTTCAGATAGCTTATCCATGGTCTCATGGTAAACATCAGATTCGATCTCAAGTTCTTTTACTCCACTATCGCAAGCAGAGATGGCAAACAGCATAGCCAACGTTACAGTTAAAAAAATCTTCTTCATCACAATCTCCTTTCTTTAGGATTACAAATGTTATGACTATCAAGCATTTGATCAAGCGAAAAGCATAAAATATAAGCCATCTCTTCCTTGGGTTATACTTAGAATAATACAAGCAGCATTCTGAGTTATTTTGCGATTGTATAGAATAGTGGTGGATGCTTTTCGTCAAACTCAGTTAGTGACTGATAGTACTTAGCTAACTGTAGAATTTTGTCTTCTTCGTACAAATTACCAATTAATGTTAGGCTAGTAGGTCTTCCTTTTTCATCAAAGCCAGTAGGGATAGAAATTACAGGGTGACCAGTAAGGTTTGTGATTTGGAGTTGACTACTTCTTGCTGAAGGCGCAATAATCACATCGTAATTTTTGAACAGCTGATGTATTTCTTCGATCAGCCTTCTGCGTTCACGGTTAGCCTGAAGGTATTCTACTGCCGGAATAAAGCGTGCTTGACGAAGCGAGTTGGCTCTACTGCCGGAGGTTTGTTCTACCATATCATCTACAGCTCCGCTTCTCACTAGCTCTTCAAAAAAGGCTCCTGCTTCAGCCCTTAGAATTACATCGAATACTCTGAAGGGGTAATTTTTTGGAAGAGAAAGCGTATCGAAGCTAGAGTTGAGCTCTTTCTCTAAAAGCGCTACAGCAGCTATAACGTTTTTTCCTCTTTGGGTTTTACTGTCGGAAAGGATATCCGATTCTAACTTGGCGATTTTTAGATTCGAAACCTTGCCATTGGCAGGGGTGAAGGGCACATTATTGGTAGTGGGGTCTAGCGGATCCTTTCCGTAGATAGCCGCCAGAACTATTTCACAGTCTTCTGCCGAGCGACAAATGGGGCCAACCTTGTCCATAGACCAGCTTAGGCTCATCACTCCGTGTCGGCTGATTCTCCCGTAGGTTGGTCTCAGGCCAGTAACGCCATTTCTTGTGGCTGGTGAGGTAATAGATCCTAAGGTTTCTGTTCCGAGAGAAAATGCCACAAGTCCTGCAGAGGTGGCCGAACCTGAACCCGCAGAAGACCCACTGGCTCCTTGTGAAAGATCCCAAGGGTTTTTGGTTTTGCCGCCAAACCAAACATCTCCACGAGCTAAAGAACCAGAAACAAGTTTGGCAATCAATACGGCACCTTGTTCGGTTAACTTATTCACTACAGTAGCAGTGTGGTCAATCATTTGATCTTTGTAAGGTTCTGCTCCCCAAGTAGTGGGATAACCTTCGACCGCCATTAAGTCTTTTACACCATAAGGTATGCCGTGCAAAATGCCTTTATAATTGCCAGCAGCTATTTCCTTATCGGCTTTACGGGCCTGTTTAAGCGCCAACTCTTTGGTTACAGTAATTACTGACTGTAGCTGACCATCGTGCTTTTCAATTCTCTCTAAATAAATGTTGGTAAGCCGCTCAGAAGTAATCTTTCGTGCTTTAATAAGTGAGGCCAGTTCGGGAATACTTAGAAAGGCAATTTCTTCATCAGTTGCAGGCAACATGATGTTGTCAGATACTTCTGGCTGCAAAATTTGTTGCTGGCCAGTGGGCATTTCAAAACCAGCAGGGTGTGGGTTAAAGGTGAGGGCAGGAAAGGTTTCGTTATCTACCTGGTACTCTCTCAGGTTTTCGTAACCCCTCTTATTTCTGCCCAGGTAATGATACATAGTGTCAATACCGGTCTTGTCGAATTCTAATCCATATAGTCGCTGGGCAGATTTTATGTCTTTGGTTCGAAAACCGTATTGAGTGGGCTTACAGCTGATAGCCAAAGAAATGGCAAGCAGCAAAACAATTGTTCTTTTTAGCATTAGTTAGAAGGGTTGAAATCGAATATTTATCAATATCTAACAAAAACTCAAAGAGTTAGAGGGGAAATGTGCTACTGGTTAGATTTGAGTTTAAGCAGGGTAGGGCCTGAATTGTTCTTTATTGCGAGCACATAATCTTCACCTGCAATAGATATTTTTGATGCATTTCGGTATTCGCCCCAAGTCTCATTAGTGTTTAGCAAATGGTCTTTTGTTGGATTGAAAGTACCATCACCATTACCTAAGAGTAATGTAATTGGCTTGGCGTCAGCACGTCCAAAATCAGTTCTGTAGCCATAATTATTTCCAAATAGTAAAAGGTCTTCATTACCATCTTGGTTGAAGTCATTGGTAACAATGGCCATTATAGGGCTTAGTTGTGCTACCTCGGGTAGCGGTATTGCGCTAAACTCCCCATTGCCTTGGTTAATGAAAGCATGAGACTTAAACTCCGTGGCCTTTTTATTTGGGATGTTCTGAAAGTCTTCACCCAATATTTCTTCAGGTCCAGAGCCCTGAGAATACTCCTCATAGTTGCTGTGCAACTTCTTTATTTTTGAAACCTGTTTAATAAGGTCATCTCTAGAGGCAAAGGGAGTTTCCTTCCCTTCCTGATAGTGGAAGATGATCGGGTCTGTCTGATCATTTTGATCTAAATCGCCCAAGTAAAGTGTTACAGGTTCTTTTTTAGAAGCTTTTAGCTTTGAGTTAAGACCTAGATTGCCACCTACAATATCTGGCAAACCATCATTATTCAGGTCGGTAATTTCTAAGCTGTACCACCAACCCTTTAGGTTGGCCATAGAATTATCTACACGGTTGAAAATTCCCTTTCCATCATTTTCTAAAAGTTGAATACCTGTCCACTCACCAGCCAAAAGCAAATCCATATCGCCATCAGAATCAAAATCAATAGCCTTTGCGGCATTGATCATTCCAAGGTTTTGAGCGTTCTGAATTCTGGCTTGAGTCTGGTTTTGGTAGAAACCTCTACCGTTGTTGATTAAGAGTATTTGCTGAGGATTATTACCATATGAGCCGGGCTCAATATTGGAGCCAACAAATACATCGGGAAAAGAGTCTCCATTAAAGTCAGCGATGGCCACAGTTTTACCAATAGAACCAACTTGAGTTAGGCTGCCAGGGGAAAACTGGAAGTTGCCTTTTCCATCATTTAAGTAGAGCCTATCGAAGTTGAAGAGCATACCTGCTTGTAGTTCATTACCTCCGCTGGCAATGTAGAGGTCTAAGTCGGCATCACCATCAGCATCGAAAAAGTGGGCGGCCACATCTTCTGCACGCTTGAGTTGCTCAAAAACCAACCCTAATTGTCTTTCAAACTTTCCATTTTCGGATTGAATCCACAATTCTCCTACCTGATCTTTAGCACCGCCAAAATATATATCGTCTAGGTCGTCTCCATTTACATCACCTACTGCTAATGCTGGCCCTTCGTGACTGAATTTTCTTGGAAGCAAGTACTCTCTCAAATGATCATCGAAGGGGTCTTCACGATGTTGGTATGCAACTGACCAGTCTACAGGGCTAACCAAACTGACTTCTTCATCTGTTATTTTGCTTGCTTCGGAAAGTTGAGCTTTTGAATAGTCTAAGGTAATGGTTTGATTTACTGGCTGATTATTTATATTCTCTGTTTTGCCATCAGGCCAGATTACTTTTAACGATACTGATTGAGAGTTTGTCCCTAGTCCGAAATGCACTTCTGGCGCAACACTAGATTGAAAACCTCTAGAGTTTTGGTTTTCTCTGTAGTAAGTAACATCACTGGAGCTTACTATCACTTTTGCACCTATTCCAAACGGATTGTTTTTTGATCCCTTAAACTGAATTTTGAGGTATGAATTTGTTCCACTGTAGGTGTTTTCATAAATAAAGGCTTCTTGCTCTAAGTTGTTAATAACTAAATCTAAGTCTCCATCATTATCTAAATCGGCATAGACAGATCCGTTGGAATAACTAGGTTCTTCAAAGCCTAAGTCCATTTGTTGCGGTGATGTTGTAAACTTTCCGTTGCCTTGATTTAGGCCAGCATAGTTGGGTATTTTAAGCGTTGGTAACGAGTTGATTCTGGCGCGCTCCAGCTCGTTGTCTTCCATGGCTCCTGGATTACTATTCATGTAATTCACGAAGTCTAGGTCATTTGGGCGCTTATATATTCCATTAGTAATGTGAATATCTTGTAGCCCATCATTATCCATATCGAATATTAGAGGTGACCAACTCCAGTCAGTGGCGAAGTTATTTGAGAAAAGGCTAATGTCTGAGAACATGTCATTGCCCAAATTCAGTTGCATGGTGTTTCTCACATACTGGTGGCCGTAACCAAATTGCTCTTTGATGCGGTAAACCTCTACTTTGTCTTCTCCTACTGATTTTTTCCATATTTCAGGGTCACCAGGTAACATGTCGGTAGTGAAAATATCTAATTCAGCGTCATTATTAATATCTGCCACAAAATTCCCCATTGAGTAGCGGCTTGTATGTTGAATTCGGGATTCAAGCTCCTCTTTGAAGGTACCATCTTGTTGATTAATGTAGAGGTAGTCGTTTTCGGCAAAATCGTTAGAAACGTAGATATCGGTCCACCCATCTTTATTAATATCACTGAGGGCCAACCCTAACCCGAAGCCGAGTGCGCTAGAGTAAATGCCTGTTTCTTCGGTAACATCGATAAAGCGAGCTTCACCTTGAGCTAGCTGATTTTGAAAGATTTTATCGCCCCCTTCAAAACTTTTAGTTCTCTCATTAATTGGAACAAAAACTTCAGGGTTCTTAATGGAATGGTTGAGGAGATACATGTCTAAGTCTCCATCATTATCATAATCAAAAAAGCCAGCGTGGGTAGAAAAGCCAACAAAGTCTAAACCATAGGCTTCCGCTTTTTCTGTAAATGTGCCGTCTTGATTATTAATGAACAGTTGGTTTCTGCCTTTGGCTTCTTTATAATCTCCAACTTGGCAAAGGTATATATCAAGGAAGCCATCGGCATTAATATCGGCCATAACAGCACCTGTAGACCATGTTCCTATTTCCTGAATTCCAGCACGGGTAGTGACATCTTCAAAAGTTAAGTTGCCTTTGTTGAGATAGAGTTTATTTGGGCCTTGATTAGCAGTAAAGTAGAGGTCTATCAGGCCGTCATTGTTGATGTCTCCTGCTGCAACCCCTCCACCATTGTAATAGTAGAGGTATTCAATAATATTAAAATCATCCGTTTCGGTTAATTCGTTCCGAAAGTCGATCCCAGAATCTGCTGCACTAATTCTTTGAAAGAGTCCATTTGGCTCCTTTTTGCTCGCGCAAGCAGAAACCAATATGGCTAGACAGACTAACTTCCACCAAATAGAGCTTATTTTCTTCTGAGTTTTTAGCCGGTGATTCCTCATTGCAATTTTGCTTTTGTGTTGAAACGGATGTCTGATCAGTAATTCAGCTTTACCAACTCATCGTTGTTTCTTGCAACAATTACATAGTTATCGAACACGGCAAAGTCTCTGATTTCGCCTTGAACAAAGAAGCCTTCTTCTGGTTTTGCAACCATAAACGTTCCGTTGCCATCATTCTTGAGGTAGGTTCCATAACTGGCATCGTAGCGACCTACCTCTGGCTTAACAGCGTAGAGGTTACCTCCTAACAGAAGATCTATATCTCCATCCTTATCAAAATCTCCGGAGGCTATCGCATATATTGGGCTAACCTGAGCTTGACTTGGCAATTCACTTACTTGAAACTGCATATTGCCATTGTTAAGAATAAGTACAGAGGCCATTTCGGATGCTTTTATTTCTAAGACACCATCCATTTGCTGAGTATTGAAAATGTCTCTTATGCTCATATCTTTAAAAGAGGTGTAATCTGGCAACACTTTTTTAAGGCCTTTGATCTGATCTATTAAGTTGTGTCTTAGCCCATAAGGGTAAGCTTTTCCATCCGTCATGTATTTTGAAAGAATAGGGTCTAAGGTTCCGTTGTTATCAAAGTCTTTTACAAATAAGGATATTGGCTCAGTAGAGGAAGCTTTAAAGCGACTATTGAGGCCATGGTTTCCGACAACGAAGTCCATATCTCCGTCTTTATCTATATCTACTGCGTGGATGGTATTCCACCAGCCAGTTAGTGCAGCCAAATTCTCTGGGGTTTGCTTGCTAAAAGTCCCTTGCTCATTCAGGAAGATTTCAACGCCTAAGTACTCGCCAACAATCACTAGATCTGGCTTGCCGTCTCCATTCACATCTGTAAATGTGCTACTGGTAATCATTCCGAGTGATTTTAATTCAGCAGCATACTTTTCTGTAACATCGGTAAACTTGCCCTTGCCATCATTTGCTAATAAGAAGCCATCTCCAGGAATCCCCTGCTGCATAGGTTTGCTACCTTCACCAACAAACAGGTCTATATCGCCATCGCCATCAAAATCAGCGGCTGCCACTGTAGATGAACTCACATAGCGGCTTTGGCTAGGAAGTAGTTGAGCAGATTTTGTAAAGTTTCCGTTACCATCGTTAAAGTATAAACGGTCTTGAAATGCTGAAGAACTTGATGAATACTCGATGCTACCACTGCAGACATATAAATCTAAGTCTCCATCGTTGTCAGCATCAAAAAATACGCTCTGAATATCTTCAGATATGGCATCTTCTTCAAATGCTACCGATTTTCTGCTTTTAAAACCTGCCGATGATCCCATCAGTAGTGTGGCGGCTTCTTCTTTACTGCCACCTATCCAAATGTCTAAGTATCCGTCTCCATTGATATCTCCTTGTGACATTTTAGGCCCTTGTGTACTTTTCATAAGAAAAAGTGAACGGTCTACATCAAAGTCTACAAAGCTGTTTTCTTCGTGTTTATAGTCAATGGAAAGGGCTTCTTGGCTGAAGGTAGCTTTAGCAGAGTTACTATTGATGCTTAAATTAAGTTTAGCCGCTTCAGCCTCAGACAGTGTTAGCCTTTGATTTGGTTCTACATCTTTCATTTCAGTGATTTTACCAGAGGGCCAAACTACCTTAACAGCTACGTTTTCTGCAGAATTGAGCCCAATAAACGGACGAGGATCTATGCTAGACTGAAAACCTCGTGTAGGCTGCTGCTCAATATAATGGGTAGTTTCATTTGAGGTAACCCATATTTTGGCACCAATGCCCATTGTATTTTGTCCTTCTCCTTTAAGCTCAAGGGCTATATAGTTCTGGTTAGTTTTCATCTCAGAATTATTTCTGTAGAGAAATGAAGGCATGTTTACATTGTTCACTACTAGGTCTAAGTCGCCATCGTTGTCTAAATCACCATAGGCAGCACCATTAGAAAAGCTAGGTTTTGCTAAGCCATAGTCTTCAGTTACATCTTGAAAGGTTACACCATTCTGATTTTTGTAAGCGAAGTTCTTTAATGGGTTAGAAGGAATTATATCTATGAGGCTTTTATAATCTACGCCATTTTTAGTAACCATGGCGGTCATAATTTCTTCGCTTGAGGCGTATTGCAGATAGTCTTGATCTGTCAGGTCCTGATAAATTCCGTTAGCTACAAAGAGGTCTTTATAACCGTCATTATCCATATCGAAAATTAATGCGCCCCAGCTCCAGTCGGTGGCTTCTACTCCAGCCATTCTGCTCATTTCAGAGAAACTGTTGCCGTTGTTAATTTGAAAGGTGTTTCGGGTAAACTGGTGATAATACCCGTTATTTAGACCGTATTGGTAGCGATTCCAATCTTCGAAGGTTGTGACTGATTTTAAACGCTTATAGTCATTTGGGAGCATTTCAGTTACGAAGAGGTCATTATTCCCATCGTTGTTAATGTCGGCCATATCGGCTCCCATAGATGCCCCACTGATGGAATTCATTTTTTCCGTTAGTACTTCTTTGAAGGTACCATTGGCCTGATTTAAGTAAAGGTAGTCTCTTTCGAAGAAGTCGTTCGATACGTAAATGTCATCCCAAGAGTCTCCATTTACATCGCCTACCGTAACGCCCAAGCCAAAACCAATAACCGAACCATATACTCCAGCTTGTTCGCTTATGTCATAGAACTTGCCATCTCTATTTTCCATGAGCTTATCTCCGCCTAGAACATCGCGTTTAGGGCGTTCGTTTCTTCTTAGATCAAAGCTGCCTATGGCTTGGTAAGAGTTATTGAGAATATAGACGTCCAGATCTCCATCTTTATCGAAGTCGAAGAAGGAAGCATGTGTTGTATAGCCAGGGTCGGCTAAACCGTATGCTTCGGCAGATTCAACAAAGGTCAGATCTCCCTGATTAATGAAGAGTTCATTTTGCTTATTGTCTCCTTGAACATCGCCAGAGTTGCAAACATAGATGTCTAACAAGCCATCTGCATTGATGTCTACCATGGTTACACCTGTAGACCATGCTCTATTGCCCGAAATACCAGCTGACTGGGAGATGTCTTCAAATTGGAAGTTGCCCTTGTTTAAAAAAAGCTTGTTAGGCAATTGATTGGCTGTCATGTATATATCGGGCAGCCCATCATTATTGATGTCTCCAATAGACACACCACCACCATTGTAGAAGTTGCGGTAGGTATAAATGTTAAAGGCGCTGTCATAGGCCAATTTGTTTTCAAAATTGAACCCTGTTTTCTCAGGAGACATTTCTGTAAAAAGAGTGTCTTTGGGTTTTTCGCTTGCGCAACTGGCCAGCAATAACACAATAAATAGACCCGGAATCGTCTTTCTTAGCTTCATATCAAAAAATTATTTATCAGCCGTTAGGTCGACCATTTTCACCTGTAATCGTTCTTCGTCTTTGGCTTTAATGGCAATTCTTCGGTTGCCATCTACTTTTACCCAAATTGGGTCAGAGCTTTCATCTCCTTCTATTTGCATAAACTGGTTTCCTCCATACCAATTCATTAGGGTGTCTTTAAGTATGGGAAGCAGTTTTGCCGATGTTAAGTCTTCATTCCAAGGTGCCCATGCCTTGTATTTGTATTCTAAGTCCATCCCAATTATGGTTTCCTCACTATCGAATTCAGGGTAGAAAAACATCTCTATATCCTTGATTTGTGAGCTATCTCCATTGAGGGTATAGTTTACATAATTCTTGAGGTTACCGGCTGTAAAGAGACCTTGCCTGTTCTTTTCCCAACAAATGTCATAGAATACCTTTTTACTTTGACCAAACTGAATGCCATGGAATAAGGAGTCATACTTTACTCCTTTAGCCAGTTCGGCTTTCTCCAATTTGGCATAGTCTGACTGATGGCAGGAATAGACCGTTACCAACATGCCTAAAGCCAACAATATTTTCGCACTAATCCTTCTTCTCATAGGTTAACAAAGGGCCATTATTAATAACAAAAAGATACTTTTCTTTTCCTTCTATAGTCGTTTTCTTGATATGCCTAATTTGGCCATCAATATTTAAAAATTCCAATTTATCACTGCTGAATCCTGTCTGGCTGCCAAATAAAATTAAACCCTTAAGGGCATCGTATCGGCCAAATTGTGGTTTAACCAAGTATTGGTTTCCACCTAATATTAAATCTTGAAATCCATCACCGTTTAAATCTTCGGAGTGAACAGCGTAAATAGGAGAGTATTGTGCTTCTTTTGGGAGAGGCTTAAAATTGAACTGACCTTTTTGGTTGTAGAAAATACCACTGCGCCTTTCGTTCATTTCAAAGACTCTGGCTTTTGACAAAACCTCAGGGCTAAAGAGTTCATCTATGCTTTTATTGGCATAATCTTCAAAGTAAACCAACTGTTTCTTAAGTGAGGGAATCTGCTTTATGAGCTCATCTTTATCTACTATTGGGTAGTACTTGCCGTCAATCTTCTCGCAATAGATTTGTTCTTTGGTGCCGTTTTGGTCGAAGTCACTCACATACATTCTGGTGCCAGGTTTCAGAAATGTGTTTTCACCGTGATTACCAGCGATAATGTCTAAGTCTCCATCATTGTCGACATCTGAAAGGTGTAAGGTATGCCACCAACCGTTGAGGTTTGGAAAAGCCTCCTGCTTCTGCAGTCTGCCGTTGTTATTTTCAAAAAGCTGAAGGGCCATCCAGTCTCCACTAATTACTAAGTCTAAGTCTCCGTCACCGTCTATATCTACCCAAGATGAGGAGGTAACCATTCCAATTTCCATTAGCTCTGGGGCTACCTTGTCGGTGACATCGGTAAACTCACCAGTACCATCGTTCTGAAAAATGAAAGCCCTGCCCGATTCGCCATAGGTAAAGGCATCGAATCGCTCGCCAATGAACAGGTCGGTATCGCCATCGTTGTCAAAGTCGCCCGCGGAAACCGTACTATTGCTGTAATAGTTTGTGAATGGGAGTGCTGATTGGGACTTGATTAGCTGGCCCTTGCCATCATTAATATAGAGCCTATCCATTAAGGCAGATGAGCTTCGGCTAAATGCCCTTCCGCCACTGCTTACATAAAGGTCTTGGTTACCGTCTCCATCTGCATCGAAAAACACAGCCGATACATCTTCAGATATTCTGTCTGCCTCTAAAGCGGCACTTTTCACTGGCTTCAATTCACCATTTTTACTCAAAAACAGGGTTCCTGCAATATCTTTTGAGCCGCCTATGAACATGTCGTTTATGCCATCTCCATTAATGTCTGATATGGCCAAAGCAGGCCCTTCATTCTGAAACATTTCGAGCAGAAGCCTCTCTCTATCAAAGTCTACAAAAAGGTTTTCTTCATGCTTGTACTGTAACTGATTTGAAGCTTGGATTAAGGTTTGCTGAGTTGTTTTGGTAGCTTCTAAGGCTTGTTGAGGCTTTTCTGGCTGAACAAGTGTTAAAAGCTGATTGGTTCTGATGTTTTCCAAAGTTGTTTTTGAACCGTTTGGCCAAGTGATTCTAATGGAATCTAAAGTATTCAAAGAACCTACTCCTAAGTGTATTTTTGGGTCAACGGAACTTTGAAATCCCCTTGATGGAAAATTGTAAGCCGAATAATGCTGATCATTTGCCCAAGCCTGAACAAAAGTACCAATGGCTTTGGTGTTTTGGTTCGAGTTGGCTTGAAGCTCAATTTGTAATGAACGGTTGGCTGTGGTATCTGTATTGTTTCTATAAACAAATGCAGGCATGTTTACATTGTTAACCACTAAATCTAGGTCTCCATCATTATCCAAATCTCCATAAGCACTTCCGTTACTAAAACTCTCGTCTTGTAACCCGGCTGATTGACTTATGTTTTCAAACTGGAATGCTCCTTCATTTTTAAATAGTGCATTAACCACTGGTTTAGATGGCATTACATCGATTAAGCTGGTAATAACGTCTTCATCGTTTTGAATCATTGACCGAATTCGCGCTTCATTGGCCATGTAATTCAGATAGTCTCGGTCTAATAGGTCTTTATAAATTCCGTTAGACACGAAAATGTCATTTAAGCCATCGTTATTTGTGTCGAAAATTAGGGTTCCCCAGCTCCATTCGGTTGCAGAAACACCCGCTAAACGGCCGATTTCCAAAAACTGACCGTTGCCTAAGTTTCTTTGTAATACGTTGCGAGGATATTGATGATAGTAACCTTTAGATGTATTGAGGCTATACTTGTCCCAAGATTCGTAAGTGGCCTTTGTTTTTCTTCTAGGCAAGGTAGCTGGCAACATTTCGGTAACCATTATTTCGGGCAGCCCATCATTATTCAAATCGCTGGCGTCTGCTCCCATAGAACCCATGCTAAGACTCTCAAAATAATCTTCTGATCGCTCTGAGAAGGTGCCGTCCTGATTATTTATGTACAGGTAGTCTTTTTCAAAGAAATCGTTCGATACGAAGATGTCTGGCCAGCTATCTTGGTTGTAATCTGAGAGGGTAATACCTAGACCAAAGCCAATGTCACTGTTATAAATACCGGCTTGACTGGTTACATCAACGAATTTACCATCATCGTTTCTAAGTAGTTTATTCCCAGCATTATCGGCACTCGGAATCTCTCTTTGATTTTCAACTATATCTTGTCCAATGCCAACTCCTCTAAATGAATTGGTAAGAAGGTAACAATCTAGATCTCCATCTTTGTCATAGTCAAAAAATGCAGCGTGCACTGCCAATCCTTTAAAGTCTAAACCGAATTGCTCAGCAGACTCTTTAAAAGTTCCATCTTTTTGGTTGATGAATAGCTGGTTTTTCCTTCCTAGCTCATCGCTCGGAGGGCCAGAGATGCAAACGTATAAGTCTAGCCAACCGTCTGCATTAATATCTACAAAGGTGGCTCCTGTAGCCCAGAACTTACTTCCGCCAGTGCCAGACTCTTGGGTAATATCTTTAAACTGCCAGTTGCCTTTGTTTAGGTATAGCTTGTTTTCAACCATGTTGCCAGAGAAGAAAATATCTAGCAGGCCATCATTATTAATATCTCCTAAGGCCACTCCACCGCCATTAAAAAAGTTGCGGTAGGTATATGGGTTTAATTCTTCAGTGTAGTCTAGCTGATTACGAAAGTCTATTCCGCTTTCTTTTGCTTCAACTTTCTCAAAAAGCGTCTGATTCTTTTCTCCGGTGCACGATAGTACCAGAGTCAATACAAAAAATGGTAATACTAGCTTTTTCATACAAAAATGGGTTGCCGTAATCGACAACCCATTTTAATTAATAATATTCAAATTCTAATTATATCCTGGGTTCTGAGTTAAAGTACCCTCAGCAGATAATATCTGAGTGTTTGGAATAGGGAATAGTTTTCTGTAGTCATCATTATGCTGAGACTTTTCCCACCAAGCGTCACCCCATCTATCAAATCTGATTAGGTCGACTCTTCTTAGAGACTCTTGGAACATTTCTCTACCTCTTTCAGCCAAGAATTCAGAGTCATCTAGCATGTTAGTACCGTCATAAGGCGCTACGCCAGCTCTTTCTCTAATTTGGTTCATTAAAAGTAAAGTAGTAGGGTTATTCCAGTTACCAGTAAGTCTTGCAGTTGCTTCTGCTTTGTTCATAAGCACTTCACCATATCTAAACAGGATGTAATCGTTATCCATGTTAGATCTTTGCTTTTGCTTAAAGCTGAACTTACTCATTCTTGCACCTGCCTGACGGCTTCCACTTGGCGCTAACTGATTGATTTCAGGAGTATAGTTTACAGGAGCTCCGTCTTGATCTGCAGGGTCAAAAGCTAGGTCTAGAATAGGCTGGCCGTTAACATCGAATTGAGGGCCAACCACAAAGTTGTTAGCTTTTCTCTCATCGGCATTGTCATAAGAATTGTAAAACTCTTCTAGTGTAGAGTATCCATTCCATGGCTGCTCTGCCAATCTGTAAGTTAACTGGCTAGGGTAGTGAAGCGTCATTTGCGCAAAGTTCATTCCACCAGCTGTAACTTCATCGAAAGGAAGAATCCAAATGTGCTCAGGATCATCTTCATTATCTGGAGAGAATACATCCGCATAGTTATCGGTAAGGCTATAAATACCAGAGTTGATTACTACATCTGCAGAAGCAATTGCTTCGGCATATCTAGGGATACCTGTGTAAACCTCAGAGTTAAGATAAAGTCTAGAAAGGAAAGCATGCGCACCTAAGTTACTGATTCTAGCATATGCTTGCTTACCAGTAGGAAGGTCAGGAATTGCAGCTAAAAGCTCAGATTCAATGAAGTTGAAAACTTCAATTCTTGAAGACTGCGGTGCATCTTGTCCTGGCTGGGTAACTATTTTTACGCGACCAAAAGAGTCCATCAATCTCCAATAGAAGTAAGCTCTAACTACTCTTAACTGAGCTATCTTATCGTTAGAAAGTCCGCCAGCATCTAGCAGCCTGTTACACTCATTGATTCCGCCATAGGCGTCATTCCAAAAGTTATTCAAGGCAGGGTGGGTAGAACCCCACTCATGTCTGTGCATGTTCAGCCAGATACCTCCATCAAACCAGTCACCACCTTTTTGAGTAATAACCGCTTCATCGGTAGAAACTTCCTGAATAGAGAAGTAGCTGTTATGCGCAGCAGAGCCGTTCAAAAGTCTAGAGAATGCAGCGTTAAGTCCGTCAGAGCTACCAGAGCCACTTTGACCAACGCCTGGGTTGTTAGGATCAAAGTCTTCTGTGAAGCCATCTTTGATCTCTTCTTCAAGATCTGTACATGAACCTACGGTAAATAGGGTCAATGCCAGAGCTAATATTCTTATAGTATATTTCATTTTCTTCTTCGTTTTCAGTGATTAGAAACCAATGTTTAGGCCGAATGTGAATGTTCTTGACGTGAAGTAGTTATATCTTCTGTCAATACCAGGTGCCAATACATTTGGATTGCCAGGAGCACCACCATTGTCTACAGCACCTCTATCTTGTAGTACTGGATCAGGATCTACACCTGTGTAATTAGTGATAACGAATGCGTTTTGAACACTCAAGTAAAGTCTCAAGTTGCTGAACATATCGTTATTAGCCATATCGAAATTGTAACCTACAGTAGCATTATCTAGTCTGAAGAAGTCAGCTTTTTCTACATACAATGAACTGAATTGAGCTACAGTTAAGTCTTCAATTTGAAGATCTGTCTTAGTTCTGTTGTAAGAGTTAATTGCTCCCGGATCAATTGGCTCATAGAATGCTCTAAAAGTATTTACAAGGCTGTGACCGAATGCTGCTCTAAAGAACAAGTTCATATCCCAATTGCCATAAGTTAACTGGTTAGTCCATCCAAGTTCTACATCAGGAATACCATTACCAATTTCTTGGAAGTCACCATCTGCAGCAAGAGCACTACCTTGCTCTGTAAGAAGTTGACCGTCATCGTTAAGGTCTACCATAATTGGTCTTCCTTCTGCATCTACATTTCCTGAGAATACAGGTCCCCAGATTTGACCAATCTGCTCGCCAACTGCAATTCTAACTAGGTTAGTTTCGTTTTGGCCAGGAGCTCCAAGGTTAGCAATCATGTTTTCGTCAATCACAAACTCTTCAAGAGTGGTTTTGTAAGAAGAAAGCACAATACCTGGAGACCAGTTGAAACCGCCTGAACCAAATCCTGTATGGTTTAGAGCTAGCTCAATACCTTTTGTATTCAACTTACCAGCATTTTCATATCTAAGGTTAGTTCCGTAAACAGCAGGGTCTACAGTTCTCTCTAGAATGAAGTCATTAATATCTCTGGTATATACATCTAAGCTACCGTTTAGCTTGCCACCCAAAAGGCCGAAGTCTAAACCAAGGTTGATTTCCGCTTTTTCTTCCCACTTAAGGTCAGGATTTCCAGCTCTAACAAAACTTACTGTTCCACCACCTGTAGTAGCGTAAGAGTATAAGTCTTGAGCAAGACCAGAAGGTCCTGGAAGTGAACCTGTAACACCGTATCCAGCTCTAATCTTTAGTTGGCTGAAAGCAGCTAGGTCTACATATTGCAATAAGTCTGCACCTACACCCACAGCAGGGAAAGTACCCCATTGGTTATCGGCACCAAGCTTGGTAGATCCTTCTCTTCTAACAGAAGCATTGAAGAATATGCCATTATTTAAGTTGAAGTTTACTCTACCGAAGAAGGCAAGAATTCTGTTCTCTGGAGACTCATAGCTGAAAATGCTAGCATTGGCTAGGTCACCAACAATGTTACCAGATGCGCTGATAATGTTAAATCCAATATCATCAGAAGGGAAGTTACCCGCTTCTAAACCAAATCCTGTGAATTGCTCTTCTTGGAAAGAGTAACCAGCAGAAACTGTAAGGCTTGAGTTGTCAAAATCTTTAACAAACGTACCGTAAGTTTCGAAAAGAGTGAATTTGCTCTCGTCTGTTCTTCTGTTAGCTAAACCAATTCTGTTGAAACCTCTAAATAGTGAGTTTGAAGGGTAGAAAGCACCATTGGTAGAGGTAGAGTACTGCTGAGCGTAATTAGCAGACCACGTTAAGTTATCTGTAAGATCATAGCTCACTTGAGTATTGAAGTTCAAGTTCTTTCTTTGACCGATGTTGGTGTTTTGCTCGATAATAGCAACAGGGTTGAAGTTGTCGAACAAGATAGCTTGGAAGAACTCAGATTGAGAAGCATCTGTATAAATAGGAGCGGTTGGGTTAAATAAGGCCGCATAACGTAGCGCTTCATTAAAGGAGAAGTCTTGCTCTCTGTTGGTCATAGACAAGTTGAACTTGATGTTAAGCTTGTCATTAAGGGCATAATGATCAACATTAGCACGAGCATTAATTTGGTCGAAACCAGACTTTTTCAATACACCTTGAATATTTCTGAAGTTAGTAGAAAGTCTGAATGTAGTGTTCTCTGAGCCACCTGAGATAGCGATGTTGTGCACGTGAGATACAGCAGTTCTGGTTACTTCTTCTTGCCAAATAGTTCTTGAGCCTAGATCGTTACCACCAGCAGCAATGTACTCATCAGGAGTCATTACAGATTGAAATCTGAACACATCGTCTACGGCAGCGTAACCATTATATGAAGCAGAAAGGCCTTTACCGCCTCTTTCTCCAGATTTAGTAGTTACAAGAATAACACCGGCAGATCCACGAGAACCGTAGATTGCAGCGGCAGATCCATCTTTCAATACGTTAACAGACTCAATGTCATTAGGGTCAACGTTATCTAAAGAAGCACCAATAACACCATCAATAACAACTAGTGGTTGTACGTTGGCACCTACTGTAGAGATACCTCTCAAACGGATAGTTGCTCCGCTGTTAGGGTCACTTCCTTTATTATAGATACTTAGGCCTGGAACTTTACCTTGGAGTAGTTGGGCTGGGTCGTTTACATTACCCTTGTTAAACTCCTTGGCATCTAGGGCTACCACAGAACTTGTAATCTCTTTTTTCTCTTGAGATCCGTAACCTACCACAACTACTTCTTCTAGCTCAGCATAGTCTGGCTCAAGTGCAACGTTTATGGTAGTTTGATTTCCCACTAGTACCTCTTTTGAGATGTATCCTACAAAGGAGAAAACTAGGGTTTCATTTGCAGCTACTTCAATGGTAAAGTTACCATCTAAGTCACTAGGTACACCGCGCGTGGTACCCTTTACTGTAATGTTCGCTCGGGGGATTCCGATACCGTCATCCGCCCCTGTTACCTTACCGGTAACTGTCCTCGTTTGTGCCATCAGCGCCCCTTGGAAACCTACTGACAGAACGAGAAGGAGTAGTAAAAACTTTTTCATACAATCATTTTTAAGTTTACTTGATTTGGCCATCGAGTGGCCTAAAAAGTGCAATCGAATGCTTAAAGTACAATTCCTTAAGCGCATTATCTAGACTACTAAAGTTAAAATTAACGCAAACGTTTGCAAAATTTAACATATGCTTTATATCTGCTGTGGCTTCAATAACTTACCTGTGGTGGTTTTATCAATAGTTTTGCTCTGCTTGTCGGTCTTTTCTGTATTAGGGTAAAATTTAGGTTAAAAAACACCCCAGTTTTTGCAAAGGATTGCAGTAAAGTATGTGTTTGCACGGTTTTGAACAGAATGAATGTCTCGTTTACTGATTTTTTGACGAGCATTAAAAAGAAGAAGCCATATTTGCCTACATGAATTGGCCAGACTTACTGAACGTATCGAAGAATCAAACTGCTGGTAAAGCCAGAACCTCTTTTGATCGTGATTATGACAGAATAATTTTCTCTCATCCTTTCAGAAAGCTACAAGATAAAACTCAGGTACATCCTTTGCCAGAACAGGATTTTGTCCACAATCGTTTGACGCATAGTTTGGAGGTAAGCAGTGTAGGCCGATCTTTAGGTCGCTTGGTTGGAGAGCAAGTGTTAGAAAGATCGGCAGGGCTTAAGAACCATCTGAATGCGCATGATTTCGGTGTGATAGTAGCTTCTGCTTCTTTAGCTCATGATATAGGCAACCCAGCTTTTGGCCATTCAGGAGAAGAGGCCATATCGGAGTATTTTATTACCAATAGCTCTTTATTAGAAAGCCGCTTCACGGAACAGCAATGGAACGATCTTGTGAAGTTTGAAGGCAATGCTCAAGGTTATAGGTTACTGAATAAGTCGGGCTATCAAGGATTAAGGTTAACTGAGCCTACTTTAGCTGCTTTTACTAAATATCCGAGACCTTCTAAGGTAGCAGATTCATTCAAGCCTAGAAGAAGCCAAAAGAAGTACGGATTCTATGCTTCAGAACAAGAGGTGTTCTCTCAGATGGCTTCGACCCTTAACCTAAAAGCATTATCTAATCACCAATGGGTAAGGCATCCATTAGCATTCTTGGTAGAGGCGGCAGACGATATTTGTTATCACGTTATAGATTTGGAAGATGGCTGCAACCTTGGCCTAGTGGCGCATGATGATACTGTAGAATTATATGCCGGAGTAATAGGTGACCGATTCGATAAAAAGAAGCTTAATAATATAAAGAGTAAGAATGAGCAGATTTCTATTCTGAGGGCTTTGGCAATTAATGAGCTAATAGAGCAAAGTGTAGCGCTCTTCTTAGATAATGAATCGGGAATTTTAGAGGGCGACTTTGATTATTCTTTAACCGATGTAATTAGTGCAAAAGACTATCTAGAAGAGATTAAAAAAGTTTCGGTTGAAAAAATCTACAGGTGCAGAACGGTTCTGGAAATTGAGGCAGCTGGCTTTACGGTTATAGATGGTTTGCTCAAAGCCTTTGTGCCATCGGTAATTAGTGAGCAGCCCAGCCGTCATGATAAAATCAATTATCGTTTGCTACCAGAAGATGTGAAAACCGAAATAGGAACTACCGAAGACCTTTACCAGAAGATTAGGTCTTTACTAGATTTTATTTCTGGCCTCACTGATTCTAGCGCCATGAACTTATACCGCAAGATTACAGGAATTTCTCTACCAGGCAGAGCCTAGTTAGAACTGCTCGAATAACCCTGTTTCTAAATATGTTTCCAAAGGGAAAATACTACCTTTGTGGTCTTGTTTAAAAATGTGGTCTAAACTTCCTCATATTGTTCTGAAATACAGGTTCATACTGATTGTCTCTGTAGCCCTAGTTACAGCCTTTATGGGCTTTATGGCAAGAGATATTCAGCTCGCCTTTAATTTCAACACTGCTGTTCCGGATACAGATGAAACCTATATCTATTTTCAAGAATTTAAGGAGAAATTCGGTGAAGATGGAAACATCTTAGTGCTAGGTACTAAGGATAGTTCATTGTATGAGCTAGAAAACTTTAATGCCTACAAAAGGCTGGGAGAGAAAATCGCTGAATCAGAAGGCGTTACTAATGTAATCTCTTTAGCTAGTCTGCAGAACGTAGTTAAAAACACAGAAAATAGAAGCTTTGATCTAGAGCCTTTAATGCCAAATTATCCAGAGAGTCAGAATGAACTAGACTCGCTGTTAGATAAGGCACTATCTCTCAAGTTTTATACTGGTCAGTTACTCAATCCTGAAAATGGTGCAACGCTTATCCTAATTAATATGGAGCGTGAAGTGCTAAACTCTGTAAACCGAAATTATTTGGTGGCAGATATTCAGGAAATGGGAGAGCAATTTACTGCCGAAACAGGAATTGAGCTGCATTATTCCGGAATGCCATTCGTGAGAACGGTAATGCAAGCCAAAACTAGTAATGAGCTAAGGCTTTTCATTGTATTGTCTCTAGCCATTACTGCACTCATTTTATTCCTGTTCTTCAGGTCTTGGGTTTCTGTAGTAGTGCCACTGATAGTAATTAGTGTGGTTGTGGTATGGGTGATGGGTTTTGTAGGCATCTTCAACTATAAAATCAATGTGCTCACAGGCCTTATACCTTCAATCATAGTGGTAATAGGAATTCCGAATGCGGTATACCTTATTAATAAGTACCACCAAGAGTTTGTTAAACACAACAACAAAGTAAAAGCCCTCAGCCGAACGGTTCGAAAAATTGGCTTGGTAACCTTTATTACCAACTTTACCACGGCCATTGGTTTTCTTGTATTGCTTACAACAGATATTAAGATACTGAAGGAGTTTGGTATGGTAGCAGGTATTAACATACTGGCTACTTTTATAGTAAGCATTATCTTAATTCCTGGTATACTCAGCTATTTACCTCCTCCAAAAGGTAGTCAGCTCAAACATTTAGAGTTCAAGATTGTAGGGAAGTTCTTAATGCTGCTAGACCTGTTGGTGCACCGACATCGATACAGAGTTTTTGCGGCAACTGCGGTTATCATTACTGTAGCTATAATTGGGGTTACCAAACTGTACTCTGTGGCTTACATGGTAGACGATATTCCAGAGAAGTCTACACTAAAGCAAGATTTGTACTTCTTTGAAGACAATTTTAGTGGTGTAATGCCGCTAGAGATCATTATTGATTTTGGAAAGCCTAAGTCTACCTTAAACGCCAGAAATTTAAGAAGTGTAGATAGGCTAGAAACAGCATTAGAGCCGCTGGAAAATGTATCTTCTCCTATCTCTATAGTATCTTTTGCCAAAGCTGTTCGTCAAGCATTTTATAATGGAAACGAACGGTTTTATGGCCTGCCAAGCCCTAGCGATAGAAACGTTATTCTGTCATATCTGAGTAATCAGGGAGACAATGCCAACTTCCTCAATTCTTTTGTAGACAGTACGGGGCAAGTTATGAGGGTTTCTCTAAAAATTGCAGATATGGGGTCTATCAAAATGGACTCTATTATCAATAATGTAATTGAGCCAGAGATAAAGAAAGTGTTTGACGATGATGAGGTAGAAACAGCAGTGACAGGATCTACCTTACTATTTGTAAAGGGTAATAAGTTCTTAATAGAAAACCTGCGTTTTAGTTTGCTGTTGGCATTTGCCATCATAGCAGTAATTATGGCCATTCTATTTGCCAACGTAAGAATGATCATCATTTCGCTTATACCGAACTTTATTCCACTAATTATGACAGCCGGAATAATGGGCTACTTTGGTATTCCTCTTAAACCGAGTACGGCACTCATCTTTAGCATTGCATTTGGTATTTCTGTAGATGATTCCATCCACTTTTTGGCTAAATACAGGCAAGAGCTTTTTGCTAAGAAGTTTTTTGTGCCTATTGCTATAAGCAATAGTATTAAAGAAACAGGGTCTAGCATGCTCTATACCTCTGTAATTCTGTTTTTTGGCTTTGTAATCTTCGTTTTCTCAGATTTTGGAGGAACCGTAGCACTTGGCCTTTTAACCTCGTTAACACTTTTCTTTGCCATGCTTACCAACCTTACTTTGCTCCCAGCATTGCTAATGGTTTTCGATAGCGGTAAAAGAAATCAGAATTTCCATCCACTTATTGAGCACTACGAGTTCTATATAGAGGATGAAGATGAAGAAATAGACACACAGAATTTATTGATCAAAGAGAACGATCCATTCGTAGGAACAACGGACAAAGAATAATTCAAACTGAAAAAGGAGTAGGTGTGAAGAAGTACACAGAATATAAGCAGCCGGAATTCGCCAAGGTAGGCGAAGACATACTTGAGTTTTGGAAGGCGAATAACATCTTCGAGAAATCTGTAAGTGAAAAGGAGGGAAATCCTTCATTTACATTCTTTGAAGGGCCTCCTTCTGCCAACGGAACTCCCGGTATTCACCACGTTATGGCGCGTACGGTGAAAGATATTTTCTGTCGATATAAGACTCAAAAAGGCTTTCAGGTTAAGAGAAAAGGCGGTTGGGATACTCACGGCCTTCCTGTAGAGCTTCAGGTCGAAAAAGAATTAGGCATTAAAAAAGACGATATCGGTAAAAAGGTATCGGTAGAAGAATACAACCAAAAGTGTCGAGAAACGGTAATGCGTTTCAAAGATCAGTGGGATGATCTGACTGAGAAAATGGGATACTGGGTAGACCTTGACAATCCGTACATCACTTTTGAAAAAGACTATATTGAAACGCTTTGGAGCTTACTGAAGCGTCTTTATGATAAGAACCTTCTCTATAAAGGTTACACCATTCAGCCGTATTCTCCTGCGGCAGGTACTGGTTTAAGCTCTCACGAGTTGAACCAACCAGGAACTTATCAGGACGTGAAGGATACGACTATCACGGCCATGTTCAAGAAAGAAGGTAGCGAAAACGACTATTTCCTAGCTTGGACAACCACTCCTTGGACTTTGGCTGCCAACAATGGTTTGGCTGTTGGTGCAGGCATTACCTATGTTAAGGTGAAAACCTTCAACCAGTATACCTTCGAGCCAATTAATGTCATATTAGCGAAGGATCGGGTAAACGCATATTTCAATCAAAAGGCGAAAGATCTTAAGCTAGAAGATTACAAAGCTGGCGACAAACTGATTCCGTTTGAGATTGTAGAAGAATACAAAGGCAAAGACCTAGCTGGAACAGATTACGAGCAATTGTTGCCGTACGTGAAGGCGGCTAAACCTGCTTTTACTGTAGTGGTAGGGGATTTTGTAACTACCGAAGACGGTACCGGAATTGTACACATCTCTCGCACTTTCGGTGCAGACGATTACCGTGTTTCCGTACAGAATAACATGCCTGGCATCTTTGTAAAGGATGAAGAAGGCAAGGATGTGCCGATTGTAAACAAGCAAGGTAAATACGTGGATGAGATCACGGACTTTGCTGGCATGTACGTTAAGAATGAATACTATTCTGAAGAAGAGCGTCCTGAAAAATCGCTTGACGTACAGATTTCGATCAAGCTGAAGGAAGAGAACAGGGCTTTCAAGGTAGAAAAATACGAACACAGCTACCCCCACTGTTGGAGAACAGATAAGCCAATTCTATACTATCCGTTAGATTCTTGGTTTATCAAAACCACAGAGTATAAAGACAAACTGGTTGAGCTGAATAAAACCATTAATTGGAAACCTGCCTCTACTGGTGAAGGCCGATTTGGTAACTGGTTAGAAAACCTAGTAGACTGGAACCTTAGCCGTTCGCGTTACTGGGGAACTCCGCTACCAATTTGGGTTTCTGAAGATAAATCTGAGCAAAAGTGTATTGGCTCAATTGCGGAGTTGAAAGAGGAAGTTCAGAAGTCTATAGACGCTGGCTTTATGAGTGAGCAGATTGGAGATGATTTCGATTTGCACAGGCCTTACGTAGACGACATTATCTTGACCAGTGATTCTGGCCAGAAGATGTTCCGTGAGCCAGACTTAATTGACGTTTGGTTCGACTCTGGCGCTATGCCGTATGCGCAGTGGCACTACCCATTCAAGAATGGCGATATCTTCGAAAAGAACTTCCCTGCAGATTTTATTGCTGAAGGAGTAGACCAAACCCGTGGTTGGTTCTTTACGCTGCATGCTTTGGCAGTGATGCTTCATGAGAATGTGGCATTCAAGAATGTAATTGCCAACGGACTCGTGCTAGACAAGAATGGAAACAAAATGTCTAAGCGATTAGGCAATGCGGTAGATCCGTTCAAAACCATAGGTCAGTATGGGCCAGATGCCACACGTTGGTATATGATTTCCAACGCTAACCCTTGGGATAACCTGAAATTTAATATTGAAGGAGTTGGTGAAGTACAGAGAAGGTTCTTCGGTACACTTCATAATACCTATAACTTCTTCGCGCTATACGCCAATTTAGATGGTTTTAGGTTTGAAGATGCTCCAATTGCATTGGATAAGAGACCTGAGAGTGATCGCTGGATTCTTTCTAGACTGAACTCTCTAATTAAAGAGGTTGACGCTTCTTATGATGCTTATGAGCCAACGAGGGCTTCAAGAGCCATCATGGATTTTGTTACTGATGAATTAAGTAACTGGTATGTTCGTTTGAATAGGAAACGTTTCTGGAAGGGCGAGTACAATGAAGATAAAAAAGCTGCTTATCAAACGCTTTATACATGCTTAATCACCATTGCTAAGTTAGGCGCACCGGTTGCTCCTTTCTATATGGAGAAGCTGTATCAGGATTTGAATGCTGTTAGTGGATTAGATGCTCAAGAATCTATCCACCTTACCGATTTCCCAGTTGCAGACGATGGCTGTATTAATTTGGAATTAGAGGCTCAAATGAGGTTGGCTCAAACCATTTCTTCGCTTACTCACTCGTTGAGAAAGAAAGAAAAGCTGAAAGTACGTCAACCGTTGAGCAGAATTATGATCCCTGTGCTAGACAAGGCCACAAGACATAATGTTGAGCATGTTCAAGAGCTGATTAAGTCTGAAGTTAACGTGAAGTCTGTTGAGTTTCTTGACGATGAAAGCGGCATTCTTGTGAAAAGCGTAAAGCCTAACTTCCGCTCTATTGGTCAGAAGTTTGGACCGAAAGTGAAGCTTGTAGCTGCTGCCATTAACTCTTGGGGGAAAGACGAAATTGCTGCTATTGAATCTCAAGGTACGTTTGAGCTAGATTTAGATGGAGAAAGGGTTTCTCTCGTACTAGAGGATGTTGAGATTAGCAGTCAGGATATTCCAGGTTGGTCTGTGGCCTCTGAAGGAAAAACCACTGTTGCCCTAGATATTACACTTACCGATGAGCTTCAAATGGAAGGCTTGGCCAGAGACTTGGTGAATCGTGTGCAAAACATGAGAAAAGACATGGGGCTAGAGGTTCAAGACAAAATTGATATTAGAATTAATAGAGGTGATGACTTTGTAGAAAAGTCAGTTGAAGCCAATAGAGAATACATTTGTACAGAAACGCAGGCCTTGTCACTAGAACTGACAGATAGCCTGAATGCGCCACAAGAAGTGGAAATTGATGAGAGAACCTTAGCGGTAGAGATTCAGGCAAGATAGTCTCATTTTGCGGTATCGGAAGTTCTTTCTTCTTACACTAATCATCGTAATTATCGATCAGGCAGTTAAACTGCTTGTTCATTTCAATATGGCCATGGGCCCAGCAGGAGAAATCACTCTGCTGGGCGACTGGTTTAAGCTCCACTACATTTTGAATAAAGGAATGGCTTTCGGTATGAGTTTTGGCTCAGACTATGGCAAGTTATTCCTAACACTTTTTAGGCTATTAGCAATAGGTGCGCTGGCTTACATGTTAACTTTTTTGGTTAAGAAGAATTACTCTCAGGCACTAGCTTGGTGCATAGCGCTTATTATTGGAGGAGCTGTTGGCAATTTGGTAGATAGTATTTTCTATGGACAGTGGTTAGACAATGCACCTTATAGCAGTGTAACCCCATGGTTCCATGGACAGGTAATAGATATGATTTACCTAGACTTATGGGAAGGTAATCTACCGCATTGGTTGCCGCTTATAGGCGGTGATAAAGTTGCCCTTTTGCCAATCTTTAACTTGGCCGATGTGGCAATTTTTATAGGAGTATTAACCATCCTTATTAGGCAGAAATCGTTTATAAATTATCATAAAGTAAAGTAAAGTTTACTCAATTATTTCAATGTTAATCAAATATTACTTGAATGTTAATAACAAGTAATGTTAGTTTGCGTTTTATTAGCATAGTGATGAAGACACAAATGAAGATAGAAGAGAGAATAAATGAGTTAAAGTGGAAGTCACTTTCTCCATACTATAGATTGGTTTTGAAGAAAGAAGACGTTTTAAGCAATAAGTTTAAGTCGAAAGAGAAGAAACGAGAACTTACATATTACATCAAAACTAACGGCTTTCTCTTGTTCTTGCTTTCTACCATTATTCTTTATGTGCTCTTTTTTGCAGAAGCAAATACTGAGTTCTTACTATTCCTATTTTTGGCGGTTGCCATTTTTGTTGCGCAGAGGATTGAGCTTGTTCAGCGCTTGTCTAATCTCAACGAGGCAAAGTTCTTAAAGAAACTACTAGAAGACTTTAAAGAATAGTTTTCTCTTGATTGTTAATTAAAGTCAAATTTTTTCATGTTTAATGAATATAGTGTATATTAACTAACTCACTAGTTAGTAAACACTGTTTCAATGAAAAATTTAAGTCAAAAACTCGCTGCCCTATTGATGGTAGCTTGGGTATATCTACCCCTTCAGACATTCGCCTTTCAAGAGCTTCCGCTTGACCCTGATGTTAAAATTGGCAAGCTCGATAATGGTTTCACTTATTATTTACGCTCTAATCCTAAGCCTGAAAATCGTATAGAGTTTAGGTTAGCGGTTAAAGCGGGTTCAATTGTAGAAGATGAAGACCAATTGGGCTTAGCTCACTTTACTGAGCACATGCTCTTTAACGGTACCAAAAACTTTGAGAAGAACGAGCTGGTAGACTTTCTTCAAAAGATGGGGCTTGAGTTTGGTGGCGATCTAAATGCATATACCAGCTTTGATGAAACCGTTTATATGCTACCCATTCCTTCAGATAAGCCCGAAAATGTGGAGAATGCCATGCTTGTTTTGAGCGACTGGGCACACCAAGCCACTTTTGAAAATGAGGAGATTGATAAGGAGCGAGGTGTTGTAATGGAAGAGTGGCGCCTTAGGCTTGGTGCTTCAGAAAGAATGAGGCAAAAAATCTGGCCTATTACTTTAGCAGGCTCTCGCTACGCAGAGCGCTTACCAATAGGTGAGGCAGATATACTTGAAAACTTTGAATATGATGCTGCTAAGCGGTTTTATAGAGATTGGTATCGCCCAGATTTGATGGCTTTGATAGCTGTAGGAGATTTCGATTTAGCTGAGATGGAAGAAATGGTTAAAGAGAACTTCGGTAAAATTCCTGCCAGAACTAATCCAAGAGAGCGTATTTACTATAGCCCAGCAGATTTTGAGGGTACAAGAGTTGCTGTGGCAGCAGACGATGAAGCTACCTCCAATTCAGTTAATATCAATTTTATTCAACCAGGCAAAAACGAGGTTGAAAACGATCTACAGTCTTTTAGAGATCAGTTAATGAATAGCATTTTCTCTCAAATGATGAATCAGCGGTTGAGAGAGCTAGTTCAGTCAGAAAACCCACCGTTTCAATTTAGTTTCAGTGGTTATGGTTCTGCATTAGGGAAAGGAAAGAACGATTACACTATTTCCATTAATGTAAAGGACGATATGTTTATGGAGGGAATTGTGGCGGCAGTTCGCGAAAATGAAAAAGTTAGGAGGTACGGTTTTACTGCAGGTGAGCTCGAAAGAGCTAAGGCCTCATTCACAAACTCTTTGGAGAGATTCGTTAAGGAAGCAGATAAGCGAGAGTCTTGGGCTCTGGTAAATTCTTATTTAGGCCATTTTCTGCAAGGCGGCCCACTATTAAGCGCAGAGCAAACCAAAGCGTTGGGCGAAAAGGTAATTCCTTCAATCAATTTGCAAGAAGTTAATGCCCTGCTTAAGAAATGGTGGGGAGAAGATAACCGCACCATAGAAGTAAGAGCTAAAGCCGATGTGGCTGACGCCATACCTTCGGCAGATGAAATGATTGCTGTGCTAGATAAGGTTAAAAATGATGAGACCATTGAACCTTATGCCGAGGAGTCTATAGCTACAGCTTTAATGACTCAGATGCCGAAACCGGGTAAAATTGCTAGCGAATCTACAGATCCTGTAACTGGCATTACGCATTTAGCTTTGAGCAATGGTGTAAATGTTTACATAAAGCCAACCGATTTTAAAAACGATGAAGTAAGAATGACGGGTTTCAGTTTTGGGGGAACCTCTCTCTACTCAAACGATGAGTATTGGTCTGCTGCAAACGCTGCACAAGTGGTTACCCAAATGGGGCTTGGAGAGTTTAGCCTAATTGACTTGAGTAAATTCATGACAGGAAAAACGGCCTCAGTTCAACCTTATATTAGTACCTATGAAGAGGGCATCTCAGGTTTTTCTAGCGTTAAGGATCTAGAAACGCTCTTTCAACAAGTTTATCTGAGATTCACAGATGTGCGGGTCGATGAAAGCGCATTTAACAGTTGGTTGGGTAGAACTAAAAATCAATATGCCAATTTCTCAGCTAGCCCAGACGTTCAATATTCCATTCAGCGCCAACAAATCATGTATGACAATCATCCAAGGGCTCAGTTTCCCTCTCCAGAAAATTTAGAGAAGATAGACATGAATGAGGCCATCCGTATATATAAGGAGCGGTTTGCCAATGCTGGCGATTTCAATTTTGTTTTTGTGGGTAATGTTGAAATTGACTCCTTCAAGGAATACCTAAAGAACTACCTAGCGGCCCTGCCATCTACTGGAGTTGAGGAAACTTATAAAGATGTCGGACTGACGATAACCAAAGGTCAGATTGAGGAGAACATCTATATTGGTGTAGATGATAAAAGTCAAGTAAACATAACATTTAGTGGTGATTATCAATATTCAATGGAGAACAATGGTTTATTAAATGCAGCAGCTAACATTTTATCCAATAAAATGATAGAAACGCTCAGAGAGGAAATGGGTGGTGTTTATGGAGCTGGTGCGAGTGCCGCAATGTCAGAATATCCGAATGAAAACTTCACCTTCAATATCTCATTTCCTTGTAAACCGGAGAACGTGGATAAGTTGGTGGCAGCTGCCATGGCTGAGCTTGAAAACTTAAAGAAAGGAAACTTTTCTCAAGAAGATTTAGACAAGGTAGTGAATGCTAGAAAGCAGAATTTTGAGGAGCAAATTAAGCAGAATAGTTACTGGCAGAGTATGATGGCTACTTACATTAAATCGGGCTCAGATATGGAGTTAATTATGAAAGGGAATGAGAGGGCTGAAGCTATCACTAAAGAAGCTATAGTAGAAGCATTGAACAAATTCGTGAGTGACCAGAATATGATTAAGACTGTAAAGATGCCACAAAGCACTAAGGCCGAATTGCAGCAAGAAATAAAGAAAAATTAGTTAAGGTTGAAGTCGAGAGGGCTGCTGTTCTAATTCGTTAGAAGGTAGCCCTTCTCATTTAATTACCACCTCGTTTACTATGCTAGACCCGAGCTCTCTTGCAATAAGTACTAAAATTTTGTCTCGAGACATGCTGAGTTCATGCTTTAAAGGAGCTGACGATATGTGAACGAATAGCTTTTTATCATGAATGTACACTTTGGTGGTACGCTTGGCTATTGGAGCACCCATAATTTTTTCCCATGAATTGATCAGGCTGGCCTCGTTGAATTTGTCTTCTATACGAAAAGACTTGAGCATATCCTGAATGGCATTGCCTAAGGTTTCAGGTTGTCCCTTTCTACTCTTATCGTTCTTCCTCATAGCACTACTTTTCAGATTTAGTATACAAAATTACTGCTTTAGCCAATGCGCTTTATCTCAATGTGGAAATTAATGATTAATTGCCTGAAAGAAGAAAATACCCAGCGCATCAGGTGCTCCCCAATTTAGTCTTCAGTATAAATGAATAAATCAGAGGCTAGTTTATCGGCTAAAAGTTTGCCAGCATTGGTTAATATCAAGTGTTCGTCTTCTTCATATATCAAGTCTTGAAGAGATATTTTATTCAGATAGTCTCTGTGTTGCATCAACAAATCTACCCCGTACTTCTGCTTAAGTAAGTCTAAGCTGCATCCCCATTTTGTTCTTAATGAGGTGAGAATGTACTCATTTACCTGATCTTCTTTGCTTAAGGTAATCACCTCAAAAGGTATCTGATTTTCACTTACGCCCTTAAGGTATTTGGCATTGTTCGCTACATTGGCTTTTCTGAATCTGCCATTATAAGAATGAGCCGAGGGACCAATGCCTAGGTACTTTTCGTCTTTCCAATAGCTGCTATTGTGCTTAGACTCATAACCAGGTTGAGCAAAGTTTGAAATCTCGTACTGATCATAGCCATACTTATTCATGGTGTCTAACAAGATTTCGAACTGCTCTGCTGCAAAGTCTTCATCAATTTCTGGCATATGCCCTTTTTCTACCCACTTTCCGAAAGCCGTTTTCGGTTCAATGGTTAGGCAATAAGAAGAAATGTGTTCGGCCCCAAGCCTTATGGCCTGCTTCAAATCAGACTTCCACACAGAATGGTCTTCATACGGAATAGCATAAATTAGATCTATACTAATGTTTTCGAAACCAGCTTGTCTGGCATTATGCATTGCATCTATGGCCTCTTGGCCAGAGTGTTGCCGGTTCATCCATTTTAGGTTCTCATCATTAAAGCTCTGAATCCCTATACTTAGCCGATTAATGCCATGACGGTAAAAGGTTTGTAGCTTCTCAGGCGTTAAATCGTCAGGGTTTGCTTCTAAGGTTACTTCTACATTGGTGGCAAGGTCATACTCATACTGAATAACCTTCATTATCTTTTTAAGATGATGGCCTTCTAGTAGAGAAGGCGTGCCACCACCGAAATAAATAGTGTAAACAGAATCTCTTCCTAAAAACTCGCTTTGCATGGTCAGCTCCTTGCAAATGGCGTCTACCATTTCATCAATTTGCTTCAAAGATTGAGTAAAATGGAAGTCACAATAATGACAAGCTTTCTTACAGAAGGGGATATGCAGATAAAGTCCGGCCAAAGTTTTCTTAATTTCGCTTAAATATAAGCTATGCCTTTACACCGCCTTGCTTTACTGGCACTATTCCTATCACTTTTTCTTGGAGGCAAGGTCTCTCAGGCCCAACAATTACTCAATTTGGAGGTGGTCTCAATAGATAATTCTGACCAAATTCTTCGGTCTTATAAGTACACGAGGAGAGTAGCCGATTCATTGTCTGGTATTTCAGTAGGGCAGAACTTAGTCTCTGGCCTTCATAGAGAAGGTTTTTTACTTGCCGAATTGAATAAGGCTCAGCTCGAAAATTCTGAGATGAAGCTATATATACTTGTAGGCCCTCAATTTGAATGGATTAATCTGCGAGCAGGAAACCTAGATGATGAGCTTTGGCGAAGGCTTAACTTTAAACAGAGCAACTTCAGTAACAAGCCATTTAGGATAACAGAAATCGAAAAATTAGAAGCTAACGTTTTGAAGTTTGCGGAAAGACATGGCTACCCTTTCGCTTCAATTAAGTTTGACTCCCTTCAAATTGAAGGCGATGGTTTTTCTGCTGCGCTGAATGTAGACTTTGGTCCGCCAATAACTTTTGATTCCGTTCAGGTGGTTCAGTCGAATGTATTGAAGTCTAAGTTTGCCGAGGCTTATTTGGGAATTGAACTTGGTAAAATATATGATCAACGTTTGGTTGATGCCATTGTACCGAAACTCCGAAAATTACCTTACCTAAGGCTTAGCAAGTCGCCCTTACTTACCTTTCAAAATAGTGAAGGCCGAGTGGTGCTAGAGGTAGAAAAAAGAAAGGTGAACACCATTGATGGCATTATAGGCCTTTTGCCAAACAGCGGTAGGGAAAGTGGCCTTTTGCTCACAGGTCAGTTCGATCTAGAATTATATAATCCATTTGCCTCGGGTAAACATATAGGTATTCACTGGCGCAGGCTACGTGAAGAAACGCAGACACTCGCGCTAGAATATGATCACCCAAACTTGTTCGGCAGTTCACTCTCTCTTCAAAGCGATTTCAATTTCCTTAAACAGGATAGTACGTTTAACAGGCGAATTTTGGGTTTCGACCTTAATCTGAATTTAGGCGCTTCTTCTAATTTAGGGCTCATCACTAAGTTTACAGCTACAGATTTAATAGCTACCTCTCAATATCAGGGAAGCACTGAACTTCCTGATATTCTTGATTTCCGATTAACAAGGTATGGACTCCGCTATAGCTTCAACAATTTGGATGATGTTATTCTACCAAAATCGGGACTACTATTTGAGTTAGCTGGTTCTGTTGGAAACAAGACCATTAGACCTAATGCAGAATTGCCCAACGAGCTTTACGCCCAGGTAGATATGCAAACACTTCAGTACCAATACGATCTGGGTTTTGATTATTATTTTCCACTTAGCTCAAAAACAACTATGTATACTTCATTGCATGGAGGCTTGCTGAGCAGTGATAATTTGTTCCAAAACGATGCTTACAGAATTGGTGGTTTAAGGAGTATCAGAGGGTTTGATGAAGCAAGCTACTTTGCCACAACGTTTGTCTATTCAAATCTGGAGTCTAGATTTTATTTAGATGAAACTTCCTATCTGTTACTTTTTACAGACTTGGGCTATGTAGAAGAACGATTTGTAAGGCAGGAGAATAAACAAGCAGATTTAGCCTTGGGCTTAGGTACTGGGATAAGCTTTGCTACAAATACAGGTATTTTCAATTTTGTTTACGCATTAGGAACCTCAAATTCAACTGGAGCTATTAACTTTAACCAGTCTAAAATTCACTTTGGGTTCACCACAAGGTTTTAATGCAAGAGGTATTAGCAGAAAACGAGTTATTCAGAAATATTGCCATGGCCATAGCCATGCTGCTCTTTATTGTTTTTGCGGTTTCTAGAATAATTTACCCTAAACTGTTCTCTTCGATTTACAGCTTCGACAAATTCCTGAACTTCCGATATAGAGAAGATTTTGGCTCAGGTATTAGGCTGTTTAGTACCGAAAGCTTCTATTTTACCGGAGTACTATCGCTTAGTTTTAGTTTCGGAATTCTCTGTATCTATTTCTTCCATTCTGAATTGAGGACTGCCTTGCCTTGGCTAGAAATTACAACATTACCTTGGGGAATTGCCGTATGGCTCATACTTGGCGTAGCCATTCAGTTTGTAATGTTTCTCAAATTTTTATTCGTCAGAATCTTTGGCTGGTTGTTTAATATTCCCGCTGAAGAAACAAGGCATTTTCAAGAGTTCCAGTCTTTCAATCACAGCTTTTCTATCCTGTTGTATGCTATTTTGAGCATTTCAATCTATGTACGGTTTAACTTTCCGATGGTGGCATTAGAGATTTTGGCCGTAGTATTGGTTATTTACCTAGTGTTCAGGTTGATAAACTTATTCTTTAAGATTCGAAGTTTAGGAGCGTGTAGCAACTTATATATATTTTCTTACCTTTGCACCACAGAATTAATGCCTACTTTAATCGGCCTTAAACTGATAACCTAATCAAAGCCAAAGGATAAAAAGCAGGGAAGAATATGTCCAATAGCACGTCTGAGGAGAGGCTAAAACCAGTTAAGAGTATCCTCGTTTCACAACCAAAGCCATCTGATCCAAAGTCACCTTATTATTCGTTAGCCAAAAAGTATGGAATCAAGATTGATTTCAGGCCTTTTATTCAGGTTGACCCGATTGCGGCTAAGGAATTCAGAAAGCAAAAAATTGATATTCTTAAGCATACGGCTATCATTTTCACTAGCCGTAATGCAGTAGATCACTTCTTTGCCATTTGTAAAGACCTCAAAATTGAGGTGCCGGCCGATATGAAATACTTCTGTATTTCTGAACAGACCGCGTACTATCTACAGAAGTATATTGTAGTTAGAAAGAGAAAGATATTTACAGGTTCTAAAACCGCTCAAGATCTTATTGAGATTCTGAAAAAGCACAAGAACGAAAAGTATCTATTCCCTTGTTCAAATATTCGTAAAGAAGACATTCCTAATTATTTGGAAAAGAACGGATACAATTTTTCAGAAGCAGTTATTTATGAAACTGTGGCTAGTGATTTGTCCGATCTTGACGATGTGACTTATGATATTTTGGCATTCTATAGCCCAAGTGGAATTAACTCACTCTTTGTTAACTTTCCAGAGTTTAAGCAAAATGATACAAGAATAGCCGTTTTTGGGCCTACAACAGCTCAAGCTGCCAAAGAAGCTAGCCTTGAAATAGACATTGAAGCGCCTCAACCAAACGCGCCTTCAATGACAGGAGCATTGGAGCTTTACATAAAAAAGGCAAATAATCTTTAATTCTGGCAACACCTAAGGGCAAAAGCTAGTTTTCTTGTATTATTGAGGGACTGTTTAAATAAAACGTCTAAAATTCGCGTTACCTGAATATGTCAAGAGCCATTGGCCTAGCCTTTTTCTTTCTTTTTTCAGCCTTTGGATTGAGGGCTCAGCAAGATGCACAGTTTACACAGTACATGTTTAACCCCATGTACTACAATGCTGCCTTTACTGGGTTGTCCAATGCAAATACACTAACTGCCATTCACCGTTCTCAATGGTTTGGTTATGATGGTACTATAAACCAGGGTGGTGCACCAACCACCCAATTCATTAGCTACAGCAGTTTATCTAAGTGGTGGAATGGAGGATTAGGCGTTCATCTGATGAATGACAACCTAGGGCCTTCAAATAACTTAGAGCTTAAATTCTCTGGCTCTTACTACATTCCTATTCCTGGTGATGCTTCTATAAGCATTGGAATTACAGCGGGTATGTTTTCTAGTGGTTTAGATTTTGACGAACTCGTTTTAGTAGACCCTAGCGATGACTTGGCTAACCTCAGCGGAAAAGAATCTCAGATACGTCCAGATGTAGGAGTAGGGATACTTTACAGAAAAGGAAATTTTTTTGGTGGTTTCAGTACAAATCACTTACTTCAACCAGAATTTGACTTCGGTCAAGATCAAATTGCCAATCAATTAATTCGACACTACTATTTAACAGCAGGCTACGATTATGCAGTAAGCCCTGAAGTTACGATCACACCGACTTTATTGTTGAAATCTGTAGGGTTTAACTCCTACTCTTGGGACTTGAGCGTTGTTGGAAGATACAACGACCAACTTTGGGGAGGATTATCCTATCGCCAATCCGAATCGGCTTCGGTTATGATTGGTTACAGTATACTAAAAGATCGTAGTTTGGCGTTGGCTTATGCACTAGATGTAGTTCTAGCTGACAGGGACAGTAAAGAGCCCACTTCTCAAGAGGTTATGCTCATTTACAAATTCCCAACAAGAAGCAACGGAATAAATCTTGGAAGGAACATCATAAGGACTCCGAGATACCGTTACTAAACAAAAGTTTACTTAAGATTAAGGTTTGTATAATTTTCTATCCTCGGATGGATTACTAACAATAAAATATTAATTTTCGCGCTTTATTTGCCAAATGAGGGATATGTGGTTGGGCAAATAGACTAAAAACTAAAACAATGAAGAAGTCTGTACTGGGTCTGACGTTAATGGCTTTGTTGTTCTTGAGTTCGGGATGTAGCATGTTCGAAGGCTTCCTTGGAGGAGGTGGAAAAGAACAAGCACTGATCGATGAAGGCCAACTTCTGGGTGTACTCGATAGAGAAGGTTGGTATCAAGAACTACCTTATGGAATGGTTCAAATTCCTGGAGGAACTTTCTACATGGGGCAAGCAGATGAAGATGTGGCTGCCTCTCAAATCAACTTTAATAGACAAATCACGGTGAGTTCGTTCTTCATGGACGCTGAAGAAATTACCAATAACGAATACCGTCAATTCCTTTATCACATTGCCGACTTGGCAGAAAAAGGTGATAGATACTACACAAGAGAGCTTTTGGCATCGGTAGTTCCTAACCCTAACGTCTGGGATCAGGAATTTACTTATCACTACGGAGATAGAATGACTCAATATTATTTTGAGCACTCTGCCTTTGATGATTACCCTGTAGTGGGTGTTAGCTGGGATGCTGCAGAGAAATTTTCTGCTTGGAGAACCATTTTCCTGAACAATGGTCAGCAAGCGAAGAACGAAGGCGGAGGAGGTCTTTTCTCTTTCGGAAAGAATAAGAATCAAGCTGATCCGGCAGGAGCTATTGGTGGGCCATTAGGCGCTACTGGTCCTCAGGGTGGAGCAGCCTCAGGACCTGAAGCAAGTACATTCGTAGATACATCTCCAATTGAAAGCCGCTACCCTAACTTTAGACTTCCAACAGAAGCTGAGTGGGAATATGCTGCCAGAGGAGGTAAAGAAATTGTAAAATACCCATGGGGTGGGCCTTACATTAGAAATAGAGATGGTTGTTTCTTGGCCAACTTTAAACCTGGTAGAGGTGCTTATGCCGATGATGGTTATCCTTATACCGCTCCGGTAAACTCATTCCTTCCAAATCCATTTAACCTATATAACATGGCAGGTAATGTGGCAGAATGGGTAAGAGATGATTTCTCTCCGGTTTACAATCCTTTAGTATGGGATCTTAACCCAATGTTCACTTACGATTCTCTAGAAGAAAGCAGAAGTCCTCACTTCGGTAAGAAGGTAGTAAGAGGAGGAGCATGGAATGATATTTCCTACTATTTACAAACAGGAACTAGAACTTTTGAATATAGAGATGTGGCCTCTGCTTCTATAGGATTCAGATGTGCTATGGATTATCTAGGACAATAATAGAATCAATATCAAACACTAACATTGATCTTCAACCCAACAAATAAATAAAGATGGCTAGTAAATTTACCCAAAACTTCTACGGCAACATCATGCCGAAAATCTACGGTCTAGGTGCCGCAGTTGTAATTGTAGGTGCTATGTTCAAATTGAACGGATGGGCTGGTGCAACTGAAATGCTTATTCTAGGTCTTGGTACTGAAGCTCTAATCTTTGCTTTCAGTGCATTTGAACCTAAGGCAACTGACTATACTAAAGAATTATATCATGCCACTGTAAAGGATGGCGCTCCAAGTGCGGCTTCTCCAAAAGACGATGTAACCTTGGAAAAAATGTTGAAGCAAGCGGCTATCAGCAAAGATGGTCTTCAAAACCTTAAACAAGGTATGGATAACTTGGCTCAGAATGCCAAGTCTCTAGCCAATATGACCAATGCAGCAGTAGCTACCGATGAGTATGCTAAAAGCGCAAAAACGGCTGCTACTTCTCTTTCTAAAATTGATCAATCTACTTCTCAGGCTGCCGCTGCATTTGCAGAAGTTGCAAGCTCTGTTAAGGGTTCTGGTAATAACCAAGCTCAATTGAAAACAGCTACTGAGCAATATCAGGTTCAGTTAAAAGAAGCTGCTACTCAACTTCAGGCTTTAAGTGGAGCTTACAAGGCTGAATTAACAGACACTGAGTCTGTAGCAAAATACATGAAAGGCTATTTGACTAACATGGAAACCATGATTAAGGGAGCTATGAATACTGCTAAAGCTACCGAGGAATTCCAATCTCAAATGGCTCAATTGAATAGCAACATCACCTCATTGAACAAAGTGTATGGTGCTATGCTATCTGCCATGAAACAAACGAACAACTAAACCTGATCTATTATGGCAGGAGCTAAGGAAAATCCACGGCAGAAGATGATTGGCATGATGTATCTCGTGCTAACTGCTCTTCTAGCCTTGCAGATTAAAGATACGGTACTTGAAAAGTTCGTTCTTATTGAGAATGGGCTACAAGTAGCCAACGAGTCTATGGTAGACTACAATGCTACTGTTTTAGAAAGCATTCAAAACGATGTAGAAAACCAAGGAGACAAAGAAGGAGACCAAGCGGTTGAAAAAGTAGCTGAAGAAATTCGTTCTTACACAACCGAATTGGCTAATTACATAGATAACCTAAAACTGGAGTTAGGAAAAGCTTCAGCTGGTGGAGATACTTCTAAAGTGTACGAGAGATCTACATTGAAGAAGTATGAAGAACCAAGCAGGTACTTAGTAGAATTGGGTAATGCCGATGAGTTAAAAACTCGTCTCGATGACTATACCGGTAAGGTGAATGGCGCCATTAACCTTTTGGGTAAAGGCGGAATGAGTGATGAGTGGCTTAAGTCTATCGCTATAAAGGCGGAAGACATTAAGTTCTATGAAAACAATAAAGAGGCATTGAAAGATGATTACGCTCACTTCAACTTTTATAAAGCGCCTTTAGCATCTGTTTTAGCACAGTTGACTTTCTACAAGAATCAAATCTATAGCAAAGAGTCTGAAGCTTTGAACAAACTAAGAGGGTTGGTAGGTACTGCGGTAACTACTAAGCCGGGAGATATTCCCAACCTGAGCGATGTTGACCCTGTAACTGCAGATACTCCAAGCTCTTCTCCAGCGCAAACTCCATCAGACAATGCTTCTGCTAAACCAAGCAATACACCAAGAAGTAATTCTAACTCAGGAACTGCTTCTACTGAGATAAAGGCTGAAGATATGCTAGAAGGAAGATTTGCAGGTATTGACTATGCTCAAGCAACAATTCTTTCAGAGTCTAACTTGGTAACTGCTGGTTTGGACTTTAATGCTCAGGCGTTTTTGACTCTCGGTAACTCATCTTTGCAGCCAACCATCAAGCGAAATGGGGTTGAAATAGATGTGGTTAATGGTAGAGGAATTATCAACTTTACAACAAGTGCTCAGGCAAATGAGTATGATGCTAATGGCTTAGCCACTCAATCTTTCGAAGTGGAGATTACAGCTGAAGATGGTAATGGTGGAACTATTACTAGAACGACAACTCATGAGTATCAAGTAGCTCGACCTGTAATCGATGTTAGATCTCAATCTGTTGAGGTGCTATACCTAGGTTGCGCCAATAACCTGAATATCAATGTCCCTGCTTTAGGGCCAGCTTATCAACCTCAGTTTAGAGTTTCTGGTGGAACATTTACTACAGGTTCTCAAAAAGGGCAGATTATTGTAGATCCTTCTCAAAGAGAGGTGAGCATTGCGGTTTCTAGTGCGGGTTTACCAATTGGTACTAGAGAGTTTCAGGCTAAGCCAGTTCCATTACCTAGATTAGATGTTAGACCAAACGGTCAGCCGTATAATGCTAAAAATGGTTTGGATGAAAAGCCAACGAATTTGACTTTGTTCCTTCCTTCTGATCCTGACTTTGCTGAAAGATTCCCGAACGATTCTCAATTCTTGGTGAGTAAGGGGCAGGTAACTCTAGCAAGAGGAAAACAAACTAAAAGAACAATTGAAATATCTAGTCCAACTTCACGTGTGGATTTAGGACCATTAATCAGTCAGATGCAATCCGGTGATAGAATTGTCGTTTATGTTGAGGAGATCGTAAGGTTGAACTACAAGAACGATAGAATTCCTATCAAGTTTACAGGAGATATGACTTTAAATATTAACTAAGATGAAAAGAGTTTCGGCAATTTTATTGGCACTATTATTCGTGACTTTAGTTAAGGCACAAGATGAGCAAGGAGCAGGTACCGATCCTGCAAAATTCTTGCAGTCTATTGAAAGTACCACTAGAGTTGCCGGGCTTAATAGTGCTCGCAAGCTCAACAACGAATTCTCTGTTCGTCCAATCAGAGATGAAGATGTGATGTGGAGTATTAGACTTTGGTCCAAAATGAACTTCAACGAAAAGTTGAATTCTGCTTGGAATGCTAAAGAGTCTAGAATTTCTGAGGTAATCTTAAATGGAATTGAGGCCTATTACGATGCTAAAAGTCAGGCTTTAGATCAACAAGTAGGTATAACTCCTTATGCAACTTTTGAAACTGGCGCTGCTGGTTTTTCAGAAGAGGATATATTATCTGAAACAGACTTCAGAAATAACCTCAAAAATATGTCTACCGCTCAGGGTAACTATGACGAAGCCTTGAGAGGGCAGGATAGAGCTGAGTTGAAGACTAGAGATGGTGGTAGGTTTGCAGAGTATTCAGATGCAAGATTAGACTCTATTATTGATGTGGAGTACCAGGCTGCTTCTGCTGCTAGACCACTAGATCCGGCTAATAAAGGAGATTTAGATGTATTGTTGATTGAGGAGGATATGATCTTCGATAGAAATCAATCGCTCGCCAAGTGGGATATTGTATCCATAACCTTGGTTGCACCTCCTAAGGCTTCGGTAGCAGGAACAGAAAGAGAGATTGTGAGAATTAAGTATGAGGAATTGGTGAACTACATTGAGCAGGTTTATTCCGAAAGTAATAAGAATACTGCTTACTGGTATAACCCAAAGAACCCTCGCGATAGAAATATCAATTTTGCCCATGCGTTCGACTTAAGGTTGTTCAGTGCATACATTACTAAGTTCCAGAACTCTGACGATAGCAATATTCAGACCCTTTACGGTAAGTCTGACTATGATTATAGCATCATTGAACAGGCCATGAGAAAGCGTATGGAGCTATTAGAGAAAATGCATAACCTTTGGGAATACTAACCCTTGGTTTGAAGATAAAGAAGAAGGAAGCTATTTGGCTTCCTTTTTTTGTTTGATATAATTGGTGACAATTGCTGCTTTTGATTTGCCTATCAGCGATTCTATTTCTTCATGTGGGGCTTGCTCAATCTTACTCATGGTTCGGTATTTTCGAAGCAATTTATCTACTGTGGCCTTGCCCAAACCTTTCACTTCTTCCAGTTCAAAGTTAAAGCTATTCTTACTGCGAAGATCTCTATGGAATGTAATAGCAAACCTATGCGCCTCATCTCTTAGTTTTTGAATAAGTCTGAGTGATTCCGACTTCTTATCTATATGGATCGGGAAGGAATCTTCTGGGAAGTAGAGCTCTTCAAGGCGTTTTGCAATACCAATGATTGGAATCTCTCCATAGATATTGAGCTCTTTGAGCGCCTCGCAAGCCGCATTTAACTGGCCTTTTCCACCATCAATAACAATTAGCTTAGGTAGCGGCTCATTTTCATCGAGCAGTCTTTTATATCGCCTTCCTACTACCTCTTTCATGGAGCCAAAATCGTCTGGGCCAACCACAGTTTTAATCTTGTAATGGCGATAATCTTTTTTAGAAGGTCTGCCCATTTTAAAGCAGACCATACTGGCCACTGGGTTTGTGCCTTGTATGTTAGAGTTATCGAAGCACTCTATATGAACAGGTAGTTCTTTAAGCGATAAGTCTGCCTGTAGCTGCTTAAGTACTCTATTGCCTTTATCCTTTACATTTTCGAGAGAAGTATATTTCTCCTTTTTAGCGAATAGAGCATTCTTTAACGATAGGTCTATCAACTTCTTTTTATCGCCTCGTTGTGGTAGCAGCAGCTTAAAGTTTTCTGTGTGAAGCGCTAGCTCTCTATTTGTGAGTACCTCCTTAGCAGTGCTCTGGAACTTGTCTTTTAAATCTATAATCATGAGACTCAAGATCTCTTCATCTGACTCATTGAGTCTTTTCTTTATCTCACTGGTTTGAGAGAGATTGATAGTTCCGTTCTTGATCCTCAGGTAGTTTACAAAGGCCCACTTTTCGTCTGAAACAATGGTGAATACATCCATGTCAGCAATGTTCGGGCTCACAACTATAGACTTAGATTGGAACCTATCTACAGACTCAAGTTTGTCTTTGTATTGCTGGGCTTTTTCAAATTCAAGCTTTTGAGCAGCTGATGTCATTTGTTCTTTGAAGAACTGCTTCGGGATTGAGAGATTTCCCTTCAGTATGTGGATGGCTTGATTTACATCATCTAGGTAATCGGCTTCTGATTGAAGTGCCTCGCAAGGGCCTTTGCAATTGCCAATATGGTACTCCAGACATACCTTAAATTTGCCTTTGCTAATGTTTTCTTCGCTCAGGTCGAATCGGCAAGTTCTTAAAGTGAACAAAGAGTTGATAAGCCTGAGAATATTATTCATGGCTTTTACAGAGGCAAATGGGCCAAAGTAAGTACCGTTAGACGGAATGAACTTTCGGGTACTGTAAATGCGTGGAAACCGTTCGTTGGAAACACATATGTACGGGTAGGTCTTATCGTCTTTTAGTAGAATGTTATACCGAGGCTGATTCTGCTTAATGAGATTGTTCTCTAACAGCAGCGCATCGAATTCATTGTTAACCAACGTAACTTCTATGGCCTTGATTTCCGATACTAACCTTCTGGTTTTTCTATTTACTCCACTTTGTTTATTGAAGTAACTAGAAACACGTTTTTTCAGGCTCTTGGCTTTACCCACATAAATGAGCACGTCTTCTTCATTGAAAAAACGGTAAACTCCCGGGTTATCGGGAAGATTCAATACATCCTTAGGATCGAATCGGGTGACCTCCATAGGCCGAAATTAGTAAATATCATCGTCATAAATGGTGGTATCCGTAGGGGTAAGTACATCTACAAACTTCTGACAATCTATTTCCATGCTCAGGTTGGGTGGTCTTTGGAATACTGTCTTTTGAAGATTAAGGGTAGAGTCAGCGTAGATATCTTGTAAGAAGAGGGCTACAATTGGCATTGCAGTTCTTGCTCCTTGCCCATCAGGCCAATGAGTAAAGTGAATTGCACGGTCATCTCCTCCTACCCAGGCGCCAGCAACAATATCGTTGGTAACTGCTACAAACCATCCATCTGAAGCGTTTTGGGTGGTTCCTGTTTTCGCACCAATTGAGAATTCAGTTTGATTATAGTCAGTAAGGTTGTAGTACTTAGGTGCCCAAAGTCTAATACCAGAACCGTTTCTCACCGTTTCTTGCATCATGTTAAGCATTACGTAAGCTACATCTTCATTAATTGCCTTGCTCTTTCTCGGTACATGTCTATATATCTCGTTACCATACTTGTCTTCTATTCTGGAAATATAATATGGTTCTATGTGTGTTCCTTTATTGGCGAATGTTCCATAAGCACCTAAGATTTCGAATAAGGATACGTCTTCCGTTCCTAAAGACATGGCGTAAAGAGGTTTAATAGGACTATTTACACCCAGACGTTTTGCCATATCTACCACCTTATCTGGCTTAACTATATCCATTACTCTGGCAGTAATAGAATTTACAGATTTTGCCATGGCTAGTTTCATGGTCATCTCTTCTCCTGAAAAAACACCATCTGCATTGGAAGGGTCCCAGACTTCAGATCCGTTACCTGTTCTTATGGCAACGGCCTCGTCTCTGAAAGTATAGCATGGTGAGTATCCTTGCTCTACAGCTGTGGCATAGACGAATGGCTTAAATAATGAGCCTGGCTGTCTTTTACCATAACGAACGTGGTCATATTTGAAATGCTGAAAGTTTACTCCTCCAACCCATGCTTTAATTGCACCAGTGCTAGGTTGAGTAGCCAAGAATCCTGACTGTAAAAACTGCTTGTAGTATCGAATGGAATCAATCGAGCTCATTACTGTGTCAATATCTCCACCCCAAGAGAAGACTTTCAGCTTTTTAGGTTTGTTCATATAGTAGTCAACAGAATCTGACTTGCTCCCGTACTTTCTTACCAAGCTTCTATAGGCCTGTGACCTAGGGATTACACTCTCTTCGAAGAAATTCTCAATTTCTCTACCCTTGCTATCTATCCACAAATCTCTACCTTCTTTAGCGAGTTTTTGGTCGAATAAAGCTTGCAGTGACCGCATAGAGCTGTCCATAGCATCTTCTGCATAGGCCTGCATTCGAGAGTCTAGCGTAGTGTATATTTTGAGGCCGTCACCGTATAAGTCATATCCTAAGTTTCGGCAAAGTTCAAGCAAGTCTTTACTAGCCTCTGCACGGAAGTATTGGGCAAGGCCTGTATTATGATCTTGCTGACGGAATTCTTCCAAATTGATTTCTTGAACCTTTAGAGTATCATAAGCTCGTTTGTCTAGAAAATCATATTTCACCATCTGACTCATTACAGTATTTCTTCTGCGCATTGAGTTTTCTGGGTTGATATCTGGTCTGTAAGTAGTAACACCTTTTTGCATGCCCGCTAGTACCGCGGCCTCCTGAACCGATAATTCATGAGGCAATTTGTTGAAGTATGTTTTGGCTGCAGACTTAATTCCGTAGGCATTGTTTCCAAATTCTACGGTATTGTAATACATAGCCATAATCTCTTCTTTGGTGTAAGATCTTTCCAGTCTTACAGAGAGAATCCACTCTTTAGTTTTGTAAATAAGCTGATCTAAGAATCCGTTTACGCCTTCTAATTTGCCTTTGTCTTCTGCCTTAATAACCCGGGTGTTAAACAGGTTTTTTGCTAACTGTTGGCTAATGGTAGATCCACCGCCTTTAGGACTGAAAGTAATTACCCCAAAAGCTACACGGAACATACTTTCTAAGTCTATTCCAGAGTGAGAGTTAAAACGAATGTCTTCTGCTGCTAATAGAGCATGAACGAGATTATCGCCAAGTTGATCGTAAGTAACAGGGTTTCTATTATTTCTGTAGTAACCAGAACCTAATTGTACACCATCGGCTGTAAAAAGTAGAGAAGTTAGATTTTGGTCAGGGTTTTCTAGCTGACTGTAGCTTGGCAGGTTACCAAACCAATTGTTGAGGTTATTACTAACCGCCCAAATATAAGTGGGAAAGCCAATGATGCATAAGGCAAAAACAACCCATAAGGCTATGGTGATTTTCTTAAGTATTGGCCTTCTTTTATTTAGCTTCTCTGTAGCGGTCATTCTTTGTAAAATTTCTTGTGGAACTCCAGGTATTGATCTAACGCTTTGTTTTGGAACAACAGTGTGAAGTTATCTTGCGATATGGCAAAATTATGAAAATTTGAATCGGCTTGCAGCCCAATTCTTTTCAGTTCCTTTTCCATTAATTCTCTGTAGCTCTCAGCTGCCGACTTTACCTTAAAGCTGTTGATGTATATTACTCCAATTTGCTCTTGAGGGTTGAAGCTTACAAAGCCAGAAAACAGTTTTGTTTTAAAGTTTTCCGCATTGAACTCATCTATTTGTTTTCTTAGAGAGTCTGCTTCAAAATTTGCCTGATTAAAAGTGAAGGCCACTAAATGAATTTGCTGGAAATCTTCGCTGAACGCATCTTTAAGGTTACCCAAGCGCTGGTTCTTTGTTGGGGCTACAGCGGCTAACAAGCTTTTGGCGTAAGATGTCTGTGGAGCTTCTGGGTATTTCTCAATAAAATCGTTCAAGGCTTGCTCATAAGAAACAATGCTTTCTGTTTTGGCCTTGAGTATAGCAGCCAATAATTCTACCGTAGGTAAAAAGTCTACATCTTCAAAAGAAGAAAGTGCTGACCGTAGCCTTTGGTCGGCCAATAAGTAATTACCAGCTTCATACGCTTCATACGCTTCAGCATATTGTAACTGTAATGCTCTGTTTCTGGCAGCCTTTTCTTGCAGGTAATTAGGGTTAATGAGTGTTTTGGCCATAATGGTTTCAGGAAACTCATCAATGATCATTTGCCTATACTGTTGAGATTTACTGGCATCAATTGGTTCATACAAGGTGTATAGAGCATAAAGAGCATCTATTCTGTGGCTAGTTTGTGGGTACTTCTGTAGTAGGGTTTCATAACTATCGATGGATTGTCTGTTTTGCTCCAGACCGAACCTATAAATGCTCCCTAGCTTAAAATATGCGTCTTGTATTTCTAATCGGGCTTTCTCTTTCGCATCTTCTTCAAATGGAATGGTAGCCATTAGCTTTTCAACCTCAGTATCTCTACTACTCTTTAAGTCTGGCTGAGCTGCCCCTTTATTAGGATCGTCAAATTCTTCTTCTGCTACGGTAGTGGCTGGGCCAATACCAATGTTCTGTTTTAAAGATCTTCTCCAATTATTTTCCAACGGCCTATTGCCCCAAATACGCTGAAACTCAAGTTGCCCTTGGCTAATGGCTTGTTGATTATAGAAGTACCAAGACCCGCTGCCATCGGGTGTCTGATAATTTGAATTATCCACCCTATTGATTCCGCGATTACTAGGCTGCTCTTTAGCTTTTCTTTCTTTTTCCTTGGCTTCTTTAGCATCAATATACCTTCCCAGATAAACTTCTAGTTGTACTCTGCTCATAGCAGATAGTGTAAGAAGGCTATCATTGGTTTCAATAATGTTGAGCTGAGTAACAAAGTCTTTCAGAACGGTCTGTCTCTTTGAAATATCCTCAAAGTTCTCAATGTCTTTCGGCAGCTTCTGAACTGCACTATCATAATAGGCACTGGCCAAATTGAACCTCTTTAAATCGTCATAGTAGATTTCTGCCAACCTTAAATAGGCCAATCCTTGCTGTCTTTGGTTGGGCTGTTCTACCTGAGCAGCAGATTTGAAGTGCTCAATAGCTTGAGGCAAGTTTTCACGGTTTTGCTCTAGCAAGCCCATAGTATAGAATATGTTATCCATATACTCTGTATTCTTACCATCAGAGAGCATCTTCTCAAAGGCTTTGTAGGCCTCATCAACATAATTAGGGTTAGCAAAACCAGAAACGGCTAGCTTATTTAGCTTGGCATGAAACATAATCTCATAAGGAGGATTACCCTTTTGAGCATTATCATAGAACAGATAGGCATTTCTAAACTCACCGGCCTCTTGAGCAAGTTGTCCTAAAATAAAGTTTACTCTGATTTTATAGTTTTTATCTGTTAGTGCTGGTTGTGCTTGCTCTAACAATTCTTTTACTCTGCTGTAGTTGTCTTGCCTCTGATAGAAATATGCCAAAGTGAGAAGATAATCAACAGCATTTTCTTCAGTGAGCGACTCTTCTTCTAGAAACTGAGAAACCTGCAAGGCTTGGTCGTTATTACCCATGTCCATATAAGTTCTCATTAGGGCAATGAGCGCTTTCTGCCTAACCTGATCATCCTTGCTGTTTTGATTGATGTACTGGAAGGTTTCAATGGCAAACTGCCATTGCGCACGCAGGTATCGGATTTTTCCAATAATCAGGTAACTATCATCTACCCAGTCGCTGCCTTCCCACCACTCAATATTCTGACTAGATTTTTTAAAAGCATCATCTAGCTTTTCCTTATTACTGCTTACTATAGAAGAATCTACTTGAGGAAAGATCTTGAGAATTTCATCGAAGTTATACTCATACTGTTGCTCAAAGGCTTGGTAGGTTTCCGTTAAATATAAGTCGGCATAAAAGTATCCGTTATATCTAGCGTTAAGGTTCTGATAGCCTTTTGAGGCGCATCCTACAGAAATTAGAATGAACGCGGCAAAAATTGTTCTGACGATATGTAGAGTCTGTTTATCCAAAAAGGTGAAAACTTCGTTAGAGCAACGAAATTAATGAGCAATTAATACAATATTGCTCAGGCTCTTGAGTATTAATGAATATTTTTGCCAACCTTGACCTTTGTATAAGTGGCTAGATTTAAGAAGACGCTTTCTAACTGGCTTAATGCCCGTCATATACTTATCATTCAGAATGAGGAGAACTTTTCTGAAAAGGCCACCTATAAATTTACTTACGCCAAGATTATTTTCTTTGCTTTTCTAGGCTTTTTGGTGGTATTCGCACTCAGCTTTTATTTGGTAAATACCATTTTAGACCAATGGTTCGACCCGAGGTATGCCGAAAGACAGACCCGTCAGGAATTGGTAGAACTTACTTTTGAGCTCGATTCGCTTTCTTTTGAATTAGAAAGCAGAGATCAGTTTATACAAAGCATAAAGAAGGTACTTCAGGGCGATGTTACTACCAATGAGATACCTGAGAGCGCTGAGGCGAGTAGTCAAGAAGAAACCGACTATGACCAAATAGCTAAGACAGATAGCATATTTAAATCTGAATTTGAAAGTGGTAGTGGAGGAGACTTCTTGCTGAGTTCTAGCATGGATAACCTAGAGTTAAGAAATACCTACTTTTTTCCTCCTCTAACAGGTTTTGTAGTCGCAACTTTCGATCCACAAGAGGGACATTTTGGTATAGATATAGTATCTAAAAAAGATGAGCCAGTTAAATCTATTGCAGATGGAACGGTCGTTTTTACTGGCTGGACGCAAGATGACGGAAACATTATTGCGGTTCAACATAGAGAAAACCTTATTTCTATTTACAAGCATAATTCGGCAGTGATGAAGGCTGTGGGAGATGTAATTTCTGCCGGAGATATTATAGCAATTATTGGAAATACGGGAGAGTTGACCAGTGGTCCGCATTTGCATATTGAATTATGGTTTAATGGTTCGCCTGTAAACCCACAAGAATTCATTACCTTTTAAGACCAATTAGAATCAACTAAATAGAGACCAACCATGTTTTCTAAAGAAGACAAAAAATCAACTGAAGACCTGAGTCAATCAAGTAACATCATTGGCAAAGAAACAGTGTTAGAAGGCAGCCTAGAATCTGAAGGCAATGTTCGCATAGAAGGAAAAATCTATGGTAACGTTAAGGCAAAAGCCAAGTTTGTTTTAGGGGCAGAGGCTTACGTAGATGGCAGCGTAGTAGCCAGAACAGCAGAAGTTGCAGGCAAGGTTCGTGGAAACATAGAAATCTCCGAAATGCTTATTCTTAAGCCAAGTGCTGTAATCAACGGAGATATCTTAACTAATCAATTGGTGGTAGAACCAGGTGCAACTTTTAACGGTGGTTGTAAGATGGGCCATCTGGCTAAAGAAATTGAAATTATAACTCCTCAGAGCCGTGTCGCAGAAAAGGCCATTAAAAGAGCCTAATAACTATCTCAAATATTCTCAGCTGGGCTTACAGCTGTTCATCACTATTGGCTTGTGCGGTTGGTTAGGTTACAAGATGGATCAATGGTGGAATGGAGGTAATTCACTCTTCGTAATCATTATGGTTTTAATTGGTGCTGGTGGAGGCATCTATCAGCTTTACAGATCGCTACCAAAGGAGTAGCTCTTTTGTTATACCATTTTTTATTGGTCACAAAAGGAGTTAAAACTATGCACTTTAGTGCATTTGGCTTTAGCTTCTTAAAAGCATCCTGGAATTTACGATTTACGCCCTGATAATGCTCGGGGTTTAATTGACGTCAATCGTAAATCTAATCCCGAAACTTTCGGGACGTACATTTTCTTAGTCGGCCATTCAAAGCGACTTTCAGTTGCTTCTGGAACTATGGTGCTTTCAGCCCATAGTGGTTTGCCTCTTAACAAACAAGCTCCTTATTGGTGAGTCAATCTTCCTTTTTTACTCTTTAATATAGTGTTGGGTGTTTCTTTAAATTCAGGGAAACTTTAAAGTCAAAAACTTAGAACATTGAGCCAAAATAGACCTACCTTTGCGGCCATGAAAAGTTTGGGGCGCCAAATTATTGAATCTCTGATATTTAGCTTGATCCTATGCGCAATCGTTTTCAGTTTGCAGCAAATGGATATTCAGTTGCTTCATGAGGGAATTTGGACAATCATGATCTTTTCGGCTGTGTTGGGTTTAATAGTGGTGCTAGTATCTTACTGGGCATTCACTTCTTTAGATCCTCAGATTAGGCCAAATATATTTATTGGATTAACGGTTTTGAGAATGGTTTTAAGTATGATTTTTCTCGGATCCGTAATTTTCTTGGGTTTAGAAGATAAGAGACTTTGGGTAGCCAATTTCTTTGTACTCTATTTATTTTACTTAGTGTTTGAAATATATGCCATTCTCTCTAACTTGCGCGCGATTTCGGGAGAGGGTGAAAACTAATGATGAAAAAAAGCAGAACTAACATTCTCAATTTATTGATCACTAGCGCTTTAGTAGCTGTTTTTGGTCTGGCAAGTTCTTCAAATTTATGGGCAGCATCTGGCGGTGACGAGGCTAAAGAAGAGGGTGGTGGCACCGACTTCATTATGCACCACATCAAAGATGATTACCAGTGGCATATTATTACGCTCGGTCATACCCATGTAACTATTCCTCTACCAGTCATTATCTATGACCATGAAGACGGTTTAAAAGTGTTCATGTCATCAGATTTCCAAGATGAGCACCATAACCCAATTCCTCATGGTGGCTACTACATCGATCATGGTAAGCTTTTCAAATTAACTGAAGATTACGTTCCATCTACATCGCACAGTAACGATTCTCACGGAGAAGAAGTTTCAGAAAATGAGCATCAAGAAGAAGATTCTCATGGAGAAGAAGCAACACATGCAGAAGAAGATGCTCATGGCGATGACCATCCTGGTATGACTCAAGCAGGATTCCTAGATATTTCTATTACCAAGAATGTGGCTTCATTAATCATTAGTATGGTTCTTTTGTTTGCCGTATTCCTAACTATTGCAAAACGATATAAGAAAGGACTTGGAGCGCCTAAAGGTATGCAGTCACTCTTTGAGCCTGTAATTGTTTTCATTAGAGACGATATTGCTAAAGTGAACATTGGTGAGCATAAGTATGAGCGTTTTATGCCATACCTTCTTACGCTGTTCTTCTTTATTCTATTCAATAACTTATTAGGTCTTACTCCTGGTGCGGCTAACCTTACAGGTAACATTGCAGTAACCATGTGTTTGGCACTATTTACTTTCTTCATTACTCAGTTTAATGGTAAGAAGGCTTACTGGACTCACATTTTGTGGACTCCTGGTGTGCCACTTCCTGTAAGACCTGTAATCTTGATTGTAGAAGTAATTGGTATTTTCACTAAGCCTATTTCTTTAACTCTACGTTTGTTTGCTTCAATTACAGCAGGTCACATTGTAGTGCTTTCAATTGTAGGTTTAGGTTTCATTCTAAACAATATGGCGGTAGGAATTGCAGGAACATTGTTCTCTGTTGTTATCTCGCTTATTGAAATATTAGTAGCCGTTATTCAAGCGTATGTATTTACCCTGTTCTCATCGATGTACATCGGTCAGGCGGTAGATGACGGCCACCATTAATTAGAACCATTGTTTCATTTATAATAACAAACTTATGTTAGCTATTTTATTATCTGCTGGTATCGCTCTTTTAGGAGCTGCTATTGGCGCTGGCCTAGTTGCAATTGGTGCAGCTTTAGGTATCGGAAAAATTGGTGCTGCCGCTATGGAAGGTATGGCTCGTCAGCCAGAAGCTGCTGGTAAATTGCAGTCTGGTATGTTGATCATTGCCGCTCTTATTGAGGTAATTGCTCTTTTCGGTGTTGTTGCATGTTTCTTGATTGCATCTAACGGCAAAATTGTAGAGGCACTTTAAAAAACCATTTGAACAACTTTAGGCCATTGCATTAGGCAGGTCTAGAGTTGTTCTATTAAAACACTAACAGAATGGACTTATTAATTCCAGATACCGGTTTATTTATACTACAAACAGTAGCTTTCATTATTCTACTTATCGTTTTAGGTAAGTTTGCATGGAAACCTATTCTTAGTGGGTTAAAGGAGCGTGAGCAAACTATTGAAAGTGCGCTTTTAGCTGCAGAGCAAGCTAAGAAAGACATGCAGGCACTTCAGGCCGATAACGAGAAGCTTTTGGCTGAAGCAAGATCTGAAAGAGACGCTATCTTAAAAGAGGCAATGGCAACTGCTAACTCTATTAAAGAGGAGGCAAAAGAAGAGACTAGCAAAATCACAGCTAAAATGCTTGAAGATGCTAAAGCAACTATCGAGAATGAGAAGAGAGCTGCTTTGGCAGAAGTAAAAACTCAGGTAGCTGCTCTTTCTTTAGATATTACTGAGAAAGTCATCAGAAAGCAATTGAGCGATAAGAAGGCTCAAGAAGCTTTGGTTGATGAGTATGTAAAAGATTTGAACTTAAACTAAATCCGGACGAATGTCTGAATATAGAATTGCTTCCAGATACGCTAAATCACTTCTAGACCTTTCGGTTGAAAAAGGTACTTTAGAAGAGGTGAATAAAGACATGCAGCTTCTTTCTGAAACTGCTGAAGAAAGCCGCGATTTAGTGATGATGCTGAAAAGCCCAATCATTACGCACGATAAAAAGTTGGCCGTATTGAAGAAGGTGTTTGAAGGTAAGGTAAGTGAATTGACCATGTCGTTCTTTACTATTCTTACCAAGAAACAAAGAGAGGCTTATTTGGTGGCTGTGGCAGAAGAGTTTCACCACCAATACAATGCTCATAAGGGCATAGAGGAGGCAACTGTTACAACTACCTTCCCATTGACAGACGCTCTAAGAAAAGAGTTCGAGTCGGTGGTAGAAAAAATTACTTCAAGAAAAGTAGAGCTTACCGAAAAGGTTAATGAAGCTTTAATTGGAGGGTTTATCTTGAAAATTGGAGATAGACAAATTGACGATTCCGTTAGCTCGAAATTGAAGGCACTTCGTGTTGAGTTCACTAAGAATCATTGCGAAAAGGTATTTTAAAGAAATTAGATAACACTTAATACGATTATAAAATGGCAGATGTAAGACCAGATGAGGTTTCAGCAATCTTAAGAGAGCAACTCTCAAACTTCAAATCGGAAGCCGAATTAGAAGAAGTAGGTACCGTATTACAAGTGGGTGATGGTGTTGCCAGAATCTACGGACTGTCTAAAGCACAGTCAGGTGAATTGTTGGAATTCGACAATGGTTTGAATGCGTTAGTATTGAACCTTGAAGAAGACAATGTAGGTGCTGTATTGCTTGGTGACTCAGCAGAAATCAAAGAAGGTGACACTGTAAAGCGTACCGGTAGAATTGCCTCTATTAAGGCAGGCGAAGGTATGGTTGGCCGTGTGGTTAACACTTTGGGTGAGCCTATCGATGGTAAAGGTCCTATTGCTGGTGAAACTTTCGAGATGCCTTTGGAGCGTAAAGCACCAGGTGTAATCTACCGTCAGCCAGTAAACGAGCCACTTCAAACAGGTATCAAGGCTATTGACTCAATGATTCCAATTGGTCGTGGTCAAAGAGAGCTTGTTATTGGTGACCGTCAGACAGGTAAGACTGCCGTTGTAATCGATACAATTATTAACCAAAGAGAATTCTACGAAGCAGGTGAGCCTGTATTCTGTATCTACGTTGCTGTAGGCCAGAAGGCTTCTACCGTTGCTGGTGTAGTAGCTGCTCTAGAAAAAGGTGGTGCTATGGACTATACTGTTGTAGTTTCTGCCTCTGCTGCAGATCCTGCTCCAATGCAGTTCTTTGCTCCATTTACTGGTGCTGCTATTGGTGAGTACTTCAGAGATACAGGACGTCCGGCCCTAGTGGTTTATGATGACCTTTCTAAGCAAGCTGTAGCTTACCGTGAGGTATCTCTTCTATTGAGAAGACCTCCAGGACGTGAGGCTTACCCTGGTGATGTATTCTACCTTCACTCAAGACTTTTGGAAAGAGCTGCAAAAGTAAATGCTAATGACAGCATTGCTGCAGATATGAACGACCTTCCTGATTCTTTGAAAGGAAAAGTTAAAGGTGGTGGCTCATTAACAGCACTTCCAATTATCGAAACTCAAGCTGGTGACGTTTCTGCTTATATTCCTACCAACGTAATTTCAATTACTGATGGTCAGATCTTCTTGGAAACTAACCTTTTCAACTCAGGTGTGAGACCTGCTATTAACGTAGGTATCTCAGTATCTCGTGTAGGAGGTTCAGCTCAGATCAAGTCAATGAAGAAGGTATCTGGTACGTTGAAGCTAGACCAGGCTCAGTTCCGTGAACTAGAGGCATTTGCTAAGTTCGGTTCAGACCTTGATGCTGCAACTCAGTTGACTATTGATAGAGGTAGAAGAAACCAAGAAATCCTTAAGCAAGGACAGTACTCTCCAGTACCTGTAGAAGAGCAAGTAGCTATTATTTACGCTTCTACTAAGGGCTTAATTGACAAGGTACCTGTAGAGAAAGTAAGAGAGTTCGAGAAAGAATTCTTAATGGTACTTAGAAACAGCCACAGAGCTGCTCTAGACTTATTGAAAGCTGGAAAATTAGATGACAGCGCTATTGAGTCTATCAAGCAAGTTGCTAAGGAAGTTTCTGCTAAATATTAATTTGATTTTTGGGGTAACCCATAACCATAGATTATGGCAAGTTTAAAGGAAGTTAAAGAACGAATTCAGTCGGTAAGCTCTACACAGCAGATTACCAAAGCCATGAAAATGGTGGCGGCAGCCAAGCTGAGAAGAGCTCAAGATAGAATTGTTCAGCTTAGACCATATTCAGAAAAACTGGCGGCACTTTTGGCCAATGTTTCTTCAGGAAATAATGAAGAAGGCATGAACACTTACTCAGAAGAAAGAGAAGTGAAAAGAGTGCTAATTGTACCAGTAAGTTCAGACAGGGGTCTGTGTGGTGCCTTCAACTCAAATGTGGTTAAGGCTTGCAGAAGATTAATCGAGTCTGATGAATTGCAAGGCAAAGAAGTTGAGGTTCTTCCAATTGGTAAGAAGTCTTATGACAACTTCAGAAAGAAGAGTTACCCTATGGTGAACGACTTCTACGAAGTTTTCGGTGACTTAACTTTCGACAACGTAAGAGAGGCAGCAGAATATGCCATGAACTCTTATGCTGAAGGAAAATACGATAAAGTTTACTTGGTGTACAACGAATTTAAAAACGTTGCCACTCAGATAGTTCAAACAGAGCAATTCCTACCTATAGTAGAAATTGAACAAGAAGAGACTGTGAACACAGGCATCGATTACATCTATGAGCCATCTAAAGACTTTATTGTTGAAGAATTGATTCCTAAATCGTTGAAAATTCAATTCTACAAAGCTGTTCTAGAATCTAATGCTTCCGAGCATGGTGCTAGAATGACAGCCATGGGTAAGGCAACGGACAACGCTGCTGAACTATTGAAAGAATTGAAATTGACTTATAACAGAACACGTCAGGCGGCAATTACTAAAGAAATCCTTGAGATTGTTGGTGGTGCTGAAGCCTTGGCCTCTGCTAGCTAGGATAACAACATTTTATTATAAATTGAACCCTGATTCATTTCTGAGTCAGGGTTTTTTTATGCTAAGAATTATTCATTTCATACAAAACCTAAGCCTTGATATTACCATTGGGGCAGTGATATCATCACTCTTTTTGGCTAGGGTTATGAATGTTGAAGTTTCTGCCTACATCATGATAGGCTTGACCATTGCTATTTGGTTAATCTACACCTTTGATCATTTAAGGGATGCTTATAAGACCAAGGGAAGAGCGAATAACCCAAGGCATGCATTTCATCAGAGATATTTCAAGGAGGTTTCTTCAGTTGCGCTAATAGTTTTTGCCTTAGGTCTTTACAATTTAAAGTATTTACCAAAAGAGACTATCTACTTAGGTTTAGTCCTTGTAGGTCTAAGTGGCTTATATTTTGTCTATTTAATGCAGGCTAAGAGAGCCATAAGCAAGGAGCTATTCGCGGCAACTGTGTATGTTGCTGGCATTGCCACCGCTCCGCTCAGTTTGGCCGAAACTGTTGAGGCTGAATGGGTGGTCTTGTTACTAATTTTCTGGATTCTAGCCTATGCTAACCTATTGATAATTCCTTCTTATGAAGTAGAGCTAGACAAAAGTGATAATCAAAGCTCCGTGGTGACAAGGCTTGGAGAATTAAGGGTTAAGCGATTACTTCTATTTCTATTGGTTTTATGCACTCTGCTAATTCAGTATTTTGGCTATCTCACCAATCTGTCTGCGGCCTATCCAATTCTAATATTGATGGTTTCCACCCTTTTAATACTGGTGATTAGGCCTCAATATTTTCGAAAATATCAGCTCTATAGAATATTGAGCGATGGAATTTTCTTTCTACCAGGTATTGCGCCATTAGTATGAAAGAGAATCAGTATGATTTAGTAGCACCTTTTTATGATGCGCTGGCTAAGCTAATATTCGGAGAAAAATTGCTGAAAGCTCAAATGCATTATTTGGGCGAAATGAAGAGTTCTGACAGGGTATTAATTGTTGGAGGGGGAACTGGAAGAATCCTTAAGCATCCTGCTTTTCTGCACGTTAAATGCATAGACTACGTAGAGCTCTCGGCTAAGATGATATTGGAAGCTCGGGAAAATGCTGGAAAGCTTGAAACTGTGAGATTTCTAGAAATGGATTTTTTTCAGCATCATGGAGAATATGATTTCATTATATGTAATTTCTTTTTGGATTGCTTTAATGAACATTTTTTGAGCATGGCCATTCGAAAACTAGCAGGCTTGCTGTCTCAAAACGGAACACTTTTAGTAACTGATTTTAAACCATCATCTAATAGGAAGAACAAGCTTTTAGTTTCCTTGATGATCATTTTTTTCAGGCTTACCACTCGGCTTCAGGCTCCTAAATTACAAGACATACCTCAGGCATTGCAGGCTTTGTTTAGTCCAGTTCAACGAGCTTCTTTTAACAATGGCCTTGTTTTCTCAAGCTTGCTGAAACCTAATCCCTAATAAGCAACCTATAAGTTTTAGTTACTTGAGAGCATTTTACCCTCACCAAATTGATACCCGTTCTTAATTTATCAGTAGGTATTTCTAGGTTAGCATTCATTTGGTTTAGCCGTTTGTCTTCCGTGTATAGAACAACACCATCTGGACTAATGACCTCAATTCTAATTTGATCATTGAACTCGTGCGAAACTAACCTTATCTGAGCTTTAGAACCACGCCTTACGGGGTTCGGATAAATTGCTCCATTTTCATGATTACCTGATGCTACATCTACGGCCACAATTCTAGAGAAGCTATCATTATTACTTCTATCGGTAGTTTTTAGGCGATAGTAGCTTCTTCCTTCCTCTGGGTTATCATCTATGTGTCTATAAGCCACTTCGCTTGGAAGTTCTTTTCCTGGCATTACATGAAGTGTGCTAAAGGCTTGCCCATCATTACTTCGTTGAACTTCAAACATGGTATTAGACTCTTCATTAATGGTTTTCCATTGAATCATAACTGAGTTTAGTTCAGAGTTGAATGCTGCATTAAATGCGAGTAACTCAATAGGCAGGGCTCCAATTTCTTCAGACCCTAAGGTAAAGTATTGGCCAGTGCTGAAATTAACGGTGAAGGACACTGTTTTTTCTGATGAATTGATGGAAGACGGTGAATAAAGAGTGACACCGGAAGAAAAGTCACCGTCTCCATCAACCATTAATCTCAGCAAGTTTAGATTATTTGACCCAGCACCAGAAGGCCCAGAAATATCTGATACATCAAATGTTAGGGTTACACTTCCTATTGTTCCGGTTTCCTGAACATGCCACTCTCTGTTCAGTCTACTGTTTACCTGACTACTATTATACTCCCTGTTATCAGGATCTTCCATTGGTGCATTATCATTTGCCCATATTAAAAACGAATCGTCTGTGTTGAAAGAAGCTACTTCCATGGTAACAATTGCGTCATTGTTTTCACTCTTAGATTTCAGTTGTGATAAACAGCTGTTGTCATCGCGTCCAATTCCGGCAATATCACTGTTGTATGAAGCATCTGAAGTGTAGCTCCATATAGTACCGCCATCAGATGCTAAGTATGCTGAACTGCCTCCTCTGGTTATTCCATATTTTAGAGCTAGATAAGATTCTACTCTTTGTCTTTCTGCAGTAGTAAGGTCATCTGAAAAGACTATAGATTCAGCGATTCTGCCGGCAAACTGAGAGCCAACAGTCGGGCTAGGATTATTCCCGATACCAAAACCAGAAGGATTGGAGAAGGTGCTTGTGCTTCCCGTACCAGTAGCATTACTGGCAGAGTTGATATATAGGGCGAGTGCTCCAGTAGACCGTACACGAGTAGCTGTAGCAATGTATGGTTCAAAATCTATGTAGGTTGTGCCTGCAGTACTTCTAACCGTAAGGTCATCGTTATTCGCAGCATTTAAATGTATTCTACCCTCTGCAATACCAAGTCCGTAATCTAAATCTGTACCAGAGGTGCCTGCACCCAATAGCACTGGGGCATTTTCAAAATCACCAGTATCACCACCAAGTTGACCAGACTCAAAGACGGTAATAATGGTAAAATCGCCACTTACGTTGTTGCCGTTAGTCGTTTCAATATAGGACGCATTAGTTGAGTTCGGGTCAGAGAACTGAATAGCTGGGTTGAAGTTGATTTCTGAAGTCTGATATGTTGGCTCTACAGGATTTACCCCTCCAAGATCTAATTCTGTACCATTTCTATTATTCACACTTTGGTCTGCCCAAGAAGAAATGTTGCTGTCATCTGTAGTGGTATTGGTTCCTTCATTGGCTTTGAGCCATAAGGCTAAATCTGTGGTTACTCCTCCAGGTCCACAGGTTTCTCTGGCCGTTCCTAAGGTAAAGTAGTCGCCATCAGAAAACTCTATGTTATTGAAGGTTAATACATTACCGTTAAACGTTCCACCTGTAATGGTTGAGCCCGAAGCCATTGTAGGCGAACCTGATATTATTAGTTGAAAATCTGTAGCCGAAGAGGAATAGCCCAACCCAGATAAGTCAAAAGAAATGGAGTTATTCTCTATAGTTCCCGTTTTATCTACTCTCCAAATGGTTTCCATTCGTTCTGTTACCGTTCCAGGAACATCTACCGTATTAGCATTGGCTTGGGCAGGGTTGTCTCCATCATTACCCCAGATCAGGAAGGTGTTGTCTGAATCGAATGAATTTGGGTTGGTGACATTACTAGAAAATATGCCCTCATTTCCGATTGTTACAATGCTCCCTGAATTGGAACTTTTAGATTGTTTTTGAGAAAGGCATGAGTCATCGTCCCTTCCAATTCCCGCAATATCATTGGCATAGCCAGAATTGGTGGTTGCGTTCCAAACGGTTGTTCCTGCTGAGTTTACATAGTCTTGCGGAGAGGTTTGATCTATCGTAATTCCGTACTTAATGGCTAGGTAAGATTGGATTCTGTTTTTCTCAGCATCAGTTGGCCTGCTTGAGAAGGAAATGATTTCAGCTAGTTTTCCGTCAAAGAAATTGGTAAAAGAGAAGTCATTTGGTGTTTCAAATCTTCCAATGGCGTATTCTTCGTTTGAGACGGCCAAATACCCACTTCCACTTGTTGCATTATCTACTTGTATGCCATTCTGGAAAATACCAGAAGCAGTAGCTCCTGCGTTTTCACGAGTTTCAAAGAGTTGTGGAATATTGGCAGGTATAGTCTTGGTATTATCTACTCTTAATTGAGCATAACTATTCGCTCCATTTCCTACCAGGTGCCCAAGAACATCATCCGATCCACTGAAAATTCCACCTAAATAAAAGCCGCCTATGCTACTGGTTGTTGTCACTGAAGAGTCATCCTAGCCTAGTGGAACTTGTCGCGTTGTGGCGCTAGTATAGGTATCGTCTGGTGTGAGCACCAAGTAATAGGCATGGGTGTAGAACCCGTCTGCTGAGGTTAATACGTTATCGACACCGTCAAAATCTAGGGCTGGATTAAAGTTGATGCTGTTAGAAAGATACGATGGAACGGTGCCTGAGCTTCCTGTTGCATTGTTGCCAGAGGCTAGGTCTTCCCAAGACGTTACTTCTCCTGAGGTAGAATTAGGTCCTAAATCTGCCTTCAACCATAGGGCAAGGTTGGTACTTACTCCACCTGGCCCACAATCTATGTATCCTGTGCCAAGCGTAAAGTATTCCGCATCATCTAAGTCAACATCGAAAAAAGTAAGCGTTGACCCGTTGACTACACCTCCCGTTATTATTTGTGCATTTGAGAAGTTACCTGCCGAATTGTTAGCCGCAATTAAGAGGCTATAATCTGAACTAGTTGGGCTACCGCTAAAGGTAACTTCGTTAAGGTCGAATGAAATATCAACCGTGCCAACACTGCCATTCTCAGAGACCCTCCAAACTCTATCCACTCTATTGTTAATGATCGATGGCACATCTGATGCCTGACTAAGGTCATCAGCGTTGCCACCGTCATTTCCCCAAATCAACCAAGTGTCGTTTGCATTGAAGCTAGCCCCATTATCTATGGTGATTACAGAACCATTGTTTTCGCTTCTAGATTTCTGCTGTTCGAATTCTGAGTTATCATCTCTTCCAATACCCGCTATATCATTATTGTACTCCAAGTATCCTCCTAAACTGGCATTGAGAGTAGTATTGAATATGATTTCTCCTGATGAATTGACATAATTTATCGGGGTACCTTGATTTAATGTTACGCCATACTTAAGAGCTAGGTAGCTCTCAATTTTGTTTCTGGTAGAAGCAGTAAAGCTTCCGGGCTCATTGCAGTATATGAACTCAGGAATTTCACCTCTAAAGGAGTTGGCATTTGAATTTGAGCCATCATCGTACCTTTGGGCTGCTCCAGATCTTCCTAAGTTGATATCTCCTGTATGGGAAAACAATAACCCAATATTTGGAACAGTTCCGATTATCTGACCATTGAGGTAGGCCCTAAAGCTACCAGATATAGAGGAGTTTCCTTCAAGCTCAAAAGTGAGTACGTACTCAGTATCGCCAGTAATAGAGATACTAGAAGTGTTGTCTCCAGTATTCCATGGAGCCCCTGTGCCATCACTTGTTCTGTTCCAAGCATGTGTGAAAAGTGATCCATTTCTTATATAAATATTAATGCCTCGGTTATCATCTCCCTGCTCATAAAGTACTTGCCTTGTGGTAACATCACTGTCTGTTCTAAATACTAAGGATATGCCCTTATTCTCATAACTACTTCCATTATTGTTGAAGTCTGAGTTATTGGAAGTGGTTAATCCTCTATCTGTACTTGTAAAGTCGGCTGTCTGATTGAAGTTGATGTTAGAAGTGGAGCTTCTGTAAATAGGAGAGGTTACACTGGTTGTAAAATCATGATTGCCTATCCAGTGATCTTGCCAATCGGTGATGGTGGAACCTTCTGTAGAAGTTGTAACGTCTGCTGTTTCATTGGCTTTTAGCCAAGTTGAAAGAGCGGCTTTGTATCCGCCAGGACCAATTGCTGGAGTCAAGCAATCATCTGCCGATACAGCAGCGGAAACACCTGCGACTAAATCTAGACCTGAAGCTGCCGCAGAGGTAGTTGTAGGGAAGGTTGAAATGTCAGTAAGGTCATGATCGGTATCATTAGTATCATAGGCAAATAGAGAGTATCCATAGATTATTTGCCCGGCAGAGATACCTAATTCTGTAAATGAAACTGCCACTCCTTGTATTACTTGGCCTGGTTGGCCAGCAATAACCCCAGTATTCAATAGAGGCAAAGGGTTTTCGCCCACGGTTTGCCTTCTTAAAATCAAGTAGTCGTCATAATAGATACCCGATTGTGGCCAGTCGGAGTCTACAATGTCTACCATGCTGCTATATGCCGAAGGATTACCGTTGTTGTCTAGAGCGGTAATTGCGGCAATTTTTATACTGTCATTGCCACCTCTTTCTATTACCGGAAAAACAGCGCTGTCAGGTTCGCATGTAACTATTCCAGTTCTCCAAATAGCATCTACTCTTTCTATTTGTGCTTGAATACTTCCAGAAGCTTGGTTGTCTACATTTACTAGAATATTGTCATAGCCACTGATTAGACTTCCTGTTTGATACAAGGCATCAGCATCTTCTACCTCTTGTCCATCCATTATAAGCTCTGTAGTACCAAATAGTAGTGGAACGTCTATATCGATGAGCGTATACCAGATATTGACAAACCTTCCGCCATCTGTTCTTCTTAAAACCAAGGTGTCTGGTTCTAGGGAGTTGGCGTAAGTTCTTCCAGCTATAGTGTAGCTCACAAGATTGTAGTCATCACCTCTACCATAGCTTACATCGTAAGTTTGTCCTGAGTTGATGTCATTACTTGCATCACTAGGTGCCGTAGCGCTGTAAGTGCTATTAGGTGGATTTACTACAGATACTGTATAAGATGAAATAGCTGTTTGGGAATAAGCATAATTATCCCATGACTCGATTAATAAAAGAGCGAGTACTGTACACAAATACTTTCTTAAATGCTGCATAAGGAACAATTAATGTTCTAACTACATTCAGAAATGTGCTTTGTATAAGTATTAAGCCTGAATAAAGGTCGGAAGTATTTATAATGGTATTTTTGTAGGTATAGTATAATATACCTAATAATGCCGAATTAGTTTTAGGATTATATGACTATTTCTTACTTTTTGGTGTGAAATGCAAAAAAGTGTATTTGAAAGAAATGATTATATAAAGTTTCTATCAATGAAGGTTGGGTATGTTATTTCATCTGAATATATAAAAAGCCTCAGAATATTATTCTGAGGCTTTTTATATTGATTTTGTATTACGTGCTAATCAATGTACTACAAGTTTCAGGGTGAAAGTCTTGTTTTGAGAGTCAGTGATTTTAATCAGATTCAGGCCTCTATTTAGACCGGAGGTTGGTATAGTAATAGTTTCACCTCGTAATGATAGTAGTTCTTCTTTTTGATAAAGCTGGGTTCCTTTCATATCAAAGACCCTAATTTTCACTTCTTTATTCTGATCTACCTTGTACTTGATATTTACCGGAGTACCTATATTAACTGGATTAGGATATAGAGTGAAATCTATATTGAAAGTAGTATTAACAAATACAGACCTTATTTCAGTATACTCGAAGCCACCATTAAAGTCGGTCTGCTTAAGTCTATAGTAGCTATAGCCTTGGAACGGATCGATATCTGCAAATTGATAAGTTTGCACTCCCTCAGAATTTCCGGCTCCATTTATTGTGCCTATAGGTCTAAAGTTTTGACCATCTTGACTGCGTTCCACAGTAAAGAAAGAGTTGTTGTCTTCAGAAGCTGTAGCCCATCTCAATTGAACTGTTCCGCTTTCCGAAGCATTTACGGTAAAGGATATCAACTGTACCGGTAGGGCCGCAATTTCTTCCGAACCAAGAGTATAATATTGACCATTACTAAAGTCTACTGTAAAGGTTACGGTATTGTTTGTTCCATTAAATGAGGTTGGAGATATCAAGGTTGTTCCCGATGTAAAGTCCCCATCGTTGTCTACCATTAATCTGAGTTGACTCAAGTTGTTGGTGCCTACTCCAAGAGGGCCAGAGATATCATCTAGATCGAAAGTAACCTGAATACTACCTACTGTACCAGTTTCCTGAACCTTCCATTCTCTATTTAGCCTACTCTTAACCTGTGAACTATTGAACTCTCGATTGTTTGGATTCTCAATAGCTGCGTTGTCATTACCAGATACAATGAAACTATCATCAGTACCAAAACCACTAGGAAGGCTAAAGGTAACTAAGGCATCACTATTTTCGCTTCTAGATGTAGTTTGCTCCAAGCAAGACAAATCATCTCTACCAATTCCAAAAATGTCATTGTAATAGGTTGTTCCTTGTCCATCATAATCCCAGATTACACCACCGTCACCAGCTCTATAGTCTCTTTCGTCAATACTTCCGGTACTGCCGTCATCAGAGCCATTTCTTGTCAATCCATATTTGATGGCCATGTATGATTCTACTCTGCTTCTTTCGTCAGAATTAAGTGCTGATGAGAAAACTAAAGTTTCAGCAATGTCGCCAGCAAATTGAGCTTGAAGATCTTCATTAAAGTGATTTCCTATTCCAAATCCAGTAGCGCTTCCAAGGGTGGCGCTTCCAGTTCCACTTCCTACAGACTCTGAATCTACATATAGGTTTAATGCAGTTCCATTTTTTACAGAGCTAACAAAGTGTACATTATTATCATTATAGGTTCCAGTTGTCTGTGCTTCGAAACCGTTATCTGAATCGGCTTCTAACCAGATGGTTCCTCCTTGCATACCCATTGACCAGTCGGCAGAGCCAGCATTTCTAGAGCTAATCAAAACAGGTGAGTTTAATGCATCCTCATCAGTTCCTTGAGATTGACCTGTTTTAAATACTGAGAAAAGTGTAAAGTTCCCTGTCACCGAATTAGACGTTGTTCTCAAATAAGAGGCGTTAGATGAGTTAGGGTCGGTGAACCTAGCTACTGGGTTAAAGTTGATCTCATTAGTCTGATAAGTAGGTTCAATAGGTAAAGCGCCATCTAAAGTTTCGAGCGAAGCATTAATCTGCGGAGAGCTCTGATCATTCCATTGCAGAATGTTGTCATTGTCATTAGCCAAGGTGAAACCAGCGTCTGAATAAGCCTCCGCATTACCCTTGAGCCATAAAGCAATATTTGTGTTTACACCACCAGGACCACAGGTTTTATAAGCTGTACCGATAGTGAAGAATTGGCCATCGGCTAAATCTATACCTGAGAAGGAGAGAATATTGCCGTTGAGCGTGCCGCCAGTTATTACTGTGGCATCGGCCATTGTAGAGGAGTTGCTTACTAAAAGAGAGAAATCTTCTTCGTTACCGCTGTATCCTAGGCTGGTTAAATCAAACTGCAGTTCGGTATTACCTACTTCTCCAGTATCATTAACACGCCACACTCTTGTCATTCTTTCAGCTATGGCATTTGGCACATCAGAAGTTTCTGCACTTGCTTGTGCTGTAGCACCATTATCATTACCCCACATGAGATAGTCTCCTGAATCGTCAAAGCTATTAGAGTTTTCCGCGTTTGTATTTGCTATCTCTTGTAGACCTATTGCCAAAATATCATCAGAATTAACACTAGTAGACTGCTTTTGACTGAAGCAAGCGTCATCGTCTCGCCCAATTCCAGCCACATCGTTATGATAGGTTGCGTAATCTGAAGCATCCCATATAATTGTACCATCAGCTCTTGTGTAGTCACCTGCGGTGCCACCGCCAATGTTGTTCAATGTCATTCCATATTTAATAGAAAGGTAAGATTGAACCCTGTTGTGCTCTGCGTCTGTAGGGCGTGTTGAGAATGAAATAACTTCAGCTATTTGGCCATCGTAGTGTCCATTAACATCAAAGGCATTTGTAGCAACAAAACTACCAAGCTCGTAGTCTACATCACTCGATGTAAGGAACGTGCCGCTATTAAGATCCGCAAGCTGGCGACCATTCACATGCATTTCTGAGCTTGTTCCTCCAGCGTTATCTCTCACAGCCATTAAATATGACTCGTTAGCATTAACTGTACCAAAGGTGGTCTGTGTTATTCCTCGTCTCCATCGTGTTCCTGAGCCTCCAATTGCATGAGTAATGACCTCACCTGAAAACGCACTTGTAGCCGAACCCAAGATAAGACCGCCAAAATCATTGGTTGCCCCTGCAGGTTCATCGAAACCAATAAGTACTTCATTAGTGCTTGAACTGTTTTGAGTACTATCTGGGTTAACAACCATGTAATAAGCTCTGGTGTGGAAGCCTGCTGCGCCAACCATTTGCTCTGTGTTGTTTTGGTCGAAGTTTACTGAAGGATTATAGTTTAAAGAGTTTTCTACATAGTTAGGCTCTGTACCTCCTGAACCTATTGCATCATTAGCTCCGGCTCTATCACTCCAAGTAGTGATTGATGCACCATCTGTTGTAGTGCTAGTTCCCTCATTTGCCTTTAACCACAAAGCAAGGTTTGTAGTTACTCCACCAGGGCCGCAATCTGTTCTTGCTGTTCCAATGGTAAAGAATTGACCGTCAGTAAGGTCTACGTTGGTGAAGGTTAAAACCCCATCTTCTAAAGAGGCTGCAGGAATAATTGTACCAGAAGCCATGGTAGAAGAATTTGAAACAATTAGGTTGAAATCACTTAAGTTGGTACTATAGCCTAGTCCTGTAATATCGAATTGAATGGTGGTAGCTCCTGTGTTACCAGTGTCTTGCACCTTCCAAATTCTCTCCATTCTTTCGGTAACTACTCCCGGAACATCTACGGTGTTAGCATTTGCTTGGTCGGCAAAGTCTCCATCATTACCCCAAATCAAAAAGTCTCCATCGTCAGCAAAGCTGTTGGTATTGGCATTGTTAGAGACTTCAATTCCTCCAAGCCCCATGGTGACTATGCTATTGGCATTTTGGCTTCTAGACTGCTTTTGCTCGAGACATGAAAGATCATCTCTTCCAATTCCAGCTATATCATTGTTATAGGTAGCGTTAGTAGTAGCACTCCAAGTAGTTGTTCCATCACCTCTTACGTAATCTCTTCCAGTTGTTTGGTCGAGCGTTATACCATATTTTATAGCCAGATAGGACTCAATTCTATCGTTCTCCGCATCTGAAGGTCTTGTGGAGTAAGAGATTAACTCTCCAATTTTACCATCGTAAAAACCAGTGAAATTGAAGGCGTTAGGAGTTTCAAACCTACCGAGTGAGTACTCTTCATCGCTAACTGAAAGGTAGCCGCTCCCAGATACGCTGTTGCTTACAACAAGGCCATCTTGTCTAATATCTGCAGCCGTTGCTCCAGCATTTTCCCTTACCGTAAACACTAATGGTATGCCTGAGCTAATGGTTTTACTATTGTTATTTTCTCTCAACCCATAACCGACAGTACCATTACCCACAGTGTGAGAGAGTACATCATCAACTCCTCCATATATTCCACCTATAGCAAAACCACCAATGCTGTTAGTTGGAGATGCTGTTCCATCGTCAAACCCTAAAGGCACTTGATAGGTTGATGCACTAGTGAAATTGTCATCTGGGTTGACTACTAAATAGTATGTAGCGGAGTGAAAACCACTTGTTGAGGTTAAAACCTCATCTATTCCATCAAACTCAATAGCAGGGTTAAAATTAATATTGTTGGCAGTATAGTTTGGAGAAGTGCCTGCTCCAGTCGCATCATTACCATTTTCACTTTGGTCTTCCCAGGAGGTTACTAAGCCTCCTTCGGTTGTAGTATTTGTTCCAGCATCCGCTTTTAGCCATAAAGCCAAGTTAGATTCAACCCCTCCAGGTGAACATCTGAAAAACTTAGTCCCTAAGGTAAAGTACTCACCATCATCTAGGTTAACCCCGGTAAATGTTATTGTATTTCCATTGAAGGTTCCGCCTGATAGCACAGTTGCATTGGAGAAGTCTGCATCAGTTGTATTTCCGGCAATAAGGAGTGAGAAGTCCGCTGCATTTGAGCTAAGACCTAAACCAGTAAGATCAAAAGAAACTGAAGTGGTAAGCACTTCATTTTCCTCAGCAACTCTCCATACCCTTGTTAATCTGTTCTGAATGGTATCTGGCTTGGTAAGCACACTGCTTTCGGTTAATGCTCCTCCATCATTACCCCAAATTAGCCAAGTGTCATCAGTACTTATGGTTGCTCCTCTGTCTATGGTTACAACGCTACCATTATTTTCACTTCTAGAAGCGGGTTGATCTAGCTCAGAAGCATCGTCTCTACCTATTCCAGCAATGTCATTATTGTATTCAAGGAATCCCCCTAAACTAGCATTTTGAGTAGTGTTGAAAATTATGGCTCCATCAGAATTGAAGTAATTAATTGGAGTGTTTTGGTTCAGTGTAATGCCGTACTTAATAGCTAAGTAACTTTCAATACGGTTTCTTTGAGAGGCTAATATTTGACCAGGTTCGTTACAATAAATCAACTCTGAGATTTCTCCTCTGAATGAATTGCTATTAGTGTCTGTTCCGTTTGCAAACCTATTGTTGCCTCCAGATCTACCAAGGGTTATATCTCCGGTATGAGCATAAAGTTGTCCAACATTAGAAATTGAGCCAAAGCTTTGACCGTTTAAGTAGGCGGTGAAAGTACCAGTTTTACTTGAGTTACCGTTTAGTTCAAAAGTTAGAATGTATTCTGTATTAGCAGATATTGATGTGCTAATAGTTTGGTCTGTATCGTTCCACGGTGAGTCAGAACCATCTGATGCCTGTCGGTTCCAAGCATGTACATGCAGAACACCAGACTCTATGTAGAAGTTAAGACCTCTAGTGGCTCCTCCTTGCTCATAAATTACTTGCCTAGTGCTAACATCTGTAGTGTTAGTTCTTAGGGCAAAATTGATAGACTTTTTCTCATAGACATCTGTGTTGAAGTCTGAGTTGTTTCCTGTTGTAAGGCCTCTATCGGTGGTAGTAAAGTCTACGGTAGGGTTAAAGTTTATAGATGATGTGCTACTGCGATAAATTGGTGCGGTACCATCGGTTGTAAAGTCATGATTTCCTAGCCAATGATCTTGCCAGTCGGTAACGTTGCTACCTTCTGTAGAGGTAGTAACATCGTCACTTTCATTGGCTTTAAGCCATGTTGCTAGGGCAGCTTTATAGCCGCCTGGTCCCTTAGTCTCAACTAGGTTATCATCGCTTGCAACTGCAGCCGAAACACCAGCAACTAGGTCGAGCCCAGAGTCGTCAGATTTAGTGTCACTTGGGAAGGTAGAGATATCAGTTAGGTCAATGCCTGATTTTACGGTCTGTGAACCGGTTGATAATATATCATTAGTATCCGTTACAAAGCCATTACATACATCTGCAGAGAATAAAGAATAGCCATAGATGCTTTGATTTGCCGAAACTCCTAATTCAGTAAATGATACCGCCACTCCTTGAACAGTCTGTGCAGACTGCCCTACTAACGTTCCAATATTAAGTAAGGGAATAGGTTCAACGCCTGCAGTTTCTCTCCTTAAAATCAAATAGTTGTTGAAGCTTTGCCCCGTTCCGGGCCAAAAGTTCTCTGGAATACCAACTAAAGTTCCATAAGAAGCAGGAGTACCATCAGCATTTAGACTAGTAATAGCGGCAATAGCAATATTATCATTTCCGCCCCTCTCAATTACTGGAAAAACAGCGTTATTTGGCGTTGACGTCTGTATTCCTTGATACCATATTACATCAACTCTCTCAGTCTCAACTTGAATGCTACCACCAGCTAAGTCATCATCGTTCACTAGAATGTTGTCGTACCCAGCATTCAGTGTTCCGGTTTGGTAAATAGCATCGGCATCTTCTGTGGGAGTTGGATTGATTAATAGTTGGTCTGGGTCTGTCGCTGTATTTATGGAGTTAAGCGTATACCAAATATTCACTAGTCGATCACTAGCAAGTCTCCTGTTGAGAACAAGCGTGTCTGGACGAAGAAACCTGTCGAAAGTCGTTGAAGAGACAGTGTATGAGGCAACAGCTATGTCATTTCCTTGGCCATACAGAATATCGTATGGGCTTGAAGGTGTTATGGAATTACTCGCATCTGATGGTGCAGTAACATTTACTGTAGACGATGTAGCTGCAGAGCTGTTGACGGTAATATTGCTTATTACAGTTTGAGCTTCAGAAAAAATTGGAAATAAAATGACCGCGATGAAAAAAGCGAGTCTTCTTCGGTAGTTAGTGCCAGTACTTAGGTGAGCACATGAATGTGCCATATAGTTGCCCTCAATTAGCCCCTTAAAGGGAGTCTACTTAATTATTAATCTGGTTAAGCAGTTGCATGGCTGAACTGCGGTGGTGCTACATGCAATTCCATGCCAAATCGATAGGTTGTGGTCGTAGGCGCAAAATTGCAGGATTTATGGCAAAAAACTATATGTCAACAAGAAAATATTTTCCCTATATGGGAAAGGGCATTCATATTCGGGAAAAGTAGACTTGTTTAGAATTATTGACTTATCACGAGGCGCTTAGTGAGTTTTGTTCCGTTTGCAGATTCAATTACTACCAAGTAGATACCTTCAGAGAATTCATTCAAGGTTGTTGTAAAGACTGATTCATCACTGTTAATCGTTTCCTTTAGCATCATTCTTCCTTTCAAATCATAGATGATTAGAGCTCCAGACCCCACTTCAGCCGGAATCAAATAATCTATACTCAAGGTTCCATTCTTGGAAACAGGGTTAGGTCGTAAGCTCAAGCGGTGTTCAATTTGGGACTTGATTAACACTCCTTCTATAGGCGAATAGGTGTGGTTTCCATTATAGTCCACTTGCTTTAGACGGTAGTAGCTTCTTCCTGTAAAAGGCTGCCTATCTATGAATCTATATTTTAGAATTGAAGAGCTATTTCCTGCGCCATCAAGGTCTCCAATAGTTTCGAAAGACTCTCCATTGGAGCTTCTCTCAATATAGAAATAAGCATTATTATCTTCCGAAGCAGTTGTCCAGCTCAAATGCACTTGGCTTTGAAGTGGTGTTGCTGAGAAGGCTAGAAGCTCTATAGGCAGGGCACCTTCTTCTTTAGACCCAAGGGTAAAGAACTGACCATCAGTAAAGTTTCTACTAAAAGTCACTTTTTTATTGACGGCATCTATAGATAGTGGTTCAACTAGAGTTACACCGCTAGTAAAGTCTCCATCGGCATCTACCATTAAAACTACCTGATTTAAGTTATTGGTACCAATACCAGATGGCCCCGTTATGTTTGCCAGATCGAAAGTAATTGTAGCTGAGGAAACGGTACCTGTCTCTTGAATTCTCCACTCTCTGTTTAACCTACTTTTTACTTGAGCCTTATTGTACTCTCTATTACTGGCATCTTCCATGGCAGCATTGTCATTGGCCCACATCATGAATGATTTATCCGAATTAAATGAGTTCACAGACATGGTAACAATAGCATCGTTATTTTCGCTCTTAGATTTTGTCTGAGTTAAACAGCTTCCATCATCTCTACCCACACCAGCAATATCGTTTCTATAGGTTGTATTTTCATCCCAGTCGAAGAATTGGGTTGTACCATCTGAGGCCAAGTAATCTTGTTCAGAAGCACTTAAGCCTGAAACAGTTCTGGTTATTCCATATTTAATAGCTAGGTAAGATTCTACTTGCTGCTTTTGCGTACTGGTGAGCTCACCGCTAAATACTATAACTTCACCTATTCTGGCACTAAGCTGAGCAGGAACTTGCGTTGCGCCATTTGCACCAGAGTGATTACCTAGCCCCCATGTTGATGCTGCATTAAGGCTTGTGTTTGAAGATGTACCGCTTCCCACACTTGCAGAATTAGCATATAGCTCAATGGCTCCTGAGGCAGCTTGCTCTCTGGTGAAAGTGGCTATAATCGGTTCTAAAGTATTGTATAATGGAGAGGTACCAGATTGGGCATTAAAGCTATTGTTGTTGTCAGCATTAACGTGCAATCTACCATTGTACATGCCGAGACCATAGTCAGTATTTACAGAATTGGACCCTGTACTAATAAACACCGGTGAGTTGTAAAAGTCATTACTGCTTCCTTGAAACTGACCCGACTTGTATGCCACTACCACAGACATATCTCCAGTTACACTATGAGATCCTGAGGTTTCCATGAATACTGCATTGGTGGAGTTAGGATCGTAGAATCTGATAGCAGGATTAAAATTCATTTCGTCTATTTCATAAGTAGGGTAAACCAAATTGGCTCCTCCTAAACCTGTTGCACTCGCATTGAATCCATTGCCACTTTGATCTAACCAACTGGAAACAGTGTCTCCATCTACCGTTTCACTAGTCCCTTCATCTCCTCTAAGCCAAAGCTCAAGGTTGGCACTGACACCACCCGGGGAGCAAGAACTTCTGGCTGTGCCTAAGGTGAAATAATCTCCATCTGAAAAATCTACATTGCTGAATGTGAGTACATCACCATTGAAAGTTCCCCCTGAATAGGTAGATGCCGCAGATAAGTCTGGCATGGTTTCTCCAGAAGAAGCTATGATTAGCTGATAATCTGAAGCAACTCGGCTTGAATAGTTGGTCAAACCAGATAAGTCGAATGAGACAGCCACATCTTCTACGGTTCCTGTTTCTTGTACTCTCCAAATAGGATCCATACGTTCGGTAACTGTTCCTGGAAGTTGGGTAGTAATTGCTGCACTATTTGGGTCTGATCCATCTGAACCCCAAATGAGGAATGAATCATCGACACTAAAGCTATTGGCATTGGTAGCATTACTCGTAGCAATGGCTCCTATACCCATTGTAATGATACTGCTCGAGTTGACACTTTTAGATTGCTTTTGTTCAAAACATGAATCGTCATCTCTTCCTATACCCGCTACATTATTGTGATAGTCAGAATTGGTAGAATAAGTCCAGATTATACCATCGTCTGATGCCACCAAGTCTCCTTCCGAAATACTTCCACTTACTGTTTCTCCAGAAGTAGCGTCTCCATCTCTGTTTGTGCTTATTGTTATTCCATACTTAATGGATAAGTAACTTTGAACTTTAACCTCTTCTAACGGAGTCAGAACATCAGAGAAACTAATAATCTCGGCTATTTTTCCATAAAGGCCCTGGTTTAGATCTTGATTTGCTCCTAGTGCATACCCCTCTGCTGTAGGTGTTGGATCTAAATATGAGTTTTGGTATCTGGAGGTGTTTAGAATTTCACCATTAAGCAAAATGTCTATTGTGTTAGCATCTCCATCACTTGCCACGCCCATTATATAAGTACTGTCAGCCTTCAATACTTTTGAATCATCTACGTATTGCTGATATGTAAAACCTCCACCGAATATGTAGTGAGATATTAGGTTGCCTTGGTCTGCTGATTGCCCTAATGCAGTTAAGCCATCACCAAGATAAAATGCTCCTCCTCTGTTGTTTAAGCCGTAACCAATAGGGGATTGAGGGTCTGTTTCATCCTCAATATCGAATTCAGGCGTTACTACAAGGTAGTAGCCTTGTGTGAAGAATCCCGAATTGCCAATCATGGTTTTATTTCCTTCATCAAATTCTATTGTAGGATTGAAGTTGATATAGTTAGATCTAAATTTGGGTTGAAAAGTAGAGTTGCTTTGTGATGCATCGTTTCCAGTGCCTGCAAGATTAACCCAAGAAGAGATTTTAGTATTGTCAGTATTTCCACTTGGTCCTAGATCAGCTTTTAGCCATAAGCTCAAACCTCCTATACTTGTTATACCCCCAGGGCCGCAGTTTGTATTAAATGTAGTTCCAAGGCTAAAAAATTGGCCATTACTAAAGTCTACATCGCTGAAGGTTAAGGTATTTCCACTTACTACTCCACCAGTTATAATCTGTGCTCCTGAGAAGTTGCCAGCTGAAGAATTTCCGGCAATAAGTAGGCTATAGTTACTTCCCGTAAATGTAGTGCCAGTTAGATCGAAGCTCACATCTACTAGGCCTGCACTACCAGTTTCAGCTACTCGCCATACACGATCTACTCTTCTGCCAATATTAGTAGGCAGATTACTTGTTGTGTTGTCTTCAAAATTGGCGGCATCATTTCCCCAAATTAAAAATGTATTGTCCTGAGGGAAATCAGTATCTCTTTCCATAGTAACAATGGTGCCATTATTCTCACTTTTAGACTTGAGTTGAGAAAGTTCTGAGGCATCATCTCTGCCAATTCCGGCAATATCATTATTGTAAGTTAAGTACCCGCCAGCAGCAGTGTTCAGAGTGGTATTGAAAATAACTGCTCCGTCAGAATTTAGGTAGTTGATAGGGGATGGGCTTTGGTCTAAAGTAATGCCGTACTTTATTGCCAAGTAGCTTTCTATTCTTCGTCTTTGGGTCAAAGGAAATGACCCTGGTTCATTGCAGTAGATAAACTCTGGAATTTCACCCTCAAATGAGAAGGCACTACCAGAACTTTCTCCATCATTGTATTCAAGGCTTTCCGTAGCATCTGATGACCCAAGGGTAACATCTCCTCCTGAGTGATCGTAAAGTAGGCCAACATTAGAAAGTGTACCGAATTGTTCACCATTCAAATAGGCCCTAGCAGTACCGGTGGTTGTACTGTTTCCATCTAGTTCGAATGAAATGATATACTCTGTTTCCGTAGCTAGACCAGATACAGAAATAGTATTAACTGGTGCACCTGTGTTCCAAGGTGAGCCAACACCGCCTCCATCAGAAGCTTGGTTCCATGCTGTTACATGGAGAGTAGAGCCATTAGTATGTATGTTTATTCCTCTAGTCCCATCTCCTTGTTCAAAAATGACCTGCTTTCCGCTTAGTGTTGCAGGTGTTCTGATTAGTACATTGATTCCTTTTTTGGTGTAGAATGATGCATCATTAAAGTCTTCATCGGGATCTGATGTCATAGCTAATGAAGCACTTGCAAATTCTACCGAAGGGTTAAAGTTTACTAAAGATGAAGTGAGGTTGTAAGTGGGTGTACCTTGGTCGGTACTAAAGTCATTGTTGCCAACCCAGTGGTCTTGCCAGTCTGTAACACTGGCACCTTGAGAGGCAGAAGAAGTAACCTCATTGGTACCATTACGATCTACCCCATTGGCCTTTAGCCAAGTGGCCAAGGCAGATTTATAACCTCCAGGGCCCACGGCAGGAGTTAGGCAATCATCTGAAGACACTGCAGCTGTGATTCCAGCAACTAAGTCTAAGCCACTGTTGCTTGCTAAAGTGGTATTGGGAAATGTAGTGATATCAGTAAGGTCGTGAAGAGATGCGTCTACATCTGAGGCAAATATTGAGTAGCCATAAACCACCTCATTGGAGGCAATGCCTAGGTCATCGAATGAAACTGAGACTCCTTGAACTGTTTGTGCACCCTGACCAGGAACATAAGTTCCTATATTGGCTATGGGTAGTGGATCTTCACCTACAACCTGCCGTCTTAGAATAAGGAAGTTATCGAAAGATTGACCTGTTCCAGGCCAATCACTATCTTGAATCAGCACTAGGTCTGAAAAGGCATCTGGTTCACCATCGGCATTTAGTGAAGTAATGGCGGCAACTTTTACCTCATCGTTTCCTCCTCTGTCAATAACTGGAAAAATGGCATTCTCTGGTGCGCAAGTTACAATTCCTGTTTTCCAAATAATGTCCACACGTTCAGTTTGAGCTTGAATTGCCCCTAATCCTTCATCATCAGAATTTACAAGAATGTTATCGTAACCGGCATTTAAGTTTCTGGTAAGATAAACGGCATCAGCATCGCTTACTGCATCTGGCCCTAAGTTCAAGCTTCCACTTGTTACTAGCGGATCATCGATTAGTTCATACCAAATATTTATAAAACGGCTTCCATCAGTACGCCTAATTGCCACAGTATCTGGGGTTAAGAAATTATCGAACGTTACACCAGATACAATGAAATTATCAACGGTAATATTCCTATTGGTTCCCTGACCATTGTTTACATTGTATGCTGCTCCGGGGGTCAGGTCGTTGATAGCATCACTTGGAGCTGTTGTGATGTAAGTTGTTGAAGTGCCTGCTGCCCCAGTAACATTAATGGTACTTATTGGGGTTTGCGCTAAGAGCCCATTAGATGCAATTAGTATTACCACCAGAACAGCAGTAAATTCTCTTTTTACCACTTGCGAAAGTATATATGTTAATAGCTTGGAAGCCATTTTTTTGTTCACGTTAAACCATAGGTTTATAGGCAGTTAGCCGCTATGGTTACTAACCAGTTTTTAAAATTTCAATAAAAAGACTGAATTCTTAGATTGATATGAACTGCAGATTATTTGTGGTGAACTGCAGTTGTTTGTGTGAAAGGGACGTAAAGATGAAGAAAATTAAATATATATCCACAGGTGGAAATATATTTTTTGGCTTTTCGCTAAATGATAACAATTAGGTAAATCCCTTATTGAATAATTAGTTTCTTAGTTGTGCTGTAATTACCTGAGGCTAAGCGTAAAAAGTAAACTCCAGAAGAAATACCGTCTAGATTCAATGTACTCTTCATTTCAGAAGCGAGATTTTTTTGAATTACTAAGCGTCCTTCTCTGTCTATTAACATAAGCACTATTTGTTGGTTAAGCTCGACAGGAACTGAAATCTCATAGTTTAAAATACCTGTTGTGTTGGGGTTAGGGTAAATGTTAACGTCAAATTGGTTAGATTTTTCCACTGCAACTCCTTGAATATGAGAGTAACTAGCCGAACCGCTGAAGTCTGTTTGTTTGATTCGGTAATAGTATTTTCCTGAAGTTACTTCTGCGTCAGTAAATGAATATCGCTGTGTTTCGTTAGTTGTACCCGAGCCATTTAACTCTCCAATTTCAGTAAAGTCAGTTCCTCCAACACTTCTTTCAATACTGAACGTAGCATTGTTTATTTCAGAACTTGTAACCCAAGTGAGAACAACTTCTCCATTTAGGTGCCTTGCTTCAAAGCTTAGTAATTCAATGGGTAGGGCATCTACTTCTTCAGAACCAAGGGTGAAGTAAAAGCCTGTGGCTCCAGTAAAATTATGGGTGAAAGTTACAGTATTGTTTACTGCATCTATTGAAGTAGGAGATATTAAGGTATTGGCATCTGAAAAGTCTCCGTCTTCATCGACCATTAGCCTAACTAAGGTTAAATTATTGTCCCCCAATGGAGTGCCTGTAATATCATCAAGGTTAAAGGTTACAGATACTTCTCCAACAGTACCTGTTTCTTGGGCTTGCCATTCTCTGTTTAACCTACTGTTAATTCCACTTGGTCTTTCGCTATTATTCGGTGCTTCAATAGCTGCGTCATCATTACCCCAAATCAAGAAAGAGTCGTCATTTAGAAAAGAATCTATGCTAATGTCTACAATGGCATCATTGTTTTCGCTTTTTGAGTGCGTTTGGTTAAGGCAAGATAGGTCGTCTCTTCCGATTCCAGCTATATCGTTGAAGTAGGTAGCTCCTCTGGCTGAATAATCCCAAATAATACCACCGTCTGCGGCAACATAGTCGCCCTCTCTAATGGCTCCTGTAATGAGCTCATTGGTGGTAGCGTCATTATCATTGTCATTAGTTCTGGTAATGCCATATTTCAGTGCAAGGTAGGTTTCAACCTGAGCTAATTCTTGGTTGGTTAGTACTTCAGAGAAAACAATTACTTCAGCTATGTTGCCCTGAAATTGTGCTTCATTGTCATAGTCTTTTTGATTACCAATAGCCCATCGGTCTGGTTCATCTAGCGCAACGTTGTCCGAAGTTCCACTACCCACGTTCAATGAGTTTACATAAAGTTCTACTGCTCCAGAAGCGGCTTGCACTCTAGTTCCTGTAGCAATGTATGGCTCCCCGTTATTATAGGTGGTATTACTCCTTGCAGTGAAAGTATTGGTATTGGCTGCATTGAATACCACTTCTCCTCTGTAAACGCCTAAGCCATAGTCGTCTGAAGCGGTGTTGTCTTCCGCACCAATCAATGATGGGGTATTGTCAATCTGGTTGTTAGTACCTTGAAGTTGAGTGGTAGTAAACACTGCAACTAAAGACATATTACCATCGACCGTATTTGTGGAGGCTCCTGTTCTAAAATAAGAATTGTTAGTGGTGTTTTGGTCAGAGATGAAGAGTGCTGGGTTATAGTTTATTACATCGGTATTGTAAACTGGTTCAACAATTGCACCACCTCCGCCATTAGTTTCTGAGGCATTTCTACCAAATGTAGTCTGATCATTCCACTGTGAGGCGTCATCACCATCGGTGGCCAATGTTGTACCTGCATCCGAGAAAACCTCTTCATTTCCTTTTAGCCAAAGTGCTAAGTTTGTGTTCACTCCGCCAGGACCACATTGGGCAACTACGCCTAAGGTAAAGTATTCGCCATCAGCTAAGTCTATTCCAGAGAAGCTGAGTGTTGTGCCATTGAAGGTTGCGCCATCTATTAGTGTAGCTCCAGCCATTGTACCGCCAGAACCACTAGAAGCCACCATTAATCTAAAGTCTTCCGCATTGGTTCCATAACCAAGCCCTGCTAAATCGAATTGAATTTCGGTTTCTCCAACATTACCGGTGTCTTCCACACGCCAAACTCTTTCCATTCTCTCAGATATAGTAACTGGCACATCTACTGTTTCTGCAGTTGCTTGTGCTGTTGTAGCGTCATCGTGCCCCCAAATGAGAAATTCTTGATTGCCGTGAATATCTGAGTTTGAAGCATTGTCAGTTTCCACAGAGCCTAGCCCTATAGTCAAGATGCTTCCGTCTGTTGAACTCGTACTTTGCTTTTGGTTGAGACAAGCGGCATCATCTCTACCTATTCCTGCCATTCCGTTATGATAAGTTGCATTTCCGTTAGACTCATCCCAAATGATATTTCCATCAGAGTCTACTAAATCTCCTTCGGCTACTACACCAGAAATAGTTTCGTTAGTGGTAGCATCTCCATCGTTATCTTGAGGCAGGGTCAATCCGTATTTGATAGAAAAGTAGGAGTAGATTCTAAGCTTTTCTAAATCGGTAAGCGAGCTATTGTATACTAATACTTCGCTAATTGCTCCGTTGTAGTTACCTACGCTGGCTAAGTCTCCGATGTAGTTGGTTTGCGTTCCTGAAAGATCGGTAGTGTTGGCGTCTGTGTTTCTATTGAAATCATCTGAACGCAGTTCTTCAATGGTTCTGCCAGTTCCATCATAATCTGCGAAAAGTAAATATGGAGAGCTTGGGCTATCGAAAGCGTTTACTGTAACATCCATATCGTTACCCCAGTGTGCAATTGTAGCTACCGTGCTGCTTCTATAGCCGAAATGTAAATCTTGATTAGTGGTACCTCCAGTAGAGCCTAAAGCATAGTTAGTAGTCCCATCATTTCGTAAGCCAATGGCGAACATGCTGTATCTTCCTGTTCCACTTGTGGACTTAATTTCACTTAAATCGCCCAAAGAAAGTCTATCGTCTGTGCCATCAAAAGCTACTGTAGGTTGGAAGTTGATATTGTCGGTAGTATTGTTTCGGAATTGTGGGGCATTGCCATCTTGAGTTGCATCATTGCCAGCAGTTGATTGATCTGTCCAAGTGTTTAGTGCAGTCGCATCGGTGGTGGTTGAGGTGCCTAAATCAGGTCTCAACCATAGCACCATGCTAGGAGTAACTCCCCCTGGGGCACATAAATCTCTTGCTACTCCAAGGGTAAAGTATTGCCCATCGGCAAGATCGATATCGCTAAAGGTGAGCGTGCTACCATCAAAGGTTGCTCCAGTGAAGGTGCTACCATTTTCGAGTGATGTGTTATCACCTCCATTAGCTACAATGAGCTGAAAATCGGCAGCATTAGTGCTATACCCCAAGCCAGTAAGGTCAAAGGAAATGTCTGTTGAACCTACATCGCCAGTATCTTGAGCCCTCCAAATTCTAAGCATTCTTTCAGTAACTGTTCCCGGTGTTCCGTTTGTAGTTCTGGTTGCGTTGTCTGTGCTAGCTCCATCAGTTCCCCAAGTGAAGAAGTCTAAATCATCTTCAAAAGAGTTGGAGTTTGCGGCATTGGTAGAAGCTATTTCTCCCAAGCCAATGGTTAAAATAGTACCTGCGTTGCTAGATCTCGATTGTTTTTGCTCCAGGCAAGTGTCATCATCTCTGCCTATTCCGGCTATGTTGTTGGTAAATCCTGTGTCATCACTATAATCAAAAGTGATAGTGCTACCATCCGATGCTACGTAATCACCTTCTTGAATGGCACCCGAGATGGTTTCGTTGGTTGTGGCATCGGCATCATTGTCATTGGTAAGTGTAGTTCCATACTTAATGGCTAGGTAGCTCCTAATCTTCTGAGCGTCTATTGGAGTGATGTCTTCATTGTAGATAATCACTTCTTGCATGTCGCCAAAGAACCTTCTGCCAGTGTTGTTGTCAATGCCGTTTGTTTCTGATTGTCGGCCAATAGATACAGGTCCTTGGTTACTTCCATGAGTTGTTGCTTCACCAATCCCAGAGTCGTCAATATCAATATCTACTCCTGTGGAAGAGTTTGCTTGATATCCATCAACTAAGTAAGTTTTAGTATCTGCTGTGCCCGAGTTGGTGTTTATGTCTCCTTCAATAACAAAAGCACTAGAAGTAGGAGAGATGTTGAAGTTATTTTTACCATCGGCCACTATGTTACCTCTATCTCCATAAGCAGCGACACCGTAGGCGCTGTTGTTGTTGTTTCCAAAATTGACTACCCATTTGTTATTTCTATCACCTCCGGTAAGTGTGGCTTCTGGTTCAACAGTTGCAAATATGTGTGCTCCGCCTGTTGCTGCTGGGGCGAAAATGTAATTAGCGCCTAGGTTAAAGCCAATCTCGTTGGTACCAGCATTCCAATTTAAGCCTGGGTTAAAGTTCAAAGAGTTTTCTACCCAAGTAGGGTTTCTGTTCACATCTTCAACTGCATCGTAATCGTTTCTACTTTGGTCTCCCCAAGTTTCTACGGTTTGTCCATCGGTAGCGCTTGTGGTACCAGTGTTGTAGGTTTCAGCATCGGCCTTGAGCCATAGTGATAGCCCATCTTGAACGTTTCCAGGGGTACAAATAAAGAACTGAGTTCCTAGGGTAAAGTATTGTAAATCGGAGAGGTTCACGTCTTGGAAGGTTATAACATCTCCATTAAAAGTTCCACTAGTAAGAACAGTGGCACTAGAAAAGTCTGCTCCAGATGAGGCTCCGGCAACCAACAAAGAAAAGTCGTCTGGGTTAGTCCCTAATCCGAGCCCCGTTAGGTCGAAAGAGATATCCGTAACGCCCGTGGAGTTTTCTTCGGCCACACGCCATACTCTTTCTAGCCTTTCGTTAATCACATCTGGTTTTGTGGCTACTCTGCTTGGAGTTAAACTACCTGCGTCATTGCCCCAAATTAACCATGTGTCGTCAGTACCAATTGAGCTGTTTCTATCTACCTGAACGATGCTGCCATTATTTTCGCTTTGAGATGAAAGTTGAATAAACTCAGAATCATCGTCTCTACCTATTCCGGCAATGTCATTATTGTACTCTAAGAAGCCACCAGAGGCAGCACTAATGGTGGTGTTGAAAATGGTAACGCCTGCGGAGTTTACATAGTTTACTGGAGTACTTTGGTTGAGTGTTATGCCATATTTGATAGCCAAGTAGCTTTCGATTCTGTTTCGTTGACTGCTACTAAAACCAGCGGGTTCATTACAGTAAATGATTTCAGGAATACTGCCATAAAATGAGGCTGCAATTGCGGTTCCATCGTCATAAAGTGAGCTGCCAGCGGCATCACCAATTCCAATATTGTCGTTGTGTGTGTAGAGTAAACCTACGTTAGAGATGGTGCCAATTGATAAGCCGTTGAGGTATGCCCTCATTTGACCTGTAGAACTGCTATTTCCATCTAGCTCTACAGAAATGATATATTCGGTGTCGGTTGAAACACTAGAGGAAATGGCATTGAAAGTCCAAGGAGAGCCAGCTCCATCGGAAGCTTCATTCCAAGCACCAACATATACGTTACCATTTCTTACATAAACATTTAGCCCTCTAGTAGCACCACCTTGCTCATAGATTTGCTGCTTAGTATTTACATCGTCTCCAGTTCTGAAGGCGATATTGATACTTTTTTTCGAGTAAGAGGTGGCAGTGTTAAAATCTGAATTATTCGCAATTTGCAAGCCCGTTTCGGTAGCTGAAAGAAAGTCTATAGTCGGGTTGAAATTAATATCTTCTAAGGCGCTGGCTGAGCCGTCTCTGTATCTTGGGGATGTTGTTAAGGTTGTAGCATCATGGTCGCCAAGAAACTGATCTTGCCAATCGGTAACAGTACTATTGTCTGTGGCGGTAGTAACTCCAACATTTGCTTTAAGCCATGTATTTAAGGAGGCTTTGTAGCCACCAGGGCCGGTTGCTTTTCTGAGATTGTCATCACTAGCAACTGCAGTAGATATTCCAGCAATCAAGTCTAGGCCAGACCCTGAGCCTGTATTTCTTGGATAGTTAGAGTCGTCCGAAAAGTCTACCAAGTCACTACCCGTGGCGGTTACATCATCGGCAAAAATGGAATATCCATAAACTATCTCGTCTGCGGCTACCCCAAATTCTGTAAAGTTAACAGCGGTTCCATTTAAAACCTGGCTGCCCAAAATTGTCTGAGGTAATGGGTTTGAAGTAGCATCTTGCCGCCTCATAACAATAGAAGTATGATTTTGACCAAGGCTACCCCAGTCGCCATCGTTGTCTCTAATTCTGACAACTGTCGGGTAATATTCATCAGGATTGCCACTAGCGTCTAAGCTTTTAATGGCGGCTACTCGTATGTCGTCATTTCCGCCCCGTTCAACAATTGGAAATACTGCATTGGCAGGCGTAGACGTTACAACTCCAGAAAAGTAGATAACATCTACTCGCTCCACATTGGCAAAGTTGGTGGCATCATTCACCAAAATATTGTCATAACCAGCATTAGAAAGCCCGCTTATGTATAAGGCCTCTTCATTATCTTGCTGTTCTGGTTGAATATTAATTTCATCGGGATTAGGCCCTGTATCCGTACTGCCATATTCATAGAAGATGATTAACTGTCGGCCAGCATCTATTCTTTGAATAATTAGGGTATCAGGTAAAACGAAATTGTCATAAACAGTAGCGCCTAAAGTATAGCTGGTTATGAATTGGTTTCGGGTTTGTCCGTAGTTAACAGTGTAGCTGGTATTAGATGAAATTCCCCCACTGGCATCTGATGGAGAAGTAGCTACATAACTTGTAGTTGTAAGGCCCGCACTAACATTATTGAAGGTAGCCGAAGCTATAGGGGTTTGCCCCAAAGCGGTATTTTCTAGAAGCAGGAATGAGACAATTGTACATAGTAGTACTAGGTACTTCCTGGACACTTCGAGTAGCACTGTTAATTGTTTAGGTGGTCAACTAAAAAATTCTTATTAGCTGAGGCACTCAAAGATGCTAAACAAGGTGTTTAAATACAAGTAATCGCGTTTTAGACTATTTTCTACTTGTTAATATAGATGCTTACCAACCGAAGATTCAATCGTGAGCTTGGTTTCTTCTAATTTTTCTACCCTTCCTATGATTTTTGCATCTACATTGAAACTTTTACTAATGGAAATAATGTCGTTAGCGTACTTTTCGTCAATGTAGATTTCCATTCTGTGGCCCATGTTGAAAACTTTATACATTTCTTTCCAATCTGTACCGCTCTCTTGTTGAATCAACTTGAAAAGTGGAGGGATATCAAATAGATTATCTTTTACAATGTGAACATCATTTACGAAGTGAAGTACTTTGGTTTGGGCACCACCACTGCAGTGAATCATACCTCCAATTTGATTGCGGAACTGCTTGAGTATTTCAACAATAATTGGGGCATAAGTACGAGTAGGGGAGAGTACTAATTTTCCTGCATCGAGTGGAGAACCTTCAACAGAATCGGTAAGTTTTTTACTTCCGGAGTATACCAAGTCTTTCGGAACAGACGGGTCGAAACTTTCAGGGTATTTCTCTGCAATGGAGTGATGGAAAACATCGTGCCTTGCAGAGGTTAATCCGTTTGAACCCATGCCTCCATTGTATTCATCTTCATATGAAGCTTGGCCATAAGAAGCTAAACCAACTATTACCTGGCCAGGCTTAATTTTTTCATTGGTTATAACCTCTTCTCGCTTCATGCGGGCAGTTACTGTACTATCTACAATAATGGTTCTAACTAAATCACCAACATCTGCAGTTTCTCCACCAGTGCTGATAATGTTCACTCCATTATCTCTCAGCATTTGAAGAACCTCTTCTGTACCATTGATAATAGCAGAAATAACCTCTCCTGGAATCAGGTTTTTATTTCTACCAATGGTAGATGAAAGCAGAATATTCTGAGTAGCTCCAACACAAAGAAGGTCATCAATATTCATAATAATGGCATCTTGTGCTATGCCCTTCCAAACACTGAGGTCTCCAGTTTCTTTCCAATATAAATAGGCCAAAGAGGACTTTGTGCCAGCACCATCGGCATGCATAATGTTGCAAAACTCAGGGTCGCCAGCAATTAAGTCTGGAACAACTTTACAAAATGCATTAGGGAAAATGCCTTTATCTAAGTTTTTGATTGCATTGTGAACATCTTCTTTTGAGGCAGAAACGCCTCTTTGCATATACCGATCGCTCATATTGAAATGATTATTCGGCAAAAATAAGAAAGCCTTCTTAAAGGAAGGCTTTCTAGGGTTGATTACTTCAGAACTTGGTATTAGTTCTTGTTATATTCTGTAACCTTGAATTCGGTTCTTCTGTTTTGCTGATGTTGTTCTTCAGAGCATTCGTCTACTCGTTCGTTGGTACAACCATTAATCAATTGTGTCTCTCCATAGCCTTTGGCAATAAGCCTGTCTCTTTCAATGCCCTGAGAAGCTATGTAGTCTACAGCTGCCTGAGCCCTTCTTTGAGAAAGATTGAGGTTATAATCGTCTGGAGCCCGAGCATCTGTGTGTGAGCTCAGTTCTATGCTAATGTTCGGATTATCTTTTAATAACTGAACCAACTTGTCTAGCTCAACTGCCGCATCTGGTCTAATTTCAGCTTTATCTAAATCGTAATAGATATTGGGTACTACAATGGCTTTTTCTAAAATAATTGGCTCCAAAGCCATGTCTTCAGTGAAAACTTTTTCGGTAAACCTTTCTACTAAGTCTTCCTGTGGAATGCCTTCTCCAATAGTTGAGAATATTTTTCTGGTAGTGAAGAAATCTTGCTTTTCAGCAATGAGGAAATAATCTTTTTCTGGTTCTATAGGGAAACTATATGAGCCTCCTCTACTGCTCAATACATCATCGACTAGTTGCTCATTGGAGTCGAGCAGCTTTACCCTTACTTCACCAAGTATGGTTTGCGAACTGTCTTCTTCAATTTTATAAGTTGTTCCTTTTAAGGTATAGGTGATTTTTTTGAGATCTGCTGAGTTGTCTATAAACGAATAGAGGTCATCTCCGCCCGAGCCTCCAGGTCGGTTAGAGCTAAAGAAGCCCTCAAAGGGAAAGTCGCTATAGACCAAGCCAAAATCATCGGAACTTGAATTGAACGAAGGACCAAGGTTTTTGACAGTAACTACTCCACCGCTGTTTACCGCTTCAAATAGATCTAGCATTCCAAAACCTGCGTGACCGTTTGATGCAAAATAAAGCTTGTTATCTGGCGAAACGTAAGGAAAAACCTCATCTTCTGCTGTATTGATTTGAGGCCCCATGTTGGTTACATCTGCCCAGCGCCCTCTTTCATTTAAGGTAGCTCTGTAAATATCTGAACCTCCGTAACCACCTGGCCTGTCGGAAGCAAAATAGATAGTAATTCCCGCTTGGTTAAAAGTGGGAGAGGTATCCCAAGCCGATGGATTATTGATTGGCATTATTTGAGGGATAGACCATTCTCCATTGCGTTTGGTAGCAAAATAAAGGTCTACACTCCTTCTGGCCTTTTTGCCTTCAGGGTTTCCTTTGGCGAAAACAACTGTATTACCATCTGGAGAAAAGGCAATTGAGCCTTCATTTACATTGGCAGTATTGAAAAGCTCAGGAAGCTTGGTAATAGAGTTTTCATCTGGCTCTAATCCGTTCAAATCTACACTATATATGTCGCTGAAGGGCACATCGTATCTGTCGAACGTGGTTTCTTCTCGTGTGCTAACGAAGTATAATTTGTTGTTGAAGAAGAATGGGCTGTATTCAGACTGTTCAGAATTGATGCTTTCTAGCGGCTTTAAGTCAAGGTTTCTCACATTTAGGCTAATACTATCTAGCTTTTCCAGATTAGCCAGTTCCCGTTCTGCTCTTTCCTTATAAATTTCTAGCGATGCCATGCCTAGGTAATTGCTAAGCACTTCTTTGGCTTCATTGTATTTTTCTTCTGCTTTAAGGGCTTTGGCGTAATTCAACTCTAGTTCTTCACTGTTGTACCCAGCGGCTAAGGCTTTTTCATAATAAGGGGCTGAAGACCTAAGGTCTCCCAGTTTTCTGTAAGATTCGGCCGTGTAGTAGTTTATTTCAGGGGAATTAGGGTTTTCGGCCAGTAGTTCTTTAAACTCTTGAATAGCCTGAGTGTAGTTCTGGTCTTCGGCATATGCCTTCAGTTCTTTTGGGGTAGTTTCCTCAATTTCTTTCGAGAGCACGTCTGCCGCATTTTGTGGTGCCCCAAGAGAAGGGTTAGATGGTCTGTTGACATTCTTTGGTTCTTCTTGAACGCCTAAAAAGTTCTGCTTGGAGCTACAGGCACTGATAAGCCATAAGCTAATGAGCATTAAGACAAAACCGTTTTTCCTCATGGATTGTAAATTATGCCAATTTTTTTGAAAGCCTTCTTATTATACGCTTTTTGCCACAGCAAAGTATCTATTTAACCAACTTTCCTCTGGCTTTACGAGCCATTCAGAATTGAGTTGAGCCTTGGTCTGAATATTATTATTGAAGAAGAGTGTTTCACTAGTAAAGAAGCCTTCCGCTACCAGTGTTTTCATCTTATTCATTTCTACTAACACTATTTCACCTTCCTTGTTGAAGGCCAGCTTGGTTCTGTCGAATAATTCAACATCATGTTTTTTAGCTAACTCTTGTACAAAACGTGTCATGCTGTCTATGGAACAACCACTAGCCATATTAAAATCTTCATCAATGGCTATAATGAGAAAGTGATTATAAGCCACATGACAAGAGGCTTTTAGCTGAGAACCATGGGCGGCCCATTGCTGTAAAAAAGCGTCAGCTTCCTGCGTTATTTGTTCAGCTTTTCCAATTAATGATTGGCTAGATTGAAAAATCCAGATGCGCGATTTATCACTCAATTCGTCAAATATTGCTCTCATAATTAGGGTGTTCTGTTGAAATAACTCTCCAAATGTCGTTCGGTTGTCATTTGTAACCAATTCAATTGGACGATAATTCCATTAGCTCCGTTAGACTACTCCAATCAAATATCAACAAAACAAAACTCTGATGAAAAAGACCTTATTTTATTTCTTGCCTGCCCTGCTGCTTTTGGTGGTGGGCTGTAATGATGATGATGCTTCGGCTAGCTCTAACCTAACGCTCTCTATTCAAGGGTTAGAAGATTTAGGAAGTAGTGCAGCTTATGAAGGCTGGGTAATTGTGGATGGTGCACCTGTAAGCACTGGAGTATTTACCGTAAATGCTAGTGGAGAGATGTCAGAAACCAGCTTTAATGTAAACGCTGAAGATCTGGCAGCAGCTACAAAGTTTGTTCTTACTGTTGAACCTGTGCCAGATAATGACCCAGCTCCTTCCGACCAGAAATTACTCGCGGGAGATTTTAGCGCAACTTCAGCCAACTTGTCTACCGGAGTTGCTCCAGCCCTTGGTAGTTTTGATAATGCTAGTGGGATGCTCTTTTTGAGAACACCAACAGACGAAACGAACGGTAATAATGGCAATGATGAGAACGGGGTTTGGTTTGGAACTCCAGGGGCACCGCCTACGGCAGGGCTTAATCTGCCTACCTTACCCGTGGGTTGGGCCTATGAAGGTTGGGTTATTGGAGACGCTGGGCCTATATCTACAGGAACATTTACCGAGTTTGACACACAAGATGATAGTAATGTTTACAGTGGTACCGAAAACAATGTAGGTCCGCCAATTCCTGGAGAAGACTTTTTCAACAACGCCCCTGCAGGCGAGACATTTCCACTAGATGTAAGGGGTAGAACTGTTGTTATTTCAGTAGAACCAGTGCCCGATAATACTGAGGCGCCTTTTCTCTTGAAGCCACTAACGGCAGTAGTACCTACAGATGCCGCCACGGCTCCGGCTACTCATAGCTTTTCTTTCAATAGTGCTGGAGTACCAACAGGCACGGCTTCTAGAAACTAGAGACTATGAAAAGTTTTGAAAATACAAGGATAAAGCATGGCCTTTTGGGGTTCATGCTTTTATCTATTTCAAGCTGTATAGGTACAGATGTAGTAGATGTGGAGCTAGTAGATGAGAGGCTGGCCATAGACACTAGGCTTACTAGTCTGGCAGTAGGAGAGTCTTATCAGTTCATGGCCGATTACTTTAATAATATGGGTGAAGAAGAGATGGCTACCGTTAATTGGTCTTCTAGCAATGAGGGTGTCATTTCCATTAGTGCCGAAGGTTTAGCAGAGGCTCATATGTTGGGTGAAGCTACAATTACTGCAGAGTATTTAGGTGCAGAAGATATGGTTACCATATCCGCTAGTGATCAAACCGTGGAAATGACAGCAAGAACTGGCAGTTTCATGGGGGCGAATAATTACTCGGTGAATGGAGACTTTAATCTTTCAGAAGAGAACGGACAATTGCTACTCACTTTCGAGTCTAATTTTCAGGCAAGTACAGGTCTGGGTTTATTCATTTTCCTGTCTAACAGTCCAAATAGCGTTACAGGTGCGTTGGAAGTAGGTGCTATTCAAGCTAGCCGTGGAGAGCAAGTGTACCCAATCAGCTTGGCTAATGCTGGTTTGAATACTTACGATTACGTTTTGGTTTGGTGTAAGCCATTTGGAGTGCTATTTGGCCGAGGACGATTTGACAATTAAGACCATGAAGAAATCTACAATCATAATTCTATTGCTACTAACTACGCAGATGACCTGGGCTGGTGGTGGCTGGCCTATTCCCAAAGGAAAAGGCTATTTCAAGCTTAGCGAGTACTTCATCAGGTCTAATGGATATTTTGCTCCCAGTGGAGACGTAATAGACATAGCAACTGCAGGTATTTACATTACTAGTCTGTATGGAGAATATGGAATCACCGACCGGTTCGGAGTAATCGCCTATGTGCCGTTCTTTTCTAGGGCAACGCTAAACGAGCAAGTAGATAGAAATGGCAATGTATTGGCTCAGGGAGATGCCGTAAACTCTTTTGGTGACACAGATATTTCATTCAAATATGGGCTGATAACCAACAAGCCAATTGTTGTGAGTGCCACGCTAACTTTCGGATTGCCTTTTGGAAACGATCAAGGAGGTGAAACAGGAGTCCTGCAAACTGGTGATGGCGAGTTCAACACTATGATTGCTCTTGAAGCCAGTAGAGGTATTAATGATGGAAAAGGCTGGATTAATACTCTGGTAGGCTATAACAACCGTAGCAATAACTTCAGCGATGAATTCAGGTGGGGGTTGGAGATTGGCCATAAGTTTGGCAAAAAGTGGAGTGGAGGCATTAAGTTCTACAGTGTGAACTCATTGAATAATGGGAGCGACTTTGAGACGCCTTCCAATGGAATATTCTCCAATAATATTGAATATCTAAGTTTCACCCCTGAAGTGAATTACTTCATCAAGGAAAACCTAGGCATTTCAGCTTCAATCGGAGGGGCTCTTTCGGCCAAGAGGGTGTTGGCCAGTCCAGGTTATTCGCTGGGAGTATTTATGACTTTGTAAAAGAATAAGGCTGCCTCAAAAGCTAATGTTATTCTAGACTCCGTTCCGATATATGGGGGAGATTCCCAGTCAAGCTGGGAATGACGACAATAATAGCAATTGAAACAGCCTTATTTCCATTTAACTCAGGCTTAAAGCCCTTCGTTCTTTGCAATTAATTCTGCCAAGTCCATTACTTCTACAGAATCTTCTTTCTCTTTATTTTTCACACCATCGCGCATCATGGTCATACAGAAAGGGCAGGCTGCCGCAATAATATTAGCACCTGTAGCTAATGCATCTTCAGTACGCTCAATGTTTACTTCCTTATTACCTGGTTCAGCATCTTTGAACATTTGTGCGCCACCTGCACCACAGCAAAGACCCTTGGTGCGGCACCTTTTCATTTCAACTAACTCAGCATCTAAAGCCTGAAGTACTTCTCTAGGGGCTTCATAAATGTTATTGGCTCTACCTAAGTAGCATGAGTCGTGATAAGTAATTTTCTTGCCTTTGAACTCGCCACCACCTTTCATTTTCACTTTGCCTTCATTAATCAATTGTTGAAGAAAGGTAGAGTGGTGAATAACCTCATAGTTTCCACCTAGGTCTGGATATTCATTCTTAAGCGTGTTGAAGCAGTGTGGACAAGCCGTTACAATCTTCTTCACACCGTAGCCATCGAGCACCTGAATGTTGGCCATTGCCTGCATTTGAAAAAGGAATTCGTTTCCAGCTCTTCTTGCAGGGTCGCCAGTGCAGGTTTCTTCTTCGCCCAAAACAGCATAAGAGATGCCTACTTTTTCAAGAATTTTAATGAAGGCAATAGTTACCTTTTTATATCTGTCATCGAAAGAACCCGCACAGCCTACCCAAAAAAGAACTTCTGGGCTTTCGCCTTTTGCGGCCATTTCGGCCATAGTCGGAACACTTGTATTCATAGTACTCATCTTCTTACTTTTCTGCGTTTTTTAATTCATCAGCCCACTTAAATCTATCGGTAGGAGCAAATTTCCAAGGGGCAAAATTAGTCTCCACGTTTTGGAACATGCTATTCCAGCTGGCAGGAGAGCTAGACTCTTCCATGGCCGTGTATCTTCTCATTTGTAAAATGATTGAAAGCGGATCTATGTTTACTGGGCATGCTTCTACACAAGCATTACAGCTTGTACAGGCATTAATTTCTTCTTTGGTAATGTAATCACCCAAAAGAGATTTTCCATCTTCTAGTCCTTTTCCGCCTTTGGCAATGCTCGCTCCTACTTCTTCGGCACGATCTCTCGTATCCATCATTATTTTTCTAGGAGAAAGCTTTTTGCCTGTTTGGTTAGCTGGGCACTCAGAGGTACATCGGCCACACTCTGTACAAGAGTAGGCGTTCATAATGTTTACCCAGCTTAAGTCGTTTACATCTTTTGCTCCAAACCTACCTACTTCTGCAGGAGGGTTTTCAGCTCCTTCAACAGGCATACCAAGCATCATTTTTACCTCGTTAGTCACTACTGGCATATTCTCCATGTGGCCTTTTGCTTTGAGGTTAGAGTACCATGTATTAGGGAAAGCCATTCCGATATGTAAGTGCTTAGAGTAAGTTACATAAACCGCAAAGGCCAAAATACCTACAATGTGAAACCACCAAGCTGATCTTTCAATAGCGATAAGCGTTGAAGTGCTCATGCCTTCAAACAAGGGAGTAAGGAATGAACTGAAGAAAAACTTACCAGTTTGTGCATAGTGCTCATCGTTTCCTTGAATGAGCATGTCTGTAGCATTCATGGTAAGAATAGCGCACATAAGTACTATTTCAATCACTAGAATAAGGTTGGCATCTAGTGTTGGCCATTTCTTCATTTCAGCAGCATGGAATCGCTTAACTTTTAAAACGTTTCTTCTGATAAGGAATACTACGCAGGAAAAGAGTACGCCAACGGTTAGGAACTCAAACACGTTGATCAGCACTGTGTAGAAATCTCCCAATATAGGAGCGAAGATTCTGTGAGTGCCTGCCAAACCGTCAATTACAAACTCTAGTACTTCTAAGTTGATTACTAAGAAACCAACATAGATCAATAAGTGAAGAAAGGCCGGAATTATTCTCTTGAACATCTTTTTCTGACCGAAGGCTACAAGCCACATGGTCTTCCAGCGTTCAGGCTTATTGTCGTTTCGGTCTTCACTTTTTCCAAGGAAAATATTCTTTCTAATCTGAGTTATTCGCTTGTAGAGGAGCCATGAAGCTACCGCTAGAATTATTACGAATGCGAGTTGTGGCAAGTATTGCATCTTTAAGGTTCTTAAGGGGCGATTATAAACGAATTCTGAATTTATCGAAAATGTTTTGCACGGTTTAACTTTTTGTATACTTTTGTGCTCCCAATTCAGGTGCTGTAGCTCAGTTGGTAGAGCATCGGACTGAAAATCCGTGAGTCGGTGGTTCGAATCCACTCAGCACCACACCAAGAAGCCTCCTCGTGAGGCTTTTTTATTTGGGGTTGTTGAAATCGTTTGCACATGTATGCGAATATAAGAAAGGTAATAAAAAATAGTATGCATGCATACTATTTTTTATTTCAGGCCTCTAACTTCTTTTTCTGATAAAAACCTCCATTTACCTCTTGGAAGGTCTCTTTTGGTAAGGTTGGCAAATACAGTTCGGTCTAGTTTTTCTACTGTATAACCGAAGTGCTCGAAAATTCTTCTCACAATTCTGTTTCTGCCAATATGAATTTCTATGCCAATGGTTGTATTGTCTGAACCAATAAATGCCATGTCATCGATTTGCACAGGCCCATCTTCTAATTCAAAGCCTTCCATAATGGTCATAGAGTCATTCTTGGTGAGAGGCTTATCTAGCGTTACCTGATAAATCTTTTTCACATTGCTTGAAGGGTGCGTAAGCTTTTTAGCTACATCGCCATCGTTAGTGAATAATAGTAAGCCTGTAGTGGCTCTGTCTAGCCTGCCAACGGGGAATATTTGCTCATCGCAGGCATTTTTTACCAAGTCCATCACCGTTTTCCTTCCATCGGGGTCGGAGGTAGTGGTAATGAACCCTTTAGGCTTGTTGAGCAGAACATACACTAGCTTTTCTGGCTTAAGGGTTTTGCCTTGATATTTGACAACATCACTTGCCTGCACCTGATGGCCCATTTCGGTGACTACTTCTCCATTTACTCGTATTTCTCCTTTCTCAATAAGCTTATCTGCTTCTCTTCTTGAGCATACGCCAGAGTTGGCAATGTACTTATTGAGCCTCATAGGGAATGTATCCTTTTGAGAAGCTTTAGGTGCTTGGTAATCTGGAGTCTGATTTTTCTTTGTTTGGCCAGAGTGGCCTCTTGGTTTGAACGGTCTTTTACCCATAGTTTGCAGTATCACTACTGTATTTTTTGGGCAAGTTAGCTATTCTTCTTCGATAGTAGGTTGATCTTCTGGCTCACTATCGCCAATTTCATTTTCGGCTGTGGTAAAGTCTTTTGGTGTTGGCAGTTCTTTGAGATCGTTTATGCCGAAGTAGTCCATGAATTTTTCGGAAGTACCGTAGAGCATGGGCCTGCCAATAGCCTCAGATTTGCCCTTGATTTCCACTAGTTCTTTCTCTAAAAGTTTTTGGACGGTGTAATCGCAGTTAACACCTCTTATTTGTTCAATTTCAGATTTGGTAACTGGTTGCTTGTAAGCAATGATGGAAAGAGTTTCCATGGCAGAAGCAGAGAGCCTTCTCTTTGATTGCTGCTTTAACAATATGCCAATACTTGCCTGATAGGCTGGTTTAGTCAGAAACTGATAACCGCCCCCGCTTTTCACTACTTCAAAGGGAAATTCATCGGCACTATACTTTTCTTGAATGCCTGCTAAGCCCTTTTCAATATCTTCCAAAGGAATCTCTGCCTCAAACATTTCTGAGAGGCAGGATTGAATGTCTTCTATTTTGATGGCTTTAGGCGCGCAGAAAATTAAGGCTTCAATATGGTTGCCTAAAAAGTCCACTAATTTCTTTGCGACAGCTTGGCCTCAATAGAGTGCATGGTGTGTGGCACAGCCTTAAGCCTTTCTTTAGAAATAAGTTTGCCGGTATCTACACAGATACCATAGGTGCCATTTTTAATACGCACTAGAGCATTTTCTAGGTTGTTGATGAATTTCTGTTGACGGGCGGCAAGCTGGTTTAAGTTTTCCTTCTCAAGCGTGTCGGCACCATCTTCAAGCACTTTAGTAGTGTGGTTAGTAATATCATCTCCTGAGTCACCGCCTTTGGTAAGGCTCTTTTTAAGCTCAGTTAGTTCGTTTTTTGCCTTTTCAATCTTCTCTAAAATGAGCGCTTCAAATTCATTCAACTCACTTTCCGAATATCTCGTTTTTTCACTTTGGCTCATATGTTTGTGTTATAGGTTAGTCTTGAAAAATTTGCGCTAAAATAAAGCCACCTTGCTCAAATACAAAGAATAATGAAGTTTTTTGAAAACGAAATAACACCCTTTTTCATGTTAATGAAGGCGAAATATTATTCTGAAATATTCTGATTTTACCAGAGTTGGCAAAATTTGATGTAAATAAAAAAGGCTCGTTAAGAGCCTTTATGTTTTAGTAATTTGTATTGAGCAGTTCTAAACGTTTTGTTAACGCAGAAGACTCAATGTTTACATGGTATTTGAGCCGAATATAACGGGCAATTACCTCTAGTTTCCTACCACTTCTTGCGTAGCGGTCAATAGTCTGATTGATTAAACAGTTCATCTAGTTAAATCTTAGGTGGTCTCTTAGTTGAATTACAGGAATATAGTTAACAATGTTATAATATCCATAACATTAAGCTAACATTTATTTATATGTAAACTGCGTAAGACTAAAAGCGAGATGCAATGGCCACTTTTTCTCGAATGTAGCTTATTCGACCCTCTGAAGAGATCACTTCCATAATAATCATATAGTAACCCACTTTAGCTTTTCCTCCATCTTCTGTAGAACCATCCCAAGTGAAGAAGCCATCTGTCCCTACTATACTATTTTGAGTAACCCGTTTTACTACTCTACCTTCAGCATCAACTATTCTTATGTTTAGGGTATTTCCCGGATCATCAAAAGAATAGTTAACCGTAGTGAAGTTGGCAGCACCTGCTGCATCAGGAGCAAAAGTAGCAGGGTCTATTCTTATAGCTCCAGGTTGACTATCTGGATCTCTCGACTGTGAGTTGGCATAACCCGGTGTAGCTCCCCCTTCTGTAGAAGAAGCAGAAAACCAATTATTGCTATCATTTGACTCTCCGCTAAATAGTATACGTTCTAAAGAAACACCGTCAGTATCGTCTAAAAGTGAGGAGTGATAATCTTCACTGTATTCGAACTTGTCTATTTCTAAATTACTCAGATTGTAGATAAATACCGTTCCTTCGTCTGAAGGCAAGCTTGGCATAGAACTAATTTCTATAAATGCTGATTCAACGGCAGAAGGATATTGGGTTTTAATATTAGCGGCATCGTTGGTGATAACGAAATAACTATTGGGGTGAATGAACAGGTTATCTTCTGTTATTACTCGAGTATTTGTTTGGCCAGCAATTTTCCATCCTTTCAGGTTGATATATTTAGAAGAACTATTGTAGAACTCTACAAATCTATCGCCCCCACTTACTGGGTTAAATAATATCTCGTTGACTATGATGTCTTTTGCCTCTGCTGTACCAGCAATGATCAATATGGCGGATTTTCCAGAAGACTGTATCAGGTTACCAGTGCAGTCGGTTAGGTTGTTAACAGTAATAGTATACAGCGTGTTTTGCACTAAATCTGAAGCAGTTACCAAAGTAACCTTCCTTTTGGTTTCGTCTAACTGAGCCGAAATAAACGTAAGTCCATTATCTGCAGAGAAATTGTTTACACCTACGGTGGAAGGTTCTAGTCTTTCATTGAAGCTAAGCTCTATAATAGCATCGGTAACTGCAATGGCTTGTAAAACTGCAGGTCCACTTAGGTCTGGGTTGTCTCCATCGGCTGAATTGATTGTACCTGGGGTTCCACCATCTGCATTATCTGAGGCAATCCAGTTTGAAGCTTCTAAACACGGATAATCAGGATCGATTATTTCTAAAGAATAGCCGCCATTAGCTCTTAAATCGCTTCGGTACCATTCGTCTGTATAGTTGACGGAGTGAATTTCTAACGAATTAGGGGTGAATAGAGCGGATCGGTCTCCGCTGTTGTTTAAGCTTGGCCAGTTATTTACAGGTAAAACCTTACCGAAGCTACTCAGCTGATTGGCTGTTGAAGATGGCGCAAGAATTACATACTCTCCAGGCTCTATAACAAAGCTTGTCAACACAGTTGAAGTTGTAGCATCTGCCAGAATTACTCCATTTAAGTCTAGAATTTGAGAAGACACGTTTAAAACTTCCAGGTATTCTACTTCTGGTAAGCCTTGAGCAGGGGTAGGAGCCGCCATAATTTCGGTAATCACCAATTCACCAGGCGATGGAGTTGCTCCTCTCGAAAACTCAAGTGTTTCTTCAGGCAGAGTATTTCCTGCACAATCACTCAGGTTGCGGATGGTTAGGTTATAAAGTTCTCCACTAGTAAAAGCGTTACTCAGCGTAATCCTGATTTTTTTACCGAAAGCTGCCGTTTGTGTGATAGAGCTGATAGACAAGGAGCCACTAAATGAGAAGTTATTGGCGACTAAAGTGGCAACATTCATAGATTCACTAAACTCTATTTCTAATACCGTACTTGAAATCACTGTGAAGTTTTGAATGGAGGGGGCTGCTAGGTCTGGAGAATTATCGAAAACGGAGTTTTGAGCTCCAGGTGTTCCACCAACGGAGCTTGTTGTTGCTGTCCAGTTCGCATCATCATAACAAGCAGGACTCAGGTTGATCATTTCAATGCTAAATCCACCATCATCTTTAGTCTCGTCATTGTAGAATGAGCGGTCGTAGGCTACCTCAAATACTAACTCGTCATCTGCATTCTCTAGAGTTACCGTGTCGGTAATGGTTAAAGTTGGGAATGAATTAACGCCTACTGCATTGCCATACGCACTCAGTTCAGAAACTCCATTAGTTGTGGTAACGATTAGGTACTCTTCAGGAGATAAGTTAAATGAAGGTAAAGGAAATGCTGCGTTTCCATCTTTGATCACCAACTGACTCATGTCCAAAATCTCATTTGAGTTATTATAGATTTCGAAGTACTCTCTTTCTGGTAAGCCATTGCTTGGAGCTGGCGAAGCCATAATTTCCGTGATCAAGATCTCATTGGCTTGTGGGGTATCTCCTAAAGAGAATTCAAGCGTTGTGTCTGGTAATAGATTGCCAGAACAGTCAGTGATATTAGAAAGGGTGACAGAGTGCAAAATACCTTTCGCAAAATCTGAATCTAGATTGAGAAGGAGAGATGTGCCGAAGTTATCTTGAATATCGACTGAAGAAATGGTTAGCCCACTGCTTAGGCTGAAGTTGGCCGGAATCAGTGTTCCCAAGGCCATTGACTCGTTAAAAGTAACTTCCAACTGCATTTGGGTATTCACAGCCAAAGAAGGCAGTTGAGGAGCTGTTGTGTCAGCGCTATCATCATAGACTGAGTTTTGAGCTCCTGGAGTTCCACCATCACTATCGTTCGAGGCTGTCCAGTTAGAATTGTCATAACAACCTGGATTAAGGTTGATCATTTCAATGCTGTAACCTCCATTGTCTTTCGCATCATCTTGGAAGAACGAATTATCAAAGTCTACGGAGAAGATAATGGTGTTTGAAGGCGTGCTCAGCGTAACAATATCATCAGAAGACAAGGTCGGGAAGGCGTTAACCACTAGTACATTTCCATATGCTTGTAATGATGCAGCTGCCGAACTGGAAGCCAGAATTAGATATTCACCAGGAGCTAAATCATATTCACTTAGGGTAGTGGTAGAATTGTTATCAGTGAGCTTTAATCCATTGAGCGATAGAATTTCTGAAGAGTTATTGTAGATCTCAACATATTCTCTTTCTGGTAAGCCATTGCTAGGCGCTGGAGAGGCCATTATTTCCGTAATCAACAGCTCGTTGGCTTCAGGAATGGCACCTGAAACAAAGTTGGTTGTAGTATTCAGCATGTTGCCAGAACAATCTGCCACATTCGAAACGGTTAGCGTCTGAATTGTACCTAAAGCAAACTCAGAAGAAAGTGTAAGTGTGATGTCGGTTCCGAAAGCATCATTAACAGTGACAGCACTTACCGTCTCAGTTCCTGAAGTAGTGAAGTTTGCTATGAGTAAAGTGGAAACATCTATGGCCTCAGAAAACAGAAGTCTGAGCTGTGAATTTGAAATTACTTCTATGGAAGATAAGAGTGGCGCAGTGACATCGGGAGAAGTATTGTACACTGAGTTTTGAGTTCCTGGAGTTCCCCCATCTGCATTCGTGGAGGCCGCATAATTAGTTACATCAAAACAGGGTTTATCAGGGTTTATCAGCTCTATGGTGAAACCTCCATTCTGCTTGGTTTCATCATTGTAGTGGGCCTTACTATACAGAAGGGAGTCTAATGTGTTTTGATTTCTATCTAGTAGAATAAGTGTTTCACCAGTATTAGAGAGAGAAGGGAAATTGCTTAAGCCCATGGCATTTCCATAGTCTTTGAACTCAAATCGACCACCTTGATTGGAAAGTGTGATATAGGCATTGGCCTGTAAGACGAAACTTGTTAAGTAAGCCGTATCTCTTTTGTCAGTGATGGCAAAGTCTCTCAGCTCAATAGCATCTGAGCTTTGATTATAAATTTCGATGAACTCATAGTTTGGAATACCCGCATTTAGTTCGTTATCGAAGTAAACCTCATTGATTACTAAATCTCTAAAGCTTGGGACAACAGGACTTTCAAAAGTGAAATCGAAGGTTGCTGCATTAATTGCTTTCCCTTGTAGGTCTTCAACCCGGTCAACCGTGAGGGTGTAATTGGTCGCATCAAATAGACTACTGCTGAAAACCAGTGTGGCGGTTGTGGCATCTGTAGAAAGCTCAATCGCTGATGGCTGACCTGCACCATTGTTTAAGTTATAATGATTTAAACTAGTTGCCGTTGCCCTGTCTAAAGGTTCATTGAAGACTACTTCAATTTCATTGTTGTAAGTAGAATTTACAGCGGTAATGGTAGGGGCAGTTACATCATAATCGATGGTATTGCGGCTTCTAGGAACAACATCTCCATATATATCAAGCAGGTTAGCTACAACAAGCTCATAAGTTTCAGATTCAGTCAAAGCTTGGTCAAAGAACAGAGTTACGAGGCTTGGGTCTGTGCCATTTAAAACTGCTGTAAGTGGGTTGCCAATTGCTCTGTCTAACTCATAGTTTGCTGTGGTTTCAGCAAGCATTTCATCCAATTCCACTTCAAAATCAATTTCAAGGGTATTGGCATTTATTAGAGTGATTTGATTGATAAGATCGCTGTACGTGAAATCATAGGTTACCGGTTCGAGAATGTTACCATCTAGGTCTTCCAAGTTGTCAACCACCATTCGGTAATTTTCACCTTCAGTTAGCCTCACAGTGAGTAGAATGTTTACAATAGATTGATCGGCCTGACTTTGAGCTAGGCTGAAAGGGCCAACTCCACTATCAAAGCCATAATTCTCAATTTCTTCTGCCGAAGCCTGAGTCAATTCTTTAGTGAATTGAATTTGGAGACTAGTGTCAGAGGTAACAATGAACCTTCCAAACTCGGGAAGTTGGCTAGAGAATGTTGCGGTTAGGTTAACAATCAGGTCGTTTTCAAAGAGGTCAGTTACGTTGCTTATCGTAAGCGTATTGACAGCGAAGTTGCCTAGATCGGTAAAAGTGAGTTCAACAATGTGGGTGTTTTTTTCCGTTCTAACTGCCTGAAGAGGTCTGCCAATTCCATTGTTTACAGAGTAGTTGTTTACGTTTTCTGCAATTTCTTGAACCACCTCTTCTGAGAATTGCACTGCTAAAACGGTTGGGCTTAGAAGTTCAACTCCCACTAGCCTTGGTGGAAGTCTATCGTAAGTGAAGTCATAGTTTCTATTGGCGGAAATAGCATTGCCAGAAAGGTCTTCAATGGCAGTAAGTGTTAGTCTGTTTTCCACTTCCTGTTCAAAGTTGACTGAAAAATTAAGGATGACCGAGGTTTTATCTGCCTGAAGAATTGCCTGAGCTGGAGTGCCTATTGAGTTATTTGCCGTGTAGTTGTTGATGGCTTCGGCACTAGTCTCATCCAAGATTTCATCGAAATAAATGCGAAGTGTGTTTTCATCCACAACTACGACAGAATCCACATCTGGGTCATCTGTATCATAAGTGAAGTCGGTATTTAATGCCTGAAGATAGTTTAGAGAGGCATCCTGAATGTTTTCAAACTGAATTTCTATAGTTGAATTTTCAGGGAATTCTGAACCAAAGACCAAGTGAACTAATTTGGCATTCGAACCATCAACTGCTGCAGTAACTGGGTTGCCTAATCCATCATCCGCTACATAGTTAGCTACTATTTCAGCACTAGTTTCGTCTAAATCTTCATCGAAATAGATGTCGAGCAATTGACTAGAAATGACAATGATAGTATCTAGCTGATTTTGAAAACCGAAGTTTTCAGTACTCAATGCAATGGTGTTTCCAAGCGTGTCAGTCAGGTTCTGATATGTTAGACTGTAGACTGAACCTTCAGTAAGTTCACTGGCTAGCTCAAGTGTAATTCGGTTTCGAACCTCAGAATTTAAGGTGGCTCTATCTGGGTTTCCAATTCCTGAGTTAATGCTGAAGTTGCTTTCAGTTTCTGCCAGTGTTTCCTGCACTTCTTCATCAAAAATTAGATCGATGTGGTCTGGAGTTTTATAAACCAGCCTTTGTAAAACAGGAGCCTCATCATCAAATAAGAAGTCTATTGAGTTGTTATCTATACTATTACCGGCACAGTCTGTCAGTCCAGTTATGGTTAAAGTGTAGATAGTCCCTGAAGTCATTGCAGGGTTCAGCGTCAAAGTGATGCTTCTTCCGTAAGGGAGGTTCAGGTTGGAATTAGTGACGCTTACTCCATTGCTCAGGCTAAAGTTGGCTCCTGCAAGGCTTCCTTCATCAATGATCTCATCGAACACCACAATGATTTCGGAATCTGTATTGATATTGACAGCCGTAATATTCGGTCCGATAATATCTGGAGAGTTGTCATACACCGAGTTTTGTGTTCCTGGTGTACCGCCTTGCGCGTTTGAAGAAGCTATCCAGTTATTATTGTCACTACAAACCAATTCAGGGTTGATTTGCTCAAGCGTCCAACCACCATCAGCTTTGTCTTCATCTTGATACCAAGTGAGGTCATAGGTTAAACTATCTACTTGGTTGCCTAAGTTATCAAACAAAACCAGTTGCTCCCCTCCATTAGTCAGGCTGTTCCAAGATGAGACAGCCACCACATCACCAAAAGACTGATAAGTAGCCACATTTGAGGCTGAGGTTAGAATTACGTATGATCCTCCGTTCAGTACAAAATCACCAATTGTTCCGCCTGAAAGCTCAAAACCCGTTAAGTCGATTGCTTCGGAAGTAGTATTGAAAAGCTCCACAAACTCTTCAGAACTTCCGTTTGGTAGCACCAGCGGATTTGGTTCATTGCTACCCGAAGGGTCTGCCAAAAGTTCGTTGATTACTATCTGTCTGGGAGAAGTGGCTTGCTCAAATCGTGCATCAGCAGTGAGGTTTGAAGCTATAGCGTTGTCGCTGGTGTTCGAAACATTGTTGATGCTTATTTCATAGGTGTTATTCACGAAAGCTTGGCCAACGGTTAGAGTAACAATTGAAGCGTCAACTCCGCTTTGTACTGCAGATGACGGGTTTCCCCGGCCAAAATTGATGGTATAGTTAGATTCATTTTCTGCGGAAGTGGTTTCTAAATCCTGATTGAAATCTAATTCAATTGTGGTGGCAGATGTGACAGTTACATTTTCAAGCGATAAAGGGAGGTAACTGAAGTTATCTGTGAGATTTACAGCTGAAGTCAAGGTCGACTCATCAGTGACATTATTCACGGTTAACTCAAATGAGTTGTCACCAAAGTCAGAAGCAAAGGTTAGCGTAACCTGATCATTGTTTGTAACACTGCGGGTTGCAGTAGTCGGGTTTCCGATAGCGTTATCAACGGAGTAGTTTCCAACAGTTTCTGCTGCCACTTCTTCGAGGTTCAAATTGAAATCAACCAATAGGGTATTCTTGTTTTGAACCGTTATGCCCTCAATGGACAGTGGTTCTATATAGTTGAAGCTTTCTTGAAGGTTTACCGCAGAGCTTGTACTGCCTGTATTGCTAACACCATTCACCGTAAGCTGGTAGTTATTATTCGGCATGGTGGAGGTGGTGAGCGTTACCTCATTGCTGGCAGTTCTATTGGCAGATGAAATGGTAATTCCATTGTCGATAGCATAATTGTTTGTGGTTTCAGCTGATACCTGATCTACATCTTGATTGAACGTAACAACCACAGTGTTGGCATTATTGGCAACAACAGAATTCAAAGCCAAAGGAAGAACTTGTTCTTCAATTGAAAAGTCGTCCATTACTAGTTCTGCTGCAGACCCACTTCCATCACCTCTTGCAGCCGTAAGCTTTACGATAACATTTGACTCACCACTTGCATCTGAAGGAAGCTCATATTCATACTGGGTGTAGGAAGTTGTGCTGTTGTTTGGGAAAGTTGTTTCATCTCCAATCGCTACATTATCCAGAAAGTTATTGCCACCATCAATTGAAGTAGCAAAACTTACCAACACTGGCCTAGTAGAAGTACCACTGCCATTTTGTTTGGAATAGGCGTAGAATGTGAGCTTAGGATTATTAATCCCTGTTAAGTCAAGTGATATAAGTATTTCGCCAGAGAAGGAAGAAATTGGAATTATATTAATGGATGATGAGCCCGTTCTGGCGTCCGTGCCTTGATAAATTCTGTTGGTGGTTGCCACTTCATTGGCAGTCCAATTGGTAATGAACTCCACGTTGTTTCCTGTGGTAAATGCTGCTTCGAATCCTTGGGTATAAGGAAAGCTATTGACTTGGCCTGCGAGATACTGCGTGCAGAGAAAAAATATCAGGAGAAAAGTATTCCTCATTTATTGTGCTCAGGTATACTAATGTAGTAAATTTGGTGCGTTTTTCAGCTTTAAGCGAAGTTAGTTAATTAATTGATATCATGAAGATTGCAGTTGTAGGTGCTACTGGCCTTGTAGGTGGAGAGATCCTCGAGGTTCTGGAAGAAAGAAATGTTGAATTCGATGAGCTACTTTTAGTGGCTTCTGCCAGATCTGCTGGGTCGAAGAAGACATTTAAGGGTAAGGAGTACACTGTAATCACTATGGAAGATGCCGTTGCTCAAGCTCCTGATTTCGCCATATTTTCGGCTGGTGGAGGTACTTCTTTAGAGTGGGCACCAAAATTTGCAGAGGTTGGAACAACAGTAGTTGACAACTCCTCTGCTTGGAGAATGAGTCCAGATCACAAATTGATTGTACCAGAAATCAATGCATCTGAAATTACTTCTGAAGATAAAATCATTGCTAATCCAAACTGCTCAACCATTCAAATGGTAGTGGCTCTTGAGCCATTGAGAAAGCGATATGGCATAAAGAGAATTGTGGTTTCTACTTATCAATCGGTTACTGGTTCAGGTAAAGCTGCAGTTGACCAAATGATGAATGAGCGAAATGGTGTAGATGGACCTATGTGTTACGCTCATAAAATTGATATGAATGTGCTTCCTCATATAGATGTGTTCACAGATAATGGATACACTAAAGAGGAGATGAAGATGATCAACGAAACCAAGAAAATATTCAATGACTATTCAATTGGTATTACTTCTACCACCGTGAGAATCCCAACTATGGGAGGTCACTCAGAGGCGGTGAATGTGGAGTTTAAAGAAGACTTCGACATGGAAGAAGTGAAGCAATTGTTGAGTGAAATGCCTGGTGTAATTCTTCAAGATGACCCGAAGAACAATGTTTATCCGATGCCATTGACAGCGCATAAAAAGGATGAAGTGTTTGTGGGAAGGTTGAGAAGAGATGAGAGCCAACCCAATACTTTGAACATGTGGATTGTAGCCGATAACCTTAGAAAAGGGGCCGCGACCAATGCGGTTCAAATAGTTGAGTATTTGCAAAAGCAAATGACTGAGGCTTGATCGAGCAGCTTCTCCAACCGGAAATCCAAAAATTTATTGATGATCATTTAAATGATCAGCCTGCAGATTTAATGCTCAAGGCCAGTCAGTTTCCTGATTGGCTCATGAAAGCTATTGTTGAACAGATTTCGGCAAAGAAGAAAGCTCAGCATAAGTTGCCTGATTGGTTTGCGAAAAGCGGGCTAATTTGGCCAGCATCTATTTCTATGGAGCAATGCTCTTCTAGCGAAACGGCTAATTATAAAGCCAGTTTGGTTTCGGGAAAGACAATGGTCGATTTGACTGGAGGGTTTGGAGTTGATACCTACTATTTAGCAACGAAGTTCGAAAAAGCCACCCATGTGGAGATGAACCCAGAATTGCATAAGGTGGTAAGTCACAATTACCAGCAATTAGGATCGAACATAGTTACTTTTCTAGGATCGGCTGAAGATTATCTTCAACAAATGGAGTCTGTTGACTTGATATATTTAGATCCAGCCAGACGCGATGATGAGTCTAGAAAAGTGGTTTTTCTAGAGCATTACTCTCCCAATGTTATTGAGCTTCTTCCAGAACTAAAGCGAAAGTCTAATAAGGTTCTGATCAAGGTCTCTCCAATGCTCGACATCAAAAAGGCGATTGATGACCTTGAGTTTGTTGAGGAGGTGCATGTGGTGGCTGTCAAAAATGAGGTGAAGGAGCTGTTATTTTTGCTTGGTGCTGACCCAAATCAAACCCCATTGATTAAGGCTATCAACCTGATTGGTGAGCAAGCGGATTCATTTGAGTTTCGGTATAGCGAGGAGGAGAGTGTTATAGCTCAACTTTCACCAGTTACAACATTTCTTTATGAGCCTAATGCTGCCATTCTAAAAGCGGGAGCATTTAAGTCTTTAGCCAATCAATTCAACCTGAAAAAGCTCGATGTCAACAGCCATTTATACACAAGTGAAGAGGTGGTTGATGATTTTCCGGGTAGGGCGTTTAGGGTAATTGACCAGTTATCTTTCAATAAGAAAAGACTTAAGAAGCAACTGAAGTCAGATCAAGCGAATATCACGGTTCGTAATTATCCGATGTCTGTCAAGGAGATTAGAAAGAAGACTGGGTTGAAGGAGGGAGGCGATCAATACATCTTTGCTACTACAGATGTAGATAGTAAGAAAGTGTTGTTATGTGAAAAGGTATAGCAGCCAACAGATTAGCGTGGGAATACCCCAATAGCCAAGCACCTTAAGCCGATTCTTCGTTTCCATCCACCAAAGCACGCGGAATGGTCTAACTAGCCCAATCATTATTCCTAAAAGGCCAAGTAAAGTAAGTACTAGAAAAAGTGTCATAAAAAAAACCCTGACTTCAGTTGAAATCAGGGTTCAAGTTATCTCTTAAATATTTAAAACTTAGTCTTGCTTCAAGACTTTATATACTTGCGAACTTTCTCCGTTTACTAGCTTTAAAACAAATAAACCAGAAGGGAGAGCTGAAACATCTATGCTTGCTTTTTGCTCACTGTCTAGCTCTAAGTTAGTTCCCACCAATCTGGTCTGGCCGTCTGTTGAGACAATGGAATAGTCTATAGTTCTGGTTGAAGGATTATTAAACTGAATATTTAGCTGTCCATTATTAATTGGGTTCGGATATACTTGTGTAAACTCAACTGCTATTTCATCATCTAGGCCTTGTATAACGCCAGTTTGAATTTCTAGATCATCTATGGCCCAACCCCAGCCCTGAACTAGGCTTCTTCTTACAAGCTTGAATCTCAGCAAAAATTCATCACCAGCAGAAAGTTGCTGATTTTCACTCAGTCTGATTGACCTTGTTTTGAATTGTGAAGGAGAACCCTCACCACCAGCACTAAAAACCGTACCCCATAAAGCCTGTTCATCATTGGTATCATAGCTTTCTATTTCGAACCAAGTTGCGCCTCCATCTTTCGAGCCTTCAACTGCTGCAAAATCTGAATTGGACTGAACGAGTAGGACTTCATTATAGGTGACAAATGGTTTGGTCGAACTTACAACTATAGGAGTCTTGAGGGTGTAAGTAAACTCACTTCTAGCGTTAGCCCCGAAGGCTAATGGATATGGATGAGCGCTATGAATTGCTCCATTCTCAAAACCACTTGGTGTTTCTATAGTGAAGAAATTCCCTACAAAGTCGTCCGAAGGGGAGTCAAAATTGTTCGAATAAGATTCTTGAGGCGTACCAAACTCAATTATAGGGACTTTAAAATAACTATCCTCACTTGGTAAGAAAGTGGCATTAGCTTCTGGAGTTTTTGTGTCGAAGGCTCCAATTCTGTACTCTATCACATCGCCAATGCTTAAATTCCCAACGTTTATTAAGGCTTCATAATTAGTACCTATAGTTTGAGCCATTGGAATATTCCCTTGGTCCACTCCATTTACTAGGATGTTTACTCCAACACTGTCTACTTCAATGTTGTCTGTAACATCGGCCGAAATAGTGAAGTCATTTAAAGAGGTTAGGAAATCTATATGGTTATGGGTTATATCAGGAGATTCCAAGTCTAATTGAATATTAAGGTTATCTATAGCCCATCCCCAGCCATGAGCTACCTCATCTGCAAACAACCTGAATCTAATTAGAACCTCATCTCCAGCAATAATTTCACCATTGCTCAATAAGTTAATTTCTCTTTGACGATACATCGCTTGAGTACCAGCAGCAGTTGAGTTATTATCTGTGATGGCACTATTGTATGTAGATAACCAGCTTCCTTGTACTCGAGAATCATAACCATCTAATAGTGGCACCCAGTCTACACCACCATTTTTTGAAGCCTCAACGATAACATAATCGTAGAAATCATTACTCCCGAAGGTAGAGTTGGCATCTCCTGGTTCTATTAGAACAACCTCGTCAAAAGTCATTAGTGCTTCCCCTTCACTGACAATTATGGGAATTTTCAATTCTAGAGTGTAATTACTTTCCGAGTTGGTGCCTGTTCCATCTAAATAAGGGTGGTCTGAGTGAATAGCTCCATTATCAAAACCTGCCTCTTCTTTAATCCTGAAATTATTGCTATTAAAGAAGTCCATTGCTGATGCAGAGATGTCGTTAAAATCATTGAAGTAATAATTAGCAGGATCGGCTGTAGAAACAACGTTGAGCTCAATATAGTCTGACGTAGGGAAAACAGAGCTATTTTGATCTGCAGATTGGTCGGTTGCCGTAATTTTATAGCTAACGATATCTCCCTCCATAAGAGAGAGGTTGGAGGTAACTATTTCTGCCCGGTATAAACTTGTTGCATTATCGACCAACTCAAAACTGATTGTTTGCGGATTTCCATCATTTACAAAAAACTCCAATTCTGCGTTTACTGGTAGAAAGTCAGTAATTACCGCGTCTATGGTGATTTTAGGGTCTGTGAGTCGAATGAAATTCGGTTGGTTGTGAGTGATTACAGGTGCTGTTTGGTCTGGGCTTGAGCTAAAGCTAAAGAACCTATCTGTAACAAGTAGGCTAGGGTAAGTAAAGACTCTGTTTTTCACATCCTCTACTTCAAAATAGTATGTGTAAACTTGGTCTTCTACCTTTTCCGAGGGAATCTCAGCAGTGAACTCATCTGCGTTTGCCGTGGTAGTCATTGGCAAAACATTACTATCAGATGTAAAACCGTCTAAGCTATAATAGAGCTTTATACTTTCTGGTTTATACCCAATGTCGGATCTTATTGAAGCGGTTATGGTATAACTATCTGCTTGAATATCTTCTGTATTAGGCCTATTAGTGTGATCGATATAGGTGAATTCCCAACCCATATCACCAAACATATCCATAGTGAGTTGCCCCGGATCATGAATAACTTCATTTGGAGCTATTTGAGGGGTCATTAATGAGTTGGAGTTGCCAGAAGGATACGTGGATTCATTTAGGTGAGCTATGCTTGAACCAGCATTATAGCTTGTTGGAGCATAAAGTCTTGGTCTGGAACCACTATTGGTAACAGCTGTGGGAGCATTGAAAAAAAGGGAATTACTTGTTAGTTCTGTTCCTAGCTCCTGCGGGTTCCCAATCAGGTCTGTCAGGTTATCACCGTCAGTGTTTTCAACACTTAAATCGTAAATAAACGGTTGTGGAAAGTTGGTGCTTCCATTGCCCTCATCATTAACATCAAAGCTATCTACAAAACCTAAACCATGGCCCAATTCATGTAGAACAACGGTAACCAAGTCAAACTCTCCATTATTAGGGTTCCCGTCTAGTCCTAAATACCACGGTGCATCCTTGTTAAAAGTAGCAACTATATCGGGTTCATCAGGAGAGTTTAATTCTTGCCCAGCCATTTTCTCGGCAATAGCCACAGGGTACCAAACATTAAGCTCTTTTGCTCCTTCAAAATTTCTGTAGGCAGTATTCCAAATTGCCCCTCCCAGAACTCCTTCGTCCATATCTTGCCAGGTTGCTTCAACTCTAATAACTACATCTGAAGAAATAAGCTCAGACCAAATATCTATGGCTTGTTGAAATGCCGCTTGAGCTTCCTCACTAAAACCATTATAAGTTACTTCAATGGTGGCGCCAGTTTGGGCTATTGAATTAAACATATTGGCTCCAAAAGGTGATGGGCTTGCATACGGAGCATCGTTTCTCCTGAGAATTTTGGTGAAGGTACTATGGTCACCAGCATAACAGATAATATCTGGCTTGGCATCTAAGCGCTCCATTTTTTGGGCAATTGCCACCTTAACCAAGATTAGGCAAGTGATAGTTAGTAGTAGTTTTTTCATAAGCTTTAATTCAAGGTTAGACTCGGCAAGCCAACATTAATTATTCTAAGCATACTTGTACAAACTGTACATGATATAGCTTATTGTTTATTTTAAACTAACGCAGTTCTCCTAGAATAAGAACTATTTTTGGTTAAGTTAACATGTAAATAGACTCAATATGAAAAAGTTTTCAATGATTCTTCTAGTTTTTATACTCGGTTGTAAGTCTGCTAAAACCATTTCGGAGAGCGAGCCAGTTATTTACATGAATAAAACAGCCTGCTTTGGTACTTGCCCTGATTATGACATTTCAATATTCTCTGATGGTTCGGTTTTATTGAATGCTAGGCAGTTTGTTGAGATGGAAGGTACTTTCGAAGCAAAGCTACCTAAAGAAGAACTGAAGGCATTGGTCAATGATTTTAAGGGGTCTCAATTCGATGATTTTGAGAATGAATACAAGTCTAATAAGACCGACCTACCAACTACTACCATTACCTTCAACCATGAAGAGGTAAATAAGAAAATCATTGACTATGATGGAGCCCCAGAAGAACTAAAGGAGCTAGAGTCTAAGGTTCATAGCCTTATTAAGAAGCTGAACTGGAAAAAGAAGGGGTAATAAAAAACCCTGACTTCGGTAGAAATCAGGGGTTGTTTTATTTTTAGAAGCGAAATTCTTGCGTCCTTTCTGTTGTCGTTCGTCCTCATTAAAGTACATGCCATTCAAGATCTACATTAGTCCTGCACATATCAAAAAAATGCCTTGTGTAGTTGATGATGAAAATATTCACTCCTTCCTTTTGACTTTAAAAGATTAATTTTTCTAATTAAAAGTATAATTTGAGTCCGGGCAGGCGTTTCTGAAGTTTATCCGGATTTGTGCACACGAGCATTAGACAACACTAGCTAGATTAACACAACACGAACTATAAGAGCTAATCCAACCAGTATTGATTCTAAATGTCTTGATCTAGAAAAGGATTGTACTTAGAATAATTTGTCAGACGGAGTATCCTTTTGATGTTAAGTATATTATGATGGTACTTCGAATTGTAGTAAAAGGAAAACGAGAGCGAATGCGATCAAAGAATTCACTGCTCAGCTAAGGCTTATATTCCCTTTTGGGTGGGGTTTTGGGATTGAGTGTAGCTGCGGACAGATTAGTTGAATAAACTTATTTAGTATGAAGGTTGTGAATTTTGTTTCACTGCTACTGATAATCAGTTGCACCAATCAGAATCAATCAAGAATTGATGCAGGTTGGATTCGCACAATTACACCGCTGGATAGTTTGACTTTAGATTTTGTATCAGCAGATACGTTAAATCTTCGTGATTTTGTGCTAGGTGATTATGCTGATTATCAAATAGTTGAAAAAGATGACACTACATTCTTGATAGGAATTAATTCCAGAGATCACGCCTTAGATGTTATCAATCTGACTACGAAAGTTTCAGAAAAGCAAATTCAATTTGCGTTAAACGGACCTGATGGAATTAAGGGTATGATAGATGGCTTTTTCTACCATAATGCCGATAGTATTTTTATACTAAGTATTGATGAAAATGCCATTCATTTGTTCAATAATCGAGCTAGAAAGATCAATAAATATGAATTCTCTAACGTCCCTCTACCAGACGGATTTACAGAATATGATGTTTATGCCGATCAAGGATTGATGAATGGTCCATATTATAACGCCAAAAACAAAACCCTACAACTCTATACTTATCGGTGGGTAGATGCTCGAAATGATAATTATGATTACAAGGCTTTCGCTAGTTACTCAATTGAAGATAATGAGTTTAAGTCCATTTACGGTGTTTACCCTGATCACTTTAAAAAAGGTGTGAACTTTTCTCTCTACAATGACCCGAGCTTATTAGTCATTGATGATATATCTTACGTATATTTTAGTACAAGTCCAGATATTCAGGTTTACAACAATCAAACTGGGGATTTACTTTATGTAGTTAATTACCACTCTGATCATTGGTCGGGTTCTCCAGAAAGCCTCCCTTCAAATGTCGATTTTCAACAAGAACAAGATTGGTTGAATAATGTAGCAGCATATATTTTTTTAATACATGATAGTGAAAATGAAGTTATTTATAGACTAATGAAGCATAAACAGCAGGTTGCTGGTGATAATGGCTTATTGAATCCGAGATGGTTGGGTGAATGGAGTGTGGATATTTTCGATTTAGGCTTAAAACCTATTGGCCACTTTCAAATACCTAGTAAAAAGGTACTGCCAGCTATTGCTTTTACTGCAAATGGAAAGCTTTGGTTGAAGAACCCTTTCGAGCCTGCTAATGAAGACCTGTCGCTGTATTATCAATTGGGACTAAGGGAAAGGTCAAATGAATAAATGTAGGATTTTACCTTTTTGAATGATGTTGAGAATGTGGCGTTAATCTGCTGCTTTCTATTGATATCTTTCTCTTAGAGGTTCAACCTTCAGTATAAAATTGAAATAACACGTTGATGTTGTATAGAACGAATATTAGTGACCCCAGTTTGCTAATTGTGCAGGCCTCGACCATCATTAAGTTTACATTAGACTTAACTAATTATGCAAACACTCTGTTAGAACAAACTTCTTTAGAATGATGCACCTAAAAATCATTTATAGTCTTGTTTTAGGCCTGCTTGCCTTATCCAGCGCTGCTCAAGAATTGCCTAGGAACCTAGTTTACGCTAATGAGAACTTGGTTTTTGAAAAGCTTTACATCCTGAAGGATCAGAAGCTGCTTCATTTTTCTGATGAAAAGAGACAGAATAGACGTTTTGTTTATTTACTCAATGAACAAAATGTAGTAACCGATACACTTCAAGTAGAGGGAAACGATTACTTTTTACTAACCAGTGATTCAACTTTTAGTATTCGCGGTTTGAGCGAATATGGTAGCTATATTTTAGATGAGCACAAAATCCAGATACGATCTGCTTTCGTAAGTTACGTATCCTTTCATAATGAGATGATTGAGCCTAATTTCATAGTAGGAGGTTACATAATTGGCAGTAAGTATGACCAAAGCCGTGATTGTGTTAGTTATCATTATGTTGATGGAAATAAACTGGAAGCCTTAGGCTCTCTTTCTTCACCGACTTATAAATATGGTTTTGATGAGCTAGATACACTTTACATGTTTAATATGGAAATGTATGAAGAGTATAAAGGAAGGGCTTATGATAAAGGCCTGATTCAATCATTATTTAATAAAAGTAAGAGTTGTTTAAGTCGTATGACCTATCCTATCTATGGCCGGTTGAGTGCCTCTTTAGACCAAGATACTTATACATTCTATGAACGAAAGGCTGGTAAGATATTCTCTATAGATATTTCAGGGGAGCCTAAGCTGACGAGAGAATTTCAGTTTCCATTGAAAAAGGCAAGAATAGAAGGCTGGAAGTATCTATTCGATTTTAAGTTGAAGAAACATTATGCCGTAAAACGAATAGACATTACTCAAATTCCTGAGGGATTGAATAAGCGCAAGGCTAGAAAAATGGAGAAGGAGTACAGCTATGAATTGTATGAGTTGCTACCCCTAAAGAACACCTTTGAGCTAAAACCATTGTATAAGCTGCGTTTCGACCCTGTTTTGGTAGATAATGACTTGATCTATGAGATCATCCAGGAGAACAAAAAGGGAAGTGCCATCTTTTTTCATCCGCTCGACCCAAACTATGAGTATAAGAAGAGCAATTATTTGGACTACGGCTCAAAATGAAAAAGCGATTGAATATAAGTCCAATCGCTTTCATTATGAGTCTTTAATACTTTAAAGTAAGTCTTAAAGCGTTCTTTTCACTTCTTGAATTTCGAAGCCTTCTATAACGTCTCCAACTTTAATATCATTGAAGTTCTTAATGCTCAGACCACATTCGTAGCCAGATTTAACTTCGTTAACATCGTCTTTGAAACGCTTCAATTGGCCAATGTCTCCTGTGTAAACTACAATACCATCTCTAATTAAACGGATTTGGTTTTGTCTCTTCACAAAGCCTTCAGTTACATAACAACCAGCAACTGTTCCCACTTTAGAGATTTTGAAGGTTTCACGAACCTCAATGTTACCAGTAATAACCTCTTTCTCTGTAGGCTCAAGTAGACCTTCCATCGCATCCTTGATTTCATTAATGGCATCGTAGATGATAGAATATAGTCTAATTTCAATTTCCTCGTTCTCGGCTAGTCGTCTAGCTCCGCCCGATGGTCTTACTTGGAAACCAAGAATTACCGCATCAGAAGCTGTAGCCAAGAGTACATCAGACTCGGAAATTTGACCTACTGCTTTGTGGATAATGTTCACTTGAACCTCCTCAGTAGATAGTTTAAGTAGTGAGTCACTTAATGCTTCAACTGAACCATCCACGTCACCTTTAACAATAACGTTAAGCTCTTTGAAGTTACCAACGGCAAGTCGTCTACCAATTTCATCAAGTGTAATGTGTTTCTTAGTTCTAACGCTTTGCTCTCTAAGAATTTGCTCTCGTTTGTTAGCAATTTCTCGAGCCTCACGTTCAGATTCCATCACATTGAATCGATCACCTGCCTGTGGTGCTCCGTCTAAACCAAGCATCTGAACAGGAGTTGAAGGACCAACAACTTTTAATCTGTTACCTCTATGGTCGAACATAGCCTTTACCTTACCGTAATGCGATCCAGCAAGTACTACATCTCCCACTTTCATAGTTCCCGATTGAACCATAAGGGTTGCTAGGTAACCTCTACCTTTATCTAACGATGCTTCTACCACAGTACCAACACCAGATTTATCTGGGTTAGCTTTAAGCTCAAGTAGTTCGGCCTCGAGTAATACTTTTTCTAGAAGCTCTTCAATTCCTTGTCCTGTTTTTGCAGAAACTTCCTGACACTGGTATTTACCACCCCAATCTTCTACAAGAATGTTCAGGTTAGCTAACTCTTCCCTAATCTTATCAGGGTTAGCAGTTGGCTTATCTACCTTGTTTATGGCAATTACAATTGGCACTTCAGCTACCTGAGCGTGATTGATTGCCTCTTTTGTTTGAGGCATCACGTTATCATCAGCTGCTACCACAATAATGGCAACGTCAGTAATTTTGGCACCCCTTGCACGCATGGCTGTAAAGGCTTCGTGACCAGGAGTATCAAGGAAGGCAATTCTCTTACCGTCTTTAGTTTCTACATCATAAGCACCAATGTGCTGGGTAATTCCACCAGCCTCACCAGCTGTTACATTGGCTTCCCTAATGTAATCTAGCAAGGATGTTTTACCGTGGTCAACGTGACCCATGATGGTTACAATAGGAGCTCTTTCTTGAAGATCTTCCTCTTTATCTTCTTCTTCGACAACGTCTACCTCATCATCTGCCGATGTGAATTGAACATCGTATCCGAATTCATCAGAGATAATAGTGATGGCTTCAGCATCTAGTCTCTGGTTAATAGAGACGAACATACCTAAAGACATACAAGTTGAGATTACTTCGTTTACAGAAACGTTCATTAAGCTTGCTAAATCGCTAGCAGAGATGAACTCTGTAACCTTGAGGATTTTGCTTTCCTCTTGTTGTCTCAACATTTCTTCCTCTGCAGCCTCTGCAGCGGCACTTCTCTTTTCTTTTCTGTATTTGGAACGGTTTTTACCGCCTCCTTTACTACCACCACTTAGGCGAGCAAGTGTCTCCTTAATTTGCTCCTGAATTTCCTTATCAGTAAGCTCTTCCTTAGGAGCAGGTCTTCTGCCTCTGTTTTGGTTTCCGCCTCTGCGGTTATCATTAGAACCTTTGTTAGCTCTTTCAACTTTGGTCTGTTGAATACGCTTTCTTGGTCTTTTACCTCTCTGATCTCCACCTTTTTTGTCCTTGTCATCGTCTTTAGACTTCTTAGGCTTTTCAGTAGGGAGCTCAATCTTACCAAGAACCTTAAGACCACGAAGAGAGTCTGCTTTTGCCTGATATTTCTCTGGCTCGGCTGGTTTGGCTGGCTCTTCTTTCTTAGGAGCTTCAGCTTTTTTCTCTTCCTTCTTAGGTTGTTGTTTAGGCTTTTCTTCTTTCTTCTTGCCTTTATTGAGGTCTATTTTTCCGAGCACTCTGAGGCCAGTTTTCTTTTCTTCTTCTGGTTTTTCCTCTTCTTTTTTCTGCTCTACCTCTTTGGCTTTAGGGGCAGCCTCAGGTTTAGATTCAGCTTCAGGAGCAGGCTCCTCTTTCTTAGCTGGTTCTTTTTTAGGCTCTTCTTTTGGAGCTTCTTTAGGCTTTTCGGCTTCTGGCTTAACCTCTGGCTCTGGTTTTTTCTCCTCTACCTTATTTTCTTCAGGAGTAGGGGGAGGAGTTGGAGCAGGTTTAGGCTCTTCTTTTTTAGCCGGTTCTTTTTTAGGCTCTGTAGTCACACCACTAGAATCAATGACCATGTCTTCTACATGCTTGGTTCCAATGGTTAGATGAGAGGCTTCTTCCTTTTCATGGGCAGACGCAGCAAACTCCTTGGCCAACATATCATACTGTTCTGATGATATTTTGGCGTTGGGGCTACTATCTACGGAAAAGCCTTTTGCCGAAAGAAAATCTACGATGGTATTTCTACCTACGTTCAATTTCCTCGCCACCTGGCTGAGCCTCATCATTTTTTCTTCTGACATACTCAAATATCCCTCTTTTTAAGGTTATATAAAACTCTATTATTGTTCGAACTCTTTCTTTAAAATTTCAAACAGATACTTTATTGTTTCTTCTTCTAGCTCAGTTCTTCTCACAATATCTTCTTGAGCTAGGGCTAGAACACTCTTGGCAGTATCCAAACCAATTCTTTTCAATTCATCGATAATCCAGCTATCGATTTCATCTGCAAATTCATCCAAATCTACATCTTCCTCTTCGTATTCATTCAACTCTCTGAATACATCTATTTCAAGGCCAACTAGTTTTGAGGCTAGTTTAATGTTCTGGCCTCCCTTACCAATAGCAAGAGAAACCTGATCTGGTTTTAGGTAAACTGAGACTCTTCCTTCATCAGTTAGTATTTTCATGCTAGAGATTTTCGCAGGGCTAAGAGCTCTGGAAATATATAGCTCCATGTTATCTGTAAAATTGATAACATCGATGTTTTCGTTTTGTAGCTCTCGAACAATTGAATGAATTCTAGATCCTTTCATCCCCACGCAGGCACCTACCGGATCAATTCTATCGTCATAAGATTCAACAGCAACTTTAGCCCTTTCACCTGGCTCACGAACCACTTTTTTGATGGTAATTAGACCATCGAATACTTCTGGAACTTCGCTTTCGAAAAGTCTTTCTAAGAATTCTCCTGATGTTCTAGAAAGGATGATTTTGGGGTTTCCGTTAATCATTTCAACTCTGTCCACAATGGCGCGAACATTGTCTCCTTTTCTAAATCTGTCTTTAGAGATTTGCTCGAATTTAGGTAGTGACAGCTCATTGCCCTCACCATCTATTAAAAGCACTTCTCTTCCTAGTATTTGGTATACCTCAGCAGAAATAATTTCCCCAACCAAATCTTTGTACTTTTGGTAAAGGATGTCTTTCTCAAGGTCTTTAATTCTTTGGATTAGTGTCTGACGAGCAGTCATAACAGCTCTTCTTCCGAAATCTTCTAATTTGATTTCTTCTGCCACTTCTTCACCGATTTCAAAATCTGGTTCAATTTTTCTGGCGTCAGTCAAGCTAATTTTATCGTAGTCCCAGATGTCTTCAGAGTTATCGTCTACAATTTCTCTGAACCTCCAGATTTCAAGGTCACCTCTATCGGCATTGATGACAATGTCGAAATTATCATCTACTTCGAATTTCTTTCTGATCATCGTTCTGAAAACATCTTCCAGAATTCTGATCATGGTAGGTCTGTCTACGTTTTTCTGCTTTGCAAAATCTGCAAACGACTCAATTAAAATTCCACTGTCCATTTTATTTACTTAAATGACACTAACACATTAGCTTTTTCAATTTCGGAGAAAGGAACTTCTTTCTCTTCAATCAATTTCTTTTTGTTTTCTTTACGCTCAGCGGCCAATGTTATGGCCTCCTCGTTTACGGCATTGAGTGCCCCTTCTAGCATAGCGCCAGAAGTAAGCTTAACCTTTAACCGTCTGCCTACATTCTTTTTGTATTGCCTAACAGAAGAGAGTGGGTGATCTAGCCCAGGAGATGAAACCTCAAGAACATAAGCTACATCTATGAGATCTTCTAACTCAATATCTTCAGCCAGTTTTCTGCTAAGGGTAGCACAGTCATCTATGTTTACTCCTTCATCATTATCTAGCAATACCAGAATCTTAGTTTTTCCGCTTATTCCCTTTGAAATCACATCGACAATGAAGAATGAATCATCCTCTAAATGTGTTTCTGCTAACTCTTTTATCGATTCTGTTAACTCTTTCATTGGTAATAAAGAAAGAGGGGACTTTGTGTCCCCTCTGGAAAATAACCATTAAGTGGTGCAAAAGTAGTAGATTTTTATTTCAAATCAAAAAGCTGATTCATTCGTAGTTTATAAGAAATGCCTCTATTTTTAGGCTTCAAAGCAGATTTATGAAAAATTTATTCTTGTTTCTTCTGGCGTCATTGACTTTTGCCACCCTTTCTTGTGGAAGTCAGGAGGGTAGCTCTCGTTCTTCTAGCAAGCAAACAGTGCTTAAAGAGGCTCCAAAACCCAATGCCGATTCGCTCTACATGTTTACGCAAAAACAAGTAGACTTTGGCCCTAGAGTGCCTAACACAGAGGCACACCGAGAGGCGGCAAACTGGTTTGTAGATAAGTTTGAAGCCTATGGGGCAAAGGTGACCGTTCAAGAATTTACTGATAGGGTTTATGATGGAACAGAGGTAGAGCTAAAGAATATAGTGGCTTCGTTTAACCCAGAAAGTAAAAAGAGAATATTGCTAGCAGCTCATTGGGACACTCGACCTTTCGGAGATAAAGATTCGGATAACAATATGGTAGAAATTGACGGGGCGAATGATGGGGCCAGTGGTGTTTCTGTTCTTTTAGAAATTGCGAGAATCATGAGCGGGCCAAACCCACCCTCTGTTGGTGTAGATATGATCCTTTTTGATGGAGAAGACTGGGGGGAGCATGAAGTAAATGGTATGGGCGTTGACCCTGAGGAATTTGGTAAGCAAAGCTGGTACTGCTTAGGCTCTCAGTATTGGAGTAAGAACAAGCACCAAGCAAATTATAGTGCTTACTATGGTATACTTTTAGATATGGTGGGTGCTGAAGGAGCAACCTTTTACTACGATGGAGCTTCGAAACAATACGCCAGCAGAACCTTGGAGCAAACTTGGGACGTGGCTCACCAACTCGGGTATGAACAATACTTTGTGAAGCAAATAGGCTTTTCTGGCATTATTGACGACCACGTTTTTGTTAACGAAATTGCTAGAATACCAATGATTGATATTCTTGACTATCGTCCTGAATTAAATGGGTTTGGTGACTATCACCATACTGAAAAAGACAACATGTCCATCATTAGTAAGGAGACCTTATCTGCCGTTGCACATGTTGTTCTTACTGTTCTTTATAATGAGTAATTAACCTTTAAGTAGGTTCAACAGGTATTCACCGTAGCCAGATTTTTCTAGAGGTTTGGCAATCTCTTGTAGTTTTTCTGCGGTGATGTAACCCATTCGGTAGGCTATTTCTTCGATACAAGAAATCTTAATGCCTTGTCTTTTCTCCAGAATCTGAACGAACTGCCCTGCTTGCATTAGGGAGTCTATGGTTCCGGTGTCTAGCCAGGCCGTACCTCTATCCATAGTGCTCACCTTCAGCTTGCCCATTTCTAAGTACTTTCGGTTCACATCCGTGATTTCTAATTCACCTCTTGGGCTTGGCTTAAGGTTTTTAGCTATTTCCACCACTTGGTTATCGTAGAAGTAGATTCCAGGAACAGCCCAGTTAGATTTAGGGTTTTCTGGCTTCTCTTCTATAGAGATGGCGTTCATCTCATCATCAAACTCAACCACACCATATCTTTCTGGGTCGTTTACCCTGTAGGCGTAAACTATACCGCCATCTGGATCCGCATTTTCTTTCAATAGCTTGGGCAAACCTGAGCCATAGAATATGTTGTCACCTAAAATGAGGGCTACCTTATCGTTGCCTATAAAATCGGCTCCAATGGTAAAGGCCTGTGCTAATCCTTCTGGCTTTGGTTGTTCAGCATAACTGAATGAACAGCCAATTTGGCTGCCATCTCCCAATAGTTTTTGAAAATTCGGCAAGTCATGCGGGGTAGAAATGATCAATATTTCTCTAATTCCAGAGAGCATTAGTATAGATAGCGGATAATAGATCATTGGCTTATCGTACACTGGCATAAGCTGCTTGCTTACTGCGTACGTCAAAGGATAAAGCCTAGTGCCCGAACCTCCTGCTAGAATAATTCCTTTCATTGCTGATATTGTTTTTTGTAGTAGTTCTTGTAATCACCTGAAGTTACATGATCCAGCCACTCTTGGTTGGATAAGTACCAATCTACGGTTTTTTCAAGACCTTCTTCAAACTGAAGCGAAGGTTCCCAGCCTAATTCATCTTTAATCTTTGAAGCATCAATGGCATATCTCTTATCGTGCCCCGCTCTATCTTTTACAAATGTGATTAGCTTTCTAGATTCTCCTACTTCTCTGCCCAACTTCTTGTCCATTACATCGCAAAGCAGTTCTACAATGTCTAAATTCTTCCACTCATTAAACCCACCAATGTTGTAGGTTTCTCCTGCTTGGCCTTTGTGGTAAATATCATCAATGGCCCTTGCGTGGTCTACCACGTACAGCCAGTCTCTAATGTTATCACCCTTTCCATAAATTGGCAGAGGCTTATTATTCTTGATGTTATGAATACAAAGAGGAAGTAGCTTTTCAGGAAACTGATTCGGTCCGTAGTTATTGGAGCAGTTGGAGATTACTACAGGAAGTTTGTAAGTATTGGCATAAGCTCTCACAAAATGATCTGAACTTGCCTTTGAGGCTGAATATGGCGATTGAGGATCATAGGAGGTAGACTCTAAAAAGAAGCCTGTTTCCCCTAAAGAGCCATATACTTCGTCAGTAGAAATGTGGTAGAACCGCTTTCTATCGAAATTATCTGCCCAAATTCTTTTCGCTGAGTTTAGCAGATTGACAGTGCCTATTACATTGGTTCTAACGAAAGCCAAAGGGTCGGAGATAGATCTGTCTACATGAGACTCAGCTGCTAGGTGAACAACGCCATCGAACTGGTGTGTATCGAAAAGCTCATCGATAAAAGAGGCGTCTACAATGTCTCCTTTAACAAAAGTATAGTTAGGAGCTTCTTCAACATCTTTCAGTGTTTCTAAGTTGCCTGCATAAGTCAGCGCATCTAGATTGTAAATGTGGTAGTCTGAATATTTATTAACGAACAGTCTAACCACATGACTTCCGATAAATCCTGCGCCTCCTGTTATCAATAGCTTTTTCATGGTTGTTTTTTTTACTTAAAAGTACGGTCTATATAGAATCCTTAAAGGCAATTTAGTTGAATGCCAGCTTATGGAAAGGCGAATGGCAGAAAAATAACGTTAAACTATTTTGCCTAACGATCGTTTGTTTGGCGAAATGAAATTGATAAATTTCCACAAACTATAATAGATATGGAATTTGAGTTGAATGAAAATCAGCGCATGATCGCTGATATGATTAAAGACTTTGGGGAGAAGGAAATAGCTCCTTTCAGAAATGAATGGGACGATAAGCAAGAGTTCCCAGTTCATATTTTCAAAAAGTTCGGTGAGCTCGGTCTCATGGGGGTTTTGGTTCCTCAAGAATATGGAGGATCAGGCTTTACTTATGATGAGTACATCACTGTGGTGTCTGAAATCGCTAAAATAGATCCAGGAATAGGCCTTTCAGTGGCTGCGCACAATTCTCTTTGCACAGGCCATATTCTTCTTTTTGGTAATGAAGATCAGAAAAAAAAGTGGTTGCCGAAGCTAGCTACAGCAGAGTGGATTGGTGCTTGGGGCTTAACCGAGCCAAACACTGGTTCTGATGCTGGAAACATGAAGACTGTTGCCAAAAAAGACGGTAATGAGTGGGTGTTGAACGGAACCAAAAACTGGATTACCCATGGCAAGTCTGGAGATATTGCTGTAGTAATTGCCAGAACTGGTGAAGTAGGTGATTCTCATGGTATGACCGCTTTTGTGGTTGAAAGAGGAACAAAAGGATTTGAAGCAGGTAAAAAGGAAGATAAACTCGGAATGAGAACTTCAGAGACTGCCGAAATGATATTTGAAGACTGTCGTATTCCTGAAGAGAACCTTTTAGGAAATGTTGGTGAAGGATTTATTCAGGCAATGAAGGTTCTAGATGGAGGAAGAATTTCAATTGCTGCTTTGAGTTTGGGTATTGCAGAAGGAGCCTTTGAAGCGGCTTTGGCTTACTCTCAAGAAAGACATCAGTTCAACCAGCCGATTTTCAACTTCCAAGGTATTTCATTCAAATTGGCAGATATGGCTACAGAGCTTGAGGCTGCTAAATTGTTGACTTACAGAGCGGCACAGTTGAAAAACGATGGTAAGCCAATGACAAAAGAGTCTGCCATGGCTAAGTATTTTGCCTCTGAGTGTGCTGTTTCCTTCTCAAATGAGGCTGTTCAAATTTTTGGAGGTTATGGCTATACTAAAGACTACCCTGTAGAGAAGTATTACAGAGACTCTAAGCTTTGCACTATTGGAGAAGGTACTTCAGAGATACAAAAACTGGTGATTTCCAGATCGTTATTGAAATAATTTTAATGACTAACATTGCATTCGGGTTTAATTGTATACCTTTGCAGCCCGAATGAGAGGAGGTGTTATTAAGTTATGATCGTAATTAACGTAAAAGAAAACGAATCAATCGACAAAGCGCTTAAGCGTTTCAAGAAGAAATTCGAAAGAACCGGAGTACTTAGAGAATTGAGATCTAGAACTCAATTTGAGAAGCCTTCCGTTACTCGCAGAACAGAGAAAATCAAGGCTGCATACAAGCAAAAGATGTACGCCAAAGAAAACTACTAATCCATTTCTTTAGTAGTTATAAATTATTATGTTAGTACTGTGTGTAAAGACGCAGTACTAGCATGATAGATTCCTTTCTTAGATACATATCATTCGAAAAACGGTACAGCCAACACACCGTTAAGTCGTACCAAAACGACTTAAATCAATTTGAGCAATACGCTCAGCAGCAATTCAACATTTCAAGTTTATCTGAGGCCACGCAGCTAATGATTCGTTCTTGGGTTTTATCCTTAATGGACGAAGGCACTTCGGCACGAACGGTCAATAGAAAGATTGCCTCACTGAGGTCGTTCTATAAATTCCTGCTCAAGCGAGAGTCTATAACCAAGGACCCTACACAGAAGATTAAGTCTTTAAAGGTGAAAAAGGAGTTGCCTGGCTTCGCTAATGAAGAAGAATTTTCTACTTTTTTAGATAGACTTGTTTTTGAAGATTCCTTTGAGGGGAAAACAGAACAAATTATTCTAGAATTACTTTATGGAACAGGCATTCGACTTTCGGAGCTTTTAGGACTCAAGGTTTCCGACTTTAAGTCCTCAGAGTCAACCATTAAGGTACTAGGAAAACGCAATAAAGAGCGCATAATCCCTGTTTCTAAGCGTTTGAATGAGTTGTTAAAAAATCTAATTGCTGAGAAAAATCATGTCTTTTCACACGATCAGAATTCATATTTGATCGTTAATAAGAATGGAGGGCAGGCATACCCGATGATGATCTACCGAATAGTTAGAAAGTACCTCAATCAGGTGCCGTCATTGGATAAGAAGAGCCCTCATGCGTTGCGCCATACTTTTGCAACCCACCTTTTAGATAAAGGAGCCGATTTGAATGCGGTGAAAGATTTATTAGGACATAGCAGTTTGGCGGCCACGCAAGTTTATACACATAACTCTTTGGAGAAGCTCAAGTCGGTTTTCGATCAGGCTCATCCAAAGGCATAAGTTTAACCCTTTAAATAATAGAAAGATGAAAGTACAAGTTCAATCACTCCACTTCGATGCAGATGCTAAGTTGATCGATTTTATCCAGAAGAAACTCGATAAGCTAGATACTTTTTATGATAGGACTATCGATGCAGAAGTAATTCTCAGATTGAATAATGAGGGTATTGAGAATAAGACAGTTGAGATTAAACTGAATATACCAGGTGAGCAGTTGTTTGCCACCAAAACCAATGGTTCGTTTGAAGCGGCTACAGACCACTGTACCGAAGCCCTAAGAAGACAAATTAAGAAGCACAAAGAGAAAATGCTCGCGCATTAACTCGTAAACATATCCATAAAAAAAAGCCCTGAATTTCAGGGCTTTTTTTGTTTAGAGACCAAAAGCCTCTTTTACTTTATCTACGTAGTCTAGCTTTTCCCAGGTAAAGAGCTCTACTTCAAACTCCTTTGGTTGGTTACTAGCATTGATGAATGTCTTTTTCACTACTTCATTCTTTCTACCCATGTGGCCATAAGCCGCAGTTTCAGAATAAATAGGTGTTCTTAGGTTTAGTCGAGTCTCAATGGCGTAAGGTCTCATGTCGAATACTTCAGAAACCTTCTTAGCTATTTCGCCATCGTTCATTCCTACTTTAGAAGTGCCATAGGTGTTGATGTAAATACCCATTGGTTCAACTACACCAATTGCGTAAGAAACCTGTACTAGAACCTCATCGGCAACGCCAGCGGCTACTAAATTTTTTGCAATATGTCTGGTGGCATAAGCCGCAGAACGGTCAACTTTCGATGGGTCTTTTCCTGAGAATGCACCACCACCGTGAGCGCCTTTTCCACCGTAGGTATCTACAATAATTTTACGACCTGTTAAACCAGTATCGCCATGAGGACCACCAATTACGAATTTACCTGTTGGGTTAATGTGATACTTGATGTCATCATTGAATAGCTTCTGAATATGATCTGGCAGTAATGCTTTTACACGTGGAATTAAGATATTTATGATGTCAGACTTAATTTTAGCCAGCATCGTATTTTCCTCATCAAAATCATCGTGCTGTGTAGAAACTACAATCGCATCGATTCTTGTGGGAACGTTGTCATCAGAATATTCAATAGTTACCTGAGATTTTGCGTCTGGTCTCAAGTAGGTTATTTCTTTTCCTTCTCTTCTTAAATCGGCTAACACCTGAAGAATTTTATGAGAAAGGTCTAATGCCAAAGGCATGTAGTTTTCAGTTTCGTTAGTTGCATAACCAAACATCATCCCTTGGTCACCTGCGCCTTGCTCTTCTTTAGAAGCTCTGTCAACTCCACGGTTGATATCTTCAGACTGCTCGTGAATGGCAGAAAGTACACCACAAGATTTGCTGTCGAATTGATATTCGGCTTTCGTGTAGCCAATTTTCTCAATCATTTCTCTGGCAATTCTCTGAACGTCTAGGTAGGTGTTAGACTTTACCTCGCCTGCTAAAACCACTTGTCCGGTAGTAACCAAGGTTTCACAAGCAACTTTTGAGTCAGGGTCGAAGGCCAAAAAGTTATCGATTAGCGCATCAGAAATCTGATCGGCTACTTTATCTGGGTGTCCTTCAGACACTGATTCTGAGGTAAATAGATATGGCATAATTTATTATTTAAGGCTGCAAAAATAGGTTTATAGTTAGAACTGTAAAAGGAAATTAGAGAACTCTAGTTGGCATAAAGCAAAAAGATGGTTGGTATCTTCTTCAGGTCTATTTCTTTGGCGGTCCATTTAGCAACCGATTTGGTTCTTATTAGTTCCTTTTCACCAGTAATATCTCTGGCCACACATAGGAATGAATCGGCTCGAGCCACTTTGATTATATCTAATAGTAAGGCTTCGTTCCTATATGGCGTGTCCATGAAAATCTGAGTCTGATCTTTTTCTTTTGATTCTTTTTCTAATTGTCTGATCTTCTGTTGGCGTTCTTTCCTATCTATTGGCAAGTAACCATGAAAAGCAAAAGATTGACCATTGAATCCAGAAGCCATTAAAGCCATTAGAATCGAAGATGGGCCAACAAGTGGCTTACATTTTATGCCCAATTGCTGAGCCATATGGACTAGTCTGGCTCCAGGATCAGCAACACCTGGGCAACCACTTTCAGAAATAACTCCAAGGTTTTTCCCCTCCAGAGCTATTTGAGCAATTTCGAAGCAGTCTTCAAAAGAGGTTTTCTTATCGAGAATTCTAAAGTCTAGTTCTTCGATTGTCAAGCCAAGCTTAAGGCTACTCACATACCTTCTTGCAGTTCTTAAGTCTTCAACGTAAAAGATGTCAGTCTCTAAAATAGCACTTCTTACATGTGCCGGAATTACAGCTTCTTGAGTTTCAGCAGAAATTACATTGGGTATGAGGTATACGACTCCTTTTTCCATCTTAGTTGAGAAATGAGTTAATCAATTCGAAGAATTCATCTGGCTTTTCGGCATGCAACCAGTGACCAGCACCATCTATTGTTTCTAGCTTAGAATCGGTGAAGATGGAATGAATCATGTTGGCATCATCATTCGTAATGTAGTCCGAATTACCACCTCTCACAAAAAGGGTTGGCTTATCGAAAGTCGCATTTTGATTGAGTGCTTTACCTACTTCTTCAATGTTCTTGGCAATTACATCTAAGTTCATTTTCCAGCTGAAGCCGTTTTTATCTCGAGCCAAGTTTTTCAACAAGAACTGTCTAATTCCAAACTCGGTGATTTGTTTCGATAAAATATCGTCCGCTTCGTTTCTAGACTTTATTTCATTTACCGGCACAGAGTAGAATCCTTTAAGAATTGTCTGGTGATGGACAGGATAAAACTTTGGTCCAATGTCAGCAATGATAAGCCTCTCAACTTTTTCTGGGTACTGTATAGCAAATTGCATCGCAGTTTTACCTCCCATTGAGTGGCCTAAAATTGTAGCCTTGGTGATTTTGAGGTGGCTAAGCAGCTTTTGCAAGTCTTGAGCCATTAACTGGTAGTTGAATTCATCGGCATGAAAAGAATTGCCATGATTTCGCTGATCTACCAGAATAACCTGACGATCCTCGGCCCATTTTTTACCTAGGGTCATCCAGTTGTCTAGTGAGCCGAAAAGCCCATGAAGAATGACAAGAGGCTCCCCCTCTCCAAGAATTTTATGATTCAGTAATGTCATACTTTGAGTGCTCTCAAATAAAGTTGAATGGTGTTTTCTAGTCCATAGTACAGCGCATCGCAAATGAGTGCGTGTCCAATGGATACTTCATCTATATGTGGAATTGTTTTTACTAAGTAGTTCAGGTTGTCTAGGTCTAAATCGTGACCTGCATTGATGCCAATACCAAATTCATGTGCTTTAGCAGCAGCGGAGGCATATTTAGCTATGGCTTCTTCAGGGTTCTGTTTGAAACCTGTAGCATACATCTCCGTGTAGAGTTCAATTCTGTCTGTACCTAAAGCATGCGCACCTTCAATAATTTCTATCTCAGGCTCCACAAAAATAGAAACCCTTATGCCCATAGCTTTTATCTGCTCAATGATGGGCTTTAATTCATCTGCTCGGTTAATGGTATCCCAACCTGCATTAGAGGTTAAAACGTGGGGAGGGTCTGGAACCAGTGTGGCTTGGTTTGGCTTTACTTCGTCCAAAATTTTTAGAAATCTATCGTCTGGAAAACCCTCAATGTTGAATTCAGTGGTAACCACATCCTTCAGATCATAGACATCTTTAGTAGTAATGTGTCTTTCATCTGGCCTTGGGTGAATGGTAATTCCCTGCGCCCCAAATCTCTCCGCATCTTTGGCTACCTGCACTACATTCGGGTTGTTTCCTCCTCTTGCATTTCTAATAGTAGCTACCTTATTGATGTTCACACTTAGTCTAGTCATTCAAATTGGCTTTATTGCATAACTTTGTGCGCAAGTTAATGATTTCAAATCTCTGAATAATATTTCATCATGAGCCTAAAACAGCAAATTGACTCAGATATCAAGAAAGCCATGTTGGCTAAAAATAAGGAAGAGTTAAAAGCACTTCGATCTATAAAATCAATGATTCTTTTGGCAGAAACAGACAAAGGTAGTGGAGGAGAAGTATCTTCTGATGCCGAAATGAAACTGTTGGCCAAAGCTGTAAAGCAGAGAAAAGATTCTGCTGCTATTTATAAAGAACAAGGAAGAGAAGACCTATATAAGGTTGAAATGGACGAAGCTGAAGTAATTGAGCGTTACCTTCCGAAGCAGCTTTCTGAAGAAGAATTAAAATCTGAGTTGCAAAAAATTATTGCAGAAGTAGGAGCCACTGGCCCTCAAGACATGGGTAAAGTAATGGGTGCTTCTACAAAAGCATTAGCTGGTAAAGCCGATGGAAAAGCTATCTCTACCATGGTAAAAACTTTGCTTACTAAGTAATTGAAAACCCTAGACATCATCTTACTTATTCCTTTGGTCTTTGGAGCTGTGTTGGGCTTCAGGAAAGGACTTTTGCTTGAGATTTTTGGTGTCTTAGCTTTTGTGCTAGCTATTATTGGCGGGTTTAAGCTGATGGAAACGGGCATGGTTTATTTGTCCGAATATTTTGAGGATTTTGATCAGCTTTTACCCTTCATTTCTTTTTTGGTCATATTTCTGGCCATAATTATACTGGTGAACATGTTGGGCAAACTACTCAAGAAGATGATTGATTTAACGCTTCTTGGTGGTTTCGATAAGTTTGCTGGAGCTATTCTTGGCTTAGTTAAGTGGGCTATTGGAGTGAGTATTTTGCTTTGGCTAGTCAACAATTTTGGAATTGAGCTACCTGGTCAGGAAGAGGAATTGGTACTTTATCCGTTCCTAACTGAACTTGGGCCAAAGCTTATTGCTAGCCTTGATGTGGTGCTTCCATTTGCCCAAGAAATGCTCGATTCTATCAAAGAATTACTCTCTCCAGCTTGATCCTCCTAGTAGATAATTACGATTCGTTTACTTACAACTTAGTAGACTATTTCCAACAATTGAATGTTGAGGTAGATGTGCTGAGAAATGACCAGCCCTTTGATAAATTCTTTGAGAAGGAATATTCTGGAGTTGTTCTTTCGCCCGGTCCAGAAACGCCAGAAACTGCGGGCCAGCTTTTAAAAATTGCAAAGAGTTTTCTTGGAAAGACTCCCATTTTAGGGATTTGTCTTGGTCATCAGGCTTTAGGTATGCTGCAAGGCGCTAGGTTGACAAAAGCAATCAGGCCTATGCATGGTAAGCTTTCTACCATTCGTACAGAGGAAAGCATCGTTTTTAACGGCTTGCCAGAAAAATTCAATGTAGTTCGTTATCATTCTTTGGTTTTGAAAGATCTACCAGAAGGTTTCAAGACAACGGCTAAAACAGTCGAGAAAGAAATAATGGCAATGGAGTCTGAAGCCCTAATGTTGAGCGGCATTCAGTTTCACCCTGAGGCAGTTCTGACAGAATACGGAATAGAAATGCTTAGAAATTGGGCTAGTTTTTATAATATTGTTTGAACTGCCCTAGTGGAAAAAGTAGAACTTTCGGCCACTTAACAGTGTTGAGATAACCGATATGGTAGCAGCAAACTTAGTAAATCACATGATTCCCCCTTTGAAACCAACAGACGATGGCGAAAAAGCCATTATTTGGATGGAAGAGCTGCGAACAAATCAGTTGCCAGTTATTGAGAAGGGAAAATTTCTAGGCTTCATTTCAGAAGACATTATTCTTGACGATAACGACCCTAAAAAGCTAGTTAGAGATTATGAGCTAGAAGATTTGGGGTGTATGGTTACAGAACACCAACATTTTTATGACATCATAAGAATGGCATCTGATTGCGATTCTCAAATGGTGGCGGTGCTTTCGGCTGAAGGAGGTTTTTTAGGAGTAGTTGGTATTGAAGATACAATTAAGGCCATTGCAGACTCTACTGCTGTCCAAGATCAGGGGGCAATTTTAGTGCTCTTAGTGAGTTACAGAGATTATTCTTTGGCAGAAATTTCACGCTTGGTGGAAGGAGAAAATGCCAGAGTACTAAGTGTAACAGTCAATAGAGACATATCCGATAACTCTATGCTCAGAGTTACGTTGAAAATCAATCAAACAGAGGTATCACACATAGCCGCGTCTTTAGAAAGGTTTGGCTACAGAATTATTGGTAGGTTTCAAGAAGAAGAAACAAAAACCAATGACAGAGAAAGGTATGATCTGCTTATGAAGTACCTCAATATCTAATGTAATCCATGAAAATAGCCATACACGGAAAAAGCACAGGGCCTGAAGCTCAAGGCTGTATTTCCGACATTATAGAACATCTTCAGCAAGATGGCATTCACCTAAGTATTTCAGAGGAGTATAAAAAAGACTTAAATGAAAGAGAGTTCAGTACTCATGGATTAAAATCGTTTAGAAGAGGAGAAGATCTCTCCGATTATGATTTTGTTTTAAGTTTAGGAGGAGATGGTACAATACTAGATACCATTACTTATACTAATGATGCAGAAACGCCAATTGTTGGTATTAATCTCGGTAGATTGGGTTTTTTGGCAACAATTCCTAGAAACGATATACAGTCAGCCTTAAATAAGTTAGTGGCGGGCACCTACGATATAGAAAATAGGTCTTTAATTCATGTAGACTCCAATAGAGGCCTATTTGAGCCATTTAACTTTGGGTTAAATGAACTCACCATTGTTAAAAAGGAAACCTCATCCATGATTGTGGTTCACACCTATGTAGATGGTGACTACCTAAATTCTTATTGGGCCGATGGCCTTATAGTTTCTACCCCTACAGGGTCTACAGGCTATTCTCTTAGCTGCGGAGGGCCTCTTATTCATCCGAGCCTAAAGAATTTTATTATTACTCCAGTCTGTCCTCATAATCTTAATGTTAGGCCAATCATTCTTTCAGATAGAAGTGAGATTACCTTTGAAATTGAGGGAAGAAGTAGTCAGTTTATGGTTTCTTTAGACTCTCGATCTCAGAGTGTAGACGATTCGGTAGAAATTTCCGTTAAGAGAGAAGAATTCGAAGCAAAGCTCGTTCGATTCCCAGAGACACGGTATTTTGACACTCTGCGACAGAAGCTTAATTGGGGCTTAGATGCCCGAAATTGACTTAACAATATTTAACTCAACCACTCCTAAACATAAAACTCTCTTTGTCTAGCTTGCGCTCATATCGTACGGATATTCTGTCTTTTAAGAAGTTCTTGCTGTTTCTATGCTTTGGGCTTGCTTCGCTCAGTGCGAAAGCTCAAATGTCAGAGATAGGTATTGAAATAGGCGCCAATAACTACGTTGGAGATGTTGTGCGCAAATACGATTTCAGCAATAATGCCCTTGGCGGACAGTTTTTCATCAGAAGGCATATCAATGATGGTGTGAGCTATAGAATCTCTGCCGGTATTGGTAAAATTAAAGGTGTCGATGATGAAGCTTTTGACGTGTTTTCAGCTAATAGAGCAGCCTCTTTTGATGGGAGTTTTCTGATGACAGACCTTTTGTTGGAGTATCATTTTTTGAACTATAGAAATGATAAGCTTCAACAGTTTTGGAGTCCTTATGTGTTTTTTGGTGCAGGTTTGTATCGCATGGAAGGGCAAGACCAAGACTTCAACAACTATAATACTGGAATGAATTTCAGAATACCTGTTGGAGTAGGAGTGAAGTTAAGGCTCGACAGAAGATGGGTCTTGGGAATTTCAACTTCTGCCATAAAAACCAACTCCGACTTAATAGATAACGTTTCGGCCAATAGCCCAAATATTAAGAACTATAGAGGTGGTAATCCGAACGATGACGATTGGATGTTCAATACCTCCATTTCCTTGAGTTATACTTTCTATAAAATTGTCTGTTGGAAGCCCTTCTTCTAATCTAGTTGACAAAGAGAACATTAGCATTTAAAAAGCTGGTTCATTTTTGTACCTTCGCACTCGCATTTTCGAGAAGTGTGTAGATGAAGGAAAATATCAGGCAGGAAAGTCTTCCTAAGCACATAGCAGTAATCATGGATGGTAATGGCCGCTGGGCCAAGAAAAAAGGTGCTGCCCGAGTATTTGGGCATAAAAATGCCATCAAAGCTGTTCGCGATGTTACAGAAGGATGTGCCGAATTGGGCGTTGAGTACTTAACTCTTTACGCCTTCTCCACAGAAAATTGGAACAGACCTAAACTAGAGGTAACTGCTTTAATGGAGCTTTTAGTTTCAACACTGAGCAGTGAAATCAAGACCTTAATGGACAATGATATCAGATTAGATACCATTGGAGATAAAGCCAGCTTGCCACCAAAGTGTCAGAAACAGCTGTCAGAAGCCATTGCAAAAACAAGTGGAAACAGCCGCATGACCTTAGTGCTAGCTTTGAGCTACAGTGGAAAATGGGACATCACCCAAGCCACTAAGCGCATAGCCGAGGAGGTGAAGGAAGGTAAGCTAGAAGCTGAAGACATAACACAAAGTACAATAGATAAGTATTTGGTTACCTCAGGAACTCCAGATCCTGAGTTGTTAATAAGAACAAGTGGAGAACAGAGAATTAGTAACTTTTTGCTTTGGCAGATGGCTTACACCGAGTTCTTTATAACGGATACGCTCTGGCCTGATTTCAGAAAAGAGCACTTGTATGAGGCCATAATCTCATACCAAGAAAGAGAAAGAAGATTTGGAAAAACTAGCGAGCAGATAAAGAAGTGAGTTCGGGAATGAGAAAAGTAATAGTAGCTATATGCCTCCTTATGCTTGCCTTTGGCAGTGCTATGGCTCAAGTGAGATATGGGGTAAATGCTGGCGAAGGTGTTCAAATCGATTATTCAAACCCTAAAGTTTTTGAGGTAGCAGACATTAAGTTCACTGGGCTAAATGTATTGGACGAAAGAGCTTTGACCTCTTTTGCAGGAATAAAAGTGGGCGATAGAATTGCTATTCCAGGCCGCCAAGTTTCTGATGCTATTAAAAAATTGTGGAATCAGGGAATCATTGCAGACGTACAATTTTGGTTAACAAAAACTGAAGGAGACAGAGCCTTTATTGAGGTAAGAATTACGGAGCGCCCAAGAATTCTAAGATACAGAGTATCAGGTGTTGGCTCTGGTCAAGCCTCGGAGTTAGAAGAGCAGCTGAATGTAAAGGGTAAGGTGGCTAGTTCGGCCTTGATAAAAAACTCTGAGTTGGTAATTAAGAAATACTACATCGAAAAAGGTTTTTTGAATGTTGCAGTAAAAACGGAGCAAAATGCAGATAGCCTTCTAACAGATGGAGTTGGATTAAACTTTATAGTTGATACAAAGGGTAAAGTCAAAATCAATAAGATTGAGTTTGATGGCAACGAAGCCTTTGATGATGGTAGGTTAAAGAAAGCTTTAAAGAACACCAAGGAAAAACCTCGTTTTTGGCTCATAAACCGCTTATTCGAACAGGTTTTCAACACTAGACCTAATACAATTGGCGATTACTTCGATAGTACTTATGAGGTGTCTAACCGCGACTTCAAGGAGTTTATTAATGACAATGTTAAGCTCAATTTTTTAAAGAGCTCCAAGTTTATAGAGGCTCAGTATAAGGAAGACAAGAACTCTCTGATCAACTTTTATAACTCTAAAGGTTATAGAGATGCGGAAGTGGTTAGTGACAGTGTTACTAAGTTAAACGATGACTTCATTAACCTAGACATTAAGGTAGATGAAGGAAGCAGGTATTATATAAGAGATATTGACTGGGTTGGTAACTTTAAGTATACGGATGAATTCTTGACTGAAAAATTGGGGATTGAAAAAGGTGATGTATACAACCGTCAAAAAATTGAGCAGAGAACTCAGTTCGATAACGAAAATGGAGATGATATAATGTCTCTTTACCAAGATGATGGTTACCTATTCTTTAGCCTAGAGGTTGTAGAAGTTAGAGCTGAGAATGATTCCATCGACCTTGAGATGAGAATGTATGAAGGTGAGCAGGCTACTATTAAGAGAATTATTCTGAAGGGTAATGATAGAACATCTGATCACGTAGTTCTTCGCGAAATTAGAACGCTGCCAGGCCAGAAGTATAGTAGAAGAGACTTAATTAGAACTATTCGTGAGTTAGGTCAATTAGGATACTTCGATCCGGAGCAAATAAATCCTCAACCAATTCCTAATATTCAAGAAGGAACGGTTGACATCATATTTACTTTAGTAGAAAAGTCATCAGATCAGATTCAATTGTCCGGTGGTTTTGGTGGACCATTTGGCTTTGTGGGAACCGTTGGTCTGTCACTCAACAACTTCTCAGTTAAAAATATTGGTGATTGGGATAAATGGAGGCCTTACCCTAGTGGTGACGGGCAAAAACTTTCCTTGCAGGTTCAATCTAATGGTAGAAGATTCAGAAATTATAGCATGGTGTTCTCTGAGCCTTGGTTAGGCGGAAGAAAACCTAATAATTTCACAGTTAGCCTTAATAGAACAGTAAACAGAAGTATTGATTTTTTCAACGATAATGAGGTTCTAGGTTTCTTAAAGGCAACAGGGTTCTCTGTTGGATTAGGAAGAAGATTGACTTGGCCAGATGATTATTTTCAGGTTCAGAATAGTATCAGGTATCAGTTATATGAGGTTTCTAATTTTGGAAATACGCTTGGCTTCACAAGTGGAAGGTCTCACAGCTTAACGTTCAATACTACCATTTCTAGAAGTAATATAGATCAGCCTACTTATCCATCTTACGGTTCTCAATTTACCTTCTCGATTAATGCTACTCCACCGTGGTCTGTCATTAGCCCAGATGATTACAATCCTGAAATGACCGAAAGCGAAAGATATAAAAGAGTAGAATATCATAAGTGGATGTTAGACTACTCCATGTTCCTTCCTTTAGGACCTAAGTTTGTATTCAATGCTAGAGCTCATTTAGGTTTCATTGGTACTTACTCAAGCAGAACAGATTCTGGACCTTTTGAGAGGTTCTTGTTGGGTGGTAACGGATTAAATGGTGCAAATAACTTTATAATTGGACAGGATATAATTGCGTTAAGAGGGTATGAAGATAACGTGATTGACCCTGTTGACCCCGTAACCGGATTTAGAGGAGGTATTATTTACAACAAGTTTACTGCAGAACTGAGGTATCCAGTTTCTAAGGCTCCAACTTCTACTATTTATTTGTTGGCCTTCGGAGAAGCAGGAAATGCTTGGATAGACTTTAGTGAGTACTCTCCAAGAGACCTATTTAGATCGGCAGGTGTAGGTGCTAGAGTATTCTTACCAGCGTTTGGATTATTAGGAATTGATTGGGCTTATGGTTTTGATTCTGATGATTCTTTGAGTCCGGCTGTAGTTGGTGGTTCGCAGGTGCATTTCACTATCGGACAACAAATTAGATAGGCCATGTACAAATTATTAACTACGGTAGCATTATTGGTGATAATCTCTAATTTTGCGCTGGCTCAAGGCAACGGCTATGGGCAAAAAATAGGGCATTTCGATTCTGAATATGTCTTAAATCAACTTCCTGAATACGCTGAAAAAACCAAAGAATTAGAAGCTCTGGCGAAGACCTATGATAAAGAGGTACGGAGTTTGTATGATGAGCTAGAGAAAATGAGAGCTGAGTTAAGAGCAAACGAGGTTTTGCTTACGCCAGCAATGATAGAAGAAAGGAAAGAGGCGATTGAGGCCAAAAATCAAGAGGCTTTAAATAAAAACACTGAGCTTTTTGGTTTTGACGGGCTCTACTACAAAAAGGTAGAGGAGTTGCTAACCCCTTTGAGGACCAAAGTAAATTTGGCAGTAGAGGTGATAGCTAAAAAGCATGGCTTGGATTACATATTCGATAAAGCAGAGTCTATTGGGATGATATTTAGCAATCCAGTCCATGATTATACAGAGTTTATTTTAGAAGAAATGAAAGCTCAACAAAAAGGAAACTAAAACATTAAATAAGTAAAGATGAAGCGTAAATTTTTAGTGATGGTGGTCTTAGTCCTAATGACTACGGCAGTAAAGGCTCAGGGAACAAAAATTGGATATACATTCCTAGAGTATATCGTGTTTAACATGCCTGAAATGGAGAGTATAAACTCCGATTTGGAAACTTATTACGGTCAGTTACAGGCCCAAATCCAAGCCAAGCAAAAAGATCTAGAAACGAAGTATCAACAGCTTCAGCAAATGGCTCAGCAGCCAAATGCTAATCAGGTTGTATTACAAGAAAAAGAAAATGAATTTCTTACTCTTCAGGATCAACTTCAAAAGTTTTCTGCTCAGGCAGAACAAGCTTATGGTGTAAAGCAGGCTGAAAAAATCAACCCTATTTACAATAAGGTTCAAGACGCTATTGAGGCTGTTAGAAAAGAGAACGGATATGCAATGATTATTAACTCTAAAGCAGGAGCCTCAGCAGGTATTGTTCTAGCTTCTGATGAGTCTTTAAACGTAACAGAACTTGTGTTTAAAAAGCTAGGTGTACCTATGCCTGAACAAGCTCCAGAAGAGAGTGCTGCTCCAACTACTGGCAACGGAAATAATTAATAATCATATTTAGATATTGTTTGAAACCTCTTCTTGCGAAGGGGTTTTTTTATTTTAGGCCTATGTTAAATCCGCTTAAAACAGGTGATAAGGTTGCTATAGTTGCTACTGCCAAAAGACTTGAAAAGTCTATAGAGGGTGCTATTTCAATTATTGAAAGTTGGGGTCTGGAAGTAGTGCTGGGAACTCATGTGATGGGTTCTGATGAATACTGGGCTGCAAGCAATGAGCATAGGCTTTCCGATTTACAAGAGGCATTAGACAGTTCTGAAGTTAAAGCCGTCATATTTGCTCGAGGTGGCTATGGAACAACAAACATTTTGGATCAGGTAGACTTTTCTACATTTCGGGCTAATCCTATATGGACGATTGGGTTCAGTGATTTAACTAGTTTTCTTCTACAGACCGGCAGAATGGGCGTTCCGTCAGTTCATGGGCCCATGGCTTATACCATCGGAAATGATGATGAGTCAGATGAACAACTTAGGCAACTGCTGTTTGGAGAACGGAGCTTCAGTGCATCTTTATCGGCCAATGATTTGACAAAACAAGGCCAGGTTGAAGGTCAAATTACTGGGGGTAATTTGTATTTGATCTGCGAGTCAATTGGAGCGAAAAACGAGATAGATACTGATGGAAAGGTGCTCTTTCTTGAAGAAGTTGGAGAAGACTTTTATGCAGTAGATCGAATGCTCAATAAGCTAAAGAGGGTTGGTAAATTTGAAAACCTCAAAGGGGTTTTGGTTGGTGATTTCACTAATGTGAAAGACTCTAACGGTTACTTTACAAGAAGCTTGAATGAGCTGATTCTGTCTTATTTTGATGATTTAGAGTGTCCAATTGCTTTTGGTTTTCCTGCAGGGCATGAAGCCAAGAATATTCCTTTAGTGTTTCATCAAAACGCTAAGATTCATATTGGTGAGGGAAGCATATTAATTGAGTACTTAGATTAAGAACCCTGCGGCTAAACCAGCTAGAATAATTAGTGGAGGTGGTATTTTGGTGTAAGTAAGAAGTAAGAAAGTACCTATTACTACCGTCACGTTGAGCACAGAATTATCTATTGGCTCAAAAAGCAAGAAGGCTGCAGAGGCCACCATGCCAGCACTAGCAGCATGAATGCCTTCTAAAGATGCTCTTACCACCCGATATTTCTTCAGGCTATCCCAAAATCGAATTACAAAGAAGATTAGAAATGTTCCTGGAAGAAATATGCCGCAAGCGGCTATGAAGCCACCGAGTATTTGAGCACCAAGCCCTAAATCTCTTACAGATAGTGCACCTACAAATGAGCTAACAGAAAACGTAGGGCCAGGTACAGCTTGTACCATGGCTAAACCTGACAAAAATTCCTCAGAGCTTAAGTATCCTTTAAACTCTACAAACTCCTTATTGAGGAAAGGAATGAGTACCTGTCCACCACCAAAAATTAAACTACCGTTACGATAGAAGTTTTCGAAGAGTAGAACTATTCTGTCTTGAGTGAAAGCACCAAGGAGCGCAGCCGCAATGAGTACAAGTCCCCAGAGTGTAAAATTCCCCCATTTGATTTTGACCTTCTCCTTTACCTCAATTTCTTGCTTTTTGTACTTGAAGGCAGTTAAACAGCCAGCAAATACGAGTACAATAGGAAGTGCAGCAGGCTTAGAAATAAAGTAAGTGACAATAGCAGAAAGTGCCATAAGCGCCCCTGCAGTTTTGGTAGTCACCATCTTGGAGGCTATGATGTAAGCTCCATAACTGATGAACCCTACAGCCATGGGCTGAATAAATTTGGTGAACTCCAGGCTGAAGTTTTTGGTCTGATAATTATCAACCAAAATGGCTGCTGTAGTCATTATGGCTACGGCAGGGAGCATCCATACCAAGAGAGTGAGGTAGGCTAGATTGGCCTTGCCAATTCGGAAGCCAATGGCTGTAATTGTTTGTGTAGAAGTGGGGCCTGGTAGTATCTGACAAAGCGCATAAAGCTCCATCAATTCTTCTTCAGAAATGTAGCCACGCTTTTTAACCATAATGTTTAAAAGCATGGCCAAATGAGCTTGAGGGCCACCAAATGCACTGATGGCCAGTATGAATACATCTTTTAAAAAGATGAAATACCGGATGCGCTTAACCGCTCCCAATTTCTATTTCTTTCGAAGACCTATTTCACGAAGACGCTCTTCCAAAAACTCACCTGCCGTAATGTCATTGTAAAGCTTCGGATGATCTTCATCTATACAGTTCTCTAGACAGGTCAAGTCCATTTCTGAGCGCGGGTGCATAAAGAATGGAATTGAAAAGCGGCTGGTACCCATTTTCTCCTTAGGAGGGTTAACCACTCTGTGAATTGTAGACTTAAGTTTGTTATTGGTATGTCTGGAAAGCATATCTCCAACATTCACCACTAATTGCTCAGGTAAAGCGGTAATCGGAATCCACTCTCCATCATTTCTCAATACCTGAAGACCATCGGCACTAGCTCCCATTAACAAAGTAATCAAGTTAATGTCGCCATGTTCAGCCGCTCTTACCGCATCTGCCGGAACTTCATCAGGATTTTCTATTGGGAAGTAATGAATTGGCCTTAAAATACTGTTGCCATTATGGACTTTGCTATCGAAGTAATGCTCATCTAGTCCTAAATAAAGGGCTATAGCCTGAAGCATTTTTATTCCCGCAGCTTCTAGTGTTTTATAAACTTCCAGCCCAATTGCTTCCATTTCAGGAAGTTCATCTGGCCAGATATTGTCTGGATATTGCTCCTTGATTGGATCGTTGTCCGTTACATGTTGGCCTACATGGTAGAATTCCTTCAAGTCGCCAGTGCTTCTACCTTTAGCGTGCTCTTTTCCTTTACCGATATATCCTCGTTGACCGGCAAGCTCAGGCACTTCATACTTCTGCTTTACCTCATCTGGTAAGGCAAAGAATTTCTGAATGGTAGCATATAGCTTTTCGGTCATTTCATCAGTTAAGCCGTGGTTTTTAATGGCCACAAAACCAATGTTGTTATAAGCGTCTCCCAAGGCTTGCACAAAAGCCGCCTTTTGCTCGGGAGTTCCTTTCGTGAAATGCGCCAAATCTAAAGATGGCACTTCGTCATAAAGTATTGAGCTCATGTAATTATCGTTTGAAGTCTAAAATAAGCAATAAACGTTGAAATCAGCTAGTCATAACTGTTTTCAATACTTCTAAGGATTTGATTTCCTTCAGTGTATCTGTGTGTGTTCGATAAAACTTAATGATATGATCCAATACATCGCGTCTGAAAGTATTCGGGATTGAAATATTGGCTCCAATGTTTTCATTCATTAATCGGTCTAATAAAGCCAATTCATTTTCTACCAAACTATAATGAAAACCGGCTTCTTCTAGTTGATAAATCAGGTCTTTACCATTCTCAGGGCCAAAGCCTAAGAAATTAGTAGACTTGAGTAAGAGCTGTAGGTGGAAGTTGTTGAAACGTTCTTCCTGATGATCGAAATAGATGAAAGATTGCTCTATAAACTGGTAAAGTGGTTCGTTTTCAGACTCATTCCGTAAGACTTTGCTAAACACTTCCATCAAGAAAATACCAATGGCTCTTTTAGTTGGGTCGAAGGGAATAGACGCGTAGCTTACTGAGAACTTAGCTTCTGAAATTCGCTGAATATCTTTCTCTGGCTTATGATAAACCACCATATCTAGCAGCGAAAGAGGTTGATACAAAGCAGTCTTACCTTTGGCTTTTTTACTGCGAACTCCATTGACAATGTATGACTGCATGCCGAATTTTCGCGTGAAAATTCTAGCAATAATTGAGGTCTCACTGTATTTAATGGTACCTAAAACGATGCCTTGAGTATGATGCAGCATTAGATGATAACAATTTTCGCTACATATGTTTCGAGCCCATCTTGGCTAGCACTGAAAACCAGATAAACTCCTGATTTTACTCTTGCGTTATTCAAGTCTCTTCCGTTCCAGATGGCAGTGCTGCCATTGGCTCTCACCTCTTTCACTAGTTTGCCAGAAACATCTGTGATTTTAAGCTGAGCATTATTCACTAAGCCTTCAATTACAATTTGGCCAGTATAGCTTGGTGCTACTGGGTTAGGGTAGACTTTCACGTTTTGGTGCTCATCTGTACCAATTGTGGCATCACTTCTAAAGCTGATGGCTCCTTTGTCTGTGGTAATCAATACTTCACCAGAAACAGGTTCTATGGCAAGAGAAAGAATATTATTTGATGGTAGAGGACTATTGTTGATGGTGAAATGATAGATCAGTTCTTCACCGGTTTCAGAAAAAAGCCAAATGCCATTACTTTTTGTACCGAACCACTTTCTGTTGGCTGGATCTATTCCAATGTCCGTTATGTATTCGTTTCTCAGTAGTAGTCGATTTTCAAAAATTGGTACCGATGCTGTCAATGAGCCGCCTTCAAGTATGCCATACGGGTTAGTGAAAAAGGCTATGCCTTGGCTTGTAGCTACCCAGACAAAAAAGTCTTGGTCTAGCTCAATATCTGTGACTACATTGCTAGGAAGCCCACCTTGTCCACCATTCAAGTTTAAGTATCTCTCGCGGTTGGAGGTTTCGTTGTAAACAACAATTCCACCACCCTCATTGGGATCAACCGAAAGCCATTTATCTCCGTTTGGGCCAATGAAAATATCGGTTGTGTATCTGGCAAAAGGATGACTAGGGCTTTGATTTTCCCAGCTGTTGTTGCTTGGGTCGAAGGAAAACACATTACTTTCTCTATCGTAGAAGCTAGCCCAAATCAGTCCTTCTTCGTCTGTCGTAATAGATGATAGATTATAGCTGCTATTGATTGAGACAGGCCCTGAATTTGAAGAGATAAGAGCCTCTGAATTCCCTGCCAGATTGGTCTTGAAAAGCCCTTGATCGTAGGAAGCAAGGTAGATTTCATCGTTCAATTGAACTAAGTCGATGATCTGACCAATCGGTTCACCTGTTGTAGAAGGTTTGATGTTCAGCCAATTTCTGTCTTCGTGGTTATATAAACTGAAGCTGTTTTCTTCATTTAAATCTGAGAAGGTTGATGTGTTTAAATAGATTTTGCTGCCAAATAATTCAGCATTGTAGGAAAGGTCGGATGTTGGACCATCCAAAGTGTAGATTCCAGTTTCTGAAGCACCTTTAATAAGTCGTTGCAGAGACAAACCATCTGTAGCAACCCATATAAATGAACCATCATTTAAGACATGATTGATTCTTGTTCCATCTCCTTCAGTGTTGTAGATACTTTCTAGAGATGATTCAGTCAGGTTCAGTACTTGCGTTTCCGAACTCACTAGAACTTCGTTGCCTAAACTTTCCAAGTGTGTTATGGGTGAAGAAAGGTTCTGATAAAATATCCAGTTCCCATTTTCGCGTTTGAAAAGGTCACTATCACTTGCTGCGAAAAAGCCAAAATTAGTTTGTATAATATTCGAGAAGGCTAAGCCAGGTAAGCTTCTTTCCCAATTATTAAAGTCTTGTCGATTGATGTTAGAAGCTAAACTAGCAGCCAAAAGACCATCGGCCGTAGCAGCAAAAATGCTATCATTATATATCAGCACCTGATTGATGGAAAGAGGCTTTCCTTCTTGGCCAAGGTTTTGATATGCCTCAGTAATTTCATCTCGGTCAATATTGTAGACAACTACACCAAGGTCTCCTGCAAAGTAGATGTCACGGCTATTATTAGTGATAGATCTAAACTGTTTGGATTGGGTAGTTTCGAAGTCTTTAACGGTGCTCAGGTTTTTAATTTCTGAGTCTGAAACAAAGTCTATATTACCATTTTGATAGCCAATAATGAGTGTTTCACCGTCAGGCATCAGGCCTAATGCGCCCACACTCACGTCATTTAGGTCATTGATTTTTGTGAGTTTGCTCAAGCTACCTTCTGCTCTGTCTATGGCAAAAATGGTATTTTCTGTAGCAGCGTACAGGCTTGAATTGCCTTTTACAATGCTTTTTACGTCAGTATAACTAAAGTTCGATCGCCAACCGAGAACGGGTGTGTTTTGTGCTTTAACATGCTGAAAGCACAAAATGAGAATTACCCAAAGTGTAAAGAAGCTACTTTTTCTCACTCGCTTTTTTCTGCTTTTCTTTCTCTCTTTGGCCCTCGTAAAAGTATTTTCTGTTCCTCGCCTGATAGATGTCTTGTTCACCCAATTCAACCGTTTTTTCACTATCGGTTAACTTGAAAGAGAACGAAGCTAAAGAACCACTTACAGCACAAATGGCGTGTAGTTTGGTCACAAACTCAGCGATAGCAAGCAGGTAAGGCATTGGGCCGAAAGGTTTTCCGTTGGCGTCCATGTCTAAGCCAGCAACAATTACACGTTTTCCATTATTGGCCAGTTTTCTACATACGTCTACCACCTCTTCGTCAAAGAATTGCGCCTCATCTACTCCAATTACATCGCTATCTCCGGCTAATAGTAGAATATCTGACGCAAACTGAACGGGCGTAGATCTGATAGCTGTCTTATTATGAGACACCACATCTTCATCGTCATAACGCGTATCTACTGCAGGCTTAAAAATTTCCACTTTTTGCTTAGCAATAGTGGCTCGTCTCAGCCTCCTGATTAGCTCTTCGGTTTTACCTGAAAACATACAGCCACAGATTACCTCAATGCTGCCTGTGGTGTGTTCGCCAGGAATGTTACTTTGTGGTTCAAGAAACATACTAATCAGTATAGGTTATATGTGGAAACTTATTGGTATCGGCTACACTAACTTCGATATCATCTTGAAGCGTGTTTTGACAGGCCAATCGCTCATTTTCCTTTAATCTACCTAAATCGAGGAACTTTTGCTCATTCTCACTTGGCTCTCCAAACTGTTCTAGTCCTTTATGAATCACCAGTTTACAGGTGGTGCATCTTCCTTTGGCTCCACAAGCAAACATCCAGTCTATCTGATTGTCTTGAATAATCTTAAGAATTGAATCGTTACTAGATGGAACATCAATGAGTGTATTATTCAAATTTCGGATCAGGATTTTGGGCATTATGCTTAATTTAACTTTGAAAAACTGCCATACATGCTTTATCAACTAAAACAGTCTCAAATACCTACAGTAAGCCAGAAAATTGGCGAAACCATTTGTGATAAAACCTTTCAAAATTATATAAAAATAGATGGCGAACATCTGATTTCATTGACCAATTCACGACAAGTGAATTCGTTTATCATCAGATCACTTTTTAACCAATGGAGAAAGGAAGTGGAAAGGCTTGAAAGCCCGTATTTTGACTTTAAGCATGAGAAGGTTCAAGAGGCACTGAAAAACTTTATGAATGTACTTTCTAACCACATTAGTATTGATAGGCATCACTTACAACCCATACTAAGCCAAGCGGTATCGGATACCATTTTAATAGCTTTTGAACCAAGAGCGTATCTGGAAGCGGTTTTGGATAGGTCTGCTAAGCCTCAAGATTTCAAGCTGCAGTTTAAATACATTAAGAATAACAGAGAGTTGTTTAAACAGCTGGTAGAACAGATTGGTGATTTCGATACCAAGGCAAGCATACTTCAGGCTTTTGATGGGCTAGCTCATGTTCAACGCGAAGAGATTGATCCGAAAGTATTTTTGGAAAAACTCAATTCATCAAGCTTATTGGAGGAGCTCTTTGAGGTGAAGGAACTACCTAAGCCAGAGCCTGCTCCAGAACCAGTGCTGGAAGAAAAGCGGGCAGAGGCACCTGCGCCCACTCCAATTAGGGAGGAGGTTCAACCTAAAGAAGAAAAGCATTCAGCCACTTTAAACGATAAATTCGAAGGTGCACCTAAAGGGCAAACCTTGGCAGAAAGACTTCAGCGCAAGGTGAATAAATCTATTGAGTCTAGTCTGACTTTAAACGAGAAATTCATGTTTCAGAATAACCTATTCAATGGTGACAATGCTAGAATGAAACAGGCCTTTGCTGCCATAGATCAAGCACAAGACTTACAAGATGCACTCAACAAGGCCAATACTTTCAACGATGGCTGGGATATGGATAGTGAGGAGGTAGAGGCGTTTATGGGAGTGTTAGAGCGTAGGTTTGTGTAGGGTAGTTTCAGTTGGTAAGAATTGAGTTCCTAGCTATAGACTATGGATAGGTTTTCTGTTGGAATAGTCGATTGAAAGAATTTAAGTTGGCTTTCGAACATATAGCCACTGGCAATCATTTCTAGTAGGAATTCTTCACTTTGGATAATGAGTGTCATTTGATCAATGTGGTATTCAGAAAGATGCAGTCTAAAGTAGCGCGCTTTCCTGAGGGGAAATCCTAGTTTTAATAGCCATGACATAGGAGAATACCAACTTGGATTGACGGTTTCATTTCCTTTAATGACTATAAGTTTTGCTATGGAATCGAATCTTATAGGAATGTTTTCTATGCTGCTGGATAAATATGCTTTTAGTAGAATTCCGTGTTCATATTTTTGAAATGAGCATTTAGAGTTCTCTTTAAGTTTTGTGTTTTCTGTAGGGCTTTCAAGTTTCTTCAAAAAGAATGAGGTGCTCCCCAGGGTAGTTTTTGACTTGAAATCAAATTTAATCGGCTTCCCTAGAATTTTCTCAATTTCAAAATCTGTTAATATTTGCCTCTTGGATTTAGACATTTTCCTAGTGTCTTGAAAGCACCTGTGCTCTATGCATGTCAATCTTCAGTAAAACGAAGAGCATAATAGTAAACGACCAAAGTGATGAGCCTCCATAACTAAAGAAGGGCAATGGAATACCAACTACTGGAAAAAGACCAATAGTCATGGCAATGTTAATGGTGAAATGGAAAAATATTATGGCGGCAACAGAATAGCCGTAGAACCTAGCAAACTTAGACTTCTGCCTCTCAGCAATAAATACTAAACGCATTACTAGGGTGATAAAAAGAATAATCACCACCGCACTACCTAACCATCCATGCTCTTCGGCTAAGGTAGAGAAGATAAAGTCTGTACTTTGTTCTGGTACGTAACCAAACTTGGTTTGGGTACCTTCTAAAAAGCCTTTGCCAGTAAAACCCCCAGATCCAATGGCAATTTTGGATTGCTCTAGGTTCCATCCTTCATTCATTGGATCGACCAATTCTGGTCTGAATATGGCTTCTACACGCTTTCTTTGATACTCGGCCACAACCTCATTGAGTAGAAAGTCCGTAGCCAACACAAACCCAGTTACACCTATGGCTATAAGAGCGATTGGAATAATCCTTTTGGGCTTTTTTAGTTGCATGGTGGCCGCAATCACAGTAACCGCTCCAATTCCAATCAATATATAGTTCTGTGGTACTAACAAGGTGAGTACAAACAATACACTAACAATAAGGGCTAAGATTAGGTAGATAGAGGGAAAGCCCTCTCTGTACATAGGTATGATCAGAGAAGAAAAAATGATAACGGAACCGAAGTCTGGTTGTAGCATAATTAGGCCAATGGGGAGCCCAATAATTAGCAATGCTTTAAGTTGTGAACTTAGGTCGGTAAGTTTTACTCCTGTGCCAGATACAAACCTAGCTAGTATTAGGGCCGTGGCCATTTTAGTAAACTCAGCAGGTTGAAAGCGAAATGCTCCAACCTCGAACCAGGCCTTAGCACCGTTTACCTCTTTACCGAAAATCAATACCCCGGCCAGCAAGAGTATCATTAGTCCATAGAAAAGGGGAGCAAAAGACTCATATATCCTAAAATCTAAAAGAAGTATGACCAGAATAGGAACCAAGGCAACTCCAATAAAAATGAGTTGTCTACCACTATTCAGGGTCATATCAAGAATGCTCTGGTTGGCTACGGGGTCATATACGGAAGCAAATATGTTGAACCAGCCCAGCGCAACTAGTATAAAGTATATAAAGACTACGAGCCAGTCTAAGTCAGTAAAAAATCCGCCCTCTCTTCTCAATTCTCTTGCTGTAACCCTATTAGGTACTTTTTATTCAGGATGTAATCTTCTCTTTTGGCCCAGGTTTCTTTGATGTAGCCTCTCAAGTATTTCTCAATAATTAAACTAGCGGTAACGCCCGAAGCTCCTCCGCCCCAGCCTGCATTTTCAGTATATACCGCTATGGCAATTTTAGGATCATCTGCAGGTGCAAATGCCATAAATACAGAGTGATCTAATGTTTCATCTTTTTTGCCGTTTTCTGCTGTTCCAGTTTTACCCGCTATTGGGATATCTGGTATCAGAGCTCTGCCTGCAGTTCTTTTAACCGCGCGCACCATACCGTCAATTATAGCGGGATAGTATTCATCTCCTTTGCCAGTATAATGTTTTTCAAATTGAAGAGGCTTCTGTACGCCATTCTCTTCAATAGCCTTAACTAGGTGTGGGGTAATATAATAGCCTTTATTAGCAATTATGGCGGCTAGGTTAGCCACTTGAAGTGGTGTAACTTCCAGTTCTCCTTGGCCAATTGAAAGGGAGTAGATAGTTGGGTAAGCCCACCTTCTTTCGCCATGCATCCGATTATACATGTTTACATCGGGTACAGTTCCTCCAACCTCTCCTTTGATGTCTATCCCTAATGGAGAACCAAAACCAAATCGTTTAACAGCAGCTGTCCATTTTTCTAGACCAATTGGAGTGTCAGTGAATATGCTGTTGCCAACTCCCTGATTAACTGTTCTGCGCATTACTTCCCAGAAGTAGTTGTTAGAGGAGTGTTCTATACCTCTAGCAACATCATACATACCAGCAGGGGCATGGTCTCCTAACCTGCCTAATGTAACCTTTATAGGCTCATAAGCATCTATAACACCCTCATCTAAAGCAATAAGGGCTTGAACAGTCTTGAATATTGACCCTGGAGGATATTTGGCCTGAATTGCTCTGTTAAATAGAGGGGCGGTAGTATCGTTCTTTATCTGCTGAAAGTACTTTCCAAAGTTCTTACCAGAAAGCAAGTTTGGATCGTATGAAGGTGCCGAGACCATTACCAAAATCTCGCCTGTTTTTGGATCTATAGCTACTACACTGCCTCGGCTACCAGCCATTAGTTTTTCAGCATAGGCTTGAAGCTCTAAGTCAATGGTAGTTATAAGGTTCTTGCCTGGGGTTGAAGCCGTATCGAGTTCACCGTTTTTGAAGTTGCCTTTTTCTATGCCATTTACATTAACAACCTTTCGGCTTACACCACGCTCTCCACGTAGTTCTTTTTCATAGTACTGTTCTAAACCAGTAAGTCCTTTATAGTCTCCAGATTTGTAGTAATTGGTAGTGTCTAATTCCAAATCGCGCGGGCTTACTTCGCCTATATAACCTACCTCATTAGCCAATATTGGCTTAGTATATCTTCTTACGGTTCTTGGGTTGGCATAAAAGCCGTTGAATTGATAAAGATTATCCTGAATTTCAGCATACTTCTGATGAGAGAGTTTTTTGAGAAAAGCCGAAGGTTTAACAGGAGAGTAGGCTCTCGCCTTCTTCATGTTGGCTAGAAAATCTTCTTTGGTAATATCGAAAAGCCTGCAAAACTCGGCAGTGTCAGCAACATGCACATCTCTGGGCACTACCATTATATCATAAATAGGCTCGTTATAGACTATCAGCTTTTCATTTCTATCGTACATTAACCCACGAAAAGGGTACTCAACAATTGTGTGTACAATATTGCGTTCAGCTTTCATCTGATAGGTTTTATCTACCACTTGAAGAGCGAACAGTTTAACCAAGAATACTACTCCAATCAGAATAAAAAGACCCTGAATTATGTATCTTCTATTTTCAAGCATGTATCAGTTAGATTTTGGATAAAAAAGATACTGCGTAAAGACCACAAATACCAATGTTATAACGCTGGAAACCAATGCTTTTGTTATAGTGTGCCAGAAGAATTGTGCAGATCCGGCTTCAACAAAAAATACAATGCAACAATAGGCAAAAATGAGTGGAGCTGCATAGCCTAAAAACCATGAAATACCGTAGCTACCAATGGTAGAAAGCTCATTACTTTCATAGCCACTTCTCGGAACCACAATTTTCATCCAGGTAGGTCTAATAAACATGATGAATACCGCTGCAGAAGCGTGAATTCCCAATGTTTGATAGAACAGGTCTACAATTATGGCACAAATAAGCCCAAAGACCATTGCTGTGGTAAAGCCAGAGTCTACCGGAAAGCTCAATAAAAAGAGTAGGTAAATAAAGGGAAAACCAACCTGTAGAAATACAAAGTTTCTGAATACCAGAACTTGAAGACTCATTAGGAGCACAAAGCTGATAACCAGAAAAACGATGTGTTTGCTCATTAGAATAGTTGCGGGTTTGAGTTAATTAGAGAGTCTAGTTCGGGCTTCTCATTGTTTTTGATCACATATACAAAAGATAGGCTTCCGAATTCCACGCTTAAATCTATTTCTATATTGAGATAGGTATTGTTTTTATCAGGTTCACTGCTCCTTACAGTACCTATCATTATTTCTTTAGGGAAAATAGAGTTGAAACTAGAAGTTACAATTGTGTCGCCCACTTCAATTCTAACATCTGGGGTAAGGTAAAGCAGTTTAGCTACTTGCGGGTTTACACCTTCCCACAGTACCGTACCCATTCTTTCCGTTATTTTATGCTTAGCAGAGATTGGGTTTCTAGTATTCAGTAATGATATTCCTTGAGCAAAATCTCCTCTTACATCTCTAATCTTTCCTACCACACCCAAAGAGTTAATTACCCCCATGCCAGGTTCTATACCATCGTTAGAACCCTTGTTAATCATGAAGAAGTTATTAGCATTTCTGATGCTATTTCTAACAATCTCTGCCGGAATTAGCTCATAACTTAAGCTATCAGTAGAGTCACTGGCTATTGATAGTTGGGTTAAGCTATCGAAAGGTATAGCCCTATTTGAAAGCAAAAGAGATTTTAATCTAGCGTTTTCTTGAGCTAGTTCTTCATTGACCTTCTTAAGGCTAAAGTATTCGGTAATATTAGCGGTTGTCTGATTTACAGATCCAACTACACCCGCAGTGGTTTTAGTGAAACTACTTCGCTGATAATCATTATGTCGAACAATGAGCCAAATACAAAAGAACTCAAGGAGCAAGAAGGTAAAGAATGCCCTAAATCGATATAGGAATGAAAGTAGCTGACCCATTCATTCAGATTATGTCATTAACACTGCTCTGTATGAATTGATGTTTTTCAAGGCTTCACCTGTACCTCTAACAACTGCTCTTAACGGATCGTCTGCAATGTGAATAGGTAACTTGGTTTTCAGAGCCAAACGCTTATCAAGACCTTTCAACATAGCACCACCACCTGTAAGGTAAATACCTCTGTCATAGATGTCGGCAGAAAGTTCTGGCGGTGAAATCTCCAAGGCTTTCAACACGGCCTCCTCGATTTTAGAAACCGATTTGTCTAGTGCGAAGGCAATTTCTGAGTAAGAGATCTTGATCACCTTTGGAATTCCAGTCATCAAGTCACGACCTCTGATTTCGTAATCTTCAGGAGCATCTTCTAGCTCAGTGAGTGCCGAACCAATGGCTATTTTTACTTTTTCAGCAGAACGCTCACCAATTAGGAGGTTGTGCTGTCTTCTCATGTAATCGAGAATATCTTTGGTGAAGGTATCACCTGCAACACGGATAGACTGATCACACACAATACCGCTCAAAGCGATTACGGCAATCTCAGTAGTACCACCCCCAATATCAACGATCATTGAACCAACTGGCTCATCGATCTTAATTCCAGTACCAATAGCCGCAGCAATTGGCTCATAAATCATGTAAACTTCTTTGGCGTTGGCATGCTCTGCTGAGTCACGAACGGCACGTTTTTCAACTTCAGTAATGCCAGAAGGAATACAGATAACCATTCTATGAGAAGAAGGCATAAAGCTTCTTTTCTTCAGGTCGATCATTTTGATCATCCCTTTGATCATCATTTCGGCAGCTTCGAAATCCGCAATTACACCATCCTTCAGTGGCCTGATAGTTTTGATGTTATCATGCGTTTTTTCGTGCATGTTCATGGCCTCTTTACCAATGGCCAAAACCTTGTTAGAATTCTTATCTATAGCAATGATAGACGGCTCGTCTACCACAATTTTGTCTCTATGAATAATCAGCGTATTGGCCGTTCCAAGGTCAATGGCTATATCGCTGGTTAGAAAATCGAAAAAACCCATTTGAGTCGGTCTCCTTGTCGTTTAAATAATTTGACTAATGTAATGATTCGTAAAAAGCCAGCCTAATCAAAATTAGTGTTTAAAATGTCTGGTGCCGGTAAATACCATAGCCATGTCATTTTCATCGCAGTAGTTAATAGAAAGCTCATCCTTAATAGAGCCTCCTGGTTGAATTACTGCTTCGATTCCCTCACCATGTGCAATTTCTACACAGTCTGGGAAAGGGAAGAAAGCATCTGAAGCCATTACCGCTCCCTTCAACTCAAAGTTGAAAGATTTGGCTTTTTCAATGGCCTGCTTCAAAGCATCAACCCTTGAAGTTTGTCCAACTCCACTGGCTAACATTTGATTTTCGGTGGCCAGAATAATAGTATTAGACTTGGTGTGCTTACAAACCTTAGAGGCAAAAACCAAGGCTCTCTTCTGAGCATCAGTCACCTCTTTTTTAGTTACGGTTTTGAAATCCGCAGCTTGGTCGGTCACCAAATCTCTATCCTGCACAATTACACCGTTCAATAAGCTTTTATATTGCTTCTTGGCCGATAAATTTTGCTTTTTAACGAGTAAAATTCTGTTCTTTTTCCCCTTCAACAATTCTAGCGCATCAGCATCGAAACTTGGAGCGATTAGCACTTCGAAGAAAAGCTTATTTAACTCTTCTGCAGCGGCCATGTTAATGGCTTGATTCGAAACTAAAACTCCTCCAAAAGCACTCACCGTATCAGCAGCGAAAGCTTTTAAATAAGCGTCTTTCACGTCTGAACCAATCGCTACTCCGCAAGCATTAGTATGCTTCAAAATAGCGAATGCATTTTCGGAAGCATCGAATTCCTCGATCAAACAAACCGCAGCATCAATATCTACCAAATTGTTATATGAAAGTTCTTTTCCGTTCAGTTGGTCGAAAAGCTCATCCATTGGACCATAGAAGTGACCTTCTTGGTGTGGGTTTTCGCCATATCTCAATTGCTTGCCTTGTCTCTCACTTACTTTGAACTTCGTCAATCCTTCTTCTTCATTGAAGTAGTTGAAGATTGCAGAGTCGTAGTGAGAAGAAATGTCGAATGCCTCAGCAGCAAACTTCCTTCTATCGGCAAGGTCAGTTGAACCGTTTTTCTCTTTTAGTAATAATTCAACTGCGCTGTACTGCTCACGAGAAGAAACGATAAGTACATCTTTGAAATTCTTAGCTGCTGCTCTGATTAGAGAGATTCCTCCGATATCGATTTTTTCAATGATATCTTGCTCAGGAGCTCCTGAAGCTACAGTTTCTTCGAACGGATAAAGATCTACAATCACCAAGTCGATTGAAGGAATTTCGAATTCCTTGGCCTGACCAAGGTCACCATCATTGTCGCGTCTGTGCAAAATTCCACCAAAAACTTTAGGGTGAAGGGTTTTTACTCTTCCACCAAAAATAGATGGGTAGCTTGTTAGGTCTTCTACTGGAACCACTTCTGCTCCTTGTTCTTCGATGAATTTTTGAGTTCCACCGGTTGAGTAAATGGTTACTCCATTGGCTTTTAAAAGCTCAATGATTGGAGCAAGATTGTCTTTGTAGAATACTGAAATTAAAGCGGATTGGATTTTTACCTGCGACATGTCCGAGGGGGATTTAATAAGTCGCAAAACTAGGGATTTTATATGGATTTGAGAACTTCTTGCTCAACCACTTTCGGATAATTTTTGTGTTCTAGCTTGAGTACTTTAGTCGCAATATCTTCGGCTGAATCTGTCGGTTCTAGCTGACACTTTTCCTGAAAAATGATTTTGCCCTCATCGTAATGCTCATTCACGAAGTGGATAGTCAAACCAGACTCCGTTTCTCCAGCCGCTTTTACTGCCTTGTGTACATTCGAACCGTACATTCCCTGACCTCCGAACTTAGGTAGAAGAGCAGGGTGGATATTGAAGATTTTATCACTGAATTCCTTAACTAGCTTTTCAGGAATGAGTAGCATAAAGCCCGCCAGCACAATAAAGTCGACTTCTTCCTCCTTCAGAATTTTGATGATTTGCTCACCCGTTTCCCAATAAGTTCGATTGTAAACATGATGCTGAATTCCAAAACGATCAGCTCTTTCTATCACTCCTGCAGACTTGTTATTGGTGAAAACAGAGACAATCTCAATCTGCGGATGATTTTTAAAGTGTTCGAAAAACTTTTCGGCATTGGAACCGCTGCCTGAAGCAAAAATTGAGAGTCGTTTTTTGGTCATATCCAGATCATGCTGAGCACTCCAAGCAACATAATTATTTTGCAATAGGTGCTGAGGTTATGAAATTGTTTCACGGTGTCTGCACGTTGAACACCGAAGCCCAAAAGTAGCAAAGTAATTCCGAGAATAACTGGTAAGAGCACTGACATGTTCCAAAGTAGGATGACCACTGTAATTTCAAAGGCGACCATAATTGCATAAATGACCCACTTAGTTTTGGCTACCCCCATAACAATCGGGATGGTTTTACAACCGAACCGAGCATCGCCTTTCATGTCTTCAGTATCCTTAATAATTTCTCTGACTAACGTAATGTACGCAGCGAAAATAGCATAGCAAGCTATGATGTAAGCTCTTTCATGAAAGTACTCGGCCACTAATATCAGAGTTGTGCCCGTAAGAATAGCCACTACGAAATTGCCAATAAAGGCGAGTCTTTTGAGTTGGTTGGAATATAGCCAAAGCATAAATGCGGCTCCGAACATTATTATACCGATTGGTATAGAAATGTAGAAGCCAATGGCAATTGCTGTAATGTTTAGAGCTGTATGCCCGAGAATTACCCATCGCCTTCGAAGCTCTTTGCCTACCACAACCCGGTCGGGTTTGTTGACGAAGTCTATTTTTATATCGTAATAATCGTTGATTAGGTAACCGGCACTGGTAATCATAACAGTTGCAGAAACCATCAGGAAGAAGTTAGTGTCTCTTAGAATTTCAGACCAATCTCCGTTTGTGCTTAATAAAAATAGGGCAGTAACATACTGTGTGAGCCCAACCATAAATAGGTTGATAGCTCTTATGAGCTTCAGGTAGTTGTAAATGAATGACGGTCGTAGAATCTTAGCGACTTGCATTGCGCTTGTTTACGCAGCAAAGATATTTCAGTTGGCGTAGTAATCGATAATATGTTGTGAGATAAGTCGATAAATTTCAGCCAATTCGGGATCGCTTTTCAACGAATCGAACTGCAAATCGAGTGTTTTGAGGTCTTCACGAATAGCAGGGCCAGTTTGTGCTCTCTCTGGGCCAATCTCGAAAGACTTATTAAGTGTCTCAACAATTAGAGGTTTTAGAAGCTCAAAGTCCATTTCCTGATTTTGCAAAATACTCTGAGCCACGGTGAACATGTGGTTGGTGAAGTTGCAGGCAAATACAGCCGCCAAATGAATAGCTTTCCTTTGCTGACTAGAAATCTCTTGAGTTTTAGAGCTGATGGAGTCGCCAAGCGCTCGGAGTGCGTCTAAGATAAATCGATTCTCGGCCTCAATACAAATCGGAATGTTTTCAAAATCGACTTTCTTTCCTTTACTAAATGTCTGAAGTGGGTAGAAAACCCCAATATTTTCAGTGGGAGCATAGCCAAGAACCTTCAAAGGTTTCGAGCCTGAAGTGTGACAGAGTATAGCATTTTCAGGTAGGCTTAAGCTTGAAGCAACTTCTTCTATCGAGTCATCAGATATCGCAAGAATGAAGATATCAGCGTTGATTTCAGAGAGGTTCAGAGAGCTTCCGGTAGATGCATTGAAGTAGTCTAAACCGAATTGCTTGGCTTTCTGGGCATCGCGATTGTAGATATGAGCGATGATGTGCCCAGCATTTTCTAAGGCTCTAGCTAGGTGCCAGGCTACATTTCCAGTTCCTAAAATTGCTATTCGATGAGTCACGGGGCTAAGTTATCTATTTTTAACCCACGGTTTAAACCGTGGGTTATCTAATCTATGCCTTCGCTGCTACAAGGATTGCCTCAACCAGTCTATCTAAATCATATTTGGTAGTGTAAACATGAGGTGTAACTCTTGGCCCGTTGACCTTCTCGTATTTCACTGGGCTGGTATGTACTTTATGTGTGTTGAAAAGAGAGTTGTGTACTGGGCCTGCATCTTGACCATCGATTCCAAAATTGAAAAGAGCCCCACTAAACTGTGGTTTGGTGGAGGTGTAGAATCTCACTTTGTCCACATCTTTTACCTGATCTACCCAATACTGTTTGAGATATTTGAGGCGTGCCTCTTTTCGAGCCGACCCGATGGCCTGATGAAAGTCTATGGCTGAACCAATAGCTTGTTCTATGGCGAAAGAGCGGGTTCCAATATTTTCAAACTTGCGGATATTATCTTCTTGTCCTTCTGGTGCTCCTAGTAGTGGCCATACGTCTTTGATCTTGTTCTTGTTTATGTATAGAAGTCCGGTTCCGAAGGGTGCGCAAAGCCATTTGTGAAGGCTAGTTCCAAAGAAATCGCAACCAAGATCACTGATTTTGAAGTCGAGATGGGCGAAGGAGTGGGCACCATCGACAATAGAATAAAGGTTATTCTCTCTGGCTAAGTCGCAGAGGCCTTTAACCGGCATAATGTGCCCAGTCCAGTTGATGATATGAGTGATGTGCAACACTTTGGTTTTTGAAGTAATTGCCTCTCTGTATTTTCGAATCACCTCTTCATCACTTTCAATAGGGATTTCGAAGTCCAGCCACTTCAACACTATTCCATCTCTTTGTTCGCGCTGTTTCCAGGCGTTCATCATATTTGGGTAGTCATATTTAGTGAGAATTACTTCATCGCCAGCTTTCAGGTTCAACCCAAAAATGACCGTATTAATCGCTTCTGTGGTATTTCTGTTAATGGCCAATTCATCAGCTTCAGTTCCGGCCAGGTGAGCCAGTTTCGCCCGAAGAGGTTCTCTTCCCTGGTCAAGAATTCGCCACATATAATAGGAAGGAGCCTCGTTGCAATAGGTATAAAAACGATTGGCAGCATCTTGAACTACCTTAGGTTGTGGGCTCACTCCACCATTATTCAGATTAATGATTGAGCTTGATGTGGTATAGGCTTGCTGAATCCTTTTCCAAAGCTCTTCGTCTTGAGCAGCATCTTCTGGTGATAAAGTATTTAAGTGCAGAAGTGCATCCGAGATATCTTCAGCCAAAGACTTCTGAAAAAATGAGGATAATGATAAAGTTCCTGCGGTGAGGAACGACTTCCTAAAAAATGATCTTCTGTTGCTCATGAATCCCTATTTGAATCATTCAAAATAGGGAAAATTGAAAGGAAGATGAAATGCTATTATTTAGGCTTGAATCTCCTTGTTTAACCCTAAAGGGAACAAAGAGCTTTTCAAGTTTCACACCCTTTAGTCCCGACTGTTATCTGGAGGGGTTAAAGAAACTTGAAAACAATATTATTATGCCAACCCTTTGTCACGCATTTTCATGAATTCAATGTAGCGTCTTCTAGTGGCTACAATGAACCCGAAAATCATGATGATTGTACCAATCCACAGAATGTTGATTTGTGGCTTTTCAATGGCTTGAAGAATGATCCAATCCTTTTGGGTAGTTTCAATTCCTAATTCAACCGAACCATCTTCGGGGTTAATGTTTTCTAATGTAATTCTTGAAGCAATTTCCTGATTCAATTCAGCTGGTCTTGCCAAGTTATTGTCCTTTATCACAAACTTAGGTTCCAACAATAGCTTTTGGTTGTCTTCAATTAGCACCTCAATATTTGCCTGAACTGCAGCATCGTTTGGTCCAACATCCACAAAGTTTACACTCGGAATTCTTTCCAAGCCTTTGAAATTGGCCACGTAATCATTGATAAAGAATCTTTCGCCAGGCATTACTTTGATAATTTCCTTCTCACTCCATTCGGTAAATTCATCATCAAAATCGGCTTCTAGCTGAACGAATGTATAAACATCCCTATTCCAGTATTTCTTAATTGACGGAGACTGTACTCTTCCACCCATATTCTCATTCTGTTGAATTCTAGGGTAAAGGGTGAACTTTTTGCCTGAGCTTAAAGAAGTGTATTCAATTTCGTGATAGGTGTTTTCTGGCACTCTGAAATACAATGTATCTCCGGCTTCTGCGTATTGTTTGCCTTCAGAAGAAATATTGACTCTAGTGATTTTATAGTGAGGGTCTTCCGTATCGTCAAGGTGAGATTTTTTGACGTAACCAGGAATTCCTTCGGCTTTCATTCCTTCGCTTTTATAAAGAAGAGAGTAGCCAGCCATAGGTTTCGGGTCATTCAGAAAAAGAACCACATTATCTGAATTCTGTTCTTCTGTAAATTCTCTACTAATTATGGTGGTGTTTTTTGAAATCACCTGTGAATAACCTTCTGAGAACATGATTCCAACGAGCATCATGGCAATACCAATATGAGCAATTGACCCGCCAGTAAGCTTGTAGCTTCCCGACTTTACCAAGTCTATCATTATTTTAAAGTTGGAAACCACAGAATACATTCCGGCAACCAACACGACAATATAAACTGGGTTATAAATGTCTTCTAGCACAAACACTAAGGCAGAGAGCATCAAAGAAATAAGAATAGGGAAGGTAATGGCGTTTTTCAGCTTGTCTTTGTCCATTTTCTTCCAGAAGAAGAATTGCCCTGTTCCGGAAAGTAATGCAATGCCTATACCGAACCAAACCTGCCATTTAGAGTAGAACTCGACCTGATTTGTTGGTGGAGCCAAGCTTGAATAGCCTCCAAATAGTTCAACTATTTTATTGATAACTGGGAATGAGGTCGGAATCAATACCTGAAAAGACATCAGACAAAGCACCAATGCTCCTATGAATATCCAAAACTCTCTAGAATATGCCGTTGCCTCTTGTTCGGACGTAGGTAGTTCTTTCCAAACTCTTGCGGCAATAAATATCGATGCAATTATGAAGAAGAAAAGGTAAATCAATAACTGTCCTGATAAGCCGAGATCTGTGAATGAGTGTACGGAAGTATCTCCAAGAATTCCACTTCTGGTCAGGAAGGTTGCATATAAAATCAATATGAAAGTGGAAATAACTAGTACTATAGATGTCTTGAGGGCGGTGTCATTCTTTTTGAAAATGATCATGGTGTGCATACTGGCAATCAATATTAACCAAGGAATGTAGACTGCATTTTCTACAGGGTCCCAATTCCAGTATCCGCCAAAGTTGAGGGTTTCATAGGCCCAATAGGCCCCCATAATAATGGCAGTTCCTAAGATTACTCCACCGAAGATTGTCCATGGCAAGGCTGGGCGGATCCAATCTTTAAAGTCTCTTCTCCAAAGGCCAGCAATACAGAAAGAGAAAGGAATAAGGGTTAAGGCGAAGCCCAAGAAAGTCATTGGCGGGTGAATCACCATCCAATAGTTCTGAAGTAGTGGATTTAAACCAGTTCCATCTTCTGGAATGAAGTTCGGGTTGATTAGGAAAACAGGGTCACTAACAACATCTCTCAACAGTAAGAATGGCGATGAACCTAATTTGAAGTCTCCGATTACCACACCTAAGATCATGGAGGCTAAGAAAGCCTGAACAGCGGCAAATACTGTCATTACTGGAGCCTCCCATTTCTTATTGGTTTTAATAAGAACGAAACCTAAAAGAGCATTCCAAACAGACCAAATCAAAAAACTCCCCTCTTGTCCTTCCCAAAAACAAGCAATCATGTAATGAACAGGTAGGTCTTTAGAGGCATGAGACCAAGCATAATGGTACTCGAAGTAGTTATTATATATGATCAGGAATAGTGTAACTGCTGTGCCCAGAACAGCGGTTCCGTGAATCCAGAAGGAATAACGACCAAACTTCAGCCATGAGTTATCGCTAAGATTGTCTGTAGAAGCAGCTTTACCATAGGCAAAAGCAGCTACTATAGAAGCAACAAACGAAATGATAACCAGTAAATGACCGATATTACCAAAAGCGGTGTGAACAGTAGTAGCTAAGATCAAGAGCTAGGAATTAAGTTTCAGCAAATTAAAGAGAGGTCTCTTCGTATTTCGAAGGGCATTTTAGAAGAACCTTATCTGCAACAAATCTGTCGCTTTTGTATCCTCCAATAACCACTACCTTATCCGACTTCAATAAGTCTGTAGGCATAGGTTGATTTAAATAAACCTTTTGTTCTTTATTGTTTTCATCAACTAGAACAAACTCAACAGAAAGCATGTCTTGGCTTGGTTGTAAGCCAACCACTTCTCCAAGCGCATTTTTCTTCAATTCACCCACTACGTGAATCGATTCGTCACTCCCTTTTGTAGCCAGAGCATAGGCTTCATCGAAGTTGGCATAAGAACTTGCGCTACTCGATGTTGAAATGATAATTGCTACAGCAATGGCAATAACAACTAGACCAATTATACTTGACTTTTTCATCTCCTCCTCAATTTCTAATTATGGGTAAAATTACAACACAAACCTCTAAGAATTAACCTTTTCGGTGAAAACCTCCCTTTCGATTTTGGAGATTTTGCGGTCTACAACTATAGTGTAACCAATAAGTCCGATAAAGACGGTCATTACTACAGCAACTACTACGTAAATCTTTCCATTAGAACGCATACTATCGGCCATTTCAACAGAAGTATTGCCGTAGTCTTTGTCCGTAATAGAGTAGGCTCCATCTTGAGCAAAAGCACTCAAAGACAAGAACAAAAGAAATATGATTAGATACTTTTTCATCGATTTAATCTTCTAAGGCCGTTTTAATTTTTCTGATGCGTACACGAAGTGAAACTAGCCATGTGCCCAAGAGTGCCCAGCCAATTATTGCGGGGTAGAATATCATTCTTAGTCTGCTGTCTAAGTCATAGGCATTAAAGCCTGGATTTCCACCATTTCCAGGATGAAGCGAACTGTCCGTCATCCTTGGTAAAATGAATAATAGAGGGATTAACGCAGCAAACGCAAATACGTTGTATATGGCACTTACTCGTGCTTTTTGTTGCTGATCTTCTAGCGAATTTCTTAATACCAGATATGCTAAATAGATGAGCAGAGCAATGGCTGAGCTATTTTGTTTTGGATCGCCACTCCATGGTTCACCCCAAGTGAAATTTGCCCAAATGGCTCCTGTAGTTATTCCTAAGATTCCGAATAGCACACCAGCATTGGCAAATTCTACGGAATAATGATCGTGCTCAATTTTGTTAGATCGTAGATACTTAATGGCATAAACAACCGAAACAGTTAGAAGAATGATCATGCCGAACCACATAGTCACATGGAAATGCAGATTTCGGATAGTTTCGTTTAGGATTGCAAGTCTGGGAACTTCAAACAAAAGTGCACCGAGTATAACATAAACGAGGAGCACTACACAGAGGATTTTCCACCACCTTTTCTTCATGGTCAACTACCTTTGACTTATGAGCGCCAAAGATAGGGGAATAACAGGTAGGAAACCGCAATAATAATGGCATTTATGCCTACCAGTGTGCCAATCTGATCTAAATACTGAGAGCGATCTATCCCGTCTAATGCGTTTCTAGAACATTTGATGATGACAAGCAGCATTGGTATCATTACCGGAAAACTAAGCACAGCAATGAGTGTGCTACTATTTGGAGCTTTTGAGGCTATTCCAGAAAGCATAGTCAGGGCAGATGCGAGACCAGTTGATGCAAGAATTACTGTTAGGAGAAACATTGGTTTATCTTCAATAGGGTTACCCATTACAACGCTGTAAAAGAAGTATCCAACCAATGTTAAACCTATCATCAATAATGAGTAGTAGATAATCTTAGAGATGATGATCTGTTCTGGCTTGGCAAGGGTGTAATAGTAAAGTAGTCTACCATTCGCTTCCTGAATAAAGCTCTTAGCAACCGAATTGACTCCTGCAAAAAGTATGATGATCCAGAAAAGAGCATTCCAAGTTAATCCTTGAATGGCTCCTACTTTTACATTGAAGCTCATGTAGCACACAAATATGGTTGAGGCTAAATACAGTAGCATACCGTTAAGAGCATACTTCTGTCGCCATTCGGAGCGAAATTCTTTAGATATGAGACTTAAAATCTGATTCATTTTTCTTGGTGAGTGCAAATATATATTATGTTTGCAAATTCAAATAGTCTACAAAAATGGTGGGCAATATAGGTAGATTTATTCAGGCTACTAGTTCTTATGGCTCAGATATTTATTAATTAGGTTTGTAATTTAAAACCTGAATATGGCTGATAGTAGAGTTCGACACCTAGCAAAGACGGTTACATGGAGAATTGTTGGGACAATTGACACTATGATATTGGCCTGGATAATTTCAGGTAGCCCAATAACTGGACTTAAAATTGGAGCCGCAGAGGTAGTGACTAAGATGGTTTTGTACTATCTGCATGAAAGGGTCTGGTATAAAGTTAATTTTGGCCTAGATAGAAGAAAAGAAAGAAGAAATAGATTAAAAAGGGCCGAATCGGTTTCTGAAAATATTATTCGCCAGAACTTTAAGGTTGATAGAACGAAGAGACAAAACCTTCTTAATCAAAGGCCTTTGTTAGTGTGGTTTACAGGTCTTTCCGGAAGTGGAAAATCAACGTTGTCTAATCTGCTTGAAGTAGAGCTACACGAGTCTGGCTATAAGACTTATGCATTAGATGGAGATAATATAAGACAGGGCTTGTGCAATGATTTGGCATTCACTGAAGAAGATAGAGTGGAAAATATTAGAAGAATTGGAGAGGTAGCAAGGTTGTTCTTAGATTCTGGAGTGATTGTTCTGAATTCGTTTGTATCTCCTTTTGAGAAAGATAGAGAAGCAGTAAGAAATTTAGTGGGGTCCGACAACTTTATTGAGGTCTTTGTTGATTGCCCTCTTGAAGTTTGTGAGGCACGAGATGTGAAAGGGCTATACAAAAAAGCTAGGGAGGGAAAAATAAGGAACTTTACTGGCATAACCTCTCCATTTGAAGTTCCGCAAAAACCTGATGTTATTATAAAGTCGGCAGAAGAGGATCCAAAAGATTCATTGCACAAATTGTTAAGTATAGTAGAACCAAAAATCTCAATAAGACAAAATGTCTAAGTATAACTTGACACACCTTAAAGAGCTAGAGGCTGAAGCGATCTATGTGATCCGCGAGGTGTTTGCCCAGTTCGAAAAACCCGGAATTTTATTTTCTGGAGGTAAGGATTCAATAGTAGTAACCCATTTGGCTAGGAAGGCTTTTTGGCCGGCAAAAATTCCGTTCCCTCTAGTTCATATCGACACGGGTCATAACTTTCCTGAAACGATCGAATTCCGAAATAATTTGGCTGAAAAGTTGGGGGCAGAGTTGATTGCACCATCCGTTCAAGATTCAATCGATAAAGGTCGAGTGAAAGAAGAAACGGGAAAAGATGCCTCAAGAAACTGGCTTCAGATTACAACTTTGCTAGATGCTATTGAAGAACATCAGTTCGATGCCTTAATGGGGGGCGCCAGACGGGATGAAGAGAAGGCCAGAGCTAAAGAGCGTTTCTTTTCGCATAGAGACGACTTTGGACAATGGGATCCGAAAAATCAGCGCCCTGAGCTCTGGAACCTGTATAACGGGAAAAAGAGTTTCGGAGAGCATTTTAGAGTTTTCCCTATTTCTAACTGGACAGAAATGGATGTTTGGCAATATATTTTGGCCGAAAACATCGATATACCATCTCTTTATATTGCACATCAAAGAGATGTGATTTGGAGAAATAACTCCTGGCTTCCAATGTCTGAATTCATTCAACTAAGAGAAGGTGAAGAAGTTATTAACAAACAAGTTCGTTTTAGAACCTTGGGCGACATTACTATCACGGGTGGTGTTGAATCGGGTGCTGATACAATTGAGAAGATAATAGGTGAAGTGGCTGCTGCGCGCCAAACAGAGCGTGGCAACAGAGCAGATGATAAACGCTCTGAAACCTCAATGGAAGACAGAAAAAAGGAGGGTTATTTCTAATGGAAAAATCTTACTTAGATATGGAACTACTACGTTTCACGACTGCAGGAAGCGTAGATGATGGGAAAAGCACACTAATTGGTAGGTTACTATTCGACAGTAAATCAATTTTTGAGGATCAACTTGAACATGTAGCAACCTCCAGTAAGAGAAGAGGTCTCAGTCATACGGACCTTGCATTGTTGACAGATGGCCTTAAGGACGAGCGTGAGCAAGGAATTACGATTGATGTAGCTTACAGATATTTTGCAACGCCTAAAAGAAAGTTCATCATTGCCGATACTCCTGGCCATATTCAGTACACCAGAAATATGGTCACCGGTGCTTCTACAGCCAATTTAGCATTGATACTAATTGATGCTCGAAAAGGTATTGTAGAGCAAACTTGCAGACATAGTTTTATCGCATCATTGCTTCAAATTCCGCACATTATTGTTTGTGTGAATAAAATGGATTTGGTGGATCATAGCGAAGAGGCTTTCGAGAAGATTAAGTCCGATTACAAAGATTTTGCAGCAAAGCTAGATGTTAAGGATATCAGGTTTATCCCTATTAGTGCGCTTAATGGTGATAACGTGGTGAACAGGTCAGAAAATATGCCCTGGTATGAAGGGGCTACCTTATTGAATACGCTCGAGAACATTCACATAGCAAGCGATTATAATCACATTGATGGAAGATTTCCAGTTCAGACAGTATTGAGACCAAAGAGCGATGAGTATCATGACTATCGAGGTTATGCTGGTAGAATTGCTGGTGGGATTTTCAAAAAGGGAGATGAAATAACTGTTTTGCCTTCAGGGTTTACTTCTAAAGTGAAGCAGATTCACTTAATGGAGGAAGAAATTGAGGAGGCTTTTGCTCCAATGAGTGTTGCAATGACTCTTGAAGATGATATTGACCTTGGAAGAGGTGATATGATTGTGAAGACAGGTAATCAGCCAAATGTTTCTCAAGATGTAGATGTGATGCTTTGCTGGTTCTCACCACAAGGTCCTCAGGTAAGATCTAAGCACACGCTTATCCATACTTCCAATGAAGTAAAAGCTATGGTTAAAGATATTCATTACAAGCTAGATATCAATACCCTTCACAAGGAGCAATCATATGATAAGATTTCGATTAACGATATTATCAAGGTTTCCTTGCGAACTACGAAGCCAATTATGAATGACAGCTATCGTAAAAACCGATCTACTGGCGCCCTAATTTTGGTAGATGAATCTACCAATGAAACTGTAGCTGCAGGAATGATTGTGTAATGGGGTATTCCTTAGAAGAATTGTTAGCAATAGCTCGAGAAGCTTCGAGCCATGCCAGTAAGGAAATACTGAAAATATATGAATCTGAAGACTTCGGGGTAGACATGAAGTCCGATTCTTCTCCTTTGACGAAAGCAGATAGAAAAGGGCATGAAGTCATTTGCTCTTACCTTGAACAAACCGGTATCCCAATTTTGAGCGAGGAGGGTAAACATACTGCTTACAAGGAAAGGAAAAACTGGGAACAGCTTTGGATAGTAGATCCTTTAGATGGAACCAAGGAGTTCATCAAGCGCAATGGAGAGTTTACTGTAAACATTGCACTTGTTGAGAACCAAAAACCAATTCTTGGAGTAGTAGAAGCTCCAGTTTTGGGTATTCAGTACTATGGAACTCTTAAAAAAGGTGGCTTTAAAACAACTAATGGAGTGGAGGACAAATTGAATCCCATTAGAGCGTTTGATAGCAAAAGTAAAGAGTTAAAGGTAGTAGCATCAAGGTCTCACCTGAATCAAGAGACAGAAGATTTTCTAAATACTTTACATTCCCCAGAGATTGTATCAATGGGGAGTTCCCTAAAATTCATGATGATTGCCGAAGGTAAAGCAGATATTTATCCTAGATTTGCTCCTACCATGGAGTGGGATACCGCTGCTGCTCATGCAATTATTTCTTCTTTGGGTGGTAGGGTAGAAACTCCCCATGGTGTTGAATTAATTTATAACAAACACAACTTACTCAACCCATACTTTAGGGTTTATTAATCATGAGTGACAAAATCGCGATAATAGGATTAGGATACGTGGGTCTACCGCTTGCTGTAGCTTTTGCAGAGAAGTACCCAGTAGTAGGTTTCGACATCAATGAAGCCAGAATTAAAGAATTGAATGGTGGTCATGACCATACCTTAGAGGTTGAAGATAACTTGTTAAAGACTGTTTTAAGCGCTAAAGGTGATTCTAAAGGGCTGTACAACACCAATCTTTTAGATGATGTTAAGGGTTGTAATATTTACATAGTAACAGTCCCTACCCCAATTGATGATGATTATAATCCTGACTTAACTCCACTCATTAAGGCTTCTGAAACTATCGGAAGGGTTCTTAAGAAGGGAGATATTGTTATATATGAGTCAACGGTATATCCTGGAGCAACGGAAGAAGATTGCGTCCCGGTATTGGAGAGAATTTCTGGCCTAGCGTATAATGAGGACTTCTATTGCGGTTATTCACCGGAAAGAATCAATCCTGGAGATAAGGAGCACACCGTTACGAAAATCCTTAAGGTAACATCTGGTTCAAATCCAGAAATTGCAGAAAAGGTCGATCAACTGTATAAATCAGTTATTACAGCAGGAACTTACAAAGCAGCATCAATCAAAGTAGCAGAAGCTGCCAAAGTAATTGAAAACTCCCAGCGAGATATCAATATTGCCTTTGTGAATGAATTGGCAATGATTTTCAATAAAATGGGTATTGATACCGTAGATGTCTTAGAAGCTGCTGGTACCAAATGGAATTTCTTGCCATTTAGACCAGGTTTGGTAGGAGGACACTGCATAGGAGTAGATCCTTATTACTTAGCTCAAAAGGCTCAAAAGGTTGGATATTACCCACAGATTTTGTTAGCAGGAAGAAGATTAAATAATTCGATAGGACCTTATGTGGCCAGTGCAATGGTTAAACTATTGATGAAAAACGGATCGGTTGTCAATAAATCTAAGGTACTTGTGCTGGGAATTACCTTTAAAGAAAACTGCCCTGATATTAGAAACTCGAGAGTTATTGATATCATTAAGGAGTTACAGGACTTTGATGTTTGTGTCGATGTTTTTGATCCATGGGCAAATCCAAACGAAGTGAAGCATGAATATGGACTTGACTTAGTATCAAAAGATGTTCTGTCTGATACTGAATATGAGGGGGTTGTCTTGGCGGTGTCTCACAAAGAGTTTGGCGGTCAATTTATTGATGACCTTCCAGGAGACTCAATTATTTATGACGTTAAATCGTTTCTTCCAAGAGAAAAAGTAACCTCAAGATTGTAATGGCAAAAATATTAATTACTGGTACCGCAGGTTTTATAGGATTCCATCTGGCTAAAAGGCTTTTAGAAAGAGGAGATCAGGTAATTGGTTTAGATTCCATCAACGATTATTACGATATCCGTGTGAAACATGGTCGATTGGATCAGACTGGAATTGACATTAAAGATGTTCATTACGGCAAATTAGTCCAAAGTTCCAAATACCCTGCTTATCGATTCATTCAGTTAAAGTTAGAAGATGCTGAGAACCTAAATAAACTTTTTGCTTCAGAGCAATTCGATAGGGTTATCAATTTGGCCGCCCAAGCTGGAGTAAGATATAGTTTAGAAAACCCTCAAGCATATATTGATAGTAATATTGTTGGTTTCGTCAATGTTTTAGAGGCCTCCAGACACAATAAAGTAGGACACCTATCATACGCTAGTAGTTCATCTGTTTATGGGTTGAATGAAACAATGCCTTTCTCCATTCATCATAATGTAGATCATCCGATCAGTTTGTATGCTGCTAGCAAAAAGAGCAATGAGTTAATGGCTCATACTTATAGTCATTTATTTAACCTCCCTACCACAGGGCTTAGGTTCTTTACAGTTTACGGGTCGTGGGGAAGGCCAGATATGGCTTTGTTCTTATTTACCAAAGCAATTCTAGAAGGCAAGCCAATCAATATTTTTAACAATGGAGAAATGTCGAGAGACTTCACCTATGTTGATGATATCGTGGAGGGAGTGATTAGAGTAAATGATAATCCCCCTAAAGGAAATAAAGAATGGAGCGGTAAAAATCCAGATCCAGGTACCGCCAAGGCCCCTTATACTGTTTATAATATTGGGAATAATTCGCCAGTTAAGTTGATGGACTTTGTTTCTACCATTGAGAAGTGCTTGGGGATAGAAGCCAAGAAAAACTTTATGCCTATGCAGGCGGGTGATGTTGCAGCAACTTATGCCGATGTTCAAGATTTGATTGATAATTTAGGCTATAAGCCTGAAACCAGCTTGGAGTTCGGTGTTGGAGAGTTTGTGAAGTGGTACAGAAGTTTTTACTCCGTTTAGCTGTTTATTCGTGGATTTGTTCAGTATTTCCTAAACATATAAACACCTCAACGATTACTCGGGTAATCTGCAAATCAACGTATAAACGTAAGAACTATGAACTACACCTATTCTTTTGAAAAGCTGGAAGTTTGGCAAAATGCTCGCACACTGGTTAAATCAGTTTATTTACTCACAAAAAACTATCCTGATGATGAGAGGTTCGGCCTAGTTTCTCAAATGAGACGATGTGCTATATCCATTGCTTCAAATTTGGCAGAAGGAACAGCCAGAAGAACAATGAAGGACAAATCTCATTTTACAACAATGTCTTATGGTTCTGCTTTAGAGCTTTTAAATCAGTTGATCTTATCTCTCGACCTTGAATTTGTAAACGATCAAGAATATTCTGAAACAAGATCTCAGATTGAAGGGGTAACGAACAAACTGAATAGTTTAAGAAACTCGCAAATCAACAATTAAACAAATCAACGCATCAACATGAAAGAAATTAGAATGGTTGACCTTGTGGGTCAATACGCCAAAATTAAGGACGAAGTAAAAGAAGAGGTTAATAACATTCTTGAGTCTGCAGCATTTATTAATGGGCCTGCAGTTCATAATTTTCAGACCTCTTTAGAGAAATACTTAGATGTTAAGCATGTCATTCCATGTGCCAATGGAACCGATGCGCTTCAAATCATTATGATGGCCTATGATTTTCCAAAAGGGTCAGAAATACTTGTTCCATCTTATACTTATGTAGCCACGGTAGAGGTTATTGCCCTTCTTGGTTTTAAACCGGTCTTTGTGGAGGTTTATCCTGACACGTTCAATATCGATATTGAAGATTTGGAATCTAAGGTTTCAGAAAATTCAGTGGCAATTGTACCGGTGCATCTTTACGGACAGTGTGTTGACATGGAGCGGTTAATGAGTGTAGCAAAGACTCATGACCTAAAGGTTTTTGAAGATACTGCACAAGCTATCGGTGCAGAATATACGTTTTCTGATGGAGAGAAAGCAAAGGCGGGTACAATTGGCGATGCTGGGGCAACTTCTTTCTTTCCTTCAAAGAATCTTGGCGCTTATGGTGATGGTGGTGCTATCATGACCAATGACGATGAATTAGCTGCCAAACTTCGAATGATTGTTAATCACGGTCAAAGTAAAAGATACTATCATGATTCCATCGGGGTTAACTCGCGTTTGGATAGTATTCAGGCTGCCATTTTGAACGTAAAGCTCAAATATTTAGATGAGTACAATTCGGCACGATATAAGGTTGCTGATGGCTACTCAGACTCTTTTTCAAATGCTGGATGGATAACTCCTCCCCATGAGTCTCAATTCAGTACTCACGTTTATCATCAGTACACTTTAAAGTTGTCTGATGGAATTGATAGAAATGGATTAGTTGATTATTTAGCCTCTTTCGAAATTCCATCAATGATTTATTATCCTGTTCCGAACCACTTGCAAAAGGCATATTCATATTTCGGGTACCAAACAGGCGACATGCCAAACACTGAGGATTTATGTTCCAGAGTCATTTCATTGCCTATCCACACAGAAATGAGTGATGAACAGCTTAAGTTCATTGTAGATAAGGTACATGGTTTTCAAGGATAGTTTTAGGATCATTCCAGCCGCTTAATTAATCAGTTATTTCTGAGCAAAAATATTCCTCTTATTTTTTGTGATTATTTAAGAATGAGTAGATTTACTACTCATTGCTAGGTCTCATAATGTGACCGACCGGGCGAAGCTGTAAATAGCTAAATGTTAGAAGCTCTTATTTCTTCCAAAACCAGAATTAAACTTTTATTGAGGCTCTTCTTAAACCCGGAGAGCAAGTCTTATCTCCGTGGTTTAGCTGATGAGTTCGAGGAAAGTACCAACTCAGTGAGGCTTGAGCTTTCTCGTTTTGAGGAGGCAGGAATGGTAGAAAGTGAGCTGGTGGGAAACAAGAAGTACTACAAGGCCAATACGGGCTTTTCTCTTTTTAATGAGGTTCGAAGCATATTACTTAAGCAAACTGGGCTTAGCTCTATTATAGAGGAAGTCATAGAGAAGTTAGGAGATTTAAGATCAGTTTATTTAACAGGTGATTTAGCTTGTGGTAAACAATCCAATGTGATTAGCCTCGTTTTTGTTGGAAATCCCGATAGAGTTTATTTAACACACTTGGTAGATAAAGTTGAAGATTTGATCGATAAGAAAATCCAATATTTAAATTATACCGAGGAAGAAGCTAAGTCTTTAGATTTTGAGTCGGAGAAGTATCTGTTGCTGTGGAATGAGTAAGTCGGATTCAAGATATTGGACAGCATTTTATACTAAGCCACGTAATGAGAAAAAGGTGGCTGAGAGACTTTCGGAGCAAGGTTTCGATATATATTGTCCAACAAGAACTGTTATTAAGCAATGGTCGGACCGGAAGAAGAAGGTTAAAGAACCTGTTTTTAATTCGTACATTTTTGCGAATGTTGATGAATTAGAAAGACAAGAAATACTTCGAGACCAAGGTGTAGCCTCTTCCGTGTTTTGGCTTAAAAAACCAGTTGTAATTAGAAGTTACGAGATTGAGGCAATAAGAGAGTTCTTAGAAGATTACCCTGAAGCAAAAGCTGAAAACATAAACCTTAAATATGGGCAGGAATTAGAGATTTCTGATGGTCCTTTAAGAGGAGAAAGAGGCGAACTAATTAAAAGGAAAGGAAATAGGGTGATCCTCAATATTTTATCCTTGAATTATTCTTTACAAGCAGAAATATCTGTTTTAAAAGTTCAAGAGATATAAAATGCTTATTCTTGCAGATTAATAGATATTTATGTTAATAACTACTTTCAAAAGAGCACTACACCTAATCTGCTTTTTGTTATTAATAGTTAATCTGAACGACTCGCATGGACAAACCTTCATGGGGCAGGATTTAAAAACCATTAATGTAGATGAGATGTCCGATGAGGAGATTCTCAGATACATGAAGCAAGCAGAAAGTAGCGGGTATACTGAACAACAAATGGAGGCTATTGCTAGACAGCAAGGAGTGTCTGAGTCCCAAATCGCTAAACTTAGACGAAGAGTGGAGCAGCTAAGGCTCCAAATGTCCCAACAAGGTACGGAGTCCCAAACTGGTCAAAATCTCACAAGCGGAAGACAAGGCTCTCTACAAACAGGCTCTGATATCTTTGGCAAGGACCCATATGAAATTCCGGAAGAGGACTTAACTGAGGAGCAGAAGAAGATTTTTGGTTATGATCTTTTCCAAAGAGAAAACCTCAATTTTGCACCTAACTTGAATATACCTACCCCTGAAGATTATACTTTGGGTGCTGGAGATATTATTGTAGTTGATTTATGGGGAGCTACTCAAATTTATAATAGACTTGAAGTTTCACCGGAAGGCACTATCAGACCAGATAATTTAAGTCCTATTTATGTAAATGGATTGTCCATTAAAGATGCTGAAAAGAAAATCATCGATAGATTAAGCCAGATTTATAATGGTTTAAAGGGAGAAAATCCGTCCATTTTCTATCAGATTAGTTTAGGCAATGTTAGAACTGTTAATGTTTCCGTGGTTGGAGAGGTTAACCAGCCGGGGAATTACTCTCTATCTTCTTTGTCCACCGTTTTTACCTCTCTTTATGCTGCAGGAGGGCCGAATGAACAAGGTACTTTTAGAAATATACAGCTAGTGAGAGATGGGAAGCTCAAAGCTACTATTGACCTCTATGACTTTCTTATCAATGGCTTTCAAGATAATAACTTGAGAATCAAAAGCGGTGATGTTGTAATAGTTCGTCCTTTCGAATCGAGAGTTGAATTGGAAGGTGAGGTTAAGCGTCCTGGATACTATGAAGTTCTGGACGGTGAAACTTTTGAGCAATTACTAGCTTACGCTGGAGGGTTTACTAATACTGCATATAAAGCTTTGGTTACTGCTAGAAGAAATGGACTTAAGGAAAGGGAAGTAATAGATGTTAATGCATCTGAGTTTAATGAGTTTGAACCGAAGGATGGTGATATTTTTCAAATCACACCAATACTTGACCGATATAGAAATAGAGTTCAAATAGATGGAGCCGTTTACAGAGAGGGGGAGTATGAATTAACTCCTGGTTTGACATTGAGGAAATTGATTGAGAAAGCAGATGGCTTAAGAGGCGATGTATTTATGAATCGTGCTACAATCTATAGAATGAATGAGGACTTTTCTCAAGATGTGATTCCTATAGATTTAGGGCAACTAATGAATGGTACTATTGAAGATGTTCTTTTGGTAAGAGAGGATATAGTGAGTATTAGTTCCATTTACTCTTTAAGAGAGGAATATATTGTACAGATTTCAGGAGAGGTTTTAGAAGGAGGAGTGTATCCTTTCTTTAGACGAATGACTGTTCAAGACCTCATAATTTTAGCTGGAGGTTTGACAGAGGGAGCATCTGGAGCTATGGTTGAAATCTCTAGAAGAAATACTAGCCCTTCATTAAATACAATGGCTGAGATAATTACTGTTCAGGTTGATAAGTCACTCTCTTTGTCTGCTGAAGATAGAAATATTATGCTTCAGCCTTTTGATCAAATCTATATACGGAAAACACCTGGTTATACTATTCAGCAACAGGTAACAGTTGAGGGAGAAGTAATCGCTCCTGGAACTTATTCTATTAGTAGAAAGGACGAAAGAATTTCTGATATATTGAAAAGAGCCCAAGGCTTGACTACCTATGCTTACCCTGAAGGAGCTATTCTGGTAAGAAAAACGGAATTCTCATCATCAAAGACAAACGATCAAATTTCACAAGAATACTTACAGCAACTAAGGTCAAAATTGTTAAGCGATGAATCTGCTTTAAAAAACATAAGTCAAACAAGGTTGATTGAACGGTTGAACAAGATACAAAATAAGATTGCTCCAAATAATGAGGCAGATGTGGTAGGCTCTCGAGTTAGAAAGGAAAACATTTTGGACATTCAAGAACAAGACTCTTTAATTCGAGATATAGAAATTAAAGAGGAGGAACCTACTGTATTAGATTTGGTGAAAATTTTAGACGCACCGGGTTCCAAGTACGACTATATTGTAAAAGAGGGGGATGTTATTTCCATTCCGCCTAAACTGGAAACAGTAAGAATTGCTGGAGAAGTCATATCTCCATTGAATGTGAGGTACGATGAGGATTATGACTTTAAAAATTATATCAATGATGCAGGTGGTTTTACTGCTGTAGCTAAGAAGGGAAGAAGCTATGTACAATATCCTAATGGCAGAAGTAAACAAACGAGAAGATTTTTATTCTTTAAGTTTTACCCAAAAGTCGAACCTGGGTCAACGATTTTTGTGAGTAGAAGGCCGGACAGGGAGCCTGTTAATTTTCAAGCAATAATTGCGGCCGCTGGTTCGGTGGCTACGCTTGCTTTGGTAGTAGATCGGCTGTCTAACTAATTAAAGTATGAAGTTTAGTAAGATAATAGAGGTAGGTAATAAACAAATTGGAGGAGAAAATCCATGTTTTGTCATAGCTGAGGCTGGTGTTAATCACAATGGTGATTTATCAATGGCCAAAGAAATGATTGATGTTGCAATAAATTGCGGTGCAGATGCAATCAAGTTCCAGTCTTTTATAGCAAAGGAACTCATCTTATCCAACGTTGGTATGGCCACTTATCAAAAGATTAATTTAGAAAAGGAGGGGTCTCAATTTGAAATGTTGAAACAACTTGAGGTGTCAGCAGAAAAGATGTTAGAGCTAAAGCTGTATGCAGATTCCAAAAATATAACTTTTCTCACCACGCCCTTTGATCAGGTTAGTCTAGATGCACTGGATATCTGTGATTTGGATGCTTACAAAGTAGCATCCACAGATACAACAAATCTTATGTTTCTAAAGAAGATTGCTAGAAAGGGCAAACCAATGCTGCTTTCTACAGGTATGACTTATATGTCTGAAATCAGGTATGTTTTGGAGGAGATTTCGAAGATAAATAAGAATATTATTTTGTTACATTGTACTTCGAATTACCCTACTCCACCTCAAGAAGTGAACCTTGAAGTGTTGAGGTCATTTAATCATGAGTTTGAAATTATAACTGGATTTAGTGATCACACAGAGGGAGTAGGAGCTTCACCTTATTCTCTAATGTATGGTGTGAAAGTTATTGAAAAACACTTTACTCTCGACAAGAATCTACCTGGGCCTGACCATGTGGCCTCTCTTGAGCCCGATGAACTTACCCTGTTTGTTAATGAAGTTAGAAAGGCTGAAAAATTTATTGGAAGCCCAATTAAGTTTCCGACAATCAGTGAGTTAGGCACGAGAGCCTCACTTCAAAAGTCAATAGTAGCAGCAATGGATATTCAAAAAGGAGAAATTTTGACTTTAGAACACGTAAATACAAAAAGAACTGGAGGAGAAGGTATTCCAGCTTTATATGTAGATCAAATAGTTGGTAGAAGAGCAAAGAGGTCTTTTCAACGGGATGAAGTTATAGAATTATAAAAGGAGGGGGCTAACAGTTGTCAATTTTTGTATCATCAGCCTGTATTAGGGAGAGAAACCTTAAAAAAAATGTTCTTGAATTGAAACGATTAGGATTTCGTTCTGTAGAACTCACAGGTGGTCTCCAGTTTTCAGGTTCCAATATTTCAGAGATCAAGAATATAGTTGAACAAAGCGATGTAAGTTTGCAGCTTCACAATTATTCTCCTCCGGTTGAAAAGGATTTTGTCCTAAATATGGCATCCCTTAACGAGAAGACATTTCAGCGTTCATTGTCTCATGTTCAATCTTCTTTGAAACTGTCGGAAGAGTTAAACCTAGGAAAGTATGCTGTTCATGCAGGTTTTTACATTCCTATCGAAGCAGATGAGTTGGGAAAGGTTATCACCAAAAGGGTGCTTTACGACCGCAAAGAGTCCTTTGAACGATTTGTAAGCACCGTTACAAATTTATATTCTAAAGGTATAGGTGATCTTTACATAGAGAACAATGTTGTCTCCAAGGCTAACTTCGATGAGTATGGGGAGAATCCATTTATGTTGACCTGTGCTGATGAATATTTTGAGCTCAAGGAAAGAATTCCTCAGTTAAAGATATTACTTGACTTTGCTCATTTAAAGGTTTCTTGCCAATCCTTGGGGTATTCATTTGAAGACGAGGCCTCCAGGTTGGTGAAAGAAACAGACTATGTACACGTAAGTGATAATGATGGTTTATCCGATTCCAATCAGGGTGTGAGCCAGGATTCAGAAATGTATGAAATTCTTAAGACGTCTCAGTTAAGAGGCAAAACAGTTACATTAGAAGTTTATTCTGGCTTAGAAGATTTAAAAAGAACTTACGATTTGATTGATCAATTGCAATGATAAAGTATCCAATTTATCAGCCTTCCATAGGAAGTCGGGAGAAGGAATTAGTTAATAATTGCTTAGACTCTTCATGGATATCTTCGCGTGGAGAATATGTTGACCTGTTTGAGGAAAAACTGTGCCAGATAGCAGGTGTCAAACATGCCATAAGTATGCATAATGGTACTCATCCACTTCATATTGCATGTCTTTTATTAGGCCTAGATGGAGAAAGTGAGGTTATCATGCCGGTTTTTTCCTATGTAGCGACAGCGAATGCCGTTGCCTATTGTGGAGCTAAGCCCATTTTTGTAGATATTACTCAAGATGATTGGAACATAGATGTAAGCAAGATCGAAGACCAAATTACTTCAAATACCAAAGCTATAATTGCTGTTGATATTTATGGTTATCCAGCTAACTACAGGGCCTTGAGAGAAATTGCACAGAAGTACGATATTCGAATCATTGCTGATTCTGCGGAGTCTATTGGTGCGGAGTATTTGGGTCAGAACTCGGGTGCATTTGGTGAATTATCTACCTTCTCTTTTTTTGGTAATAAGACTATCACCACTGGTGAAGGTGGAGCCCTTCTTACCGATGATGATGACTTTGCAGAGAAAGCACGACAATTAAAAAATCAAGGTAATTCAACTACCCAACGCTATTATCATGATGTGTTGGGATACAATTATCGGATGACCAACATTCAAGCTGCGATTGGATTGGCTCAATTAGAAAAATTGGATGCCATTCTCGAAAGAAAGCGTGAAGTCTACAAAAGATATCATACTAATTTGAGTCAATATGTTCAATTTCAAGTGCCCAAAGAGCACGTAAATCCTTCATACTGGTTAGTTTCATTTTGTCTTCCTCATGGAGTATCTAGGTCAGGTCTAGAAGACTTCATGTCACGTAAAGGAATTGAAACTAGGCCATTTTTCACCTCAATGGATGATTTACCCTACTTTGAAACGGGTAATTTCGAGCAGTCAAAAGATATTTCTAAAAGGGGGGTGAGCATACCAAGTTATCCTCAATTGACAAATGAAGAAATCGATTATATAAGTCAATGCGTAATTGACTTTTTAAGTAGTTAATAAATGAAAAGAGCATTAATCACTGGTATCACCGGTCAAGATGGATCATATCTGGCAGAGTTTCTTTTAAACAAAGGTTATGAAGTCCATGGACTCGTGCGCAGAGCTAGTCTAGAACAAAAGTTGAGAATTGATCATCTTTATAAAGATCCACATAAAAAATCTAACTTCAAGGTTCACTATGGCGACATCACAGATTCAATGAATGTTACTCGTTTAATTCAGCAAATTGAACCAGACGAAATATACAATCTAGCGGCTCAAAGTCATGTAAGGGTCAGCTTTGAAATTCCTGAGTATACTGCGAATGCTGATGGACTTGGAACAATGAGGGTGCTCGAAGCTATTCGTATTTCTGGGCTAACCGAAAAAACTAGAGTATATCAGGCTTCAACTAGTGAACTTTATGGTAAGGTGCAGGCCGTCCCTCAGAACGAAGAAACACCCTTTTATCCAAGAAGTCCATATGGTGTGGCCAAAATTTACGCTTACTGGTTAACAGTTAATTATCGGGAGGCTTACGGTATGTTCGCCTCGAATGGCATTTTATTCAACCATGAATCGCCTAGGAGAGGAAACAGCTTTGTAACAAAAAAAATTGCAATGGCTGCATCGCAAATTAAAAAAGGTGAGAGAGAAAAACTCTATCTGGGCAACTTAGATGCAAAACGCGATTGGGGATACGCTAAGGAGTACGTAGAGTCTATGTGGCATATTCTTCAGCATCACGAAGGTGACGATTTTGTGATTGCCACAGGCGAGACCCACTCTGTCAGAGAATTTGTAGAGCTCGCTTTTGGTCATGCCGGAATTGAGTTGGATTGGGAAGGCGAAGGTGTAGATGAAAAAGGAGTAGACCGCAAGACGGGTAAGGTGATTGTAGCCATAGATCCTTGGTACTTCAGGCCAACAGAAGTTGATTTATTGATTGGCGATGGTACTAAAGCAAAAAAACTCCTTAACTGGGAGCCCAAAGTGAAGTTTGAAGAGTTAGTGGGAATAATGATGGAACATGAGTTAAGACAGGTATGAGATTAAATAGCCTTTTGCTCAATAGGTTAAAAGATATCCGTGGCTTTTTTCTAATCTCATTGATTGTCAACTCCTTATTAAGAAAAAATCGATTTCTAAATTACTTACATGTGAATTCGATTTGAGCTGACCTATATTATTCTCTTTATTAACAATATCTTAAAGAGAATGCTATTAAAGTTACCATAAAAACTAAGGTTAATAAAACAGTGATTAATTTGAATGAAGCTTTAGTAGTAATTCCTGCCCGAGGAGGATCCAAAGGGTTGAAAAGGAAAAACATAAAACTACTCGGGGGCAAACCCTTAATTCAATACACCATAGATGTAGCACTAGAGCTGTTTGAGGAAGAACAAGTTTTAGTTTCTACTGATGATTCGGAAATAAAGGATATTGTCGAAGAGTTGGGATTAAAAGTACCATTTACCAGGCCGGCAGAACTGGCCACTGATCAGTCTACCTCTAGAGAGGCCCTGCTTCATGCCATTGGTTGGGCAGAAAACAATGGTATGAAGCCTGATATAGTGATCATGTTGCAACCTACCTCCCCTTTTCGCCAGGCCGTTCACATTAAAGAGGCCCTTGAAAAGTACCATGCAGATTTGGACATGGTAGTTTCTGTCAAGAAGACCAAGTCCAACCCCTATTTTGTGCTGTTTGAAGAAAATGAACATGGATACTTAAGGAAATCCAAAGACTCAAATGTAACCCGAAGACAAGACCTGCCAACCGTGTGGGAGTATAATGGCGCGGTCTATGTCATAAATGTTAACTCATTGAAAGAAAGGGATATTCATCAGTTTGAAAGAGTTACGGGTTTTGAGATGGATAAAGAATCATCAGTAGACATCGATGACATCTTAGATTGGAAATTTTCGGAATTATTAATTTCTAAGGGTTAGAAGGGTATACTTGTATATTGACTTTATTCTTGATTTATATTGTTCTGAGTTAAAAATCTGATTTAATAGATTTTTATTATTTTATTTTTATAAATATTATATAAATCATTAAAATAATATGTTATTACTGCATTATATATTGAATTAATGCTTAAGAAGCTTCTTTCTCATACTGTTTTATACGGAATATCTCCTCATGTTTCCAAAATCGCCTCAATATTTATTCTCCCGATTATTACAAAATACCTTACTGAATTAGATTATGGTGTTTTTGGTACTATAACTGCATATCAAACAGCTTTATCGGTATTGTCAACTATTGGATTGCGTGTTGTTTTAGTTAATTCCTATTTTAAATCTCCAAGTCAATTTAAATGGCTATGGAGACAAGTTTATGGATTCCTTATTCAATGGTCCATTGTATTTGCTTTTTTATCAGCAGTTATACTCTATTTCATTATACCTCCTGAAGCTAGACAAAATGAATTCAAAATCATTTGTCTTTCAGTTTTCCCTCTAGTTTTATTTGGACCAGTAAATTTGATAGGGTTTAATTTTTACCAATTAAGACAAGAACCTATTCAAATCGCAATTCGTACTATTTGTTCAGGTTTAATTACGGTATTCCTTAATTTATATTTTATAGCCATTTTAAAAATGGGCTATATGGGTTGGATTTGGTCTACTTGTATAGTTAGTATTTTATTGAACCTCTCTTATCTTTTTCCAGTACTAATTACTCACCAACTGACACCAATTTTTAATTATAAAAAGGGAACAATCCTAAATTCTTTACGAATTAGCCTTCCACTTGTTCCACACTATTATTCAGGCTTTTTATTAGAAAGCTCTGATAAAGTAGTCATGGATAATTTGGGAGTTGGGACACCTTCAATTGGTAAATATAATGTGGCTTATACCGTTGCTAGAGTAGTCAGCAGTTTAGGAAATGCCTTGGGGTTAGCTATAGGGCCTTTACTAAATAATTTTTATAAACAAAACGATTATATCAAAGCGAGAAATTTAATTGTAACGTCTCAAAAATTGATGCTCTTGCTAACTGCTGGTTTGGCATTATGGTTAAAAGAGATTTTCATGTTTTTAATCAATAATGATCAATTGGCTGAGACATATGATGTAGGTATAGTTTTAGTTATGAGTTATGCTTACAGACCTATGTACCTTGGAGCTAGTGCACGCCTGATGTTTGAAGAGAAGACGACTTGGATGCCTAGACTAACATTTACAGCCGGTGCTTTTAATGTGTTTTTGAATCTGTTATTAATTCCAATTTTTGGTTTTGAAGTGGCTGCAATAACTACTTTCATCAGTTATATGCTGATGGGATATGGTTTTTATTTTGTTAGAACTGTTAGAGAGTTGTTGGTTGTTAACTACTATCCCATTTTCATGTTTCTAGTTACATGCTTATTGACTATTGGAGTATTTTATGCCCGAGATTTGAAGGTTGAATTTAAGTTAGTTATAAGTCTATTTGTTCTTTTATGTATTTCTTTTTTTTATATCAAATCCAAAAGCCTTAAAAATGAGTATGGATAGGGAAAAGATTATAGATTTTTTGAATGCAAATTATGTTTCCGTATTTATCAATCACCCTATTCTTGGTAAAATTGACTTATGGCCATTAATTCGTGTACAGCTATACTCCCAATTAATTAAAAATTTAGAAAATTTGTCCACCTCTAAGGATGAAAGGAAAAGTACCATTTTTGAAAAAATTGTATCAATACCTTCAAGGCTGAGGTCTATAGCTGAATGTTTTTTTATAAAGAAAAATGAAAGGTTACTACTCGGGGCTAATTCACATAGAGTAGATCATGAGGGCAGTAGCTTTAATAGGTTTTTTGATCCAGAATTAACGAAGAATGGCTTACTTCTAGAATATGCAGGAAAAAGGGATGTAAACTATTATTCTAAAACAATTGAGCTCTTTGAGGTTTTACCAATTTGGTCTTTTTTCTCAGGTTATAATAAATATTCTATAAAGGAAGCTGAACTTTTTAAGTTAAGATGTCTGCTAGATGTTGTTTCGAAGAGATTTGGTTGTCCTTTTTTAAACTTTGAATCTACTATTCTCACTTCATTGAGGACGATAGGTAAATGGGAAAATTTATTTACTTTCTTATTAAAGAAATCAAGGGCTCAGGAGGTAGTGGCATTGTGCTATTATAGTAATCCTGTATTTGGAGCTTTTTTAGCGGCATCACGTATAGGGGTTAAAAAAGTAGATTTGCAACACGGTCCACAAACTTCAACACACGGAGCTTACGGTAAATGGAAATACATTTTCAAGAATCATAATTACTTAATGCCAAATGAATTTTGGACTTGGGATGAATCGTCTGCCAAAACAATTAATGATTTTACTTTAAATCCTGAATATCACAGATCAGTTGTTTATGGTAATGATTGGATTAAATATTGGAAGAATAAGAATTCAAAAATGGCTATACCCAATTCGTTATATTTATTGAGCCTACAGCCATTGGAAACACCTATACCTTCAGATTTTTTAAATTTTATGGCAAAAACGGCTGGAGATGGTGTTTTCTGGTGGATAAGATTTCATCCACGTCAAACGTTATTAGACTATGCTTTTGTTAAGGAGTTACTAATCAATCATATAACGAATGATGAATCTTTTTTTCTAGATAAGGGAAATGAATTTCCACTACCGGAGATACTAAAAAATACTTCAGTACATTTTACTTGCTTTTCTGGGACTGCATTGGAAGCGGCAGAATTCAATATTCCAACATACTTTTTAGATTCTAGAGCTTGTGATTTAATAGTTCAAAGGCCAAAATTATTCTTTTGGTTTCGAGATTTTAAAATCGGTTGGGAAAAATTCGAAGTTGAATGAGGTTATTAACTAAAATATTTGAATTTATTTCAAAAAGAAATGTGATTCAAGTTACTGATCGTTTAAAAATATCAAATTCTGCTAAAATATCTGGTTGTAAATTATTCGGTAATATAGAGATATCAGAAAATGTAAAAATAGCTGGAGGGGTTCAAATACACTCTGAATCCAAAAAAGTAACAATCGGTAGATATTCAGCAATTAATGGCCCGAATACAGATATTCATTGTTATATAAATTCTGTTAGGATAGGAGCTTTTACAAGCATTGCGAGGAATGTTAATATCCAGGAGTTTAATCATAACTACACAGGAATATCAACGTACTTAATTAATAAGAATATTTTCGGTAAAAGTAAAAGTCTAGATATTCATAGTAAAGGCGAAATTATCATTGGTAATGATGTTTGGATTGGGGCACAATGCGTTATCCTGAGTGGTGCGAAGATAGGGAACGGAGCTATTATCGCTGCTAACTCAGTCGTTGTGGGTGATATTCCTGCCTATGCTATTGCTGCAGGAACACCGGCTAAAGTTTTAAAGTTTAGGTTTGATAGAGAGACAATTGACATATTGGAATCAATGGCATGGTGGGAATGGTCTATCGAAAAAATCATTGAGAATGAAGATTTATTTAATTTGAAAAAAATTAATTCTTGTAGTTTAAATTCGTATTTACAGAATGACTAAAAAAACGTATAGATCTGAATTGAGAATCTTAAATATTAATGTTAAAAGTATAAACAGTTTTTGTTATCAGTACCGTATCTCAGGTTTAATCTAGTTAGTTGCAATCACTCATTTCGGTAATTGTATATTTTCTTGTTCTGTTGAATTTTTCTTTCTAAAAAATGGCTAAAGACATAAACATAATTAGACTACTACATGGGTTCTACATCCGAATTAAGAGAAACTGGAAGGTGTTGATTGCCCTCAATTTTGTCATACTCCTGTTAGTTTACTTTTACCCAAAGAAATACCTATCTGATGTAATTGTTCTTCCTCAAACTAATAACCAGCCTTCTAGTGTAGATTTAGCAGGTTTTGGACCTTTGGCTAACGCAGCTGGATTAAATTTAGGCGGGGCTTCAAACTCTGTTGGAATTAGTTCTACTCTATATCCAGATTTACTAGAGAATCATGAAGTTCAGTTGAGGTTGATCAATAAGAAATTAATGATAAGTGATATCAGTAATGACTCTTTAACCTACAAGCAATATGTTCTAGAATATTATAAGCCAAGTTATGTTGAAGTAATCCGAGAGTATTCTCTCGGATTACCTTCAAAAATCATCAGATTATTTAAATCAGGTGAAAATACTGAGATGGAGAATACAGATGATGAAGCCAATCAACTGAAAGAGGATAAGGTCAATTTTATTTCCAAAGTAGATGAAGGGGTTATCAATAGAATGAGATCTGAAGCATTTATTTCTATCGATTCAAGAAGTCGATTAGTGACTGCTGGTTTTGAGTCAGATTATCCTGAGATTTCTAGTCAAATGACCTTGGCGTTATTAGAAGTTTTAAAAAATAAGCTAACTGAATTCGAGTCTGCAAAAGCTATGCGAGATTACGAGTTCATTAAAGGTCTTTTTGAGAAAAAGAAAAGTGAATATTTGATGGCTCAAGCAAAGTTGGCAGAGTATGAAGATATGAATGCTAACCTGGTAACAAGTAGAGGACAGTCAGGTTTGAGGAATCTCCAAACAGACTTTTCTATTGTTAGTGCTGTTTATCAAAAATTAGCTACAGATTTGGAACAGGCTAAGATTAAAATGGAACAGGATAAGCCTTTCTTCTACGTAATTAAAGAAATCACTATACCTAATAAGGCCACTCAAAGCATAACCAAGAGATTTATTTTGGCTGAAATCGTTTTTCTTTTGTTTGTGTCGGTAATTATAGCCTTTTCGGTTTTTTCTGAGCCTTTATTTAATGAATTGAGGCAAATTCAAAGCGAAAGATAATTTGAAGTTATTAGTAGGTATTCTTAGAGTAGATGAGCCTCAGTTCTACTTTTTGAAAGAACAGCTTCAAAGGTACTTGGCCGATAATGATGACTACTTTGTAATCAATAACTTGCCTAAGAATGAGGCACATGACTTGCTTTATTCGACCTTCTATAAGAATAGAAATGATTTTGACATTTTCCTGAAGCTAGATGCAGACATGTTCATAACAGATGATCAGTTTATTGATTGGCTTAAAGGAAAGTTTGAAAATGATATAGAGTTAGATTGGCTACATTTTCATATATGGGACTATTTCTTGGAAGATTACATAAGTGGTGTTAATGCTTATAGTAATCGAGTCAGATGGACTGCAAATACTGATAATCTATATACCGATAGGACGTTAATCTCAAGCTCAGTTCTAAAAAGTGAGATAGTCTCAAGACCCTCTTCAAAGTATATTTTACACTGTCCGGATCCTAGTGATGAACAAGCGTTTAATTTTGGGAGTCATAGAGCTATTAAAGCTTTTCCAAGAGGTGTTGAAATGCCGAAAAGAAACTCGACTCATGGCGAGGTATTTTTTTTATTATGTAAATCAATTTTCCTGAACTTCACTCGACAAAAACTTATTGCCATGGCAGCCTATATTCTTGCTGTAAAGAAGAAGGTCTCAGATGAGTTTATAAATAGAAGTTCAAATAATAGAGAAAAATCACTTGAAACGTTAGCCTCTAAAACTAATAGAGAACTATTAATCTATCTATTTGTCAATTATGAAAGCTATTTCTTGATGTTGGGAAAGTTAGGGTATGTCCTTTTATACAAATTGAAATTACGAGAGGCTAAGTGATTTTAATTCCGACTTTATTTTTCGAAGAGACCTACGCAGGGTGGGCTAAGTTTACCCGTAGGATGATCCCTTACTTAGAAGACCAGAATGTTGTAGTTCTAACTTTTAGGTCAGAATTGAAAAGTGATATCCCTCATGCTATAATTCCTTTTGATTTTATAAAAAACAATAGGATTAGAAGTTTATGGTTCAGCTTATATGCATGTTTTTTTATTCTTGCCAATAGGAGAAAAGTTTCAGCCGTATTCTGTCCCAACCTTTATTTGTTTTCCTTATTGATTGCAGGCGTTTCTATATTAACTAATTCAACATTTACTGGTAGGGTCTGTGCCAATGAGTTGAAAAGCTTTTACTCTAGATCTTCTACCTTGAGAAAATGGTTAGCGAAAAGGTTTCATAATATAATCGTTCTAAGTGAGGCATCTAAAACAGAGGCACAAACGTTGTTGGGCAATGAAATTAATATTGAGTTTATTCCTAATCCTGTTGATGAATTTTTTATAAATAAAGCTAGAAGCCCTCAAGAAGCAAATGTGTTGTTTGTTGGAGAATTTAACCCGAGAAAGGGATTAAAGCGTTTGCTCAGTTCTTGTAGAAATGCAAAAGTAGGCGTGACTAATCTAAAACTGACCATAATCGGTCCAATTACTGATAAGCCCTATTATGATGAGCTGGATAGATTTTATGATTTTGCAACATGTGATTGGATAACTATTCTTGATAAACTAGAGAAAGAAAGTTTGCTAAATTTTTATTCTTCATCCACAGTTTTTGTTTTGCCCTCCTACAGTGAGGGTATGCCAAACGTTTTACTAGAAGCTATGGCAGTTGGAGTACCATGCATTGGCTCGCGTATCCCAGGAATAGTTGAAAATATCTATCATGGTCAAACAGGTATGCTTTTTTCAGGAGAGGATTTTTCTCAAGAGTTAATAAAGCTATTGACCCATAAGAATCTCAGAGAATTAATTTCTGAGCAAGGTAAGCTCTTCATTGAAGCTGAGCGGTTGCCCAAAAAGGTCTTTAACATTTACAATAACATTATTTTTGATGGGGCTACTTCAAATTCTTAAATCAGATTTTAGAGTTAATAAAAGATTCAATCAAAGACTATTTTTATTTATTGTCAGGGGTAACACGTATAACTGGCCAAAAGGCATATTATATTCATTGATTAGATTACTTTTTAAGATCTGGAATTCTCTTTTTTCGATAGCTTTTAACTCCGAAGTGCCTTCTTCTGTTAATATTGGGTCAGGGCTAAGAGTGCCTCATCCATATAACATAATAGGGTTACTTACTTAAATCGCAGAGCAAAAAAGATGAACCCTCTTTTAAAGCAACCAGTAATTGTTTTTAGGGGGGTAGCTCTAAATTTGATTAAATTGTAAGTATTTGGTTTGCAGTCTTTTGCTGCCTAAATAAGTAACCCTATAACATAATTATTAAAAAAAACACTTCAATAGGGGATAATGTAACCATTTTTCATGGCGTAACGATTGGTTCAGATGAGGTCAAAGAGGTGGAAACTGTTATTGGAGACAATGTGTATTTTGGTTGTAATGTCACGGTACTTTCAGTGTCAAAGATTTGCTCAAATTCAAAATTAGCGGCTCACGCTTTAGTTTTGAGAGATATAGAAAACCCAGGTACAATCAAGGGACTTTATAAATGATATTTTATTTAATCTTATCATTAATTAGTGTATTGTTTTTGATAATCGCTGATTCTTTAGACAATGGAAAAAAAGCGTTCTCACAAGCCTTTGCGATATTTTTAGCAATAATATCTGCTATTCGTTATGATGTAGGGTTCGACTATCCTGTTTACTATGAAGTAGCTTCACAACAAGGTGATTTTTTATGGGAGTTCTTAAGGTTTGAGTTTTTAAGTAAAATAATTGTTTTTACCGTATGGCTGTTCAAGCTGCCTTATCTCATATTTTTCATTTACAGTTTTTTAACTGTCTATTTCGTATTTCAAGGGTTAAAACGTTTGATGCCAGATAGCTTGCATATAGGACTTTTTATATACGCACTGTTCCCTTTATTCTTCATTGACTCGTTCAGTTTAATCAGGCAACATTTAGCTATAGCAATAATATTTTACGCTATTAGTTTTTTAATAAATAGGAAGTTTCTGACTTATATAATAATTGTTTGTATCTCTGGATTAATTCATTCTGGTTCTTTTGTAACCATACTTTTAATCCCGATGTGTTTCGTTAAAATAAAGCCATGGGTTTTTACCTTTTTTGTTGCTTTGACATTTGTATTTGGTCGTCAGATTACTTTAATGTTATTGGATATTTCTGGTTTTAGTAGCTCATATTTAAGCCCTGAAGGTGTTAAAGGTACCGGTGGTAACCTAATAAGATTTCTAATGAATGGAGTTGCACTAGGCCTTTTATTTTTGCAGAACAGGCTAAATGAGAAGGTACATTTTTTTGTAGGAATATTTTCGTTAGGAATTCTATTTTATAATCTTTTTGGTTCTTTTGGCCATGCAGGTATAAGGGTGTTCGAGTATTTTTCGATATCTATTGTTCCTCTTATGCCATTGGTTGTTAAGGCCTTTAAACCTCAAAGATTAGTATCTATTTCAGCCTGTCTCATTTTATTAGTTTTTAACCTGTCATACATTTCATTGACGACAAGAAATGAAAAGAAGTCAGCATTGACTCCTTACAGTACGATTTTCACAACAGACAATAAAGGGAAGTTCAAGTGAAAAGAAAGATATACATCATTGATTTAGCTGAAAGATCTCCTGCTTATAACAAAGAGCTACATAAAGCACTTAAGGAAAATGGGTCTTCAGCTGAGTATGTAGACTCCACTTTTAAATCTAATATGTGGGGCTACGTGAAATATTTCCCTCAAAAGAAGGGGCTGCTTTTTAAACACTTTAAATTTATTAATCTTCTTTTAAATCACTTATTCTTCTATAGGTCAATTCTTAAATCGAAGCATTTAACAACTCTACACTTTCAATGGCTTCCGTTATTTGATAAAACATCGCTAGAGTTGTTCATCTTAAAGAGACTAAAAAAAAGGGGGCATAAATTGGTACTAACCATTCATAATGTGCTTCCTCATGATTCAAATCTGACTTTCAAATCGAGGTTTAAGAAGCTTTATAATGTTATGGACAAAATAATAGTGCATAGCGAAAACATTAGATGTGAGTTAATAAATGATTACAGTATAGCTGAATCGAATATTGAAGTTGTTCGGCATGGCAGCCTTCTCTTTAATCCTGAAGAATATTCGGAAGAAAACAATGAGTTTAGTTACGCTCTTTTCTTTGGGTTAATTCGACCCTACAAGGGGGTTGACTTTTTACTCAGCGCTTGGAAAGAGGTTAATCGAGTAAATCCAAACTTACGTTTAAAAATAATAGGAAAATGCCCAGACTCTTATGAAGAGGTTGTTTTAAGTCATATTCATGATGATATGAACGTAGAGTATAAAAACATTTACGCAGATGTTTCTGAGTTGAAAAAGTATATAAAGGGGGCTTCATTATTGATTTTCCCCTACAGGGCAATTACGACTTCTGGTGCAGTAATAACGGGATTAAGTGCAGGCAAAGCTGCTATTTTAACCGATTTGCCAACTTTTAAATCGGAATTTTCAGAGAGTTGTGAGTTTGTTCAATATGGAAATTCCAGCGAGTTATCTACGGCTATTTTAGGGGTCTCTCAAGATTCAGAAAAAAGAAAGGTCATGATTTCTAATTCACTTGAGTTAATGAAAGAAAAATATAATTGGTCGGGTATATCATTAGATACGATGGAAATTTATAAAAGTCTAAATAATGGATAGGGAAGAACAAGGGTTAGTATCCATTATTATGCCTTCATACAATTCTGCAAAATACGTTAAGAACACAGTGCAAAGTGTGTTGAACCAGAAATATGAAAATTGGGAATTGCTAATAACTGATGATTGTTCACGCGATAACACCATGGATTTGCTAACGGATTTGTCTGAGAGTGATGACAGAATAAAAGTGTTTAAGCTTGCTGAAAATGCTGGCCCTGCCGTAGCCAGAAACAAATCAATTCAGGAAGCTAAGGGTAGATATATTACTTTTCTAGATAGCGATGATATTTGGAATGTGGACTTTTTAAAATCAATGCTATCTTTTATTAAAGAGAACAATTATTCCTTCGTTTTTGCTTCGTACAAACGATTCTCTGAGAGAGATAACCACTATATAAGCGATTTTATCGTTCCTAATAAGGTAAATTATAAGTCACTATTGAAAACATGTCCAATATCTTGTTTAACTGCACTTTATGATGTCGAAAAGCTTGGTAAACAATATATGCCTATCATAGATAAAAGACAGGACTATGGACTTTGGTTGAAGTTATTAAAAATTACAGACTATGCATACGGATACAAAGTTCCATTAGCTACTTATATGATTAGGGAGGGTTCTGTTTCTAGAAATAAGTTTGTTGCTAGTAAATATCAATGGAAGATTTATAGAAAGGTTGAGAGATTAAATTTTATCTATTCTTGTTACTGTTTTGTTTGCTACTTTATTAATGGAGTTAAAAAGTACTCGAGATAGTTAAATACTGTTTTATCCAGTAATTATAAATCTTCAACTAGAGGTCCCTCCTTTTTCTGCTGTTTAATTCATAGTTTTGCAATTAAAGTATGGAACGAACCCTCCTCATAGCAGGTACATCTTTCCTCTTGACATTCTTGGTATTTCCTGTCTTTATTAAATTTTTCAAGCGAAGGAATTTTTTAGATGATCCAGGTGGAAGGAAGATTCATACAGCCAAAACACCAGCTATGGGAGGGTTGCCTATATTTATTGGGTTTGCGATATCAATTTTGATTTGGGCTCCTTTTGAGGTGTTAAGAGATGTCAAGTATGTGCTCAGTGCGGTTTCCATAATGTTTATTATTGGTTTTAGGGATGATTTGATAAATCTTAGAGCTTATCAAAAGCTGATAGGACAAGTCGCTGCGGCTATGATTATAATAGCTGTTTGTGACATTCGCTTTACTTCCCTTTACAACTTGTTTGGGTTAAGCGATATACCCCTTGCAGTAAGTTACTTGCTTAGTCTTTTTACAATTATAGTAATTACCAATGCCTACAATTTGATTGATGGTATTGATGGACTTTCTGGGTCTGTTGGGATAATTGCAACATTGTTTTTTGGTCTCTTTTTCTTTTTGAATGGGGAAGAGGGATTCGCATTAGTGTCCCTATCCTTAACTGGGGCATTACTAGCATTTCTTAATTATAATTGGGCACCCTCTAAGATATTCATGGGAGATACAGGCTCACTTTTTATAGGCTTTTTCCTCTCCATTTTAACTATAAAGTTTATAGACTTTAACTATTCAATAGTAGGTCAACAATTTGCTTTCGGAGGCTCCATAGGTACCGCAGTTGCTATTCTCATATTGCCATTAGCGGATACATTCAGAGTTTTCGTTAAAAGAGTCTTGAAAGGTAAATCTCCAATGCACCCGGATAGAACACATGTGCATCATATACTTCTTCGGCTTGGGTGTAATCATGCGCAAGCAACGGGTATTCTAGTTACAGTTAATGTAATATTTGTTTTACTTGCTCTAGTACTAAAGGAATTCTCTGATTCAGTCGTAATTCCATCTATTCTTATAACGGTCATTGCTTTAGGGACCATTCTAGATCTTATTTTTAGAGCGGCCATAGATAAGCGAAAAGAAGAACTTCGTGAAAGAAACCGAGCTTCAAGAGATGAAGCTAAAGTGGTTTCCATTTCTAAAAATGCAGGATAGTCATTTCTGCTAGTACATTTCTACTAGGTTTGTTTTAATATCTTATCTTGCGTTGAAGTTTTAAAGCAAGAATGAGATCACACCTTTTTACCTACTTCCTACTATTTTTCTTTAGTATAACCATCTCAAGCCTAAGCGGTCAAAGTCTTCCAGACTTTTCTTCTATAAACATATCGAGTCTTTCTGATCAGCAGATTGAAGCTTATGTGAAGCAGGCTAATGCTATGGGCTATTCCCAGACTGACCTTATCTCTTTAGCCAGATCACAAGGGATGAGCACAAATGAGCTTTCCTTATTAACTGAGAGAATTAATAATGTAGAATCTTCTCGTTTAGCAAAGTCTAGAACAAGTCCATCTACTTCTAGCAGGTTGAGATCAGCTTATACCGATTCTTTGGAAGTTTTAGTTGCAAAGGAAAAATCTGAAATTTATGGTTTAGATATTTTTAGGAAAAGCTCATTTCTTACCTTTCAAACCACTCAAAATACCCCAACTCCGAAGGAATACATACTAGGAGCGGGAGATGAAGTTTATATTGATGTATACGGAGCATCGGAGAGCTATTATCAGGGTACTATAAGTCCTGATGGCACTATTTTGTTAGAAAATATTGGACCTGTAGTCATTAGTGGATTATCTATTGACGAGGCTAGAGGAAAAGTAAAATCTCGATTGGCAGGTTATTATGATGGTATTAATGGAACTAACCCCAATACGTTTGTCTCACTCTCTTTGGGTCAAGTTCGAAGTGTAAACGTAAACGTAATTGGCCAAGTCGAACTCCCAGGGACATACAATCTAAGTGCCTTAAATACGGTTTTCAATGCGCTTTATGCAGCAGGGGGAGTTAATGAAAATGGTACCCTAAGAGAGATCAAGCACTTCAGGAATGGAGAACTTCTTTCCACTATAGATGTCTACGAGTTTCTTCAAAATGGATATTCAATAGGTGATAAGAGAATTGAAAATGGAGACGTAATACTTGTTCAACCATATACTAACAGGGTTACACTCAAAGGAGCCACTAAGATTGCTGGTAAGTTTGAGCTAAAGGCTGAAGAAACTGTTGCGGATCTGATGAAATACTCGGGCGGTTTTGCTGAGAACGCATACACAAAATCAATTAAGTTATATCGGGTTAATGATGGTCAGCGGTTAGTGGTCGATATCCATTCAGACCAGTTCGAGGTTTTTGGAATTAAGACTGGCGATGAATTTATGGTGTCATATGCGCTAGATCGCTTCACAAATAGGGTAATTGTTAAGGGTGCAGTTTTTAGACCTGGAGATTATTCAATTGGTCAGGGACTGACCCTACAAGGGCTTTTGAACAAGGCTGAAGGCCTAAAGCCAGATGCTTTTCAAGACCGTATATTAATTACTAGAACTGGGGAAGATTTCACTACTGAATCTATTTCGATCAGCCTAAAGAATGCCACAACCTTTAATCTACAAAAGGAAGATGTTGTAACCGTATTTTCGAGAAATGAGCTGCGAGAAGAAGCGTTCGTAGAGGTTCTTGGGGAGGTCAATAGCCCAGGAGTGTTTAGCTTCTCTAAAGGATTAACCTTAGATGATGTTTTGTTGCAGGTAGGTGGTACAGTTACATCGGCATATGGAGGTAATGTTGAAATTTCTAGAAGAATATCTACTGAAGAAAATGGCGGGCTTGGCCTATCTGAAACCTATGTTTTCCCAATCGATATGAAAGGAGAAATTGAAGGAGAAAGTGGTTTTGAGTTAGAGCCGTACGATCAAGTTTTATTTAGGAGAAGCCAAAACTTCAGAAGACAGCAGTTAGTGACCGTTGAAGGGCAGGTTAGTTCACCAGGGCTTTATGCCATTAAGAATCAAGGCGAAAGAATTTCAGATATTCTTAATAGGGCGGGAGGTATCACTGAATTCGCTTTTGTGGAAGGGGCTACCTTAATTCGGAAAACAGAGTTTTACGAGGAGCCTACCGACATTGAAAAGCAGATTGATGACCTCATAAGGTTACAAGAGAAATTTGAAAATAACCCGAACCTATTAACAGAAGCTGAGTTGGCTATGATATCTCGAATAGAAGATGATATTCAAGAGCTAGAAAAAAGAAGGGAAAGCAACCAGAGCCTTTCTAGCTTCGCTAAAAGAGAGCGAATTAAGGAGGTAATCGAAAGAAACGCGTTGACATCTAATATTCAGTTGAAACAAGCAGAAGCTATAGGCATAGATTTGCCATCAATAATAAATAGGCCTGGCTCTGTATCTGATTTGCTTTTAGAAGAGGGTGACGTTTTAGTTATTCCTAAGAGGTCCGAAACAGTAAGGTTGAGAGGAAAGCTACTTTACCCAACAACAAGCAGGTTTGTTGAAGGTAAATCTCTAAAGTATTACATCAACAATGCAGGAGGCTTTGACTATCGAGCTAAGAAGAAGGGGACCTATGTGGTTTATGCGAATGGGGAAGTAGCAAGAACCAAGAGCTTACTTTTTATGAAGTTTTATCCAAAGGCTGCTCCGGGAGCAGAAGTCATTGTACCTACCAAACCTTTAAAGATTCCAATAAGGCTACAAGATGTAATAGGAATTACCAGTGGTCTAGCGACATTGGCTTTAGTTATTAGTCAAATCAGTCAGAATAATTAAGATGGATTCTCAGGACAATTATATAGGAGAGGGGAAAATTTCTTTGGGCTATTTGATCCAAAGGCTCAGGTATTGGGTTCTCTTTATTTTGTCTAAGTGGCTGAAAATTGGACTCGGTACTGTGGTAGTTCTGCTATTAGTAGTTGGTTACAATTATCTGAAGCCTAAAGTTTTTACAGCAAAAGCTACGTTTGTTCTAGACAATGATAGTTCTGGTGGACTAGGAGATTTAGGTTCTATAGCTTCTTTAGCTGGCATTAATGTCGGTGGCATTGCAGAAGGAGGAATCCTGTTTCAGATCGATAATATTCAAGAACTTTATCGATCAAATCGAATGTTAGAGAAGACTTTGTTGAGTCCAATCATTATTGATAGAGAGAAAGTACTTTTGATCAATAGGTTCGCTGAGTCTAATAAACTTACAAATAAATGGTTAGATGAGGGAGTTGAGTTAGCGAGGTTTAATACGGATCGAGAGTCTTTCACTAGAAAGCAGGATAGTCTACTACTGGAATCCATAAAATTAGTTAAAGAGAAATTTCTCTTTATAGATAAACCAAATCGAAAAACTACAATTCTTGAAATAGGCTTTAGGCATGAGGATGAGTTTTTGGCAAAACTATTCACAGAAACCCATGTTAGAAATGTCAATGAGTTTTATTTGGAAACCAAGACTAAAAAAAGCCTGGCCAACCTTCGTATACTTCAGAATCAAGCTGATAGTATAAAAAGGGTTTTAGATGAGTCCCTACTGAACCTTGCCAGAATTGATGAAACCATGCCTAATCCTAACCCGCTATATAAAACATCTCAAGTACCTTATCAGAAAGCAATGATTGATGTGCAGGCGAATAGTTCAATTTATCAAGAGGTAGTAAAGCAGTTGGAATTGGCAAAAGTTGCCCATAGAAATCAAATGCCGTTAATTCAGGTTATTGATAAACCAATTTTACCATTGCCCGATAATCAATGGAGCCTTTTCAAGGCACTTGTAATTGGTGGTTTTGTGGGTTTATGTCTAATGACCTTGTACTTCTTGATCAAGGAGGTTGTCGATAGAGCAATATTGGAGATTTAAGTAAACCACTCGTTGTAAGCTTCAATATCATTGTTGAATTACATATTTACTCTTCTTATAACTGTAAACGGAAAAAGGAAGGGATTACGTTTCGGTTGGTGCTTATTGAATAAGTTATATTATCATTTTAATGCGTTGTTGAGTTAGAAAGGGATCGCTTAAGAAAAAACTGATTTTCTATTGCTAAGCCTTGAATCAAGTACATATTTGTAGTTTAAGTATAAAGAATGAATGAGAGCATAGTTATAACAGGTGTTGCTGGGTTAATAGGAAGTAGAATGGCAGACTGGTTACTTTCTAATTTTCCAGGGTATGAGGTAGTTGGAATAGATAATTTAAGTGGAGGCTACATCGAGAATATAGATTCCCGAATAACATTTTATAACACTGATTGTGCCTCTGCAGAAATAAGGTTAATTTTCGAAAGGCATCAACCAAAATTGGTATATCACTTTGCAGCTTATGCGGCTGAAGGGCTTTCTCCATTTATTAGAAAGTTCAACTATCAAAATAACTTATTGGCTACAGCCAATATTATTAATGAGAGTATTCGCCAAAATGTAGAACGCCTAGTTTTCACTAGCTCAATGGCTGTTTATGGTGCTGGGAATCCCCCTTTCGATGAATCTGATCAGCCTTCACCTATTGATCCATATGGAGTGGCCAAATATGCTTGCGAAATGGATATTCAAATTGCAGGTGAGCAACATGGTTTGGATTGGTGCATTATTCGTCCTCATAATGTTTATGGAATAAAGCAAAATATCTGGGATACTTACAGAAACGTTTTGGGTATCTGGATGTATCAACACTTGAATAACCAACCACTTACAATATTTGGAGATGGTAAGCAAAAAAGAGCTTTCAGTTTTATTGATGATTGCCTTTCTCCATTATGGCAAGCTGGGGTGTCTCCTCAGGCAAGTAAACAGATTGTAAACCTTGGGTCTGCAATAGAATACTCGATTCTGGAAGCAAGTGAGATTCTGAGGGAAGTGATGGAAGGAGGAGAAGTTCTCTTTCAGGAGCAAAGGCATGAGGTTAAGCATGCCCATCCTACTTGGAGAAAGTCTGTGAAGGTCTTAGGGTTTGAGGATAAAACTGATTTGCGTTCTGGTCTTTCTATTATGTGGGATTGGGCACAGAAACAACCGCAAAGAGATCGTTTCCGATGGTCTGAATATGAGTTGGAAAATGGGATCTATGATTTTTGGAAGAACTCTAAAGAGTCATCTAAAACAACTGTCTAATGATTCTTTGGAATCAACAATACTACCCTGATGTGTTTTTGGCAGGAGCCGCAAAGTCTGGGACAACTTATCTCTTTGATTTATTAGCTGCTCATTCACAAATTCAGGGGTGTCATCCCAAAGAGCCATTTTTCTTTATAGATAAGGGAAACCCATATAGACAAACTACTAGAGGAATATTTAGGAGGGAATACTTAGACTTTTATAAGCCTCTTCATGAAGGTTGCTTGCATTTAGACGGAACCTCTCAAACCATTTATCAGCAGGAGTTACTGAGTCAGTTTAATGACATGCCTAAGAAGCCTAAGGTCTTGTTTATATTAAGGGAGCCTGCATCTAGGATTCTTTCCTCATTTCAATATACGTCAAACAACCTAGCAGCTGTCAATAGATTATCTTTTTCTGAATATGTTGATAGTCTTCTTGAGCCTAATCATAGGGTAATAATCGATTCCTGTAAAAACGAAAAGGCAGCTTTTTCACTAACTCATGAGCTTAGGTATTCATGCTATATTTCATATTTGAGTCTTTGGGAAAGGGCTGTTGGTAAAGAAAATATGATGGTGATTCTCTTTGAAGAAATGAATAGAAACCATGAATTAACACTTAAAGAAATTTGTGAATTTCTCGGAATTAAAGCTGAGAGATTGAAAGAGGGATCGGAAAAGGTTAACCAATCGATTTCTGTAAGGAATAAGTCTATTCATTATATTCTAAACAAGGCTTTTTCAATGGCTGGTTATAGAGTTCCATTTAAAAGTTCTATAAAGAGTCTCTATATCAAGCTTCAACATGCCCCCACAACAGAAGATCTAGACTTTCAAGATGATATATCTAGACTAAAAAAGTTCTTTGTCCCATTTAATCAAGAATTGGCCACAAAATTTGACTTGAACCTTAGTATTTGGAATTGATGAGCAAAAAAGAGGCTTCCGTAGCTATCGTCTTGTTGAACTGGAATGGATTTAATCACACAATTAAATGTATTGAGTCTCTTAGAGATATTACCTATAATAATGCAGAAGTTGTTTTAGTGGACAATGGAAGTGAAAATTCTGAGGTTGAGAAACTGAGAGAGATTGCGGGCATAAAGCTAATTGAGAATGATAAGAACTACGGTTTTACTGGGGGGAATAATATAGGGTTGAAGTATGCATTTGAGCATGGTTATGATTATTTAATGATGCTTAATAATGACACGATAGTAGAGCCAGGATTTCTCGAACCATTAATTAATGGTTTTGATGAGGGCACTGGGGCTGTGCAACCTAAGATTTATACCATGGATCCGCCAGATACTATTTGGAATGCAGGTGGCAAGTTTAATAAATGGTTAGGCTTAACAAAAACAATTGGTTCAGGAGCCAAAGACAACCCCTCCTTTGATGTTCAAATGGAGGTGGACTGGATTACAGGTTGTGCAATGGTCTTTCCGGCAAGAATGATTTCCGAAATAGGCTACCTTGATGATAATTTTTTTATCCTTTTCGAGGATTCGGACTGGTCGCTTAGATGCAGGACAAAGGGGTACAAGCTGAAATATGTTCCACAATCCAGAATATACCATTTTGAAAGTGCTACGGCAGTTAGTAGAGTAAAAGGTAAGGAGGGGTTTCGTTCGCCTTTTCGCCAGTATATTAATATTAGAAACCATCTCTATTTTTTAAGGAAGAATTTACCTCTACCATATTGGCCAACAGCTTTTATCTATCAGATTTATAAAATATCAGGATTCTTAGTTTATTACCTGTTGCGAGGCCGTTGGAAGAAATTTAGATTCACATTGAGAGGGGTCAAAGATGGTTTTAGCCCCTATAAAGAAATAGATTTTAACAACGGCTGATCAGCTTATATGAGTTTATTTTTTAGGTACCATAAAAGGCATTTGTTTTTTTGATGGCCACGCTTATTGCCATATTGTTCGTAATATTCTATTTATGTTATCTAGGCTTTGTGCTTAATGCAATTAGTCAAGGTAAATTCTGGTATGTACTTGTTTATCTAATTTCGTTTTTACCCATATACACTGTCTTCATCTCTTTTACTTATGCTTTTTTGGAGATTGTGCCCCTTACACAGTTTATCAAATACTCAAAAGAACTTGTATTCATATATGCTTTGGCTGTTTGGCTAATTGGGAGAAAGGCTAGCCTTATTAATTGGTCTTTTTGCCTTACGACCCTTGATAAGGTGTTTATTGCATTTTTAACAATGTGTTTTGTTTTTATGGTTTTGCCTATTGGAGAGGCATCATTTGTGAATAAGGCAAACTATTTTAAAAACCTTCTTTTGCTTGGCATTGCATACTTTCTTGGAAGACAGATACCATTTTCGCCCCAAGAATGGCATTCAACTTTCAAATTAGTTCTTCATGTGACTGTTGCTGCATTTTTTCTTGTGATACTTGAGAAAGTAACCGCAACTCATTTTCACTCTCAAATTGGCTTTGTTAAATATGGTTCAGACATACTACAAATTGAGCCTGAAGGATTGTTTGATTTAAGATATACTTTTCAGGCTCAGGGAGGACAACCAAGATATGGGTCCTTTTTTGCAAATCCATTAGAATTTGCAGCTTCTATGCTGATCAGTTTTTCGATCGTAATAGTATATCTGGTTTCATCAAAAAGTAGGGCTAATAAAATAAATTATCTAATACTACTCGGGGTGGTGATTTTATGTGTCTTGCTTGCATATTCGAGAGCCACTTTCGTTTCATTCTTCATTATGCTGGTATACATGGCATTTTTGCTTAGAGTTTATAAACTGATTGTAGCATTTGGTATAATTGCTGCTTTAATGGGTGTATACATTGTTTTTATTGCTCCAGATGATCTTAGATATTTTGTTCAGGATACAATTCTATTTCAAAACGCATCAAGTGTAGCCCACGTATTAGAATGGCTAGAAGCTTGGGAAAGTATGTTGGCTAACCCTATGGGTATTGGTCTAGCCACTAGTGGTAATGCAGGAGGCGTTGATTCAGATCTTCAAGTAGGGGGGGAGAATCAGTATTTGATTTTTGGAGTACAGCTAGGCTTTTTAGGTCTTATATTATACTTAGCAATGTTGTTCTACAGTATTAGAAATGGTTGGGTAACCTTCAGGGGCTCAAGTAGCCTATTCGAGAAAAGAGTTGCTTTTATTGCATCGAGCGTAAAGTTTGGTTTATTATTGCCATTATTTACTTCTAATGTTGAAATATATTTATTTGTTGCCTTATTTTCTTGGTGGTTAGTGGGAAGTAGTGAAACTCTTTATCAAAACTATTCCAATGTAACCAAAGAGAGGTTATCCAATAGTTATAGGCTATCAGAAACTCAAGTATAGGTAATGTCAATATAGAGTAGAGAGGATGAGATGAGGACAAATTGGAAGTATAGCTTCAAGAGTGCATTGGCAATAAATGTACAGCGAATTATTAGTATAGCTTCTCTATGGTATTTTAAGTATATAAGTCAGCGTAAAGTAACATTTGTTAGAAGGTATGGAATAGGCGATGTGATTATGAGTACATATGCCCTAAGCCAATTTAGAAATGAACACCCTGAAACCGATATTTCGATAGTAACGAACTATAAAGAGGTTTTTGATGACACCTACCATACGACTCATAAACTTTCATGGACAGACTTTCCAGTAATCTGGCTGATGTATGAACATTACGATTTTTGGATATGGAGAAAAACGGATAGATCCATACCCCACATTATAAGCGAGTTTATTGGTTATAAATCTCATGATAATCAGTTTCAGCTTTCTATTCATATTGATGAGAAGAGGCATGCTCGATTTTTGGAAAACATGGTCAGCAATAAAAAGTATATTGTTATTCAGCCCTATGCTAGTCACTGGAATTCAGAGAAGAACTGGTCAACTGAAAATTGGCAGCAGTTAATTTCTAGAATCAGCAACCTTGGCTATCAAATATACCACCTAGGACTAGAACTAGATCCTTTACTTTCGGGAGTTATTGATCTTCGTGGAAGAACTAGTTTGGAAGAATCATTTTTACTGATTAAATACTCTTCTTTTTTTTTAGGAGTTAACTCTTTTGGTGAACAAGCTGCAGGAGCCTTCAGTATTCCCTCTATCATTTTATATGGCCCTACAAACCCAGTATATAGCTTAAACCCTGGCCAAACAGCTATTTATGCAGATGAAAAAATCGATTTTGAAAGGATAGGTGGTTTGACTTATACATTTTGTCAGATAAACCAAATAAGACCTGAGTTTGTATTTAACTGCCTAATAGAAAAATTGAATTTGCAACCAAATCATTTAAATACATGAACATTCTATTCTTACATAGTTCTCCTGATTTGTATGGTGCGGGTAAGGTAGCATTGGAGGATATTAAGATTCTCATAAAGAATGGCCATAATGTAGTAATCTGCATGTCTCGTGAAGGGCCTTTGTGTGATATATTAAGAGATCTAGGGTGCTCAGTAAACATCATACCTTTAGCTACAGTAAGAAGAGAGTATTTTAATCTGAGAGGTATTCTCAATCGTTTTTATGTTTACCGAAAGTCGCTAAAGGCTCTAAAAAGGGTAGCCGATGAACATAAAATAGAGTTGATTTATACCAATACAACAGGAATTCTGACTGGGGCTATCTTTGCTAAGAGAACTCGATTAAGGCATCTTTGGCATGTTCATGAGATTACTCCTGGGCCTAAGTGGCTTTTAAAGTTTTATGGCCATCTGTTATCCAAATATTCTGATGTCGTTATAGCCGTTTCAGATGCAGTTAAAGACCATTGGTTAAAGGTCAATGAGAGGATTAATATAGTGAGGGTCTACAATGGCTTTGACTTAGAAGCTTACGATGGGACAAGTTGGTTGAAAAAGGAATTCAATATTAAGAGCGATACAATTCTCATTGGTATGGTGGCCCGAGTTCATTTTTGGAAAGGACAAACCTATTTTCTTAATATTGCTGCCCAGCTTAAGTCAAGACATTCTAATCTAAAGTTTATAATGGTTGGTGATGCGTTTCCGGGTTATGAATATTTATATGACGAAATAAGGACTAGAATTAATTTTCATCAACTGGAAGAGGATGTTATTGACCTAGGCTATCGTGAAGATATTACACGTATTTTGTACGATCTGGATATTTTCATCTTACCATCTATTCAACCAGATCCATTGCCAACAACAATTATTGAAGCAATGTCTAGTGGAAAGCCTGTTATAGCTACCAATCATGGCGGTGCTCCTGAAATGCTTAAGGAAGGAGAAACAGGATTTTTGATACCATGGAATAATGCTATTGAAGCGGCTAACAAAATTGACTCTCTTATTATCGATACTGGTTTGCGAGAAAAAATGGGAAAAGCTGGCGAACTTAGGGTTAAGAACATCTTTTCACTCAAGAGGCACGAGCAAGAAATTATAAAATTGATAAATGCCATATAGATGCGTGTAGCGATTATAGGAACAAGAGGTTACCCTTATGTTTATAGTGGGTATGAAACCTTTATTAAGGAACTTGTAGAGCGGTTGGTTAAAAAGGATGTTGAAGTAGTAGTGTATTGTCATCGGAATCTTTTCAGTAAGCGCCCTAAGAAGGTAAATGGTGTCAAACTAGTTTATATACCCACTATTGAGACCAAAGCCTTGAGTCAACTGGTGCATTCTTCTCTTTCAATGATTCATGCTTCCTTTTCGAAAGCTGATGTGATTTTTGCAGTTAATTCTGCCAACGGCCCTTTTGGAATGATAAGTAGACTTTTCGGCAAACCGACAGCCATAAACGTAGATGGTTTGGAGTGGTTAAGGCCAAAATGGAAGGGCCTTGGGGCAGCATACTTTAAGTGGGCCTCTAGACAAGCCACCAAATGGTACGATACTATTATAAATGATGCAGATGAAATGCGTAGAATTTACCTAGATCTTTTTGGTAGAGATTCTGAGGTTATTGCCTACGGGGGAAATATAAAATACTCGACTCAACCAGGCCTAATTAATGAATGGGGGCTAACAGCACATGAATACTACTTAATTGTTGGTCGGTTTATTCCCGATAATAATTGGGGTATTATGATTGAAGGGTTTCGAAAAAGTAGGACTAAAAGAAAATTGGTGATAGTTGGTGATGTCCCATATAAAGATGACTATTCGGCTAATCTCAAAAAATTGGCTGAGATAGATGATCGTTTAGTTTTTACAGGCCTTGTGACGAACAGGGATGCAGTTGCAGAACTATTTCACAATGCTTATGTGTATATGCATGGGCATGAATTTGGAGGGACAAACCCTACAATGCTAGAAGCCTTGAGTTTTGGTTCGGCCATTATTGCCCTTGATACAGCTTTTAATAGAGAAGTACTTCAAAATGGGAAGTATGGTCAATTTTTTGATAAAGACGAAGAAAGTGTCTGCTCACTGATTAATGATATCGATAATGAGAAAGATCTTGTTTTAGGAATGAAAGATATATCGAGGGAAGGAATAACCGATAAGTACAATTGGGATTGTATAACCGATCAGTATATTCAGGTATTTCAAGAAATCTGCAAAAATTAAGAGAACAGTGACTTGTTCTGAGCCTCCCAGATATGTTTTTTCTGGGTCAGGTAACCTTTGCCTTTTAGAGAAAGAAATTCTTGTAGATTTAGCCTATAGGTAGTTTCCAGTCTCGATTCATACGTCTCCAGAAAGCACTCAATAAACTGAAACTGATGTTTAAGAGGTTCTTCTTTGCCAGATAACTGCATGACGTTATTACGTACCCTTTTGAGTAAACTATTACTCCTTTTCTGATTAAATGTCAGGCTTTTCTCATGACTTCTATGGGCACTCAAAGGTTTTTTAATGCTCTTTACCCGACCCATGGTATAAGCAACCATTCCTAGCCAGGCATCATGATAAATTTCCAGATTTTCAGGAATGTCTTTGGCGTATTTTGTAAGCTCTTTGTTCATCAAAGATGCGGAACCAGTAACCAGATTAACGATGAGGTTTGTTTGAAAACTATGTTCATAAATATCCTGTCTTCTGTTCTGCCAAAAAGTTCCCTGTAGTAATTGATCATTTTCATCGATGATCTTCATATCATGATATATGAGGGTGGGTATATCATTATCCCCTTTTTCTAATTCTAACATCTCTTTCAGACAGAGCTCTAATTTATCTTCTAACCATACATCATCCTGGTCTGCAAGAGCTATATAATCAGCCGAATAGTTCTCCTGAAGTCCTTTTTTAATATTTCTGATAACCCCAAGATTTCCTTTATTCTCATGTAAAGTGATAATTCCATGAGCATTTGCGGCTTCTCGTAATATTCTTTTAAAATCGCTCGATGAATTGTCATCATAGATATGTACTTCCTTTAGATACTTTTGGCAAAGGATGCTATTAAGCTGTTGTTGGAAGAATAGATCACCATTGAAAGTAATCATGACTACGCTGACGCTAGCTCCCATAAATTTTTTTCTTCATTGTGATCATAATTTCTTTTATGAGCTCCTCTTTGAATAATAGGTGTTGTATTAGAAAGTAAGATGTCCCACAGGTTATTATCGAAAGAGAAAAAATTAAAATAGGGTTTCCTTTTAGAAGTTCCTGTAAAGAGAAAACTATAGGAATGAATAAAACAACACTTACTAAGGCTTTGTAAATGGCCTTCCATGGTAATGCTTTAAGAATATGACTAGGCACAAAAATACAATAGCCTATAGTGACGATAAGTTCGGTTGCTGTGTTGGCAATGGCTGCTCCAGTGCTGCCCATAGAGGGAATTAACATGATTGAGAGTATCAGAAATACAAACATCCCAATCAGGGTTGAATAAAATATACTTCGATTTTTATTGTGTGGGATTAAAATCTGAAAAGAAATTAGGTGCCCTAGTCCTATGAGCAATGGAAGAAATGCTAAAATTCTGACATCGGAGACCGCCTTAAGGAATAGTGGGCCTGAGAAAATCAGAATAGCTTCCTTGTTTAGTAGGAAAATCCCAAATGACATTGGTATGGCTAATAAAACCAAAAACGAAAATGACTTTCCGTATAGTGATAGTTGTCCAGCCATGTTTTTCTCTTGAGCATACTTAGTTGCTCTTGGAATCATAACCACGCCCATACTAGTCAGAACTGGAATACTTACTTTTGCTAGCTTTACGGCAGAGGTGTAAAACCCAACTTCTTTTTCATCATTCAGAAACCCTAGCATGACAGTATCTAAAGTGGTGTAGATTGTAGTTGCCACAATCATTGCAAAGATTGGGAGTAATGGTTTAAAGTGACGACTCACTTCAATTTTGGCGAATGAAAAAATTTTGATGCTTCTGAAAAGAAAGAGAAAATTTAGGAAGTAATTTCCTATATAAAGAAATACCAAAAAGAATAAATACTCTAAAGTATCTTGCTGGGTTTTGACGAACGTGAAAAGTATTATCAAACTTAACCCCTTGACAAAAGCAGATCTTAGTGCTAATATTTTGAATTGCTCAGTTCCGCTGAAAAACCAATCTACATTAAATACAGTCAGAAAAATTATGGAACCGGCAATTGCATGTGCTGGCCAATTTGCGTTTAGATCTGGGATATTGATAATAACCAAGCTATAGACACCAAGAACAACAGCAACTAACATTGATAATATCACCAGCAACTCTGTTGTGACTTTGGATAAGAGCTCCTTGTTGTGTTTGACCTCCGCTATTGCTTTAACCCCGTATATTGGTATGCCAAACGCAGCGAGAATTGCAAAATACTGAGCAAATGAAAAAATGAATTGAGCTTCACCAATACCTTCCGGAGAAAGTATTCTGGCAGCATAAGGGAAAGTGACAATCGGAAAGACGATGTTTAAGAGAGAATTAAGGAGATTAAATCCATAATTTTTCTTTATAGACATTAGAACAAATATATGAGATCAAAACTAGCCGTGAAGTTATATTTGTCAACAAAGCCAACTTGAAAAGAGGGAGTGGTATAATATTGGTATTGGTAGTTTAGGGATTTAATTACACCAAATTTTCCTCCTATTATAAGATCATCAAATTGCCATGAACCTGTTGCAAATGCGCTGATATCAATCCAATGTCTCCTGTAATTACCTATGTGCTTAAAAAGGTCTATGTACAAGTCATTGTTATGAACATACCGTTCTAGCTGAATCCCAATCTTATTCATCTTAGAGACCCAGTTAACGTTTATTGTTTGAGCATTAGCACTTGGACCAATGCCAGCACCTAATATTTCTCCTTTGTGAGTGTAGCCATGCCTCACTCTGCTATGTATGTAAAAAGTACTGGCGTCCCGAATTATTCTACCAGACCCTTGTTGTAAAATTGTCCACTCCAAGTCAAATTCAATGAATTCCTTATTGCTACCTTTGAAGTTAAAGAGTTTACTAAAACCCACGAGGTAAGCAGCTGCGTGGCCAGGTTCTAAGAAAAAGTCTCTAAAATCTATTGAAGTATCGTTTCGTGAGAACTCAAAATAAAATTCACTTTTAGTAGATGTCCAGAAGTACCTGAAAAATAGAGATGCTAGCTGATCTCTCACGATATCATCAAACTTGTCATTATCTCTGAAAAGGTTAGAAAATGCTGGCAAATAGTCATTATTCTCTTTTGCTGTTTCGCTATACTGCTGAACTACCCGGGTAAAACCGAGTGATAGCCTTGGTATCCATTTAGGTTGATAGGTCATTGCGATACCGGATAAGTATCTCCAGTCATCGCTTCTCGGCCTGTAAATAAACTGCCCATTAACAACCATGTTGGCTCTTGGAGGATCATAACCAGACCCCTCAAGTTTTCCTGCTATCACTTGAGCCTCAAAATGGCCTATTGGTGTTTTTATAGCTTTGTTTGTATTCAGTGTAAGGTGTTGAAAGCCAGTAGCGTTATTGGACATGACCAAGGCATTCTTTTTTCCAGGACCCCAGTAGATGTTTTGATTTGACCACCCCGCAGAAACAGGCCCCAACTCTAACTTGACTGAGCTCTGACCCCATTTAAGTTTATGAATTGGCTCGTTGCCGAAGGATTCAGGTGTGTCTATATAATTAAGCTGTCGTCCATAATAGATGCTCCATAAAGTGGTGCCTCCATCTAACGGAAAACCTTCATATTCTAGATTTTGAGCAAAGTGGAATTCTGGGTTTATCTGAATATTCAAAGGTCCAAACTTAGCAGCAATCCCTCCAGAAACAAGTTGTTGATAACCACTTACTGGTAAAAATGTCCCATCATTCCAGCTGTAAGGTTGTTTGTGAGTGTATATTGACTGGGAGATTAGAGGTAAAACAATAAGTTTGCTCTTTTTACTAGTTGAATCATTAAACGAGTATGGATTGTTAGACTTAAAAATATTATTACTAATAGGTCTAATCATAAAAGAAACCGTGCTGTCAAACCTCCCGAGAACTTGTTGTCTTCTATAAAAGTCTTCAATTCCAGCAGAGCCTATTGCAAGCTGTCCTTGAGCAAAAATTGTCTTAAGGGAAAATAACCAAAGAAAAAGAGACAGTATTATTCGGGGCATTTGGATTATATCTCGGGTAGTTCAACAATAGTTACTTTGAGATTATCTATTGACCAGCTCTTTAAGCATAAATCTGGTCCAGCATCTTTAATGTCTGCAGCAATGTTCAAACGTAAATCGCTTGATCCATGGGGATATTGCCTAGCAATTTCAATAAGCTTACTGCCTCCTCGTTCCCCTTTAAAGTGACAAACACCTGGTAAAGAAGCATCTTTAACTTCCGCGTTCTCTGGGTTATGACGAATATTTATAATATCCGGAAAACTTTGAATCGCTTCACAATCTTGGCTCTGACACTTGGTGTTGATAATTGAGGAAAAATAAAGAGTGGAACTATCAATATTCATAATAAAGACATCCTCTCCATTACCTCGTTCCCCATCACCTTCCCATTTATCATGAATGTACAAATCGAAGCTTACTCTAATGTAGTCATGCTCTGGTATGCCGCCTAAGTTTAAGGTAATACCCCCACGCTCGAAACGACCAAGGTTCCTTGAATCGTTAAATTCAAAATATCTTTCTGCGGAATTATGGAAAATATAGAAGCTACTGTCAGTACCAATGATAGGTCTACTGTTTTGCTCATAATCATCCCAGAAAATTACTTGCTCATCAATTAGTCTCTGACTACAACCATGTGCTGAAAGTATAAGGAAAATGAGCGGATAAAATTTAATGTGTTTTGACATGAGAAACATTATGTACAAAGACGACTTAAACTTAACATTAAAATTAGAAGCAATAGGTCTTTTTTATATGTAGAAGTAAGATTCTAATGTAATTGTAATTTTGCCCTACCCCATTCTAAAATAATAATGTATAAGTTTAGTTTTGTTTCTTTACTGGAACTTCCATTTCCTAATGAAAAAACTATTTCTTGCTCTCAGTTTTCTGTTAACAATTGTAATTCAAAGCATTGCTCAAGACAATATTAATCGTGATAGCCTGTCTTTTTCAGCTACTCTAGGAGCAATGGCGTACTCGGATGAATTCGCACCATTTTTTTTAGTGCATAATCGATGGGGAGAAATTGGTGATGAACAAACTGTATTCTCGGCAGGAGAGCTGGCCTATTCTTATAGCTTAAATGATAATTGGAATTTTGAATCGGGATTCTCCTTTAGAAATGAGATATTCTCTAGTTACTATGCAGCAGCCAACTATGATATTCTTTATCTGAGATTAGGTGCATATAAAGAACAGCTAGGAGGATTGGCTTCTGATATAGGGGTTGTTAGTTACGGTTTAGGGAGAAATGCTCGCCCAGTTCCAATGATTGAGTTAGGAATGAATAACTATTTTGATGTTCCTTTTACTTATGGCTACGTTCAATTTAAAGCGCATATTGGACAGCGATGGCTAGAGACAGACAGATACATCTCACGAGCAAGAATGCATAGCAAAGATGTTTTTGTTAGGATTAATTTAGAGCGTGAAATTGGCTTAAAGGTTTCTTCTGGCTTAATACATTTTGCTCAATATGGTGGAACTGATCCTATGGGAAACCAACAGCCAAGCGGTTTTGATGATTTTATGAAGGTCTTCTTTGGTCAAGGTATTCCCAATGAACTTGGGGGGACTGCTGGTGAGTCAAATGCTGTTGGAAATCATTTAGGGATGATTGAGATTGGTTTTGAGAAAAATCTTGGAGATCATAGACTGAATTTGGATTACCAATCGCCTTTTGAGGATCAAGGTAGTATGCAAATGATCAGTCTAAAGAACTACCTTTTAGCATTTCAGTGGTTGCTGCCCAATGAGAGTAAGTTGATAAAAGAGGTAATGGTTGAATTTACAAAAAGCAAAAGGCAGTCAGGCCCAGGGTTGCCCGATCCTGCTCCTCATTTTCCAGACGAGGCTTCTAATTTCGGAAGAGAATTTGGTGGCAGAGATGATTATCACAATAATTATCTTTATAGATCTGGCTACTCATATCATGGAATGTCTATGGGAAATGCTCTGTTCTTAACTTATGACTGGACTCAAAATTTCTTAGAACCATACCCTAGTTACAACGCTCTTTTTTCAAATAACAGAATAGTTGCTCTGACTTTGGGAGTAAAAGGAGAGTTGTCCGGGGTGCTTGAATATAGGTTGCAATTGGTGTCTTCCAAGAATTTCGGAACATATGCAGGGCTTTATCAGGGGAGGTTCAACTGGGGGGGAGTGGCTCTTGATCCAAACTATGATTACGTTTTCCGAAATGGGAAAAGGCAGTATTATTCACTTTTGGATATCAAGTTTAATAAGCCTTTTAGAAATCAACCAATTGATTTAAACATCATGTTGGCCTTTGATTCAGGAGAATTATATACAAATACAGGAGCAGAAATTTCATTTAGTTATTCTTTTGTAAAGAATTAACAGGATTAGAAGGATTGAATCGTTTAATTTTGTAATTGCAAACATTCATAAAAGCACACGTGAAAAAGCGTTTTAATAGATACTTTCCTTATCTCTTTATTCTGGGAGAGCTTATTATTCTGGCAACAATATTCTTTGTTTCTCTTTTTGTTGCATTTGGATCAGTAGATCTAGAAAAACCTTATTCATATGCTTTTCTGATTTATATATGCTCTTGGCCTGTCTTTTCTTATTTCAATAAGGATTACAAGATAGGAAGAGCAGTGAGCTACTATAATACTTTCAAAAAGGCGTTCACGAGTGTTTTTATTTTCGTTTCTCTGATTTCCCTTTTGTGGATTTTTGTGGCCGGAGAGGAAGAGATTAATCGCCATTTTATGATGGCCCTTGTATTGTTTCTTTTTGTCTGGCTTACGATCTACAGAGTTTTTGTTCACTTAGTTCTCGATAGGTATAGAGCTTTTGGAGGGAATATTCGGTATGCTGCTATTATTGGATATGATAAATTAGGTTTCAATTTATACGACTTGTTTAAGAGAAAGCCGCACTATGGGATTAGATGTGAAGGCATTTATTCAGAGAACAATGGCCAAAATAAAAAACATAAATACCCAGTGCTAGGTGAGCTTGATGTTTTAATAGATGATGGGTTCAAGAATTACGATTTCATCTATCTCAGTGATTATTTACCCAGAGAATTAAAGAATAGAATAGTTAGAGCGGCAGATGAGAATGCCAAGAAAGTAAAGTTGCTGCCAGAGATAAAAACGGACGTATTAAAGACTTTTGTTCTAAGAAGGTATGACTCTATTTCTGTAATAGATATTAATAGATTGCCTTTAGACAGTTGGGGCAATAGGTTAGCCAAAAGGGCGTTTGATTTATCTTTCTCACTTGTCGTTATTTTATTCGTTTTGTCATGGATGTATCCATTGTTTGCTTTAATCATTAAACTTGAAAGCAAAGGCCCTGTTTTTTTCAAGCAGTGGAGGGAAGGGCAAGAGGGGGAGCATTTCTTGTGTTTGAAATTTAGAACGATGATTCTTAATCGGGACTCAGATACTCAATGGGCTACAAAGCACGACCCAAGGGTTACTAGATTTGGGGCCTTCCTTAGAAAAACCTCTTTAGATGAGTTTCCTCAATTTCTAAATGTATTCCTTGGTCAAATGTCTGTAGTTGGCCCCAGACCTCATCCAATATCACTAAATGATCAGTATAAGAATTCTGTACAGAAGTTTGCTAAGAGACACGAATCTAAGCCAGGTGTAACTGGGCTGGCTCAAGCTATGGGGTATAGAGGAGAAGTCACAGACTTTTTCCAGATGAGCTCAAGGGTTAAGCTAGACCGCTTTTACCTTCAGAATTGGTCATTTTTTCTAGACCTAAAAATTATCTTTCTAACAATTTTTGGAATAGCAAAAGGACAAGAAAAGGCCTACTAACTACTTGTTGTATTTAGAGAAGTCTTTATGCTCTTTCTTGTATAGTTTCTCTTCTGGGAGAGATTTGAAGTAATCATAAGTGATTTTCAAACCTTCCTTTCTATCTACTTTTGGTTCCCATCCGAGTATCTCCTTGGCTTTGGTGATATTTGGCTGTCTTTGCATCGGGTCATCTTTCGGTAGAGGCTTATAAATTACCTTTTGATCAGTTCCGGTCAGTTTTATAATCTCCTCTGCAAATTGAGATATGGTAATTTCATCAGGGTTTCCAATATTCACGGGGTGAGGATAGTCAGACATCAGCAACCTATAGATTCCTTCTACTTGATCATCAACATAGCAGAAAGACCTTGTTTGGCTTCCGTCTCCAAACACTGTTAAATCTTCACCCCTCAAAGCCTGACCGATAAATGCTGGTAACACTCTACCATCATTCAGTCTCATTCTAGGGCCATATGTGTTAAATATTCTTACTATTCTAGTTTCTAGGCCATGGAAAGTATGATAAGCCATTGTAATAGCTTCCTGAAACCTTTTTGCCTCATCGTAAACACCTCTAGGTCCAACCGGATTTACATTACCATAGTACTCTTCTGTTTGCGGATGAATTAATGGGTCTCCGTAAACTTCTGAGGTAGACGCGATAAGCATTCTGGCACTTTTAGCCCTAGCTAAACCTAGAAGATTGTGGGTTCCGAGTGAACCCACTTTTAATGTTTGTATAGGGATTTTTAAATAGTCTATCGGGCTAGCGGGTGAAGCAAAATGAAGAATATAGTCTAGATTACCAGGGACATGTACATAGTTAGAGACATCATGATGGTAGAATTCAAAATTTTCTAACGCCATTAGATGTTCTATATTTTCCATATTACCAGTAATGAGGTTGTCCATACCGATAACATAGAAGCCTTCTTTTATAAATCTATCGCATAAATGAGATCCTAAAAATCCAGCCGCTCCAGTAACTAATACTCTTTTCATTGCTTGTTTTGTTTATTGTAGTCCGATACCGTAATAAGTATACCCTAAGCTTCTTAGCTCTTCTCTGTCATAAATATTTCTTCCATCAAAAATCACCTTGTTTTTCAAAAGCTTGCTAACTACGTTAAAGTTAGGTATTCTGAACTCAGGCCATTCCGTAACCAGAAGAAGCGCATCGGTGTCTACTATCGCGTCATATTCATCTTTGGCATAAGTAATGGAGTCTCCTAAGTCTCTATGAGCTTCTTCCATAGCAACAGGGTCAAAAGCTTTTACTTTTGCTCCAGCCTCCATTAATTGATTGATTATTACAATTGAAGGAGCTTCTCTCATGTCGTCAGTTTTTGGCTTGAACGAAAGTCCCCAGATTCCGAAGGTCATTCCTGAAAGGTCTTCTCCAAAGTGTTTTTTGACTTTGGCAACCATTACTGATTTTTGAGCCTCATTTACTTCTTCTACTGCTGTCAGAACACGCATTTTGTAACCATTCTCATCAGCAGTTTTAATAAGCGCTTTTACATCTTTAGGGAAGCAAGATCCTCCATAACCAACCCCTGGGTAGATGAACTTAGTGCCTATCCTTGAATCACTTCCGATACCTTTCCTAACCATGTTTACATCTGCTCCCATGATTTCGCAAAGGTTGGCAACATCATTCATGAAGCTGATTTTAGTAGCCAACATAGAGTTAGCTGCGTACTTTGTCATTTCAGCTGAAGGAACATCCATGAAAATAGTTGGGTGGCCATTGAGTAAGAAAGGCTTATACAGCTTTTCCATGATTTTTCGTGCCTTTTCCGATTCAACGCCTACCACAATTCTATCTGGCTTTAGGAAGTCTTGAATGGCAGCTCCTTCTTTTAAGAACTCAGGATTAGATGCTACATCGAAATCAATATTTGCCCCTCTATTATCTAGTTCTTCTTGTACTGCAGCTTTAACTTTTTTTGCAGTGCCTACAGGAACGGTACTCTTAGTAACCACAACCATGTAGTCTTCCATGTGCTGCCCAACTTCTCTTGCTACGGCAAGAACATATTTTAGGTCAGCACTTCCATCTTCACCTGGAGGTGTTCCAACAGCAATGAATACTGCTTCCGAATCTTTCAGGTTGTCTTTTAAGCTTGTTGAAAAATGTAGTCTGCCTTTTTCTAGGTTACTTTTAACCATAGGTTCAAGGCCTGGTTCATAAATAGGCATAACACCATTTTTAAGACCTTCAATTTTCTTTTGGTCAATGTCTATACAGGTTACATTAATTCCCACTTCAGAAAAGCATGTACCAGTTACTAAACCTACATAGCCAGTTCCTACAATTGTTATTTTCATAGCTTAACTTTTCAATAAAATTAATTTCTCTCCAAAATTAGAAGTTTGAGCTTCGATTAAAAGCAATCTTCTTTCGATTAACGGTGATAATTCTCTGTTTAATTCGAGATTTTTTGTTGCCAGTTCCATGCATCGCGCATGGAATCTTCAAGTGAATGTTTTGTTTTCCAGTCTAATACTGCAGTAGACTTATCGACTTGTGCGTATACTTTTTCTACGTCTCCAGGCCTTCTAGGTCCAATTTCATACTTAAGTTTCTTGTTAGTCACCTTTTCAAAAGCATTGATGACTTCTAAAACTGTATTTCCTCTTCCTGTACCTATATTGATCACATCGAAGTGCGAAACTTCATTGACGGATTCAAGTGCTTTTATTGCTTGTACATGGGCTTCCGCCAAATCCATTACATGAATGTAGTCACGAATACATGTGCCGTCAGGAGTATTGTAGTCACTGCCGAAAACAGTTAATTTCTCTCTTACCCCAGCAGCTGTTTGGGTTATGAATGGTACCAAATTGTTAGGTACGCCAAGTGGTAACTCACCAATTTCTGCAGAAGGGTGGGCTCCTATAGGGTTGAAGTAACGCAGAGCAATGGACTTGATTTTACTGCCGCTAACAACAACATCTTCTATGGTTTCTTCGCCAATTTGCTTGGTGTTGCCATAAGGGCTGTTAGCAGGTTTTTTTGGTGATTTTTCTGTTACTGGTAGTTCATCTGGTTGACCGTATACTGTGCAAGAAGACGAGAATACTAAGTTTTGACAATCATGCTCAATCATGCTTTCTAAAACCGTGATGAGACCAGATACGTTGTTTTTGTAATAGTAAAGTGGTTTTTCTACCGATTCACCTACCGCTTTTTTTGCAGCGAAATGAATTACTCCATCAATTTTATTTTCACTGAATATTCTCCCAAGTAATTCTTCATCAAGAATATCTCCTTCGTAACAGGTGAAATCTTTCCCAGTAATATTTTTAAGACCTGTTAAAACGGATTTCGCTGAATTAGAGAAGTTGTCAAGGATAATAGGGTTGTATCCTACTTCATGCAGTTTCACAATCACATGAGAACCTATGTATCCAGCTCCACCAGTAACTAGAATATTGTTGTGCATGGTCAAAAATAGCTTTTCAAACCCAGTTAATTATTAACTCCTGTTATTTTTGTGTAAAAATCAGGAAAGAAGAGTTCATGAATAACAAAGTAAAGGAGCTTTCACAAGAGATTGATTCTTTTGTTGCAGAGTCACAAGAGCAACTAGAAGCATATAGATTAAGGTTTATTGGCCGAAAAAATGTGATAGCCGATCTTTTTTCTGAAATGAAAAATGTTCCGAATGAAGAAAAGAAGGCTTTTGGACAAGCAGTAAATGACTTAAAGAACCAAGCAAAAGATAAGTTTCAGTCTTTGATCGATAGTTTGAGTAGTCAATCTGGCGGAGATGAAAAACATCCTGATTTAACATTACCTCCGATATCTACGGAGTTTGGGTCTATACACCCCTTAACAGCTACTCGAAACCGATTTATTCAGATATTTGAACGGATAGGCTTTAACGTTTCTAATGGGCCAGAAATAGAAGATGATTGGCATAATTTTACAGCCTTAAACTTTCCAGAGAATCACCCTGCTAGAGAAATGCAAGATACCTTCTTTATTGAGAAGAATCCTGATATAGCTTTAAGAACGCATACGTCTAGTGTTCAAATTCGTGTAATGGAAAATGAAAAGCCTCCTATCAGAACGCTTTCACCTGGAAGGGTTTTTAGAAACGAGGCTATATCGGCAAGAGCTCATTGTGTTTTTCACCAAATGGAGGGGCTTTATATAGATAAAGGAGTTTCGTTTGCTGATCTGAAGCAAACGCTCTATCACTTTGTGAAAGAGATGTTCGATAGAGATACGCAAATCAGGTTTAGGCCAAGTTATTTCCCTTTTACTGAGCCAAGTGCCGAAATCGATATCTCCTGCCAAATATGCCATGGAGACGGTTGTAATATTTGTAAGCATACGGGGTGGGTTGAAATTGGAGGCTCTGGTATGGTAGATCCTAATGTTCTTGAAAATTGTGGTATTGACTCAAAAGAGTATTCCGGCTTTGCCTTCGGAATGGGAATTGAAAGAATTACCATGTTACGGTATGGTATTAAGGATTTAAGGCTCTTTACAGAAAACGATGTTAGATTCCTAAAGCAATTCAATAGCTTATGAGCAAACTAAGCAGTATTAAAAAAGTAGCAGTTGTTGGTGCAGGTACTATGGGGCAAGGAATTGCTCAGGTTTGTGCCATGGCAGGCTTAGATGTGATTCTTTATGACCTCAATTCTGACATGTTGGCCAAAGCTTTGGTATCGGTGGAAAGGAATTTAGATAAAGGAATAGAGAGGGGAAAGGTAAGTGAGCAGCTTAAAAATGATACACTTGCAAGACTAACAACGGTTTCTTCTGAAGATTTATTAGTGGCTGACCTCATTATTGAGGCAATAGTAGAAAAGCTAGAGATTAAACAATCTCTTTTTCAGAAGCTAGAAGCTATTAATTCTGAGCATACAATTCTTGCTTCGAATACCTCTTCAATACCAATTACAAGAATTGCAGCTGGCCTTAAGCGCCCACAAAACTTTGTAGGGATGCACTTTTTTAACCCAGCTCATATAATGAAGCTAGTTGAAGTTATTAGTGGTGCAGCAACAGATAAGGTAGTTGCTCAAACTGTATATGACTTAGCTAAAAAGCTAGGTAAAGTTCCTGTTCATGCCCAAGATGCTCCTGGGTTTATCGTGAATAGAGTGGCTAGGCATTTTTATGTAGAAGGGCTTAAGGTTTTAGAAGAAGGTGTTTCTGACGTTAATGGCATCGACAGACTCGTTGAATCTAGTGGGTTCAAAATGGGGCCATTTAGGCTTATGGACTTAATCGGTGTAGATACCAACTATTCGGTTACAGAGTCTATGTTTAATGCGTTTCATCAAGACTCCAAGTTTAGACCATCACGTATTCAGCAGCAAAAAGTAGATGCAGGTCATCATGGAAGAAAATCGGCAAGGGGCTTTTATGAATATGACTAAAGTAGGTTGTTTATCAACTTATCTATAGTTAAGCCCTCTGCTTCAGCTTTAAAGTTCCTTACAATTCTATGCCTTAAAATAGGTTTAGCCACCGCCTGAACATCTTCAATATCTGGAGAGTATTTTCCATTGATCAATGCATTACACTTAGCTGCAACAACCAAACTTTGAGATGCTCGTGGCCCTGCGCCCCATTCTATATAATCTTTAGTTATTTGAGGAGCTCTATCGCTCTCAAATCTTGTCTTGTGAACTAAGTCTACAGCATACTCAACAACATTATCGGCAATTGGCACTTTTCTCACCAAGTGTTGATACTCTATCACCTCTTTTGCTCCTAATACATGGTTAACTGTTTTAGACCTGTCACTTGTAGTGTTTTTAACTATATCTACTTCAGACTGAAAAGATGGATATGTAAGTGTTATGTTGAATAAAAAACGGTCGAGTTGAGCCTCAGGAAGTGGGTAAGTTCCCTCTTGTTCAATCGGGTTTTGGGTAGCCAATACAAAGAAAGGTCTTTCAAGAGGGAAATGTTGCCCCGCCACAGTTACCGAGTATTCTTGCATAGCCTCTAAAAGAGCAGCTTGCGTTTTGGGAGGAGTTCTATTGATCTCATCTGCCAAAATTATATTGGCAAAGATTGGGCCTTGAATAAACTTGAAGTTACGATCCTTATCTATTGTTTCAGCACCTAAGATATCAGACGGCATTAAGTCAGGAGTAAACTGAATTCTCTTAAAACTTAAATCTAAGGCCGATGAAATAGTCTGAATGAGAAGTGTTTTCGCCAAGCCTGGAACTCCTACCAAAAGACTGTGCCCCTGACAAAAGATTGAGGTAAGAAGAAGGTTCACCGTTTCTTCTTGTCCAATAATTACTTTTGAAATTTCTGCCTTGAGTCTCTTAAAGTCTTCGAAGAACTTATCGGCAAGGGCCACATCTGAAGGGTTGCTCATACTTATTGGTTATTGATGATACCGCAACGGTTATATTCCGGAGCTATCTCAATATAGACTTCTTTCATTTTGTCTTGAAGGTATTCTTGTCGTTTTCGGTCTTTTTTCATTTGAATGGTAGCCGCCTTCAATTTTTCGTAATCTTCGGTAAGGTTGGCTCTGTGAGGAGCAACCTTTTTTCTATAATAAATTATTCTGGCCAACTCATCTTCAGCACCTACTTGTATGGTAGAGGCTTTTGAAATTTCACCTTCCTTCATTTTATCTATTTCGAAGTAAAGCTCTGGATCAAGCTCGCTAGCTGGTACTCTCAAAGAGCCGAATTGGCCAGACATAAAACCACCGTTAGATTTAGTGCGTTCATCGTCTGAGTATTCTTTAGCTGCTTGCTCAAAGGATATTTTTTCAGCAATAATTTCCTCTCTAAGGCTATCTAAATAATTAACGGCTTCCTGAACATCATCTTGGGTTGGCTTAGGTATAAGTATGATGTGGCGACTGTTATACTCGTTTCCTCTTTTTTCTATAAGCTGAGAGATGTGAACACCAAAAGAAGATTCAAAAGGCATTGAAATTTCCCCTGGTTTAAGAGAAAGGGTAGCAGCTTCAAAAGCCGGATCCATAGTGCCTCTTTGGTTGAAACCAAGGTTTCCGCCATTTGCACTAGTAGGGCCATCGGAGTTAAGTGTTGCCATAATTTCGAAACTCTCACCATTAATAATCCTTTCTCTGATTCCTCTCAGTTTATCCTTAAGTTCATCTATTACAGAATCATCTACCTCTGGGTTCTTAATTATCATACCTATTTCATATTCTGTAGAATAGAGAGGTAAACTGTCTTTGGGAATACTTGTATATAGTTTTCTTATCTCGTTTGGAGTCACTGAAACATCGGCTAGAATGCTTTGTTCCTGTTGCTGAATTTGAAGTTGTTCTTGAATATCAGGGCGCAACTCTTCCATTATTTGGTCTAGCGATTTTCCATAGGCCTGACGAATGGCTTCTTCAGAACCATAGCGCTGCATTATATTTTGAGCTCTACCTTGCATCTCGTAGTCAACTCTAGATGGGTCAACAATTATCGAATCTATCTCTGACATGGCATGCATTACCTTACTTTCTACCATGTCCTTGAGTAATAAACATCTAGCATCACCATCGAACTGAACAGCAGCTGGGCTACTCAAAAATTGGAGATAAGACGATTCTAAATCGCTCTTTAAGATGATTTTGTCATCTACCTTAGCAATAATTTTATCTACTACTTCACCTTCTTGTGCTCTTACGTTAGAAAACATAAGGAGCATAACTGCCGCACTAGCGATATATCTTGTAATCTTCATTTTCTTTTGCGTTTTGAAAAACTTCATTTTCAAGGCTCTTTGCCAACTCTACTTTTCGCTTATTCAGAATTATGTTTCTGATATCTTCTCTTACAAACTCCAACGGAGAGATTTCTTCCGAAATTTTGTAGTCATCAATTTTGAGGAGGTAAAGATATAGAGAATCTGTTTCTTCAGTGTAGCGGGTGGTTTTTAGGAATTGAATCTTGTTGGTTATGGTGGAGAAAGGTGAATTCTTCGTTATGTCATCAAACTTTATCCAAGTAGAGTCTTCTAGAGAATAGTTGTTGGCAAACTGAAAAGCATAGTCTTTTAGAGCGTTTAAATCTTGTGGGCGAGAAGATTTAATCCAGCGTCTAATATCAGTCTTTTTGGGGGCTTGTTGATTCACTTTTAAAAACCTACCCCTAAAAATATTTTGCCTCAAGGCGAAATTGTCCTGGTTGTTGGAGTAGTATTCGAATATCTCTTCTTCTGTAACGGCCGTGTCCAGTAACTGCTGAATTCTTAGCTTTTGATATTCATAAGAAAGAAGTGTGTAACGATAATCAGCTACTTTTCTTTCTATTTCTGATTGATCTATTCGAACATTACTTGTGGCCTCCTTTACCAAAAGCTCTTTTTTAATCCAGTTACGTACATATTGAGTTGTAATGGATGCGCTATCTTCTGCAGACATGCCGGGCTCAATAAGGTTGGCCACATCAGCTTCAAAAAGGTACGAATTACCAACGCTCGCTACCAGCGTTTCACTGTTGCCAGTACTCTGGCTAGAGTCACTCACAAAGTAGTCGCACGAACTCAGGAGAGTCGATACAGCGATGCATATGTAAAAGAATTTTTTCAACGATTGCTGATGGCCTTAAGTACCTTCTTATTTATTTTAATTTTGGCGGAATCTCTTAGTTCTTCTATCCATTGGCTATCTAATTCTTCCTGATAGTCTGACATAACAATTCCTTTTATCTCATTGAGCTGCTGTGGCCCTTCGGGTAAAATATTTTGCACCAAACAGTAAGCATTTAAACTTGATGGTTCAAACCACTTTCCTATCTGAGATTTTCCCATTTCAAAATTAGCTAAATCACTTACCAATAGAGTTCTTTTAGCAAAATTTAACTCCTCAGTTTTAGAATCTCCCATTTCTTTTGAAATGTATGATTTGGCCCGCGGTAAAGAATCTAAAGGAATGAATAGTTCAGAAAGTTCACTTCTGAGTTGTTCCGATTTGTTATTTGTGCACAGACATTCTACTCTTTCACCCTCGACATACCGATTGAGATGATTCTGATAATATGATTGAAGGCCGAGACTATCTTGGGCAGCTTTATCCCATACTTTTCTTTGCATTACCTCAAAAAGAAGAAGTCCTTCTTCATACTCATTCATAAGAAATCCGAACTCTGGGTATTTCTCTGGTGCAATAGAATCTTCGTAAGCTATAACGTAGTCTTTCTCGAACTTTCGATAGAATTCTATAAGCTGAGGCCTGGTGTACTTTATGTTGAATCCAGGAAGAGATTCTAAAAAGGCCCTTGTTTTCACTTGGTTTTGCCCGTGAGTGAAGATTACCCTCTCTTTTAGCTCACTTTCATAGGCTGTACTTTTGCTGGCTTGACTTATTTCATCAATAATACTGTTAAGACTTTCTGCATCTTGGCTGAAGTTGTTTTCCTCCTTGAGTTTTTTGAGCAAAGCCTCTTCTGCCAGATTATTTCTTCCCATCCGTTTAAGGAGTTGAGCAATTTCAGTTTTCTTTATTTCATAGGGCTCTAAGGGCTGTAAACCCTCTAGTTTTACAATGTGCCAACCAAATTGAGTTTCTTTAGGTCTGGTATATTCTCCCACTGTATCTATTGCGTGGGCAATGTCTAGAAAGTCATCTGGAAGCTGCTTTATACCTGCCCAAGGCAAAGATCCATCATTGTGTTTTGTTCCATTATCATCAGAAAATTGGCTAACCATAGTGCTCCAGTCACCACCGTTTTTAAGTGAGTCATAGACCGTTTGAGCACGCTGAAATGCTTCCTCTCGCCCTCTTTGTTTAGTGAAGAAGATGTGGGAGGTCTTTATTTTACCTCTATTTGGGCGTTTATCATTAACGAATATAAGATGGTAGCCAAAGCTAGATCTGACAATATCAGAAACTCTGCCTGGTGCAGTTTTGTATGCTCCTTCTTCAAAAGGAGCCACCATGTGCATAGCTGTGAACCAACCTAAATTCCCTCCATTCCTTGCACTACCGTCTTGAGAGAATCTTCTGGCCATTTCTTCAAATTCTTGTTTGGAGCCTATGGTTTGTTTAAGGCTATCTAAAAAACTATAAGCCTTTAGAGTGTCGCTAGGAGAAGCCGTTGCGTCTAGCTTGAGTAGAATGTGAGATGCATTCATATCGCTCTGCATGCGAGCGTAAATCTCTCTTAACAGAGTTTCTTCAGCACTGTCATCTTCCAAATACGGCTTTCTTATTTGAGATATATAACCCTCCAATTCATTCTGAAATACCAAAGACGTGTCTAAGCCTAATGCACGTGCTGTTCTTACTTTAAGCTTGAAATTAATGAATTGATTAAGGTAGGCTTCAAGTGAGTCTCTGTTGATGGGTTCATTTTCTTTTCTGTTCTTTTTAAAAGCATAAAGGAACTCATCTTGACCAATTGCTTCACCATCTATTGTAGCTACTACCTGAGCACTAGAAAAGTTGGCTAGCGATAAAAAGGAGACTAAAAGTATGGCTCCGAAAACTGAAGTTTTCATTACTGTTATGCATCAATTTTTTTGAACAACCTTAAAGTATTTCCCTCAGGAGAGGTTTTTAGTTCAATATTATCCATGATTTTCTTTACTAGCATAATTCCAATGCCGCCTTTATTCTTCTTTTTAATGAGGTCCTCAATGTTAGGTTCGTCATAGTTGATTATGTCGAACCCATCACCACGATCTACAATCTCAAAGTAAACTCCTTCTGAAGAAAAGCTGATGTCTAACCTAACGCTTTCTAAAGGGTTAGACTGTAAACCGTGAATGATAATATTCGCACAAATTTCATCTACGGCCAAGACCATCATGTTGGTTTCAATCTCCGGAATGTCGTGAGAATTCAACACTTCGGTGACGAACTTACGCATGAGCCTAAGCTTGTTTTTACTGCTCGGTATGTCGAAACTATATGCCATTGAATGCCTGTAGAGCTTCTTCTTTATTTTCTTTTATTGTTAGTAGTTGGTCTAACCCTAAGATTCCGAATACTTTCAAAACTTTATCGGATAGCCCAAAAAGTATAAAGTTGATTGAGTTGGATGATATCTCTTCTATGTAGGACATGAATACGCCAAGCCCTGCTGAAGATATATAGTTAAGATTGGTGCAGTCGATTAATATGGTTTGGTGACCTTCATCAAATGCGTCTCTAATTGCTTTGTCTAGGTTTATTGCCGAGCTCGCATCTGCTTCTCCTTCTACGGATAGTTGCAGGTAATTGTTGTGCTGCTCTTTTTTAATCTCAATCATCTCTCTTTTACTTACGTAATTCAGTTAAACTTGATCACCACCATGGTGTAGTCATCGTTCAAATCTTTTGTTCCGCAAAACTCATAGAGCTTGCTTATAAATATTTTCTGGATCATCACAGGGTCGTAATGAGCATTTTTTTCTAATAGAGATTTCATTCTATCGAACCCAAACTCTTCTCCTTCAGCATTACTAGCTTCAGAAATACCATCGGTATAAAGCACTAGAATGTCGTCTTTATCGAACTCTAATTCATTCACATGAATGAATTTCTTAAAGCTGTCATTTCTCAGAATACCCAATCCAAGCCCTTTGTTTTGAAAGTACTCTGCAGTTTTATTACTATTATCGTAATACAACGTAGGGCAATGACCTGCTCTGGCAAACTCTAGTTTCTTGCTCTTGGTGTCTAGAATAAAGTAGGTGAGAGTAATAAAAGAAGTTCTTTCCAAACATTGACTCAAAGCCTTGTTGGCTCTAAATAAAAATTCATCGGAGCTTAAGTCCATTTGAGCCAAAGACTGAAAGATTCCCTTCATTTGGCTCATGTGGAAAGCAGCCGAGGTGCCTTTTCCTGAAACATCGCCAATTACAATAGCAAACCTGTGGTCGCTCAGTTTAAAGGTGTCATAATAATCTCCACCAACTTCTGCTGCTGCTATGGTAAAGGCATGTATGCTGAAGCTATCGTCATGATCTAGCGCATCGGGCAATAACGCGCGCTGCACTCTTTTGGCAATGTCTAGTTCCTCTTTATATCGCTCATTTGAAATGGCTTCACCCATCAGCTTAAAGTTCTCAATAGAAACACTTGCTTGGCTGGCAAAGGTGTTGATGATGTTGATCATCTCTTTATTGAAGCCGTCACTTACCTCATTGAGCAAGTACATGAAGCCGCTTACCTTGTTCTGCACGGTTAGCGGCACAACAAATACTGATTTGAAATTGGAGCGCTTAAGGGTTACTAAAACTCTATCAGTTTCTGAGTTAGAGCTGCTCAAAGGGTTTTTCATAACCGTGCGACTCTTACTGCTGAAAATCTGCTCTTTGATTTTATTAATGCTCTCTCTACTGATGTTTTTGTTGATGAATTGTGTGCTGTTTTCATCTTTGTTGACTTCAATCCAGCCAGCATCGGCATATACCGCATTCATGGAAGAAGTAAGGAGAATGTCGAAAATTTGTTCTTCACTTTCTCCTGTCTGAATAGACTGGCTAAGCCGTTGAAAGTTGATGGCTTCTTCCATCTTTCTTTCGAAAACGGATGAGGTAGGTAGGTTAAAGAGAATCACCAAAAGTGAGAATACACTATAGAAGAGTAGGAAAGTGAAGAGAATTATAGTGAAAAGGCTATCTATAGGACTAAAGAAAGTGGCAGCCTCTTCTGGAGTAACGTACAATTCTGCAAAGAAGTAAAATACGTAAATGGTAATGAGTATGATAAGTAGAATAGACTTCCACTTTTGTTTAAAGTTGAGGTAGGCAACCCATTTAAGATTTCCGGAAAGCGTAATGGCCATTAAGGTCATTACTGCAAAAACAATTTCGAATACGAGACTGCCTTGAAGGGTATAGCCTGTTAGGTTAAAAAAGATTGAGGCAATTACTAGCCACTCAAAGGTATTCCAATAGACTATGAGTCTTCGAGACTTCTGATATAAGATGAGTTTCTTCCAAATGGTAAATGTTGAAATCAGGAAGATGGAGATAATAGCTTGGTTAACTCCAAGGGTAAAGATTCTGAGAAACTCATTTTGCCCTAATGCTGAATCTCCAATACTGGAATAGAATAGTTTAAAGAATAGAGAGATAATGGTGGTAACTAGACCTGTAGCGAATACCCGCCACAGTAGGTCTACGAAATTACTTCCATCTTCTTCACGAATGCGTATTCTGTAGTATATAACCACAAAAACAAAGAAGAAGTCCATTAAAAGAATAGGGACTTCTCTAGTAATGCCAAGGTCTACTCCACTTTTGAGAGCTAGTAGTTGGAGCACATCAATAAGCGATACAATGAGCCATAGCAGTATGGCCAGTACCATACTGAGTCTCATGTAGAACTTCGGTGTAAGTTTAAAGCTTTTTGACATGTTCGGCCGAAGTTACAAATTAAACCTTTCGGTTAATATTTGTAAAGTTCTTAGCGTAAACGCAAGCCTAGCTCAACTAATTGCTCATCGGCAACTTCAGAAGGTGAGTCTATCATTACATCTCTGCCAGAAGTGTTTTTCGGGAAGGCAATGTAGTCTCTAATTGTTTCTGAACCACCAAACATAGCGCAAAGTCTATCGAAGCCGAAGGCAATACCGCCATGTGGAGGTGCTCCAAACTCAAAGGCATCCATTAAGAAGCCAAACTGAGCTTTTGCTTCTTCATCGCTAAAACCTAGGTGTTTGAACATTAATTGCTGAGTAGCCTTATCATGAATTCTGATAGAACCACCTCCAATTTCAACACCATTAATAACTAAGTCGTAAGCGTTGGCTCTTACACTTCCTGGGTCAGTATCTAGTTTCTTGATGTCTTCTTTTAACGGAGAAGTGAAAGGGTGATGCATAGCGTGGAACCTTTCGGTTTCTTCGTCCCACTCCAATAACGGGAAGTCAACTACCCACAGAGGCTTAAATTCATTTGGGTTTCTTAGGCCAAGTTCAGAACCCATATGCAAACGAAGCTCATTCATTTGCTTTCTGGTAGAATTGGTGTTGCCTGAAAGCACAAGCATTAAGTCACCAGCTTCTGCTCCAGCTTTTTGAGCCCATTCTGCTAAGTTTTCCTGAGTATAGAACTTGTCTACAGAAGATTTGAATGTTCCATCTGCATTGCATTTCACATATACCAAACCTTTGGCGCCAATTTGCGGACGTTTAACAAAATCGGTCAGTGCATCGAGTTGCTTTCTGGTGTATTCAGCACAGCCTTTCGCACAAATTCCGACAACTAATTCTGCCTGATCGAAAACGTTGAAGCCTTTGTTTTGGGCTAGATCGTTCAACTCAACGAATTCCATTCCGAAACGAACATCTGGCTTGTCGCTACCATATTTGCTCATGGCATCTGCATAGCTCATTCTTGGGAATTGGCCTAACTCTACCTCTTTAATAGAGCTGAACAAATGACGAGTCATTCCTTCGAAAGTGTCAAGCACATCGTCTCTATCAACAAAAGACATTTCACAGTCAATCTGTGTGAATTCTGGCTGACGGTCTGCTCTTAAGTCTTCATCTCTGAAACACTTCACAATTTGGAAGTACCTATCGAAGCCAGAAACCATGAGCAGCTGCTTAAAGGTCTGTGGCGACTGAGGAAGAGCATAAAACTCTCCTGGGTTAATTCTAGAAGGAACTACAAAGTCTCTTGCCCCTTCTGGAGTAGATTTGATTAAGACAGGCGTTTCAACTTCGACAAATTGCTGGTTTGAAAGATAATTTCTGACAGCAATAGCCAACTGACTCCTTAATTCTAACTTTCTTCTTACAGTACCTCTTCTTAGGTCGAGGTAGCGGTACTTCATTCTTAAGTCTTCACCCCCATCTGTCTCGTCTTCAATTACAAAAGGAGGGGTTTTGGCGGCATTTAGAATGGTGAGTTCTTCAACATCTATTTCGATAGAACCAGTAGGGATTTTGTCATTTTTCGCATAGCGTTCAACCACTTTGCCTTTTACCTGAATAACAAATTCTCGGCCTAGCTTTCGCGCAGTTTCAATGGCTTCTGCTTTGGTTCTACCTTCTTCAAAGGTGAGCTGAGTAATTCCATAACGATCTCTTAAGTCTACCCACATAAGGCCTCCTTTGTCGCGAATTTTTTGAACCCAACCGGAAAGGGTCACCTCTTGTCCTACATGATCTTCTCTAAGCTCTCCGCAGTTGTGTGATCTCAGCATACTCTTGTCTTAAAAATGAGTGGCAAATTTAGTAATAGTTTTAGCAATTGGGCTTAATATTGAACTGAAAACAAATTCTATGAGTCTCAGTATTCATTCAGACGAACACTATATGAAACAAGCCCTCAAACAGGCAGAAATAGCCTATGAAAAGGGGGAGGTTCCTGTGGGTGCGGTAGTGGTTGTGGAAAATACAATAATTGCCAAGTCGCATAATATGACTGAGCAACTCACTGATGTGACAGCTCATGCAGAAATGTTGGCTATTACAGCGGCCTTCGATGCCATTGGCGGAAAATACCTGAATGAGTGTACTTTATATGTTACCTTAGAACCATGTGTGATGTGCGCAGGAGCTTTATTTTGGGCTCAGTTAGGTAGATTGGTGTATGCTGCGGAAGACCCAAAAAGAGGCTTTTCGCTTCATCCTAAAAAAATCTTACATCCACGAACAGAAACAGACCATGGCTTGTTAAAAAGCCAAAGCGAAGAACTGTTGAGGCAGTTTTTTGCTAGGCTTAGATAAAAGTCTAATTTTTGTATAATCATAAAATCAGAGAAAAAATGGCATTCGAATTACCAAAATTACCTTATGCCTATGATGCGCTAGAGCCGCACATAGACGCAAGAACAATGGAGATACATCATAGTAAGCACCACGCAGGTTACACCAGTAAGTTGAATGATGCTATTGCCGGTACAGAAATGGGAGGTAAGAGTATTGAAGATTTATTGGCAAACCACAGCGATAATGGCGCAGTAAGAAACAATGGTGGTGGGTTCTATAACCACTCTTTATTCTGGTCTATTATGTCGCCAAATGGTGGTGGGGCTCCTTCAGGAGAATTAGCCGATGCTATCAATGAAGCTTATGGTTCATTCGATGGTTTCAAAGATGCTTTCTCTAAGGCAGCTGCTACTAGGTTTGGTTCTGGTTGGGCATGGCTTTGTGTTCACCCAGGAGGAAAAGTAGAGGTTTGTTCTTCTGCTAACCAAGATAACACCCTAATGCCAAATGTAGGTTGTGGTGGTCACCCAATTCTTGGTTTAGATGTTTGGGAGCACGCATATTACCTGAACTATCAAAATAGAAGACCTGATTATATTGAAGCTTTCTTCAATGTTATTAACTGGGAAGAAGTAAGTAAGCGTTACGCTAACGGGAAGTAATTTCCCCGCTTAAATAAGAGTTGAAACCCCTGCCGAATAGGTTGGGGTTTTTTATCTTTTAGCACATACCCTTTCTGTTTTAACTCGTTTTCTACTGGGCTTTGATGAAAGGCTGAAAGCCAAGCTTAGAGAAATTTCACTCGATCCGCCAGATTCTCCACTTAATTTTGATATTGGAAAGTCATGACTAAACCCCACTGTTGTGTTTAAGGATAAGTCTACTCCTACAATTAAGATTAGTGACTCTTGATTGGTAATGCCTTCTAAATTCTTTGTGGGCATTCCTCTATAATTAATTCCAAGCAGGATTGGCTCCCAGAAATATTGTAGGCCTAAGTCTAGTTGCGAAAAGTTTCTTTGTTTTTTCCAATTGGCAATGAAAGTCCATGACCTTTCTAAATAATCTGAAGCTGTAGTTCTGGCATCGCTAGGACCTTTCTTCGATGATAAAACTATCCCTGTCTGAATAGCCATTTTTAGACTTAAATCGTCATTTCCATTTTCTATTATTGACTGATTTGGTTCATTTATATGGTGAAAAGCAGTGCCTACCCACCAATCACCTTGATTAGCTCCAATGTTCCTATTTCTACGTCTGTGCTTCTTTCTATAAAGCATACCACCTGTGGAAAAGCTAACATTCCCTATCTTTTTATCGATCCCTTCTAAGTTTTCTTGAGAGTTAGGGTTGGTTGTTCCTGTAGTTATATCTAGTTGATCACCAAAAATAAGATTGCTAAAGTTTGCATCCCTTACAAAGTATGACGCTTGGAGGCCTGCTCTGAAATTGAGAGTTTCATTAATCTTTAAACTGTAGGAATAAACTGTTCCAATGTCAAATGAGATTAAATTTAATAAGTCTTCTTGATGATAATTGAGTATTACTCCTATACTACTATTGTACTTAGGTAAAAAGTGATCGGCAGATAATGAGTTTGAAAATAAGGTGCTATTAAGGTTTGTCCATTGTTGTCTGGAATTAAGGTTCAAACTGCCTTTCCCATTTTGTCCTGCTAGTGCTGGGTTTATATAGATGGGGGCTGAATAGAACTGAGAAAAATGAGGGTCTTGAGCTTTAAGAGTTGAAAAAAGGCCAGCCATACAGGTGGTTATTAGAATACTCCTGATAACAAATGTAGGTCGAATTACTTTATTTAGTATTTTCTTCATCGTAACAATCCCAAGACCCCTGTTCTATTTTCTGATACTCCGTTAAAGGTTATACCCGAAAAGGTATAGGCATAATTGCCGTTGGGCGCAGGCCTTCCATTTATAGTTCCATCCCAGCCGTTTGTTAGTAGATCAGAAGTACTATAAATCAACTCGCCCCATTTATTAAAAATCTGAAAACTGATTTCTCTGAAACCGACAAATTTTGGCTTAAAGAAGTCATTTAGGCCATCATCATCAGGGCGAAAAGCATTAGGAATCATAAGCCTGTAGCCCTGGAGGATTTCTATATTCCTAATTGCTTCGGTAATGCAACCAGCTTTATCTTTTGTTGTTAGTCTTATGGAGTAATTATTTGGTGATACATAGGTGTGTTGAGGGTTTCTCTCGTTAGAGTTGAATTCATCTCCGAAATCCCATGCCCATTCTACAATATTGTCACCTGAGTTGTCATTGAAGAAGATGGGGTCATTTATTGCTAGTGAATCATACTTTTCTAGTGATTCAGAGGTAAAAGAGAAATCGGCTTTTCCGAACCCGGGTAGTTCAATATCTATCTCTTCCTGTCTTTGGCATCCACGTTCATCTGTGATAAGTAGTGATAGTCTACCATTGCTTGTTGTTTCTACAGTTGAGGTACTACTGTTGCCTCTATTCCAATAGTATTCGTAATTGCCAAACCCTCCTTTAACCTTAGCTTCAATCTTTGCGCTAGCTGACTGCGCTTCACAATCTATAATTAATTCTGGAGTCAATTCAATACTTAAGGGAGGTGGTTGTGTTATGGTGAAGACTTTTTGAAAGGAGCACTCAAAACTATCCGTTACTGTTACAACATATTGACCTGCAGTTATATTTGTTAGGGTAGGTGAGGTCATCCCATTCGACCATTCGTATTCATATGGTTTTGTGCCTCCTGAAACAATTAAAGCAATTGATCCACTTTCTGGATTATCACATGCATTGGCATTTTCAACAGTGGCATCGACAGTAAGAGGTAAGGGTTCAACAATATTGAAAGTTTGGTTTAAACTACATCCATTGGAATCGACTATGTCTACTTCATAGAGACCAGGGCTGAGTCCATTAATTGCTTCATTAACGTCACCATTATTCCAGTTAATGCTATAAGGAGCTGAGCCTCCTGTTATGTTAAGGGATATGGACGCATCATTTGCGCCAGTGCAACTTATTGGAGATAGGGTAGGGTTCAACTCGAAAATTGGGGCGCTGCCTAATTGAAAGTGTTTCTCGTGGGTGCAGCCGTGGTTGTCGGTTATGAGTACGTTATAATTGCCAGCTCCCACACCTATTAAGTTCTTGGAGGTTGAGCCATTACTCCATAAATAAGTATAAGGTTCGGTTCCTCCTGCAACTTCAATCTCTATTGAGCCTGTTCTGTCATCATAGCACTGAGTGTCATTAACATTGAAACTAACCACCTCTAGAGTCTCAGGTTCATTGATCGTGATTAACTCTTCATGAACACAACCTCTGTTGTCGGTAACCCGAAGAATATAGTCTCCTGCACTTAGATTGGTTAGGTTGCTGCTCGAAGCCCCGTTGCTCCATAGTATGTTATAAGGACCTTCTCCTCCAGATATGGTTGTATTAATAGTTCCGTCCATATCTCCTTGGCAGTCTAGCATTAGCTTCCCTGTTGAGGTTATGGTGATTGGCGAATCTGGTTCTGTGATGGTAAAATTCTCTTGATAGGTACAGCCATTTGCATCGGTGACAATTACATTGTGGTTTCCTGCAACAAGGTTGTTGATGCTCTGGCTTCTTTCACCAGTACTCCAAAGGTAGTTGTATGGTGCGGTGCCACCACTAGGAGTTACACTTGCCAGACCATCGTTACCATTAAAGCAAGTAAGCTTATCAGTGTATTCAATTTCAGCACCCAAGTTTTGTGAAGGTTCAGCTATTACCACGGTTACGGTGTTGTCGCACCCTTCATTGTCAGTAATTGTGCACTCATAGACTCCCGCAGAGAGTCCGCTAATGGTTCTGGTGGTTGCTCCGTTATTCCATAAGTAACTGAAGTTGCTAGATCCTCCAAATACATCAAGCGAAACCGCTCCAGACGACTGTCCCTTGCAGTCAATATCTGTTTTGTTTATTGAGACATCTAGTCCTCTATTGCCAGCTAGATCTATAGATTGGGTCAATGTGCAATTGTTGGCATCTCTAATGGTTACTGTATATTGAACACTACTTAGGTTGAATTGATCTTTGCTTGTACTTCCATTGCTCCAGACGTAAGTGTAAGGGGCTGTTCCTCCGGTGACATCCAGAAGTATGCTTCCGTTGGAGTCTCCAAAACAAGTAGGTTCATTTGGGGTTATGGAGGCCGAGAGGGGAGTGGATTCAGATAAATTGAATGATGCTGAAAAAGTACAATTGTTAGCGTCTGTTATAGTTACATCATAATCTCCAGGAGGAACATTCTTTAGGTCTTTTAACCTGCTGTTGTTACTCCATACATAACTATATGGCTCCGTGCCCCCAGTAACGTTGAGAATCACTTCTCCACTACTTCCTCCACTACAGGCAACATCTGTTGTAGTTCCTATTGCCGATAATTGTTCAGTGGGTGCTGGTACTGTAATAGTTTCCACTGTTTGACAGCCGTTGGCATCCGTCACAGTCAAGATATAATCCCCACCATCCAAGTTAGTCAAGTCTTTATTGGTGCTGCCATTTGACCATTGATAGGTGTATGGCGCCACGCCACCAGACACCTCTATTTGAATTTCACCATCTCTATTGCCAAAGCAACTAACACCACTAGCTGTGCCTACAATAGTAAGTTCAGTTGGCTCTGTAATGGTGAAATCTGAATTTATGCTGCATCCATTGGCATCACTTACCGTGACACTATAGGTGCCTGAAACAAGGTTTGCTAAATCTTCTGTTGATTCTCCATTGGCCCAATTGATTGTGTAAGGTCCAGTGCCTCCGCTTATGTTGAGATCAATTGCTCCATTACTTTCCCCAAAACATGAGTTATTTGTAATGTTGGGGGTAATAGTTAATGAATTTGGAGCCGAAATAGTATACGTCTCAACTAGTGAACACCCATTTGCATCGGTGATAGTGACCTCGTAATCTCCTGATGTTAATTGATTTATGTCTCTGTTTGTACTTCCATTGCTCCAACTGTAATCATACGGGCCTCTTCCACCAGATACTTCTAAAGCGATCGAGCCAGTATTATCTCCATTGCAAGAGATATTTACTATGTTTTCAGTAACAGCAATAGGGGCATTGGGTTGTTCAATTTGGATGGTTTGAGAAATTGTACAGCCATTGGCGTCTGTTACATCTACAGTATAGTTACCAGCGGTAATATTTGTTAGATCTTCGGTAGTGATTCCGTTATCCCATGCAAAGCTATAAGGAGTTGTCCCTCCCTTTATATTTATATCCACATATCCTGTTGCTTCTCCAAAGCAAAGAACATCAGTTTTGGTATAGTTCAGCTCCAGAATATCAGGTTCGGTGATTGTATAGCTTTTTGAAAAAGTACAGCCATTGGTGTCTGTTATTGTCACCTCATAATTGCCTGGTGAAAGGTTTATTATGTTGTCCGTTGTTTCTCCAGAGATCCATAAATACGTATAGCTTCCAGTGCCTCCTGTTGTATTAAGCTGTATTGATCCATCACTTTCTCCGTTACAGCTAACATTATTAACTGTTGCATTTCCATCAATAGCAGCGGGGTCTTCCAACTCAATACTTTCTACTATTTGGCACCCTTTAGAATCAGTGATTGTAACACTGTATGTTCCAGCAGAAAGATTTTCTATGGTTGCAGTTGTTTCGCCACTATCCCATAAAAAATTGTATGGGCCATCACCATTAACTGGGGCAATGCTTATGCTTCCGTCAGAATTTCCAGGGCATGAAGGGAGTGTCTTTGTAGGGCTGGCGGAGATAGCTACAGGGTCGGCTAATGTTACATTTGCGGTAATGGTGCAGCCGTTGGCATCAGTAATTATTACCTGATAATCACCAGATATAAGGTTAGAAATAGCTTGGGTAGTTTCATTGTTGCTCCATTGGTATGTGTATGGAGAAACTCCCCCGGAAACATTTATAGAAAGAGAGCCATCATTTCCTCCAAAACACGTTGGGCTGTTTTGTACAAATCCATCATTGTTGAGCCCATCATTGGGTTCTGTGATGTTATATATGGCAGATATGTCACAACCTGCGGCATCCGTAATGGTTACTTCATAGCTGCCAGCAACTAGATTGGTACGGTTTTGACTCGTTGGGCCATCTGTCCAGCTATACGAATAACCACCACTTCCCCCAGTTACGGATAGGTTAATTCTTCCGGAGTTTTCTCCTCTACAGTTAATGTTCGAGATAGTTTCTACGGCTACAATAGCACTAGGCTCTGTTATTGTATAGGTTTCTTGAATCGTACAACCGTTTTGGTCGGTGACAGTGAGGGTGTAGGCTCCAGCACTTAGGTTGGAGATATCTTCTGTATTTTCTCCACTATCCCAACTATAAGATAGTATTCCTGTTCCTCCTTCTACGGTTACATCTATAGAACCATCGGAAGAACCCAGGCAGCTTGCATTTACGATGGAAGAATTGGTAATAACTAATTGATCGGGGTTTTCTAGGGTAAAATCTTGAAATGTACTGCACCCGTTTTCATCTGTCACTCTTACTCTGTAGCGCCCAGCGGGTACATTGTTTAATTGGGGTGTGTTGGCAATTTCAGTTCCTGGGGAATTTCTTAATGACCAAGAATAAGTATAGCCTATGGCTCCTACCGTACCACCGACAGCTTGAACAGAGATATTTCCAGTGCTATCACCATTACATAATGGGTCGTTTTCACTTAGTACATTGATAGATACAGGAGTAGGGGGTTCGGAGATAGTAAAGTTGATTTGTCCTGTACATCCAAAAAAATCGGTAATATCTAGAATATAATTATCTGCAGCGAGGGTGGTTACTTCAAAGTTTTTTTGAGTAGAAACTCCTGAATTAGAATAATTAGTACCATTAATTTCCCAAGTGAAAGGAAATACACCATTGGTCATGTTTACATCAATTCTCCCGGTTTTATCTCCCCAACAAGCAACATCTATTAGGTTATATGTATTTGTCAGACCAGGAGGGTCTGTGATTCTCCAAGTTTTCGAATCAGTTTCACCATCTTTATCAGTTACAACGACAGTATAATCTCCTGGAGATAGGTTGTCTATTGATGATGCCCCATTTGGATCATCAGTACTGGTGGTTAGTATAATGCCATTTTTATCTGTCCAAGTAAAAGTGTAAGGAGCATCACCATCGGTTATTCCAATAGAGATATTGCCTATACAGCTATTGATGACCTCATTAACAATGACTGGTTTTCCTTGACTATAAGAAAAGTGCGGAGACGTTAGGAAAAGTATTGTTAACAATACCATTTGGCGAAAGTGTTTCGCAAGGAGAGTTTTGCCTAACAATGGAGAATGCCTCAAGAGTATTTATTGTAATTAATTTGAGGGTAAACATATTTATTTTATGTGTGAAAGAGAATTGTGTTTATTTAAAAAGGTACTTTTTTCTTGTAGGTGGAGTGTGCAGACTTGTTTGAGAAGTAAGGTTTGAAATCACAAAAAAAGCCCGCAGTAAACTGCGGACTTTCAGTAGTCTAATCCAGATTTATATTATTTATTCGAGATTACGAAGTCAATATCAACTCTTCTGTTTAAGGCTCTTTCACCTGATGTAGTGTTGTCAGTTCTTGGAGCTCTCTCTCCATAACCTTCTGACATCAATCTATTGGCAGAAATACCTTGCTTAATGAAGTATTGCTTCACAGTGTTAGCTCTTTCTCTTGATAAGGCTAGGTTATACTCTGCAGATCCAGTGCTATCAGCATGACCATTAATATCTAATTTAATTTCTGGGTTAGCTTTCAACACTTTCACAATGTCATTCAATGGTTCGTAAGATCCTTCAGTCAAAGTAGACTTATCTAATTCGAAAAGAATGTTTTCAGCAGCTTCTAAAAGTTTCACTTTTACTGATCCTTCAGAGTCAGGAGACATATTGTTGAACTGCTCCATAGTACATCCGTTCATTGTTCCGTAAGTTTCAGGACATGGGTCTTGTGAATCAATTACACCGTCACCGTCAGCATCTGGGCATCCACCTGTTTCAGGAGAACCAGCAGTCATAGGGCAAGCATCATACTTATCTGGCACTTGGTCACCGTCAGCATCAGGACATCCGTCAATTGTACCAGGTACAGTAGGACAAGCATCATATAGGTTAGGAACACCGTCATTATCGTCATCGTCTAAAGGACATCCGTTGTTAGTAGAAGGTCCAGCAACGTCAGGACACTGATCTTTTCTGTCAATTACACCGTCACCATCTGAGTCTTTGTCTCTTTTAAGAGAGAATTTTACACCAACATTATATTGTATGTAGTTATAAGTATCGTCTATCGAGTTGTTGAATGCAGCTTGAGTAAGAATGTCGGTTTTATCATTTACTCTTAAATTGAAACCAGCTACAAATGGTACCATGGCGTGAGAACCTTCAAATTCTGAAAAGAAGAATTCTTGGTCTTGTAGGTGAGTTACACCAAATCCAGAAGATAAGAACGGAGCAAATACCGCATCTTCTTTCATTATATATCCGTTATTGAACTTGTAGGTTAATCTTAGTACCGCGTCTTGTACTGTTCCTCTAAATTCATTTTCGTGCTTAAGTTTACCTCTTGAATAGGTTAAAGAAGTGTTTAAACTTGGATTAATGTAATAATGAGCGCCCACTTTTACTCCAAAGTTTTCAACGTCACTGAAGTTGTACAGTCCGTCATTATATCTTAGTTCAAGTCCCATGTTGGTTGCACCAACTTCATACCTAACCCTATCCCAGCTGGTTTGACCCATGACTAACGATGTGCAGGTTAGCAGTAATGTAAGTAGTATTATCTTTTTCATGATTTTCAAATTTTGGTTTTTGCCTTCTTAAGTGCCCAAGACCTTGCCACTTGTGAAAATTGGCTAAAAATCAATTATTTGATAATCAAAGTTATATTTATAGTAAAAAAAATAATAAAATAGAATATCGCAATTCTTCATATCGAGAATGAAATCGTCAGATTGAAAATCTGCACCAAGCAATAAAGAATGAAAAACCCCGTTATCGAGACTTCGATAGCGGGGTCTACAAATAGTTAGTAGTATAGTTGTTATTTCTGCTAGTTAGAAGCCTTTATCATTTCAGATATCTGTTCTGGAGTAGTGCTTTTTGATAAACTCTCTGCATGTTGAGTAATGTCCAAACCGTATTCTTCCGCTCTATCATTTACTCTCATTGGTATTATCATATTGGTTAGTTTAAAGAATAGATATGATAGACCAAAAGTAAAGCCCCCCACCAAGAAAACGGCTGCCAAGTGTTTTAAGAATGTGCTGGTATCTCCATAGATAAGACCAACCTCTTGCGCAAATACTCCTGTAAGAATCATTCCTACTATTCCACCCACTCCGTGGCAAGGAAAAACATCTAAGGTGTCATCTATGCCTGTTTTGTTTTTATAGTAAACTACAATATTAGATACAATGGCTGCGGCTACACCTATAAACACACTTTGACCTATAGTTACAAAGCCCGCGGCTGGAGTTATGGCCACTAGCCCGACTACAGCACCAATAGATGCACCCATTCCTGATATTTTTCGCCCCATAAATGCATCATAGAGTACCCAGGCTAGCATGGCTGCGGCAGAGGCTACGGTTGTTGTGGCAAAAGCCATTGCCGCGGCACCATTAGCTCCTAGAGCGGAGCCTGCATTAAAACCAAACCAGCCGAACCAAAGAAGCCCAGTGCCGAGTAAAACAAATGGTACGTTATATGGCTTGTGAGCTGTACCGTGTGTTTTTCGCTTACCCAAAATTATAGCTGCTGCAATAGCTGCAAATCCGGCCGACATGTGAACTACCGTTCCTCCTGCAAAGTCTAATACTCCCCACTTTCTAAGGAATCCTTCGGGGTGCCATGTCATGTGAGCCAAAGGGCTATAGATAAATATGCTGAAAAGTATGATAAAGAATAAGAAGCTAGAGAACCTTACTCGCTCTGCAAAGCTACCAGTAATTAAGGCTGGAGTAATAATAGCAAACTTCATCTGAAAGAGTGCAAATAGAACAAATGGAATGGTGGGAGCCAATTCCGCTTGAGTAGCCGCACCAACTCCTTTGAAAAAGGCAAAAGTTCGCGGATCACCAACAAAACCACCAATAGAGTCTCCAAAAGCTAGGCTAAACCCAAAACAGACCCAAACTAAGGTAATAACCCCCATACAGATGAAGCTTTGAAGCATGGTAGAAATCACATTTTTTCTGCTAACCATACCGCCATAGAAAAAAGAGAGGCCAGGAGTCATCAAGAGTACCAAGCCTGTAGCCGCTAACATCCATGCTGTGTCTGCTCCGCTAATGTTAGGGTCATTTAAGCCATTTAAAGAGCTAGTGTCTAATAGAGAGACTAGTGCAACTATTATTAGCAGGGCAAAACTTGGAATCCATTTTTTACTCATTTCTTGTCAGTTTGATTTATGGGGGTGAAAAAAATAGTGTTTCTGTCTTATAAACATGAAATATAAATCAAACTGGGTGTGAAATGACCCTTATCAGAACTATTTTGAAGTAAAACGATTGAAAAATGGTGTAAAACAAAACGTCATTCTGAACAAGTGGGAGATTGGTGTGTCCAATTACCCCGTGTTGCAAAAAGCAACCTTGCTAGAATGACGTTGTAAAGAGTTTAAGGCTAAACCTATTTCAGTCTAGCCTGTATGGCCTCAATTTTTGGCTGGGCTTCTGCCTTACCTAAATCCAAGGCCTTTTGATAAGCAGTCAAGGCTTGTTGATAACTGGTCTTCTTTTTTGCTGGAGCTAACTTAGTTCTTTGTGCAGCCAAGGCGTAAGCCTCGCCCTGTGTGTAGTAAGCATCGGCCTCACTTAACTTAAAGTTTACTCTTAAGTCAGTTATCTGCTGATTCAGCATTTCAAGCTCTAGTAGTTTGGCAGCAATTTCTGCGTCTTGACTGCTGATTGTTTCAGACTGCAATTTATTGATTACAACTAGTTTTTGATTATTGTCCTCAACAGATTTTAGCTGTGTCTCCATAGAAGCAATTTCAGCTTTTCTGCTCTCAAGGTCAGACTTAAGTGTCTTTATGGTTTGAGCATAAGCGCTTTGGGCTGTTCTAGATTCCTTAACTGTTTTTTCTAGCTTACTAATCTGTAAGCCGGTTTGTTCAACATAAGCCTTCAAATCTGTCATCTGCGCTAAAAAGTCAGCGTGTTGATCTGAGCTTTCCAAGGTAACCTTCATCATTTGTCTACTTAAGTTGATAGAGTCCATCAGACTCATAGCACTCATAAGGGTAACCGAGGCTTTTTGAGTGCTCTCCAATTCAGCAGAAACGCTGTCTAGCTTGGTTATTAAGGTCGCATTTTCAGCTTCCAACATTTGCTTCTCTTGGCTGCAGCCCATTAGTATGATGGCTACGAAAGAGATAATTAGGTAATTCTTCATGTTTAATTCAAAATTCAGGCATTTGACGCTTGAGTTTCGAAAGGTCACATGTTTAAAGAGAAATATTTTTTGAGTTTAGAATACTGAAAGATTCAACTTTACAGCTATCAGTTATTAGGGCTCTTTATTGTTACATTTTTCTTCAAGCTGTCCTTTAATTCGGCTTGCTCGGCTTCGGATAAATCGTCAAACTCTTTGTTGTAGATTGTTTTACTTAATTCATTGAATCGATCTTTAAAAGCGGCATTTATAAGGTCTAGGCCCTCTATAAAAGCGCTGTAAGAAGTCTTTCTGTTTGCCTCTAATATGATTGTTAGTTCATTGCCATGAGTTTCAATTTTCTCTATCAGATAATTGATTAAATAGCTTGAGTCGGATTTAATATTGTCTACAAAGAATTCGTCCTTTTCATTGATCATGAGTTTAGTTGAGAATTCAGTTTGAGGATTCTCACTTTCTTCAAGTAGAGGCAAAAGAGTTAACTCCATTTCCTCCGACCAAATAATGGCATAAAGGCTCAATAGGTAAGACCTTTTAATAACCTCTTTTTTCAAGTCTTGCACTTTCAAGAGTCTAGAGATCTCAGTTGCGATTTTATTTGGAGAGATATCGCCCTCTATGGGTGGAAACTCGTTTTTAATTCGGTCCGAATATGCTTTCAATTTTTGCTGGTCTTCCTCACTTTCAATCTTGTATTGACATTGACCGAGCACTAGTTTTGTTACATGTTCTTCCAAGTAAGGTCTATCCTGTCTTCGAAGCGTTTCAAAACCAGTAGGGGCATATTCCTTATAGAAATCGATAAAGTAACTGGGTTTTGTTCCTTTTAAATAGCCGTTGCTTATTAATTCAAGTTCAAAAAGGCCTAACTCTCTCTTGATCTCTTCAGCATCTTTTGCTGAATAATCTGGACAAAAACTTTGGCAGTAAACAGAGGGTATGAATAGGAAGAATACAAAGAGTGTGCTTATTAACCTTATCATTTTTTGCTCTCCAATAAGCTCTTCAATTCATTCAACTCGTCTCTCAATCTGGCCGCCTCAATAAAATCTAGCTCTTTGGCTGCTTTTTCCATCGCCTTTTGCGTTTTCTGGATCATCTTATCTAGGCCAGGCTTACTCATGTATGCTACTACTGGGTCGGCCGCTACAGAATGCTCTTCTGGTTCGGCATAGTAGTTCTTCTTGTTCTTTTTAGAGTCGGCCACACTGGTTTGGCTTATAATGGCCTCCTTAGATTTACGAACCGTTCGAGGCACAATTCCGTGCTTCTCGTTATAGGCCATTTGGATGCTTCGTCTACGATTGGTTTCATCAATAGACTCCTGCATCGATCTGGTCACTGTATCCGCATACATAATTACACGGCCATTTTCGTTTCTGGCTGCCCGTCCTATGGTCTGAATTAAGGAACGCTGATTTCTCAAGAAACCTTCTTTATCGGCATCCAAAATCGCAACTAGTGAAACTTCAGGTAAGTCTAGCCCTTCACGAAGTAAGTTGACTCCCACAAGTACATCGAAGACACCCAGCCTTAACTCTCGTAAAATCTCAACCCTGTCTAGTGGATTCACTTCAGAGTGAATATAACGCACTTTCACATTGGCTCTTTCCAAATACTTGGTGAGCTCTTCGGCCATTCTTTTGGTTAAAGTGGTTACTAAAACGCGTTCTTCTTTCTTTACTCTGTCGTCAATCTCTTCTAATAGATCATCGATCTGATTAGCGCTAGGGCGAACGTCAATAATTGGATCGAGAAGGCCGGTAGGTCGAATGATTTGCTCAACCACTTCACCCTCCGTTTTACTTAGCTCATAATCTCCAGGCGTTGCGGAAACATATATGATCTGATTGCTTAGTGCCTCGAATTCGTCAAACTTCAGTGGTCTATTATCTAGTGCCGAAGGAAGCCTGAATCCGTATTCTACTAGATTTTCTTTTCTAGATCTATCACCGCCCCACATGGCTCTAACTTGTGGAACTGTAACGTGACTTTCGTCAATTACCAAAAGGTAGTCTTCGGGAAAATAATCGAGTAAGCAGAAAGGTCTTTGCCCTTTTTGACGCCTGTCGAAGTAGCGAGAGTAGTTCTCCACTCCAGAACAATAGCCCAGTTCTCGCATCATTTCCAGATCGAATTCGGTACGCTCTTTCAATCGTTTTGCTTCTAAGAAGCGTCTTTCCTGTTCGTATTGCTCTAGTCTCTGAACCAGATCGTCCTGAATCTCTTTGATGGCGGTGTGCAATACATCTTTCCCGGTTACAAATAGGTTGGCAGGGAAAATGGTGATAATCTTTTCATCGGAGATTTTCTTTCCAGTAGAAGGATCAATCTGCTGAATGGCTTCAATTTCATCTCCCCAGAAGTAAATGCGATAAGCAAAGTCTCCATATGCGATGAATATATCTACGGTATCACCTTTAACTCTAAAAGTTCCCCGCTTAAATTCTGCTTCGGTTCTGCTGTAAAGAATGTCTACCAAGGCAAACAACAGCTGGTTTCTCGGAACAATATCACCTACTTGAAGACGAACTACATTCTTTCCAAATTCATCTGGATTACCAATACCATAGATGCAGGAAACAGAAGCAATCACAATAACATCTCTTCTTCCTGTAAGTAGAGAGGAGGTGGCGCTCAATCTCAACTTTTCAATCTCATCATTGATAGAAAGGTCCTTCTCTATATAGAGGTTGCTATTCGGGATAAACGCTTCCGGCTGATAGTAATCGTAATAGGAGATGAAATACTCTACTGCATTTTCTGGAAAGAACTGTTTGAACTCTCCATAAAGCTGAGCAGCCAAGGTTTTGTTATGGCTCAAAATCAGGGTAGGGCGCTGAGTCTGTTGAATTACGTTGGCAACGGTAAAGGTTTTACCAGAACCAGTTGCACCCAGCAATACCTGATACGGTTCGCCCGCATCAATCGAAGCCTTTAGGTTTTCAATAGCCTTGGGCTGATCACCCGTTGGCTCAAACTCAGAAGTGATTTTGAAGTCCATAGATTAAAACTAACATCAATTATCAACTTTGAGTTTATTAACTGTGGAAATAAAAAGCAGGATATATTTTCTGCTTTGAATATACTGTTAGAAAGTATATCTAAGTTTTGGAGTCAGCGTAATAGATTCGAATTCCCCCAAACTTGTCGTGTGAAATAAACGAGATTGAATGCCAAGCTGAAAATTGCCTGATTTATAAAAGTAATATTCTGCCCCAATAAAGAATCCAGCATCCACCAAGTTTGAGTTAGATCCATTTCTTTCTTGTATGGAAACGAGTGTGGCAATTGTTTGTGTATTGTTTATAAAGGCATTTGTGAAGTATTCAATCTCTTGCATTTTTGGGTTAACAAAAAAGGCACCGCCAGTTAATAGTAGTTTTTCACTTAGTCTTCTTTTATAAAAAACGCTGTACATCTCGTTGATGTGACGGAGTTTGAAATCGATAATTTTAAGGTAGGTGTCATTACCTATTAACTGGCTGTAGTTTTTTTCGCCAATGTGCGATTCGCGATCATAACTTACGCCAATTGATGCCTTACTATCTTTTATATTCCATTGAAATTCTATGCCGCCAATAGATCCCAAAAAGTTCTTGTTATAAAAGGAGACGAAACCGCCTGGAACTTCGCTTTGTGGCTGTTCATAATCCAATTGAAAGTTTCCGGCAACACCGTAATTTACATTTAGCTCAAATGTATGTTGGGCTTGTGAAGCAGTAAGAATAAACAGCAATAAACAGGCGGAAATCAATAGCTTTTTCATATGTGTGTTTTTTAGATGAGCAGAATATAGAAATAATTATGCCAAAAAAACAGCTATACAAGTCTAGCCATTCCAAATCTCCCAAGCGGCTTCAGCCTGTCCGTGGAGCATTTCTAACCCGTTCTTTACCCAGCATCTGGCTTCAATTCCTTTCTGTATAAAAGCAGTAGTTAGTGGGTTATAAACCAAGTCGTAAAGGTAATGCTGCTCCGTAAGTTGATGATAGGGCAGGTCTGGCAAAGCTTCTGTGTTGGGTGCTGTACCGAGTGGAGTGGTGTTGATGATTAGCTTCGCTGTATTGAGTATTGAGTCATGAGTATTGAGAGCTCCGTAACTCAATTCACCTTCTGAAGGATTGCGCGAAACGAATTGGTAATCGATACCAAGATCATCTAGTGCAGCTTTTACTGCTTTGGATGCTCCCCCAGTCCCGAGAATAAGTGCCTTTTCAGGCATTGGGTTCGACCCAACAAACTTCACCAAAGATTCTTTAAACCCAAGGTAGTCCGTATTGTATCCTTTAAGTTTTTTGCCTTGAACTTTTATAGTGTTAACCGCCCCAATGCTTTCCGCTTTTGGGTCAACTTCATCCAGAAATTTAATGACTTGTTCTTTATAAGGAATGGTAACATTCAAGCCAACTAAACCCTTTTCAGATTTAATTAGGTTTGGAAGTTCATCGATAGCCTCTAGAGGATAAAGCTCGTATTCGCAATCTTCAATCCCTTCTTTCTCAAATTTTTCAGTGAAATACTTTTTGGAGAAAGAATGACCCAATGGGTAGCCAATCAATCCAAATCGCTTCATGTTAATTTTCTGGTTTTAAGTATGCTGCCAATCTATCTATTGCTAATACAAGTAGAAAGCCTCCTGCAGCGAAGCCAAGTGCTTCAATAAACTGTGGTTCAATACCAGTTTGGGCAAGGTATTCATTTGGCATTACGTTCACTTCGTGAAGGGGTTTAATTTCTCCATGTCTATCTACATAAGTCTCCACTGCCTTTTTCCATGGCCATACCTTGTAAAGCGAACCAATCATGAAACCTGATAATACTCCAACTGTTAGATTATGATATTTATTGAATAACCAGCTTACGACCCTTGCAAAGCTAAGAAGGCCAACCACGCAACCCGCTCCAAAAATTAGTATATCGGCAATTTTAAGCTCTTTAATTGCAGTAAGTACATACTCGTACTTACCGAACATAAGCAAAATAAATGCACCAGAAATACCGGGTAGAATCATAGCACAAATAGCTACAGCACCTGCTATGAAAAGAAACCAGCTCGCGTCTGGTGTTTCTGCTGGTGTTAATGAGGTAATGAAGTAAGCTGCTGTTATTCCTAATACAATAGCTATAATAACCCCAAAACTCCACTTCTTTATTTCTCTTAAGATTATAAGGGCAGAAATGACAATGAGCCCAAAGAAGAAAGACCACACCGGAATTGGATACTCGCCCAATAAGTGCGTAATTACCTTAGCCAGTGTTACTACGCTAGTGGCAATTCCTGCTAGAAGAACTAGCAGAAATGTTCCATTAACGTGTTCCCAAAGGGCTTTAAATTCAAACCTTCTCAGATAATTTAACGCTTGTGCATCGACACTTTTGATGCTATTCAGCAATTGCTCGTATATGCCTGTTATAAAGGCTATTGTTCCTCCAGAAACACCAGGGACAACATCGGCACTGCCCATGGCAATACCTTTGAGGTAGAGCAAAAAGTAATCGATAAACTTACGCATGTTATTATCCTTTCTGACCTAGGAAGTGATCGAAAGTATCTCCTCTTAAGCCTAGTCTAAGTGTTTCCAATGGAATTACTTCTTCAGGAGCAATGTTTCCAAGGTTTACATTAGAGCCCATTAGCTTAATGAAATACACTTGTTGAGCTTTTTGTGGAGCTTCCCAAATGATTTTCTCAAAAGGAATTTTAGTTAGAATTTCTTGAACCAGTCCTGAACGAACTTCGCCAGTAGAACGGAATAAGCCAACGTTTCCACTTTCACGTGCCTCACCAATTACCTTCCAGGCGCCAGCGTCTAGCTCTTTTTGCATTAGCTCAATCCACTTATAAGGAGGGATGATCTTTTCTGCGTCTTTTGAGCCTACTTCTGAAAGTACGGTCACCTGTTCAGAAAGCTTGGTAATGTATTCGCACTTTTTGTCGTGGTCTAGTTCTATTGAGCCATCAGAAACTTCTGCAAATGGCATTTCATATTTGTCTAGCACCTTGCGGTAATCATCAAACTGATCTCTTACTATAAAGGCTTCAAAGAGTGTTCCTCCGAAATAAAAAGGAATACCCGCCTCTCTGTAAACATTCAGTTTGGCATCTAAATTTGGGGTCACATAAGAAGTGGCCCAGCCAAGTTTTACAATATCTACATATTCGCCACAAACGTTGACGAAATCTTCTGCCTGTCTAACACTAAGGCCTTTGTCCATGGCCATAGTAAATCCTTTGTCTCTTGGCTTTTGTGTCCTTTCGGGCACATCGGTTAAAAAGTAATGCATTTAATTCTTACTTCTGTATTGGTCTATAATCTTGAATAACGCTTTTTGCGTTTCCAGTTTAGGGAAAAATTCGAAGAGAACTTCGTGTTTTTCAAAATCCAAAATTAAGGCATTTTCTAGATATGTAAAGGCTTCGCGGTAATGTCCTGCCGTGATTTGGTATACAACCATCCTATACATGAGCTCAGCATCGTCTGGAATCTCCTCTAAAGCTCTCTCAGCGAGCTCTATGGCCTTTTTCATTTCGCCTTGCTCATAAAAAATAAATGACCAATCGAGCCAAATTTCGTTATTAGTAGGTTCTAAAATGGCTGCTTCTTGGTATGCCTCAATGGCCGAAACTATATTGTCAATGTTATATTCTGCGGTGGCAATGGCCATCCAATAGTTGGTATTTTCAGGGTCTAGTTTAAGCGCCTTGTTCAAGAAATGGATGGCCTCATAGTACTTTTCTTGAGCCGAAAGGCAGCAACCTATACCATACCATGCATCTTCATAGAATTGGTCTATTTTAGAAGCTTTTCTGTAGTATTTTATGCCATACTCATACTGCTCCATCTTTTCATAAGCAGCTCCAATACAGCAGTAGACCTCAGAAGAAGGCCCTTCATTAGTTAAGGTGTTTTTATAAGCTTCTAAAGCATCTTGATATTTCTCAAGATTCATGTAAGAATTACCTAGGTTGAACCAAGCTGAAGAGAATGTATCGTCAATGACAAGCGCAAAGTCATAGGCCTTTACAGCGTCTTCATACTTTTCTAGCTTGTTGTAGACTATTCCGAGATTGTACCATGCGTAGGTCGAATAAGGATCTCGGTCTATGAATTCTTTATAATAGGAAACACTATCTTCTAGTTTTCCGGTAACATCTAAACAGTAAGCCAACTCATACAGGGCCGACTCGTGGTTGATGTCTGTTTCTATAGCTTGCTTATAGTAATCTATGGCAGTATCATACTTGCCATTAGTTTGATAAGTGAGGCCGATGTTATAATAAACCTCAGCTTTGTCTTCGGCTCCTTCTAGTGTGGTGAGTAAAATTTCAACAGCCTTTTCAAACTCGCCTAAAATTGAGAATATATTACCCTTTACTGTCAATAACTCAGGGTCGTTAGGGTGAAGGTTCTCTGCCTCTTCTATCACCTTTAGTGCTTCGTCATACTTTTCTTTTCCCACCAAACATTGAGAGGTCAATATGCTGATCTCTAAGCTAAATGGGTATTGGTCGAGCGCCATTCTACAGGCCTTAAGCCCTTTGCCAAACTGTAAACGGTCTAGATAGTAATGAATAATAGTTTCGTATTCTTCTAGGTCGAAGAAATGAAAACCTTTGTTTTTGAGAAGCTCTTCAAACTTACTGATCAACCCACGTTCTTCTTCTCTACTCGGATAGTCTTCCTGCATTACGTCAATCGGTTTTCTTAAAATACGAATTAGCCAACATTAAAACCACTTGGTTTTAGTAAAAATTAATTGAATACATGTTAGATATTTTCAATCAGTTGATTTACAGGTTGTAACGGTTTTTTAACTCTGCTGCTGTCCAATTGGCCGACTCTTCTAAACTGCGAAATTCGAAATTTAGTGCCTTTCTTACCTTATCATTGGCAAAGTTAAATTTAGTGCGACTCAAAATAGCCGTATCTGCAGTGATAAGTGCCTCTTTGCCGGTTATTCTAGATCGGAGAAATTCTAAAGCAACTACAAGTTTAAGCATCCAAGGCTGAACTGTTTTTGTTGGCGCCTTTTTTCCAAATGCGTTGGCCAAGGTTTGGAAGAACTGCTTGTATGGTAAAGAGCCAGCACTTACTATAAAGCGCTCTCCCTTAATGTCCGATTCCATCAGCTTTACAGCTATTTCTGCTACGTCTCGCACGTCTACAAAGTTGGTGTTTCCTTCTGGATGGAAGCTTCTTTCCTTATAAGCATACTCAAATACTGAGGTACTACCCCCTTGTCCCCAAATTCCTGGGCCAAGAACAACCGATGGATTCAGTATTTTGACTTTTAACCCCTCTTGAGCGCCTCTCCATACTTCAAGCTCTTGAGCATGTTTTGAGTTAGCATAGATGGAGTCGTATTTGGAGTCTTCCCATCGGTCTTTTTCTGTAATCTTTTTCTGACCAGCCTTTCTGCCAATGGCTGCTACCGAGCTGATGTGTATAAAGTCTTTTATTCCGAGTTTAAGACAGGTGTTTACCAAGTCTGCCGTACCTAGAACATTGGTTTCATACATTTTATTCACATATCTCTTATCAAATGAGATAATGGCAGCGCCATGAATTACAGCATCTATTCCAACTAAGGCTTCTTCTAAAAAAGCGGTGTCGTTCATATCGCCAATAACCCATTCTATTTGGTCGGCAATACCCTCTAACAAATCCATTTTGCTAGAGTTTCTTTTAACAGCCTTAACTTGATGATTTCTGTCAAGAAGCTCTCTACATATGAAACTTCCTAGCAAACCGGTAGCTCCGGTAACAAATACTTTCATTCTACTATAACTGATTATTCAACAGCTCCAGATCTAAAAGCTTTTTCCAATACTTAGTTGTCGTTGCTTCTTTAAGCAGGTTAATATGTCCCATGTTATGGCAATCTGTACCAACCAGCTTAATAGCCTTCATATCTATCAATTTCTCCGCTAATTTCTGAACAGGTTTTGAATAGCAACCTGTTAATGAAACCGCATTAAGTTGAAAAATGATATTACGGTCTAAAAGTTCCTCAATTAGCGAAGGTTTTTCCAGCAGGTAAAGATACCTCTCAGGGTGAGCATAAACCATTTTATACCCCTTCATAGTTAGGTGGAAACTTGCTTCTTTTAATTCAGGCGGTTCATTGATAAAACCTGTTTCAACCAAAATGTGGTTTTGACCGAACGTAAGTAGTTCTTCGTCTGAGTGAATACGCTGCATAAAGTGTTCGTCTAAATAATATTCACTTGCAGCTTGTAATTCTATGTTGATGCCTTCTTCTAAAATGGCTTCCTGCATTTGCTTTAACCCAGAGAGAATGGTTTCTGCAGTGTTATCATAGGTGCCCCACATGGTGTGAGGTGATGTAATAACCTTAGTATAACCCAAAGATTCCATTTCCCTAAGAATAGAGATGCCCTCTTCAATAGATTGAATACCATCATCGATATTAGGAATGAGGTGAGAATGGATATCTGTTTGGAGATATCCTATATCTGGGGCTGAATTTTTATTTCCTTTAAAGAAAGAAAAGATGCTCAAAATGCGGGTTTCTCTTTATAAGAGGCAAAGGTAGGTAAAACCTGATCCTTTTCAGAAACTATTGGATTCTCTATTCCCCAATCAATATTTAGAGCAGGATCGTTCCAGAGAATTCCACCTTCAGATTCTTTGTTGTAATAGTTTGAGCATTTGTAGAAAAACACGGAGTCTTCTAAGGCTACAAAGCCATGGGCAAAACCGGCAGGCACTAAGAACATATTATGCCTTTCGGCCTCTAGTAACACAGTGTGGTGTTTGCCAAAGGTAGGAGAATCTTTGCGAATGTCTAATGCTATATCTAAGACCTTGCCTTTAACTACTCTTACTAGCTTAGCCTGAGCGTGTGGTGTCTGCTGATAATGCAGTCCTCTTAAGGTTCCCTTTACAGAGAATGACTCATTGTCTTGAACGAAATCTTCTTGAATACCGAGTTCCTGATAAAGCTCTCTTCGGTAAGATTCAAAAAAATATCCTCTTTGGTCTCCAAAAACTTTTGGCTCCAATTCATATAAGCCATCAAATCCTGTCTCTATTACCTTCATAGCCTTGTAGTTTCAAATATGTTCATTCTCGATTGAATAGCAGCAAAGCTATTTCCAATTTTTTAAACATCAGTAAATCTTCGATAAATGACCTAATTATAAGACCTGTTTTACAAATGATGCGATAAATGGTAACTTGCTAGCTATTTATGGGAGGATTCGAAACAACACCGAAAGAAGATGACAGAGCCGTACTAGTGGCTCTGGTTAACCGTGAGCAACCAGAAGACACGGTGGTTGAGTATTTGGATGAATTGGCTTTCTTGGCTGAAACCATGGGGTTGAATGTGGTAAAGTCTTTCACTCAAAAGATGGACAAGCCAGATGTTCGTTCTTTTGTAGGAAAAGGAAAGCTTGAGGAGATTCAAACCTATATTAAGGCAGAAGAAATTGAGGTAATCATTTTTGATGATGACCTTTCTCCTTCTCAACTTAGAAATCTTGAAAAGGAACTGAAGGTTAAGATTTACGACCGAAGTTTATTGATACTAGATATTTTCTTGAAGCGTGCTCAAACAGCTCAGGCTAAAACTCAGGTAGAATTGGCCAGATCAGCTTATCTGCTTCCGAGGCTTACACGCATGTGGACGCACCTTGAACGTCAGCGTGGAGGTACTGGAACTCGTGGTGGAGCTGGTGAAAAAGAAATTGAAACAGATAGAAGAGCCATTAGGAATCAGATCACTGTTTTAAAAGGTAAGCTAGAGAAGATTGAAAAGCAAAATGCGGTTCAGCGTAAGTCTAGAGGTACAATAGTTAGGGTGGCTTTAGTTGGATATACTAACGTTGGGAAGTCTACTTTGATGCGATTACTTACAAAGGCCGATGTTTTAGCAGAAGACAAGCTGTTTGCAACGGTAGATTCTACTGTCAGAAAAGTGGTGCTAGACCAAATACCGTTCTTGCTCTCAGATACTGTTGGCTTTATTAGAAAGCTACCTACTCACCTAATTGAGTCGTTTAAGTCTACGCTGGCAGAAGTTTTGGAGTCTGATATTCTTTTACATGTTGTTGATGTTTCGCATCCTAACTTTGAAGATCAGATGGCCACGGTTAATCAGACTTTGATTGATATTGGTGCTACCGATAAGCCAACGATCTTAGTTTTCAATAAGATAGATCAATTGAAGATTGTAGATGAGGAAGTGCGCGAAGAAATGAACAATCCGCCACCTACTTTAGATGAACTGAAAAATACTTACATCGGAAAGGGGGAGGACTCTTCAGTATTTATCTCAGCTACTAACAAAACCAATATGGAGGAGTTTAAAGAAGTGTTGATGGAAAAGGTGAAAAAGCGTCACTTTACTATCTTTCCAAACTATTTAAATGATTCCCATTATTAGTCTTGATTGCTAAAAACTGAATCGTTTTTTTGGTTTTAAACATCTCCCGAGGCATCGGTAGGATAGTGTGTAGCAAACAAGCATGGCCCCGTAGTTCAATGGATAGAATAGAAGTTTCCTAAACTTTAGATCTAGGTTCGATTCCTAGCGGGGCTACTTTTCGTGTTTCAATCATTCCACTCCTAAACAGTGTTTTTGCTTTAGCCATTGTTTGGGGTTAAGATGAACGCTATCTGCTACGTTCGCCCGAACGTTTGCGATGATTCTGTATGGAGGAAATTAAGGGCGTATTTAAGAAAGTCGGAAGAATTTTAATTAGTGCCAGGGCTTATTTAAGTTTTTGCCGAAAATCTTAAATAAGGATGTTTTTATTTAAGTTTACTTAATGAAGGAATTCAAAGCTGGTACATATGTAAATCAAGGCTATTATAAGAGCTTCCAACCCAATCCGATTAATAGAGAATGGCAGATTGAAGACATGGAGCTTGTTAGTCTTTTAAGTAAAGCTGATCGGCAATTAGGGCGCTTAGATATGTATTCTGAGTATGTCCCCAATATAGACTTGTTTATAAGCATGCATGTACTAAAAGAGGCCACTCAGAGTAGCAAAATTGAAGGTACACAGACTAATATTGAAGAAGCTCTTTTAGAAAAAGAGGATGTTCCGCTGGATAAACGTGATGATTGGGAGGAAGTCCAAAACTATTCAGAAGCAATGAATTGGGCTATAGCCGAATTGGATAATTTGCCATTTTCGTCTAGGTTAATAAGAAATACTCATAAAATTCTTTTACAAGGGGTAAGGGGTGAACAAAAGCTTCCTGGGGAGTTTAGGACCAGCCAAAATTGGATTGGAGGAGCTAGTATTAATGATGCTACTTTCATTCCCCCTACTCACCAGACGGTTCCAGAGTTCATGGGAGATATAGAGAGTTTTCTCCATAATGAAGAAGTTTACTTTCCAGAATTAATGAAGATAGGCTTAGTTCACTATCAGTTTGAAACCATTCACCCATTTCTCGATGGTAATGGAAGGGTGGGGAGGCTAATGATACCACTATACTTGGTAAGTAGAGGAATACTAAAAAGGCCAATTCTATATTTATCTGACTTTTTTGAGAAAAACAGGAAGTTGTACTATGATAACCTTACAGTAGTGAGGGATACCAATGATATAACTCAATGGATGAAATTCTTCTTGGTTGGAGTAATTGAGACAGCCAAGAATGGAATAGATACTTTTGATCAGGTATTAAAACTACAGAAAACTGCAGAGGCAAAAGTTCAGTCACTCGGAAGTAGGGCGGCTAACGGCCAAAAGGTACTGAATTATCTGTATAAGAAGCCATATCTCAATGCTGAGATTGTCAAAGAGATAACAGGTATCTCAATGCCATCCTGTTATAAGCTTATAAGTGATTTGGAAGAGCTAGAAATACTTAATGAATTCACAGGGGGGCAACGAGGTAGAGCGTATCTCTTCAAAGACTACCTTAATTTGTTTCGTTAAGTTTGTCACTTTGTTTTACAGTAATTCAATAAGTTATTAAAAATAACTAGCGAGACTACTTTTCAACTGAGAATACCCACAATCGGGTATTGAGTATTTATCTGATTAACAAGATCTTGTAGCAATTAACCTCATACAGTTAGGCTCAGTAGAGCTTTATGAGTTAGCGTGTAAGTGTATAACCCCGAAATCCTCTTTCGGGGTTTATTTTTAATTTATTCATTCGGCTTTTCTTACTTTTGAGCCCTTAGCTTTTACTCTAAATCAATTTATGTTCGATAGCAAAGAATATCCTAAATCACTTAGTGAAGACTTGTTCGAAACTTGGTTAGAAGCCGGGAGAGAGAGCAAAATGAGCTATGAATACATGCTAGTGGTTTGGGACGACCTTGAGGCCGACTATCACCCTGAGTATGTAGAGAATCGAAGTCAGATTGCCAAATACCCCCTTTGGGGCGAAGCAGGAGGCCATAGCTCAACTATTGCAGTATATGACCTCTTTTCAGAAGCTAGAATTTACATTACCAACTGACTGCCAGTTATTTGTTGTCTTCTCTTTCTTTCTTCTTTTTAGAAGAGTAAATGAGATAGCCAATAAAAGTAATTAAGAAAACACCTATAAGAATGCCCCAAATAAGGTTTGGGTTACTAGAAAGGAAGTCGGTTTCATCTGGGTCATCAGGCTTAATGAGTGAGCCCTGGGGCAAAAAGCTTAACGCAATGTTATTGGATGTTATTAAGCTAAAAAGGTATATAGTTATGTATTTCATCTTATAATCGTCTTTGTTGTATACGAAATCAACTCTTTAGACACTTAAAAGTTTGCTTCATTCCATGACAAAACTTATCGCTCGCTCAGATTTTCATCATATTATAGATCACCCTGGTTCAGGTACGGTACTAGGAATAAAAGAAGATAAGGTTTTACTGGTTTATCTAGAAAGACCCGGTTTCCCATTCAAAACTTATGAAGTGCCAGGAGGTGTGTGTGACCTTGGAGAAACTCATGAACAGGCCGCAAGAAGAGAGTTTTGGGAAGAGACTGGCTATGAATTAGGTTATACATTTCACTTTCAAAGTATAAAACCTTCTGTGGGTTACTCCAATGAGATGATCTCAGTATTTTATGCGGAAGTATTAGAGCAAACTAGTGTTCCTGAACATGAAATAGAATGGCTGAGCAAGCCACAAGTAAAGGAGTTCATTAAAGAAGGGAAGATTATAGATTCACAAAGCTTAGCAGTCCTAAGCCATTGGCTTTCGTCAGACTTAAACTTTCAATTGCCTTCTGTGATGTTTGTTTGCACGGGTAATTATTACCGAAGCCGATTCTGTGAGATTTACTTCAACCTGCTCACAGAAGGCAAGTTGCCTCTTGCAGATTCCAAAGGCCTTCTAGCTTATATGAAGAGCAATGAAGGGATGGTTTCCCCACATACTTTGCATTACTTAGAAAGCGAAGGTTTGCCTTTGGGTAAAATGAAATTTCCTGAGCAAATAGAACAGAGGCACTTAGAGACAGGCGTGAGAGTGATTGCTATGGATGAGGAGGAGCATAGGCCAATGATGGAGAAAGACTATCCTGAATTTGCCAATAGTATTGAATACTGGCAAGTTCATGATATTGACTTTACTGAGCCTGTAGATGCGCTACCCGCATTAAAAAACCAAGTAGAATTGTTGGTTAAAGAGTTACTCGGCTCGAAGAACTAAGACGTGAAAATATATGGTTGAGTAGCCCGGTACTCCCGTAGCACCGTCTTTACCATAAGCCAAGTCATAAGGAACTTTTATGTACCCGTTATCTTTGAGCTCAAAGTAACTAAGCCCGCGAATAAAGCCTTCAATGAGAGATCTGGCCATCATATCTACAGGTAATGGTACTTTCTTCCTGAACGTATTATCTATCTCTTTGCCATTTTCTAGGTAGGTAGCATAGTGAATTACTAATCTTTGGTGATCTGTCTTTTGCTGAAGATCGTTTTTGCCTCTTAACTTGTGAAAGCTAATACCATCTTTGGCAATCCATCGCATATTTTGGAACTGCTCTCTTCTCAAAATTTCTAATGCTTCTTCTGGTCTTTCGTCTTTCGTTAGTTCACCAGATTCATCCCACTCTCTGAGTCGTAAAAGTGCTCCCAAGTCATTGTATTTTTCTTCTTTGCACTTTTCTCCCTTCTCATGCCAATAGGTGTGGGTACCAATATTCACATTGTCTTTGGTTCTTCCCTGATACTTTTTTTGTCCGTTTTCATAGCGTTCTACCACTTTTTGGCCAAAAGAAAGGGTTGGAATAAGGCAAATAATCAATATTGAGAGCGTCAAGAATCGTTGCATTTCCAAATCTAAAATTTATTTCTCTACCTTTGCCCTACCGCAAGGGTTTCCCGACAACGCTGTCGGGGATTAAAAGGGAATCGGGTGAAAGTCCTGAACAGTCCCAGCTGCTGTAATCCCATTTTTATGTCGACTGAATTTTGCCACTGCCTTATTTCCGATAATTCGGAATTGGTCGGGAAGGCTCAGATCGACAGGGAAAGTCAGAAGACCTGCCATTGCAATCGTTCACTAAACCGCTTTCTGAGGAAAAGCCACTAGTATGAAAAAGCAGAATGTAAAAATCAGCTGCCGTAAAGCCGGAATTGCTTTGCTGTGGTCTTTAGCCCTGACTATTTTAGTCGGCTGTTCGTCATCAAATTCAGCATCGGAAGATACTTCTACTTTCGATCCAAATCGGAATTACTTTCCAGATCGTGTTTCTATAGATCATGCCATTGGTTTTGATGTGGTATACCATAATCATTGGAAGGAGCTTCAGCTGTTAAGGCACTATAATGATTTTGTAGACACTGTTAGCTTTGCGCTAGTTCAAAGGGGTACGCCAAACCCAGATGGTTTTGAAGCTACACGAACTATTCAAATTCCGGTTGAAAAGGTAGGCTCACTTTCTACAACACATTTGGGTATGTTTCAAATGTTAGATGCTTTAGATCATTTGAAAGGAGTGGAAACGGCAAGTTACATTTCTAGTGATGAGGTTCGAGCCCTAGTGAACCAGCAAAAAATTACAGAGTTGGCCCCTGCTGGCACATTGAATACGGAATTAGTTTTAGCTTCAGAAATAGAAGTGTTAATGGGGGTTGGTTATCCCAACTCTCAAAATGATAGTTATCAAGAATTAGAAAATGCGGGTATTCCAGTATTGCTGAACGCTGACTGGCAAGAGCTCGATTTACTTGGAAGAGCCGAATGGGTGAAAATGATAGCCCTATTGCTGAATAGGGAGAAGGAGGTAAATGAGGCCTTTGCCGAAATTGAGCAAGAGTATAATGAAGTGCTACAATTGGTTGAGCAAAAGGAAACCGAAGGGCCAATGACTATTACTGGTATGGTTCAGGGTGACGCTTGGTTTGTTTCTGGCGGTAAAAGCTTTGGCTACCATGTACTTAAAACAGCTAAAGTTCAATATCCATGGAGTGACGATACTTCTACAGGTAGCTTGAAATTGGATTTTGAAACTGTTTATGAATATGGTCTAAAATCTGACTATTGGATGGTGCCAGGTAGTGCAAAAACCCTTGAAGAGATTCTTCAGAGAGATAGTAGATTTAAAGACTTTAAGTCTTATCAAGACAAGAACATCTACAACATTTATGGCCGCTATACAGAAGGCGGAGGTAATGATTACTATGAGTCGGGCATTGTAAACCCGCATATCATTCTCAAAGATGTAGTTCGCATATTTCATCCCGAACTATTGCCAGATCATGAGTTGGTGTATTACGCCAGGTTGAAGTAAACCCCTTAAACTTTTTTCGTGAATACTCCATCTACAAGTCTTAGTGTAAAGGCCTTTGTACTACTTTTTTTGGTAGTGCTAGGATTGTTTTTGCTCAATTTGGGTTTGGGCTCAGTTACAATACCTGTAGATGAGGTTGCAAAAATATTACTCGGTCAAGATGTAGAGAATACAGCCTGGCAAAACATTATTCTAAAGATTCGTTTGCCTCGAACCGTGACTGCGGTTTTGGTGGGTGCAGCACTTTCAATTGGTGGCTTACAAATGCAAACGCTTTTTAGAAATCCCTTGGCAGGCCCTTCTGTATTGGGAATTACGGCCGGGGCAAGTTTGGGTGTGGCAGCTATTATGTTGGCTGCTGGCAGCGCTACTACTGCTTTTGCCATTCGTTCATTAGGAATAGGCGGAAGTTGGCTAATTGTGCTAGCATCTTCGGTTGGAGCATTCTTAGTACTTCTAATCATTTTGGCAATCTCTTATCGTATTAGAGACAATGTGGTAATGCTCATTGTAGGAATTATGGTGGCCAATATCACTATTGCCGTGGTTAGTATTTGGCAGTACTTCTCTGACCCAGAGCAAATTCAAGAATACATTCTTTGGACATTCGGAAGCCTTGGAGGTGTAACTAATCATCAGTTAGGTGTGCTTGGACTCATAGTAGGCCTCGGAATTGTAGCCACCTTCTTGCTTTCTAAGACATTAAATGCACTGCTTCTGGGCGAAGACTATGCCCAAAGTATGGGGCTGAACATCAGGCGGTCTCGAATGCTCATTATTCTGGTAACAAGCATTCTGGCTGGAGCCATTACAGGTTTCTGTGGTCCCATCGGTTTTGTAGGCATTGCAGTGCCGCACTTAACCAGAAGCTTTTTGAATACCTCAGATCACCGACTTCTAATTCCAAGCTGTGTGTTGGTTGGGGCAATTCTAATGTTGTTCTGTGATATTATTTCTCAGGTACCAGGAAGCACAACAGTACTACCGGTGAACGCTATTACAGCCATGATTGGCTCACCCATAGTAATATGGATAATTGTAAAGCGTAGAAATCTAAAATCGAGTTTTTAACCATGCCTGACAAGATTCTACATACCGCAAATCTTTCAGTTGGTTATAAAGACCGAACTGTTTTGAGTTCACTGAATTTGAACCTTAATAAAGGCCAACTTACCTGTTTACTTGGGCCTAACGGAAGCGGAAAATCCACACTAATCCGAACGCTTGCAGGTATTCAGAAGCCACTGTTAGGCATGGTTACTCTTCAAGGGAAAAGCCTCAGAGAAGTATCTCCAAAAACTCTTGCTAAGCAGTTGAGTTTGGTGCTTACTGACAGAGTTACTCCTGGCAACCTGACGGTTTACGGATTGGTTTCTCTCGGCCGTTTTCCTTACACCACCTGGATGGGTAGCCTTACTGGCGAAGATAAAGATGTAATTCAGTGGGCCTTAGAAATTACTGGTACTATGCAGTTTGCCAATAGACATATTGGTGAATTGAGCGATGGCGAAAAACAAAAGGTGATGATTGCTAGAGCTCTTGCTCAACAAACCGACCTTATCATTTTAGATGAACCAACAGCCCATTTAGATTCACCCAATAGAATTGAAATCTTCCACCTGCTCCGAGAATTGGTTTCGTCAGGCCATAGAGCCATTCTAATTTCTACCCACGATATAGACACAGCCATAGCCAATGCAGATAAGCTTTGGCTGGTAGCGAATCAATCAATCAGTCAAGGGGCACCAGAAGATTTGGTGTTGGATGGAAGGTTGGAAAAGGCGTTTACCAAAGAAGGTCTTTCCTTCAACTACAGCTTGGGGAGGTTCGAAAAGGCAATAAATAATAATGGCTTAAAAGTATTGATTAAAGGGAGTTCACTAAGCGCCCATTGGACTGAAAGTGCTTTGAGGAGAGCAGGGTTTCAGCCAGTAGAGCATTTGCCTCAAGTTACTATAGAGGTACTTAATGATGGCTCAACGCGAAAGTGGATTCTCAACAATCAATTAGAAATAACAACTATAGAAGAACTACTTACAAAACTCAATACTTATGAAAATGAGATGGAATAGAGCACTAGCTCTAAGCATTACATTGGCAGCCTTCGGTGGGGCAACTTTTGCCCAAGAAGAAAAAGCCAAAGACCTCGGTGAGGTTGTGGTAACTGGCAACCGATTTGAAACTCCTATTGAGAAATCGGGAAAGGTGATTTATAAAATCACCCAAGATCAGATTGCAAAATTGCCTGGCAGAACTGTTGCCGATCTTTTAAACACCCTACCAGGCATTAATGTAGACGGTGCATTCGGAACTCCAGGAACCAACTTGGACTACAGCATTCGTGGAGGTAGAAACAGACATACACTCGTACTTATCGATGGTCTTCCAATTAACGATGCTTCTGCCATTTCTAATGATTATGATCTGAGGCTTTTAAACGCCAATGCCATAGAATATATAGAAGTGCTTAAGGGAGGAGCAAGCACATTATATGGTACAAATGCCGCTTCTGGTGTAATCAATATTAAATTGAAAGAGGCTGCTACAGACGAGCCTCAGGTTACCTTGTCTCAAGATGTAGGTTCGTTCCAAACCATGAACACCAATGCCGATGTTCAAGGCAGAACAGGCAAGTTGAGCTATTTGGCTGGAGCATCTGTATCTATAAGTGATGGTATTTCTGCCGCGCAAGACAATGACCCAACGCTAGAGTTCGGCAACGATGGTTTCTTTAGATATACAGGTAGAACCAAGCTGAACTATAAGTTTTCTGAAGCCTTTAAACTTGGTGCAAATTTGTCTTATGAAGACCTAAAGGCAGATTATGACAATAGTGCTTTCTCAGATGGCGACAACGAATTCTTAATTCACCAAGTAAGTGTAGGTTTAAGCCCTGAATGGAACTACAATGGCGGTAAACTTAGCTTAAACACTAATTTCAACCAGATAAGAAGAGAGTTCGTTTCTGCATTCCCTTCAACTGCCAAAGGCAAGAACTTTCAGGCCGATTTAAACAACCAGAAAGTCTTTAATGGCAATATCAAAACCATTTTAGGTGTTCAGTTCCAGTCTTACAAATTTCAGAGTGGAGATGAGCAGCCTAATCAGTCGAATTTCGATCCTTATTTAAATGTTTCGGCCGATGTAACCGATGCCCTTACCTTAAATGCAGGTGTGCGATTGAACAACAACAGTGAGTATGGTTCCAATTTCGTCTACATGTTCAACCCATCTTACCTTTTTCAGTTAGGTGAAGATGCCCAGCTGAAGCTTTTTGGTAGCTACTCTACTGCTTTTGTGGCGCCAAGCCTTTATCAATTATTTGCTGAATTTTATGGAAACCCAGATTTGGAGGCAGAATCTACCGAATCTTTAGAGTTTGGGGTTTCTCTTTACCTGTCTGATAAGCTTACCCTGAATGCCGAATACTTTGATAGAAAGGAAGAAAACGCAATAGACTTTGTTTCCATATTTGATGGACAAGGTAATTACGTTGGTGGCGGATATGACAATGTAGAAGGAGAAAGAAATATTGAAGGCTTGGAGGTAGATCTTACTTGGAGCGTAACTAACGACTTGAATCTTACAGCTCATTTTGCAGATTACAACTTTGGCGACCCTAGTCAATTCTACAGAATTCCGAATCAGAAATACGGTTTGGGTGGTCAGTATACAATTGCAAGTAATACCCAGCTTGGAGTTACTTACAATTACTTTGGCGACAGAGAGGCAGCCATTTTCTCAGATCCTTTCTTAGTAGAGTTAGAGGGCTACAACATGGTAGACTTTAACGTTTCTCATGCTTTATTCAATGGTGATTTAATTTTCTCTGGCTCAATCAGAAATTTATTGGACGAAGACTTTGTGGGAGTTTACGGATACACCACAAGACCAATCAATTTCACTGTAGGGTTAACAGCTAAGTTCTAGTTTGGAAAGCAGAAAGGTAAATATTAGCCCTCTTTTTCTCTGCTCTTGGAGTGGAGGTAAAGACAGCTATTTTGCTTTTTATCGGGCATTGCAGCAGGGGTTAAAGCCTGCTGTACTGCTAAATACGCTCAATGAATTTGGTGAAAGATCTCGGTCTCATGGTATTCCAAAAGAGCTGCTTCAGCAACAAGCCGAGTCGGTAGGTTTGCCCATAGAGTTTATTCAAACTACGTGGGCCAATTACGAAGCGAACTACATTGAAAAACTTAAGGAGCTAAAGGCGAAGTATGCTTTTAGTCACACCGTTTTTGGCGATATCGACATAGAGTCACATAGAGCGTGGGAAGAAAAAGTATCTGCCGCAGCAGATGTAAAAGCAGTTTTGCCCATTTGGCAGGAGAATAGGCGAACTCTGGTAGAGGCCATGATAGATGCAGGAATGCAGTGTTTAATTGTGTCTTGTAGAAAAGAATTGGCCGATGCTATAATTGGAAAAATCATTACTAGAGAGCTGTTAACGGAGTTTGAAGAGCTAGGGATAGACCCTTGTGGCGAAAATGGCGAGTATCATACTTTTGTAGTAAACGGACCACTACAACAATTTCCTTCAACAGTTAGATTCTCTGATTATAGTGTGCACAACACGTATGCTTTTTTGAATTTTCTAACCGAACCAAAATAATATGCTACATAAGTACCTACATTCTTGGGATGTCATTTCAACAGATTTACGAATGAGAAATCAGAGGAAAATTTATAGAAATGACTTAGAACAATTGGAGGCACTGAATCAAGAATATTGTTGGTCATTAGATTTAGATAGAATTGTAAGTAAAGATTATGACGCACTGGTGCTTACAAACTTCAACCAAGTAATTGAGTGGGTAAATGGCGGATTCGAAAGAATGACAGGTTATTCGGCAGAAGAGTCAGTGGGCAGAAGACCTGGGTTTCTACAAGGCCCTAAAACTTCCGAATTAGCAAAAAGAAGATTAAGAACGGGTATTCATGAAGAAAGAGATGCCTGTGCCACCCTCATTAATTACCGTAAATGTGGCAATCCTTACAAATGCAAAATCTCAATTCTTCCACTTAAGAACGCAGCATTACGCACCACCCATTTTTTAGCAATTGAAAAAGAAGTTACGTGAATCTAAAAGAACGAATTGAAAAATCGGAAACCAGAATTTTTAAAGCTGTTTTTCCGAATACAACCAACCACTACGACACACTTTTTGGAGGTACTGCCATGCAGCTGATGGACGAAGTAGCTTTTATTACCGCTACTCGGTTTAGCAGAATGCGCATGGTTACAGTAAATAGTGATAGAATAGATTTTAACAGGCCAATACCTGCCGGAACAATTATAGAACTGGTAGGAAAAGTGACCTACTTGGGCAACACCAGTCTAAAGGTAAAAGTCAAAATTTACATAGAAGAGATGTATTCTGATGTTCGAGAAGAAGCCATTTCTGGTGAATTTACTTTTGTCGCTATCGATGAGAATAAGAAACCTATCGCTATTTCTTAGCTTATGATTTACTACATCACAGGAGGGCAGCGGTCAGGGAAATCTAGCTTTGGGCAAAAACTAGCTCTAAGCCTCTCTGATAACCCAGTTTATCTGGCAACTTCTCGCCATTGGGATGGTGAATATGAAAAGCGCATAGACAGACATAAGGCGGACAGAGATGAGCGCTGGACAAACATTGAAGAAGAAAAGCACATAGGTAAGCTAGTATTCAATCAAAGAGTAGTGCTGGTAGATTGTGTCACCCTTTGGCTTACTAACTTTTTTGTAGACACTAAGAACGATGTAGACCAAAGCTTACAGTTAGCAAAAAGCGAATTTGATGGGCTGACCACACAAAATTCCGATTTTATATTTATCAGTAATGAGATTGGAATGGGTACACACGCCCATACCGAGATTGGCAGAAAGTTTACTGACTTACAAGGGTGGATGAATCAATTTATTGCTGAAAAATCAGACCAAGCTTGGTTAATGGTTTCCGGCATTCCCATGAAACTCAAATAATGGCAGAATTAGCATTGTTCAATTGGAGTGGAGGCAAAGACAGTGCGCTGGCGCTTTACCACACCTTAAGAAACTCACAGTTTGAAGTAAAACATTTACTCACTTCGGTAAATTCAGAGACCAATAGAATTTCAATGCATGGAGTAAGGCTCAGCCTGTTGCAAAAACAGGCAGAAAGCATTGGCATACCCTTGAGTTTGCTTTCGCTTCCGGGAGAGATATCTATGGATGAATATGATCAGCTGATGGCTGATAAAATGCAAGGGTTTTTAGATGCTGGCATATCAACCTCCATTTTTGGAGATATTTTTCTTGAAGACTTAAAGCAATACCGAGAACAAAAACTAGCGCAAGTAGGCTTGAAGGGAGATTTTCCCCTTTGGCAGAGAAACACAAAAGAGTTGGTCAATGAATTCATTAGCCTAGGCTTTAAAACCATTGTGGTCTCAGTAGACGGAAGCAAGCTAGACCAGTCTTTTGTAGGTAGAATTATTGATGAGAGCTTTCTGAATGATTTGCCAGAAAACGTAGATCCCTGTGGAGAAAATGGAGAATTCCACAGCTTTGTTTTCGAAGGGCCAATCTTTAAAAAGCCAATTCGGTTTGAACGTGGTGAGGTTGTAGGCAAAGAATATAAACTCTCTAAAGAAACAGGTGAAACGGTTACATACTGGTTTCAAGATTTGATATGAACTGGAACATTGCCCCTATAAATCGGGAGATTGAAGGAGAACTTCAGCAAAAGATAGATCTAAAGACTAAGCCAATTGGTGCGCTCGGCCAGCTTGAGCACATAGCGCTACAGCTTGGACTTATTCAACAAAGCTTGAACCCTGAGTTGCGTAATCCGCAGATTTTAGTTTTTGCTGCCGACCACGGAGTTGCCAAGGCTGGCGTAAGTGCGTACCCTCAAGAGGTCACCTATCAAATGGTGATGAATTTTCTGAATGGGGGAGCAGCCATTAATGTATTTGCTCGCCAGCATAATATCCAATTGAAGGTGATAGATGCCGGAGTGAATTACAACTTTGCGGGAGCGGATGGTCTGATTGATGCAAAGATTGATTTCGGTACTAAGTCTTTTGTTAGTGAGCCTGCTATGACTCAAGCGCAGTGTATAGCGGCCCTCAATGAGGGGGGCAATTTGGTAGAAGAGGCTTTTGAAGACGCTTGCAACATTATCGGTTTTGGAGAAATGGGCATTGGCAACACTTCTTCTGCTTCTATGCTCATGCATTTGCTTACAAATATTCCATTAAGAGACTGTATTGGGGCTGGCACAGGCTTAGACAATAATGGTTTGGAGCGAAAGAGAACTGTTCTTGAGGTGGCTTTAGATTTTCATGGTAAGAAAGCGAACCCAATGGACGTGCTAAGCACTTTTGGAGGCTTTGAAATCGCTATGATGTGCGGAGCAATGCTTAAAGCTGCCGAACTGAAAATGACAATTATGGTAGACGGGTTTATAGCTACCTCAGCATTTTTGATGGCGTCTCAGTTTAATAGAGAAGTGAGAGATTACGCCATATTTTGTCACAAGAGTCAAGAAAAAGGACACACGCTTCTACTTGACTACTTAAATGCAGAACCAATTTTAGATTTAGGAATGCGCTTAGGAGAGGGCACTGGCTGTGCTGTAGCTTTCCCCATAATTCAATCGGCAGCCAATTTTTTGAACGACATGGCTAGCTTCGAATCAGCCGGAGTAAGTAACAAGTAAATGAGAGAACAAGTACGTATTTTCTTTACAGCACTAATGTTCTACACAAGAATACCGTGTCCAAAATGGGTAGATCATTCACCAGACTACATTAATAAAGCCACCCGCTTTTTCCCCTTAATGGGTTGGATAATAGGAAGCTTTGCTTTTGCCTTTTTTTCACTTTGCTTATGGCTCAATGAACCAGCCTTGGCTGTTGTCTTTTCTATGATAGCAAGCGTTTGGATTACTGGGGCTTTTCATGAGGATGGTTTCGCAGATGTATGTGATGGTTTTGGCGGAGGCTGGACCAAGCAAAAGATATTGGACATAATGAAAGATAGTAGAGTGGGAGCCTACGGACTGATAGGCCTTCTTCTGCTATTTGCTCTCAAGTTCACTTTGATTTTCAGACTCACTCAGGTTTTTGAAAATGGCTTGTTACTTATGGCAGCCACAATAATCTCAGGTCATAGTATCAGCCGTTTTATTACCGCTACATTTATTTTCACCCATGAATATTCTCGAGACGATGCTACTTCTAAGGTAAAACCTGTCGGTAAAAAAATGTCTTGGTCTGAGCTTCTTACGGCTGCTTTTTTTGGCCTTTTGCCTCTCTTGCTTTTTCAAACCCCCATAGTATTTCTGTGTGTTATTCCGCTTTATGTGGTCAAGTGGAGGCTTGGTCGCTATTTTCAGAAATGGATTGATGGTTATACTGGAGACTGCCTTGGTGCAACTCAACAGATTACAGAAGTAGTCTTTTATCTTACTCTACTCATATTGTGGAAGTTTATTTAATCAGACATACCAAACCTAAAGTAGCTAAAGGTGTATGCTACGGACAAACAGATTTGGATTTGGCTGAAAGCTACAGAGAAGAGTTTGCTCAAGTAAAAAGGCTATTGCCAAGCTCATTCGATGCCATTTATTCTAGTCCACTAAAGAGGTGCTCTCAACTTGCCCATCATTTATCTGAAGACATTCTGTTTGCTGAAGAACTGAAAGAAGTGAATTTTGGCCTTTGGGAAATGAAAGAATGGTCTGGCATCAATTCAAAAGAGCTGAATAAGTGGATGGATGACTTTGTTCATGTTCGCCCTCCAGAAGGCGAGTCGCTCATAGATTTACTTTCAAGAACGCTGAACTTTTGGGAAAACCTAACCAGTCAAAAGTATCAGCAAGTAGCTATTTGTGCTCATGCTGGTCCAATCCGATGCATTTTGGGTGAAGTATTGGGCGTTCCACCTCAAAAGCTATTTGGCATAGGCCAATCCTTTGGTGGAGTCAGTATGGTGAGTGTAAAGTTTGGTCAACCTCAGGTAGAGTATATAAATAGAGTTTAAAATTATTATGCCTTAGTTGGTCTTGTAGATGTCATTTATTCGATCCCTAAATAGTCTGTTTTAACAAGTAGTGCGTATATAGGTTAGTTGTTAAAGCGAAAACATGAAATCATATAAATATTTACTCTTAGTTATTCTAACTGTTTTGTTCTCCTGCTCTAGCGGAAATACCACTTTTGCTAATGTAGACGCGGGTAAACCAGACCATTCTAAATGGACAGATTTGCTTCAAAAGCACGTAGATAGCAAAGGTTTTGTAGACTATAAAGGTATGATTAACGATAAGGATATGCTGAATGCCTATACCTCCGAGTTATCTGCCAACCCACCTCAAGAAAGCTGGTCTGATGATGAAAAACTGGCTTATTGGATCAACGCGTACAATGCTTTTACGGTAAAACTGATTGTAGAGAACTACCCTGTAGAAAGTATAAAAGATCTGAATCCGGGTTTGGCCATTCCTACGGTAAACACCGTTTGGACGAAAAAATGGTTTAAAATAGGGGGCGAAGACTTTAGTTTAGACAGAATAGAGCACAAAATTATCCGAAAAGAGTTCGATGAACCAAGAATACATTTTGCAGTGAATTGCGCCTCATTCTCTTGCCCGCCTTTAAGAAACGAAGCATTCATAGCCGAAAAGCTAGATGCTCAATTAGACGAGCAAGCCAAAGAATTCATCAATGATGAGGTCCGCAATAAAATTTCTAAAAACCAGGTAGAGATTTCTCAAATCTTCAGTTGGTTCAAAGGCGACTTCACTAATGGGCAAACACTCATTGAGTTTTTAAACAAGTATTCAAAAGTTAAAATCAGCTCAAATGCCGATGTAGACAATATGGATTACGACTGGTCTTTGAACGATTCAGACAAATAAAAAGTAGACCAATACAATGTGAGAAAGGCCGCAAGAACTGCGGCCTTTTTTTCGTTATTAATTTCTTATAATTGTAGCTTTCGAAAAGGTCGAAACAGTATATGTACTATAAAAACTGGCTGAGGTCAGCCTTCCTTTTAATCACTTTCTTATTGTTCACCTCCTTCTCTGCAGGTGATAAATTTCACTCACCAGCTACGGAAGAGGCACATTTGCCTAAGGGTGTCCAGCTTACTAACAAGCATTCAGACTTGCCTAGCCTAAAACCGCTAGACTCTATGATGAATAGAGTAATACGTAACCTTCGATTGGAAGGGGCAACAGTGGCTTTAGTAAAAGACGAGAAGTTGGTTTATGCAAAAGGCTTTGGCTATGCAGATAAAGAAGGTAAAGTAAAAGTTGAACCATATCACAGATTCAGAATTGGCTCTGTTTCAAAGCTTATTACTGCCATTGCAGTGCTCAAGTTGGTAGACGAAGGCAAAATTACGCTAGACGATTATGTTTTTGGTGAAAGAGGAATACTGAAGGGTAAGCCGTACGACAAGGTTTCTAATAGAAACATTTATCAGATTAAAGTGAAGCATTTACTCAATCATACAGCTGGTTGGAGTTTGATCACTTATGGAGATCCTATGTTTATTCCGCATAAGATCCATAAAATGGATAAGGTGAGCTACCCAATAGAGTTCGATGATGTAGTGAAATTTGTCCTTACCAGACATTTGCCTTATCGACCAGGAACGCGCTTCGATTATTCGAACTTCGGCTATTGTCTTTTGGGTAGTGTAATTGAAAAAGTTACGGGCGATGATTACGAAGAGTGGGTTATAGATCATATTCTGGCGCCTAATGGAGTAAAGAACATGGCCATTGCTGGCAATTTTGAGAAAGACAGATTGAGAAATGAGGTGAAATACTACGACTATAGTGTAGATAATCAACAGCTGTCTTTTACCGGGTCTGGCAAAATGGCTTATAAACCTTACGGTGCAGACGATGTAACTATGCTAGGGCCGGCCGGAGGCTGGGTGGCCAATTCTGTAGATTTAATGCGCGTTTTAGTAATGGTAGATGGTTATTCTAAGCGCTACAAAGATATTCTTAGTGCAGACCTGATAAAGAAAATGACAGGTGGTGTTGGAGGTATAAATCAGCCACTTGGCTGGAGAAGTGTAAGAGGAGAGCATTGGTGGAGAACTGGAACTTTAAGTGGAACCTCGGCTTTGTTGACTAGAGATGAAAAGGGCTATTCATGGGTGGTTGTGTCTAATACTACGCCCAGAAGGGGGAGCTTTCCGAGCACTAGTCGTTGGGCAATTAGAGAGGCGATTAAGCAGATTAAGAATTGGCCTTCACATAATTTGTTTGATGTTGCCGAATAAAAAAGCCGATTCCTTTTACAGAAACCGGCTCTAACCAAAATTAACCCTAACTAAAACTGTTGATTTTATTCCGCTAAGCGGTAATATTTGTTGTTACCAAAACTGGTAAGGTAATCTGCCTGATTCACTAAACTTCTTAATGAAGAGTCTGTAGAAGGGGTGCCAGATGCCACTAGTTCACCTTGGCTATCGAACACTTTTACTTCCTCAATTACTTCTTCTTCAATTTCGAACAGAATAGCCTCTTCAAGACTCATCTCATCTTTATCCATAAAGTAGGCTTCAATTTCGGCCAATTCTTTGGCTTCCATCGCAGAGATTCTTCTTTCTGAATCAGGGTTGTTTTTAGCACTTGCCTGAAAAAGCGTGACCATCGCTAACATTATGGCAATTGCAGTACTTAAGTTTTTGATTCTTCTTCTTGAGTTGTTTCGAGCTTTGACCTTTGGGCTATTCATGACCGTATTGTTTAATGTTGTTGTTTCGTTTTTGAATGTGCCAATAATTATTCAAGCCTTGTGCCAATACGTGTAAGTATCAGTAATTCAGATGTTTAAAATTTGTTGTACGATTTTGAACGAAATAAAGTGTACTAAAAACGTACGCCATGTGAGTGAAAAGTGTACAGTTTTCGAACGAAACCAAGACTGGCTAGTTAAGCTATATGTCATCAATAAATATGCAGAAAGCAGATATACCAAAAGAGCTCGTCTATGTGTCTTCTTTTGACCAAGAAGGTTTCAAAAGAGAGAAGACTAACGATGGCTTTGAATACTTGGACTTGCAAGGAAAGCCGGTTAGAGATAAAGCCATTTTAAAGCGGATCGATGAACTGGTAATTCCACCTATTTGGGAAGATGTGTGGATTTGTAAGAATGCTAAAGGGCATGTTCAGGCCGTTGGTTACGACCTGAAAGGCAGGAAGCAATATATTTATCACCCTAAGTGGAGTGAGTATAGGCAGCAGAATAAGTTTTCTCAGCTTCCATTATTTGCTGAAAGGCTCCCAATAATTAGGGAAAGAGTAGCTGCTGATTTGCGTAAAAGAGGTTGGCCAAAAGAGCGTGTTCTGGCATTAACAGTGAAAATGTTAGATGAGTATTATCTCCGAATCGGTAACCTAAACTATAAAAGGAATAATGAAACCTATGGGCTCACCACACTTAGGCGCAAGCATTTGAATGATAATGGCAAAAGCCTTAGCCTTACTTACAAGGCCAAGAGTGGAAAGTATAGAAATGTATCGGTCTCTAACCCAACCTTGGCTAAACTGATTCGAGAAACTTCTGACCTGCCAGGATACGAAGTGTTTCGCTACATTGATGAGGATGGTAAGTCTCAAACAATAGATTCTAGCGATGTGAACGAATACATCAAGGAACTATCCGAAGGTGATTTTACAGCTAAGGTTTTCAGAACATGGGGAGGCAGTCGCCTTTCCATCGATTACCTAGAAGACGCAAAAAAGGATGTTGAAGAGAACCCTAGAAGAAAGATTGAAACAGCCTTGGTTCAGCGAGTAGCCAAAAAGCTGGGCAACACAGTTAGTATTTGCAGAGACTATTATATCCACCCAAAAGTGTTGGAAGTTGTTGCTCAACCAGAATTCAAAATGCCGAGAATTTCCAATGCCAAGAAGTATCAACATTTAGATACTTCGGAACAAGTAGTGCTGAAGATACTGATGGAGAGGTGATTGCTAAAATCAACCCCCTTTTACAACAACTCATTCGCCAAATTAGCTAGCTCAGATCTCTCACCTTTTTCTAGTGTGATATGCGCGTAAAGCGGATGGTCTTTCACTCGGTCTATCAGGTAAGAAAGGCCGTTAGACTGAGAATCTAAATAAGGTGTATCAATCTGATGGATATCTCCTGTAAAGACAATCTTGGTGTTTTCTCCAGCTCTGGTAATGATGGTTTTAATTTCATGCGGAGTGAGGTTTTGAGCCTCGTCCACAATAAAGAAGATGTTGGACAAACTTCTACCTCTAATATAAGCCAGAGGAGTGATCAACAGCTTTTCCTTATTCACCATTTCGGTGATGGCTTTAAACTCCTTGTCGGTCTCCTTGTACTGGTTTTGGATAAACTTCAGGTTGTCCCAAAGTGGCTCCATATAAGGGTTCAACTTGGATTTGATATCGCCAGGTAGGTAACCAATGTCTTTATTGCTCAATGGCACGATCGGTCGAGCCAAATAAATCTGCTTGAATTCTCTGCGTTGTTCCAAAGCTCCGGCAAGGGTAAGGAGCGTTTTTCCAGTACCTGCAACCCCTTGAATGGTCACTAACTTAACCTCAGGATTCATGATGGCATGAATAGCGAAAGTTTGTTCAGCATTCTTTGGTTTCACCCCAGAAACAGGACGCTTGTCCACTTTTTCAATGGTATCGTCAATCGAGTTGTAGTATGCAAGTACGGAGTTTCTATCGCTCTTAAGAATGAAGTATTGATTCGGCTGAGCCTTCTTTCTCTTCAGAACATCTTTTGGCGCCAAGGTGCCATCTTCATAAAGGTGGTTGATGAGGTCTGAATCAATCTTCTCAATTTCAATCTTTCCTTTGCGAAGAGAGTCTACATTCTTAATTTTTCCGGTTTCGTAGTCTTCGGCAGGTAGCCCCATCGATTTCGCCTTCAACCGAAGGTTAATGTCTTTAGAAACCAAGATTACGTTTCTACCCGGGTTTTCCTCTTTCAACCTAAGTGCGGCATTAAGAATTCGGTGGTCGTTTTTTCTTTCACCAAAAACCTCATTGGCATCGTGCTGACTTTCACCACTTCCGGCCTCCATCACCACTTTAAAGCTTCCACGCGTTTTCCCATTAAGTGGAATCCAGTCTTGCAGAGACTTATCCTTTGCCAGCTTATCTAGCAAGCGGGTGAACTCTCTAGCTTCAAAGTTTTTGGTATCGTTGCCCTTCTTGAAAGTGTCTAATTCTTCGAGCACAGTGATTGGGAGGCCAATATCATGCTCCTCAAAATTCATCAGTGCAATGTGTTCGTAAAGGATAACGGAGGTGTCTAGTACAAAAATCTTCCGGTCAGTCTTCTTCGCTCTCGGCATACTACTAATTGGGGTTCAATAATGAATAGAACGTTGTTTTAAATTAGTAAATATTCGGGGCAAAAGAGAGTGAGGGAGATTATTAACACAGAATTAATTTGACCTCCACCAACCTCCTCCTTGCCAAGGAGGAGGCTAGACTCGTGACGCGATGTAATTTTGAATTACCTCGATTACATTTTCAATTTCGAATTCAACTTGTCTATTGGTGAATCTGATGGTGTTATAGCCAAGTTCAGCCAACTCCCGATCTCTTATTTGGTCATTATCATAGTTTTCAGGCTTATTATGAATTTCACCATCTACTTCGATAATGAGTTTAAAAGTAGCGCAATAAAAATCTACGATATAGTGATTGAGGCTGTGTTGTCTCCTGAACTTTATGCCATTAAGTTTCTTGTTCGCCAACCGCTTCCAAAGCAACTCCTCGTACTTAGTTGGATTATTCCGAAGCTCCCTTCTTCTTTCCTTAAGATAATTCAGATTATTGATTCTCATTTGCCGTGTGTGATAAGAATCAAATTACTAAAATCAGTGACAATACCCTTAGGCATGGAGCTGTTTTACTCTATCCAAGAGTCGTGAATAAGGAACGTAGACTTCAAACTTATCTAGTCCTCCTAAACTAGGAGGACGCGCGAAGCGAGGAGGTCAGAAGGTCAACTTTTTCCAAGCCTTAACTAGAGTAATGGTACTTATCAAAACAATCGCTAACCAGATTAATCCATACTCTATGTTACCATAGACGAACATTCCAGTAGCGAAGAGCAAAGCGTAAATAAGCACAGTACCTGCAAACATCGCCAGCAAGTCAACGCTGAATCGGCCAATGCCTGGCTCCAGTTTTTCACCTTTTGCCTGTGCTTGCTTTCTCAAGCCATTCCATCCCTTACCATAAGGTTTTACAAGGTTGAAGAATGAAACCAGTGTTTTATAGTCGGTCGGTTTGGTCATTAAAGTAACTAGCACCCAAACAGCCGTGGTTACTCCAACACTTAGTAATAGTTGGTATTCACTAGAAATGGAGGTGAGGCTTTCTGGTCCGAACTTGAAAAGCAGTGCCAGAATGAATGAAACCACCATACCTGCGATTTCAGAATAAGCATTAATTCTCCACCAGAACCAACGCAAAATGAAGATAGAACCAGTACCTGCACCAATAGAAAGCAGAATCTGGAAGGCATCATATGCACTGGTGAGCACCAAGGCAAACAGGCCTGCAAATACCATGAGAATCACTGTGGAGATTCTACCTACGTTCACCAATTCTTTCTCAGTAGCTTCTGGCTTAATGAATCTTTGATAAAAGTCGAATGCTACGTAAGAAGAACCCCAGTTGAGGTGAGTGGAAATAGTAGACATATAGGCTGCAATCAATGAGGCAATCACAATTCCGAGAAGGCCCTTAGGCAGCGTCAATAACATGGCAGAGTAGCCCAAATCGTGACCTATTTTGCTTTCGCTTATTCCTGGAAACGCCTCTTTAATAGAAGCCAAGTCAGGGTAAACCACCAAGGATGCCAAAGCGATCAAAATCCATGGCCAAGGTCTTAGTGCATAATGAGTGATGTTGAAAAGGAAGGTTGCCGAAACCGCATGCTTCTCATTTTTAGAAGAGAGCATTCTTTGGGCAATGTATCCTCCGCCTCCAGGCTCAGCACCCGGATACCAAACACTCCACCATTGCACAGCAATAGGGATAATCAATAGGGTGATAAACAATTCTCTATTATCGATACTTGGAATTAAGTCTAATTTTGAAGCAACTTCAGGTCTGGTTAAGAGGGCATCAAGACCACCAACTTCTGGTAAATTGATGATGTAAATAGCCGCAGCCACGGAACCTACCATAGCTACTAAAAACTGAAGGAAGTCAGTCAGTATAACACCTCTTAAGCCACCGAGGGAACTATAGGCCACAGTAATTATGGAGGCGTAAACCACGGTTTTCCATGGTTCTAATCCGAACATCACTTCACCAATTTTAATGGCGGCTAATGAGACCGAGGCCATTATCATAATGTTGAAGAATACGCCTAAGTAAATGGCTCTAAAGCCTCTCAGAAAAGCTGCTTCTTTGCCTGAATATCTCTTTTCGTAGAACTCTAAATCAGTTAAAACTCCGGACTTTCTCCACAGCTTGGCATAAACAAAAACGGTTAACATACCGGTAATCAAAAATGCCCACCAAACCCAGTTACCAGCAACTCCATTTTGGCGGACAATATCTGTTACTAAGTTGGGGGTATCAGCAGAAAAGGTAGTGGCTACCATAGATACTCCCAGTAGCCACCAAGGCATATTTCTCCCTGAGAGGAAGAATTCTTTAGAAGATGAACCCGCTTTTTTCGAAACAATCAGACCGATAATTAAAAAAACAGTGAAGAATAGGAGAATGATGATCCAATCGAGCGAAGAAATATTCATACTTAATGAAAAGTTAAATTGATTTGTCTGAAGTTTTTGTTCATTTTCGAACCAACAATAATAGAAAAATTTAAGAGGATATTATGGATTTGACACTAGTGGTATTAGCAGCAGGAATGGGTAGCCGTTACGGAGGCAATAAGCAACTTGACGGAATTGGCCCAAATGGTGAAATCATTATGGATTATTCCATCCACGATGCAATCAATGCCGGATTTACCAAAGTGGTTTTTATCATCCGAACTGATATAAAAGAAGCATTCGAAAACCATTATGCCGAGCGTTTCAAAGGCAAAATCAAAATGGAGTTTGCTTACCAAAACGAATACACTGAGCACACTGCACCATATGAGCCTAATCGTAAAAAGCCTTGGGGTACTACGCATGCCGTTTTAGCCGCTAAACATTTAATTAATGAGCCATTTGTGGTGATTAATGCCGATGATTACTACGGTCAGGAGTCTTTCGAAGAGGTGGTGAAGGCTATCAATATGATGAAGGAGAATGAGTACCTCATTATGGGATATAGACTAGAGAACACACTATCCGATCATGGAACAGTAAACAGAGGTGTTTGCCAGGTTGATGAGAACATGCACTTGGTTGGCATTAAAGAGACACTTTCTATCGGTAAGAATGATGGTGTTATCTCATACATGGAGAACGATCAGCCTGTTGAGCTGAGCCCAGAGACTTATGTTTCTATGAACTTCTTTGCATTCCCACCTTCAATTTTGCCTTTGCTTGAGGAGAAGTTTGTGGATTTTGTAAAGGATAATAATGAAGATCCAAAAGCAGAATGTTTCATTCCTGTTGAAGTGGGTAACCTGATGGAAGAAGGTAAGGCTGTTGTTAAAGTAATTCCTACTTCTGCATCATGGTTAGGAGTAACTTACAAAGAAGATAAAGAGCATGTGGTTGCCGGAATCAATCAGATGATTGCCGATGGTAAATATCCGCAAGAGGTAAAATAATGCTTGTTGCTGCCAAAGCACTTGAGTTATACAATATTAAAGGAGCTATCGATTCGGTAGCTCCTTTCGGTTTAGGGCATATTAATGATTCTTTCGTTGTAATGGCAGAAGCTCAGAAGTATTTGCTACAGCGCCTAAATACCGCAGTGTTTCCTAAGCCAGAAGTTGTTGAAAATAACCTAAGAAGAATTCTTGACATAGCTCCTGAATTGTTCGCTCAGCATGTTTTAGGAAAAAACGGAAAGTATCATCAGTTCGATGGTGAAAACTTTTGGAGGTTGCAGGAATTTGTAGCCGATAGTTATGCTCCAGAAAAACTCGACCTGAATGAGTTAGAACAAATAGCCAAAGGCTATGGGAGGTTTACCGCCTCTTTTTCTGCTGAAAACCTGAGTGATTATGAAGAAGCTATTCCAAAGTTCCTTGACCTGACACATCGTTTGATCCAGTTTGAGGAAGCTTTGAGGAAAGATAAAGCTGGTAGGAAAAGCAAAGTTTCGTCAGAAATTGAGGCTGCTTTATCCTTTCAATGGGTGGCAGATCGTTTCAATAATTTGGTGGAGGCAGGTTTGCCTCATAGGGTGTGTCATAATGATACTAAAGCCGCCAACTGCTTGCTAGCGCAGCCAACTGGCCAATTTTTAAAGGTGGTAGACCTTGATACAGTTGGGCCAGGGTATGCTATGTTCGATATGGGCGATATGCTAAGGTCTATGCTTTTCAATATTCCCGAAAACGATTCAAACCTTCGCGGGCTGGCATTTGACAACGAGCGGTTCGAGACTATTTTGAATTCGTATTTAAAGGAATGCTCTCATGCCTTAACCCCTGTGGAAATTGAAACACTTCCTCTCGGTGGCCTATGTATGACATACATTACAGCGGTTCGTTTTCTAACAGATTATCTCAATGGTGATGTCTATTACAAGGTCACTTTTGAAGGTGAAAATTTAGTTAGAGCTAGAAATCAGCTCAAGATATTGGAGCTGATGTCTGAAGCTATATCTTAATTATCTCGAAGGTAGTTGTCATTGTTTTATCGAGATTTTAGCGTAGTATACCTTCATTACATTTAGCATCTTTCGCACTTCTTCTACAATTAGTATTATGAAAAACGCCCAGTATTGGATAGAGAAACTTAACCTTCAGCAGCACCCTGAAGGAGGTTTTTATGCTGAAACCTATCGATCTAAAGATAGATTGCATGAGTCTAAACTTCCCGACCGTTACAAGTCTCCCAGAGTTTTCGGAACGTCCATTTACTTTCTGCTAACCACCGAAAGTGTTTCTAATTTTCACAGGCTCAATTCAGACGAAATTTGGCACTTTCATACTGGAGGAGTTGCTAAAATTCATTTCATCGATAAGCAAGGAGCGCATTCCGAGCATTTGATTGGCTCAGACTTAGAGCGTGACCAAAGGCTGCAGGTGGTCATTCCTAAAGACACTTGGTTTGCGGCAGAGGTAGTAGATGGGGATTACATTCTAGTAGGGTGCACTGTAGCCCCAGGTTTCGAGTTTGAAGATTTTGAATTGGCCGATCGCACCGAGCTATCTTCCGCTTATCCGCAGCACCAAACTCTAATTGGGTGCTTCACGAATAACTAAGAGTAGCTCAAAGGTCGAGCACATTTAAATTCAAAATTGAAATATGCTACTATCAACAACTAACACTATCGATGGACATACCATCAACACTTATCATGGCGTGGTAACTGGTGAGGCAATCATTGGTGCCAACCTTTTCAAAGACATCTTCGCAAGTATTACCGACTTAGTTGGTGGTCGTTCGGGCACTTATGAAAGAGTGCTTCGCGAAGCAAAAGACAACGCACTCAAGGAGCTTGAGTATAACGCTCGGAACATGGGCGCGAATGCTGTAGTGGGCATTGATTTGGATTATGAAACAATTGGTCACAACGGTAGCATGCTGATGGTTACAGCAAGTGGAACTGCCGTTACGTATTAAGAAACTTGGGAATTCTATAGTCTAGTAAGAATAACAAGTGTTTTCTATCTGAAAAGCCACCCGAAAAGGTGGCTTTTGTTATATCTAGTATTTAGTCGTCTGACCACTCCAAGTGGTCTGACGACTGATGGTACTATTTCATCTCGCTTGGCGGGATAAACTTGAATCTTTGTCCTCCAACTGAGGCTTCGTACATCAAACCTCCTTTGGCCATGGTGAATACCGCTACGCCATTAGAGTATTTAGCATTGGCCGAAACTCCAGACTTTAATGCTACAGCTGAGGCTTGAGCAGCAAACTGAAATTCGTTCTCAATAAATCGTTGGTAGGCACCCGCATTTTCAAAGAAAATGACTTCGCTGTATGCTTGTCCACCAAATTGGAATCCTACTGAGATTTGGGTCATATTTACCCCACCTGTCATAGCACCATCTTTGTAAACCACACCCTTACCAGCAGCGCCACCAATTCCTATAGCTCCTTTACCAATAGAAGGAAATACAGCATAGCCATATGCGTGTTCAAAGAACTCTGCAATGCCTGAATCTACTTTCTTAAATTCTACAATGGTTTCCGCAGCAGCAGCCTTATCGTACTTCTCTTTCTTCCTTTTTCTTTGAGCTTCTGCCTGATTGATTCCTAGTAATAATATAAAGCCAAGTAGTAGGCTAATTTTAGTTTTCATATGATTCTTCTTTAAGTATAAAATAGTCTCCTTTTGGATTCGGAACTACGTCCAAAATGTTTGCCAAAACCAATCTAATAAGTGTTTTTGAGGCAATAAATTTGGGCGTTTTCGCTATCTGAGAAAATTCAGAGACTGTAATTTTTTCATGCAAATCTAAATGGCTTACAGCCACTTTTTCTTTTTCACCGTATGTGAACTGAATGTCTTTATTCTTTAGTCTTCTTTGAATAATTTCCCTCACTTCTCGGCTAGCCTGAATACTCTCGTCTTTAAACCGAACGTAGGCTGTACCCTTTCTGGTATTGGCGTGCTCTCTTACAAAATGAGGTTTTTTGTAACTCTCTTGTACTCTGAAAATTGCAATTCCTTTTTTTTCAGTAAGGTGAAAATACTCAACAGAGTAATTGATTTTAGGGCGAATCAATTCTTGGATAGCTTTTTCTAGAATGAATGCCTCGCCCTCAATATCTCTTGTACCAGAAAGGTTTCCATTATCATCTACCCCAAGTAGCAAGCTGCCACCCTTTGTATTGGCAAAGGCCACCAGTTCCTTCACTATTTTTTCAGGATGATTGGCTTTCTTTTTGAACTCAAGCGTGGCAGACTCACCTTGTGCTGTCAACTTTTGCAAGTCTCTTAAAGTCATACCAAGTCAATTGAATTACTGCTAAATATTACTGATCGTCATCTTCGTCCTCATCTTCAAACTCTCCAAAGTCAGGCATAGAGAACATGCTGCTGAGAAGGTCTTTGAAGCGAGTACCAGTATCTAATGGGGATTTACTAAGCTTGCTGTACTCGGCCAAACCATGAAGCATAAACTCCATTAAAAATAGCTTTTCGTGCTTACTGGCCTTTTTGTGATGTGACTCTATCAAATCTGCCAAACCTGGAACTGCATTGAGCGCCTGTTCATACTGCTCGTTAGTCAGATCGTTGATCAGATCTAAGGTGAATCCTTCACCGAACCATTCAATAATGGTTTTGTATGGATTTTCCTTCTGCTCTTTGTTTTTGTCTTTGTCGTCTGGCTTAGGGAAGTAGTCTGTGAAAAGCGTGCGTACTGCTTTTCCGACCAAATTGTGGGCTACAATGCCAGCACCTTCTTGTTCACCTTCATAAACCAACTCAACTTTTCCAGTAATGGCCGGAATCACCCCGATGAAATCGGAAACTCGAACATAGGTTTGAGATTCGCCATTGACCAAGGCTCTTCTTTCAGCAGCACTAACCAAGTTTTCATAGGCTGAAATAGTCAATCGTGCCGAAACACCACTTTTCTCATCCACATATTCGCTATCTCTTGCTTCAATAGCTACTTGTTCAATCAGGTCTTGAGCGAGCTCATTCACAACAACTAGCTCTTTTTGAGGCCCCTTAATTTTCGCTTCTTGAACGGTAATTTGCTTACTGATTTCGCGCGTTTTTGGATAGTGTGTAATTATCTGGCTATCGATTCTATCTTTTAACGGAGTTACAATACTTCCTCTGTTCGTATAGTCTTCAGGGTTAGCGGTGAACACAAACTGAATATCTAATGGCAAGCGCAATTTGAAACCACGAATCTGAATATCCCCTTCTTGAAGAATGTTGAAAAGCGCTACCTGAATTCTCGCCTGTAAATCTGGCAATTCATTAATCACGAAAATAGATCTGTGAGACCTTGGCACTAACCCGTAATGAATCACTCTTTCATCGGAATAAGGCAACTTGAGAGATGCTGCTTTGATTGGATCAACATCGCCAATAAGGTCGGCAATAGATACATCTGGTGTAGCCAGTTTCTCTGCATACCTTTCCGATCTGTGAAGCCAGGTAATTTCAGTGTTGTCTCCATGCTCAGAAACCTGATCGTGGCCAAATCGACTCAATGGCTGCAAAGGGTCATCATTCAATTCTGAGCCTTTAATGAAGGGAATGTATTCATCTAGCAAGGCCGTCATCTGTCTGGCAATCCTTGTTTTTGCCTGCCCTCTCAAACCTAGAAGGTTCATATTGTGCATAGACAAAATTGCCCGTTGAATATCTGGTATTACAGTGTCTTCATAGCCCCAAATACCTTCGAAAGTAGGCTCTTTAGCTTTGAGCTTGGTAATTAGGTTGTCTCTCAGTTCTTGCTTAACTGATTTGCTTTCGTAACCCGCGGCTTTCAGTTCGCCAAGGGTCTTTATTTTTAATAATTGATCGGAGGTCAATTGGTCGTATTTCATCTTAGAAGTTCTTTCTGCGATTTCGTTTATAATCTTCGAATATTAGGTGGCCAAGGCCCTTCAGGCTACTGTAATAGGCGTTGCCGTTGTTGGTTTTGGTAAACTCTTGTACAAACTGTTTCAGGTATGGGTCTGATGCAATCATAAAAGTAGTTACTGGAATATGAAGTCTTCGGCATTGAGTTGCCAAATTGAGTGTCTTATTGAGAATCTTTGGGTCTAAGCCGAAGGCATTTTTGTAGTATTTGATACCCACCTTCATACAAGTTGGTTTACCATCGGTAATCATGAAAATCTGCTTGTTCGCATTCTTTCTTCGCCTTAAAATATCCATGGCTAGCTCTAGTCCGGCTATGGTATTGGTATGGTAAGGGCCAACCTGAAGGTATGGCAGGTCTTTAATGTCTATTTGCCAAGCATCATTACCGAAAACAATCACGTCTAGCGTATCCTTCGGGTACTTCGTGGTGATTAATTCTGCCAAGGCCATAGCCGTTTTTTTGGCTGGAGTAATTCGGTCTTCACCATACAGAATCATGGAGTGAGAAATATCAATCATCAGTACCGTGGAGGTCTGCGTTTTGAATTCCGTTTCCTGTACTTCCAGATCGTTTTCTGTCATCATGAAATCTCCGAAACCATTGTTGATTTGAGCATTCCTGATGGAGTCCGTCATGGCAATTTGCTGAAGCGAATCGCCAAACTCAAAGGGTCTTCTGTCGGTGCCCATTTCATCACCAGTTCCTGAGAAGTTGGTTTTGTGTTGGCCTTTTCCTGACTTTTTCAGCTTACCGAAAATCTCTTCAAGGGCTGATTTTCTAATCTGCTGACCTGTTTTTCCTGTCACATCAAATTTACCTTCTTGGTTCTCTTCTGAGATGTAGCCTTTCTCTTTCAAATCATCTATAAAGTCGCCAATTCCATATTGGCCATCAGTTAGATTATACTGATTGTCTAGGTTGGTAAGCCAAGCTAATGCCTCAGAAACATCTCCACCAGTAATACTAACCAGCTGAAGAAAAATGTTCAATAGATTGTCGAAGGCCGATTCGCCTTGCGCTTTTTGCGGAATGAATTTAGAGAAGCGGTATCCTTTCATGAGCACCTACACAACGCGACAGTGATAAAATTGGTTTAACTTGGTGTTAATTGCTGAACCCATTTTTTTAATGTGTTATGGTGTAAGTTGTTTCTTTTACCTCTGAAGGCGTTAATGATTCAATAACTTAATAATCTCTAACATCGAAACTTTAGCCAAAAAAGAGTATAGTGCTTTAACAGAAATTGAACTGATAGAGAAATCTAAGCAAGAAAAAAGGTTCTTTGAGCCTTTGTATGAGAAGTATTTCGAACAAGTATTCAGGACAGTCTTTAATAGAGTACAAGATTTTGAATTAGCAGCCGAAATAACTTCAGAGTCTTTTGGAAAGGCTTTAGTGAATATTGAAAAGTTTAAATATAAGGGTTATCCGTTTTCTGCTTGGCTCACTAGAGTTGCTATTAATTGTTGTTATGATTATTTCCGAGCTCAAAAGAAGAGTAGAACCGTGAGTTTGGAAAAATATGCTACTCATGACCTAGCTTTTGAGGTAGAGTTGGAAGAAAGTGATAAGGAATTATGGCTGGCCTTACTTCCCGAAGCTTTGGGTAAACTAAAGCCAAGAGAATTGGAATTGGTAGAGTTACGTTTTTTTGAGGGGAAAAGTTTTGCAGAAATAGCATACATTTTAGACATCACAGAAGGTAATGCTAAGACCAGAACTTATAGAGTATTGAAGAGGATGAAAAAACATTTTAAACGTACTGTGAGATGAGTTATAGGTTTGTAAGAAAATCTGAGACTCCCTCTGCTGAGCGTATAGAATCAGCAAAGAATTTTAATGAAGCTCTGGAAGCATCTAAGAGCTTTAGCGAGTTTGGTATAAGTTCATCGGCTTTAAAGGGTGGAGTGACAACAAAGTCTCTGGTGTTGGTTTCGGTAGGTATATTAGTTAGTGGAAGTGCGCTTTGTTTTGGGGTGCTTGGTGTTAATCCGTTTCCGGTGGTCAAGGAACCAGTGAATGAAGACACTAAAATAGAACAGCAACTAGAAAAAAACAGTCAAATTCATATAGATAGCTTAGATAGGGCTGAGATTAAGGGGCAGGTTGAACAACTAGATCAAGTAAACGATGAATTCACGTCATCTCCTTTGCATTATGAAGATTTGTTAGTTAGAGCCAGTCCATTACCTTCTACTGAAGCTTTTTTGCAGTTTGTAGATCGCGAACTAGAGTATCCAAAAGAATTACTAGACGACTCCATTGAGGGTTTCGTTGAGGTTCGTTTTAAAGTGAATAGAAAAGGAGAGACAGAAGACTTTAAAATAAGTAAGTCATTAGGTAGATATTTTGACGAAGAAGCCATTAGAGTAATTAAGCAATATAAAAACTGGAAGCCAGCCACATATTCCGGAGAAGCCCAAGAAGACTTTTTAAAGCTCAAGGTTACTTTTACGCTCGATTCTAATTAGCAAGGGTTGCTGCTGCCAGGCAGTGCAAAAGGAGTCTATTTTTATTACCTTTCGAAGTAAAGTGAGGCACCTTGGTAAAATACTCAATCAAAGATCTAGAAAAGTTTTCGGGAATAAAGGCTCATACTATACGTATTTGGGAGCAGAGGTATCAACTGCTTACACCCAAAAGAACTGAGACCAACATTCGCTATTACGATGAAAGTCAGTTGAAGTATTTGCTCAATGTTACCCTGTTGGTTGAAAATGGCTTCCGAATATCTCATATCTGCTCAATGTCTGATGAGGAGTTCAACAAAAACCTAAAAGAGGTAGCGGAGAAAGGCCTTCAAACCAAAGAGGATAATCATCTGAGTGTAGCGGTAAATGAGCTTGTTCTTGCTATGCTTGAGCTAGACGAGCAAAGGTTTGAAAAAATTATTAGCGGTAGCTTACTGCAACGCAATTTTGAAGAAACAATTACTAAGATAATTTACCCTTTTCTTAAGCGCATTGGGGTAATGTGGAGAGTAGGAGAGGTGTCAACTGCTCAGGAGCACTTTATCTATCAGCTCATTCGCCAGAAGGTGATAGTAGCCATAGATGGATTGATAGATAGAAAAAAGACAGGCGAAAAGTACTTGCTTTTTCTACCTAAATCAGAGTTCAGCGATCTACTCATTCTTCTCTTTACCTATTTACTTAAAAATAGAGGTCGCCAGTGTATTTACCTTGGTGCAGATATTCCCTTCAGAGATTTAAAACAGGTAACTGAAATTACCAAACCAGATGTACTTCTGACCTTTGTAAAAGCACCAGCTTCTAAAATCGACACCCAAGCATACGTTTATGAGTTGTCTGAAAAGTTCGAAGAGAAAAAAATACTAATCAGCGGCAACCCATACTTTATGGATGAGCTAGATTTTCCGAAGAATGTTCGGCTTATATCTGAGGTAGAAGACCTAATTGAAATGTTAACGGAGTAAATACGGTATAATCGGTATTAATTCTTATCTTTCACTAAAACTTTAGTAATGGGTCAAAGGTCAACACTCATATTTCTATTGGTGCTTAGTATAGCATCATGCTCGACAAAAAATAATGAAGAATATTTGCTAGGAGAATGGTACAATGAATCTGTTCGGGTAGATATTGATGCGCTAGACGGACAAATAGACTCTGTCTTTTCTGTACCAGCAGGTAAGTGGGAAGAAATTCTTCAGATTAAACCAATTAATACCACATACAAGCCCGATGGAACTTTCGAATCTATCTACTATAATTTAGATGGTTCGGTTTTGCAGAAGACATCCGGAAAGTGGGAGCTCAAAAAGGATTCGTTATACTTTACTGAGCAGGGGCAAATAACAGGTTATTTATTTCAATGGCAAGAGGGAAAGGGGCTTTTTGAAGGATATCTCGATTGGGATACAGATGGCCAAGAAGATGATTTTTATTCTGGTGTACAGATTAAAAAGGTAGACTGATTTTAACCAAATCAAATAACTATGGATTTTTCTGCTATTAATTGGATTGCAGTGCTCGTTGCTGCTGTGGCATTTTTTGCTCTTGGAGCCATCTGGTACGGCCCTGTTTTTGGAAAGGCTTGGCAAAAAGGTGTTGGCTTGTCGGATGATGAAATGAAGAACGCCAACATGGGCAAACTCTTTGGGTCGGCTTTCGTTTTTGCTCTAATCATTTCTGTAGGTATGGCCATCTTTTTCTTTGGCTTTGGCACCGACCCCGAAAACCCTATGGATGCTACAATGGGCGCTATGTATGGTCTAATGACGGGTATTTTCTTTATACTACCTTCTACCTGTATGAACTATCTTTTTGCCAGAAAGTCTGCTTCCTTAATGCTTATCGATTCCTTTTACCACATCATTGCTTATACCATTGTTGGTATAATCTTAGGTGCTTGGCACTAGTTTGTTTAGGCTATTGTATGAAGTGGTTTCTACAGTAGCCTAAATATTTATTTTAATGATAGTGAACCTTTTTTTAGTCTTGTTTCGTTGAGCGGCTAGGTAAAACTTAATAGAAGTTATTCTAGTTTAACAAACCATGATTCCGACAACAACAAAGAAGGCGGTACTTTCACCGGAAGTATACCAACAAGGATTTCAAAAAGCGCTTCAAGAGTTTGAACACTATGAGCAGGTTAAGAAAAGGCTCAATCAAATTAAAGCGTATCAGCAGTTGAAGAGAGGCGAAGGCTTCTTAGAATTGATAGATGCAGCCTAAAAATTTAGAGGAGACTTTAATCCAGATTCCTTAAAGCTACTTTCTACTACTTTTGACTGAATAGTTGAAGGTTCCACCCATTTGGGTAGTTCAAACCCGTATTTCTCAGCCATTTTTTCGTGTACTTCTTTCCTAGTCGGATGATCATCTGAAACTAGGTTGAAGACTTTTTGTGCTTTCGGCCAACCTTCAATGAGGCCGTCAATTGTGGCAATAATATCGTCTCTATGCACATAATTAACGGGTGTGTCTGCTCCTTGAGTCTCTCTGCCCGCAAACCATTTTCCAGGAATTCTATCATCACCCATTAGTCCTCCACAGCGGAGAATAATAAGCTCTTGAGAAATAGCCGATATCTGTTCCTCTCCTTTTACAACAGCTTTGGATGATCCGTTGGCAAAATCGTAATTGGTGTTTACGTCTACGGTGTTATTGGTATTAGGGTAGAAGGAGGTGGAGCTGATGAAAATGACTTTCTTGACCTTTGAGTTTTGCAGCTGATACTTCAGGTACTTAATCTGTTCAGCATAAAAGTGTGGTGGGTTTTTCTTTCGGGCAGGAGGAATATTAATAATCACCAATTCTGATTCAAACAATAGGTTGAAATCTTCGCCCACTGGCATGGGTTCTAGCTTGAATTGAACAGGTGTGATTCCTGCTTCTTTTAGCCGTTTAAGCTTATCGGCAGATGTGGTACTACCGATTACTTCATGGCCTTTTTGAATTAGGCTTTTAGCTAAAGGAAGCCCCAACCAACCACAACCAATTATACTTACCTGCATTAATGTGCTTCTAAAACAGACTCTAGAACCTGATTGTAATGCGCTTCATAAAGCGGAAGTACTTTGTCTATATCAAACTCTTTTGCTCTCTCTAGGGCGTTTCGCTTAAAGTTATCGAGGTTTTCTTCGCTTAGAATGAAGAGTGCTTTTTCCGTCATGGTTTCTACATCACCAATATCTGCTGTGAAGCCAGTTACTCCATCTACGTTAAGCTCAGGAATTCCCCCAGCGTTAGACGAAATTACCGGAACTTGGCAGGCCATAGCTTCCAAAGCTGCCAAACCAAAGCTTTCTTTTTCTGAAGGCATTAGGAATAAATCGGCAACAGAAAGTACTTCTTCCACCGCCTCTAATTTCCCTAAGAATCTAACTTCGTCATAAATACCTAACTCTCTGCAAAGACCTTCAATATGGCCTCTTTCGGGGCCATCGCCTACAAGAAGTAATCTGGCAGGAATGGTCTCAGAGATTTTCTTGAAGATTCTAACTACATCGTCCACACGCTTTACTTTTCTGAAGTTAGAAGTGTGCACAATGAGCTTTTCACCGTTGGGGCAAATGGCCATTTTGAAATGGTCTTTGCGCTGGCGCTGAAACTTCTCTAAATCTATGAAGTTAGGAATTACCTTAATTTCACGGGTGATATTAAAGTGCTTATAAGTATCGTTTTTAAGGTCTTCAGAAACAGCCGTAACGCCATCAGATTGGTTTATGCTGAAGGTAACCACTGGTTCGTATGAAGGGTCTTTTCCAACTAAAGTAATATCAGTTCCATGGAGTGTAGTTACTACTGGAATTTGAATGCCTTCTGTCTTTAAAATTTGCTTTGCCAAAACCGCTGCCGAAGCATGAGGAATGGCATAATGCACGTGCAGTAAGTCTAGCTTTTCATTCTTGGCCACATCTACCATTTTACTGGCTAAAGCCAACTCATAAGGTGGATATTTAAATAGCGGGTAAGAACGAATGTTTACTTCGTGGTAAAATAGGTTCTCATTAAAAAAGTCTAACCTAGTGGGTTGAGAGTAAGTGATAAAATGTACTTCATGTCCATTTTTTGCTAATCCTTTTCCCAATTCTGTGGCTACCACACCACTTCCCCCAAACGTAGGGTAACAAACAATACCTATTTTCATTAATTAAAAGTCATGTTGGAGGTTAAACTCAGAAACTCCTGCTAAGGTTCCAAGATTGACTGATAGACCATGTCTTGAATTCTGGTTCTTACGTTCTCTTCTATCAGCTTAAAGTTTTCACTATCTGGATAAGTTCTGTTACAGAGGAAAACAAAAACAAGCTCTTCTGCCGGGTCTGCCCATACAGATGCGCCTGTAAAGCCCGTATGGCCAAATGTGCTAGCCGAGGCATACTTACTTGTTGGGCCGTCTTCTGTTCCGGCAATCGGTTTATCCCAGCCCAAGCCTCTTCGGTTTTCCATGCTCTGTGGAGTTGTGAAAATTGGTATGGTCCAAGCATTTAGGTACTTTTTGTCGGCATACTGACCCATTTGCATATTCATCTGAAGGAGAATTGCTAAATCATTGGCGTTGCTAAACAGACCCGCATGGCCAGCTACTCCGCCCATTAATGTGGCGTTTTGATCGTGAACCGTTCCGCATACAATGGTATTTCTGAAATAAGCATCTACTTCTGTAGGAGCCACTTCTGAGTAATAACCCTTTTCATTAGGCAAATACATGGTTCGACTCATGCCTAGTGGCTGGTAAAATTCTTTATTGAGGTAGGTCTCAATTGGCTCTTCAATTATGCTTTCAATGAGGTGGAAAATAATTTCGTAACCGAGATCAGAATAGAGGTAGTCGTACTTCTTTTTGCCTCTTGGCATAGCCCGAAGATCAGAAGTGATGGTCCATTTCCATACCGAATCTGCCAAAGCAACGGGAAGGTTTTTTTCTTGAATTCTGTAATTATGGTTTGGGCCGGGAGCATCATTAAAATAGTCGGTGTTTAATTCACCTTTAGTCACGGTTTTCTCCCAAAAAGGAATGTAAGGTTTTAAGCCAGCTTGATGCGTAAGGATATCTCTTAAAAGAAGGTTTTCCTTATTAGTACCTCTCAGTTCTTCCAGGTAGTAGCCAATGGGTTTGTTAATGTCTACTTTCTTTTCGTCATAAAGCTTCATTAATATTTGCGTGGTTGCAGCCACTTTAGTTACTGAAGCTATGTCGTAAATGGTTTGGTCAGTAATTGGTTTTTCCTCTTGGTAGGTTTGGTGACCATAGTTCTTCTGATATATCACCTTGCCTTTTCTGGCTACTAAAAATTGAGCACCAGGAGTAGCCTTCTCTTTAATAGCATCTTCAATAATCTGGTCAATTTTTCTCAAAGAATCTATACTCATTCCTGCCTCTATTGGCATTCCGTAGCTAAGTCGGTTCGTGGTTAGGGTCTCAATTCCCATACCTGCTTTGAAGCTTTTTCCTGCAGTAATAGGAAGCCTACCTTCAGCCTTTAAAGCACCAAAAATGATTTGTGGAGTTACCTCTTGAGTAATTTCGTTGTCTTCGTAAGTGCAAATAATATTCTTAATCCCTTCGAAATATTTGAGTGAATAAGCATTGCCCATTACCACAACAATCACCTGCGTTTTTTGCTGGAGCTTTTTAATCCACTCAACTTCTTCGGTTTTAACTCCATGCTGTTTTCTTGGCGAGTTAGTTATGCCATGAACAGATATAACCACCTTATCGAACTGGGCTGCCTTTTCTAGGCTTGCTTCGTTTAGTGAGTCTATCTTTAGGTGATCGAACTTGGCATACTTGCTCAGCATGTTTTCAAAGACTTGGTTGTCATTTCCTCCTAAACTCAAGGAAGCAAATTTGGTGTCTTCCAACTGAATGGTAGGGATCAATAAGTCGGTGTTATCAACAACCGTTATGGCTTTTTGGTAGAGAATTCGGTTAAGGTATTTCGCATAGTCATTATTGATTCTCTTAGTTAGATTGGCTGTTTCTATTGGCCCATATTCGTTCAGTCCAAACCAATATTTCGCTTTCAAAACTTTCAGCACTCTCTCATCTAGCATTTCTTGAGTAAGTGTTCCTTTCTTGAGTGCCTTCTCAATTTGCTTCATGGCCTTCGGCACATCTAAAGGAAAAAGGATAATGTCATTTCCTGCTTGTAGCGCCTTTACATCTGCCTCTCCAGGTTCGTAATATTTGGCCACTCCTTGCATATTCATGGCATCGGTAAAAGCTAAGCCTTCAAAGCCAAGTTCACCTTTTAGAAGGTCAGTGACCACATTTTTAGACAGGGTGGTAGGTGTATTTTTGGCACTATCGAAGGCAGGTACTTGCAAATGAGCCACCATTACACTCATAAGGCTATCGTGCATGAGTTCTTTGAAAGGGTAGAGTTCGGTTTCAGTCATTCTACTTTTAGAATGTTTAATTACTGGGAGGTCATAATGCGAGTCTACTCCAGTGTCTCCATGGCCAGGGAAGTGCTTGGCATTGGCCATAATGCCATGGTCTTGCAGGCCTTTCATGTAGGCACTTCCTCTTAGAGCTACTTCCACTTTGTCTTCTCCGAAAGAACGATATCCGATTACTGGGTTATTTGGGTTTACATTAACATCTACCACAGGGGCGAAATTGATATGCATATTTAGCGCGTGGAATTGGTTGGCCACCTCTTTCCCCATTTCGTAAATCCATTTTTTATCCTGAATAGCCCCGAGAGTCATTTGCTTGGGAAAGTCATAAACGCTGTCTAGACGCATACCAATGCCCCATTCAGCGTCCATTGCTACGGCCAAAGGTACTTTTGCAAGTGCCTGATATTCATTGTTGAGCTTTGCCTGCCTGTAAGGTCCGCCCTGAAAGAAGATGAGCCCTCCAATATGATAGTTGCTAACGAGCTCTTTAATTTCATTTATATGCTTTTGGTCCTTGTTAGAGTAAGCAGCTACCATGAAAAGTTGTCCCAATCTTTCCTCAGGCGTTAACGCATTAAATACACTATCGGCCCATTGCTTTTGAGCCACGGTATCTATTTTATGATAGAATTTTTGGGCTGAGAGCGAGCTGGTTAGTATAACTAAGAAAGTAGTGAATAAGGTAACTTTTTTGAACATCAGGGCGTTAGGCTTTTAGTAAGAGCAAATAAACTATAAATTTACGTATTAACAGAACGCCAAATAGGCAGTATTGATATAATGAATTTACCAGGACTATTCAAAAAAGCTAGATATCAGAGATTTCACATTGAGCCGAGATATTACGATCCGGTGAAGGAAGACATAGAAAATCGTACTTCCCGAATTAAGGCAGAAATGGGTATGTCTGATGCTAAAACTGTAGATCCTGGTTATCGCTCTAGAATTGAAGGTTCTTTCCGCAAAAACATGAAACATGCCACGGGAAATGGTGTGGATCAGACAATTGTGTTGCGTCTAATCATTATGGTCATCCTTATTTTTATGATTGGCGGCTACTTGTACGTAGGTAAAGAAATATTTTATCTGGTCTTGCTAGCCATTCCATTCTATCTTTGGAAGCGCTTAAGAAAGTGACGACCAATTTTAGATGTCCGATATAATAAAATTACTTCCTGATAACATTGCGAATCAGATTGCTGCCGGTGAGGTTGTTCAGCGGCCTGCTTCTGTTGTTAAAGAATTGCTCGAAAACTCAATCGATGCGGGCTCTACCGATGTAAAGCTCATCATTAAAGAGTCTGGAAAAGCATTGATTCAGGTGGTAGACAACGGCAAAGGTATGTCGCATATCGATGCCAGAATGTGCTTTGAGCGCCATGCCACTTCTAAAATTAGTTCTGCTGAAGACCTTTTCGCTATTAAAACCATGGGTTTCCGTGGAGAGGCCATGGCATCTATTGCTGCGGTGGCTCAGGTAGAGTTAAAATCGAGGAGAGAAGAAGATGAATTGGGTGTTCTTATTCAGATTGAGGCTTCGGAAGTAAAAAAGCAAGAACCCGTTTCTACTCCTGTAGGTACTTCAACCTGCGTAAAGAATTTATTCTTTAACGTTCCGGCCCGAAGAAATTTTTTAAAGTCGAACGCGGTTGAAATGCGTCATATCGTTGATGAATTTCAGCGAGTAGCGCTAGCGAATCCTGAAGTAGCCATGTCTCTATACCAGAACGATTTGGAGATGTACCAGCTGTCGTCAGGTAAGTTGAGCAAACGGGTTGTCGGTATTTTTGGGAAGAAATACCAAGACCAAATGGCGGCTTGTGAAGAAGAAACCGACCTGATGAAGGTTTATGGTTATGTAGGTAAGCCGGAGTTTGCAAAGAAGACTCGTGGAGAGCAGTTTTTCTTCGTGAACAACCGATTCATCAAGAGCAACTACCTAAACCATGCGGTGATGACCGCTTTTGAGAACCTACTTCCCGAGGGTAGTTTTCCGTTCTATACCTTGTTCATTGAGATAGATCCAAGGCATATTGATATCAACGTTCATCCGACTAAAACGGAAATTAAGTTCGATGACGAAAGAACCGTCTATGCTGTAATTAGAGCAGCCGTAAGGCAAGCCTTAGGAACTCACAATATAGCACCGGCAATAGACTTTAGTCAAGATGTGAACTTCGCCAACTTTGCACCCAAACCCGAACCAGTAAAAAGTACATCTGCCGCAGATAGAGATTATTCTCAGTTCAAGACTTTTGAAAGAAAACAAGATACAAGTCATTGGGAGAAGCTTTATGAAGGGTTGAAGACAGAGATTTCTCAGCAAGAAGAGTCGAATAGGCAAATGGAAATTCACCCAGAAGCGCAAAGTACCATTACGCTAGGTAGTGCGGCAAATGTTTCTGAAGAGAAGGTCAGTCAAAAGCCAGATGCTTCTTATTTCCAGATTCATAAGAAATACATTGCTACCCATGTGAAGTCTGGGCTGATGCTAATAGCCCAACAAGCGGCTCATGAGCGTATTCTGTACGAGAAATTCTTGAACCAGATTTCCAGAAGAAGCGGAGCTTCTCAGCAAGCGTTATTTCCGCAAAGCCTGAAACTTAATTCTGCAGACTTCAGTCTTATCCATGATATTCGTGAAGAGCTAAATGCCATTGGCTTTGAGTTTTCCGACTTTGGTGATAACTCCATCGTAATTAATGGAGTGCCAGCCGATCTTAAATCTGTTAATGAAAAGGCTCTTTTTGAGGGCTTTATCGAACAGTTTAAACTTAATCAGTCGGAATTGAGTATATCAAATGACGAGAATATTGCTAGAGCAATTGCCAAGCGTTCGGCATTGAAGGTAGGGACAAGTTTGAGTGCTCAAGAAATGAGCTCAATTATAGATCAGCTGTTTGCCTGCAAAAGCCCGAATTATTCTCCTGAAGGTAAAAAGACTACCTTCATTCTAGAATTAGATAAAGTAGACCAGTTTTTTAACTAACCTATATGTTTGGAAGACTTACACCTCTGGTAAAGAACCTATTGATTATCAATGTTGGTATAGCTCTGCTCCAGGGATTTTTTAAAATAGATTTAGGCGATTACTTCGGCCTATATTACGTTTCGGCTCCTGAGTTTAAGCCATATCAGTTTGTTACCTACATGTTCCTGCATAGTACAACAAGCATTATGCACATATTCGGAAACATGTTTGCCCTCTTCATTTTTGGTCCACTGTTAGAACAGTTCTTAGGACCTAAGAAGTTTTTGATTCTTTATATGGTGACGGGAGTAGGAGCAGGACTCTTCTATACTGCCGTAAATTATGTAGAGGTGAGTGCTGTTCAGCGAGATGTTGAAGCTTACGTTCAAGACCCTAATCCTGATGATTTTAATAGGCTTTTAATAGATCACGGCTCGAATCTAAACCCTCAGATTTATGAGTTTGTAGATCAGTATTCTCGAAACCCTAACTCTGCGGAGCTTAAAAGAGATTCAGTAAGTTTGGCGCAAAGGCTTTATGATATTCAGGGAAATTATAACATGGTTGGTGCCTCTGGTGCTGTCTTTGGCATTCTAGCAGCATTCGCTCTATTCTTCCCCAATACAGAACTTTTCTTACTCTTTATTCCTTTTCCAATCAAGGCGAAGTATCTGGTAACAGTCTATATTTTGTACGAGGTTTTTGCCGAATTACAGCGTGCTCCAGGCGATAATGTTGCTCACTTGGCACATATTGGAGGTGCAATTATTGCCTTCTTCTTAGTTAGGGTTTGGAAAAAGCAGCGGAATAATTTCTACTAGAATGAACAGTATTTTAGACGATTTTAAACTGGCCTTTAAAACAGGCAATGTGTTAAATCAAATCATCATAGTGAATGTGGTGATTTTTCTTGCCTTTGCTGTAATCAATGTGTTCTTCACTTTTGCAGGTCAGGGAGCAACTTTCGATGCTATTGGCAATTACCTCATGTTGCCTTCGAACCTAAGCACCTTGCTCACTCAGCCGTGGACTTTGATTACTTATGGTTTCTTCCACAAGGGCTTCTTCCACATACTTTTCAATATGTTGTATATGTATTGGTTTGGAAGAATTATCTCTGAGTATCTAGGTCAGAATAAGCTTTTAGGGCTTTATGTGTGGGGTGTGATTGGTGGAGGGTTGCTCTATCTTTTGGCCTACAACGTAATGCCATATTTTGAGAATCAGGTAATGGGTTCTTATCTGCTAGGTGCTTCTGGTGGAGTAGTGGCTATAGTGGTTGGTGCAGCTACTTTTCAACCAAACTTTGCGATTAATTTAATCTTTTTAGGTCCCGTGAAGCTCAAGTACATTGCAGCTGTAACGGTATTTATCTCCTTTATTCAGAGTACTGGCTCAAATGCTGGGGGCGAAATTGCTCACCTAGGTGGTGCATTGGTTGGCTACTTGAGTATTAAGCAATTACAGCGAGGAAGCGACTGGAGTAAACCAATTGTAAGCATTATCACTTGGGTGAAAAGCCTATTCAAGCCGCAACCCAAGATTAAGGTAAGCTATAAAAAGGCTAAAACTACTTCTGGAAGATCTTCATCCAAGGCAAAAGCCAAAGCAGAGGCTAAATCAAAAAGCTCTCAAGATGAAATAGATGCTATTCTAGATAAGATCTCAGAAAAAGGCTACGATGCATTAAGCAAAGAAGAAAAGCAGAAGCTTTTTAACGCCAGCAAAGATTGACCCTTTTGGTCAGTTATCAGTTGAATAGTTAATTGGAAAACGGAGAGGCAAATTCCAGTCTGTAGTCTTCGATAACCTCCCCTTACCAATTGGAGGACTAAGCCTTAAAGATTCATCTAAACTAATTCCCCTCCTTTTTTCAAGGAGGGGCTAGGGGTGGTCAGCTTTTATTCGCTAACTGCCCGCAAGCGGCATCAATATCTTTACCTCGGCTTCTACGAACGTTTACTATAATTCCTTTAGCCTCCAAAATACGTTGATACATATCTAGACTTTTAGGGTCAGCTTGTTGGTATTCGCCATCATCAATGGGGTTATATTCAATGATGTTCACCTTAGAAGCCACTTTTCCACAGTATTTAGCTAGAGCCTTGGCATGTCTTTCATCGTCATTGATGTTTTTCCACACCACGTATTCAAAAGTGATTTTTCTGCCAGTTTTTCGATGCCAATATTGAAGTGACTCAGCCAACTCAGCCAAATTACTTTTATCATTGATAGGCATCATTTTGCTTCTGGTTTCATCAATAGCCGAGTGAAGCGAAACCGCTAAGTTGAATTTCACTTCATCATCAGCCAGTTGCTTAATCATTTTAGGAATACCCACTGTAGAGAGCGTAATACGCTTTGGAGACATACCTAGACCATCGGGAGAAGTGATTTTATCAATCGATTCGAGAACGTTTTTGTAGTTCAACAGAGGTTCTCCCATTCCCATATATACAATGTTGGTCAATGGGCGGTCAAAGTAAAGTTCTCCTTCGTCTTTAATGGCTACTACCTGATCGTAAATTTCATCGGCATTAAGGTTTCTCATGCGCTTAAGACGTGCAGTCGCGCAGAAATTACAATCGAGGCTACAACCTACCTGAGAAGAGATACACGCAGTAATTCTAGATTCTGTCGGAATGAGTACTGACTCCACTATCATTCCATCGTGCAGTTTTACCGCATTTTTGATGGTACCGTCAGAGCTCCGTTGCATCTCATCTACCTTAATGTGATTGATAGCGAAATGCTCTTTCAGAAGCTCACGGGTTTGCAGAGAAATATTGGTCATTTGGTCGAAATCTTTAGCCGATTTCTTCCATAGCCATTCATAAACTTGCTTGGCGCGAAATGCTTTGTCGCCAATGGAAACAAAAAAGTCCTGAATTTCTTCCAGACTCAATTTTCTAATATCCTGCTTCTTTACCTGTGCCTCCATGCTGCAAAGGTAGCACTCTAGTTTTGAATCTTTGTTAGGAAGTTTTCAGGGATGCTGCAGACCTTACCTTGGCCGTAGTCGAACATAACAATTCCCGTTTTAGCCCTAGCAATTTCTTTTCCACCACAGCTTAGCAAGTAGAAGACATCAAAACTCTTTCTTGAGATATCCTGAATCGCAATTTTAATGGAGATTTCATCGCCATGAAAAGCTTCTCCTTTGTAAACAATGGCTGTATCGGCTTGAATAGTGCCGACACCATCAATGCTGATTTCGTCTTTGTAACCAAGTGAATTGAAAAAGCGAAACCTGGCTTCATGCATAAGGCTTAGCACCGCATCGTTTCCTAAGTGACCTCCATAGTTTATATCTCCAATCCTAACTTTGATGGAAGTTTCAAAAATGAACTGTTCTGGTAGGTCTAACTTAATTCTGGCCATATAAATTTTTGTTGCAATCTAGGACAAAATGGCCGAATACGTGGTTCAATCCATGAAAATGCAGCCATAATTTCCGAAAAATAGAGTTGGATTATGTTTTGATTAATGCTCTGCGGCAGAAATGCCTCAAAGGAGAAAACATAAAACAATGGATTTTAAGAAATATACAATCAAGTCGCAGGAAGCCATTCAGAAGGCGGCCGAGATAGCCAGCGGAAACCAACAGCAGGCTATTGAACCAGGCCATTTGTTGAAGGCCATTCTGCTCATCGATGAGAATGTAATTTCATTCTTATTGAAGAAATTGGGAGTAAACAAAGGGCAGCTAGACATTCGCCTAGATGAGATAGTGAATAGCTATCCGAAGGTCAGTGGTCAGCAGCCTTACCTATCGAACGATGCACACGCAGCCTTGACCAGGTCTATGGATTATCTTAAAGAATTTGGAGATGAATTCGTAGCGGTTGAGCACATCATTCTAGGTTTGTTAAAAGGAAAGGAAAAAGTAGGTGGCCTACTCAAAGAGCTTGGTTTTGCCGAAAAGCAACTGATTACAGCCATTAAAGAGTTGAGAGGAGGAAGTTCGGTCACTGATCAAAATGCCGAGTCAAAATACCAGTCTCTCAATCGTTATTCTAAAAACTTGAACGAGCTGGCTAAGTCTGGAAAAATTGACCCAGTAATTGGTCGAGATGAAGAGATTCGAAGGGTACTTCAAATTCTTTCGAGGAGAACCAAAAACAACCCAATTCTTTTGGGTGAACCAGGTGTCGGTAAAACAGCTATAGTGGAAGGAATGGCTCAGCGAATTGTAGATGGTGACGTTCCTGAAAATCTGAAAAGTAAGACTTTGATTTCGCTAGATATGGGTCTGCTAGTAGCAGGCGCCAAGTATAAAGGTGAATTCGAAGAAAGGCTGAAAGCCGTGATCAAAGAGGTGCAAGATTCTGACGGAGAGATCATTCTCTTTATCGATGAAATTCACACCTTGATTGGTGCAGGCGGTGGTGGAGAAGGAGCTATGGATGCAGCCAACTTGCTGAAACCTGCCCTAGCCAGAGGTGAGTTGCATGCCATCGGTGCGACTACTTTAAAGGAATATCAGAAATACATAGAGAAGGATAAGGCGCTTGAGCGTAGATTCCAGTCGGTGATTGTAGATGAGCCGAATCAAGAAGATGCCATTTCGATCCTTCGTGGTATTAAAGAGAAGTATGAAGTTCACCATGGGGTGAGAATTCAGGACGATGCGGTTATCGCTGCCGTTGAGCTTTCCAGCAGATACATTTCAGATCGTTTCTTACCTGATAAGGCGATCGATTTAATGGATGAAGCAGCTTCTAAGTTGAGGATTGAGATCGATTCTCTACCTGAAGAGTTGGATGAGCTAAACCGTAAAATCATGCAATTGGAGATTGAGCGTGAGGCCATCCGTAGAGAGAAAAACAAAGACAAAGAGTCTGTACTCTCCAAGGAAATTGCTGACCTCTCTGAGAAGCGTGATGATCTTAAAGCCAAGTGGGAGAATGAAAAGGAAGTAATTGTTGGTATTCGAGCTGAAAAAGAGAATATCGATAGATATAAATCTGAAGCAGAGAAAGCCGAACGTGAAGGCGATTTCGGGAGAGTGGCAGAAATTCGTTACGGAAAAATAACAGAAGCTGAGCAGCAACTGGAGCAGTACAAGCAGAAAATGAAGGAGATGCAAGGAGAGAAATCCTTGCTGAAAGAGGAGGTTGACTCGGAGGATATTGCTGAAGTAGTAGCCAAGTGGACGGGCATTCCGGTTTCTAAAATGCTTCAGTCGGAGCGTGACAAATTGCTTCATCTCGAAGAAGAATTGAGTAAACGAGTAGCTGGGCAGAAAGAAGCCATTGCAGCCTTATCTGATGCGGTGAGAAGAAGCCGTGCTGGTTTGCAAGACCCAAAACGTCCGATTGGCTCATTCATCTTCCTAGGAACAACCGGTGTAGGTAAAACAGAGCTGGCCAAAGCTCTTGCAGAGTATCTCTTCAACGATGAGAACAACATGGTGCGAATCGATATGTCAGAGTATCAGGAGCGTCATGCGGTATCTCGATTGATTGGAGCGCCTCCGGGCTATGTCGGTTACGATGAAGGTGGTCAGTTGACTGAAGCAGTTCGAAGAAAGCCTTACTCAGTCATTCTTTTGGATGAGATTGAAAAGGCGCATCCTGATGCTTTCAATATTCTCTTGCAGGTGCTTGACGATGGAAGGTTGACTGACAACAAAGGTCGCGTGGCGAACTTTAAGAACACCATCATCATCATGACTACCAATATTGGTTCTGGTTTGATTCAGGACAATTTTGAGAAGATCAATGAAGACAATGTGCTGGAGGTAATCGATGAGACTAAGCTTCAAGTGTTCGACTTACTGAAGAAATCAGTGAGACCAGAGTTCCTGAACAGAATTGATGAGACCATCATGTTCATGCCATTGAATAAGGAGAACATCCGTCAGATTGTAAGAATTCAGTTCGGACTCATTCAAAAGCAGCTGCATGAAAACGGAGTTGAGATTGAAGCAACAGATGAGGTGCTCGATTACCTCGGAGAACTTGGTTGGGATCCGCAGTTTGGAGCCAGACCATTGAAGCGAGTGATTCAGCGAAAAGTGCTGAACGAGCTGAGTAAGCAGATTCTGGCAGATAAAATCACCAAGGATTCTGTGGTAAGCGTTGAGCTCAGCCCTGATCAGGAGATTGAGTTTGTGAACGTTGAAGCTCCGGCCGATTCTACCAAAAGTGATGATTACTTAGGTAAGTAACTCGCATGCTGTGGCCTTCCCCTTTTAAGGGGAAGGATTGGAAGGGGTCTGAGAAGGTGGAGGAATTGTAACCACCCCTAGCCCCACCTTGAAAAAAGGAGGGGAATTAGTTACTAGTATAGGTTAATCGTCAGACCACTCGAAGTGGTCAGACGACTTTTTAGGCTCTTCGGAGCCTTTTTGCTTTAATGAATTATTCAACCATTTTTCATCCCGAGTGTAACCGAGGGATCGGCCAAGTAGTATTCTTGGCTGATGCTTCGGCTTCGCTCAGCATGAAAAACATCATAATGATTCCTTACTTATACAATGGAAGTTAAGCGAAGTCGAGCGGCTTTCATTTTATGCGGAGAATAGTTCTCCCAATCTCCGCAAAATCTGCGGAGATTATTTGAGTAACAAAAAAGCCCTGAATCACTCCAGAGCTCTTTGTCTAATATCTATGTACTAATTACTAAAGTCTATGTACTCATACCCACTACTTCGCCTTTAACCACTCTTCTCTTCTTTTTTGAGCGGCAGCATTCGCATTGGCATCCCAGCTAGAACGCATATTTTGAGTTTCAGCGATAGTCACTTTCTTGGTCATTTTCGTGCCCCATCGATCGATTTCAACTTCAATGACATCGCCTGGTTTTTTGTCGGCAATCAGTTCATCCACACTTCTACCTTGAAAAGTTGAAAGCGCTGTTCCGTTAATGCTTAAGATTTTATCTTCCTTCTCAATACCTGCTTCATAAAGCGGAGTACCAACAATGGCATTTTGTGCTAGTTGTCCGACTCCTTCTCTTACCCTAACAAAAGCATTTAAGGTAGGAGCTCCTGCATTTGGGTTTTGGAAAACTACGCCCATTTTCTTGAATAAGCGCTCATAATCTGGTATCTCACTTTTGAAGATATGTTTGCTGAAGAATTCATTCGCAAAGCTTTCCCCAGCATATTCAGCTAATCTGGCCTGAAGGTCACGCACAGAGTAAGGAATTTCTGGCTTACCCTGAGTTTTCCAAACATGCTTCATAAAGTCGTCTAGGTTTTTGCCATTGTCCATAGTGCGGAGTGACATATCTAGCGCCAAACCAAGCACTGAACCATAAGTGTAGTAAGAGATGAAGATGTTTGAGTTGTTGTCTGGGTCGATTGAGCTGGCGGCATCTACAAACGGAGCGCGGTAACTCATCTCAATTGGGTTGAAGTATTTTCTGCCCGGAGCATTGATTACATAGCTAACAGCACCACCCAATCCGTTTACGTATTGCTCGGCTGTAATGCTACCAGAGCGGGCTCTGATCAAGTTGGTGTAATAGCTGGTGAAACCTTCGGCAAACCAAAGCTCGCCACTCATATTAGCATCTTCAAAGCTAAATGGCTCCAAAGAAGCAGGACGGATTCTCTCCACATTCCAAGCATGGAAAAACTCGTGAGAAATAGTACCCATTGAAGTGCTGCCCAATGGTCGGTCGTTTGGTTTACCAGAAACAACATAGGTTGAATTTCTGTGCTCCATACCATCACCGCTGGCATTTGGTACGTAACAAGAAAGGAATGTGTATTCACCAAAATCGAAATCTGGAAGTTCACCGAAAACAGCAGCCTGTTGTTCTACAATGCCAATTAACTCTTCGAAATAAGCATCTACTTCCGAATCGGTGGCGGAGGTGTGAAGTGCTAAACGAATATTCTGGCCATCTACCATTCTTTCTCTTAAATGGAAGTCGGCAATTTCCGTTGGGCTATCCATAAAGTAGTAAGTGTTAGGAGTATAGAAGGTGTCGTTGCCCAAATCCTTCATTTGAGTAGCTACTTTCCAGTTTGAACCGGCTGGTAAATTGTACTTGACTTTTACTGGGCGATGGTCATAATTTCTTGCCCAAACGTAGGTAGCAGGAATGTTCAGGTGAGCGTGAGTTTCGTCAATTCCAGAATAGGTTCCTCCCGCACGATTAGCGAACAAGGTATATTCAAAAACTACGGTGCCGTCATGGCCGGCAATATCCCACTGATGAGGGTTCGATCTGGTAACCGCCAATTCTTTACCCTTTCCGTCAGTTGCTTTCACAGAATACACGTTTTTAGCGAACTCATGCACGGCATATCGGCCAGGAGAGCTGCGACTCATGCGTACTTCCAGCACCTTGTTTTCGAGGTTGCTAAAAGTGACTTTGATGTTTGCCTCATGGTGAACACGATTGTCGAAAGACACCTCGTATTCGTTGTATGTTTGAGAAATAAGGAAACTGGTGAGACAGGAGATTAGTAAAGTAGTAAGCAGTAGTTTTTTCATAATATTTGTTTTGACTTCGACCTCAATTAGAGATTAGGCTTGCTAAAATAGGGTTTTAGTTTGTAACGTAATGTTGGTCTTTTTTTGCACGGAGAAATGATTTCTGGATGAAAAGCTAAGTGATTGATTGAGCAAAATGCATTTCATTTTTTTTAAGCCATTTTTTTGACTCTTCAATTACGATTGTTTCAATATTCGCTCTTGTTGCTCCACTCCAGTAATGATTGAATTTACTATCCTCGTAATCAAGTTGATCCCAAGCCCAATGGAGAAGGTGGAAGTCATAAATTAAACCTTCATAATTTCTGCTCTGACAAAATGTGTAAATCTCTGTTAAGTTCTCTCTGACTTTATGTCCTTTAGCAATTTGATAGACATAATAACCAGCGTAACTTAATATTGCTTCTTCCCCATCCTTAAGTGTCAGCCCTAGCTCGTCAACAGTTTCTGTTACATATTTAATTATTTCGAAGTAATTCGCTGGTTTACTGAAGCTTGAAAGCATATATAATGTTAGGCTTTCATAACCCAACTCAATCATTTCGATTGCCCAATCAATACTCTCATTAACGTCAATTTGTTGAATATAGGGCAATGTCACTATCTTATATGTTAGTAGGCTAATTGGCTTTGTCACTTTCTTATAAACCTTTAAGGATAAACCGCCCTCACCTCAACTTCCACTAACATATCTGGATTTACCAAAGTATATACGCCAATGGTTGAGCGGGCTACTTTATTAGGGTTCCCTTCATTATTGAAGAATTCAGCATAGGCCTTGAACCAGCCATCAAAGTCTGGTTTGTTGTCATTCAGCGGGTCGGGAGCTACATATACTTTCATGGCTACCACATCTTTAAGGCTCAGGCCTTCTTCGCCCAAATATTCTTCAATACGTTTTAGGGCGCTTACGCTTTGCTCATAGGTGTCGCCAAAACGCTCTCGGTCTCCAGCTGGCTTGCTGGCATCTTTAGGATAGGCCACAATGCCGCTGGCAAAATACATATCAGCTCCGGCAGGCACCTTTACGCCCTTCAGAATAGATGAATCTTCCCTGTCGAATCGGGTTACTTCTTTGCTTGTTTCCTGATGGTCATCGACTTCCATTTCACAAGAGAAACAGAACAGTGCTAGTAGGGCTAGGGTAACGATCTTTGATTTCATAAGGGAAGGGCTGCAGTTAAGAGTAATATGTGTTCAAAATTTAATAAAGTTAAAGGCTATGAATTTTTTAAATTTCACCCTTTTTATTCACTAAAGGGACTGTTATTTGGGCAACCGTTCCCCTTTAGGGTTAGGGTGAAATACCTCAAGAGCAACCATAACTTTCATAGACTTTAACGAAAGTAAAAATGTATTGCTCTACTGTATACTTCCCAATATACAAATACGGTCATCAAATTGGCTTTGGTAAATAACAGATTACCTGCTTATCTTACTGATTCAACCTTAAATAGCTCACCATGAGAACCATCCGCCTATTGTGCGTAACGCTGCTTTGCTTAGCACTTTTATCTGTTGAATCTTTCTCTCAGCGCAGAAACCGAAAACAATCTAATACCGGCATCAGCTATGAGTCATCACTGTTCAATGCCATGGAGTTTCGGCTGGTTGGCCCTTTCAGAGGAGGCCGAGCCACTGCGGTAGCTGGGGTGGTTCAAGACCCTATGACCTACTACATGGGAGCTACAGGTGGAGTGTGGAAGACAGATAATGCGGGAGAAAGTTGGTACAACGTATCTGATGGATTTATGAAAACGGCTTCTGTGGGAGCTATTGCTGTGTCTGAATCAGATCCCAATGTGGTCTATGTGGGCATGGGCGAAGCACCTGTCCGTGGGGTAATGACCTCTCATGGTGATGGTGTGTATAAATCGACCGATGCTGGTAAGACTTGGAAACACATGGGGCTGGAGAAAACACGCCAAATCTCCAAAATTGTGGTAGATCCACGTAATCCAGAGGTACTCATTGTTGGTGCTCAAGGAAGCCCCTATGCTGCTACTGAAGACAGGGGAATTTACAGGTCGGAAGATGGTGGTGAATCATGGACGAAGGTTCATTATATAGATGAAAACTCAGGCGTAAGTGATTTGAGCATGGATATGACCAACCCAAGAATCGTCTATGCAGCTTATTGGGATCATAGAAGGTTTCCATGGAAAGTACAGAGTGGAGGACCAGGCAGTGGTATTTGGAAATCAATGGATGGTGGAGTTTCCTGGAATAAGCTGACCGAAGGTTTGCCGAAAGGCGTAATGGGTAAAATAGGTGTTTCGGTTTCCAGAGCTAACCCGAACAAGGTATGGGCAATTATAGAGGCTGATAATGGAGGACTTTACAGATCCGATAATGGCGGTAAAAACTGGAGATTAATCAATCCCGATAGGTTACTGCGTGCTAGGTCTTGGTACTATATGCACATTCAAGCGCACCCTACCGATGATGAATCTGTCTTTGTTATGAATGCCCCTTTGGTGCAATCTACGGACAACGGTAAAACCTTTGTGAACCTCAATACGCCTCATGGCGACAATCATCAGATTTGGGTAAACCCGCTTCACCCTGAATATATGATCAATGCCAATGATGGTGGGGCAAATGTTTCTATCGATGGAGGTAGGAATTGGTCTACTCAGAGTAATCAACCCACAGCTCAATTTTACAGAGTAAATGTAGACAATCAGTTCCCTTACAGAATTTATGGCGGCCAGCAAGATAATAGCTCCGTTTCCATTGCTTCGCGAGTAGATGGTGGAGGTATTTCCAACGAAGATTTCTTTCCCGTAGGAGGTTGCGAGAGTGCCTATTCGGCTTTCGATCCAGACGATCCAAAATATGTGTATTCAGGCTGCTATCAGGGTATTATCGATGAGTGGAATGCCAAGACTAAGCAGACGAAAGATGTAATGGCTTATCCTTTCCAGGGCCTTGGTACTAATCCGGCCGATGTAAAATATCGATTCAATTGGAATGCTCCGATTGTGGCTTCAAAGCATGATCCTTCAGTGATTTATCATGCAGGAAATAAGCTCTTAAAAACTTCTAATAGAGGAATTACTTGGGAAGAAATTAGCCCAGATTTAACTAAAAATGATTCTACTCACATCAGTTGGGGAGGTGGTCCAATTACTAACGAAGGAGCGGGTGGTGAAATCTATCATGCAATCTATTATGTAGCGGAATCCCCGCATACACCTGATGTAATTTATACTGGTGCCGATGATGGCCTACTTCACATAACCAAAGACGGTGGAGCGAGCTGGTCTAATATTTCTATGCCAAATGTTGAAGAGGGAATGGTCAACCAAATTGAAGTTTCTCCTCATACGCCAGGAACGGTCTATGTGGCTTATAACCGTTACAAGTACAACGATTTTACGCCACATATTTTCAAGTCTACCGATTATGGCCAGACTTGGAATAGGTTGGTGAGTGGAATAGATGCTGATGCTCATGTGCGCGTTGTTCGTGAAGACCCTAATCAGAAAGACTTGCTTTATGCAGGAACGGAAACTGGGCTGTATGTTTCTTTCGATGGCGGGTTAATGTGGAACAAGTTTCAGCAGAACTTACCAATAGTGCCAATTACCGACTTGATGATCAAAGATAATGACATGATTGTAGCGACTCAGGGTAGAGCATTTTGGGTAATGGACGATCTGAATCCGCTGTATGAGCTGGCAAAGGCTAAAGATTCAGACTTCTATGTCTTTGAGCCAGAGAATGCCATCAGAGACAATGCCTTCAGAACCGGAAGCACAAGTATGGGGCAAAACCCGTATCCTGGCTTTTCCATAATGTATTACCTCAAAGAGAATGTCGATTCAGTCGATTTAACCATTGACTTTAAAGATGCTAAAGGTAATGTGGTAAGGCATTTCTCTAGCTCGGCAGACAAGAATCAGGAAAAGCTGAGAAAGAAATCAGGGATGAACCGCCTAAACTGGAACCTTTCAATGACCAACCCTGAAGGTGTTGAAGGCGTGTTTATGGGTTTAGGTGCTGGAGGGCATCGAGTTGCACCAGGTCAATATACTGTAGAGGCTACTTACGGTAGTCAGACAATAACCAAGCAGGTAGAAGTATTGCCAGACCCTCGTTGGGAGGCTACTCAAGCTCAGTATGCTGAGCAGCAAAGGTTGCTATCCTCTTTACGGGCTCAGATTGATGAACTGCAAGAGATGGCCTCAGATATCCGTTCTGTAAGGAGTCAAGTAACAGATTTGAAATCTAGAGTAGATGAAAATGAGTATGCAAAGGTGCATGAATTGGCCGATGCGCTTATCGCTGAAATAGACAGTTTGGAAGAAAAGCTGATTCAACCGAATCAAAAGACATTTCAAGATGTAATCAATTTCCCTAATAAGGTTGAAGCACAGTTGCTACATATTTATGGTACCATAGATGGTATTCAACCTCCCGTTACCAACGGGCAAAAGAAACGTGCTGCTGATGTTATTTCTGAGGCCAAAGTAGCAATGGCTAAGGCCAATGATGTGAACAGAAAGCTTGAAGAGCTGATGGAGTATCTCAGGGTTGAAAAGGTGCCATTTATTGCCCCTAAAAAGAAGAAGTAGTTGGAAAGAAACATCATTAATGAACTGGGCAGTCTAGCGCTTGCCACGCGACTTAAAAACCTGAGTGACCGTTTGGCTAAGGATGTAGCTCAGATATACAAAGAGTCCGACTTTGATTTTGAACCACGATGGTTTGCAGTTTTCTATTCGCTGAAAGATGGGAACGAGCTTGCAGTTATGGAGCTGTCTAGCATGTTGCAGCAGTCGCACCCTGCTGTTAATCAGGTAGCTAACGTGTTGGTTAAAAAAGGATTGGTGGTTGAACGAAAAGATAAGCTAGATCAACGAAAGAGACTACTTAAGCTTTCAAAGAAGGGGCTTCAGTTGGCGGCAGATATGGAGCCACTTTGGGTGAAGATTAAAGAGGCCAACGATCAATTACTCAAGGAGTCAAAGAATATTCTAGCGAGTTTGGAGGCTGTTGAAAACGCCTTAGACAAGAAATCAATAAAAGAAAGGCTGTGATTAAGATATAAATGAACTTAGCCAGAGCCTTCTACTGACAACTTGAGACTCTGCTCAACATGGAAAAACGAGCGGGCGCCTGTTTCCCATCCGGTCAAGATTGAGGTATGTGCCAAACTAGAGACTTTTTCCTCTTGAGTTAACTGGGCAGATGTTTCGACTCCGCTCAACATAGAAAAATGAGCTATTGCCTGTTTTCCCATCCCGAGTTTACCGAGGGAACTGCCAAATTCAAAATTTTGATAGATTTGATTCGCAATACACACAATGAATAAGACTTTCTATACTTATATCACAACAAACCCTAACAGATCTGTTCTCTACGTTGGTAGAACTGATGATTTATTACAGAGAATTACTGAACACTATCTAAATCGAGGTAAACCTGAGACCTTTGCTGGTAGGTATTACTGCTACAATCTTCTTTACTATGAAGAGACACCCTATGTATTGAATTCTATAGATAGAGAAAACCAGTTTAAGGGGTGGAGAAGATCTAAAAAAGAAGCCTTGATCAATGAAACTAACCCAGACTGGAAATTTCTAAATTCAGAGCTAATGGAATGGCCACCTATTGATCCTTTTCACAGAGGTGACTTCTATTAGGATTGAACAGGGCAGATGTTTCTCCCGACAAAAATCGGGATCGCTCAACATAGAAAAACGAGCGGGCGCCTGTTTTTCATCCTGAGTTTACCGAGAGATCAGCAAGCCCTATTATATTTCTCTACTTGATTTAGCTGGGTAGATGTTTCGAGGTCGCTTAGCATGGAAAAAGTTTGTTTTTGCGTGAAGCCTTCACCTTGTTAATCCTGCTTTTTATGTAAATGTCTGTTAATGAGATAGACTAGTTATTGCATTTTATGTAAGCACTTACGTAATTAGAATGCTATGAAAACTCAATTCACAACATTGCTGCTGCTTTGTAGCCTAGTAGTCTTTGGTCAGGACTTCGACAAAGCCAAAGTAGTAAGCAAGCTTGCCCAAGTTATGGATAGAAATTACGTCTACCCCGATAAAGGCAAGGCCATGAAAGAACTCCTCCAAGCCAAATTGAAAGAAGGACAGTACGATCAAATAAGCACCAAAAAGGAGTTGGCCGCTGAACTTCAGGCCGATTTGAGATCTGTTATTAACGACAAACATATTAGAGTCGATTTTGATGAAAAAAGAGTAAGCGCTATTCAGAATTCTGATCCTAACGGTGGTCGAAAACCTCCGGCCAATTACGGTTTTGAAAGCGTAGAAATTCTAGATGGAAATATCGGTTATCTAGATCTGAGAGGGTTTATGGAAATTCGGTATGCCGAAGAAGTTGCTGTGCCTGCCATGGATAAGCTAATTGAAGCTGATGCTATTATTTTCGACCTGAGGAAAAATGGAGGAGGATCGCCTTCAATGATTCGGTTTATATGCAGTTACCTTTTCGATAAGCCTACTCACCTCAATACTTTTTATTGGAGGCCTTCAGATCGCTATTCAGAAACATGGACTGATCCATCGTTAGTGAGTAAAACCAAAGAAGATATACCTGTTTTTGTACTTACCAGTAACTATACCTTTTCTGCTGCCGAAGAATTTACCTACGATCTCAAAAACTTAGAAAGAGCAACAATAATTGGAGAAACTACTGGTGGTGGTGCACATCCTGGTGGCCCCATGGTTATCAACCAAGGCTTTTATGTAAATGTGCCTCAGGGAAGAGCCATCAATCCTGTAACCGAAACCAATTGGGAAGGTATAGGTGTAGAGCCACATATTAAGATACGTGCCAATGAGGCATTGAGTAGGGCTCTAGAGCTAGCAAAGGTTACTATTTCAACCAACCAAAAATAAGTAAGTGGTTCTACAGACTAGCACCACTGACAACGTGTATTTGTCAAACTCATCACAACAAAGGTCATGTTTAAAAATTATATCAAAATAGCATTAAGAAGCCTCCTGAAAAGTAGAGGTACCTCAGTAATCAATATTGTAGGTCTTTCCATAGGAATGGCCTGCTGCATCATTATTTTTCTATTCGTTCAGAATGAAATGGGTTATGATAAGTTTCATTCCAAAGCCGATAACATTTTCAGGGTACTTACCATAGATGAAGCACTTGGAGTGAGTAGTAATTTGGTAGGAATTACCCTTCCAGCTTTGGGTGAAGCCATGGATAACGACTTTCCAGAGGTGGTTCAACGGGTAAGAATGATTCCCCAGGGCCGACAGCTGATCAACTATGAGCAGCAAGGGTTCTACACAGAGCATTTTGCCTATGCAGAGCCAACGTTGTTTTCCATGTTCGACTTTAATTTGATTGATGGTGATACTGAAAAGGCTTTAACTGAACCCAATACGGTAGTGATGTCTCAAGCAATGGCCGAAAAGACATTTGCTGGCGAACCAGCCATTGGAAAGCGCATAGACATCGGAAATCAGTCGGGTTTGGAAGTAGTAGGCATTATGGAAGATGTGCCTCAAAACTCTCACCTTAATTTCGATGTGGTTGTCTCTATGCAGCAGTCAGATACTACCTCTGGCTTTGCGCAATTTCTACGCTCTTGGCAGAGTATCAGCATGGTGACTTATGTTGAATTGGCCAACCTTACTTCTGAAGAGAATGTGGAAACTAAGATGGAGGAATTGATTCGAGCCAACGATGTTGGAGAAAACTTCAAGGTAACTCTTCAGCCTTTGGCAGATGTACATCTAAAATCTAGCGGAATATTATTCGAGAATTACAATCTGAATAAAACAGACATCAGCTATGTCTACACCTTAGCGGCTGTTGGGCTGTTTGTGATCCTTATTGCCTCCTTCAATTTCATGAATTTGTCTACTGCCAGATCGGCCAACAGAGCACAAGAAGTTGGGGTAAGGAAGGTTTTTGGAGCGTTTAGAGCACAACTCATCAATCAGTTTATGATTGAATCTGTAGTACTTTGTGTGGTGTCTTTTCTAATCGCGCTGGTTTTGGTAAGCCTGACCGGAGGTTTAGTAAATCTACCAATAGAACAGAACTTAGCTTTATTCTTTTTAAGTAACCCTCAATGGTTAGGCGGAGCTTTGCTTTTTGTCTTACTGTTGGGCATTTTTTCGGGAAGCTACCCTGCCTTGTTACTCTCTAGTTTCAACCCTATTGCTATTCTTAGAGGATCTTTCAAGACCAGTTCTAAAGGGGTGGTCCTCCGTAAGTCATTGGTGATTTTCCAGTTCACCATTTCAATCATCATGATTATTGGAACGGCTATCGTTTACGATCAGCTTCAGCATCAGAGAAATATTGATAAAGGTTTCGACCCAGAGCAAGTGGTCACATTAAATGTTGGTCATCCTAGCTTGCAGCAGTCGCTACCCGTGCTAATCAATAAACTAGAGCAGAGTCCTGATATTCTAAGTACGGCCAGAACTGGAGGTATGCCTGGGAGAACTTTTGGCCGAAGAGGCATGGTTCCAGAAGGAGCTTCTCAAGAAGATACATGGATTGTTTCGGTGCTCAATTTCGATGAGAAGTTTATGGATTTGATGGATATGGAAGTTGTTGATGGAAGAGGGTTCAATATAGACATGCAAACAGATCAGCAGCAGGCAGTTTTAATTAATGAGGCCATGGCTAAAGAGCTTACTTGGGATGAACCAGTGGGTAAAAAACTGACTTTCGGCCAACAAGAGCAAACAGTTATTGGGGTGGTGAAAGATTTTCATTTTGCCAATATGCGCCATAAGATTGAACCATTGGCCATGTTCTTTAACCCAACCGGAGGAGGAAACTTGGCAGTAAAGTTTAATGCTAGTAATACCAGTGAAACCATATCTTTTCTGCAGTCTTCTTGGGATGAAGTTTTTCCTAACAGTCCGCTAGAATATAGATTCTTTAATGAAGAATTCGGTCAACAATTTGCTTCAGATGAACGCTTTGGCAAGTTGGTTTTCAGCTTCACATGGTTAGCCATTTTCATAGCTTGTCTAGGGTTATTCGGTCTTTCTGCCTTTACTGCGGAACAGAAAACCAAAGAAATTGGTGTAAGAAAAGTGCTAGGAGCAAGTGTGGGCGGCATTGTGTTATTGTTATCTAAGCAATTCTCTCAACTCATTGTTGTGGCTATAGTACTGGCCATTCCTGTGGCTTATTATTTAATGAGTCAGTGGTTGAGCGATTATGAGTATCGAGTAGATATTAATTGGACATGGTTTGTCATTTCGGCAATAGTAGCACTATTTATTGCACTAAGCACCGTCACTTATCAGTCGGTGAGGGCTGCTTCTATAAACCCGTCTAAATCGCTCAGATACGAATAGTTTGCAAATTTTAACATCTTATAAACCGTCCGTTGAAACTAGTAGTGCAGCGGATGGTATTATAATTGTACCCCTTTTAAAAATAGGCCGTGAGAATTCGATTGAAATTCATACATTGAATACCCGCCTTTGGAAAACGTTTGATAGATAACCGCGTTGAAATGAAGATGATGAGAAAGCTGATGATGTTTGCCCTAATGATATTAGCCGTTCAGGCTGCTTGGGCAGAGAGAGATAGTACCCAATATTTACAACCAACAGAATCGCACATGAAAGAGGCGAGAATCATAACTCAGATTCTCGATTTTGTGCACTACCGCGACATTGACCTAAATGACTCTCTTTCTTCAGTCATTTTCGATAATTTCATTGAGTCTTTGGATGGTAATAAAAACTACTTTTTAGAGAGTGATATTAAGTCTTTTGAGAAATACAGATTCACTTTAGACGAAGACCTGAAGCGAGGAAATCTAGTTCCTGCTTTTTACATATTCAACATATACAAAAACCGAATTGAGTCCAGGCTAGATTATGCCTTAGCTCATGCAGGTGATAAGTTCAACTTTCAGAAGAATGAGTCCTTCATGATAGATAGAGAGGACGAGCCTTATGCGAAGTCTGAAGATGAGCTAGACGAACTTTGGAGAAAGGTTTTGAAGAGCCAAGCATTAAGCCTAAAACTCAGTGGTTCTACAGACGAAAAGATAAAGGAGGTACTTACTACTCGCTATGAGAGATTTCAGAGTAATGTAGAGAAATACAACAGCAATGATGTTTTTGAAATTTTCATGAACTCATTGACTGAAGCTTTCGACCCGCATACCAATTACTTTACCCCGTTAAATGCTGAAGATTTTGAAATGAACAGCAAAAAATCTTTGGAGGGAATTGGTGCTACGCTTCAACAAGACAATGATTATACAAAAATAGTTGAGCTACGACCTGGCGGCCCGGCTTTCAAAAGTGGTGAAGTTAACAAGGACGATAGAGTTGTGGGAATTGCTCAAGGAGCCGATGGCGAAATGATCAACACTATTGGTTGGAGATCTGACGAGGTTGCTGGCCAGATCAGAGGGCCTAAAGGGACTTTGGTTAGACTAGAGCTTTTACCTGCTGGAGCAAGCGCTGGTGCTGAAACCAAAATTGTAACCTTAGTAAGAGACAAAATTAACCTAGATGATGCTAAACCTGTGAGCGAAGTAATTCAGATGACCGAGAATGGTCAGAAGTATACTTTAGGTGTAATCACTGTGCCAGACTTTTACCTCAATGCAGAGGAAATGGAAACCAAACCAGATGATTATGCTAGCACAACCAATGACGTAAAAAAGCTCATTAAAGACTTAGAGGCTCAAGGTGTAGATGGTGTTATGCTAGACCTTAGAAATAATGGCGGTGGTGCCCTATATGAAGCCATCAATATGTCAGGTCTGTTTATTCCTGGAGGGCCTGTGGTACAGGTGAAGTACCCGCAAAATAGAAAAGATGTAATGGACTCCGAAAGCACTGAAATGTTCTATGATGGACCGTTGAATGTGATGATTAATAGATTTTCGGCTTCTGCCTCTGAAATTTTTGCTGGTGCCATCCAAGATTATAAAAGAGGAGTTATTGTTGGCGAACAGAGTTACGGAAAAGGAACAGTTCAGCAAGTTAGAGGGCTCAATGAGTTTTTAAGACAGTCTACAGGTGAAGAATTAGGGCTAATGAAATATACCATAGCCAAATTTTACCGAGTAACAGGAAGTAGCACCCAGCATAAAGGGGTGTCTCCAGATATTGAATTCCCTTCAGTTTATAGCGCTGAAGAATTTGGAGAGAGTTCTCAGCCGAGTGCCTTGCCTTGGGATAAAATTGACGCAACTAATTTCAAGCCACTCAACTATGTAGATGATCAAATGCTTACTTCATTGAAGAAGCTTCATAATCAAAGAATGAAGACGGATCAGTTGTTATTAGACCTTCAGTTTGACATTAATGAACTGAAAAAGTCCAGAGCCAGAAAAGAAGTTTCTTTGAACTATGATGTAAGAAAGAAGGAGCAAGAAGACTTAGAGCAGCGAAGAGCAGCTAGAGTAAAGGTTGGTGCTTCACTATCAGAGCTAGAGGCGAATAAGGTAAAAGATCGCTCATTAGACGACTTGAAAGATCCTTACCTCAAAGAAAGTATCAGACTATTGGCCGATCAGATTCAGGCCACTAAGAAAAAAGGATAAAAGAAAGGCGGTTGAAAAACCGCCTTTTTTGTTTTAGTTAACTGTGTCATTCACGAATTAACCATCATTCCTAGGTTAACCGTCATTCCCGCGTATGCGGGAATCTCAAAATATACTCTGAGTCTCTTTTGAGATTCCCAGTCAAGCTGGGAATGACGAATCTATTATAGATTCAGACATTCTTTTTTATTGCTAATCGCCCCTAGCCCCCTCTTCAAAAAGCGGGAATAACGTGCAAATAGTAGCTACCATGCTTTATGGAAACTTCACTGCAACCTCTTCATATCCGCTTCTGCGGCAATGTATCCAAAGGCAGCCCAACTAGTTCCATCTAATACCTTTTCAAGGATCTCCTTGGCTTTGTCTGAATCACCGTTGTATAAATACCAATTGGCCACACCATAGCCTTGGGTAGCTAAACTTAGAGCTACATCATCATTATCGGTTTCAAAAAGCTCCTCTACAGCCAACTCACCTTTGTACATTAATAGCCTTTTGTAATAGCTATCGTTTTCTACTATTTCTGTTTTGTAGTCGAGAATCTTATCGAGCATAATCGCATTTGCTACTTCCGTAAGTTCTTTAGCAGTTTCTAGTACTTTCATTTCAGTAAGAATATTGTTGAGTAACTTCTCAGCTTCTTCCTTTTTCTCCTGTCTCATCAGTGTCATATAAAGCCAATCAGTTGTAGCAACAAAGAGGTCCAGATTATCGCAATAGTTGTTTAGAAGCTCTTTGTATATTTCTTCGGCTTGCTCAAACTCTCCTTTCAAGTAATGCGCTAAACCATAATGATAGAGTATGTTGAACTGTGTATTTGAAAGCGGGATGTTAAGCTTATTCGGTGCTCCATCTGGTTCAATTTCTACCACTCCTTTTGGCATCAATTCATAGGCCTTTTTATAGTCGGCAACGGCTTTGTCAAACTCTCTTAGGCTAATGTATCTGTGCCCTCTATGGCGGTAAAGCTTATAAGACTCGGGGAATTTCTGGAGGCCATCAGTAAAGACCTCAACAGCCTTCTGGTAATCGGATAGATAGGCGTATCTACGCCCCAACCAGATAGTGTTCATTTCTGACGGATCTGCTTCAAAGTTTGTTTTAGCCTGTTCCAGGTTATCATTGAGTGCTTTTAATGCGGCTTCAGATCTTTGAGGTATTTTCAGGCTGTCTCCTAAAAGAGAAATAGTCTGAAATTCTTTCAGCTCATAATGAGTTTCTTTTGGCTCATTGCTGCACGCAGTAAGGCAAATGATCAAAGAGAGTGCAAGGGCTTTTAATGTTGATTTATGCATTTACTTATTCGTTAGTTTTAATCTTAAACCGTCTTTCTTCTCTTCCACCATTCTTCTCACATCTTCTAATAGTTTTTTGGCATCATAAATAATTCCATCCTTTATGGTGTAGACTACTCCACCTGCTCGTTCTACTTCGTTGGCTTCATTCAGTTTTATGAATCCGGTTCCATAAAGCATTTTTAAGTTCGCTAAGGGGTTTTCTTCAAGGATTACAAAGTCAGCATATTTTCCAATCTCAACCGAGCCTAACATGTCATCTGCTCCAAGCGCTTCAGCACCATTGAGTGTGGCAGACATTATTACTTCTAGCGGATGGAAACCTGCTTCGCGAAGCAATTCTAACTCACGAATAAACCCAAAGCCATAGAGTTGATAGATAAAACCAGAATCCGAACCGGCTGTTACTCGGCCACCACGGTTTTTGTATTCGTTTACAAAGGTCATCCACAGCCTATAGTTTTCTTTCCAGGCCACTTCTTGCTCGGTTCCCCAAGAAAACCAATAAGAACCGTGCGACCTTCTGCTCGGTCGGTAGAAATTCCAAAGACTCGGTAGCGTATATTGGTTGTGCCACTCGGCCGCATAAGCGCGCATGAGGTCGCGGTTAGCATCGTAAATATTAAAAGTTGGATCTAAGGTAAAATCTAGACTGATGAGCTCATTCATTACCTCATTCCATTTTTCCGAGTAAGGAGGTGCCGCTTGCTTCCAAAGCTTACCAGCCTCACCAAACCTATCTTGTTCGTTTCTGTAATTATAATCTACGCTGTAATCCTGAATTTTTCTATCGGTAAACATTGCCTCAGGCAAACCATACCAATGTTCCATTGAAGTGAGCCCTGCTCTGGCAGAATTTAATACGTTCCATCTTACCACGTCCATTTGTGCATGGTGCATAGCTGACCGTAGCCCCAATTTCTTATTTTCTTCTAATGCAGCCTGCATAATGTCTGGCGCGGCACCAAAGAATTTAATGCCATCAGCTCCATTAGCCTTGTTCTGTCTTACCCATTCCCTGGCTTGTTCTGGGGTTGAAATGGGTTCTTTTGCGCCTTGTCCAAAACCGGTATAGGCAAAAATTCTAGGAGCTGTAATTTCGTTTTTCTTACTCTTTTCTTTGTGTTCGAGCACCCAATCTAGTCCGTTGCCAGCCGAAGGATCACGGATGGTAGTAATTCCATGGCCTAACCATAGTTTGAATACATATTCTGAAGGCGTGCCTTGCCCCGTACCGCCAATATGGCCATGCATATCTATAAAACCAGGTAAGAGGTACATGCCCTCAGCATCTAAAACCTTATCGCCTGCACTGGCTTTTGGTCTACTTCTTTCTTCTATAGGTAAACCGGGGTATCCTACGTTATAAATACCCTTAATAATGTTTTGCTCTACCACAATATCTACAGGGCCTGTGGGAGGTGCACCATTCCCATTAATGAGAGTTACGCCACGAATAATTAGTTTTTGAAAAGGTCCTTCTCCCTCTGCTCTGGGAGGGGCTTTCTCTATTTGGGAATAGGAGAGGTGGAATGAGACGAGTGCCAAAGCCAAGAAGCAAAGGCGTAAGGTGAGTTTCTTCATAAAATTAAAGGTTGACGTATTCAAGATATTGATTTCGTCAACCTTTAACAATAATGCTTTTATAAGCAGGGCTTAACTCGTTCCTGTTCTTTTTATTCTTGTTAAGTTTAGATCGAAGGTTTGACCTCCTTGAGTCCACTTTCCAATAATTTTGCCATCCTTGGCTTTGCCTTTAAATGTGCCATTATATTGTTTGATGGTCATTTCTAAGCCTTGTTCGGTGTATTTTACTTCGTCCATCTTGAGCCCGAAAGCATCTTGGCTTGGGCTGTCCATAGTGGCGCCAAGCTCTTTATTAAGATAGGTGATATGGAATACGATTTTCAAATCTACGCCTGGAGCCTCAATTTTTCCTTCCCAGTTGCCTATTACATCACCCTTGTCTACCTCTTGAGGTAGAAGCATGATAATTCCGAATAATAGTGTCAATACAGCTTTCATGATTTCTGAATTTGGAATCGAAAGTACGAAAATTGTACCAAAGCCAAATGTGGCCTTCATCAAGTTAAAATTACTTCTCTATGTTAAAGAAATGGCTATTGAATTTCGCTTCTTAGAACTTCCAAGGGTGGCTTGCTTACTATACCTCTGCTGTTGGCTAAACCTATAAGAATGGTGATGCTAGTAATAGAAATATAGACCAGAACAATTGGCAATAGATCAGGAACAAAGGTGGAGTTGAAGGTAAAGTAGGCTAAGCCCCAGCTTGCTAACAACGATAGTATAATCCCTGATAAGGATGCCAGACTACCTAAAAAGAAATACTCAAGGCTGTTTATGCTGAAGATTTGTCTCTTGCTCGCGCCCATGGTTCTCAATAATACACTCTCTTTTATACGCTGAAATTTGGAGAGGATGACTGAACTCACTAAAACCAAGAGTCCTGTAAGTATGCTAAATAGCGCCATGAATCTGATGACAAAGGAGATTTTGCTCAGAATGTTGTCTAAGGTATTTAGAATGAGCCCAACATCAATTACGGATACATTCGGGTAATTCTTCACTACTTCTCGCTGGAAGAGAGCGCCTTCTTCAACATCTTTTACACGTGTAATCAGTACATGAAATTGTGGAGCTTGTTCCAATACTCCACTCGGAAATAGCCCTAAGAAATTGGTTTGAACTCTCTCCCAATCTATTTCTCTGGTGCTGCCTAGTGTAGTGCTAATTGGCACCCCTTGAACGTTCCAGACAATGGTGTCGCCAATTTCGATCTTATTTCTTTTGGCATATTCATCTTCTAAACTCACTTGAGGCAGTTCATCTATGTTATTGGGTTTTGTAATTTCTCCACGTACTATCTTTTCAGATTCAATTAAGCTATCACGATAGGTCACTCGCCATTCTCTTCTGTAAGGGCTGCTGCGCCTTCTGTTGTCTTCTGTGGTATCACTTACAACGTCCTCCAAAGTCAGCCCGTTAATAGATTCAATCCTCATGGTGACTACAGGGACTTGCTGAAGTACTGGTAGATCATAAGACTTAGTCAGTTCAGCCAACTCTTCTACCTGATGACTTTGAATGTCGAACACCATCAGATTAGGACGGTCATTATCCGTAGTTATTTCTACCTGACTAATTAATAGAGCCTGAATAAAGTAGAGCGTAGTGATCAGCGCTGTTCCCAAACCGATAGAGGCAATGAGCACCGAAGTTTGGTTGTTTGGTCGGTATAGGTTAGCTAGACTTTGGCGCCAAATGTAGCTCCAACTAGCCGGGAAAAATCTTTTCACCAGCCACATGCTGAATCGGGCCACTAATGCCAAAAAGCCGAATGAGAAAGCAATGAAAAGCGTAAATACAACACTGTCTCCTAAACTGCCAATTTGGATGAAAGCGAAGACGATTACAAACAACAGTATCCCTACGTAGATAAGCCATTTGAGCTTATCTTTCAAAGCATTATTGTCCGCTTCAATTCCTCTTAAGGTAATTAATGGCGAAGCTTTTCGTACACTCACTAAAGGTGCTAGCGCGAAAAGAATTGAAACAAAAATTCCAGTGAGCAAACCGCCTAATATAGATGGCCACGAAAGCGCAATGTTTACTTCGACAGGAAGAAATTCGCCAAATACTTTAGGCAGAATGGTCTGAATGAAGGTTCCCGCAAGTGCACCTAAAAACGATCCAATAAAACCTGCAGCACCAATTTGAATCAGGTAAATGAGGAAGGTATCTTTTCCAGAAGCACCTAAACACCTAAGTATGGCAACCGAGCGAATTTTGTCTTTGATATAGATGTGAACCGCACTGGCCACACCAACACAACCCAAAAGGAGCGCAACAAAGGCTACTAGGTTAAGGAAATCAGCTAGATCATCGAAGGTCTCTCCAGTTTCTTCCTTTCTCTCTTCTATGGTTTCGCTACTAATGTCTTGAATGCGGAGGGTGTCACTGTCTTCACGGATTTGAGCTTCAATATCAAAGCCTTCTGGTGGGTCGGTAAATTTGTAAAATCTTCTGTAGTATACCCTGCTGCCTTTTTGAATCAGTTCGGTATCGTCTAAATATTTTAAAGGAATGTAGACGGCAGGAGCTACTAAGGTAGCGCCCAGTGATTGTGATGGAGAAGAAATTAATGAACCCTCAATTTTGAAATTGACCAAGCCAATGCGGATGGAATCTCCAACTTCCACATCAAATTGAATCATCACGCTTTGGTCTACCAGAGCCTTTCTCTCACCATCTCTGAAGGTAGCCTCAGCATTGGCAGGCTCTGTTTCTATTTTTCCGTAGTAAGGGAAGTCACCTTCCAAAGCTCTTACATCAACCAATCGGCTTTCCTGATTCTTCGGGAAGAAAACCATGGAGGCAAAGCTGTTTTCGTAAGAAACTTCGTGAGCCAATGTGTCTACTAAGCCATAATTGAAGGTAGAGTCATTGCTGCCTAATTCTAAATCGGCACCGAGCAGTTCTTTCGCCTGACTGTTAATATCATCCTTCAAATTATCGCTGAAGGAATTAATGGCCACCAAGGCTGCAATGCCAATGATGATAGACGAAATAAAGAGGAAGAGTCTCGATTTGCTTCTACGACTATCTCGCCAGGCCATTTTGAATAGCCATTTCCAATCTGTTTTCGACTGACTATCCATTAGACTTCTAGAGCTTGGTTTAAGCTGTTGCTAATGATTCTTCCTCCTTTAAGCTGAATCACTCGGTCGGTTTTCTTGGCCAGTTCATTATCATGGGTAACTAGCACAAGTGTAGTTCCCAATTCTCTGTTCAGGTCGAAGAGTAGGGACTCAATTTTCACCGAGGTTTCTTCATCTAGGTTACCAGTTGGCTCATCGGCAAATAGGATTTTTGGTCTGTTTGAAAAGGCTCTCGCAATTGAAATTCTTTGTTGCTCACCACCTGAAAGTTGAGTAGGGTAGTGGTCGTGTCTTTCGGCCAAACCTACTCTCGCTAGCAAATCCATAGCTCGGTCTTTAATGCCTTTTTCGCCTCTCAATTCCATAGGAACCATAATATTTTCAAGGGCTGTAAGTGTTGGAAGAAGTTGGAAATTTTGGAATACGAAGCCCACATGCAGGTTTCTAACTCTGGCTCTTTCATCTTCATTGAGCGAATCCAACTTGGTGCCATTCAAAATAACACTACCAGAAGAGGCTCTGTCTAAACCTGCACAAAGGCCAAGCAACGTAGTTTTTCCACTACCTGAAGAGCCAACAATACTCAGTTTGTCTCCAGGTTCTATGGAAAAACTAATATCAGAAAGTACCGTTAATGCTTTGGTTCCGCTTTGGTAGGTTTTAGAAAGTTGAGAAACCTCCAGAATATTAGGCATATAAATTGAATTGATGATTTATATTCAAAAGACGCAAGAACCAAAAATAAGTTCACTGGTTCTGAATGTATAAAGAAATTTACGCTCGAAATGTTTAGACTCGCTTTCATTGCCCTCTTTAGTTTGTTTAATCTCTTTCCGATGTCTCAAGATCAACCCAAAAGGATTGTCTTTTTTGGCGATAGCATAACCGCTGGTTATGGGATTCCGATTGAAAGTGCTTTTCCTGCCCTGATCCAAAAGAAAATCGAGGAGGCAGACCTAGATTATCAGGTCATCAATGCTGGGCTTAGTGGAGAAACTACTGCCGGAGGATTAAACAGAATCGACTGGATTTTAAGGTCGAAGCCAGATGTGTTTGTACTGGAGTTGGGAGGGAATGATGGTCTTAGAGGTTTGAGCATGGAGGAATCTGAGAAGAACCTAAAGGCCATGATAGAGAAAGTGAGAAAGGCGAACCCTAAGGCCGAGATTATTCTGGCGGGCATGCAAATTCCGCCAAACTTGGGGCAAGAGTACACTTCTAAATTCAAGTCGCTGTTTCCAGATGTGGCAAAAGAGATGAACACCAAACTGATTCCGTTTCTATTAGAAGGTGTTGGAGGAGACCCAAAACTGAACCTTTCAGACGGCATCCATCCGAACCAAAAAGGGCATGAAATAGTGGCCGAAACAGTTTGGGAATACCTTAAACCAATGCTCTAGCGAACTAAAAATTCTTTATACTTCTTGAGAATAAGCAAAGTGACTTGATACTCAGTTTTGCCGATAATCTGCCCATCGAGGAAGTTGCAGTACTCCATAAATTCATCGATCACACGATCATCTATTCGGGTCACCCGCTTTACTAGTTCTTTGTTGAAGTACTTTTCGCGTTCAGCTTGCCGTTGCTTTTTGAACTCTTTAGACTTTTTAAATTCGTTGATGATTTTTTCTTGCTGAATCTTCTTGTCAAAAGAGTTCAGAAAGCCAGAAATTGTGATTCCCATTTGACCTTCATGAGCAAAAGGAATTGTTTGCATTTGGTTCCAGTCTCTAATAATTCTTGGCCTGTAAATGCCTAACTCTAGTGTGTCTAGTTTGGGTCTTTTGAGGTAGAAGTTGTCTGAAAGTTGAATGATTTCAATGCTGTCTAATTCATAAACGGCTGGCTTCAACTCGAACACATTTTCCTTATCAAAGTCTAGTTTGTCACGGTCTATTAGTAGCTGAAGCGTTTCATAACCAATGGATGAAATCTGCAATGTATCTCCGTTTTCTACTTCGAACCTAAACTTACCTTCTCCTGAAGCTCCCATGCCTTGAGACTTATTGGATAGCAATACGCTAGCATAAGGTACAGCAAAGCCAGTCTTGGCGTCTACAATTTTTCCGCGCAAAAGTTCTTCTTGGCCAATGGCCGAAAAGCAGCAAGTAATGAGTAAGAAAAGGGTAAGTACTAAGCGCATTTTAGTTTAGACAACTAAAATTGAAAAGAAGTGTACCCGAAAGAAAATGATTAACCCTTTTTAACCGAGTGTTACTTCTGGTTAGAAAGCACTTTGTTAAAGAAAACAGAGAGCCAAATCACTCCAACTGTAAGTGCTAAAAAGTAGAAATAGTAGCTATTCACTTGAAAGTCTAAGCTAGGCGATGGGATGCTTATTTGTTGTTCTTTTATGGTCTCTACTAAGCCTAGATCAACTCCACCTCCAACGAAAATCAGAATAAGCGGAATGAGCATTAAGACACCAAAAGCGATTTTCAAGGCTAACGGTGTTTTGATAGAACGAGTTTGTTCAAAAGCTTGAGCCTTTTCCAGAATCATGCGGTTGAAGCTCATAGAAGGCTCTTCCAACCCTTCGTTCTGAAGTAGCTGTTTTAATTCTTTATCTGATAGCTCAAATTTGCTCATAACAACGATCGCACTTCCGTTTCCAACAATTTCTCAAGTTCAATCAAAAGCCTTTTTCTAGCTCTGTGCAATCTAACTTTTACGTTAGATAATTCCCAATTAGTAATCTCGCAGATCTCTGCTAAGGAGTTTTCGTTGAGGTAGAACAAGGTAATAACCACCTGATCTTCTTCTACGAGTTGCTCTAAAGCTTGTTTAATATAACTGCTCCTTTCGTCTCTTTGTAGGTTTCTCCACTCCATTCCCGATTCAGAAAAGGCCGATGAAGATTCCACAGAATGACTATCAATATCTTGTATATCGAGCTGTTTTTTACGCAGTCTGGTCAATGCAGTATTGTACACTATGGTATAAAGCCAGGTTGAGAACTTAGATTTTCCTTCAAACTGACCAATGTTTTTGTAAGCCTTAACAAAGGCATCTTGCGCTACTTCTTCCGCATCTTCCCTGTTTTTCATCAGCTTGAGCGCCAGTGTAAAAGCCATGGCTTTGTACTCATCAATTAGGGCATTGAATGCAACCATATCGCCTTGTTTTACTTTAGCGATAATCAATTCCATTGCATACCGTTCATTGTGGCCTTTCATTTTTCTGGTTTGACTACAGGCTAATATTTTAGGTTACAGTTCAAGTTACATTTTTTAATAGTTACCGGGCTGAAGAATTTTTTTGGCTAATTTTTAAAATGGGTGTAACCTGATTCTACTGTTCGACATCAAAGCTTGTAGAACTTAAAATTGAAAAATCATGGACGGAGGTTTAGTTACTGCTTTATTCTTTGTGTTCTCAATAGGAGGAACAGTTGGTCTTGTTTACTACTATTATCACACTAGACATAAAGAAAGAATGATGCTTATTGAAAAAGGGGCAGATGCCAAGCTCTTTCAAACGGAGCCCAAAAAGAAGAATTACTTTTTTACCGTAGTACTGGGTATCGTATTCATATCTATTGGCACAGGCATAATTCTCGGGTTTGCCCTATCTAGTCTAGTTCATGAATGGGGATGGTCTAGGCATTCAGGAGATCCATTGCCTTATTTTGTAAGTATTTTCCTTACGATTGGCGCAGGTTTTATTGCTTCATTCTTCGCTAGCAAGAAGTTGAATAACTAGGGCAGCTTAAGGGTCAAAAAAAATCCCTGATCTTCAGATCAGGGATTTTTTTCTTTATGGGCTAAAAATTCTTAGCCTTCCTCTGCCACTACTTCCTTTACATCATTAGGAAGCATCTGTTTCAGCAGGTTTTCAATTCCATTTTTTAGAGTTACTGTAGACGCTGGGCAGCCACTACATGAACCTTGGAGACTAACGGTTACAATGCCTTCATTGAAAGAGGAGAAACCTATGGCTCCACCATCTTGCTCAACAGCTGGCCTGATGTATTCGTCCAAAATCCCTTTAATCTTCTTCACTACTTCAGAATCGTTTTCGTCAAATAGTGGATCTTTATCTAGTTCTTCAAGAAGTAAAGGCTTCTCATTTTCTAAATAAGGTTTGATTACCGACTTAACCTCATCCTGAATTTCTTGCCATTCTACCTCTTCCTTCTTTGTTACGGTAATGAAGTTGCTCATGTAAAAAACACGATCAACATAAGGTAGTTTAAATAATTCCTGAGCTAGGGGAGACTGATCGGCTGCTTCTACATTAGGGTAATCAAAACTAACACCGTCTTGTAGTAGCATAAAATTAACCACAAACTTCATTGAGTTTGGGTTCGGATTGGCCTCCATGTAAATATTAACAGGTCTCATAACTATTCTCTTTTGCGCTGTATTAACCGCAAAGGTACAAGATTAGTTCTTAGGCATCTTGTAATTCTCCTTCTGTTTTAGCCACAATGGTAGAAACAGATGCATCGCCTGTTACATTTACCACTGTTCTAAGCATATCTAATGGCCTATCTACAGGGAAAAGAATAGCAACCCAAGCAGGGTTAAGCCCCACAGACTGAAGTACAAGAATCATCATAATTAAGCCTGCACTTGGTACAGCAGCCGAACCTATAGACGCCAAAGTGGCGGTAAGCACAATAGTTAATTGTTGAATTGCAGTGAGTTCTACCATGTGCATTTGTGCTAAGAATACAACCGCTACTGCTTGATAAAGGCTGGTGCCGTCCATATTTACGGTAGCTCCAACAGGTAAAACAAAGCTGGCTACTTTTTTAGAAACACCCATGTTTTCTTCAACGCACTCCATAGTTACAGGAAGCGTTGCAGCACTAGAGCTGGTTGAAAACGCCATTAACTGAGCAGGACCCATTTTCTTAAAGAAGGCTCTGTAATTAATGTTAGTGAATAGCTTGATAATTACTGGGTAGAACACAAATATTAAGAAGAGTAAACCCAGAACAAGTGTGCCTGAATAACTGGCAAGTCCTTTGAAAACCTCAATTACCTCAGCAGGTGTGTCTGCCATTTTTGCTATGATACCGGCTAAAAGGGCAAATACAAAGAAAGGAGCTGCTTTCATTACCAAATCCACCATTTTGAGGAATACCTCATTGGTGCCATTTACAAAGTCGGCAAGGCCTTTAACTTTTTCATCAGGTATCATGGCCATAGTAATGCCGAAGAATATAGCGAAGAATATGACCTGAAGCATGAGCTGCTGATTGGATAAGGAAAGAACAATGTTCTCTGGAACCATATCAACTATAAATTGAAGCGGACCAGCACCCTTATTCTTTTCGGCAACCTGCATTTTGGCATCAAGGTCAGCTTTGGTGGCCTCATCAAGTTCTAATTCACCAGCATCTATAGTATTATATTTTGGGTCGTTCAGAAGGTTTTTACCATCTAGAATCTCAACACCATCAGTAGCTTGTACCCATCTTTCGTATTGTAGTCTGTTTTTTATGCGCTGCTCTTCATCAATAAATTTACCTGGCTGAAGTACATTTACTAAGAGTAAGCCAAGCCCCACAGCGGTAACCGTAGTTACCATATAGAAGCCAAGCGTTTTACCTCCCATTCTGCCTAATTGCGACATGTCTTTAAGGCTAGAAACTCCACCAATAATGGAAAATAGTACTAGAGGAACCGCTATGTATTTTAGCATTCGGATAAAGATTTGTCCGAAAGGGTCTATCCAGTCTATTGTAAATTGATTCCAGCCTAAATAACTAGAGACAAATGCCCAGATCACACCGGCTACTAGGCCTAACATGATTTTAATGTGCAAAGGAAGCTTCTTCATGAATAGGAAAGAGGGTTATTAAAGTCGATTTGACCTGCTAATTAGCAAATAATCGGCAATAACCAAAGCTGACATAGCTTCTACGATGGGCACTGCTCGAGGAACCACACAAGGATCGTGACGACCTTTTCCGGAGACTGTCACCTTTTCGCCAGCTTCATTAATGCTTTCCTGATCTTGCATAATGGTAGCCACAGGTTTGAAAGCTACATTAAAATAAATGTCTTCTCCATTGCTAATGCCACCCTGAATACCACCAGAAAGGTTGGTTTTGGTCTTAATCTGCTCTTCTTCCTTATAAAAAGCATCGTTATGGTCAGAGCCATTTAACTTAACTCCTTCAAAACCACTTCCATATTCAAAGCCCTTAACTGCATTAATACTGAGCATGGCTTTGCCTAACTCTGCATGAAGTTTATCGAAAACTGGTTCGCCAAGGCCTGCTGGAGTGCCTTTAATTACTCCGGTAATTATTCCACCAATGGTGTCTCTGTTCTTTCTGGTTTCATCAATCAGGGCAATCATCTGCTCTGCCAAACTAGAGTCGGGGCATCTAACAATATTGTTTTCGGCCTCAGAGAGGTCTAATTCTGTATACGACTTCTCTAATTTTAATGACCCAACTTGAGAAACATAAGCATCACAAGAGATACCATAGTGTTTTAACAATAGTTTGGCAATGGCTCCTGCTGCTACACGAGCAACTGTTTCTCTGGCTGAAGAACGCCCTCCGCCTCTATAATCTCTAATGCCATATTTGGCCTGAAAAGTATAGTCAGCGTGAGATGGCCTGAACTTATCGGCTATGTGAGAGTAGTCTTTACTGCGCTGGTCTCCATTTCTGATGATAATGCTAATAGGTGTGCCTGTAGATTTGCCTTCAAAAACACCTGAAACAATTTCAAACTCATCTGCTTCTTTCCGTTGAGTAGTGATTTTGGATTGGCCTGGCTTTCTCCTGTCCAGTTCAGATTGAATAAAACACTCATCTATTGCTAGGCCGGCTGGGCAACCATCTATGACTACTCCTAAAGCTACTCCGTGCGATTCACCGTAAGTATGAATCTTGAAAATATTACCGAAAGAACTCCCCATTATTTTCTTATAAACATAAACGCTGCGGCTCCTAAAAGAGCAGCAATTAACAGATTGGCAATTATCTGGGTAGCATTGCTTTTATCCAGACTTTGTAATTCGTTCGATGCAATATCTATGTTGTCATAGAAAGAGCCTAAATCTGTTGAAGAAATTGATACATTCTCTTTGCTTTCCCCTGTAACCATCAGCTTCACTTCAGACTTTAATGTGTCGTAGTTTTCTGTTTCAGGATTAAAGAATATCCAGCTGAAATAATCTTTTAGGTCATACTCTCCTGGCTCGTTTGGAATACCGAAGTAGCTATATCTTTTAGAGCCTGTAACCCTGCCTGCGCCCCTGTTAATGTCTTGTGCCACGTTAGGAGGGTAAATATCCATCTCTTTTGTGTCTGGTATGCTTGGGTCAGGAATACCAGAAATATTTCCTTCGCCATAAATATTAAACTCATAAGAAAAGCTCTCTCCAGTTTCTACCGAGTTGGTGCTAATTTTTTCATCAAGCTCAAACTGACCAACAGCTACTTTGTCTTTCAACGGGTGTGGAGGCAGGGCTTTAACCTTTACAGTTTTTTCTCGAGTGTTGAAGGTTTTAAAGTCTTCTTGTCTGTCTCTACCAAAGAATGAGGGCGATTTAGCCACTCTGTATTTAATCATTTCGAAGGGAACCGAAGGAAACACGACAGGCTCTAGGTTGAGTGGGTAATAAGTGGCCTGGTAAATTTTGTAGCGAGTGTAATTTTTGCCATTAAGTTCAACCCTTTCACCATAAATATTCTCAATGCTGAAGTTTTCTTCCCAGCAGTTTTCAGGTCTAAGATCTTTTAGAATAGTGGAAAGCTGCTTGCCAGCCTCATGGAACTGTAGAGGCGCTCTATTGGCATCTGCCACATAGAAAGCAAAGGTTGTTGTAAAGCCTTCGCCCACATAAACTTCATCTTTGTCGGTAGTTAGGGCCAGAAAGGCGTCTTCCTTAACATCCATAAACTCAGACTCTGTGTTATTCCTGTTTCTGCCGAACAAGTCATCGAACGGATCGTACCTGCGCCTGTTGTTCTGTCTTCTTTCTACAGGAGGCGTAACCTTAATAGTTTTGCCTTGAGAGCTCACTTCTGTGCCATTTACTTCAAGCGAAAAAGGCTCTAGTGTATAGGTGCCTTCTTCCAGCGGCATATAGCGCTGAGTAATGCTTTGCGAAGATGATATCTCACCATTTACAATATTTGTTTTGCTCGAAGAAGAAGTACCTCGCTTTGCAAATCCATCGATATTAGGAAAATCAGTGTAGTTCTTAATTGCTGCATTATTTACGGTAACAGTAATGGTAAAGAACTCATTCATACCTACTTCGTTTGGCCCAAGTTGTACCGAAATTTCCTGAGCAAATGCAGCTCTGGAAAGGCAGAAGATTGAGGCAAGAACAGATAAAAAAACGCCAAAATTTCTCATAATTTTTTCTTATATTCGTTTCCCTTTCAGGAAATAGGTCTTCAAAGATAAACTCATTTTTGAAAGCATATAACCTGAATTATTTATCCTACGTATGGGTAGGTACGACCTAAACAAAAAGTAGATTCATAACCCTAAAACGTTCTTAACATGCTGGAGTATTTCAAGACTATTCTCGCCAAGGTAAGCTTTGATGGCCGCCTTTTCGAAAAAGAGTTGAGAAAAGCGATTAAGTCACTCATTAAAGATGAGTTACAAGAGCTGAAAAACTGGTGTAATGCCAGGTTTGGGCATGTATACGGCCCAATAATCGAAAAACAGTTCGTATTAGCACAATAATTTTTAAAAAAGACCCAGCCCATCCTAACCGATGGGCTTAAATGTTTTTGAGGAATTCTAGGTTGCGTTCTAGGCCTTTAAGCTTGGTTCTTTTTACTGCCGATTTACGAAATGCTTTGCCAAAAACCTCTTCTGTTAAATCTTGCCAATTATTGTTAAGGAGCTCTAAAAGTTCTTTGGGCGGTAAAAAAGCCTCTTCTTGATGCGGTTTTGAGAATCGATTCCAAGGGCAAACATCTTGGCAAATGTCGCAACCAAAAGCCCAGTTTTCCATCTTTCCTTTAAACTCCTCAGGTATTCCTTCTTTTAATTCTATGGTGAGGTAAGAAATGCACTTACTAGCATCTACCTCATAAGGTGTTATGGCATCAGTTGGGCAAGCATCTACGCAACGTGTGCATGTTCCACAATAATCTTTTATAGGGCCATCGGCCTCTAATTCTAAATCAATAATAAGCTCGGCTAAAAAGAAGAAGCTGCCCTGATTTTTGGTTATAAGTAGTGTGTTTTTGCCCGTCCACCCCAATCCAGATTTCTCGGCCCATTGTCTTTCCATTACGGGTGCAGAGTCCACAAAAACTCTCCCTTCAATCTCACCTATTTCTTTCTGTAAGTCTAAAAGCAGCGTTTTGAGTTTGTCTTTTATTACAAAGTGGTAGTCTTTGCCGTAGGCATATTTGGCTATTTTGCTCTGATTTGGGTGCGTTTCGGCTAGGTCGATTTCAGGATAGTAATTGTACAGAAGTGAAACCACAGATTTTGCTCCTGGTACTAGTTTGGTAGGGTCTAGGCGTTTGTCGAAGTGGTTTTCCATATAGCTCATTTTTCCATGAGCACCCTTTTTAAGCCAGCTTTCTAGGCGAGGAGCTTCCTCTTCCAGGAATTCTGCTTTGGAAATACCACAAAAATCGAAGCCATGGTTTTTGGCCATTTGCTTTAGCAACTGGGTGTTTTTAGAAACCGATGGATTCATGGGGCTAAACTAGCGCCTTTTTCCGTTTTCTAATATTAATGTCGTCTCCCACTTTTAGCCAGCCATCAGTTTCTGGTATAAAGTTCTCACCGAAAAGTATCTTGTTTCCAGTTTTTCTATAGCTGGCTAGAGTTTTAAGCGGTTCAGTTCCTTTTTCTGCTGTTTGCTGGTTTATGGTTGTCATTACGCAGCGGGCGCATGGTTTTACACCGAATAACTTTAGCGCACCAATCTCAATTTGAGCTAAAGCATCTTCTTCATGCGCTTCAAGACCTTGCAGTACTAGATTTGGCCGAAAACGATCCATAGGAATCTCCGTTTCTAGCTTACTATTCAATAAGTCTAGAGACTCTTGACTAATAGCCAAAATTGGATATCCGTCTGCAAAACTGACTACATCATCCTTAGCTGGAGCGTATCGCTGATCTGCAATGCGCTGGCTATCGTCATGCATGTAAACCAGTTGAACGGTTTTGCCAAGAAACTCCGAAAACCATTGGTTCACTTTCATATCCAAAGGTTTTGCTTCGCACTCATCGTCCCAAATGGTTACTTTCATGGGAGAGGAACTGGGTTCAGACACCTCAAAACCCAAGGTACTTAAGGTGCCGCTTCTGTCTTCAACAAAAATTAGATTGTCCTTCATAGAAGGTTGTAGTAGAGCGAGTTTCGGGTTTTCTCTTTGGCTTACAAATCGACCATTCTCGTCAACAAGCATCCACCTTCTGTCATACTGAAGGCCTCTTCTTTCAACTTTCGACTGAACAAGTTCAATACCCCCTAATGACTTAATGGGGTATATGTGTAAGCTTTTTATTGTAACCATGCGCTAAGATAATATTAAATCATCGGCCCACTCACCAAGGTCTGCTTCGGTGTCTATGTCGTTGAGTGTAACTATTTTTTCATGACTCATGCCGAGTCTCTCAAAATCCTTCTCAGTTTCTGAACAAACAGATTCGGTACTCCATTCTTTGTTATGAAAAGGTTCTTTACATGGTTGGGAAAGCCCGAGCAAGTAATAACCACCATCTTCAGATGGTCCAATAACAGCATCTGTTTTATCTAGAGTATGGAAGGCTGTCATGATAATTTCCGTGGTCAGATCGTAGCAATCGCTACCAATGATGCAGACTTGCTGATAGCCTTCTTCAAAAGCACGGTTAAAAGCATCTTCCATTTTTTCACCCAGATGACCTTCCACCTGAACATTCTTCTCGAAGCCCTTATTGGGCCATAAGTCTTCCCTATCTACAAACTGATCGTAACAAACTACTTTGTCGAAAGGCAGCGGTTCCGTGGCATCTCTAGTCTTTTCTAATAAACGCTTGTATATCGCTAAAGCAGACTCTTCTCCAACAGTTGCAGCCAATCGTGTTTTGGCTCTTCCTAGCTTCGGATTTTTTACGAATATGATGAGTAACTTCTTTTTCATTTAGTAAACAGCAGTGCCCTTTTTCAACAAGGGGGCAAAGCTTTTGTTATAGGTGTGAATGTTCTTAGTAGTATTGCCTGCAGAGTCTATTACGGGCAGCTCATTGTTGGCCCATCCTAGAATGCCTTCTTGCATATCATAGACCTCAAATCCCATATCGCTCAGTTGCTTGGCTATCCTATTACTTCTTACACCAATAGTGCAGTAAATTAAAATAGGTTCATTTTTATTGAGCTTATCAACCAAGCTTTCTTCATAAAGTATTGAGCCTTTCAGGTGACTAACAGCAAACTCATCTTGAGCCCTAGCATCAATTAACACATAGCTTTTTTTCTGAAGCATTTGCTGTGCTTCTTGGGTGTCGATGCGTTTTACATCTGAATCCCAAAAGCTATAAACTCCATTACGGAAGACATATACTCCAAAGGCTATAAACAGAAGGGTGAGACCAGTAGCTATCAAAAACACTCTTTTTTTAGACACATACGCAAATTAGCCAAAGTGCGGATTAGAACATAATAGACAAGAGCGGTGAAATTTCGATAGCTGGTGAATAAATCACTATTTTCGAGCAACAGCAATATGAAAAGAAGGAAGCTCAGCACAGAAGAATTGGTAGAAGGTATCCGCTCAGGAAATAGAGTGATTTTGAGTCGTGCAATTACCCTGATTGAAAGTAATAGAGAAGAAGACCAGAAGCAGGCCGAAGACTTACTTCAGGCCATTTTATCAGATACAGGTAAGTCATTCCGTCTAGGAATTACAGGTGTACCAGGCGTTGGAAAGAGTACCTTTATAGAGTCTTTCGGAACGCTTTTGACGGAAAAGGGAAAGAAATTGGCTGTGCTTACTATAGATCCTAGTTCTCAGCGAACCAAGGGAAGTATTTTGGGTGATAAGACGCGAATGGAAGAGCTGGCGCGAAATCCGAATGCCTTTATTCGGCCTTCTGCATCTGGTTCTACTTTGGGAGGTGTAAGCGGAAAAACTAGAGAAGTGATGCTGCTTTGCGAAGCTGCGGGTTTCGACTTTATTATTATTGAAACGGTGGGAGTAGGGCAATCGGAAACCCATGTGCATGGCATGGTAGATTTCTTCTTGCTGCTGATGTTGGCAGGTGCAGGAGATGAGCTTCAGGGCATAAAAAAGGGCATTATGGAAATGGCCGATTCTGTAGTTATCAATAAAGCCGATGGAGATAATCTGAAGCAAGCGAAACGGGCTAAAGTTGAATATCAGAACGCACTGCATCTTTTTCCTGCAAATCCTAGCGGTTGGATTCCTCAAGTGAAAACTTGTTCGGCATTAGATAAATCTGGTTTGGAAGAAGTTTTTGAAATGCTCACGAAGTTTCAGACTCAAGTGGTAGGGAATGGCTTTTTCGATAAAAATAGAGCTAATCAGCAAGTGAGTTGGTTCAAAGAAAACTTGAACGAGTTGTTGAAAATATCTTTCTTCAAAAAGCCTGAAGTTCAACAGCGCTATCAAGAAAAGCTTCAAGAAGTTCAGTCTGGTAAAACCCCAGCTTTGAATGCTGCACATGATGTGATAAATGCTTTTTGATTGTCTCTTGGCTTTTCAGCCTTGATTTCCGTCTGATCTTCAGTACTGACGGAAATCCATCAGTATCGAAAGTCAGGTGGGAAGGTCATATGTTCGCCTAAATTTAAGCCTGACATTGGTCTGGATATCCGCACTAAGGCACAAAAATAAACCCCAACCAATTCGGCCGGGGTTTAATCGATATTTAAAGTTTGGGTCTTGCCCCAAAACCTTTATTCTCCTTTTCTAACACTAGAAGCTCCAGATGTGTCTGCATTTACTGAAGCTCCACCTCTATACCTGATGCTTGAAGCGCCACTGGCGTGTACATCTAGTTTTCCGGTTACATATACGTTAGCAGATCCTGCACCACTTACTCTAATGTCTGCATTAACAGACTCTAAATCGTAAGCTCGGTATGTAGTAGCACCAGATGTTTTTACTACCTGCTCTTTGGCAATACCTTCTAAGCTGATTACGCACGCACCGGAAGATTCGAGATAAAGTTCTTCAACTTCCATTTCTAAGTTTATTACCGTAGCGCCAGATATTTCTAGATCTAACTTTTTTCCCTTAAGGGCGTCTCTGGTATTTAGAACAACAGCGCCACTAGCATTTATTCTGTCTAAAGATTTAACGGTTAAGTAGGCCTTTGGGCTGTCTCTCATTCTTTTGGTATCGCGAGAGTCTCTAATTCTGATCACCAAAGTGCCACCTCTTACTTCAGTAATAATGTCGTCCATATATCTGTCTTCAGCCTCTATTTCTAAAGACTCAGTACTTCCAACACTAATTTCTACCTTAAAGGCACTGCTTACAGAAAGTGCGCTGAAGTTGCTTACATCACGTTTCTCTCTACTTTGGCCGAAAGCAAGCTGACCGAAGGTCAATAGACCTGCAATCATTAATATGCCCATCAAACGTCTTTCCATTAATTTTTTCATCATTTTAAACTTAAATTCTGAACTAAAGATAGGAGTTGCTCCCGAAGGTTGCATCGTAGCCGATAAATTCTTCAAGAGTTAACGCAATTGGAATCATTTTAAAGAACAGGTCATTGAAGTGACAATGAAACAAAACCTGTTTCGATTTATTTAGTGTAATAACCTCTGTATGCAACACGTAGTGATAATCGGAAATGGAATTGCAGGAATAACCACTGCCCGGCACCTCAGAAAACTGAGTGACGATCGGATAACCGTGATTTCTGCCGAAACCGACCATTTCTTCTCCAGAACAGCCCTAATGTACATTTACATGGGGCACATGAAATATGAGCATACCAAGCCTTATGAAGACTGGTTTTGGGAGAAAAACAGAATCGAACTGAAAAGAGCCTATGTTTCTGCAGTTGATACCGCTAAAAATGAGCTACAATTTCAGGATGGTTCATCTTTGAACTACGATAAGCTAGTGATTGCTACAGGTTCTAAGCCCAATAAGTTTGGCTGGCCTGGTCAAGACTCTAAAGGTGTTCAGGGGCTATATAGCTATCAGGATTTGGAGCTGATGGAAGCCAATACCAAAGATATTCAGCGGGCAGTGATAGTTGGTGGTGGACTTATAGGCATTGAAATGGCTGAAATGCTGCTGTCGCGAAATATTCCGGTTACGTTTTTGGTTCGTGAAAAAAGCTTCTGGAGTAATGTGTTGCCTAAGGAAGAATCAGAAATGATTAACCGGCATGCATTGGAGCACCATGTAGATTTAAGGTTAAGCACAGAGCTAGATGAAATTGTAGCCGATGAACAAGGTAGAGTTAAGGCGGTGAAAACAAAAAGTGGTGAGACTATAGTCTGTCAGTTTGTAGGCTTAACCGCTGGCGTTTCTCCGAATGTAGGTTTTATCAAGAACTCAGAAATAGAGGTGAACCGAGGAGTTTTGGTCGATGAATTTCTTCGAACCAATATAGAAAATGTATATGCCGCTGGAGATTGTGCTGAGTTCCGTGAACCGAATGGTGAACGAAAACCAATAGAGCAGGTCTGGTATACAGGACGAATGATGGGAGAAGTTTTAGGCCGAACATTGGCTGGCAAACAAACCGCATACAAGCCCGGGAATTGGTTTAACTCTGCTAAGTTCTTTGATATTGAATATCAAACATACGGTTGGGTTTGGCCTGAAAAGAAAGACGATGAATCTGATTTTTATTGGGAACATGAGTCTGGTAAAATTTGTCTTAGGCTTCGCTGGAAGTCAGACTCAGGCAAGCTTACTGGGGTGAATAACTTTGGCTTCCGACTCAGACACCATGCCTTCGATAAGTGGTTCAAAGAAGAGAGGTCAGTTGAGTATGTGCTAGAACACCTGCGTGATGCCAACTTCAACCCAGAGTTTTATAAACAGCACGAGCAAGAAATTATCAATCAGTTTAATTCCGAAAACGGAACACAGCTAAAGCTGAAGAAAAAGAGCTGGCAACGAATTTTAGATTTTGTCTCATAAAGCAAACAATATGTCTCAAGCAGACCCAAGTTTATCAATATCCAATCCGCACCCTGATAAAACAGATGCCATTCAGAAGGCAGGATTAGCTTTAGCAGGGCTAGGATTACTCACCTTTTTTCTAGCATGGGGCAATGTGCCTATTCCAAAAGCGCTTGGTTTAGCCGTGGCGCTAGGCGGAATTATTATAGGAACTACTATTTACTCGTGGAGGCTCTATAAGAACGAGCCGGAAGGTATCAAGAACAATGGGGTGATGTTTAAAAGCTTGACCAGCAGAGGAGTAATTGGCTGGACAGTAGGTGTAATTCTTACAGCTTTCTATGTGCTCTTATATTGGTTTCCTGAATATTTGGGATATAAAGAGAGTGGCGCTAATGAAGGGTTTGTTGCTCTATTCGATCCACTGAGTCAATTTTTCAAAGGCAAACCAGCTTCGCAATGGTTTATGTATGGAACCCTGTACACATTAGCTATTCTGTCTCTGGGAATAAAATTTTTACTTAAATACAGAGGCAATAGTTATCAGATCAAGAGAACCTTAGTGGTTATTGCCGCACAACTGTTTTTGGCCTACCTAATTCCAGAAATACTGGCCGGACTTAATTACAATGATGCTACTAATGCCCAAGGTGAATACCTTGGCTATTACGATACAGACATCAAAAACACGTGGCCCTTAGACTATGACTACTTTTATGACTGGCACTTAGATGCCATGCAAGAAGAGGCCTATCAACCTGTAGGTATTTTATATCTGATTATAGGCATTGCTATGTTTTTGGTCTTTACGCCAATTCTTACCTACTATTTGGGTAAGCGTTGGTACTGTTCTTGGGTTTGCGGTTGCGGAGGTTTGGCCGAAACTGCGGGTGATCCTTTCCGACATTTGTCCTCTAAAAAGCTCAGTGCCTGGAAATTGGAAAGGTGGTTAATTCACAGTGTTATGATTTTTGTTTTTGTGATGACAGCCGCTACTATTTATGGCTATTTCTTGAATACAGGTGAAGTCTTTGGATTAAACATTTATAACAATTTTCAGAAGCCATACGGATTTCTCATTGGTGCTACTTTTTCGGGAGTAATTGGTGTTGGCTTCTACCCAATGTTAGGTTCTAGAGTATGGTGTAGGTTTGGTTGCCCAATGGCTGGCTACATGGGTATTATTCAACGATTCAAGTCGAAATTTCGAATTACTACCAATGGAGGGCAATGCATCTCTTGCGGAAACTGTTCAACCTATTGCGAGCAAGGTATTGATGTGCGTTGGTATGCCCAGAGAGGTCAGAATATAGTTCGTGCTTCTTGTGTGGGTTGTGGCATTTGCTCGGCCGTATGTCCAAGAGGCGTATTGAAGCTGGAAAATGGCCCTGATGAAAACAGAACTGAAGCTCCAGCTATTATAGTGGGCAACGAAAGTATTGAAATAGCTAAATAGTAAAAAGTATTGTGTCTTGAGTCTTGAGATAGGGTTTTATTCAAACCAAAAACCACCCCAAACAGGATATGAGTTTTTAAGTATCCATTTATTGGACTCCTTTTTGAATAGATAAAAACTTCCTCCTCCACAGTCATTGCCACACAGCAAATCGAAATAGATCAGACCATCTCCATTTGGTAATTCATAAGACTTAGTAATGCTAATTAAGCCAATTGTCTGATCACTGACTTCATTAGTCAACAGAACCCCTTGTGTCATTTTATTTTCCTGTATTGATAGCCATTGTGGAGATGATATTAGATGCTCGATTCCTTCTCTGACATCAACAGAAATATTATCCCAACCAAGATTGTCTTTTGCAATTATGATATTGTGTTTTCCTTCATCAACGATTGCAAATTCAACGTTCTTGGAGTCTTTGATGAAAAATTCTTCAATACCAGCTGAGATTGCTAGTTCTGAAAGTTCTGTTTTTTCTTTTTCGGTGCAACAAGCAGTAAGAAAAATGAGAAGGATGATTGAAATGAGTGGTTTTTTCATTTTATACTTAATACTCAATACTCAATACTCAATACTCAATACTTATCAAAGTTCTAATCTGCCCCAAATGATGTTTCAGGTGAAACACATAATCTTCCATAAAATGGCCTAAAGTGGTAGGCTCTCCCTCGGCAATAGGTTCCATAGCGGTTTTGTGGAGGTTATGCTCCGTACGTTGCTTATCCCTAACTTCAGGAGTAGTATTGTACATGATGTTAGAAACCAGAATGTTCATTTGCCTCCAGGTAATGAGTAGGTCTTGCCAATCCATATTCTGATAATCAGCAGCTTCAACCCAGTCATTTTGAGCGTATGGAGTTACGATTAAGTCGTCTGAGAACTGAGCACGGACAAAGCGGCCATGATTGTTTGAGGCAGAGTCAATCAGGTGACCTAAAATCTCCTTTGCCGACCATTTATTCGGAGCTGGTTTCACCGCAGCATCTTTGTCATCGACCATTAAAAATTCCTCAAAAGCTTGAAGAGTAATTTCACGAAGGTTATAGTCAGTTCTCATGCTGCAATGATAGTTAAAATACCCCTCTGTTCTGCGGTCATTTCCTCTTAAAAAAGGGTGATTTCAAAGCAAGATTTACTAACTCCAAGGAGGCGGTTGGGGCTTGTTTTAATTTCACGGTATGTTGCTAGGCCTTCCATCTGACCTGCGGTACTGATGTGGCTTTCCGTCAGTACCGAAGGTCAAACGGAAAAGTAGACTTGTAACCTAAAAAATGTCCATGTAAACTCAAGTCTCCATACCATTTCACAGATTACCTTTGACAAACTTAAGTTCGAGACAGCAACAAAGACCAAAGCTTATTCAAACACTCTTAATAAAAGTTTGTCAAAGATTGGGGCAATAAAAGGCCCTTAGCCCATAAAGGACTGAGGGCCTTACTATTAAAAAGACAGAGGCTTAGAACTCCATTGGTACCTCAATAGCTAGTACTTCAGCATAAGACTTGGCTTTCACTTCAAAGCTCTCTGTTTCAGAAACACCTACCGCATCGCGAGTGGTTAGGGCTTCACCAGCTACTTCCATATCGCCATTGAGTACAAAGAAATAGACTCCGTTCCCTGGCTTTTTAACATCATAGTTCAGTTTGGTTCCAGCATCTAGATTGGCCAGACTGAAAAAAGCATCTTGATTGATCCACAAAGCATCGCCCCCTTCTGGAGATACTACCGTCTGAAACTTGTTCATTCGGTCTTCTACTTCGTAAGTTTTTTGCTCATATCTCGGCTCAATATTCTTCTCTTTCGGGAAAACCCAAATTTGGAGAAAGTGCACCTCTTCGTCTTTGTTATGATTGTACTCCGAGTGGCTAATTCCAGAACCTGCCGACATGATTTGTACATCGCCTTGACGAATCACTTTATGTCTTCCCGTGCTGTCTTTGTGCTCTAAATCTCCTTGTAGCGGAATAGACACAATTTCCATGTTCTCATGTGGGTGAGTGCCAAAGCCCATTCCTTCGGCCACCTCATCATCATTTAATACCCTTAATGCGCCAAAGTGAACGCGCTCAGGGTTATGATAGTTAGCAAAACTAAAGGTGTGACGGCTTTTCAACCATCCGTGGTTGGCATAACCGCGACTATCAGATTTATGTACTACAGTTTTCATTTTGAATCCTTTCTTTTATTTCTATGTATGTACATGTATTAAACTCATTAGTTTGAAATTCGGTTCAATTGGTAGAATAGAATCAGTAACGTCATGCCGGAAAAATTGTCCCTAATTTAAGACAGGGACAATTTTATCCGGTATCTAAATTCTTCAATTAATAAGATTCCGGATATTTTTCTTCTCACAAATCAAGTTGAGAAGAAAAATTCCGGAATGACGCCTTGGGTTTTTGAATCCTCCGGACTCCGGTCACATCCCCTTTAAAGAGTAACTTCCTAGCAAGTGGCACATCTATGAAACTCTGCCAAACGATGTTTGCACGGATACTCCTCCTTGGCGTTCCGCCCCGAAGTCTCGGGGCACCGGAAGAGGTTGGGAGAATTGGCTCTTATAGGGGGCTTAAGACTGTTCTTTTGTAAATCATCTAAATGTCTGAAATCTACTTGAAAGCCCCCATCTCGTCTCTTCCCCCGTAGGAGGAGCACGGTTCTAAGTGCAGGAAAGAACAATTTTGTCTGATTCTTACAGCAATTGTTGCCCCTCTTTACCGAGGTTTTGGGAGGGGAGCGGAAAAGGGTAGAACTCACTACAATCCGATTTGACGAAATGTTCTTCAGCCGACATCAAATCAAGCAATCATTTAAAGATGGAACTTAGCTTCAACTCTTTAGCTTTCTACAAGACTATATTTTTTAGCTTTGCGCTTTGTTTTGAAGAGAGAGAAACCAGAAATCAGAGTAATTATCCCCGCTTTTAATGAAGAAAGGTCGGTAGCTCATGTTGTGAAGGATATTCCTTCAGAATGGGTGGAAGAGGTGATTGTGGTGAACAATGCTTCAACAGATAATACAGTGGAGGTTGCTCAACAAGCAGGGGCAACGGTGCTTACCGAAATGACTCCTGGTTATGGTAATGCTTGTCTCAAAGGGATAGAATACATAACCAAAGAGCTTCCTACTACAGATATAGTGGTGTTTTTAGATGGCGATTATTCTGACTATCCACAACAGTTGCCAGAAGTGGTGAGTCCCATTATTGAAAGAGATTTCGACTTAGTAATTGGTTCCAGAGCTTTAGGCAGGAGAGAATCAGGCTCCATGACTGTTCCCCAAGTATTCGGTAACTGGCTGGCTACTACTTTGCTTAAATGGTTTTACGGTGTCAAGTTTACAGACTTAGGGCCTTTTCGAGCTATCAAGTATGACAAGCTGATGGAGATCGGGATGGTAGATCGAGATTACGGCTGGACTGTAGAGATGCAGCTTAAGGCTGCCAAGCATAAACTCAAGTGTACCGAAGTAGCTGTAAACTATAAGCGAAGAATTGGGGTTAGCAAAGTGTCTGGAACAGTGAAGGGCACGGTTATGGCCGGATATAAAATTTTATACACCATTTTTAAGTATCTATAATGTACTGGCTAGAACTACTAATTCTTACTTGCTACACAGGTGCGCTACTGTTCATTTTTCTTTACAGTATTTCGCAACTTTCTTTGGTGTATCAGTACCGAAAAGCATCTAGAAAGGGCTTAATTAAACAACCTGCCAAGGTTACAGAAGATTATAGATATCCTATTGTTACGGTTCAGTTGCCCATTTATAACGAACTGTATGTAGTTGAACGATTAATCGATGCGGTGGCCAAACTCGAGTGGCCAGAAGATAAACTCGAAATTCAGGTACTTGATGACTCTAATGATGAAACTGTTGAGCTCGTTGCGGCTAAAGTAAATGAGTGGAAACAGAAGGGACTAGACATTCAACATGTAAGAAGGGAAGATAGAAAAGGCTTTAAGGCAGGTGCGCTTCAGTACGGAACAAGCATTGCTAAAGGGGAGTTCTTAGCTATTTTTGATGCTGACTTTGTGCCTCAGCCAGATTTCTTGAAAGGGAGCGTTCCACACTTTGATAGTGATGAAAAAATTGGGGTGGTTCAGACCCGTTGGGGGCACATTAACGAAAAGTATTCAATGCTCACTAAGCTCCAAGCTTTTGGTTTGAATACGCATTTCAGAGTGGAGCAAAATGGTAGAGCGCAAGGGGGGCACTTTCTCAACTTTAATGGTACCGCAGGCATTTGGAGAAAAACCTGTATTGCAGATGCTGGCGGTTGGAAGGCCGATACACTTACTGAAGACCTTGACTTAAGTTACCGCGCTCAGCTTAATGGCTGGAAAATCTTCTACACCCCAGAAATTGTGGCACCTGCAGAATTGCCTGCGGCTATGGGGGCTATCAAATCACAACAATATCGCTGGACAAAAGGAGCTGCCGAAACCAGTAGAAAGCTCTTGCCAAAAGTGTTGAAGGCACCGCTGCCTTTGGGTACTAAATTTCATGCTACTTTCCACTTGCTCAATTCGGCAGTTTTCATCTGTATAGTTATCACCGCTCTGTTAAGCGTCCCCGTTTTATTTATTAGAAATCAGTCTGATAGCTGGGAATGGCTCATGAACATTTCCATGATGTTTTTGATGGGCTATGTCTTCTTAGTCATCTTTTATTGGAATGGTTTCAAAGATGATGAACTCAGTTTTTGGCAGAATTTAAAGACGTTTGCTCCGCAAATGTTTATGCTACTTTCAGTTTTCTTGGGCTTATCTGTCCATAATGCGCTAGCGGTTTTTGAAGGGCTAATGGGTAAAAAGAGCCCCTTTGTCAGAACCCCGAAGTTCAACATCAAAGACAAGAAAGATAGCTGGAAAGGGAATATTTACTTCAGCAAAAAAATCAATCCTTTAACAGTAATTGAAGGCTTGTTGAGTCTCTATTTCTTTGCTGGTTTAGGGCTTGCATTTTACTTCAATGATTTTGCTCTGCTGCCCTTTCATATTTTGTTGAGTTTAGGTTTCTTGCTTGTGTTCTACTATTCGGTACAACACACTCGCCATGCCTAAGCAAAACTATTGGCTGAATACGGCCTTCATTCTCAGCGCAGCACTTACCATTTACATTGGCTACTTTGTTCCAAGGGAATCCACGGTTCAACTCATTTCGGCCTACACACTTTTCTTCGCAGCTATTGTTGTCATCTGCAAAAAACTAGATAATGGTGAGGAAGAGCTAGCCTATTACTGGGGCATGCTGCTTCGGGTATTGCTGATTGCCTCTGTGCCTAAGCTTTCTGATGATATTTTCCGCTTTGTGTGGGATGGCAGGTTGCTTACTTCGCTGGAAGATCCTTATAAACACTTACCTGCTTACTTTTTAGACCAAAACATAGAAGGGGTTGACCAAGCGCTTTTTGCTAAACTCAACTCTAAGGAGTACTTCAGCGTTTACCCACCGCTTAATCAGGTGATTTTCTTTATCGGAGCTCTGTTTTCGCCCAATTCAATTATTTGGTCGACTGTTGTGATTCGCATCATCTTGCTGCTGTTTGAACTAGGTAATATTCGCCTGATTCAAAAGCTCCTGACTCATTATGGACTTCCGCAGAAGTACGGATTAATCTATGCTTTGAATCCGCTGGTGATTTTAGAGTTGACTGGAAATCTGCACTTCGAAGCTATTGTCATTTTCTTCTTACTACAGGCTGTGTGGTATTTTGAACAAAAGAAACTGAATTGGTCGGCTGTGTTTTTCGGGCTTTCCGTAGCCACTAAGTTCATTCCATTAATTGCTCTGCCTTTGCTGATTAGAAAGATTGGTTTCAAGCAAACACTGATTTACGGCCTGATTGTAGTTGCTACGTTGGCTGTTACTTTTCTGCCGATGATTAACACTGCTCATGCTTGGGCCATTTGGGAAAGCATGTCGCTTTACTTCCAGAAGTTTGAGTTTAATGGCAGCTTCTATTATTTGGCTAGGTGGTATGGGTTCGAAGCCTTCGGCCATAACATCATTGAACAGTCAGGAAAATGGATGATGGCAGCTACCTTCGTAAGCATCATGATCTACTCTTTGGCCGCTAAAAAGAGTGGTGATTGGCCAAGGCAAATGGTGTGGGTTTGGCTGCTGTACTTGCTGTTTGCTACCACAGTGCACCCGTGGTATGCTATTCCTTTATTGGCAGTCAGTGTATTTTCAAACGTGCGTTTTCCGTTTCTCTGGTCTTACCTTATCTTCCTAACATATATCAACTACTCTGGCGGAGAATATCAAGATCGGATTGATGTAGTAATGATTGAATATGGTATTCTCGCTGTATTTGTTTTACTCGAAATCTTTGGGGTAAGGCTCAACAAATGGTTGTTTAGTTTGCCTTCTCGAGAGTCTTAGTTCAGGTATTTTCGTCCCGTTAGGGACTAAATGTAGGTAGGTAGTTAGTCTTTACATCAGTTCATAGCTGAGCCTTTAGGTACAGAAGAAAAGGATGTTTTGTACCTAAAGGCACAAACGAAAGAGTTTGCTAGGAGATTTTACCAATATTCTGTCCCTAAAGGGACTAAGGAATCGCTAGTAGTTAGTTCAATTCCAACCTATAGGTAATATGCTTCTTAGATGGTTCGGCACCTAAGCCTTTGTGAATGGCCAGCATTTTATCGTTAAAATCTCCCACCCATGAAAGTTCAATGTCTTTTACGTTGGTGTTGTTAATGGTATGCTGAAAAGCACGATAGGTCAACACAGACTCCAGCCCCATATTCTGGAATTTTGGCTTACTGCCCATTACTACCACTCTAACGCGAGTAATGAAATTCGTTTTTTTCAGGTACAGGAAACGAAGCTTATTCCAAAGGTTAAGTTTGCCATTGAATTTCTTGAAGATTTGATTCACATCAGGAAGACACATCACGAAGGCGGCAGGTTCATCGTTCACATAAGCGAATTGAATAACACCAGGGTCAACAATTGGCTTAATTTTTCTGAATGTCTCTATCACGTAATCCTTCTTGATAGGCGTGAAGTTTTCGAACTCTGCCCAAGCCGAATTATAGATGTCCATAAAATCTTCAGCAAACTGATCGATTTTAGACGGATCGAATGGCTTTGTGGTCAGGTTTGGTCTACGTTTGATTACGTATTCTGCAATTTTTACAAACCTAGGGCTTAAACCTTTTTCAAGGTTAAACTCATTGGTTATTTGCTCCATCTTTACGTAAAAGCCATAGTCTTCAAACATCTTTTGGTAATAAGGATGGTTATAAGCCATTCCGTAAGATGGTTGAGTAAAACCTTCTACCAAAAGTCCCCAGTACTGATCGTTCTCGCCAAAGTTAATAGGGCCATCAACGGTAGTTACTTTTCTTTCTTTTAGCCACTCAACGGCCGTATCGAACATTAAGTTGGCTGCTGCTGAATCATCAATGCACTCAAAAAAGCCTATACCTCCAATTCTCTTGTCGCCATAATTGGCCTTCTTTTCATTGATGAAGGCGGCTATTCTGCCAATAACTGAGCCTTGATCGTTTTTAAGAATCCAGCGAGTGGCTTCACCGTGTTGGTAGAAAGTGTTTTTGGAAGGATCGAAAACTGCGTCAATATCGGAATCCAGTGGACAAACCCACTCTGGATCGTTTTTGTATAGCGCCCTAGCTACGTCTAGAAATGCTTTTTCCTGATCCTTTTTTTTGACTTCTGATATCTGCATAAAACCCAAATTCCGATGCTAGCAACAAAGAAATCCTTTATTTGTGATACTTGAAAATGGAAGCGTCAATATTTAGCTCAAGAGCCCCTTCTTCTGAAGCTCATCAAAGATAATTCTGTCTACAAAAGAGACCAATGGTTTGTCTTTATAATTGAGCCATCTTACTTCTTCAATTTCGGCCGCAGGCTTTATAGTTCCTGTGTATTTGGCCCAATAGCAAGTCATTTGCACTTGAACGCCAAGAGGTTGACCGTGAGCTTGCGCTTCGAAAGTTCCGAAGTGCTCTAAAGAAGCTGGAAGAAGCGCTACAGAAAGTTCCTCATCTATCTCCCTCAACAGCGCTTCATCATCATTCTCTCCTGGTTCTCGCTTACCTCCAGGAATGTAAAATACATTCTTGCCAATGGAGCGAGCTACCAAAATCTTTCCGTCAACTATTTCTATCCAGGCTAGCTTATCAATTATTCGGCTCATTCCTCAATTAGTTTCTCAAGAATTTCCTGAGCCGCTTTAGCAATGACAGTTCCCGGACCGAAAACAAACGAAACACCAGATTCAAAAAGGAAGTCATAGTCATTCGGAGGAATTACTCCACCAGCAATTACCATAATATCTTCTCTGCCTATTTTCTTGAGTTCTTCAATTAGCTGAGGAACTAAAGTCTTATGGCCTGCGGCCAAACTAGAGGCGCCTATAATATGCACATCGTTCTCAGCAGCTTGCATGGCTGCTTCGGCAGGAGTTTGAAAAAGTGGCCCTATGTCTACATCAAAGCCCATGTCGGCAAAGCTGGTAGCAATTACTTTGGCACCTCTATCGTGCCCGTCCTGCCCCATTTTGGCCACCATGATTCTTGGTCTTCTGCCGTCTAATTCAGCAAACTTATCTGCCAAGTCTCTGGCCTTAATAAAGTCTTCGTTTTCTTTCACTTCACTCGAATATACGCCCGAAATGGTTTGTGTTACAGCTTTATGTCGGCCGAATACTTTTTCCATGGCCATAGAGATTTCTCCAAGCGAAGCTCTTTTTCTGGCGGCTTCTACTGCTAACTCTAATAAGTTGCCTTCACCTGTCTCCGCACATTGGGTAATGGCTGAAAGTGCGGCTTCTACCTCATCAGAGTTGCGTTCTTTTCTCAATTTCTCAAGGCGAGCAATTTGAGATTTTAGAACAGCAGTATTGTCTACTTCAAGTAGTTCAATATCGGTTTTCTCATCTACCGCATATTTGTTTACGCCCACAATGGTGTCTTTTCCCGAATCAATTCTAGCTTGCTTTCTAGCGGCAGCCTCTTCAATTCTCATCTTTGGAAGACCTTGCTCAATGGCTTTGGCCATTCCGCCCATTTCTTCTACTTCTTCAATCAGTGCCCAAGCTTTCTTCACTAGCTGATCTGTCAAATATTCAACATGGTAAGAGCCGCCCCAAGGGTCAATTACTCTTGTAATTCCAGTTTCCTTCTGCAAGTAGATTTGGGTGTTTCTAGCAATTCTTGCGGAGAAATCTGTTGGTAAAGCAATGGCTTCATCTAACGCATTGGTGTGTAGCGATTGCGTATGGCCCATGGCTGCGGCTAAGGCTTCCACACAAGTTCTGGCTACGTTATTGAAAGGGTCTTGCTCCGTTAGCGACCAGCCAGAAGTTTGGCTATGCGTTCTCAAAGCCATAGACTTAGAATTTTTTGGGTTGAATTGCTTCACAATTTTTGCCCAAAGCAATCGGCCTGCTCTCATTTTGGCTATTTCCATGAAGTGATTCATGCCAACAGCCCAGAAAAATGAAAGTCTTGGAGCGAAGTCGTCTACATCTAAGCCTGCTTCAATACCTGTTCTCAAATACTCAAGACCATCAGCCAAAGTATAAGCCAACTCTAAATCTGCAGTTGCTCCAGCTTCTTGCATGTGATAGCCAGAAATGCTGATAGAGTTGAATTTAGGCATGTTCTTGGAGGTGTATTCGAAAATATCTCCAATAATTCTCATAGAAGGCAGGGGAGGGTAGATGTAGGTATTCCTCACCATAAACTCCTTCAAAATATCATTCTGAATGGTGCCTGAAAGTTTGTCTTTACTCACGCCTTGTTCTTCGGCAGCCACAATGTAGAATGCCATAATCGGAATTACCGCACCATTCATGGTCATGGAAACAGACATCTTATCTAGTGGAATTTGGTCGAAAAGGACTTCCATATCTAAAATGGAGTCGATGGCTACACCGGCTTTTCCTACATCGCCCACTACCCTTTGATGGTCTGAATCGTAACCACGGTGAGTGGCTAAATCGAAGGCTACAGAAAGTCCTTTCTGTCCAGCAGCGAGGTTTCTTCGGTAGAATGCGTTTGATTCTTCAGCTGTAGAAAAACCAGCATACTGGCGGATTGTCCAAGGTCTAACGGTATACATGGAGCTATATGGCCCTCTCAAATAGGGCGGAACCCCTGCTCCAAAGCCAAGGTGTTCAATGGACTTGAGTTCAATGCCTTCTAAGCTCGAAGGAATGTCAATTCCTTCGGCAGACTTCCACACTTCAGTAGATTTAGCAGATTGTTGGGTTGGCTTAATGTTATTTAAATCCGGTCTCATTGGGCTTCACTTTTCAACTGTTCTACATCCGTTTTGCTCAATCCGCCATTGTCTTCAATTTTTTGTAGAAGAGTCAGTGCATCATTATATAAAGTGTGAGTTAGCTCTTCTATATAATAAGAGCCAGCGGCAGGATCTACCATTTTATTGAGGTAAGACTCTTCGCTCAGAATGGAAGAGATATTTCTGGCTATTCTTTCTGCCAGAGAATGCTTTTCTGGGAAGATGTTATAGAATGGCTGAACGATCAACCCGTCTGTTCCTCCTATTATGGCCGACATGGCTTGGGTAGTAGCATGTAGCATAAAACTATGTGGGTCGTCAATTTCTGCGGTCCAAGGGCCAGCTTGGCTAATGATTTGTACCGATGGTTCATTAATTCCGTAGGCTGAAATAATCGATTCGGCAAGCTTTCTCAGAGCTCTGTGTTTGGCAATTTCTATAAAGAAATCGTTTGAAATTGTCTGTCTAAAAAAAGTGTTGCTGACACAATCTTCTACCTGAGCCCCATTGCTGGTTAGCTGATCTACCTTTTCAATAAGTTCAGCTAAAGTTAGCGCTAGTGACAGGGCTGCGTTTTCTTCTTTAACAACGGCAACCTCTAAAGACTTGAGCTTCCCTATGGAGGCCAACGTAGAATGAGCTGTTGAAATGAAGCCTGATACCTTCTCTATATCTACATCTGCCTTACTTAAATATTGATCGTAAGAGGTTATGAAATCTGCTGTTTGAATTGCTTCTGACAAAACAAAAGACAGACTGCAGTAAGCAGGCTGGATATCTTTTAGCAGTAAGCTCCAGTCTGGTGCTGCAGAAAGCTGAAAGACTATTCCGGTTGCGCCATTTTCTAATGCACCCAAAGCCTTTTGGTTCGCTGCTTTGTCATCTTCAACCACAATTGGTTGATAATTGACCCAATAGCGATCGCCAAAAAGGGTGGGCTCATCACTGAAGCGGCTGTAATTAAATGGTTCGAAGTCAAGGTTTTCTGCCGTATAAAAAGGCCTGCCAGAGATTCCTTGGGTTTTCCACAATAACGACTCTACTGGTTGCCCGCGTAGGTCGCCTCGAAGTTTTTCCGTCCAATCTTCAGCAGTTTGTTTTTCAAATTCTTGAAATAATCCACTACTCATATATCACACTTTACTTGTGCGAAAATACGTTTTTTAAGCTAGCGGACTAAAATTTTCTGATGGGTGATTTTGTGGATAGGAATTGTACGATGACTATCTCAGTGTCAGTTATTAACAAAACGGAATGTGGATAACATGTGGATTAGTGGGGAAAACTATTTTCCGCCCAAAGCTCTAATCAGCTTTCCATTCTGTCTGTTTTTTTTCAATTTTGTTCCCCTTCAAAAGAAAATGAGGGTCATAAGTTTGAATTGTTGATGGTAAAAAGCGAAACTTCGGTATGGGATGATTGCCTCGATTTTATTCGAGGACAGGTTGGCGATCAGAGCTTTAGGACATGGTTTGAGCCTATAAGACCATTGAGTTTAAACCAAGAAACCCTCACTATTCAGGTTCCAAGTCAGTTTTTCTATGAATACTTAGAAGAGCATTATGTGCACTTGTTGAGGCAGTGTATACAAAATCAATTAGGACCTGGGGGTAAACTAGAGTATTCGGTTATTGTGGATAGTGGAAGTATGCAGAATCAGGCATACTCAGTGACTCTACCAAACCAGAGACAGCATAAAAACAATAGTTGGGATAATGCCAATGGTAAGCAAGAGGTGGTAAATCCATTCGAAATGCCTTCTTTGGATAAAAACTCAAGATATTCCAATCTTAACCCAAACTACAGTTTTGACAATTATATAGAAGGAGACTGCAACAGGCTAGCTCGATCGGCTGGTATTGCTGTGGCAGAAAAGCCGGGTATAACTTCCTTTAACCCATTGATGATATACGGTGGTGTTGGTTTGGGAAAAACCCACTTGGTGCAAGCCATAGGAAATAAGGTAAGTGAGGCTACTTCTGGAAACTTCGTTTTATATGTTTCTTCAGAGAAGTTCACCACGCAATTCACTGATGCTATTAAGAATAACAGCATTCAAAGTTTTACCAATTATTACCTTCAGGTAGATACTTTGATTATTGATGATGTGCAGTTCTTTTCTGGAAAGGAAAAAACACAGGAGATGTTCTTCCATATCTTCAATCACTTACACCAGAACGGCAAGCAAATCATCATGTCTTCCGACAGAGCTCCTAGAGATTTGAAAGGACTGCAAGACAGATTGCTTTCTAGATTTAAGTGGGGACTGACGGCCGATCTTCAGATGCCAGACTTCGAAACAAGAATGGCTATCATCATGCGTAAAATGCAGTCGGACGGAATCTATATTCCGGATGATGTAGTTGAGTATTTGGCTTATTCCGTAGATACCAATGTTCGTGAGCTAGAAGGTGTGTTAATTTCCTTAATTGCACATGCCACACTGAATAAGACAGACATTAATTTAGAGTTGGCCAAGCAGACGCTTAAGAATATTGTTCATGATATTGAGTCTGAAGTTGGCGTAGATTACATTCAGAAAACGGTAGGAGAGTACTTCCAGATTAGTGTTGAAGACCTAAAGGATAAGACCCGTAAGAAGGAAATTGTAATTGCCCGTCAGGTGGCCATGTATCTTTGTAAAGAATACACCAATCATTCATTAAAATCTATTGGTTACCACTTTGGAGGCAGGGACCACAGTACAGTCATTCATGCTGTGCAATCGGTGAGTGACATGATGGACATAGACCAGAAGTTTGGCCAGGCCATTGAGGAACTCAAGAAGAAGATGAAAATGAAAATGGTTTAAGACAAAAAAAGGGGCTCTTGAGCCCCTTCTTCGTTTTAAAAATCTCTTCGATTATTTCTCTAGAGATACTGATTGTATGAATTTCTTCCCTTTTGTAAACATGAGAACTGTATAGTCGCCCTTTTCTAATCTAGAAAGGTCGAATCTTTTCCTGTTTTCGGTAGATACTTTTTCATATGCCAACCTGTTTGAGTTGTTGTCAAAGATTGAAACCCAAACTTCTTCAGTGTTTTGGTCAGCAAAAGCTACGTTGAGCTTATCTCCTACAACATTAAGGGTTGGTTTTACAATAGTGACTTCATCTTTAGAATTAACTACTGCAGTGTTTAGCTCTAGCTTTACTGGAATGGCCGTGAAAGAATTTTTGTTCTCTATTTCTAAGGTGTATTCACCGTTCGGCATTTCCGACATATCTAGTCTTTTAGCATAGTTTTCACCACCTTTTACAGTTTCTCTATAGAAAACTCTACCGTTTCCGCTTTTAAGCGTGATATCTGTTTTTACCTCTCCATAACCAGTAGCCAATACTGCTATGGTTTTCGCTTCTACACTCTTTACCTTAACAGTTGGTCTCTCATTAGCTATGGCAATTGTTGAAATCATAACCATTACAATTGTCAACATTACTTTATTTATTGTCTTCATTTTGCTAATTGTTTTCAGTTTTAAACCAATTACGATTACAAAGGTATAGCGCTGAGCTGGGCTAGACTACTGCCAGATTGGTGTGTTTATGTTCTAAATTAACCTAATGAATGTTTTGAAATCAGGGTATTGTGATTTTAGCACATAAAAGAGTTAAATTAGCATATATTGCTTGAAGGGCTATTGAGTAATTTTGTATAGTTATTTAGGAAACGAGTACGTCTATGCCAAACAAACCATCTTTAGAACAGATTAACCCAGCTTTTGGGAGTAGCTTTTTGGTTCGGCAGTATAATCAGTCTTGTGAGAATACTTTGGCCAACTGGCATTTTCATCCAGAGGTTGAACTTATCTATGTGAAGGGAGGAACAGGAAAGCGTCATATTGGTAGGCACATGTCTTACTTCAATGATGGTGACTTGGTGTTAATGGGTGCGAACCTACCTCACTACGGTTTTACTGATAGACTTACAGGGAATAGCTCTGAAACGGTTGTTCAATTCAGGCAAGACTTTTTAGGAGATACATTCTTTGAAATACCTGAAATGAATGGCATAAAAAAGCTCTTGGAGCTTTCTAAAAAGGGATTGGCTTTTCATGGTGGCACCAAAGAAGAGGTAGGGAAAAAGATTGAGGATCTTGCTCATAAAGATCAGTTTGGTAGACTAATGGGACTTATTAACATCCTTCAGGAGCTTTATCTTTCGAAAGAATATACGGTGCTCAATGCAGATGGTGTGGCCATGACGGTAGATGCAAAGGATAATGACAGAATGAATGAAGTTTATGGTTATGTGAGAAAGCACTATAAAGAACATATTTCACTCGATGAAATTGCTGAAGAAGTAAACATGACGGTTCCTGCCTTCTGTAGATACTTCAAGAAGATTTCTAGAAAGACCTTTACCAAATTCGTGAATGAATATAGGGTGGTTCATGCCTCAAAACTCCTAGCCGAAACCTCTCTACAAATCACTGAAGTTAGTTTTGAGAGTGGTTTTAATAACTTCTCTCACTTTAATAAATCCTTTAAGGAGTTTACTGGCAAAAGCCCCTCGGCCTATAGAAAGGAGTTTAAGAATATAATTGTCGAAGGGTAGATTCTTAACCATATAAAAAAGCCTGACCATAATTTATGATCAGGGTTTTTTTGATTGCTATGACTTATTGAAACCTATAAGTCAATGTTCTCTGATTTCCACTGTTGTCGATTATCTCGAAGTAGATTCTGCCATAGTAGTTTTGAATATACTTGGCTACGGCTTCAGGGTCTTGTGCGCCTCTTCTATTGATGGCAAGAATTACATCCCCCTCATTAAGGTCTAATCTTCTCATAAAGCCTTTTTCTTTATCAATCTTTGAAACTACAACCCCCGTTCTGGCTCGTAAACTTTCTTTCTCTGAGGTGGTAAGCCTTCTTAATTCTGCTCCCAAATAATTAGAGAAGTAGAAATCTTCTTTAGATAGAGCGTCTGCACCAAGAATTTCAGTGTCGCCATATACATTTTCAAGCACCATGTCAGTCTCATACAGCTTTCCGCTTCTTTCGTACTGAACAGCAACTTTATCTCCAGGTGACTTAGCAGAGATAACCTCTTCAAAGCTAGATTTGCTGCCAACAGTCTTGTTGTCCACTTTTCTAATAATATCTCCAGATCTTAAGCCTGCATCATCGGCAGCACCGTCTCTTCTAATATTTTCGATCAGCACACCTTTTAAGTTTCTTGTGCCTACTCTGTCTGCTAAGTCTTCATCAATATCTAGCACTTCGGCACCAGTAAAGGCTTTCTGAACCACCTTATACTTTTTTAGGTCCTCAACAATCTTTACCACAATGTCTGATGGTACTGCAAACCCATAACCAGCGTAAGACCCAGTTCTAGAAATAATAGAAGTGTTGATGCCAATCAAGTCTCCATTAATATCTACTAAAGCACCACCAGAGTTACCTGGGTTAATGGCAGCATCAGTTTGAATGTATTGCTCAATTGGGAAGTTTTCTCGCACTGCATTAGCATCGCCACCTAGTGCACTTACAATACCTGCGGTGACAGTAGAGGTTAGGTTGAATGGATTACCCACTGCTAAAACCCAATCACCCACTTTTACTGAACTACTTCTAGCAATGTCTACAGCAGGAAGATTTTTAGCGTCAATTTTTAGAACAGCAATGTCCATATCAGGGTCGGTTCCAACTAAAACGGCTCTGTAGGTTCTTTTTTCATGCTGAACCTCAATTTCATCAGCTCCTTTAATAACATGGTTGTTGGTAATTATGTATCCGTCTTCGGAATAGATGACTCCCGAGCCACTACCTACTGCTACCTCACTAGATGTAGACTCTCTTCCGTAGAAGAAGTCCATGAATGAAGTGCTTCTTCTTCCGCGCTGAAGATTTTTAATATATACCACACTGTGTACACTCTTTTCTGCCGCGCTTCTGAAGTCTACCGGAAGTGCAGCCCTATCTGAGTATCTGGGCTCGTAATCCATAGTGTTATTACTTACCTGTTGGTAAGTGGGAACCTCACGAATTACTTCTGTTACTTCATTGGTCTGTATAATCTGTTGATACAGAAATGCTCCTCCTAAACCACTTAGGAAGGCAATCAGAATAATTTTGAAGTTATTTTTCATAATGTTTTTTCCTTTCTCTCGCTTCAATTCACAAAAAACATACAAGGCCAATGAAGCTGACATTTTGTAAGTTTTTTATGCCATAACAATCAAAAATACGCACCCGTCACTGTAAGGATTTCAGGTTGCTGTTAATTAAGGTTAAAGGAATAACCATCAGATAAGGGTTGGTGTTTGCTGGTTTTCAATCAGGTTTGGTACACTTTGAAAAAGGTCTAAATTTGCAGGGCTGCTAAAGTCTTTAGACCAAATGAAGGCAGCATAAAACTATAAGATAAAATTCTTCTCCTTGACTTCAGAGAAAAAACACATCGCCATATTGGGTTCAACTGGCTCCATTGGTACACAAGCCCTAGAGGTAATTAGCGCTCATAGAGATAAGTTTGAAGTTGAAGTACTGACGGCTGGAAATAATGCGGATTTACTGATTCAACAAGCGCAGGCTTTTAAGCCTAATGTGGTTGTTATTGGTAATGATGACCTTTATGATAAAGTTTTCAATGCCCTCGACTCTTTAGATATAAAGGTATATGCTGGTGCCAAAGCACTCTGTTCTGTAGTTCAGATGGAGTCGGTACACATGGTACTAACTGCCTTGGTGGGTTATGCTGGGCTAAAGCCTACTATTGCTGCTATTGAAGCTGGTAAGCACATTGCCTTAGCCAACAAAGAGACTTTGGTGGTGGCGGGTGATTTAATTACTCGCTTAGCACAACAGAAAGCGGTGAATATTTACCCAGTAGACTCTGAGCACTCGGCAATATTTCAGTGCCTAGTGGGCGAATTTCATAACCCGATTGAAAAAATTATCCTTACTGCATCTGGTGGCCCTTTTAGAGGGAAGACCAGAGAGGAATTGGCTAATGTTACTAAGGCTCAAGCACTCAAACACCCTAACTGGGAAATGGGAGCTAAGATCACTATCGATTCAGCAAGCTTAATGAACAAAGGTCTTGAGGTGATTGAAGCCAAGTGGCTTTTCGGCCTGAGGCATGATCAGATTGAGGTGATTGTGCATCCACAATCTATAATTCACTCATTGGTGCAGTTTGAAGATGGAAGCATGAAGGCTCAGATGGGTTTGCCAGATATGAAGCTGCCAATTCAATACGCCTTGGGTTATCCTGAGAGGTTGAAGTCTGATTTTCCAAGGTTCAACTTTTTAGATTATCCTGAGTTAACCTTTGAGCAGTCAGATACTAAAACCTTCAGAAATTTACAGTTGGCATTCGATGCCATGAATAAAGGTGGTAATATGCCTTGTATTCTCAATGCCGCCAATGAGGTAGCAGTTGAGAAGTTTTTAAATGACGAAATTGGCTTTTTGGAAATGTCTGACTTGATTGCAGAATGCATGCAAAAGGTATCTTTTATTGAAAAGCCTTCGTATGATGATTACGTCCTCTCGGACAAACAAACTAGAGAATTAGCAAAAGCATTTAATATTTAATGGAAACCATAGTTCAAGTAGCTCAGCTATTGCTGGCACTATCAATATTAGTAGGGATACATGAAGGCGGGCATATGCTCACAGCCAAAATGTTTGGAATGAAGGTGGAGAAGTTTTTCATTGGTTTCCCGCCAACCCTCTTCTCATTTAAGAAAGGTGAAACAGAATACGGACTTGGTGCCATTCCTTTAGGAGGTTTTGTGAAAATCTCAGGAATGATTGATGAGTCTATGGATAAAGAGCAAATGGCTCAGCCACCACAGCCGTGGGAGTTTCGCTCTAAGCCAGCTTGGCAAAGACTTATTGTAATGCTAGGCGGAATTATAGTGAATGTAATTGCAGGTGTAATTGCCTTTATTATTCTTACCTATAATTTGGGCGAAACCTACTTGCCAGCAGATCTAACCAAGCAAGAGGGCATTATTGCAGGAGAGATAGCTCAAGAAGCTGGCTTTGAAACGGGAGACAAAATCTTGAAAGTTAATGGCGAAGATTACGACAGAGTTTCTGATATCTGGAGTGGTGAAACGCTTTTGGCATCCAATGCTTACTGGACTGTAGAAAGAAATGGAGAAGTATTTGATCTTCCTGTGCCAGATGGTTTTATCAACAAGCTGAATGATGAAACATTTGAGCTGAACTTCATTGAGCCTAGAAGGGCTATTGAAGTGGAAGGCTTACAAGATGGGTTTGATATTCCTTTAGAAAAAGGAGATAGGATTGTGGGTGTGAATGGAGAAGAAGTTCTTTTCTTGAGTGACCTAAGAGTGAAGTTAGAAGCACTTGTTGGGGAGACAGCTACTTTTGAAATTTTGAGAAATGGACAATCATTTGAATATGATTTGCCTGTAGATGAGAGAGGTCAGATTGGTTTTGTTTTGACCAACCCTTATCAAAGAGATGATTACACTATAGGTGAAGCCATACCTAGAGGAACTAGCAAAGCATTTAACGCGGTGATTTTGAACGCGAAAGCCTTAGGTAGAATGTTTGGTGGAGATGTAAATCCGCGTTCATTGAGCGGGCCAATCGGTATTGTAAACATGTTCCCTAAAACCTGGGACTGGAACCAGTTCTGGTATACAACAGGTTTTATTTCAATGATTCTGGCCTTTATGAACTTGCTGCCAATTCCAGCGCTAGATGGTGGCCACGTAGTGTTCTTACTATATGAAATGATTTCTGGTAATGCTCCGTCTGATAAATTCTTAGAAGGTGCTCAGAAAGTAGGTATGGTAATACTCTTAGGCTTAATGGTCTTTGTTTTCGGAAACGATATTTTAAAGCTATTCGGAATATAAATCAATAATTCCCAGTAGAACTCAAATCTTCTTTTTTAGGCGGGTCGCGGTATATTTCAAACTCGACTCGCCTATTTAGTTTACGGTCTTCATCGGTTTTTTCTTCCTTCACAATCGGTTTTTCACTTCCGTAACCAATCGCAAAGATTCTGCTTTCTTCAATATTTCCAGTATTTGAAATGTAGCGCTTGATAGCATCTGCTCGCTGCTGAGAAAGCTTCAGGTTGAGCAGTGCATTACCGCTAGAATCTGTATGGCCAGAAATGTTTAGATTAAAAGTTGGGTGATCTATTAGAAAGTCAATCACCTTCTGAAGGTCAGTGTGCATTTCTGGAAGAATTTCAGCACTTCCGTTTTTAAATTCTAATGAGGCAAACTCAATGGTGCTGGCCACTCTTTCAACAATTCCGGTATATTCCATATCTCCATCTAGAAAGAATAGCTTTTCCAGTCTGAAAATATCATCACCCTGAACAATGAGTAGGTAATTTCTATTATTGATAAGGTCGAATTCGAAGGTGCCGTCTTCTCTGGCAAACTTGGGTGCTACTTCCACTCCTTCATCTAAATCTATAATGGATACCACCGCATTTTGAGGAATTTTACCCGTTAGGGTCTGTATTTTTCCAGTAAACCGAGTGGTGGCCAAGGGCTGTCCTTCCATTGGCAGTGGAAAAGAATATAGATCTAGATTTTTCATGCTCTCCTCTTCAGACCGAGCATAATAAATGTATTCAGATTTGTTATCTATGGAGAAGTAAAACTCAGTGCCCTTTCCATTCACAAGCGGTCCAATATTGACAGGCTCGGACCAAGCGCCTTCAATTTTGTAGCTTTTATATATGTCGTAATCACCGAAGTTTAATAAGTGACCATTCGAGCTAAAATAGAGCACATTGTGCTGTGGATGGAAAAACGGACTTACCTCATTAAGTCTTGTATTTACAATTGGGCCTAAATTCATGGCTTTGCTCCATTTTCCCTTTCCTCTTTTTACCGAGTAGTAAATGTCTGCTAGCCCAAAACCACCTCTCCTGTCTGAAGAGAAATAGAGTGTGTCTTCAGTAACATTCAGCGTAGGGTGAGAATCCCAGCCATCAGAGTTTACTGTTTCTCCGAGGTTTTCAGGTTCGGTCCAAAGAGTATCTCCTTGAAGCTGCGAATAGTAAAGATCGCAATTGCCAAAGCCTTCGGGAGATTCGCATCTAGAGAAGAATAACTCAGTTCCACTTCTGGTTAGATAGCCAGATCCTTCATTGTATCTGGAGTTAATACGCTCGAACATTTCGGCCTTTCCCCAATTGTTATTCTGTAGGCTGGTAATGAAAATGTCTTCGTTAATGTATTTGTTAATGCCCGTATTAACACTGTTCCGCTTTGAAGTGAAAATTAGCAAAGAGTCTCCTTTAGACACCATAGGAGCATAATCTTCATGGTCTGAATTGACCATAGGTCCCATGGTAGTTAAAACTCCCCTTGGTGGAATCAACGTGTCAACTTGCCTTCTAAATTCAACTAAGTCGTAATAATAGTCTAGTGGCACAAAATATTGTTTTTTGTTTCCGTCTAGCGAGTCGTATCTAGCGAGTACTTCAGAAATGTTCAAGCCTTTTCTGTGGTGCTTTAGTACAAGAGCATAGAGCGGTTTAGCTTGTGCTGGAGACCCGAAAATTTCTGTGAGTTTGGCCAGCCGCCAGAGATAATAAGTTTGATGGGCAAAATTCTGTGTGCCGAAGTTAGACACGTATTCAGTGAGTAGTGGGTAGAGTTCTTCCCATTTCTGGGCTTTATCTAACTCTTCAATTTTCGATTGAAGCTTTTTATCATAGTATACTGGGTCGCCATTGATGTTTTTGAAAACTAGATTGGTGATGTCAATGCTTACGGAGTCTGAGCTAAGCTCAACCTTTTCTGTTTTGCGCTTCTTTTTTTTACCGAAGAATTGCCCATTAACTGCTAAAGGGGTAAAGCAGAATAAAACGAGTACAAGAATAGAACCTCGTTTAATCATAATGGAACCTTAGTCGAGTGTTGGCGAAAGTATTTATATGTAAGATACGTAGCATTTTAGAACAATCAAAAGGCTGTATACTGCCAAAAGCTGCTTTGGCATAGCGCTTGCAATTTGGGTATGCCCTTTAATTCTATGACACAACGTGTCATGTTGACATCTGATTATGAAGATAGACCGACAAATGATAGGAAACATTCTTGCTGCTGAAATGACGGAAGACGGAGAGGAGCTAATTCAAATGATAGCCCCAGATGAGGATGAATCTACAGAAGGCATGAACTTGCCTGATGAATTACCAATTCTTGCCGTTAGAAATACTGTACTGTTTCCAGGTGTTTTGATACCAATTACTGTTGGTCGTCAAAAATCTATAAGAGTAGTTAAACAAGCCTATAAGGGCGATAAAATAATAGGTATTCTTACTCAAAAGAATCCTAAGGTAGATGACCCAAAAAGTACTGACCTCTTTAGCGTAGGGACGGTTGCCAAAGTGGTGAAAATGTTGGTTCTGCCCGATGGTAATACAACCATCATCGTGCAGGGTAAGCAACGTTTTGAGGTAAAAGAGTTAGTATCTGAAAGCCCAGTTCTCAAAGCAAAGGTAGAGTATCTTAATGAGAACTTTCCTAAGCGCCAGAGTAAGGAGGTAAAGGCTATCATTCAGTCCATAAGAGATTCGGCCAATAGGATAATGGCGCTTAACCCTGAAATTCCGAAAGAGGCTCAGGTAGCCCTAGAAAACATAGAGAAGCCAAGTTTCTTGGTGCACTTTCTTTCTTCAAATATCAATGCTGAGGCTAAGGAGAAGCAGGTTTTACTGGAAATTAATGACGGAATAGAACGTGCTACTAAGCTTTTGCAATACCTGATGAAGGAAATGCAAATGCTGGAATTAAAGAGTGAAATTCAGAATAAGGTACATTCCGATATAGATCAGCAACAGCGCGATTACTTCTTGCGCCAGCAAATGAAAGTGCTTCAAAACGAGTTGGGCGAAGATGGTCCTGAGCGTGAAGTTGAAGCCCTAAGAGAAAGAGGTAAAAAGAAGGTTTGGCCAGAAAAAATAGGTAAGCACTTTAACAAAGAATTAGACAAAATTCTACGCATGAATCACATGGCAGCGGAGTACCCAATTGCCATGAATTATGCTGAGATGATGGTTGATTTGCCATGGCAAGAATATTCTGAAGATGACCTTGACCTGAAGAAGGCTAAGAAGGTGTTGGATAACGATCACTTCGGTCTGGAGAAGGTGAAAGATCGTATTTTGGAATACCTAGCAGTTCTTAAATTGAAGAACGATTTGAAAGGGCCAATTCTTTGTTTGTATGGCCCTCCAGGTGTTGGAAAAACCTCCTTGGGTAGATCAATTGCCAAAGCACTAGGTAGACAATATGTCAGGATGTCACTTGGTGGCGTTCATGATGAAGCTGAGATTCGTGGTCACAGAAAAACTTACGTAGGTGCAATGCCGGGTAAGGTGATCCAGAACATCAAGAAATCAAAATACAGCAACCCTGTTTTTGTATTAGACGAAATAGATAAGGTCAATTCAAACTTTAGAGGAGATCCTTCTTCTGCATTGCTAGAAGTATTGGATCCTGAGCAGAATGCAGAGTTTGTAGATAACTACCTCGAGGTAGAATACGACCTATCAAAGGTGCTTTTCATTGCTACTGCTAATTCATTAGATACCATTCAGCCTGCTTTGAGAGATAGGATGGAGATTATTGAAGTGAGTGGTTATACCATTGAAGAGAAGATGGAAATTGCCAAAAGGCACTTAATTCCTAAGCAGAAGAAGGAACACGGCTTAAAGGCCAAAGATTTCAACTTCGATAAAAAATCCCTTCAGTTCCTTATTGAAGGCTACACGCGCGAAAGTGGTGTGAGAAGTTTGGAACGAGTGGTTGGCTCAGTAGTTCGCTCCGTGGCCAAATCTGTGGCAATGGAAGAAGAATATCCTAAGAAGGCTACCCCTGAGTTTATAGAAAAGGTACTCGGAGGGAAGCGTTTTGATAAGGAAATTTATCAAGATAATAAGTCTGCCGGAGTGGTTACGGGCTTAGCTTGGACTGCTGTTGGGGGTGAGATTTTATTTATTGAATCTAGCTTGAGCAGAGGAAAAGGCAAACTTATTCTTTCAGGGCAATTGGGAGATGTGATGAAGGAGTCGGCCATGGCGGCCATTTCTTACCTTAAATCTAATGCTGAAGATTTGGGTATTGATTACCGCGTTTTTGAGAAGTACGACTTACACGTTCACATTCCTGCCGGAGCAGTGCCTAAAGATGGTCCAAGTGCGGGTATTACCATGCTTACTGCATTGGCTTCTTTGTTCACCCAAAGAAAGGTGAAAAATAAAATTGCTATGACCGGTGAGATTACTCTGAAAGGAAATGTGCTTCCGGTTGGTGGAGTAAAAGAAAAGATTTTGGCAGCAAAAAGGGCTGGAGTCAAGGAAATCATTCTTTCTGAGAGAAATCAAAAAGACATTGATGAAATTGGTGAGCAGTACATTGCAGGGCTTAGCTTTCATTTTGTAGAAAAAGCCGAAGAGGTGCTAGAAATAGCTTTGCTAGATCAGAAAGTTACTAAACCAATGCAATTTGTATTAGAAGACTGAGAAAGGCGTATTTTGCGTTAATCAATCGATATGAATAAACGCCTGTTCCTTCTTTTAGCTTTACTTTCTATTGCTCCTCAATGGGCAATGGCTCAGTTGGGAGGAACACGTGCCTTTGAATATCTCAATTTACCTTCTAATGCTAGATTGTCTGCTTTGGGGGGTGTTAACCTTACTTCTGGATGGGAAGATGCCGCCCAAGCCATTTATAACCCTGCCTTTCTAGATAAGGAGATGCATAATAGGTTGGTGGTTTCCCGTTTGGGATACTTTTCTGATATAGCCAACACTTCTGTGAGTTATGTTAGAACCTTCGAAAATTATGGAACTTGGTCTTTAAACGTTGGCTACCTCAATTATGGAGAAGTAGAAAGCTACGATGAAGACGGCTTTTTAAATGGTGATTTTAAAGTCCATGAATATGTGGTTTCAATTGGGAACTCACAGCAATTCGGCCCCTTTTCTGTAGGGGTTAATTTAAAAGTAGCCGCCTCTGATCTCGCTTCTTATCAAGCTAGTGCGTTGCTATTAGATTTGGGTGGAACCTTCAAGCACCCTGAAAGAGACTTTACGGTTGGGTTCTTGGTAAGAAATTTGGGCTTTTTGATGTCTGATTATCTAGATGGGAACAATAGTCAATTGCCGCTAGATGTTCAATTGGGGCTAAGCTATAAACCAGAGTTTATGCCGTTTAGGTTTTCTTTGGCAGCGCGCAACTTAAACCGCGCAGGCGTAGTTTATTATGATGCTTCCAGTAATACTATACTGGGCGATGAAGACAACGAACCGGGCTTTTCCGAAGAGTTATTCAGAAGGCTGGTGTTTGGGGCAGAGTTGTTGCTTTCACCCAATTTTCAGGCGCGCTTTGGCTACAACCATTTAATAAGGCAAGAGCTAAAGAATCAAAATGGAGTTAATGGAGGGGCTGGTTTTTCCTTTGGCTTTATGTTCCGAACCAAAAGGTTCGAATTCGCCTTTAGTAGGGCACTTTATCATGCTGCAGGTGGCAGCAATACACTTCAAATCAATATGGATTTGAACGGATTAATTAAAAAGAAAACAAATGATTGATCAGAAATTTCTAACGCCTCGTCAAATTGTGGCGGAGCTTGATAAATATATTATTGGCCAAAATGAGGCTAAAAAAAATGTGGCCATTGCGCTAAGGAATAGGTGGAGAAGAATGCACGTGAAAAGCGATATGCAGCGCGAAATTGTTCCGAATAACATACTGATGATTGGTGCTACTGGGGTTGGTAAAACAGAAATTGCCAGACGATTAGCCAAAATTGCGGATGCTCCTTTTACCAAAGTGGAAGCCTCTAAGTTTACCGAAGTAGGCTACGTGGGTAGAGATGTGGAAAGCATGGTTCGTGACCTGGTTGAGCAGTCGGTGAAACTGGTTAAGCAAACCAAAAAGGCAGAGGTTAAGGTAAAGGCTGAACAAGCTGTTGAAGACATTATTCTCGATGCACTTATTCCGCCAGTAAGAAATTCTCGTCCTTCAGTGACTCAGCCTAATGGTGAGATTGAAGAGGCAGAGAAAATGACCGATGCTGAACTGAATGAAAGAACTAGAGAGCGGTTCAGAGAAAAGATTCGTTCTGGTGAAATTGATGATCGAAAAATAGAAATTTCAATTCAGGCACCGCAGGCCAATGGTCTGGGTATGGTTGGTGGAGGCATGGACGAAGCTTCCATGATTAACCTACAAGACATGCTTCAGAATATGTTGCCAAAGCGCAGCAAGAAGCGTAAGGTGACCATTGAAGAGGCCAAGAAGCTTCTCTTAGAGGAAGAGAGCTCCAAGCTTATCGATATGGATGAGGTGAAGGATGAAGCCATTAAGAAGGCTGAAAACACTGGAATGATATTTATCGATGAGGTTGATAAAATCGCTGGATCTTCCAAAAAAGGTGGAGGCAGTGGGCCTGACGTAAGCCGAGAAGGTGTGCAGAGAGATTTACTTCCAATTGTTGAGGGCAGTGCAGTGAATACCAAGTATGGGGTAATCAATACAGATCACATTCTCTTTATTGCTGCTGGGGCTTTTCATGTAGCAAAGCCTTCTGACCTTATACCTGAACTTCAAGGTAGATTCCCGATCAGAGTTGAATTGAATAGTTTAACTCAAGAGCATTTTTATCAGATTTTGAAGGAGCCTAAGAATGCACTTACCAAGCAGTACATGGCTTTGATTGGCTCGGAAGACGTGAGCTTAGAATATACAGATGAAGCCCTACAAGAGATTGCTAGAATTGCCTTCCATATTAATGAGGAGGTTGAAAATATTGGTGCCAGAAGACTTCACACGGTAATGAGTAGGCTGTTGAATGACATCCTCTTTGATATTCCAGAACAAATTCCACCTAATGCTAAGGTAGTAGTGACCAAAGAAATGGTTCAGGAAAGGTTGAATGGTCTAGTGCAGAATAAGGACTTGAGCGAGTTTATTTTGTAACTGAAGTCTGAAGACCGAAGACACAGTAAGTTTAAGGCCGCCAGTTCTTATAAGAGTTGGCGGTCTTTTTTCTTAGATGTTTTATCTGAAAGAAAATTAGAAAGACTGAAGAGGCAAATAAGATCGATCCTCCGATTGCGAAACAAATCAACCTCCAACTTTCCATGTGTTGATGTCCAGTAATAATTTTAAATGCACAAAAACCAGCTATTAAACCGAATGCTAAGATTGGAAAAGTAAGGTTAACTGATTTTAAAGGGTTGTGCGTTTGCTGTACTTTCATCTTTCCTCTTTATTTCTTTTTAGATTTAGGAAAATCATAATAAAATTTCTTCCCAGTTCTAGGGCTTGCTTTACTCCAAGAGTCTACAGGGAAATCTATTCCGCAAATAGCACACGTGGGTAAATTATCTAGTTCAAAACCACTTAAATCATTAATTAAATCGGTTAATCCTGGGTTGTGCCCAAAAATCATGATGCAATCTAAATCATCATTTACCTGATGAATTAATGACTGTAGCTCTCTACTAGAAGCATGATAATACCTTTCATCTTCAATTACATTTTCCTGCTTTATACCTAGTTGATCGGCAAAACCATGAGCCGTGGTTAAAGCCCTAGTGGCAGGAGAAGAAATGAGCTGTTGCGGTTCTATGGCTGTTTCCCAGAACCTTCTGGCCATGTCTGGCACATCTCTTTTGCCTCTGTTATTCAAAGGGCGCTCAAAATCAGACAGATGCGGAAAGTCCCAGCTTGACTTGGCATGACGAACAATTAACAGTCTTTTCATCAACATTTTGTAGGCAGAGTCAAACTAATTACTAGCTTTGACCCATTAATTAATTTATTTATTACAAGTTACAATGAAAACAGGTACCGTAAAATTCTTCAACGAAGACAAAGGCTTTGGCTTTATCGTTGACGATGAAACTGGAAAAGATGTCTTCGTTCACGTGTCTGGTACAGTAGATGCCATCGACAAGAACGACAAAGTTGAGTTCGAAACTGAAGAAGGCAGAAGAGGCGTTAATGCCGTGAATGTCAAGAAAATATAGTTAAAAGAATTATAGATTTTTGATTACCAACCCCTGACTAGACTTGTCTAGTCAGGGGTTCTTGTTTTAAGGTAGTAAGGGAAGGTTAGTTTTGGCAATCGGTATTTTCAAAGCTGCTATTCCAGCACCTTTTGCCATTGTCTCCAAAGTAAGAAACCGAAGTAACGCTACCGATTCTAGTTTCTTGGTTATAGTAAATTAATGCTTCATAGTCTTCCGAGCTCTCGCTCTTTACTGATACCTCATAATAATGAGTAAAGGCTGCTTCAGAACTCAATCCATATTCTATGAAGCTTCCCGACTTATCAGCCTGAGTATCTATCAATGTATAAGTTGACCTGATAACAGCATCGTTTTCCTTCTGCCAATCTATTTGTAAGGCGGCTCTAGGTTCAGAAGGGCTTCTGTACAACACCCAAGTTCCTCCAGAATTATCTAGGTTTGATTCTCCGCTAAACCAAAGGAAGTTGTCGAACTCTCCAGGTAAGGAAAGGTACATTTCCCACTCTATCTGGTTTCCAGATCTGTCAGCATAAAGTGTGGCTGTTATGCTCTTATTAGCTACAGAAACATCATATTCTGATTTCCATATACCATCAGAGTTAAGATATTCAAATGAATGATTGAATGCCTCTTGAAATGCAGCAACTGGTATGGCTAGCTGTACATTAAGAAGCGTTTGCCAGAATAATACATTACCTGCGGCAAAATTGAAGTGAGTTCTTGCTTCACCACTGTTGGCCATAGAACCTTCTCCATTTGACGGAAAACCTCCCATATTGGCAGACATAGATTGTTGGGGAGGAAGTTGGGGAGCTGTTGGATTAGACTCCCCATTATCTTCAGAGCAGCTTGAAAATACTATCAAGCAAGCTATTAAAGCGGAAAAAAGCTTTTTGCTAAATGTTTTCATGACTAAAAAGGTTTTTTTAATGCTTAATGAAAGCCAAACCTCGTGCCATGAAGTGTCAATTAATCATTCCATAGACTATCAACAGTGTACGGGCCACCTTCTTTTTCCCAGAAAGATCCGTCAATGAAGCGGTAGCCTTTGTCCAGTTTATTCAATTCCATCATTTCTAGCTCGCTCAACGGAATATTCGCAGATTCTAGATTGGCCTTAAGTCTTTTTGGATTAACTGATTTAGGAATTACAATAGTGCCTCTTCCCTCGGCCCATTTAATTAAGATCTGTGCTGGGTGTACATCGTGATTTTCAGCAATAGCCTTTACCACAGCAAGTTCAAACATATCTGGTTCATTGCCAGACTGGCCTTGTCTATCTCGTGAGCCAAGTGGCGAGTAGGCGGTATACAGAATCTCATGCTTTTTACAGAACTCCAAGAGCTCTTTTTGAGCGAGTAAAGGGTGAGATTCTACTTGATTCATTTCTGGAACAGAGCCACCTGCATCTATTAGCCCTTGAATTTTGGGTATGTTGAAGTTAGACACACCAATGTGTTTGGTTAGCCCTTTGGCTTTTAGCTGTTCCATGGCCTGCCAAGTGTCAATGAGAGGAATTTCCTCCAAGCTTACAAAGTCATCGGCACTTTCAGGAAATCCAACTCCTTTTTTCATAGCCACTGGCCAGTGCATCAAGTATAAGTCTAAATAGTCTAGCTGAAGATTCTTTAGGGTTTCTTGAATATTGCTCTCCACATCGTCTGGGTGATGGAAGGTATTCCACAGCTTAGAAGTAATAAAGAGCTCCTCTCTTTTTACATCACCATCGGCAAAGGCATCCTTAAATGCTTGTCCAATTTCAGCTTCATTTTGATATATCCATGCGCAATCAATGTGTCTATAACCTATTTTAATGGCTTCCCTAACAGCTTTATAAACATCTCCTGGCTCAGATTTCCATGTGCCAAGACCAATTGCATCTATTTTATCTCCGTTTCTAAAAGTAAGTTGATTCATAATTAATAATGGTTTGTCTATTAACTAAGCTGAGTGATGATGAGTTCGGTGAAATGTGAATCAAGTAATTACCCTGTGGTGCAAAAAAGCATTTAACGGTATTGTTTTAGGCTTGTTTCTCCAACAACATCACACTCTCCACATGGCTGGTGTGAGGAAATTGATCTACTAAGCTGAATTTTTGTAGTGCGTAGCCAGCAATTGCTAATTGCTCAATATCTCTGGCTTGAGTAGCTGGGTTACACGAAACATAAACCATTCTTTTGGCACCAAGATCAATAATCTTCTTCAAGGTTTTTGGAGCAACTCCAGCCCTTGCAGGGTCTAGGATTACAGTGCCAATCTTATTCTGATATTCTGGATGCTCTTTTAGGAATTTCCCAACATCAGAAGCATGGAATTTAAGACCGCTTATGTTATTTCTGCTGGCATTTTCTCGGGCATCCTTAATAGCAGACTCAACAATGTCGACTCCAACTATTTGCGCATTATCGCTTTTGGAGGCGAGAATTTGGCCAATGGTGCCTGTGCCGCAAAAAAGATCGAGTACAATATGGCCATCGATAGTGTCCTTGCGTTCAAGAGCGTATTCTAGAACCTTTGAGTAGAGCTTTTCGGCCGACTGAGGATTTGTCTGGAAAAAGCTCTTCATACTAATCTCGAAGTTTAGCCCGAGCAGTTCTTCCACAATTTTATCTTCTCCATAAACCAACTTTATTTCACCCGTTGTGGCTATGGTTCTGTCAGCAACCTCATCGTTTGTAGTGTGTAAAAGGCCTGCAACTCTATCGCCAAAAAGGGAAACCAAGAATTCGGCAAATTGCTTTAAGTCGAAACGCTCTAATTCAGTTGAAGTAGTAACCAGGTTGAATAGCAGTTGATTGGTCTTGAATGATTTCCTAACCACAAGGAAACGGAAAAACCCTTCCTTTTTTGGGCCGTGCCACGGGCTCAGGCCAGTTTTTTGACAATACTCTTTTATGAACTTCAGGTTGTTCTCTAAAGCTTCATCGAACAAACCAGAGTCTTTCTTGAGGTCATCTCCACACCACCAAGTTCCTCTTTTTTTGAACCCCAATGTAAACTCGTCTACATCGGTTTTTTTCTCATGATCATATCCAATGGCGGAGAATGCATACTCCATTTTGTTACGATAATGAAAGTTGCTTGGTGAGCTTACGAATTCATCGAAGTAAGATTCTATGCTTTCAACCTTACCAATTCTCCTAAAGAGTTCAAGCGTACTTTGTTTCTTGTATTTGTGTTGAAGATCTACCGGTAATTTTATATATGGTGCGCCTGGTATTTCTTGGTATGGCACTTCAGTTTCATCGGGAGATGATTCCAGAACCTCTAGTAACTTACACTCAGCAAATGTTTTGCTCGCCTTTTGAACTTGAGCTTTTACTTTTTGGCTCGGCAGAGTATTAGGTACGAAAATCACAAATTCACCATGTTCGTTTTGAATTTTACCTATGCCTTTTCCACCAAAAGCATAATCCTTGATCAAAATTTCAAGTATTTCTCCACGTTTAACAAACTTGTTATTTCCTCTCCCTTTACTCATGTGTGCAAAGATAACAAGCCGTATTCATCTCCGCTTAAAAAGGAAAGAAGTAATTGCTTGGTTTCAAGTCAGCTCCAGACTTTCTTCTTCCTGCTCACGACCTAGACGTGACATCGTTTTCACAAAGTCTTTACACTCAGGGCTGTGATTCCCACAAGAAGCCATACCTTTGCAGGTTCAAATTCAGAGGCATGACATTCAGAGAGGCATTTTCAATCATTGATAAGAATAGAGTAAGTGCGAAGAGCGATATTTTCTCAGGACTTACTGTTGCGTTAGCGCTTGTGCCTGAGGCAGTTGCTTTCGCCTTTGTGGCAGGTATTTCTCCAATCATCGGTCTTTACGGAGCCTTTATGATGGGCTTAATCACAGCAGTTTTCGGTGGTCGCCCAGGAATGATTTCTGGAGCTACAGGAGCTTTGGCTGTAGTAATGGTGAGCCTGGTGGCCGAAGGAGAAGCCATGGGAGAAGGGCAAGGATTGCAATTCCTTTTCGCTACGCTAATTCTTACGGGTATCATTCAAATGTCGGCTGGTGTCTTTAAGCTCGGAAAATTTATCAGAATGGTGCCTCACCCAGTAATGATGGGCTTTGTGAACGGTTTGGCCATTGTCATTTTCATGTCTCAGTTGGGCATGTTCAAATCTGGTGGCGAATGGCTTACAGGTAGCTCTCTATTGATTATGCTAGGTTTGGTCTTGCTCACCATGGCCATCATGGTTGTGCTACCGAGAATCAATAAAGGTATTCCGGCTGCTCTAGTGGCTATTTTGGTGGTTTCTGCCATTGTAATTTTTGGTGGTGTTGAAACCGCAACCGTAAAAAGCTTTATTCAAGATGGTGGGGGAGATGGTATCAAAGCAGGATTACCAACTTTTAATGTTCCTTTAATTTCCTTGAACTGGGAAACACTTCAGTTCATATTTCCATATGCACTAATTCTAGCGGCTATTGGTTTGATTGAGTCTCTAATGACCTTAAACCTATTGGACGAGCTGACCGAAACTCGCGGAAACGGTAACAGAGAATGTATTGCTCAGGGTTTGGCTAACCTAACCAACGGATTCTTTGGTGGAATGGGAGGCTGCGCCATGATCGGTCAGAGTATCATTAATGTGAAATCTGGAGGTAGAGGCCGACTTTCTGGAGTGGTGGCTGCTGTTGCGCTTTTGGCGTTTATCCTTTTCGGGTCCGAATATATAGAGATGGTTCCAATCGCTGCTTTGGTAGGGGTGATGTTTATGGTGGTTATTGGCACTTTCGCTTGGAGTACCTTCAAGATTGTCAATAAAGTACCGAAGTCGGATGTCATTGTGATTGTTTTGGTAACAGGCTTGACAGTTCTCTTCGATTTAGCTATCGCTGTTTTTGCTGGAGTGATTGTTTCTGCATTGGTTTTCGCGTGGGAAAATGCACTTAGAATTAGAGCTAGAAAATCTATCGATGAGCACGGTATTAAGCATTACGAAATCTATGGGCCACTATTCTTCGGCTCGGTAAGTCTCTTCAACTCAAAGTTCGAGGTGAAGGAAGATCCAAATGAGGTTATCATAGACTTTAAGGAATCCAGAATTATGGATCAGTCGGCTATTGAAGCCATCAATAAACTAGCTGAAAAGTATCAGAAAGAGGGTAAGAACCTTCACCTAAGGCATTTGAGCCAAGACTGTATCCGAATGATCAAGAAAGCCGAAAGCATTTGCGATGTCAATGTAGTTGAAGATCCAGATTACTTCGTTGCCATAGACAACTTCAATAAGTATAAAGCTGCTGAGGGTTAAAAGGCTTTTGTCCAAGTTCTTATATTAATACCAAGCGATCCTATTATTGAATTGAAGTCGCCATACCCTTGATAACCGACTTTAAATCTGATATTTCTGAAGAAATAGTACTCGGCCGAAATATTGACTTCAGGCTTATTCTGCCAGAAGGTTGTAGATAGGCTTATTGGAATATATTTTCTTCCTATGAAAATTTCTCTCTTCAGACCAACTAGTATGCCTGCGTTGCTTGAAAGTGAACCCTCATTTTGAAACTGATTAATTCCAAAGCCAATACTTGGAGCCCAAAGATCAAACCTCGGTTCAATTGAAGCAGTCGAATTTTGAAATTTATAATTGTCTATGTCTACCGCCTGGTATCTGAAATTCGCCTCTAATTCAAACTCACAGCTATGGACTATGTCTAGAATGGAAAGATTTGTATTAAGGTTACTGCTTTGACTATTCCAGTAATATGACGCTGATGCTTTGAGATCAATAGGTAATTGAAATCGGCTCGTATAGTCCATTGAGAGACCGAACTGATCATTGGCCAGATCAAGTCCACTGCCGAAATGGAGTAGTTTATTGTCAAAATGATCTATAATGCAATCGGGTACTAGAATTACTTCGTAGAACTTATTCTCCTTTATTTGGATTTTTTGCCTTTCAAATCCAATAAAGTCAAATATCAGAATGTCACCTAATTCCATTTGTATATCAAACTCACCATGTATGTTAGTTAAGGTGCCATTTTTTATGGAATCACTAAATACGGCAACATGGGGTAGTGGCAATCCATCATCGGATGCTATGACCCTTCCTCTAATAATGATTTGCCCAAATGCCTCCTGAGCAAGAAGAATAAAAAGGAAGCAAGTCAGATATTTCAACCTCATAATAGAATAACAACTGCGGCATAAATTGCCCGAGTCTAAAGATTGACAATATCTTTGTAATTCAACTACAAATCATGAAAGACAAAGTAGTCATCATCACAGGTGGATCATCGGGAATTGGAAAGGCCTTAGCAGTTTCGTTTGCAAAAATGGGAAGTAAGGTCGTAATCACGGGGCGCAATGAAGCTAGGTTGAATGAAGTAGCTGAGGAACTTGATCAGCTGAATGCACCTAATCTTTGCCTGAAACTGGATGTTGCCAGCGAGGCTGACAACAAGTTCTTAATCGATGAAACTGTCAAAGAATTCGGAGGTTTGGATATCCTCATCAACAATGCGGGAATCAGTATGAGGGCATTGCTAGAAGAAATTGAACTCGATGTCTTCAAAAAGGTGATGGATATTAACTTCTACGGAACACTTTACGCCACCAAATATGCCTTACCTCATATTCTCAAATCTAAAGGTTCGATAGTCGGTATTTCGTCTATCAATGGTTATCGCGGTACTCCGGCCAGAACTGCCTACACGGCTTCTAAATATGCTATGAACGGCTTCTTTGAATCGCTTCGCACCGAAGTAATGCACAGAGGGGTTCATGTTTTAGTCGCTTGCCCAGGCTTTACTGGAACCAATATCCGCAATGCAGCCCTTACGGCAGACGGCACCTCTCAGGGTGAATCTCCCCGAGATGAAGGCAAAATGATGACTGCTGAAGAAGTAGCAAATGGTATCATCAGAGCCATTCAGAAAAGAAAAAGAGACATCGTCTTTACCTCTCAAGGAAAGCTCGCTGTTTTCCTCAATAAGTGGATGCCGGGCAGAATGGATAAGATTGTTTTTAACGTCTTCGCCAAAGAACCGGATTCGCCTTTTGGTGAGAAGTAAACAGTTGAACAGTTGATCAGAAATCAGTAAGACATTGATCACTGATTTCTGTTTTCCGTTTAACTGATTCACCGAAGACTAATCACTATCTTAGTAGAAAGTACCACAATATGTCTAGAGCAGAAATTCAGGAAAAAATTAAGCTGTTATTGGAAGATGCAGATCAAAGCACGCTGCAAATAGTTCACACTATTCTCAAAGGAAGTCATTCGGTACATCTCACTTATGAGGAAAAGGAGGTTTTAAAGGATAGATTGGCCTCTTTAGAGTTGAATGAGCCTCAATTAGAAAGCTGGATCTCTGTCAAGAGTCAATTGGTGTAGCAATGAATCAATGCTAGAGGGAAGAGATAGAAATTTTTGGGATAAAATTAACGGAGTTAAGTATATAGAAATCCCAGTAGACCTTTCAGTAGATTCTAAACCTAAACAGATAAGACTGTATAATTCAAAGAAGTACATACTTAATGGAGTAAAGGTCATAGGTGCAATGTATTTATTTGCCGTGGTTTTCTTTTTGGCGAAATTTATTCTGGGGCATAATGTGGTTTTAATTGATTTGGTCTGGCTAGGGCTAATTATGCTGGGTATTTGCGGATTCATTGCACTTCCCTTACTAGACAAAAGACCTAAGGTCATTATCAATCATATGGGTATTGAATCTAAGAATACTTATATATCTTTCAAATATGTTGTCAATATGTATATCGAAGAGGTTCCAACTAAACACAGCATGGATTACAGGTTAACTGCAATTGATAAGTATGGTGAAAAGAAACAGGTGTTTTTAACAGGGGTTGGGCCAGATATTCACAAGACAGCTCAGATCATAGGGGGATATTATTCCTATTATTTAAATAGTAAGAAATTAGGATAGACCAACCTCTTTCCGTTTTCCGATTAACTGATTAACTGATTAACTGATTAACTGATTAACTAATCACCGATAATTCCCTATTTTCGGATAAGTCTGTAACTCCATTAACAGCACCAATGAAGGAAATCCTCCAATCGTACCTTAAAAGACTCACTAACCTTTCTGGGAACAACAGGTCGTTGTTATTGCTGAAGCTGAATGTAGAGCAGTTTATCGACCTGCACGATCTCGACCATGTCAATGGAGCGCCTTCCTGGCAAATTATGGAGCAGCTGATCACCAAGAAGAATCAGGTGAAGCTGGTGCCTCAGTCTGACGCCAGAGATGAGCTTTCCAACAAAATAGCTGGCCGACTGAAGAAGCTCAATCGTAGAGAGAAATTTCTCTTTGAGGAATCTGGTGCAAGAGATATGTATGTAGGCTGGCCATTTGTAGAAGGTAAATTCAATGATGGAACAATCCTTCGTGCCCCACTTTGCTTCTTTCCGGTAGAGCTTCAGCTTGAAAAGGAGCATTGGACATTGAGCCTAAAGAAGGATGTTAATATCAGTTTCAACAAAAGTTTGTTGTTGGCTTTCAGTCATTACAATGAAATTAAGCTAGAAGAAGAGTTGGTAGAACATAGTTTTGATGACTACGACAGGCATGCTACTACTTTCAAAAATCAGCTTTACGAACAGATTTCAGGCAGCAGTATAGATATTCCATTTAGCCGAGAGTTTTATGCTGAACAGCTAGAACCTTTCGCCAATTTGGTGAAAGATCAGTTACTTCAGAATTACGATGTCGGTGAGTTAGGGCTTAAAATGCAGGCTGTTCTCGGGCTTTTCCCTCAGGCCGATTCTTATTTAGTTCCTGACTATGATTTTATGCTAGAAGAGAGTCAATATGATTCTTTAGATAGTTTTTTTGAAGACAGAATTCTAAGTACTCAGGTTGCTGATTCCAATGACTTCGATCCGGAATCCTTTTTTCTGCATTCTGTTAAGGAAGACGAAACCTACACGCCTTTCCCCTTGGATGCTTATCAAGAAAATGCCCTGAAGGCCGTTAAGAAGGGTAATTCAATTGTGGTTCAGGGACCTCCAGGAACAGGAAAATCTCAGCTTATTTGTAATCTGGCTGCTGACTTTATCGCTAGAGGCAAGAAGGTGTTGGTGGTCAGTCAAAAACGAGCGGCATTGGACGTAGTCTATAATCGGCTAAAGCAGAATGATATTCATGAATTTGCTGCATTAGTTCATGATTTTAAGTCAGATCGAAAGGAGATTTACGACAAAATTGCTCGGCAGATTGACAGGCTGCAAGAGTACAAACGGAGTAATAATAACCTGGATGCGCTTCAACTCGATAGGCAATTTAGGCAGGCTAGTCTGACAATCGAGGAAAATGCTGATCAGCTGGAAGAATATAAGTCGGCATTGTTCGATGAGTCTGAGTGTGGTCTTTCGGTGAAGGAGCTTTACCTGACTTCCAGTCCAGAGGAAGCCAGCATCTCCATGGTTCAGGAGTATTCGAACTTCCATTTTAAACAGCTCGACAAGTTTCTGAATAAGCTCGACTTGTACTTTGATTATGCCAATGAGCTCGATTCTGACGAACATCCATGGTCGGATAGGGTGAGTTTTGCTGGCTTTAAAGCGAGTGATCTTCAACAGATTCTGGTTTACCTTGAAGAGATTCCTAAGGAAGCGAAGGCCCTGGCGAAGGAGGTTTCTACCATCATAGGAGAGGAAGTTGATTATGATGCTTGCCGAACCATTAGTGAGAGTTTGGAAAGACTCAAGGAGATCAATTCTTACCTGAAGAACGAAGAGATCTATAAGCTGTTTAAGCCAATGACTGCTTTTCCGAATGCTCAAACGGAATTGCTTTGGTTGAAGAATACACGAAACCTGTTGAATAAGTGCTTCGAGGGAAATGGAGTAGAACAGACTATTCCGGCAGATGAGATTGGTGAAGTTCAGCAAATATTAAAACAAAGGTCTGATGCTAAGGCATCGGCTTGGAAGTCTTTCAAATGGAGGTTTTCTAAGGAAAAGTTAAGGCTTGCGAGAATCTTAGTGGCCAATGGTTTGCGCGATGATAAGGCCGCGTTGCAGGTGCTTACCGAACGAATTGATAACCGATTAAATCTTCAACACCAACTCACCAAGCTGAAAAGTGTGGGCTGGATTGATTCGGTTCCGAAAACGCTTTCTCAAGAAGAAATCAATCAGTGGATTGATAACTTGGAAATGGCGATCAATGGAAAGTTGAGGTTCAATTCATTCGCCAACTTCAATGAATATTTCAAACTGAATAAGCTTTCTGCTAAAGAGTTTAGGTCGAAAATTAAGGAGCTTAGAGAAGCACTTGAGTCTTTGCCTGGCAAGCGCAAGAAATGGAATAAATATATTGAGCCGCCACAGATTGACAGGCTCTTACAGGATGAAGACTTTTTAAAATCGCTTCGGAAATCCATTAAACGAGATTTTGAAACGCTTTGTGAGTTGGATAAACTTAGAGAATCATTCTCTGAACATGAACTAGCTATTGTAGATCGGTTAGTAGATCTTCATTTAGAGAATAAGAAGGAAGTCCTAAGGATTTTCGATAATAGCTTAAGACTTGCTTGGATCGATCATATTGAGAGTAAGAACCCAATTCTCAGAGCTGTTTCGACCTTGAAATTCGACAAGCTAATTTCTGAGTTGCAAGAGGCGGTAGAGCTAAAGGCCGAGGCCAGTAATCAGATTCTCTTACAAAAGGCAAAGGAACGAACCTACGAAGGAGTTGAGTTCAATCGACTTAATAACATGGTTACTTATCGCGATTTACTTCATCAGGTAACCAAGAAGAGGAGAATTTGGCCTATTCGCAGAGTCATTAACCACTTCTATCAAGAGCTCTTCAACATTGTGCCTTGTTGGTTGGCATCTCCTGAATCCGTTTCGGCTATATTCCCAATGGAGCCAGTTTTCGATCTGGTAATTTTCGATGAAGCCAGCCAGTGTTTTGCAGAAAAAGGATTGCCTGCAATCTACCGTGGAAAGCAAGTGGTAATTGCCGGTGACGATCAGCAGTTAAGACCTAATGATCTATATCGGGTGCGTTGGGAAGATGAATCTGAAGATATGGCCATGGAGGTGGAATCGCTTCTAGAGTTGAGTAGAAACTTCTTGATGCAAGTCCATTTAAGAGGACATTATAGAAGCCAATCTCAGGAGTTGATTCAGTTTTCGAATCAACATTTCTACCAGAATAAACTGAGCATGCTACCTCATTTTGAAGTAGCAAATGGCACGGAACCTTCTATTGAGTACATTAAGGTGAAGGGCGAGTGGGAGAAGCAAAGCAATTTGGTGGAAGCGCAGCAAGTAGTTGAAGTAGTTAAATCATATCTGAGAAAGCGAACGGAGTACAGCTTGGGTGTAGTCACGTTTAATGCAGTTCAACAAGGCTTGGTTATTGATTTGCTGGAAGAGGAAGGGATTATGGGCGAAGCCAATCTCTTCGTCAAGAATATTGAAAATGTTCAGGGCGATGAACGCGATGTAATCATTTTCACTACGGCTTATGCACCCGATGCCAAAGGCAAATTCAATGTGCAGTTTGGTAGTCTGAATCAGGCTGGTGGAGAGAATAGGTTGAACGTAGCGATTAGTAGAGCTAGGCAGAAAGTAATTGTAATTACTTCTATTTCTCCAAGTCAGCTGAAAGTGGAGGATACTAAAAATGAGGGGCCGAAGCTACTTAAAGCTTATTTGAAATATGCCAAGCAAGTTTCTGATAAAGAAATGGATATCACCCTAATGATTGACAAAGGCTTTGAACAAGAGTGGTATTTAAAGAATAAGTTGATGGCGTTAGAGTCTGAGTTACCAGTAAAAATGAAGTCAGATTCTGTTTATGCGGATATTGCTCTAATGCGAAGGAATAAATATTTGGGTCTGATTTTCACGGATGATAACTCATTCTACATCAGTACTTCGGTGAAGGAGACATTTGTTTATAGGCCTGCCCAACTCAGTGCTAAATCATGGCCGTATCGCTTAATGCATTCCCGAGATTACTGGCAAAACGGTGCGAATGTTAAAGACAAAATCAGTCGATTTATTGAGTTGGTGGAGGGGTGATCGCATTTTCAACTCGTTGGTGACAACACCAACGATGGCTAAGCCCGTCTTTTAAACCATGGGCTAAAGGCCTTCTTCTATTCTTACCCCCACAGAATGAACTCCGGCTAGGGATTCACTTCGCATATATTGAGCGAACTTCAAGGTGTATTCTCCTGCTTTAGGGAATGAGTAGTTGGTGAGAATAGCTTCTGAACTTTGATAGATACTGTTTCCCTTACCTTGTGGCTTTCCGGTTATTTCATCGAAGAGCTCAATATTGACTAATTCGCTGGCTATTTCTTCGCCTGCTTCATCTAACAAGTAGTAGGTGAGATAGATGTTCTGAAAAGGGTACTCCAGATCATTCCTCATTTTGAAATAGATGTTTTTCCCATTTGTGTCGTCAATCTCAAAAGTGAATTGAGGCATATTATCCATATGCCAAGAGTGATTCTCTAAACTCTGATCGTCTTCAAAAACTCGCTCCGAGTCACAAGACCAAACAACGGCCAATAAAAAGAGGAATAGAATCTTATGCGCTTTTGTCATTATTCGGATTGTTCTTCTTTTTGAAGTTGCGATTCTTTCTTCGCTTGTTTTGGCTTTTGGCTTGCCCCTGATTTGGCCCTTGTCCTTTATTTTCAGCTTTAGGTTGTGCTCCTTTGGCTTGTCCCTGTTTTTGCTGTGGGTTAGGTTTCCTTTTACGTTGTTGGGGTTGACCCTGCTGCTTTTGCTGAGCATCTTGTCCTTGTCCAGTACCTTTTCCTTTTCTGCGTTTATTGCCTTTCTTTCTAGCGTCTTTCTTCTTAAAGCGCTCATCCATTCGCTCTAAGTCGCTATTAATTGAGGTCTCCGCAGGAGCTAACTCTAATTTGTCTTCAGTAAGTGTATCAGGAGTTTCTCCTTTCTTATTCAGCTCAATAATTTCTTTTACTCGGTTAGCAGGGATTGGATGCCATGTGTTTTCATCACCATAGTTAAACCACATGATTTTTCGGAAGATATCAGTCTTTTGAAGTCTGGCTTCTCCGTTGCTAGTCTTAATCTTGGTTACCTCCGGAATATCTTCCAGAGCTTCCATGTATGTGTCTAGCTCGTAGTTCAAGCAGCATTTCAGCCTTCCACATTGGCCGGAAAGCTTGCTGGGATTAAGACTAAGATTCTGATATCTGGCAGCAGAGGTAGAAACACTTTTGAAATCAGTCAACCAAGTAGAGCAGCAAAGTTCTCTTCCACAAGAGCCTATTCCACCTAAACGACTGGCTTCTTGCCTAAGGCTGATCTGCCTCATTTCTACTCGAATCTTAAACTCGGAAGCCAATACCTTGATTAGTTCTCTAAAGTCTACACGGTCATCGGCCGAGTAGTAGAAAGTAGCCTTGGTATTATCCGCTTGAAACTCAATATCGGTGAGTTTCATGTTGAGCTTCTGTTCAAGAATAATATTTCGAGTTCTATATAGAGCAGGCATTTCTCTCTTCCTTACCTGATCGAATTTCTCTAGATCTTTAAGAGTAGCCTTTCTATAGATTTGCTTGATATCGTCATTATTTTCAACACCCTTTTTCTTCATCTGTAAGCGAACCAATTCGCCTTGAAGAGAAACATGCCCTAAATGGTGTCCGCCAGGAACGTCTACAATTACAGCTTCACCTGTAACTAGTTCTAGGTGGTTTTCATTTTTGAAAAACTCTTTGCGGCCATTCTTGAAACGAACTTCAACAATGTTGAATTTTTCCTGAGCTGGCTCGTGCATGTTAGAGAGCCAATCGAAGGTGTTGAGTTTATTGCAGCCGCCAGTGGAACAGCCACCATTGTTATTACAACCTGCTGTTTTTCCTTCCACACTTGTTCCACAACTACAACTCATATATGTATTGCCTAACGGCTTTAGACCTTAATTATTGATTAATCTTAGAATGTCTTGGCCAATATCCTTTCTGTGATATTCGTCTTGCCAAGAAATTTTGTTGACACCATTATAAGCATTTTCCAGTGCTTTTTCCACCGAATCAGCTTTTCCAGTAATGGCCAACACTCTACCACCGTTGGTGAGTACGGTATTGCTATCGTCTAACTTGGTGCCGGCATGAAAAACGGTAGCGGTATCTACAGTATCAATTCCCGAAATGGCTAGTCCTTTCGGGTAGCTTCCTGGGTAACCACCAGAAACCATCACCACAGTAGTGAAAGCTTCAGGGTGAGTAGTGTAATCGATATCGCCAAGGGTTCCTTTAGCAGTCGCCTCAAGTAAATCTACCAAGTCCGACTTGATTTTTGGGAGCACTACCTGAGTTTCAGGGTCGCCCATTCTCACATTATATTCAATCACATATGGATCGCCACCAACATTCATCAGCCCAATGAAAATGAAGCCTTTGTAGTCTATGTTTTCAGATTTTAGTCCATTTACGGTTGGTTTTACCACTCTTTCTTCCACCTTAGAGAGAAACTCTTCATTAGCAAAAGGAATAGGAGTTACAGCTCCCATACCACCAGTGTTAAGACCAGTGTCTTGCTCGCCAATTCTTTTGTAATCTTTGGCTTCAGGTAGAATCTTGTAATTTTCTCCATCAGTCAAGACGAAGACTGAAAGCTCAATTCCATCAAGATATTGCTCAATCACCACTCTGCTAGAAGCATCACCAAACTTAGCGTCAACTAACATTTCTTTGAGCGTTTCTCTAGCGTGCTCATGTGTTTCGGCTATAATTACTCCTTTACCTGCAGCAAGGCCATCGGCTTTAAGTACTACAGGGAGCGGATGGCTAGAAACGTAATTTAAGCCTTCTTCCAAATTCTCTTTGGTGAAGGTTTTGGAACGAGCAGTTGGCACATTATGCCTTTCCATAAACTGCTTAGAGAAATCTTTACTACCCTCTAGTTGAGCGCCTTCTTTAGAGGGACCCACTAAGCCAACATTAGCAAGCTCAGAGTCATTTTTAAAGTAATCGGCAATGCCTTTTACCAATGGGTCTTCTGGGCCAACAACTACTAAGTCTATATTCTCTTGTTTTACAAAGTTGCCAATGCCATCAAAGTCATTTACGTTCAAATCGATGTTTGTACCAACCTCTGCTGTTCCGGCATTACCGGGAGCAACGAAAAGGGCTTCACACTTAGGGCTTTGAGCAATTTTCCAACTGAAGGCGTGTTCTCTACCGCCACTTCCTAAAACAAGAATTCTCATGAATACAGCTTTTTGTAAAGGCAACAAAGGTAATTAATCAGAGAGAATGCAGTTTGCTATTTACATTAATTTGCATGCTCCGAAAGGAATTTAATACGCATAAGTCGCATATCGTCTTCAGTGATGTCTTCACCATCAAATTCATCTAAAGCGTCCGCAATACTGTCCGATTCTGCATCTAAGAAGTAGTCTATAATGTCTGCCTGTAGATCTTCGTCTATAAATGACTCTAAGTAATAGTCTAGATTCAGCCTAGTGCCTGCGAAACAGATTATCTCCATTTCATCAATAAGAGTAGACATACTCCATCCTTTCTGTTCGGCAACCTCTTCTAAGTCGATCTTTCTATCCACCTGTTGGATAATGTAAATCTTGTTCTTGGATTTATTTCCAGAAGATTTGATAACTACTACGTCTTCAATGTCAATCTCATTATCCTTAACATATTGCTTGATGATCTTAAGGAAGGACTGACCAAACTTTTGAACCTTACCCATTCCAATACCATTGACATTGGCCAATGCTTCATCGGTGGTAGGGTAGGTGGTTGCCATTTCTTGTAGAGATGGATCCTGAATAATTACATAGGGAGGGAGGTCTTTCTCCTTTGCTATTTTCTTTCTTTCGGCTTTTAGTAAGTCGAAAAGCACTTTATCGAATGAATTGCCTGCATTTGGAGATGCCGGTGTTTCGTTGCTTTCTTCTTCGGTTTGGTCTACATCGCTATAGTCTAAATCTTTGGTAAATTCTACGTAATAAGGTTTCTCTAAGAAGTTGAGGCCTTTTTTACTGAGTTTCAGTGTGCCAATGTTCTCAATGTCTTTTTCAACAAATTCGTTAAGTAAGGTTTGACGAACTATAGACTTCCAAAGACTTTCATCCTCAGATTTTCCCACACCATACACAGGCAACTTATCGTGCCCATAACTTTTTACATATTGATTGCTAGAGCCTCGAATTACACTGACCAAGTGACCAATGCCAAACCTTTGACCGGTTTGTTCTACTGCCTGAACAACGGTTTTTACATACTCCTGTCCATCGTACTTTTCTCGTTCATATCGACAATTGTCGCACATGCCAGATTTCTTGCAGGCAGTGTCGTCATACTCCTCTCCAAAATAGTGGAGCAGCTGCTTTCTTCTGCATACAGCCGATTCGGCATAAGAACTCATTTCCTCCAGAAGAATTTTTGCATTCTCCTTTTCGGTTACAGGCTTGTCTTTATTGAACTTTTCTAGCTTCAGAATATCATTGTAGCTGTAGAACATGACGCACTGACCTTCAAGCCCATCTCGACCTGCTCTACCAGTTTCTTGATAGTAGCCTTCTAAAGACTTTGGCACATCGTAATGGATTACGAATCGAACATCTGGTTTGTCAATTCCCATTCCGAATGCGATGGTTGCCACAATCACATCTACTTCTTCATTCAAGAAATCGTCTTGATTTTTCATTCTCACGGCAGGATCGAATCCTGCGTGATAAGGTGCTGCTTTAAAGCCATTCACTTGAAGGAACTGGGCAATTTCTTCTACCTTTTTTCTGCTCAAGCAGTAGATAACGCCCGATTTGCCTTGATTCTCTCGAATAAACTTAATGAGCTGTTTCTTGATTCCCTTTTTAGGTCGAACCTCATAATAGAGGTTTTCTCTGTTGAAAGAAGACTTGAATAAGTCTGCGTCTTCCATCTGAAGGTTTCTCTGAATATCTAGCTGAACTTTTGGAGTAGCTGTTGCAGTAAGCGCAATAATTGGAATATCACCTAAATGATTGATGATAGACTTGATTCTTCGGTATTCTGGCCTGAAATCATGACCCCATTCCGAAATACAATGCGCTTCATCGATGGCTGCAAAAGAGATGTTGGCTTGCCTTAGAAAGTCAACGTTTTCTTCTTTGGTCAATGATTCTGGAGCTATGTAAAGTAGCTTGAGCTCACCCGCTAAGGTGGCTTTTTTAATTCTATTAATTTCTGATTTTGAAAGGGTGGAATTTAGGAATCTAGCATTTACACCTACAGCATTCATCTGATCCACCTGATTTTTCATCAGAGCTATCAGCGGAGAGATGACAATGGCCGTTCCCTCTTGCACAATAGCTGGCATCTGGTAACACATAGATTTACCCGCACCTGTGGGCATAATCACAAAGGTGTTTTTCCTTGCTAATAAGTTTAGAATTATTTTTTCCTGATTTCCCCTGAACTGATCGTAGCCGAAAACTTCTTTGAGTTTCGACCTTAAGACTTCGACACTTACCATATTAATCTGTCTAAACCCATTTGGAATGAGACCATTACTTATATTTGTCGCACAAATTTAACCTGCGTTTCAATTGAATTTAAGCAAAAATATTCAAACAATAGCCAAAGAAACTCTTTACAAAGAGGCAGAGGCCATTAAAAAAGTTGCAGACTACATTGACGATGAATTTGAGGCGGTTGTCAATGACATTCTTTCCATGAAAGGTAGGTTAGTTATTACAGGAGTGGGGAAGAGCGCCATCATTGCCAATAAAATTGTAGCTACCCTAAATTCTACAGGTACTCCCGCCATGTTTATGCATGCTGCCGATGCCATTCATGGCGATATGGGCATGATTAGAGAAGAAGACATGGTTATGTGTATCTCTAAAAGTGGCAACACTGAAGAAATAAAGGTGCTTATTCCTTTATTAAAGAGAACGGGAGCAAAAGTTATTGGCTTAGTAAGCAATGAAGATTGTTTTGTAGCGAAACACTCCGACCGTTGCATAAGAGCAATAATATCGGAAGAGGCAGATCCAAACAACTTGGCACCAACCACAAGTACCACGGTTCACATGGCCGTTGGAGATGCTCTGGCGGTGAGTTTACTATTGGCTAGAGGGTTTACTTCTGAGGATTTCGCCAAATATCATCCTGGAGGATCGCTTGGCAAGCAACTATACTTAAAGGTAGATGATATCTATCCAAAGAATGAATTGCCCGTTGTTCAAGAAACAGACTTGGTTAAAGCCAGTATTTTAGTAATTTCAAAGAAGAGATTGGGAGCAGCCGCAGTGGTAAATGCTCAAAATGAATTGGTCGGAATTTTTACGGATGGCGACCTTCGCAGAATGCTGGAAAATCATGATGACTTTTCTTCGTTAACCATAGGAGAAGTGATGACCAGCAACCCTAAAACTATTAATACAGGAGAGTATGCCTTAAGAGCGCTCAACATGATGCGTCAATATGACATCAACCAGTTAATTGTAGTAGACCAGCAAAATAAGGTAGTTGGTTTTCTGCATATCAGTGATCTTCTAAATGAGGGAATAGTATAGAAATGACACAAAACTATGTAGTAATCATGGCAGGCGGAATCGGAAGCAGGTTCTGGCCTTATAGTCGTGCAAATAAACCTAAGCAGTTTTTAGATGTTTTAGGAACCGGAAGGTCTTTAATCCAAATGACCTATGATAGGTTTTTAAATATTTGCCCTAGCTCAAATATTTATGTTATTACCAATAAGAGCTATTATGACTTGGTAAAAGAGCAACTTCCGGAGCTGAGTGATGACCAGATTCTACTTGAGCCTATAGGAAGAAATACTGCAGCAGCAGTCGCATACCCTGCTTTTAAGATAAAACAAAGAGATCCTGAGGGTGTAATGATTGTTGCACCATCTGACCATGTAGTTTTCAAGGATAACATTTTCGAGCAAAATCTGACTACTGCAATAGATGCTGCAAAGGGAAGTCAGAAGTTGATTACCTTAGGTATTGTGCCAAGCAGACCTGAGACTGGCTATGGATACATTCAGTACCATTCTAGTCCTCAGGAAAAAGTGAAAAAGGTAAAGACCTTTACAGAAAAGCCTGAGCTTGAACTGGCCCAGAAATTTATAGAGAGTGGCGACTTTGTATGGAATGCAGGCATTTTTATATGGTCTATAGACACCATCACCAAAGCCTTTCATAGATACCTGAAAGATGTTGCTGTCATTTTTGAAGAAGGTAATGACAAGTATTATACTTCTGATGAGCAATCTTTCATAGATGAGGCATATGCTCAGTGTAAAAGTATATCGATAGACTATGGCTTAATGGAAAAAGCCGAAGATGTTTACATGGTCAAGGGAGAGTTTGACTGGTCGGACCTCGGTAGCTGGGATTCGCTTCACGAGACAAAAGACAAGGATAAAAACAATAATGTAGTTGATGCGACTGCCTTGCTTTACGATTCTAAGAATTGCTATGTAAAAGGGCCTAAAGAAACATTAATTGTAGCTCAAGACTTAGACGGCTACTTAATCACTCAATCAGATAACGTAATCCTTATTTGTAAGAAGGACGCTGAGAAAAAGTTCAGAGAATTCTTAAGTGATGCCAAAGAAAAGGGAGCTCAGTTTGGCTAAGCTCCTAACCTCTTTGTCTTAGAACTTCATAGATTATAACTCCACTGGCAACCGATACATTTAGTGACTCAATTTGCCCATTGATGGGTAGTTTTACATGACCATCAGCTAGTTTCATATATTCAGGAGATATTCCATCTTCTTCTGAACCCATCATTATTGCGGTAGGTGCTGTTAGGTCAGCCTCATATACTAGTTTATCGGCTTTTTCTGAACACGCAATGACTGAAATACCGTTGGCCTGAATCTCTTTAATAGTTGTTTTCAGATTTTCAACCCGACAAACAGCAATATGGTTGAGTGCTCCGGCTGAGGTCTTCATAGCATCAGCCCCCAGTTGAGCAGTGCCTCTACTTGGCACAACTATAGCATGAGCACCAGCACACTCAGCTGTTCTAGCAATTGCGCCAATGTTTCTCACATCTGTTACTCTATCTAGAATAATTAAAAGGGGTGTTTCACCTTTGCTGTACGCTTCGGATATAACATTGTCTAGTGAGGCATACACTACCGATGAAAGGTAGGCAACCACACCTTGATGATTCTTTTTAGTTAACCGATTCAGTTTTTCTACAGGTACTTTTTGTACCGGAACAGAATGAGCTTTGGCTAAACTCATTAACTCTAGGATGAGTTCGTTTTTAAGATCTTTCTGAAGTAAAATTTTATCTACTTCCTTTCCTGCTTCAATAGACTCAATTACGGCTCTTGTGCCATAGATAAAATCAGCTGATTGATTTGGCTTCATTCAATAATTCTCCCAGTTCGCCATTGAGATACGGCATACATCCATGTCTCTTTGTAGCGCTTTCCTCTAATGAGTTTGTATTTAGTTATACCATCCTCTTGGATGATGTCAAAGATAAAACGAATTCTTCCGCCTTCTTCTGAAGGGAAAACCCAAAGCTCGGTATTCTCATTTCTGAATACCTGAATTGGGTTACCAAAAATCTGATAAACCATGCCTCTATCGGTTTTCCAGCCAGCTCTATCTTCAGTAAAAAGTCGGGCAGACTTTCGGATTCTTCTATAGTAGTACTTTACAAAGTCTTTGGCTACCCTTTCATTGCTAGAGAGTGTGTTGCTAACGAATTCTTCGAATGCTTTCCTGGTGTCATCAGGTCTTCTCAATTCTTTGTATTCATCTGTTGTGCTTACATAAATCAATGGCTGAACGAGCGCTGAGTAATCTCCAAAATATGGGAAGTATTCATCGGTAACCAGAATTTTATAATGCAACTCGGGATGGCTGGAGGCTTTTATTGTATAGTACCCTTCGTTGTAGAACTCAAAGACTTCGCATTCATTAGTTCCGTATAGAGTGTCTAGTGGATTAATGCTAGGCTCATTTGTTTCGTTTTCATAAAACGGTGGGAATGCCACTGCTCTGTTGTTCTCAACTCCAGTGATTTCGTAGTTCAATGAATCGCCAAAAGGATTCATTAAGCGAATTGGGTGGTTTCTATTTATATATTTAGCGAAGAAGGGTATGTTTTTCTCTTTTTCGAATATTAGAAAAGGAGTTGGTTTAAGTTCGCCATTTACCAACGGGATATCATAGTAGTAGTGTTCATCTTTAACACCATTATAAATATCTATCACCAATAGATTGTCATTCTCCCCTTTTTCGAAGTCTAGCTCGTAGGTGTATTGTCTAAAATCTACATCTACTACCTGAGAGGTGTCTATTCTTACGCTGCTACCAGGGCTTTTTTCATCTATGTAGCTGCTGCGTAAATCATAGCTTAATTGGTAGTCAGATATTCTAACATTGCCATTATTCAGCATGAAATTAAAATATACTTTATACTGATTGTCTTTGGCTGCTATTTGGTGTCTAACTAAAAATTCATGCTCTTGATTATATAGATAGCTCAACTCTCCAGAGCTCATGCGCTGCTGAGCAAAGGCACCTAGGCTACAAATACATAAAAGACAAGAGATGAAAAATTTCATAATTAAGCTTATTCAAATTTAAGAGAAATGAGCTTCTGAGGAACAAATTTGAGTGAATTCGAGAGATTCCCCTAATTTTGGCCAAAGTTTCAACATGGCTACCTATACTACCGAAATAGCATCAGACAGTATTCCTTCAGATAATCCCATTCATCAACGATTATTACAGGCCTATTATTTGGCTAAACCTTATGTTAAGGGCGATTTGCTAGAGCTCGGTTGTGGAGAAGGTAGAGGGGTTGAGCTTTTGAGTCCTCTGGCCCAAAGCTATTTAGCGCTAGATAAAATTCAGGAAGTCATAGATAGGTTAAAGGAGAAACACCCTAAGGTAGATTTTCAACAGGCAGTATTTCCTCCTTTCCAAACACTTGAGGATAATAGCTTCGATTCTGTAGTGAGCTTTCAGGTAATTGAGCATATAAAAGATGACAAATCGTTCTTAAAAGAAATTTATCGCGTGCTGAAGCCCGGAGGTATAGCGGTGCTAACTACTCCGAACATTAAAAAAACTCTTACTCGAAACCCTTGGCATGTAAGAGAATATACAGCAGAACAACTTACTCAGCTGGCTTCTCAGATTTTTCCGAAGGTTACCATGAAGGGTGTAGGAGGAAATGAGAAGGTGATGAAGTATTACGAGCAGAATAAAGAGTCGGTGAGAAGAATTACGCGTTTCGATATTTTCAACCTTCAATATAGACTGCCAGCACCTTTGCTTAGAATACCGTATGACATCTTGAATAGAGTTAATAGGAACAAGCTCAATACTTCGGATTCGGGTCTAGTGGCTGAGATTACACATAACGACTATGTTATGATGGAAGATGGAGATGCTGCCCTAGATTTATTCCTAATTCTTGAGAAATAGCCTATTGCAAGTTTTGTTTCGCTAAGAGTTTTTTCAAAGCTTTGAGCAACTTTTCATCGTTTGCATTCCGCGCTCGTTCTAGATTTTCTCTGAGTTTTAATACCTCTGTTTTCAGAATGTGCTCTTCTTCGGTTTTACTCGGAAGGGACAGTATCTCTGATAGCCGTTCATTTTTATCGGGTTTGAAATAGACTTCCTCTGGTTCATTCAAAGTATCTAATGTAACGGTCATGTGTCCAGAACCAGTTAAGAGCCAACTGGGGTTTATTTCTGGATATTTCTCGAATATATTTTCTAGAAACTTAGTTTGAATATCAGTGTCATTTTTGATGGCTTTGCTCAACGAGCCATTAGACATACCGACTTCCATTTCAAATTTCCTGATCGATAGATTCTTAAACTTTATGAAATCGTTGAGTCTTCTGACTATGATTGACATTGAAATTTACTTAGAAAAAAATCTATAATACGGTTGAAAACATAGATAATTATCTATAACTTTATCGTTTGAATACACGAATACAATGATACAAAATTGGCATAGAAAACTTGTCATCTGGTAAATGAGCACCACAGACATTTCTATGATAACACCCAGGTATGGCAAATCAAGAAGTAAGCGAGAAGACAAAACTCGGTAAACCGCTCGTTCTTAAGCTTTATGAAAGCCAGCGAGAATCAATGGAAGAGTTTGTTAAGAGTGAAAATAGGCGATTGGTTAATGAAGGCCTTATGCCTAAAACCTCATCAGACTATGCAAGGTTAATCTTTCAAAAAGGTTTAGAGGCCATGGGGCTAAATAAAGACTAGTTAAAGAAATCATACACACATGAGTTTTTTAGTAATGGAGCCAAGTGAAGGCCAAGGATATAGCTCTTTTGAGTCGAGAATAACCTTTCACCTTATGAAGGATTGTTACGAAAAGCTAGTTCAAGATTTGGGAGTGGCTAAAGCCGAAGAGGTGTTGCACAAAGCTTGGTTCAGAATTGAGCAGGTAATGCTAGAAAATGGAGTAGAACCACTGAATGCTGCCACAATGATTTTTGAAAACTTCAATTTCGATAAGCAGCTACATTCTGAGTGTTATGCAGCTATATATTGGAAAACCGAGCTAGATGGTATTTCTGAACCTTCCGAATAGGGTGGGTTGTTTGAAAGACATAAAAAAAGGGTCTCCAGCCAAGCTAGAGACCCTTTTTTTGATTCTTATCTATTAAAATGTACTTCTGTCAATTTGCATACGTACTTGTTGCTCTTGTAGCATGTCTCCAACTTTTGTGGCTTCATCGGTTTTACCAAACTCTTCTAATAGTAATTGGATGTATCTCAAACCTTGAGATTTAGACCTAAAACTAAAGTCGTTGTATCTCATTTTATTTTGCAAGTAGGTAAGCTCTGAATTGAACTGTTCGGCCATTTCCATAGCCATTTTCAGAGCTGTTTCGTCTTCACCAATTTTGAAGTATCCTTCTACAAAACCTACAGTAGATACATCGTATGGTACAGCTTCAACAGGCATTTTCTCCATACCAAAGTCAAGGACTTCTTTAGCTCTGGCAGAATCGCCTTCTATGATCAAGCCCTCAGCTAAAGTGGTAATCATTGATCTATGATTCTGAACAAAACCTCTGTAGTCTTCATTGAGGTTGGCACTAGGATCGTCCAAACCTCTGAACTGCATTTTGTTCATCAAGTTATCGTACATGAGGTCCGTGTTTACCAAGTCTCTCATGTTTTGAGGCTTTTGAACTGGTAAAAGTCTATAAGCCATACCTTCTTGTACCAAATAAGGCTCTGCTTCCCAATTCAATGCGTTCACAGAAGTATAGTTGAAGTAAATAGGTCTCTCCCAGTTGTTTTGAGCAATCAGGTCGAACAACATCATTTGGCCTTTATCTACAGTTCTAGAGGCAACTTCTCCTTGAGAATTTCTTTTAAAGTCGAAGTACATTCTATCTACCAGATAAGGTTCTAGGCTTTCAGGAACGAGTCCTTTTTCTAAAACCGCAGCTGTATCTATAGGCATAGTCAAAGTTTCTGCAGGTATTAGCATCACTTCGGCTCCAGAAGCAAAAGTTCTCTTGAATTGAGGAACATCTCTTCTAACCACATCTATGTATTCTTTTAGGTCTATGGCTTGGCCAGCAAACTGCGGTAGTTCGTTTACATAAAGTACATCGTTGGTTCCCTGTCTATAGTTATCTATAGTCAAAGAGTAAGGGAATGCCTCCGATTCATTCATCTTGGTTGCTGTCTGCTCAATGTACCAGTCAGTGGCATAGTAGCTCAATACTACTACACGAACATCGGTTCGGAATCCTTCAACCTCCTGAATGTACCAAAGCGGGAAGGTGTCATTATCTCCACCAGTGAACAGAATGGCATTTGGTGCCACTGAGGCTAAGAAGTTTCTCGCTGAGTCTACTGAGAAGTATCTGTTAGATCTATCGTGATCGTCCCAGTTTTCAGCAGCTAAAATTATTGGTGCAATAGCCCCGAGGGCTAAAGTGCCTATTGCCAGTGCTTTTCCTCGCTTGGCTAGTGCGCCACCTATGGCCAGCATAGATAGCCCAATCCAAATGGCAAAAGCGTAATATGAGCCTGCGTAAATATAGTCTCGTTCTCTTGGTTCAATTGGTGGAGAGTTCAGGTAAACTACTAAGGCTACACCAGTTAATATAAAAAGCATTAGTGTTGCCGAAAAACCTTTAGGGTCTCTGTTGAATTGGAAGAAGAAGCCCACTAGGCCAAGGATGAGCGGAATCATATAATATTGATTTCTACCCTTGTTATTGATGATAGTTTCAGGAACGCCTTTATTACTAGAAACAGGGCTGAGCCAATCTGCATCTTGAATATCACTCTCTCTTCCAGCAAAATTGAACATGAAGTACCTCAAGTACATATGTCCAATCTGATGTCTAAACATAAACCTCAGATTGTCTCCAAAGCTTGGAATTTCACCTGGAGTAACTCCAGTTACCTCCATATATTTTCTGTCATGACCAGGGGCAGAACTCCACATTCTAGGTAAGAGAGTGGTGTAAGCTGGGTCATATTCATAATCCATTTTGTAGTCAGAGATCTTGTATCCGTCTTCTGCCTTGTAGTATACAGGAGCACCTTCAACGTAGTCTGTGATTGGCGCATTAAAATACTGACCATGAACTAACGGACGGCTTCCATATTGCTCCCGCTTTAGGTAAGACACAAAGGTCATTACGTCTTCAGGGTTGTTTTGGTCAATTGGCGGATCTGCTCTCGAACGAACTAAAATTACAGCGTAACAAGTATAGCCAATGAGCACAAACGCCATAGAGAGAATCAGTGTGTTCAGGTTCACCATTTCCTTCTTAACAGTATATCTGAGCCCAAATATGATGAGCGCAATAACAATGATGGTTAAGAACAATGCACCAGAACCAAAAGGAAGTCCAAACGCATTTACAAAGGTGATCTCAAATTTACCAGCAATACTCGGTAGCCCTGGAATAATAAAAGAGTTGATGAAGAGTACAAGAAATAAGCTAAACGCTAAAGCCAAAATACCGCCAGTCCAAGTAGGCTTCTTGTATTTCTTAAAGTAATATACTAGACCTAAGGCCGGAAGCGTAACTAAAACTTGCAGGTGAACTCCGGTTGAAAGTCCGATCATATAAGCAATGAAAAGCAGCCATTTATTAGCTCTACTTTCATCGTCTACCAATTCCCACTTTAGAATAGCCCAGAATACCACTGCGGTAAAGAAAGAAGACATGGCATAGACTTCGCCCTCTACAGCAGAGAACCAGAATGAGTCTGTGAATGAAAAAGCTAAGGCTCCAATAGCACCAGAGCCCAATAAAAGCAACTTCTGAGTTGGAGTCTCTTTACCTATTTTTGCAGAAATTATCTTTCTACCTAGCATCACTATGGTCCAATACAAGAACAGAATAGTGAAGGCGGAAGAAAGCACACTGGCCATATTAACCCAGTAAGCCACTCTAGTTACATCACCAAAAGACAGAAAAGAGAAAAGTCTACCTATGAGCATAAAGAGGGGAGCTCCCGGAGGGTGAGACACCTCTAGTTTGTAAGCTATGGCAATAAATTCTCCACAGTCCCAGAAACTAGCGGTTCGCTCAACGGTGAGCACGTAGGTAATTAGGGAAACCAAAAATACACCCCAACCCACAAGGTTATTAGTCTTCTTAAAATCTGTCATTTAAAAGCTATTTGAGGCGTGAAAATAGTAAAAATATGATAGGGCAACGGTTAAAAATTATTAATCCAAAACCCTAGAGTACTATTCGTAAACACCAATGTAGAACCATAGCCATAGTAAAAACAGAGGAATATAAGAGGTGGCCACTATGGCATTGGCTACAGACTTTTTCTTACGAGCGGCAAAATCTACCCCATAAGTCAGTACTACCCAATAGACGATTTCAAAAACATTGAGTTGTTGGTTCACATACCAGTACTTTTCTCGCACTTCATTATAATCGAAGAAATTCATGTAAGAGAGAGGGTAAAAGGCCGTGTACTCCCAATAATTAGGGTCGGTTTGTACAAACATAAACCAGAAAATCTTGATTAATGTAGGCACAAAGAACACCACTTCAGCAATCATAGCTATTGTCCAGCACTTTTTATAAGGCACATTGTAGCCCCACATAAAACAGCCCACCCAAAGAATAAAACCTACAATAGTAAACTTCAGGCCATATACAATAGGGATTGATAGTAACTTAAAGCCTGCTATAATTCGAAAGATGAGCGCTTGTGGCCCTTCTAAAAATTTAAATGCAGCAATCTCGTTTACTATAAAGGTCTGCTGCACGTATACCAGCACAAAGTAAATGGCACAAACCACAATGAAAAACAGGACTCTGTTGAAGTTGGTTAATTCTCTAACCTGTAATTCTAGTTTGCTGTATTCTCTTGGCATTCGAAACTATTTGCAGTAAAAGTACGATTTAAGGACGAAGCCAATAAGAAATTTGTGTCAGTGTATGGCTATTGGAATAAGCGGCAGTAATATTGCCTGAATATTGAGTATGAAGAATTTAGCGTTAAGGTCTTTTCTGATTTTGTGTTTGCTGAGCGGAGGCGTGTCTCGGGCATCTACTGTTCAACAATCTTCTGATTCTACACAATATTTGTTGTTGAATATGGCTCTGCAGCTTCAGATTACAGATGCTGTAGACAATATGTACAACTTCAAGTTTCACAAAGCAGAGGTAGAGTTTAATTGGATGAAGTACAACTACCCAGATCATCCGCTACCATACTTCCTGTTCGGGATAAGTACCTGGTGGCAAATGATGCCCAATTTGGATAAAGAGTCACCTTTAGGCGATGAATTTCTGGCCTACATGGATACTACCATTACCAAGGCAGAGGCTATTTACGATGCAGATGAATCTAACATAGAGGCAGCTTTCTTTTTGGCAGGAGCACACGGTTTTGTTGGTCGCTATCACTCAGAAAAGAAAAACTGGATGAGGGCAGCTAGTGCCGGCAAAAATGCCTTGAAGTACCTTGAAATAACCCAGGGTAATAAGAGCTTTAGCCCAGAGATTCTTTTTGGAGATGCCCTCTTTAATTACTACTCCATTTGGATCAGAGAAACCTATCCTATGTTAAGGCCTGTGCTGTTATTTTTTCCTAAAGGAGATAAGGAACTTGGCCTAAAGCAACTCAATGAAGTGGCTAAAAGTGCCTTCTATACGAGAATTGAGGCTACTTATTTTCTAATGCGCATAAAGGCCTTTGAAACTAATGAAACCTTTGATGCGCTAAGACTTGGTGAATACGTTCATCAAAAATATCCGGACAACGCCTACTTTCATCGGTTTTATGCCAGAATGCTTTATACCGTTGGTCAGTACGACAAAGCCGCAGCTGAGTCTACCGAAATTCTAAACAGAATAGAGCAAGGACAAACGGGGTATGAAGAAATTAGTGGACGATACGCAAGTTTTTACTTGGGGCATCTCAACAAAATGAAAAAGCACGATGATGTTGCCGCTACTCATTTTCAAAATGTCATCAACTTTACAGAGAGTCTGGTAGATGAGGAAGACTCTGGGTACTATTTGTATTCTCAGTATTATTTGGCCGAATATGAGGTTGAATCTGGTCAATATGAGAGCGCGATGGACCGCATAGATATCATTCGCGACAACACCAAGCGAAGGGAGAGTCTCAACGAGAAAGCCAGAGACTTAAAGAAGGAAATAAAAAAACGGACATAATTCTGCGAGACGAATATCTCTTGAAGTGTATAAAATATTCTTCGATATTTATACATTTGTACCGAATTATATTTTGCATCTAATTATATAAATCGTGAATCTGAAACTAGATAAAATCGACCGAAAGATACTCGACATTTTACAGTCGAATGCTAAAATCACGAATGCTCAGCTTTCGAAAGAAATTGGCCTTTCGCCAGCTCCTACCTTAGAAAGGGTGAAGAAGCTAGAAAATTCAGGAATAATTAAAAGCTACCATGCCAAGCTAGATACCGACAAAATTGGTATGGGGGTGAGCACTTTTGTATATGCCACTTTAAAAGGACATAACAAGTCCAATATTGAGATTTTCATGGAGGCTATCAATAAAATCGAAGAGGTTATTGAGTGTCATCACGTTACAGGTTCTGGCGACTTTGTATTGAAAGTAATAGCCAAAGATATTGCCTCTTATCAGCAGTTAATGCTAGAAAAAGTGAGTGATATTTCTGTGGTAGACAACTTGCAGTCAATGGTCATCCTCTCTACCTTTAAGGATAGCAAGGTAATGCCAATTCCAGAATAGCATTTATGTCTACAAATCAGAAGCGCATCTTGGAGAAGTCTCAGATCGAGCAGATCATTCGAAGAATGGCCTACGAGGTTTATGAGAATAACCACGATGCAGAAAAAATCTATTTAGCAGGTATAGCCAACAATGGAGAGAAAATTGCGCAGCTGATTCAAAAAGAAATGAATGCCATTTCTGAGATACCAGTTGAGCTTATTCGAATAGACATCGATAAAGATGCTAAACGTCAGCCCATTGTAAGCTATTCTGCAGAACCCGATGTTCAAGACTTCACCCTAATTGTGGTAGATGATGTGTTGAACTCGGGTAGAACCATGATTTATGCTTTCGATCCTTTCTTGAAAATGCCAGTTCGGAACATTCAGACGGCCGTGCTAGTTAACAGAACTCATAAGCGTTTTCCTGTAGCTGTAGACTATAAAGGGTTCGAGTTGGGAACAACTATAGAAGAACATATCCATGTGAAGTTGACAGAGGAGGAGTTTGGCGCCTATTTGTACTAATTTTTCTTAAACTAAAACATATAAGATGGACTTTGATTTACAAGAACTCTGGAATGAGCATAGCGCAGCAATAATTGCTTTCGCCTTAAACCTACTTTTAACCTTCGTTATACTCATAGTTGGTCTATGGGTTATCAAAAGATTGGTTTCTACTCTCAGAAAGATTTTAACCAAAAGAAATGTAGATCCTACTCTAATCCCAACCTTGGTTGGTGTTGCTAGAATTGGACTAATTACTGTTTTACTTATTGCCGTAATTGAACGATTCGGTGCTGATACAACAGGTTTGGTTGCTGTGCTAGGTGGTTTGTCTTTAGCACTTGGTTTAGCGCTACAGGGTTCTTTATCCAATTTTGCAGGAGGAATGCTTATTCTTACGCTTAAGCCATTTAAAGCAGGCGATTTTGTTGAGGTAAATGGAGAGTCTGGTACTGTTCATTCAGTTACTATCATCAATACAATACTTAGAACCACAGATAATAAGATTATCTACCTTCCAAATGGTTCTGTTGCAAATTCTAATATCACCAACTTCTCTCATGAAGAAAAAAGGAGATGGGATAAGGTGTTCGGAATTGACTACGCTGATGACTTTGAAAAGGCAAAAAAGATTATTCAAGACTTGCTAGCTGCAGATGAGCGTATTCACAAAGATCCTGCTCCATTTGTTCGTGTTACTAACCTTGGAGATAGTAGTGTAGATATTCAGGTAAGAGCCTGGACAGACACTTCTGAACTCTGGAATGTGAACTTCGATATGATAGAAAAAGTGAAATTGGAGTTCGATAAAGAAGGTATCTCTTTCCCTTTTCCGCAAAGAGATGTCCACGTTTATAACGAAAAGTAGAACATCGATTCAAAACATATCACAAAGGGGTAAATGATTATATTTACCCCTTTAATTTTATAGGCATGTCCATTCATAAATCAGAAATAAAGAAGATAACCACACACCAAATTCAAGGCATGAAAGAGCGAGGAGAGAAAATCTCTATGCTTACTGCTTATGATTATTCTATGGCCAAATTGATAGATGGTGCTGGAGTGGATATTATTTTGGTGGGAGACTCGGCTTCAAATGTAATGGCTGGCCATGAGACTACCCTCCCCATCACTTTAGACCAAATGATTTACCATGCCAGCTCGGTGATTAGAGCTGTCGACAGATCTTTTGTGGTGGTAGATATTCCTTTCGGTTCCTATCAAGGTAATTCTTCAGAAGCATTGCGCTCTGCCATTAGAATAATGAAAGAGTCTGGTGCGCACGCGGTAAAGATGGAAGGTGGTGCTGAAATAAAAGAGTCTATTACCAGAGTGCTCAGTGCTGGTGTGCCTGTAATGGGGCATTTGGGACTTACGCCACAGTCTATCTATAAATTTGGTACGTATGCGGTGCGTGCTAAAGAAGAAGAAGAGGCAGAAAAGCTCATTTCTGACGCTAAGTTGCTAGAAGAGTGTGGCTGTTTTGGTATTGTGTTAGAAAAAATACCAGCAGAGTTAGCCAAACGAGTTTCAGAACAAATCAAAATTCCAACTATAGGTATTGGTGCAGGGCCGCATACAGATGGTCAGGTGTTAGTAATGCACGATATGTTGGGAATCACCGCAGAATTCAAACCAAGGTTTTTGAGGCAATATGCTCAAGTGGGAGATATTGTAAATGAAGCCGTTGCCAATTACGTAAAAGATGTTAAATCTGGCGACTTTCCTAACGAAAAGGAAAGCTACTAGTAATCTTAAAAAAGACATATTTTATTACATTGCGCATCCTAAATTTTTAATTAAAAAAATTCTAAAGCTTAATCATGAGTGAACAAAAGATAACCATCAATAACGGTGTGCTGAATGTTCCTGATAACCCTACGGTTCCTTTCATTGAAGGAGATGGTACGGGTGTAGACATTTGGCCTGCTGCAAAAAACGTATTGGATAGTGCCGTAGCTAAGGCTTATAATGGAGCTAAATCCATTCAGTGGAAAGAAGTTTTAGCAGGCGAGAAAGCTTTTAATGAAACAGGTGAGTGGATGCCTGCTGCTACATTAGAAGCTTTTAGAGAGTACTTGGTGGGAATTAAGGGGCCTCTTACAACTCCAGTTGGAGGCGGAATCAGATCACTCAACGTAGCACTTCGTCAAGAGCTAGATCTTTATGCTTGTGTGCGCCCTGTTAGATGGTTCCAAGGAACTCCTTCTCCGGTAAAAGAGCCAGGTCTTTGTGATATGGTTATTTTCAGAGAGAATACTGAAGATATCTACGCAGGTATTGAGTTCGAAAAAGGAACAGAAGATGCTGCTAAGTTTGCGAACTTGTTGAAAGAGAACTTCCCAACTAGATTCAAAAAAGTAAGATTCCCAGATTCAGCTGGCTACGGAATTAAGCCGGTATCTGAAGAAGGAACTCATAGATTGGTTAAAGGAGCTATTGATTACGCTTTCGACCAAAAAAGAGATTCAGTTACCCTTGTTCATAAAGGTAACATCATGAAGTTCACTGAAGGTGCCTTTAAATCTTGGGGTTATGAATTGGCTAAAGACCAATATGGTGCTCAAGATTATGAGGGAGGACCTTGGCAAGTGATCGAAAAGGATGGTCACAGAGTGATTATCAAAGATGTAATTGCCGATGCTTTCCTTCAGCAAATTCTACTTAGACCTGCTGAGTATTCAGTAATTGCTACCTTGAACCTTAATGGAGACTATGTTTCTGATGCTTTAGCCGCTATGGTTGGAGGTATCGGAATTGCTCCTGGTGCAAACATCAACTACAAAACAGGTACTGCAATTTTTGAAGCAACTCACGGTACTGCACCAAAGTATGCTGGTCAAGACAAGGTGAACCCTGGTTCAGTAATTCTTTCTGGTGCTATGATGCTAGAATATTTCGGCTGGCAGGAAGCTGCAGACCTTATTTATTCAGGACTGGAAAAGGCTATCGCCTCTAAAAGAGTTACTTACGATTTTGAACGACTGATGGATGGAGCAACGCTCCTCAAGTGCTCCGAATTCGGAGAAGAAATTGTGAAAAACATGTAAACAAAAGCCCCGTTCAGGGGCTTTTTTAATAAAGTGTTTTTTCATGGCTAAAAGAGTTGTTCCTTTTTTTCCGCTAAAGCTGGTTGCCTTTCCCGGAGAGCAAGTCAACTTGCATATTTTCGAGCCAAGGTATAAGCAGCTTATCAACGAGTGTCTAGAGTCAGACCAAACTTTTGTTATCCCTCTGTTCAATGAAATGATTAGAGATTTCGGTAGCGAAATGAAGGTTGAGAAGTTGGTGAAGCGCTACCCTACTGGTGAGATGGATGTTATTACCAGATGTACCAATGCTGTGCAAATTTTCTCCTTCCAAGAGAAGTTAGAGTCCAAGCTTTATGCTGGGGGAGAGGTTGAGCCAATTGAGAATATTCATGATCAGAACCCCGAACAATGGCAGGAACTACGCGCGCTAGCTAAGCGATTGATTGAGGTTTTAAAGATGGAAAGTGCTTTTGATGTAAATCTCGTTGAGAATTCGTTTGAGTTAGCACATAAATTAGGCTTATCTTTGGAGCAGGAGTATGACATGCTTCAGATGGTTAGGGAGTCTCAAAGACAGTCCTATATGATCAATCATCTCAAAAGGGCTTTGCCGTTGGTTAGTGAAATGGAAAGAGCCAAGGAGAAGATTAAGATGAACGGCCATTTTCAGCATCATGATCCGCTGAACTTTTAAGTATGATCGAAAGCAATCTTTCCGAATTCGGTACCATTCTCATTTTTATTTTAGGGGCCTTGGTCTTCGGAACGGTTATGTTATTCGTAGCAAAACTTGTTCGGCCAAACCGACCGAACTATGAGAAGTTAACTACTTATGAATCTGGAGAAGATACAGTTGGCTCAGCCTGGGGTCAGTTTAACTTGCGGTTTTATATAGTAGCCCTAATTTTCCTCTTGTTCGAAGTGGAGATAATATACCTTTTTCCGTGGGCCATAATATTTGGCGATAAGCAAATGATTGAAGGAACCGATTGGCAATGGGCATGGTTTGCCTTGGCAGAAATGTTCATCTTCATTTTTATACTGGCCTTAGGGTTGGTTTATGCTTGGAGAAAAGGTTATTTGGACTGGGTAAAGCCTCAGCAAAAACCTTCAGACTTTGTGTCTAAAATACCTACAGAGGCATACAAAAAATACATGGATTAATGGGGTTACTCGATCAGCAACTCGGACAAGGAGGAATAATCATCTCCAAGTTAGAAGACCTAATTAATTGGGCTAGGCTTTCTTCAATGTGGCCGATGGGTTTCGGGACGGCATGCTGTGCTATTGAGTTTATGAGTGCCCAATCTACACCCTACGACCTAGATAGATTCGGAGTTATTCCTAGGGCAAGTCCTAGACAGTCTGATGTAATGATTGTGGCAGGAACGGTTACCTTTAAAATGGCCGATCGTGTTCGCAGGCTTTATGAGCAAATGGCCGAACCGCGATATGTTATTTCAATGGGTTCTTGCTCCAATTGTGGAGGCCCTTACTGGGAGCATGGTTACCATGTGGTAAAAGGAGTAGACCGAATCATTCCAGTAGATGTTTACGTACCAGGCTGCCCTCCGAGGCCTGAGGCTTTAATTGGTGGTCTTATTAAGCTTCAAGACAAAATTCGAAGTGAGTCTATTGTAGCCCCCAAAGCGGTTGAAAAACTATTGGCAGAAAGTGAAAGCTGAAGAAATTAAAATATTGCTGGAAGAAAACTTCCCGGAGAAAGCATTTGAAGTGGTTGAAAATGCTACTCCTCAAGGAATTGTAGTTCCTGCAGAGAGCTTGGTAGAAGTAATGGGCTTTCTTCATGCGAACGACCAACTTTATTTCGATATGCTTTCTTGCATTACTGGCCTAGATAATGGTCCAGAGGCTGGAACCATGGAGGTGATTTATAACCTCTATTCCATTCCGAATGATCTACATTTAATGATCAAAGTAATGCTAGATAGAGAGAAGCCTGTGGTAGGTTCACTGGTAGAGCTCTGGAAAACTGCCGAGTGGCAAGAGCGCGAGGTGTATGATATGTACGGCATTCATTTCAACAATCACCCAGATTTAAGAAGAATTCTAATGCCTGCAGATTGGGAAGGCTTCCCTTTGCGAAAAGACTACGAGGAGCAGATCTATTACCGTGGAATGAAAGTAAAATATTAGTGGCCAATCAAGTTCAATACATATTCGATAACGAGAATCTGAATAGATCAGCGCCTCAGAAATTCCGTCAGGAAGACCTGAAGCATGATGAGATGATTGTGAATATTGGTCCGCAGCACCCTTCTACCCACGGAGTGCTACGCTTGGAGGTAGTTACTTCTGGAGAGCAGATTGTAGAGGTTGTGCCTCACCTTGGCTATTTGCATAGATGCTTTGAAAAGCATGCGGAGAACCTGCCTTACAATCAAACTTTACCATTTACGGATAGAATGGACTATCTGGCTGCCATGAATAACGAACACTCCTTCGCTATGGGAGTAGAGCGCATGCTGGGTATTGATAAAGATATTCCGAAGCGCGTAGAGTACATTCGTGTGGTTGTGGCTGAGTTGAATAGGTTGGCCTCTCACTTTGTTGCACTTGGTAGCTACGGAATGGATATTGGGGCGGTAACTGCCTTCTTCTGGATGATGCGCGATCGTGAGCACATTCTCAGGCTGCTTGAATGGGTTTCTGGTGCCAGAATGCTTTACAATTACATTTGGGTAGGAGGTCTGTTTTACGATCTGCCTGTAGGCTTTGAAGAAAGGTGCTTGGAATTTGTTCAGTACTTAAAACCTAAGCTTAAAGAGCTAGAAAATGTAGTTATCGATAATGCCATATTCGTCAATAGAACGGCCAATGTGGGTGTGTTGCCAGTAGATTTGGCCATTAATTATGGCATTACTGGCCCGATGCTCAGAGGCTCTGGCCTAAAATATGACTTGAGAAAAGTTGATGCCTATTCGGTTTACCCAGAAATAGACTTCGAAATCCCTGTAGGGAAGGGTCAGATGGGACAGTTAGGTGATTGTTGGGACAGGACTTGGGTTCGCGTACAAGAGTGCTATGAATCCATCAGAATCATTGAGCAGTCACTAGAAAAGCTGACTAAAGAGCATAAACGAGATCGTGATTTTGACCCTCATGCTATGGTGCCGAAAAAGATTCGTCCTAAAGCTCAAGATTTATATGTAAGGGCAGAAAACCCTAAGGGTGAAACTGGATTCTACTTTAGAGCAGACGGAAGATCGGATATTCCTTTCCGCTGCAAAGCTCGAGGAGCCAGCTTTGTCAACCTTTCCATCATCAATGAGCTCGCTAAAGGTGGTCAAATAGCAGACCTTATAGCGGTAATTGGCTCAATTGATATAGTGCTGGGCGAAGTAGATCGCTAGAGTAGTTCCCTCAGGTTATTCTCCCTGATATAAGCTCTCTGACCTCTCCATTTGATTTCGTACCAAATGTCTTTCTTCCCTATTACCTCTACTTTATGGCCTTGTCCAACCACTTCAATGAGTTCTGCGGCAGCCGAAGGGCCAGTCATTAGGTAGGCGTTACTCTGCATAACCAAAGCCCTTGTCTTATTAGCGTTCAGGTTGGTGACATAGAATACTAAGGCTAGTACAATCACAAGGCTAATGGCCAGGCTAGGTGATTTGATGTTGTGCTTCCTGATTTTCCTGAACATCATTCCGAGTATCAGAATACATAGCGCGAATAGCACTCCTAAAATCTGAAGCTTATAGTCTTCTACAATCTTTTTAGCCTGCTCAAACTGAGACATGTTGTAGCCCTCTAAACCATTTACCGTGGCGAGTTGCTCCATTTTTTTTAGCACGTCTTCATCTGCAGTTAAGCGATAATAGTCGTTCAGATAGAGAAAAGTTTTTCCAAGATTGCCCATTGCCTCATTGCTGTAAGCCATTTTTAGCAGCATTGCGGGCGTTGCTTCTTGTGATTCGGTGTAGATTTTCTCGTAAATTCTGAGCGATTGAGTATATCTTCTCGCGGAGAATAAAGAATCTGCTTCTTTTATTTCATTTGTAACCGACTGTGAAACAGCGGTTTGAGAAATAAAAATGATTCCGATGAATATTAAATGTAGAAATTTGAAAGCTCTGTTTTGCATTTTGTTTCTAAGGTCTTACCTTTGCACTCGCAATTAAGGAAAACGACCTTAATCACACAAAAAAAATTCTTGATCTGGTAGCTCAGTTGGTAGAGCATCTCCCTTTTAAGGAGAGGGTCCTGGGTTCGAGCCCCAGCCAGATCACATCTCCTAAAAGCCTCTGAATTTTCAGAGGCTTTTTTTATTGCCTCTTGGTTCAGAAACCGTTCGCTATCTAAAACAATTTTCCAGATAAGTAAAGTGCTTTTCTGTTGAGGGCTTTTCAATTTCTCCGAGAAAACTGGTGATAATAGCATATTCGAAATCTACGAATCATTAGCCGGGATAATGTTTTTTAGTTAAACAGTTTTCTTTAGATTTAGTGATTATTAACATTTCTCTTGAAGAAACTCTCGGCCATATTGCTCCTTCTTTGTTTGGCAATGTATCAGTTCGGATACTTTGCGGCAGACTATTGGGTGGGCAAGCATATTGATAACAAGTGGTCTGAGAAAATCTATGCCGAATCATTCGATGAAAGTAATATTGAACTGATTAAGGTGCCTATCTCTGTGCCTTACATGCCAGATGATCAAGAGTTCAAAGTGGTAAATACTTCTTATGAAGAAGGAGGTAAGTTCTATAGGGTATTAGAGCAGCGCTACAGAAACGATACTTTGGAGATGAAAGTAGTTGCCGATAACTACAAGATATTTTTAGAGTCGGTAATTAATGAATGGATCTCAACCACAGAAGCAGACTCACCCTTAGATGCTGTGGGTAAGCTGCAAGCAAAAGTTATTTCTAAAGAATTCAATTTCAATAAATCAATCTTGGGTGAAAGACCCTTTTCTGGCTTGGTAGAGGCCACTAAAGCAATCGAAAGCAATCATTTTTACTCTACTCTAAAGCTAGATGTTCCTACTGAACCTCCGCGCGAGGTGTAATCATTCCTACTATTGAGAGCATTTGATGATGCTCTTGGTCATTATTCCAGAGGATTTATAAGAGCTAAAAAAGGCATTTTGCCTCCCTTGATCTATTTTTTATCGGGTTCAGATTTTTTAATACTCAGCTATACTTTGTGAGTAATGGCAGGCTGCTGGGCACTATTACCAAGGCAGTCATTTAATCCTGAATACATATTTTTTAAATGAAGTTCATGGGCTCTGCCTTTGAATGGATAGGAATTGTGTTTACCAAAAGTTAAACCACCCTAGCAGAGGTGTTTGTTCGCTTCCATTTTTTGCTAGTAATCTGTATTCGGGTTTTAACAGGTAGCAATTGATGTGGAGTCAATGCCCAAGATTCCCATCAAGCTACTTGATTGAATAAATTTTGAACGAAAGAAAAGACATGAACTGATTATAGATTAAGCAATCAATTAAGTTTACAGCCCACCGTCATTGTGCAATCTGGCGGTGGGTTTTGTTTGCCCTTTTTTGTAATCCTTAAATACTGTTCTGATAAACTCGCGTTATCTTAGCAACCAATGAAGAATGATAATCCTATAGGTATTTTCGATAGTGGTTTAGGTGGATTGACCGTAGCTAATGCTGTTTATCGTTTGCTAAAGAATGAGCAGTTAGTGTATTTTGGAGACTCCGCTCATTTGCCGTACGGAGATAAGTCTGCTGCAACCATTCAGGCCTATTCGGTTAAAATCTGTGATGTTCTACTTCAGAAGAATGCCAAGCTTATACTGATAGCATGTAATTCTGCTTCTGCGGCAGCCTATGAGTTAGTAAAGGCCTATGTAGGATCAAAGGCTAAAGTGCTAAACGTAATAGATCCTGTAGTGAATTATGTGGCTGAAAAATATGCAGGAAAACATGTAGGGCTAATTGGTACTAAGCAAACGGTGGGCTCTGGCGTTTATGAATATCAACTTAAGCTTAAAGATCCCTCTATCAAGTTTTCTGCCTTGGCTACTCCATTATTGGTTCCAATGATTGAAGAAGGCTTTCATAACAATAACATCTCTGAAGCCATCATTGAGCAATATCTCAGTGATTCTGTTTTAGAAGGTATTGATACCCTTATTTTGGGGTGTACTCATTATCCGCTCATAAAAGATGCAATTGATAAGTTTTACGGAGGAGCAATAGAAGTAATAGATTCTTCGGTAATTGTTGCTAAAGCTCTAGAAGCCTATTTAGAGACAGAAGGCCTTGCAGCTGAAAAGCTTTCTAAAGACCATGAATTCTTAGTTTCCGATATTACGCCTTCCTTTGAAAAAGCAGCTGAGCTCTTCTTTGGAAGAAAAGTGCCGTTGGAAAAACATATTCTCTGGGAGTAGGTTCAATTAGCGTGTCTGAACTAAATTTGGGGTGAGATAATTAATAACCTAGTAATTCGGTAGGATATAGATTATCACATCCGAGAATTAAGTGTTTTATTTGCATTAACCAAGGGCAGAATTATAGCGTGTACGCATTCCTATTTTTCCTTAATTTTCTACTGATCTACACGGTTTTTGCCGTTTATGCCGAACGTAAAATCTCTGCTTTCATTCAGGATAGATACGGTCCGATGGAAACTGGTTATTACGGTCTGCTTCAGACTGTAGCCGACTTACTCAAACTCATCCAGAAAGAAGATATTGTTCCTTTTAAGGCTGATAAAAAACTCTTTAAGCCAGCGCCTGTAATTATCTTTTTGGCTGTCTTTGCTGGTTTTGCTGTGTTGCCGCTCACTTCAGACTTCGCGGGTTCATCAGCACAAATTGGAATTTTCTACTTGTTAGCCATCGTGTCGTTAGATGTGGTGGGTATTCTTATGGCCGGTTGGGGGAGTAATAGCAAGTATGCCCTTTGGGGTGCCATGCGTTCTGTGGCTCAAATTATTTCATACGAAATACCGCTTGGCTTAATGGTGGTTTGTGTGGTTATGATTTCGCAAACGCTCAATCTTCAAGAAATTACTTATCAACAGAGTATTTGGTGGAATCAGATTAATCCCGAAGCTGAGAATTATCTTTTTGGCATTAAAGCACTTGGCATTGAAACCACAAATGTAGGCGGCATTCTTACTTGGAACATACTGAGGTCGCCACTGATGCTTATCGGTTTTGTCATCTTCTTTATCTCTTCTTTGGCTGAAAGTAACAGAGCTCCTTTCGACATACCAGAGGCCGAATCGGAGCTTGTAGGTGGTTTTCATACAGAATATTCGGGCTTTAGGTGGGCGTTAATCATGCTTTCGGAATATGGTATGATGCTGCTGGTTTCTTTCTTAGCCGTAATCTTGTTCTTAGGTGGCTGGAATTCTTTTTTGCCAAATATCGGTTCAGTAAAACTGGCAGAATGGACCAGCGGTGAGCCTGGGACTTTGGCAGGTCACCTTTGGGGAGCTTTCTGGATGATTTCTAAAGCCTTGTTTTTGGTGGCAGTGCAAATGTGGGTGAGATGGACATACCCAAGGCTAAGGCTAGACCAACTGATGAACTTGAGTTGGAAGTACCTTACTCCTGCTTCAATTCTTTTAGTTTTGTTGAGCGCAGTATGGAGGCTGCTGATGATATGAAGGGCTATTGGAGAAACATACGGACTGCTGTAGATACGCTAAAAACGGGCTTGAAGGTAACTGCCAAGCACATGAAAGATGCGCGTACTCAAAGAACAGCTATTGTGCCTGAAGCTGATAATTACTTTGAAAAGCAGAACGCCATTTTTACGGTTCAATATCCTAAAGAAAAACTACCAGTTCCGGACCATGGCCGCTACAAGTTGCACAACGAAATTGACGATTGTATTGTCTGTGATAAATGCGCAAAAGTTTGCCCTGTAGACTGTATAGATATTATTCCTCTTAGAGCGGTTGAAGAAATAGGGAAAACTAGCGATGGAACGCCCAGAAGAATTTATGCCGAGAAGTTCAACATCGACATGGCCAAATGCTGCTTCTGCGGCCTGTGTACAACAGTTTGTCCAACCGAGTGCCTGACAATGACCGATGAGTATGACTTTAGTGCATACGACTTTGAAGAGCATAACGTGCCTTTTGCCAATATGACGCCTCTTGAGATTCTTCAGAAGAAGAAGGAATTGGAAGAGTTTAATAAGCAGAAAGAGGCTGCCAAGGCGCTTAAAAGGGAAGAGGTAGTACCGGAAGAAAAAGCAGCATCGGGTGCGAAACCAAAGGTAGGAGCTGCCAAACCAGCATTTAAACCTAGAGTGCCTGGTGCTAAGCCTAAAGTGGTGGGGAAACCACAAATTCCTGCTAAAAAAGAAGGTGAAGAACCTAGTGGCGAAGAATCTCAGAGTAAACCGAAACCGGTTTTCAAACCAAGAGTTCCTGGGGCAAAACCTAAGGTGGTTGTGAAGCCTGAAATGTCTCCTGGAAAAGCTGCTGAAGAAGAGTCTGGCCAGGAGCCAAAGTCTAAGCCAAAACCAGTGGTTAGGCCTAAAGTTCAGCCGAAGAAGCAAGAGAGCGAAGAGTCAAATGAAACTTCAGACAAGGCTCCGCGACCTGTGATAAAGCCGAAAGTGCCTGGGGCTAAGCCCAAAGTGGTAGTGAAACCAAAGGTGCCTACCAAGAAGGTTGCAGAAGAGCCTAAAGAGCAAGAAGCTAAGTCTAAGCCAAGACCTGTAATGAAACCGAAGGTTCAGCAAAAAAAGGACGAGGCTAACCAGTCAGAGAGCAAGACGGAACTGCCAAAAAAGGCTGCAAGGCCAGTGATAAAACCAAAGATTAAACCTAAAAACACGGATAGCGATAAGGAAGAATAAATGGAGTTAGAAGCAATACTTTTTTACTTCTTTGCTGGCATTACAGCGTTTTCGGTGCTCTTTATTGCAGTAACCCGAAACATACTTTATGCTGCTTTTGCGCTCATTCTAACTTTCATTGGAGTAGCTGGCTTATTCGTTTTCATGGGAGCCGAATTCATTGCCATTACCCAGATTCTTGTTTATGTAGGCGGAATATTGGTGCTCTTAGTATTTGGTATAATGCTAACGCATAGGTTGAAAGGGCAAAAACTTAAAACCGATAGGTATCAAATGCTCTTTGGTTTTTTGATATCAGCAGGAATTTTCGGCCTGTTCATACAATCAATTCATTCAGGAGCATTTTCCAATTTGCCTTGGGTAGATCAAGAGTACTCGCAAGAAGTAGAGCTTAAGTCATTTGGACTGAGTCTAATGACTGATTATGTGTTGGCCTTTGAAGTGATAGGTATACTACTTTTGGTAGCTTTAATTGGAGCAGTGCGAATAGCTGGTAACGCAAGAAAGGAGGGAACAGATGCTGCTTAATACCATGCTGCTGTTAGGAGCTTTAATGTTTTGCGTGGGCTTGTTTGTGGTCTTTACCAGAAAAAACGCCATTATGGTACTTATTGGCATTGAACTAATGCTCAATTCTGCCAATCTCAACTTAGTTACGTTTAGTCGCTTCGACCCTCAAGCCTTGCAAGGTCAGATTTTTAGTCTTTTTGTTATTACCATTGCAGCAGCTGAAGCAGCAGTGGCTTTGGCCATAGTGGTAAAGGTCTACAAATACTTCAAGACCTCTGACCTAGATAAAATTAACTCCATGAAGGGATGATAGATCTGTTGGATATCATATCGCCCCAAAGCTCAGCTTACCTGCCATGGATTCTGGCATTGTTGATATTGCCTATTTTTTCTTTTGCTACCACAGGTTTTATGAAGGGAAAGGCACCTTATTGGTCTTCGGCCATAATTGCCAGCAACCTTTTAGTGGCTGCTTATCTTGCTACTGTATTCTGGAATGAGCCATTAACCATTAGAGGCAATTGGTTTAAGCTTGGAGAGAATCAGTTCACGTATTCATTCTACTTAGATAAGTTGGCACTGACGATGTCGCTTATAGTGAATTTTGTGGCTTTGCTAGTGCATATTTTCTCTACAGAGTACATGCGCACAGATGCCAATAAGCCACGGTATTTTGCTTACCTAGGTCTGTTTACGTTCTCAATGATGGGTATTGTGCTCTTCAATGACCTTCTATTTATTTTTATTTTCTGGGAATTAGTAGGCGTATCGTCTTACCTGCTCATTGGTTTCTGGTTCCAAAAGAAATCAGCTTCTCTTGCGGCCAATAAGGCCTTTATCTTAAACAGAATTGGAGACCTCGGTTTTATCACTGGCTTAATGATACTGTTCACTCAGTTCCATTCACTCGATTTAGATGCTGTAAAGAGCCTAATGATTATGTCGGAGATTGAAGATGGTAATTGGGTGGTGAATTTTATGCAGGGAGGTAAAGAAGTTATTAGCAGCATGGATGGCCGTTGGCTGAGTGCTGGAGGTATTGCTTTATTCTGTGGGGCTGTTGGTAAATCTGCACAGTTTCCACTGCAAGTTTGGCTACCAGATGCCATGGAAGGTCCAACACCAGTTTCCGCTCTTATACATGCGGCAACCATGGTGGCAGCGGGTGTATATATGCTAGCAAGAATTTTCGTGCTGCTCGATGCTCAGGCACTGGAGGTGGTGGCTATTGTTGGAGCGGTTACTGCTTTTATGGCGGCCATTGCAGCGTTGTCTCAGTTCGATATTAAAAAAGTATTGGCCTATAGTACCATTTCTCAACTGGGTTATATGGTTTTGGCCATGGGGGTTGGGGCGTATAGCGCTGGGCTTTTCCACCTAATTACACATGCTTTCTTTAAGGCAGGGTTGTTCTTAAGTGCAGGAATTATAATTCACCAGTTACATCATTTGGAGAAAGGCGGAAAAAAATTCGATCCGCAAGATATGCGAGTCATGGGCGGATTGAGAAGAAAGCTGCCAGTCACCTTCTTCGCTTTTGTTATTTGCTCTTTGGCTTTGGCTGGCTTGCCAGGCTTCTCTGGTTTTCTTTCTAAAGACGCTATTTTGCTAGACCTAGCGGTTTGGGCAGATATTAAAGGTGGAGGCTTCTACATACCAGAAGTTTTGGCTTTTATGACGGTGGTGCTTACAGCTTTCTACACATTTAGAATGATTTATCTGGTCTTTTTCGGAGAGTTCCGATTACCAAAAATTCTAGGAGATGCATCACTCCCAAATAAACTGAAAGAAGGGAACTTGTGGGTTACAGTGCCTGCTGTCATTTTCGCCTTGTTGTCTTTTACTTTCCCATTTGGGTTTACGCTTAACGCTGACCATAGCTGGGTGATGGAAGCACTAAAAACACCAATGTATCTGGTGCCTGAAAGCTATGCAGCCACTAGTTTGTTAGATGTGCCTGAAGAAACATTTCACGGCCTTCATAAAACGGTGAATATTGTTTCCATTCTTTTAGCACTGGCGGGTTTGTTCATTGCTTGGCTATCGTACAAGCCAGGAGCCAAATTAGAGAAGACTTTTATTGAAAGAAGGGAGCCTGTTGGGGTTCTGGGTCAGATTTCATTCTACCATTGGTATCAGAACTCACTTTATCAGAACATATTTTTGAAAGCCATATTGGCGAAGTCTAGAGCACTGGCTTGGTTCGATCAGTACGTGCTGGACGAGGCTGTTAATCTCTTGGCTAAGCTGAATGTGGTTATTGCCCATGTTACACGCTGGTTCGATCAGGTTTTTGTTGATGGACTTGTGAATCTGACGGCCGCTTCTGTTGGAAAAGTGGGGCAATTGACCAGAAGTATTCAGTCAGGTAATATTCAGGCTCAAATTCTGGTGACTTTCATATTTTTATTAACCTTAATTTTGCTGCTAGTTGTTTAGCCCATGGAGCATCTGTTATCATATATCGTATTTATTCCGCTAGTTGGTGCTGCACTGGTTTTGCTTACGCCAAAGGCGTATGAACATTTGTATAGAGTACTAGCGATTAGTTCGACAGGCCTAACCCTGCTCTTGATTCTATTTGCTGTCACCTCATTTAATGGAGCACTGGTGCCAGAGATTTCTGGTGAAGGAAATCTGCAAATGATGGAGAAGGCGTCTTGGTTCAGTCTGAAGCTTGGTTCTTTAGGGGCGCTATCGGTAGACTACTTTTTAGGAGTAGATGGGTTAAACATAAGTATGGTGCTGTTGGCGGGAATAGTCCTTTTTATTGGTGCTATTGCTTGCTGGAATATCAAAGAAAAGAAGAAGGCCTATTTTAGTTTATACCTTCTGCTTTGTACTTCTGTGCTAGGCTGTTTTGTTGCACTAGATTTCTTCTTGTTCTACCTGTTCTTCGAGTTTATGCTGCTCCCTATGTATTTCCTTATTGGAATTTGGGGAGGGCCAAGAAGAGAATATGCAGCTATTAAATTCTTCCTCTACACACTAGCTGGTTCTATCTTAATTCTGATCGTTATGATTGGCTTGTATAATTCAGTATACGACCCAATAAAGACGGCAGAAATGGCTGGTTTGAGCATGGCCGAATACGCTATCTCAGATATCCAATCAATGGTGTTAGAAGGACAAATTGACAAGACAGAAGTAGTGAAGTCTTTCAATATGCTGCACATGGCAGATTCTGCGAATTACATTCCAGGTTCTTTGCTAGATAAATCAGGTTTAGGAACATTATTCGGCCAACCCATTCGATGGATTGCGTTTTTGGCTATACTTATTGGTTTCGCTATTAAACTTCCTGCTTTCCCTTTCCATACTTGGTTGCCAGATGCACACGTAGAAGCGCCAACACCTCTGTCTGTAGTCTTAGCTGGAATTCTTCTGAAAGTGGGCGGTTACGGATTGATAAGAACTGCTTATGCCATGTTCCCAGATGCCGCATTCCATTATGCTTGGCTCATAGGGTTCATCGGGATGTTCTCTATTATTTATGGAGCTATGAATGCCTTGGCTCAGAAAGATTTGAAGAAGCTGATTGCCTTTAGTTCAGTATCTCACATGGGATTTGTACTGCTTGGGTTAGCAGCTATGACAAGCGAAGGAGTGAGCGGGGCCATTTACCAAATGTTCTCTCACGGACTAATCTCTTCTATGCTCTTCCTTATTGCGGGAGTCATTTATGATAGAACTCACGATCGTATGATCGAGAATTACGGTGGGTTGGCTCATCAGCTGCCTAAGTATACCGTGTTCGTAGGAATTGCCTTCTTTGCTTCACTAGGTCTGCCAGGCTTTAGTGGATTCATTGCAGAGCTGTTTGTGTTTTTGGGAGCCTTTAAGTCTGCCTCAGTGATTGGTGCTATACCTGCGTGGATGGCCGTGGTTTCAACCTTAGGGCTGGTTTTAGCTGCAGGATATTACCTCTGGACTTTCCAGAAAATGTTCTTGGGTAAGTTTTGGGTGAAAGAGAAGAAATGGGTTCCCGCACTAAAGGATCTAACCATTCATGAATACTTAATGCTGGTGCCATTGGTAATTCTAATTATCGCTTTTGGTGTTTACCCTTCGCTGCTTCTTGATTTAATTAATTCGGGAGTTGAATCATTCATCGATCACCTAACAGCTTCTATTTGATGGTTGGAGCAGCAATGCAAATGGCAGATGGATTAAAGGAGCAACTTCAGTCGCTTACTGAAGGTGTAGCTTTTTTATGGCCTGAAATCACTTTAGTTGTTGGGTTGCTTTTGGTGCTTCTCTTCGATCTGATTTTTCAGAATAAAAAGGAGGTAGGAATAGCTGCTATTTCCATCTCAGTGTTGTCATTCTTGCTAGTGGCACAATGCCTTTCTTTTGTGCCGAACCTTGAAGCAAAAGATTTATTCGTAGGGCTGATTACTGTTTCCTCAGGAGCAAACCTGTTTAAAATTGGCTTTACCCTTACGGCTTTGTTTGCTCTTATTATGGCCGCACAATCCAAGAAATATGCTCAGCAATATTTTAGCTCTAGTGAATGGTTGGTCAGTTTGTTTGGTCTGCTTTTAGGGGCATTCCTGATGACGGCCAGTTCGAACTTATTAATGATTTATGTTTCTATAGAAGTGGTTTCTATTAGTTCGTACCTCCTCACGGGTTTAGGAAAAGGCTTGAAGAAGTCAGAGGCTGCTTTAAAGTATTTGCTTTATGGAGCTGCGGCTTCTGCGGTAATGCTTTACGGAATGAGCTGGCTTTATGGGCTCACGGGTTCATTAGATATCAATACAGATACGTTTATTGTAGGAATGAATGCTGCACAGCCATTCACGCTTAACATTGCCATCTTTATGGTTTTGGCCGGTGTGCTGTTTAAGTTAGGTGCATTCCCTTTACATATTTGGTCACCAGATGTATACGAGTCGGCTCCAATGCCAACAGTAACGGTTTTCTCAATTGTACCGAAGTTGGCTGCTGTTTTTGTGCTGTTTAGGCTTATTTCATCTACAGAAACTACTGACTTTAATTGGCAGCAGTGGCTAGGCATTTTAGCCATAGGCGGAATGACAATTGGTAATTTTTCTGCCCTTTGGCAGCGCAATGCCAAACGCATGCTGGCCTATTCTTCCATTGCCCATGCCGCTTTTATGCTGTCTGGCGTTTTGCTGTTCAATAGGGCTGGTATAGAGGTAACTGTTTTCTATGCGTTTATTTACCTGATCATGAACCTAGCTGCATTTTACCTTATTCAGGTTTTTGAGAATGCTACGGGTTCGGTAAACTTCGACTCTTTCAGAGGTTTGGGAAAAACCATGCCTTATACAGCTATACTGCTTTTGGTTGTAATGATTTCTCTCACAGGTTTGCCGCCTGTTGCAGGCTTCAATGCAAAGTTGTTCCTGTTTTCTGCCGTTTATGAAGGTTATGTTTCTACTGGCGATCAAATAATTTTGTGGGTTTTTATCTTCGGTTTGCTTAACACGGTGGTGTCATTATTCTACTATATCCGAATACCTTATCTGCTTTTCTTCAAAACAGGAGATCAAATAATTACAAAGCAAGAGGGTTTTAGGTGGCACATGGCTTGGGGCACTTTCTTGGTTTTGCCTTTGTTCCTATTATTCTTTAGGTCCGATTGGTTTGTTGACCTATTGAATAGTATTAATTTTGTGTTTTGAAAAGTTAACATGCTTGAGCCTATTAAACATGAGTGTGGTATAGCCCACATTCGCTTAAGAAAACCCCTTCAATACTACATAGATAAGTATGGTTCGGCCACTTATGCCGTAAACAAGCTTTACGTCATGATGAAAAAGCAGTCGAATCGTGGGCAGGATGGAGTTGGTGTAGCCAATATTAAGATGGGGGTAGACCCAGGCAAAAGGTACATTAGCCGGTATAGAACCATCAATTCGGAGCCAGTAGAAGAGATTTTTGGCAAAATTGCTAAGAAGTTCAACAAGGCGAAGAAGAAGGAAGGCTATAACCCTAAAAGTGCTAAGTGGCTTAAAAACAACATGGGATTCACTGGTGAAGCTTGGTTGGGACACTTACGTTATGGTACTCACGGTGCAAACAGTATTGAAAGCTGTCACCCTTTCTTAAGACAGAACAACTGGAGAAGCCGTAACCTGGTAATGGCCGGTAACTTTAACATGACCAATGTTGATGAGCTCTTTGAGCTACTTATTGAACTAGGTCAGCACCCCAAAGAAAAAACCGATACGGTGACAGTGATGGAGAAAATCGGTCACTTTATCGATGAAGAAAATCAGAGAATTTTCGATAAGTATAAAAAGAAGAAGGACAACTTTGAGATTACCGAAATCATTGAAAATGAGATGGATCTTCAAAGGGTGCTTAAGCGTTCTTTCAAAGACTTCGATGGCGGTTATGCTATGGTTGGTTTGTTAGGGCACGGTGCTTCTTTTGTAGTGCGAGATCCGCACGGAATTCGTCCTGCTTACAAATACATCGATGATGAAGTGATTGTAGTAGCTTCAGAAAAGCAGGCAATAAAAGCGGCTTTCAATGTCGATTACGATAAGATCAATGAAGTACAGCCAGGTCATGCATTAATCGTTCACAAAAACGGTGAGTATGACGAGACTCCAATTATGAAGCAAAAGGAGTTAAAGGCATGTTCATTCGAGCGCATATACTTCTCTAGAGGTAACGATCCTGAAATTTATCAGGAAAGAAAACAACTCGGTAGGTTACTGGTGCCTCAGATTCTCAAGGCTATCAATTTCGACTTAAGGAACACTGTATTCTCTTACATTCCGAATTCGGCTGAGGTTTCATTCTTAGGAATGATGCAGGGGCTGGATGATTACCTCATGGAAAAGCAGAAAGAGGTAATTATTGATAAGAAACCTTCTTTAGATGACATCGATCAGATGTTGAGCTTTAGGCCAAGGGTTGAAAAGTTGGTAATCAAAGATGCCAAGCTGAGAACCTTTATTGCCGATGACGCTAGTAGAGACGATATGGTGGCCAATGTGTATGACACTACTTATGAGGTGATTAGAAAGGGTGTTGATACAGTGGTGGTTATTGACGACTCTATTGTAAGGGGTACTACGCTAGAGAAGAGTATTCTAACCATGCTCGACAAGTTAGAGCCTAAGAAAATTGTTGTTGTTTCATCAGCGCCTCAAATCAGATACCCAGATTGCTATGGTATCGATATGAGTAAGATCAGGGAGTTTGTTGCTTTCAGAGCGATGCTTCAACTGCTTAAAGACAGGTACAAAGAAAACTTGCTCGATGAAGCTTACCACCAGATTCTGGCTAATCTAGACTCTGACAATCAGGCTAACTACGTTCAGCAGTTGTATAACCAGTTCACCCAAGAAGAGATTTCTGCTAAAATCACAGAAATTATTCGTCCTGAAGGGTTAAAGGCTGAGCTAGAAGTGGTTTATCAAACGGTAGACAATCTGCATAAGGCTTGCCCTGGAAACCAAGGCGACTGGTACTTTACAGGAGACTATCCGACTAATGGAGGTATGCGAGTGGTGAATAAGGCCTTCGTTAACTTTATGGAGGGTAAGACGGTAAGAGCGTATTAGTCATTGGGTAGAGAATATTAAGTACAAAGTACCGAGACTTAAGTATTTAGACTGGTAGAACCGATATTTAGAAGGAGGAACAACCCGAAGTCCTGTCTAAAAAGCTGAAAGTATAAAAAGAGGCTGTCCCCTATGAGACAGCCTCTTCATTTATCATTCAAAATTTATCATTCTACCTTACACCGAGAAGCTTTCTCCGCAACCACAGGTTCTAGAAGCGTTGGGGTTCACGAACTGAAAGCCCTTGCCATTCAAACCATCAGAGAAGTCGAGCGTGGTGCCTAGTAGGTATAGTAGGCTTTTTCTATCGACAAGAATCTTTACTCCCTTGTCTTCAAACACTTCGTCTTTTTCTCTAATCTCTGCGTCAAACTCTAGGTCATACATCAGGCCAGAGCAGCCACCACCTTGCACAGCTACACGAATGTTATGATTGTCCGTTTTGCCTTCTTTGCTACGTAGCTCAATAATTTTCTCTCTTGCTATGTCTGTTACCGTTATCATTATGCTACTGGATTTAATACTACACTAAAAACTGTAATGGTGTTAATGTCTCTGCCGTAGTACAGCTTGTCTAGGGCATCGTACATATTGCTTGCTCTAAAGTAAGAAGTATGTAATTCATTATCACCTTTGGCAATCCATTGAATGGTATAAGAGCTGTACTTGTCTTTGTAAGACTGTACGTACTCATACATTTTCTTCAATGCATCGAGCTTATCAACCCCAACTTCCGACTGAAACAAAAACGACTGGTTGTGTCTTGGGTTAATGGTAATCAAATCTAGTTTAGTTTTGCCTTCAATTTGCTGAAATTCAAAACTTAACTCGCTGCCCTGTATGCCCAAGTAGCTCTCAATCTTTCTTTGGAGCTTAACACTTTCTACGTGTATGTCCGTTCCTGTTGTCATCATTATTGTCAGGTTAAAGCGCTTCTTTCACTATATTGAAGCGATTTACTTAACAGGTTGCTTACCTATTAAGTTCAAGCGTTCTGCAAAGATAACCAATGAAAACCAATTGATTAAAAACTACGAAATGAGAAAGATAGAACACATAGGTATTGCCGTAAAAAGCATCGAAGAATCTAATGTGTTATTTGAGAAGCTTTTTGGAAGAGCCCACTACAAAATTGAAGAGGTCGATTCTGAAGGCGTGAATACAAGCTTCTTTCAAATAGGTCCGAATAAGATTGAACTACTTGAGGCTACTAAAGAAGATAGCCCTATTGCAAAGTTCATTGAAAAGAAAGGCGAAGGGATTCATCATATAGCCTATGATGTAGAAGACATTCGCGCAGAAATGAAAAGACTTAAGGAAGAAGGCTTTACTCTGCTTAATGAAGAGCCTAAGCGCGGTGCCGACAATAAGTTGGTCTGCTTCCTTCATCCTAAAACTACCAACGGAGTGTTGATTGAGCTCTGCCAAGATGCTGGTTAGTTTAATGTTTAATGTTTAATGTTGGATATCGAATAAGGTGATAGCCAGCCCTTCCCGAGGCTTCGGGAGGGTGAGTGTTGAAGCTTTTCGAATTGATGAAGCTCAAGTCCCCTTAAGGGGATTTAGGGGTCACATTCAGGAATTCCAATGCACAAATTCCAAATCCCAACTTTAGGCTTCTACTTATATCAAAGTCTAATTGAACTTTGAACCTGAAACTTAAAACTCACAAACTGAAATCGTATCTTTGCCCCCTGAATATAGAATTATGGAAGAGAAGCGTACGGAATTATCAGAACTAGGAGAGTTTGGTCTAATAGACAAGCTAGCAAAGAGTATTGAGTTGAAAAATGAGAGCTCGGTGCTGGGTATTGGTGATGATGCTGCGGTAATTGACCGTGGGGAAGAGTTTGGCCTCCTTTCTACAGATATGTTGGTAGAAGGCATTCACTTCGATCTGTCTTATTGCCCGCTTCCTCATTTAGGTTACAAAGCCATAGCAGTGAATGTCTCCGACATTGCAGCCATGAATGGTAATCCGGAGCAAGTGACAGTTTCTTTAGCTCTAAGCAATCGCTTTTCAGTAGAGGCAGTAGATGCGCTTTTTGATGGAATGAGAGCCGCAGCCAGCGACTATAATGTAGATATTGTAGGGGGAGACACCACAGCTTCGCAAAGTGGCTTGGTTATATCTATATCCGTGCTCGGAAAGGCTGCAAAAGATAAAGTGGTTTACAGAAAGGGTGCTGGCGCCAATGATATTCTTTGTGCTACTGGCGATTTAGGTGCAGCTTTTATTGGTTTGCAAGTGCTAGAAAGAGAGAAACAAACCTTTTTGGCCAATCCTGATATGCAGCCTCAATTAGATAAATACCAATACATAGTTCAGAGACAATTGAAGCCTTCGGCCAGAATGGACATTGTTCATGAATTGGCTGAGCTTGATATAGTACCAACCTCAATGATGGATATCTCTGATGGTTTAGCCTCAGAGGTTTTTCATTTGTCTAAAAACTCTGGTGTAGGCTTCGCTATTTATGAAGACCAGCTACCAATCGACAAGCAGACTTATGACACAGCCGTTGAATTTAATCTAGACCCGATAACGGCAGTGCTAAATGGTGGCGAAGACTATGAGCTATTGTTTACAATTAAGCAAGAAGATCATGCTAAGCTAGATAAGCACAGAGATATTCACTTTATAGGTCATGCACAGGTATTAGAGAAAGGCAATTTACTAATGACTAAGAATGGCAACCAAGTGCCGCTTAAGGCGCAAGGTTGGGATCATCTCGGGTAGAGCAGCATTACTAGCATGGCTAAACAGAGAAAGCCAGCAATAATGGCTGAGTTAAACTTTTGTTCCGCATTCGAAAACTTTGAGTAACCAAAGTAGGAGATCAATAAAGAGATGAGTGCCATAATGTAAGTTACCATTGGTAAATCATCGGCTCTTTGAAAATTGCCAGAATTATTCACTCGGTACTTATGATTTCCATAAAACATGCTTCTCTTGGTTTCTACCATGTCGCCAATATTTGGGCTTGGCTTTTCATAAGAGATGTAGAAAGTTACAGAAGCTGTTTTGAGCTCATGCCACGATTGCATAGGCCCTTTTTTCATCCTTTTAATAATGGTGTTCTTGCTAAGAATGGGTTCAGAACCGTTGTCTTTGAAAACGAAAAAGTCTAGCACAAAACTGAAAGCAAAAAGAAGAATAAAGAGGTTAATCATCATGGCAACTCTAGAGTTTGCTTCGTAGTTGGTAGGAGGGTACTGTGTTTCTCCATGGTAACCAAACTCATCACTGTATTTTTGGTTTCGTCTTCTTTGTTCTTCTCGTTGTTTAAGAATTTGCTCCACTTCCTCCCATGTGAAACTTATCTCACCTGACTCCAATTCGCCTTCATCGTATTTTCTTCTAGACTCAGGGTCACTAAGTACACTGTAGGCTTCATTGAGCTCTTGAAAAGATGTTTTGGAGGCTATTTCTTTGTTAATGTCTGGGTGTAATTGCTTTGCCTTATTTCTGAAAGCCAACTTAATCTCGCTCTCTGTAGCTGTTTTCTCAATTCCCAGTATGGCGTAATAGTCTTTAGACATAACTTTAGGCAAAACTAGAGCAGAGGATGACCTTTACTCTAGATAAAAATGAAAAATATAATTCATAAGCAATGAATCCGGTACACTATTTCAAGGGTGAGTTTGTAAAAGAAGAACGCATTCATATCTCAGTAGATAATGTTGGCTTTTTAAGAGGTTATGGAGTATTTGAGTTTTTCAAAGCGCATGCAGAACAACCGCTCTTTATGGAAGATCATTTGGATAGGCTTTTCCGTTCGGCCAAGGGTATGAATATGGCTGTTCCTCTTTCTAAGCAGGAGATTGCTGGCTTAGTCAATGAGTTGTTGAGGAGGAATGGTTTTGCTTATTCTTCGGTTAAAATTTTGCTTACAGGTGGCGATTCAGTTGACGGGTTTACTCCAGGGGAACCTGAGATAATTATTCTTAATAATACGTTTGCTGATGCTTCTGACAAGCTTTACCAAGATGGTGCCAGCCTGATGCTCTACAAATACCAAAGAGATTTCCCAGCTATTAAGTCGCTGTATTATGCCACAACAGTGGCCCTACAAAGTGAGTGGCAGTCTAAAGGTCATATAGATGTGCTCTACCATAATGGTGAGGAAATTTCTGAGGTTTCGCGAAGCAACGTGTTTGTGTTTAAGAATGGTGTGCTTAAAACCAATGAAGCTGGTGTTTTAGGTGGAATTACTCGAATGCATGTGTTGAAGGCTGCAAGTAATAATTTCGAGGTGCAAATTGGTGCTATCAGCTTATCGGAATTGTTGGAAGCAGACGAAGTGTTCATTACAAGTACAACCAAAAAGGTTTTGCCCATAGTTAAGCTAGATGAGCAGTTGATAGGGGGCGGAAAGCCTGGGGTTCAGACAAAAAAAATGATCAAGATTTTCGATCAGTATATTGAAGACTATTTGAAAGCTTAAGCGGCTTGTAGTTCGTAGCCAATCACGTCTAGCAACATATCTACAATCTGAACCGGAATTCTCTTTTCCATTTCCTTGTAGCGATAATTGATTACGTGGCCATCTTCTAGCTGAAAGGCAATTCTGCCAGTCTGCATCTTGTTTTCGAAGATTTGAATTTCCAAAATGGTTTGGTCGATGCCGTTACTGTAACTGTTATTGATGCGCCATGTCACGTTGTTACCAATCTCAACCAGCTTATTAAGCAGGCTTCTGACGGTTTCTTTTTTCTCGTGAAATAGCTGAATCATTGCGATAACGTTGGCACAATATAATTACACAACGCTATCCGCCTTATTTAGTTTAGTAAATTTTACCAGACAAGGCTGCTCGGAACCTACTCGTCTTCAGGGTAAGGAACGAATAAAAAGTTGGTAAAATCGGGCTCTACCACAAAAAGACAGCAAAATTCATCTGGGTTTTTATATGCTTTTTTGAAAGCCTCTTCGTCTTCAATAAGCTTACGCTGTACAAATTCATCGATGTAAGTGATGTAGTAGTTCCAGTTAGTAGCCAAGTCTTCTTTGCCAATCAGTTTCTGGCCAATTGGAATCTCAGTTTTGGCGATAGGGAAAATAGGAAACTCAGAGAAGCCTCTTTTTTTTACCTGATAGGCAGCTTCTTTCAAAGTGTCAGATACTACCACAAAGTCTTTTGTGATTGTACCCAAGTATTTACCATTCAACTCCGGATCGTTCTGCATGCCGCAAAGTTAAAGTTAAGTGTTGAAGTTTCGAAGTGTTGGGGGTTCAGATTCTCTTATCTGAGTGGTTTTAGTCTATAAAGACTTTTCATTATTATTAACTGAAATTTTAGTAATTGATCTGAATTGAAGGGAAATAGTTAGACTTTGATTCGATTCTCGACACGCACCAATGCAAAACTCTAACTTTGATTTTTTAGAAGAGGAATACCCGATACTTTTTAATATCGGACAATCGGCTGAGTTTAATCTGCATACGGACCCCGTTTCTAGTTTATTTAAACTAAGGTTGTTTATAGAGAAGCTTACTTCTAAGCTTTTTGAAGAACATCACTTAGAGTTTCCCAGAGAGAATAGCCTCCATAATCAGTTAAAGGCGCTACAATTCGAAGGGGTTTTACCTAACACTGTTAAGGATTTACTCTTTGCTATAAAAAACTCTGGTAACCTTGCCATACATCAAAACAGAGGCTCTGTCCAAGAAGCTACAGGAACACTGTTTTCTGCATTTAAAGTTGGAAAGTGGTTCTATGAAGCCTACTCTAGCAGCAATGAAGATATTACCTCTGTAAAATTCAGCCCACCTAAAAACTTGGATGCCAGGCATGCCTTGCATGAATTAGAAAAGCAATATGGTGAACTGGAAGCTCGATTCAATCAGATGCTGGAACAAAGGGAAAAGGGCAGCATGGACGAAGATCGGGCAATTGAAATTAAACAAAGGTCAGAAAAGGCTGCTAGTAAAATTGAAATGAACGAGCAGCAGACTAGGGTGTTGATCGATCAGCAACTTAGGTCTTCAGGTTGGGAAGCCAATACAACTGAGCTGAACTTCAAACTCAAAAGAACACTACCCCAACGAGGTAGAAATATGGCCATAGCAGAGTGGCCTTGTTCAGGAAAGTGGGCCGATTATGCCTTGTTTATAGGCACTGAGTTATATGGAATAATTGAGGCTAAAAAGTACGCAACAGACATTTCAACCGATCTCAGACAATCAAAAATTTATGCAGGGTTGGTCAGTGCAGACCATGATGCAGAACTGTTGGGAGAATGGTTTGACTACAAAGTCCCTTTTCTTTTCTCCACCAACGGACGGCCATATCTAGAACAGATCAAAACGAAAAGTGGAGTTTGGTTTCTGGATGTACGAAAGGAAAGAAACCGTGCTAAGGCGCTTCACAATTGGTATAGTCCTGAGGGGCTTATAAAGCTTTACGAACAGAATTTAGAGGAGGCAGAAGAAAGACTAAGAACCGAGTCGAGAGATTTTCTGGAAGACAAGGCAGGGCTAGGGCTTAGAAAATATCAGGTGAAAGCTATTCAAAAGGTGGAGGAATTGCTATTGAAAAAACCTGATACAAAGCGTGCGCTTATTGCCATGGCTACTGGTACTGGTAAAACCAGAACTATCATTGGTTTGTGCTATCGCCTAATTCAAACCAACCGTTTCAAACGGATTCTCTTTTTAGTTGATAGAACCCTTTTAGCCAAACAGGCAGCCGATGCTTTTCAGGACAATAAATTGGTAGGCCTCAACACTTTTGCAGAAATATATGATGTAAAAGGGCTGAAAGAATTGAACCCGGAAGAAGATACACGCCTGCACTTTGCTACTGTGCAAAGTATGGTAAAGCGCCTTTTCTATGCCGATGACGAAAAACAACCGAGTGTAGATCAATACGATTGTATCATTATTGATGAAGCACACAGAGGTTACCTTTTGGATAGAGAAATAGATGAAGAAGACATCAATTTCAAAGACCAGAAAGACTATGTAAGTAAGTACAGAATGGTGCTCGATTACTTCGATTGCTTTGCCATTGGGCTTACCGCAACGCCTGCTTTGCACACAAGAGAGATTTTTGGCGACTCAATTTTTACTTACTCATATCGCGAGGCTGTTATTGATAACTACCTGATCGATCATGACCCGCCTCACCTTATCAAAACCAAATTGTCAGAAGAAGGTATAGTTTGGGAGAAAGGTGAAAAGCCTAAAGCCTACGATAAGGAAACCAACAGTATTATAGAACTGGAACAGCTAGAAGATGAACTGAAAATTGAGATCTCTGGCTTTAACAAGCTGGTTTTGTCAGAAAGCTTTAACCGTACTGTGGTAAAAGAATTGGTGAAATATCTAGACCCCGAAGGAGAAGAGAAAACACTCATTTTTGCCGCTACTGATGATCATGCAGACGACATAGTCCAATACCTGAAAGAAGAATTTGATCTTATTGGCGTAGACTTGAATGACGATGCCATTCAGAAGATCACTGGTAAATCTTATAATCCAGAAGAGCAGGTAAAACGCTACAAGAATGAAAAATACCCCAACATTGCAGTTACGGTAGACTTGCTAACCACTGGTATTGATGTGCCAGCCATTTGCAATTTGGTGTTTATGAGGAGAATCAAATCTAGAATTCTCTTTGAACAAATGCTGGGCAGAGCCACTCGAAAGTGTGATGAAATAGATAAACAGGTATTTCAGATTTTCGATGCTGTTAAAATCTATGAAACGCTTCAGGAGTATTCTCAAATGAAGCCTGTGGTGGCCAACCCCAAACAAAGCTTTGAAGATTTGGTGAAGGAATTTCAGCACTTTGAAACTGAAGAAAGAGTACGCAAACAAGTAGAGCAGCTTGTGGCTAAAATACAGAGAAAGAGAAGAAGGCTAACCGATCATCAGCTGGAGCTTTTTGCCTACAATGCAGAAAATAGAGACCCCGATGAGCTAATCAATGAGCTTTTAACTTCAACTCCACAGGAAGCTGAAAAGCTGGTTAAGAAATTACCAAGCCTTTGGAAAGTGCTCGATGAAATGAGGCCTCCTTTATCGGCCATTCTGGTTTCTGACCATGAAGATGAACACTTAGAAACTGAACGAGGGTATGGTAGGGCAAAGAAGCCAGAAGATTATCTGGAGAGTTTTAGAGCGTTCGTTATTGAGAACCAAACGAAAATCGAAGCGCTCAATCTAGTTTGTACCAAACCTGCTTCGCTCGATAGGCAATCACTTAGAAAACTCATGCTTGAACTAGATCAGGCTGGTTTTAGCGCTAATAGGCTGAATATTGCTTGGAAGAATGCTAAAAATGAAGACATAGCGGCCGATATAATTTCCTTTATCAGAACCATGGCTTTGGGTAGCTCACTCATTAGTCACGAAGAAAGAATAAAGAAAGCGGTTGATACCATTAGAGGACTAAAGCAATGGAATGTAACTCAGGCCAAGTGGATCGACCGATTTGAAAAGCAACTTTTGCAGGAGAACATATTAACCGTGCAAGACCTGAATGATGCGCCTTTTATTGATAAAGGTGGCTTCGACCGCCTAAATAGAATCTTTGATGATGAGCTCGACCAACTCATTAGTAAGCTAAATGAGGCACTATACGCCAATGTAAGCTAAACTTGCTGTCGCAACTTGCGACCACAAGCAGACTTTGAAGGAATTAGACACCATATCGAAAACTAAAGCCGCTATTCAAACCATTAGGGGGCAGCATGTTTTACTCGATGAAGATCTGGCCCGTGTTTTCAAAGTGGAAACCAAACGACTCAATGAACAGGTAAAACGGAATATTGGTAAGTTCCCTGATGATTTCCGCTTTCAACTCACCAAAGAAGAGTTCGAAAACTTGAAGTCGCAATCTGCGACCTCAAGTCAGTGGGGCGGCAGACGCTCCTTGCCCTATGCTTTTACCGAACATGGCGCATTACAAGTAGCCAATGTTATCCATTCGCCTCTGGCCAACTCTATTTCAGTTTTTGTAATTAGGGCGTTTGTTGAAATGCGCGAGGTGATAGCCACACAAGAAGAAATTCAGCAAAACCAATCTGCTATGCCCAAAGGCGGTAAGAAGCTTGCTGGCTTTCTTAAAACCATTGGACCCAAGCTAGAGCAAACCTTCCAAGACATGATGGATACCGTTATTGACCCCACCAAGGGCAATACCATCGGTAGTGAGGCACATGAAATTATTAACGAGTCCATCAGCAGCTTAAAGGAACGACTGAAAAAGAGTGGGCTAGAAAACGAAGAAATTGCAGCCAGAATTACCAAATTGCTGGCCGAAGCAGAAAAAGACAGAGCCCTAAGCCGAAAGGCCAATGCAGAAACTGAGCAACTGGAATTTTTAAATAGAGTCAGAATATTGCGACTGTACTTAGAAAGCCAGAAAATACTGGGTGCTGAAGCGATCGATCAATCTGAAGAAAAGAAAATAGATGCACTTATTCAGCATCTAAAAGAATACAACAACCTATGAGCGCAGAACAGATAGCGAAAAAATTATGGGACTTATGTAATGTGTTGCGCGATGATGGCGTAACCTATCACCAATACCTTAACGAACTTACTTTTATACTCTTCCTTAAACTCTCTGAGATCAAAAACTTTGAAGGAGACATTCCTGAAAGATACCAATGGAAAAAGCTTAAAGAGGAGAAAGACAATAAGGCTTTATTCGACTTGTACCGCGATTTATTGGCCAACATTAGTAGAGAATCTACCAGTGCCAGTATTAAAGAGATTTACGAGAATGCTTCTACCACACTGCGCAAGCCAGTTAACCTGCGCACACTCATTACCCAAATTGATGGCATAGATTGGTATGATGACCAGGAGCAAGACATGATTGCCCATGTTTATGAAGACCTACTGGAAAAGAATGCGGGCGAAAAGAAAAGTGGTGCTGGGCAATACTTTACGCCCCGACCATTAATTAATATTATGGTGGAGCTTTTGGCGCCAAAAGTGGGCGAAAAATGGAATGACCCAGCAGCGGGCACGTTCGGTTTTATGATTGCCGCCAATGAATACCTAAAGGCCAAAACCGATGACTATTTTGATTTAAGCCCTGCGGAAATTGAATTCCAGAAAAAGAAAGCCTTTAGCGGTTGTGAGTTGGTGCAAGATGCCCACCGCCTGGCCTTAATGAATGCCAAGCTGCACGGACTGGAAAGCACCATTTATTTAGACGATACCCTTTCCAACAAGGGCAAAGACTTTAAAAATTTTGATGGCGTTTTGGCCAACCCTCCTTTTGGCACCAAGAAGGGAGGCGAAAAACCCACACGCGATGATTTTACCTTCCCCAGCAGCAACAAGCAGCTTAACTTTTTGCAACACATTTACCGCTCTTTGCACAAAAAGGGAACAGCCAGAGCAGCCGTAGTATTGCCCGATAATGTGTTGTTTGAAGATGGTGATGGCCAACGGGTAAGGCGAGACCTGATGGACAAGTGCGACCTGCACACCATTTTGCGTTTGCCTACAGGTATTTTCTATGCGGCTGGTGTAAAAACCAATGTGCTCTTTTTTAACAGAGGCACTAAAGAAACTGGTAACACCAAAAATATCTGGTTTTACGATATGCGCACCAATGTAGAAAGCTATGGCAAGCGCACCCTCTTTACCCGAAAGGCTTTTGATGGTTTTATAAAAGCTTACACCGGTGGTATTGAGCCAGAAAAAGTAGCAGAAAGCTACAATGGCGCAATAGACCATAACAAGCGCGAAGCCATTAAAGACGAACGCTGGCAACAGTTTAGTCGAGAAGATATTGCCGCCAAAAACGACTCTTTGGATATTGGCCTGATAGAAGATGAAAGCGTAAGCAAAAATGCCAATCTGGGTGAACCGTTGGATATTGCCAAAGAAGCAGCCGAAGAGCTAAACGACATTCAAAAAGAACTCAACCGAATTATTGAATTACTGGGTTAATGGAGAAGAAATTACCATTAGGATGGGAATCTGATGAACTCGATTCTTTGATCGCTTTCGTAATAGGGGGAGACTGGGGTAAGGACCCTGAAAAAATTTCTGAAGAAGATTATTCTTTAGTGGCATGTATAAGAGGTAGCGAAATAAAAAAATGGAGTTCAGAAAAAGGGCAAAGCGCATCGATTAGAGCAATAAAGACAAATAGCCTTGAAAAAAGAAAACTTGAAGAGGGCGATATTCTTCTTGAAATAAGTGGAGGAGGACCTGATCAGCCAGTAGGTAGAGTAGTATTTATCGACAAAGAAGTTTTTACTCATAACTCTGAATACCCGAAAGTACCTACCAACTTTCTAAGGTTAATACGACCAAATAAAGAGATTCATAGCAAATACCTATTCAGCTATCTGGAGTTTTTCTATTATTCTGGTGAGGTAGTAAATTACCAAGGTGGAAGTAATAACTTACGCAACCTGAAATTTAAGGAGTATTCCAAAATTTCAATACCCCTTGCCCCACTCCCCGAACAAAAGCGTATTGCAGCCAAGTTAGATCAGATTTTTGGGCATTTAGATGAGCTCACAACCAAGCTAGACCGCATACCAGCGCTACTAAAAAACTTCCGCCAGCAAGTACTTACCCAAGCGGTTACTGGTAAGCTGACTAGTATGGATCCGTTTCCTGTAGAGGACTTAGGTGATTGCTTATCGGATATAAAGTATGGAACATCAAAAAAATCTCATTATGATATTGAAGGTGTTCCCGTCTTAAGGATTCCGAATATTGATACTGAGAAAGGTCATTTAGATTTAAAGGATTTGAAGTTCTCTGAATTGGAGTCAAAAGAATTCAATAAACTTAGATTAAAAGTCGGAGATATACTGATAATTAGATCTAATGGAAGTGTTTCTTTAGTTGGGCAATCAGCAATAGTTTCAGAGAAGGAAGCAGATATGGCCTATGCTGGTTATCTTGTTCGGTTAAGAACTGATCAAAAACTTCTAGCTCCATACTTAAACTATTCATTATCGAGCGGATTTCTAAGATCTCAGATTGTTGAGGTTGCAAGATCGACCAGTGGAGTAAATAATATCAATACCTCTGAGATTAAGGCACTTCAAATTCCGGTTCCAACAATTCAAGAACAACAAGAAATCGTTAAGCGAGTAGAAGGCTTGTTTGCCGTGGCAGATAAGATAGAAGCGCAATACAATAGCCTTAAAACCAAAATAGACACTTTACCCCAAGCCATTTTAAACAAAGCCTTTAAAGGAGAGCTGGTACCTCAAAACCCCAATGATGAGCCCGCCAGTGTTTTGTTGGAGCGTATAAATGGAATTAAAACAGGTTCTAAAAAAGCAGCTAAAGCCTACAAGGAAAAAGAAACGGAAGTACCCTTAGCTGCAGAGGGCAAAGAGGAATACAAGTAGTATCCTTAATAAAGATTGGTATTAACAGACTTCATACTGATTGAGAGCACTGATAGATTATGCATAGCGAGTTGCCGCTGGCTGTAAGATGATAACAGCAGTAGACTAGGGACGTATGGTCAGCTTAAGAATAAAGATCGTTATATAAGCGATGAATAAATGAGAAAAGGTTTTTTGATATTCTGTGATGAGTCTGTCAAGAAAGACAGGCACTATTCAAACTTCTATGGAGGTGCTCTTATTTTTAAAGAGGATTATGAATATGTAAAGAACCGATTGAATCAAACGCTTTCTGAACTAGAGTTTGAAGATTCTGAGCTGAAATGGTCGAATATAAATACGCACAGGGTTGAATCATACAAAAAGATCATTTCTGCTTTTTTTTCGCTTATAAGAGAGGGTAAAATTAAGGTTAGAATCATGTTCACTGATAATCGCAATGTTCCAGTAGAACTTACATCTGATCATAAAAGAAAATCCTACCACTTACTCTATTATCAATTTATTAAGCATGCCTTCGGGTTTTCGCATTTAGATTCCGACTACCCAATTGACCTTGAGCTTTTTTTTGATATACTGCCACAAACCAAAAAGAGTAATATCGATTTCAAAAAATACATATACGGAATTCAGTTTCTGCCTGAGTTAATAGATTCAAACCTTTTCATAAAAAAAGATTCGATTTATGAAGTGGACTCTAAAAAGCATTTAATTTTACAGTGTGTTGATGTTGTTTTGGGTTCAATTGCCTTTAGACTAAATGATCATCATTTAGACAAACCCGATGGCGAGAGAAGAAGAGGAAAGCGCACTTTAGCTAAAGAGAAAGTATACAAACATATTAATCAAAATATCAGATCAATTAAGCCCAATTTCAATATTGGGGTTAGTACTTCCTTTCAAGATCAACTGGATAAGTTTACAGATCAATATAGACATTGGATTTTTGTACCTAAAAAATCTGAGAATATAGGAGGTAGCAAAAAAAGGAAACGCTCCTAGATGTTCTAATAGCCTTCCACGTAGCACGTGAATCTTCGAACATTTAAAAGCGTCTGTGCAAGTATACGTATTTTATCAAAAATTGATATCTCTACCGCCCTATAATTACTTTAAAACTTACGTAAATACACGTCAAGAAAATATTAACCCGTATTAACTCTGGTTTTTTGAAGATCTTCTGGAATATTTTTAAAGAGATATTCGATTTTCAGTCGGGTGACTGTTAATGCATGGTGCGAAGCGAGGGATTCGAACCCCCAACACCTCCTATCCTAAAGAAGTACCGAGTTAACTTTCGACCAATCATTACTAAGCAAATATGCCAGTCTTCGCACGGAGGCTGCTTCGCGAATAATTGTTTCTATTATATCCATAACAAGTGATTTGATCATTCTGATTAAACATTTAACAATAACCACGAATCCTAAATTACCTAGGTCAAATAGATCAAAAGTCAACATTGGCACTTTATCTAAAAGGCAACCAAATTGACTAATATCCTCTAATTTAAAAATAAATACTGTTCTAATACAAAAGAAAGAAGTATAGAAAGAATAAAAACAACAAACCACCTTTCCTGAATCAAGTTCAACTTAACAGCTCCCAGCTCCCAGCTCCCAGCTCCCAGCTCCCAGCTCCCAGCTCCTACCCAACTTTTTCTAAAGCCTGATTGATATCCCAGATAATATCTTTCTCGTTTTCTACGCCAATTGACAAACGAACCAAGTTTGGTGAGATGTTGTATTTTACTCTGTCTTCAGGAGGCACGCCCGCGTGAGTCATAGAAGCAGGGTGTTCAGCTAACGATTCGGTGCTGCCAAGACTCACCGCAAGCTTCATCAACTTCAGGTTGTTTAAGAACTGAAAGGCCTCTTTTTCTCCGCCATTAATATCGAATGAAACCATAGCTCCATTGCCTTCGCACTGCTCATCAAAGATTCTCTTTTGCTCTTGGTCTTCAATCATTCCTAAATAGTAGACCTTTTCCACTTTAGGGTGATTTTGAAGGAATTCGGCCACTTTGCCTGCATTAAACTCCTGAATGTTCATGCGTGCCTTCAGGGTTTCCAAGCTGCGCATAAGAAGCCAGCCTGTCCATGGGCCAGCCATGTTGCCTAAGAAGGTTCTCATGCCTTTAACTCTGGCCATTAATTCGTTGGAACCTAAACAAGCTCCGGCAATTACATCGCTGTGGCCACCAATGTACTTGGTAGCGGAATAGAGAATAAGGTCTGCTCCATGCCTTAATGGGTGTTGCCAAAGTGGCCCCATGTAGGTGTTGTCTACAGCCACTAAAGTCTTTCTTTCTTCAGTACCGAATTGATCAGCCAGGCTTTTACACATCTTCAAGTCTATCAGCGCGTTGGTTGGGTTGGCAGGAGTTTCTACATAAATCATCGCTACTTTATCCATCAGGCCTGCCGCTTCCACTCTTTGAAGAATAGTCTCAGCAGTGTCGGTTGAGTCAAAATCAATTACATGAATACCGAAACGAGTTAGAATCTGCTCAATGAAATGGCTGGTTCCACCATAAACAGGTTGGCTGTAAAGAAGGGCATCACCCGGGCTTAAGAATTCCATCAGAACCGTGGTAATGGCCGACATTCCACTTTCAAAAACAGCGCAGTCTTCGGCACCATCCCAAAGAGTTAATCTGTTTTCAAGAATTTCCAAATCGGGGTTATTGAGTCTGCTATAGATGAGGCCAAGCTCTTCGGATTCTTGCTTTTCGCGAAGCCCATAAGCTACCTCAAAAAATGCTTTACCCTCTTCGGCAGTTTTAAAAACAAAGGTACTTGTCTGAAAAATTGGGCATTTAATTGCTCCTTCCGATAGCTCCGGCTTATAACCGTAAGACATCATTAGACTCTCCGGTTGCATGAAATTCTTTTTCTCGTCCATTTCTGTAAAATTTACTCAAGTTAGACTAGGAGTCTATTATTAGTCAATAGATTGGTAAATGAAACTGCTTTGATATAGATTAGTAGTATAAATATCTATTTTGAGATACTTTCTGAGTGTCTCCCAGAAATTTTATCTAATGGACAAAACAGACAAGGCGCTTTTAAGGGCTCTTCAAGAAAATGCGAAGCTTACTAATAAAGAGTTAGCGGCTCAATTGGGCTTAACTATTACTCCCGTACATGAGAGGATTAAAAAGCTTGAAAGGGAAGGATACATTTCGCATTATTCGGCAGTAGTGAACCCTCAAAAGGTAGGTTTGGCATTGCACGTATTTTGTAGTGTTTCGCTGAAAGATCATCAGAAGGAGTTTATAGAGCAATTTGAGCGAGATGTAATGGCTTTGGAAGAGGTGTTGGAGTGTTACCATATTGGTGGTCAATTCGATTACCTATTAAAGGTAATGGTGAAGGATATGGAGACTTACAGAATGTTTGTGTCTCAAAAGCTTTCTGAGCTAGACAATATCGGCAACGTGCAGAGCTCTTTTGTAATGTCTGAAATCAAGCGTTCGGCTGGACTGCCATTTTAAGTAAGTTCGAATTCCATTTTTCAGATTGAAGTTTAACTTACCGCTCCCAGCTCCCAGCTTCCAGCTTCCCGCTTCAAAGCCTCTAGCTTCTAGTTTCAATTATTGCTAGCTTTAGTCAATAGCAGTAACCATGAGAAGAGAGCAAAAGCCTAGAAGGTTCGGGTATTTTTTGGCCGAAATATTTATTCTGATACTCGGTATTTCCGCATCGTTCGCTTTAAACGAGTGGCGTGTATCCAAACAAGAGAGTTCTCAAGAAACGGAGTTGCTTCTCAATTTCAAGCAGAATTTAAAGGTAGATAGCCTAGCACTTCATGAAGGAATGAAACAGCTAAAACTGCAAGTAGAAAATGCACAAAAGCTGCTCATGTCTGATGATGCGTTACCAATAGATAGTTTAGCTAATTACTCCATTTCATTGCTCAATTATGTGCCTTTCAATACTAATGATATCACTTATCAGCAAATGAAAAGCTCTGGTAGAATAGGTATAATTGAAAACGACTCTTTGGCCAATCGCCTAGTAGGACTGTATGAAAGTAGCTTTGAATTGGTTACTACTTGGACGCTGATTGACGCTGAACATGTACGACAGAAGCTGATTCCCTTTGTAGAAGAAAACTTTCCCTTTGCTATAGGCTTGAGGTATAGCCAATCCGATAACAGTGTGAAGCGAGAATTGGCCAAACAGATCAAGTCAGATCAGTTTAAGCATTTGGTGCAATTTGGTCTTTCTTATAAGGCCAGTACAGCAGTGATTGTAGAAAGTGTATTGGAAGAAATAAGAGAGACTATTGCTATGATAGACTCCGAACTCCCTTCTTCCCAAACAGTTTATGGTCGAGAGAGTACTTCCCAGGGCCAGTGATCAGAATGAAAACATAAGAAAGTAAGTAAAACACAGACTTCTCTTGGCTAGAGAATGGGTCGTCTCCATGGGCAATTTGCCAAGCAACAAGCATAGTTACTATTAATGGTATTGCCGCAAAACGTGTTGTGAGACCCAAGATGAGTAAGCATGAGCAGATAAACTCTGCAAAAGCGGCTAAAATCAAAGATGCTTCCACACCAATGCCCAGCGGGTCTCCAAAGCTGAAGTCTCCATTGAGAACTTTCTGAAACTTGCCCCAGCCATGTGTTATCATCATGGCAGAAATACCTATTCTAAAAATCAATAGGCCGAGATTAACATTCGTAGGGTACTTTCCGTGTCTCAGAAATTTTTTGATCATAGCTAAGCGTTTACCATAGATAACGAGGTAATCGGCTATTTGCAATATTTTTTTACATATGCGGCAGCTAATTCATCGCCTAGGTCTTCTGCTTTTTTAAAGTCTGAACAACCATCTTCTAGGCTATGCCATTTAGACTCGAATTTAGACATACCTCTTCTGGTGTAGGCTTCTGCATATTCAGGGTCTAATTCAATTGCTTTGTCGAATGTTTCTGCCGCCTCGGTAAAGTTGCTGTAAAGGAAAAAGACCATTCCTTTGTTGAAGTGAGCAACAGGAAGGTTCGGTTCTATTTTCAATGCTCTATCGAAATCCTGAATGGCCCAAGAACCAGCTCTGCCTCTAGCATAAGCAGCCCCTCGGCTTATTAAGGCTTGTACATTATTAGGTTCCTTGTCAATTACAATGGTAAGGTCGTCTACAGCCTTGTTGTTTTCGCCCATCTTGGTGTATGCTCTACCGCGTAAGTCAAGTGCCTCAATATTTTTTGGGTCTCCTGTAAGGAGTGTATTCATGTCTAGTACCACATACTCGTATTTCTCTTGAGCAAAGAGGCATCTAGACCTGCCTAACATAGCCAGTTTTACATTTTGCCTAAGCTTTACTAGTCGGTCGTAATCATCATAGGCCTCGTCCCATAGTTCTAGTTTTTCTTTGGCAGTTGCTCTATTAAATAGGGAGTAAATGTCATCTGGTTCAAGCTTAATCACTCGGTCGTAAGTGGCTACAGCGGCCTCGTATTCGCCTTGCTTTAAGAATTCATCAGCTTCTTCGCGGGTTGCGGACATATCGCAAGAGCAAATGGCCAGGAAAAGAAATAATAGAGATATGACCTTAGTGTGCATACACAAATAAACTAATTAATTAGTTTAGTAAGCAAGTGCTTTAGGTGATTTTTTTAATAGCTCCCGTTATATTTTCTGAGGAACCATTCGGCTGATAGCAAGGCAATTAGAACAATTAGCCAAATGGGGTTTTCAATAATTGAACTTAGCGTTTCATTAGACCTAGTGATAGGTCGAGGGTTGAGTGCTTTAACTCTTTCTAGTGCATTGCTGTAGTTTTCTAATAGAAAGAATTCTCCGCCTGAGTTATTGGAGATGTTACGAAGGAGCTGATGGTTGGCTGTTAAGTTAATGTCTTCTAAAGCTAGTTTTTCCACAGAGAAGCTACCTTCAGCGGTTTCTCTTTTTCCTGCTAAACTAGTTGAAGCGGTGTAGTTATATACGCCAGGTGCTAAGCCTCTGATTTTGAAATTTTCAGTAGGAGAGTTCACATAATTATACTCTTCTACCTCGCCTTCACTATTAGTGATATTCATGTCTATGTTGTAGTCATAAACTTTCTCATAAAGTTCGTTGTACACCTCTGTTATGAACTCAACTGATTCTGTGTCGAAGTAACTTTCATCCGTAGTATTAACTCTGAAGTTTCGCTTATCATCTTTAGTAGCTAGGTACTGAATAAGTTTGCCGAAAAGCTCATCGAAAAGCTCAGGTTCATCGTATTGACCACTTTCTTGGAGCCTCCACTTCCAAAAGCCTGAACCAGAAAATACTGCAGACTTTTTGTCGTCACCATTGTAGATAGTCAATAACGGTCGGCTAGTTTCAGCGCTCCCTATCTTCTGGTAGAGATAAATACTTGCGTTATTTTTTATTTCGAAGTTGCCATAAGGCGCTGGTATTGGTGGGTAGTTGGCAGCTCTAAATTTTAAGTCCTCATCAATCTGGAAGAGTTCAAAGTTTGGGTTTACATTCATGCTTACTGCATCGGATTGCCCAAAATTGTTGTAAGCTATTACAGGATTCAGCCTGTTGATGTTATTGAGGTCATTTACACCCGTTATAAACCAAGTATTAGAGTTTTCAACCGCGGCATTCAACCAACTAGGTAGGTCTGTTAGCTGCGGGAGTTGATGTAATACAATCAGGTCAAACGGCCCTTCTGGAATGTCTTCGGTAATGCCACTTAAAAAGGTTGAGACTTCAACGCCTTCCTTCGATTCAATCACAGATCTTAAAGCTTTTACATCAGGGTGAGGAGAGGAGGCGGCAATCAAAATTTTCTGTTTGCTATCCACCACTTCAATGAAGGCTGTTCTCGCATTATTGTTGGTAGAGCTTTCACCAGCCTTCGGCCTAATATTTACCTGATAGCTGTCTATTCCTATGAGTTCAGCATCTAGAATAAACTCAAAACTGTTAATCTCTTGGTCGGCATCTAGTGTAATAGATTGGGTTTTTAGCACAGAGCCACTCTTCAGCACATCTATAAAAACCTCTTCTCCCACATAGCCATTGTTAAAAATGTCTACTACCAACGGAAATTGGTTTCCTTGGTAAACAATCTTGTTGTAGTTAATTTTTGTGATGCTCAAATCTTGTGCTGGAATAGTATCGCCCATTGCCAAGCTGTAGACGGGGTAATTTAAAGTAAGGAATTGCGGAGAGCTGCCGTAGTTATGGATACCGTCACTGGCAAGAATAGTAGCTGCTAAATTTTGCTGCTCAAAATCTTGGCGAATGCCTTTTAGTATCTTGTGTAGGTCAGTAGATTGAGATTGAAAAGTGATTTCATCGAAATCATCATAATACTGGTCGAGCCCTCTAATCTTTAAGTCGTAATCTTCATCTTTTAGCTGAGCCTGAAGCTGATTGATTGACTCTCTTACTTGCTGAAACTGAACGCTATCGTAAGCATCTTTTATAGATGCGGAATCGTCTACAGCCAAAACCACAATCGGTTTTTCTTCAAAGAAACTGATTTGGTTAATCAGTGGCCCCAGTAATAAAAAGCAAAGCAGAGAAACGGTTATAGCCCTGAAGGAGAACAAAAGCCTGTTTACTCCCTTGCTCCAAGGTGTTTTTTTGGAGTAAAGAATTAGTGCGTATCCAATACCTACCACCAAACACAATGGTAGAAACCAAAGTGAAAAGTCTGTTTGAAGTGTGATTTTCGTAAGTAAGGCAGGTAAGCTACGCAATGGCTATCAATCTGAAATGAAAATCGGTTGATGCCATATTAACGCATTACTACGAAACTTGGTCATCAACCGATAGTTAAAATTTCAATGTTTTGATGAGCGGTGCTTAGGTCAGCATTCCGCCATCTACCACTATGGTTTGGCCAGTTACGTAAGAAGACATGTCTGAAGCCAAGTAAACACATGCATTAGCTACATCTTCAGGAGCGCCACCTCTCTTCAAAGGAATAGCATCTCTCCATCCTTGAACGGTCTTTTCGTCCAATGCATCAGTCATTTCAGTTTCAATAAAACCAGGAGCTACAGCATTAGATCTTACACCTCTAGAACCAAGTTCTAAAGCCACAGATTTTGTGAAGCCAATGATACCTGCTTTAGAAGCGGCATAGTTAGCCTGGCCAGCATTTCCCTTAATACCCACTACAGAAGTAATGTTAATGATTGAGCCAGCTCTTTGCTTCATCATGGTTCTGGTAGCCGCTTTAACAGTGTTGAAGCAAGATTTTAGGTTTACGTTCATTACCTCATCCCACATCTCTTCGGTCATTCTCATTAAGAGATTGTCGCGAGTGATACCAGCATTATTTACAATTACATCTAAGCTTCCAAAGTCAGCAACAATTCCGTTTACCAATTCTTCTGCCGCAGCAAACTCAGCAGCATTAGAGCGGTAGCCTTTAATTTTTGTGCCGAACTCTGCTAGTTCTTTTTCAAGCGCTTCACCTTTCTCTACACTAGAGAGGTAAGTGAATGCCACATTGGCTCCCTCTTGAGCAAACTTGGTGGCAATGGCCTTTCCAATTCCTTTAGATGCTCCAGTAACGAGCGCTGTTTTTCCGGTTAATAAACCCATATTCAGTTATTTATCTTTATGGTCGATTTTGAGCCCTGTTGGCTTTCAACTTTCAAATAAAACCAAAACCCGCAACTCCTCCAATTTCCGTGTTTTGATGTGATGGTATTTGGCTTAACTTTGCCTCTCCCAAAAACAGGTAAAGTAAAAATATGGCAACTAAATACGACTTAATTGTAATTGGTAGTGGTCCGGGTGGTTACGTAGCGGCAATCAGGGCCTCTCAACTCGGTATGAAGGTAGGTGTGGTTGAAAAAGCTGAGCTAGGTGGAATTTGCCTTAACTGGGGCTGTATTCCAACCAAAGCCCTATTAAAAAGTGCTCAAGTATTTGAATATATTCAGCATGCTGCTGACTATGGTGTGAAAGTAGATAAGGCTTCGGCCGATTTCGGTGCCATGGTAAAAAGAAGTAGAGACGTTGCCCAAGGCATGAGCAAGGGTATTCAGTTCTTGTTCAAGAAAAATAAAATCGATCATATTTCTGGCTTCGCGAAGCTTAAAGCGGGTAAGAAGGTAGAGGTGAAGGCTGAAGACGGTTCAACTACAGACTATTCTGCTGAGCATATTATTGTGGCTACTGGTGGTCGCTCAAGAGAGTTGCCAAACTTGCCAATCGATGGAGAGAAAATTATTGGCTACCGTCAGGCAATGGTGCTAGAAAAGCAGCCTAAGTCTATGGTAGTGGTTGGTTCTGGTGCTATTGGTGTAGAGTTTGCTTACTTCTACAACTCAATTGGTACTGAAGTAACCATTGTTGAATATATGGACAGAATTGTTCCGGTAGAAGATCAGGAGGTTTCTAAGCAATTAGAAAGAACCTACAAGAAAGCTGGAATGAAAATAATGACCAACTCAGAAGTTACTTCTGTAGACACTAAAGGAAAAACTTGTAAGGTTTCTGTAAAAACTAAGAAAGGTGAAGAAACGCTAGAGTGCGATGTAGTACTATCTGCTGTTGGAGTTTCTACCAATCTTGAAGGAATTGGCTTGGAAGATGTTGGCGTAGCAACCGATAAGGGTAAAGTAATTGTAGACGACTACTACAAAACTAACATCCCAGGCATTTACGCTATTGGTGATATTGTTCATGGTCCTGCTTTAGCTCACGTAGCTTCTGCCGAAGGAATTATTTGTGTAGAGAAAATTGCAGGTCAGAATGTTGAGCCATTAGATTACGGTAACATTCCTGGTTGTACTTATTGCCAACCAGAAATAGCTTCTGTAGGTATGACTGAACAAGCGGCCAAGGATGCAGGTTATGAAATCAAAGTGGGTAAATTCCCATTCTCTGCTTCAGGAAAAGCTAAGGCTGGTGGAGCTAGCGATGGTTTCGTAAAAGTAATTTTCGATGCCAAATACGGTGAGTGGCTTGGCGCACACATGATTGGTGCCAACGTAACTGAAATGATTGCTGAGGTAGTAGCAGCTAGAAAGCTAGAAACTACTGGTCATGAAATCATTAAAACGGTTCACCCTCACCCAACTATGTCTGAGGCTGTAATGGAAGCAGCTGCAGCAGCATATGATGAAGTGATACATTTATAAGAATTTTTATCTCACCAACGCCAACACATATAGAAGAAAGCGAATTAGTACTGCGGTTGAGAAACCGAGATAAAAGTGCTCTTTCCTATTTGTACGATAAGTACAATGCTGCTTTGTATGGCGTGGCTTCTAGAATAATTAAGAACGATGACATTACAGACGAAGTGCTGCAAGACGTCTTCGTTAAAATCTGGAATAAGATAGACAAATATGATGCGTCTAAGGGGAGGTTCTTCACATGGATGATGAACCTCACCCGAAACGCAGCAATCGATAAGTTAAGGTCTAAGGAAATTTCTAGGTCTTCTAAAACCGACTCGATTGATGACTACGTATATACTTTCGATCGCGAGAATAGTACTGAAATGAGTACTGATGCGATTGGTGTGAAAACACTAATGGATAGTTTGGTTGAGGATCAGAAGTTTATACTCCAAAAGATATATTTCGAAGGGTTTACTCATGCCGAAATAGCCGAAGAATATGATATACCTTTGGGTACAGTCAAGTCCAGGCTACGTTCGGCACTTAACCATATGAGAAAAAGAGTGGCATAGCCGTGAATATTGAAGAATACATATCGTCCGGAATACTTGAGGAATACGCCCTCGGTGCTCTTTCGTCTGAAGAGATGATGGAGGTTGAGGCTATGATGGCCAAGTACCCAGAGATCAAAGATGAGCTCAATAATATTGAGTTGGCCTTTGAAGATATGGCTATGGCTACGGCTCAAACTCCAAAAAGGGATTTAAAGTCTTCTATCTTAGACTTAATAGAAGAAGAGGAAAAACCTGTGGTTAAGCCACAACCTCAGGCTAGCCCTAAAGAGGAACCAAAAGTGGTTCAAATGCAGCCTTCTCCAGTGTTGAAGTACGCTGTAGCTGCATCACTAACCCTTACGCTTGTTTGCGGATATTTAGCTGTAGACTATAGAGCCAAGTGGAAAAATACTAATAAGGCTTATGCTGAATTGCTTTCTAATAATGAGCAAATGGCTGAGCAATATAATAGGGTAAGGCAAGAGCTTGGAGATATTGAAAGCGACTTACTTGTACTTACTAACCCTGACTTCCGAAGAATTGAAATGCCAGGAACAGATAATGCCAAAGATGCATTTGCCAGCGTTTACTGGAATCAATTAAGCCAAGAACTCTACTTGGATATCAGAAACCTAAAAGAACTATCTGAAGATCAGCAGTATCAACTATGGGCCATTGTAGATGGAAAGCCTGTAGATGCTGGTGTATTCGATTGGAATGCTGAAGGTCTGGTAAGAATGAAGAACATGTCTAATTCTGCAGCTTTTGCAGTAACCATTGAGCCTAAAGGAGGTAGCGAAAACCCAACGCTAGAGTCTATGCAAGTGCTCGGTACCGTCTAATTATTTTCTCACTTACGTATTTGAATAGGAGCTTTGCTCAATGTTTAGCTAAGAATGTTTCTCCTTTGCCGAGAGAGGTTCACAAGTGTTTTTCCGTTGTGCCTTGCTTTTACTTGCGGCTAGATATCGGTCTGTTAAGAAGGGCTATGCTTGGTCAAAAAAATAGGAGCTTACCCATCTGGTAAGCTCCAACACCTCAACCAAAGTAGAATTGGGACTTGATTGTATTTCTAAAGCGACAATAGTCACTTAATATTTTGAGTGCATTAGTTTGGTGAGTAGTGATTCCATTTTAGGTGAAAAGGAATCTATGGTTAGACTTACGAACTTATATTCACCTTTGGATCTAGTAGAGATAAAAAAATATGGGTTGGCATTGTTTTTCATTCCAACCCATATTAAAAGGTATTAGAACTTAACTGCTAGAGAAAGTCTTGCTTGGAAAGGAGTACCAGGCGTAAAGTGGATTTCAGAAGTAGGATTTACTTCATTTCTCAGTCTAGATTCTGTTTCAAACTGTGCCTCATTCCACTCAGTATCTGTAATGTTCTCTACACTAAGGCCTAACTGAAATCTGCCAATCTCATAGCCTAAGGTGGCATCTAGCAAGAAATAACCTTCTGCCGTTAAGCTGTTGTCTTCGTTTGCCGCTCTATCGTCTAAGTATCTGTAGCGTAAGCTGCCACTAAAACCACTGTCAAAATTGAAGTTGAATCCTCCAATGCTTGTAAAGGTAGGCGCAAGAGGAATGTAGTCTTCTCCTTCCGCTGTATTGAGTGCTTTCGGATCAGTAAAGTTAACGTCAGAATTGAAGTATAACCAATCGGTTATTTGGTAGCGAACGGTTAGGTCTATTCCTTGTCTTTGCGTTTTTCCAGAAGGCTCAACAATTCCTTCATCGCCTACATAAACAAACTCTTGGTCTAAGTCTAGCCTCCACAAAGCAGCGTTAATCAAGAGGTTTTCTGTTGGCTTCCATATAGCTCCAACATCAATTCCGTATGCTTGAGGTAAGATCTCTTGGCCTTGCTGAGCTACGACTACACGCGTATCATTGCTATGGAATCCGATGCCCGATTTCACGTATAGATTTAGGTTGCTGTTCGCTTGGTAACCAATCTGAAGCTTAGGACTTACAGTGCTTTTATTTACAGATTCACGGTCGTAAGTATTGCTCAGCTTGTCTCTGTAGTCAAAGGTGAACTGATCGAACCTTAAGCCAGCTATTAGCGATAGCTTTTTCGTTAAATCAACTTGCTCTTCAGCAAAAGCAAAAATGTTGGCTTCCTGAACATTGCCAAAGGCTAAATCAGATAGTACTTCACTTCTCTGCAATGTTCTCGAAAGACGAACATCATTGTTCTTGTCATAGCGGAAACCTATTCCTACTTCGGTACTTGCTGGTAGTCCAAAAAGCATGTTTTCAACCCAATAACTATTCTTAGATCCAAAGATTTGTCTATTCTCAGACTGGGTTATTTGGTCTCCGTTTACTGGGTCATTCAAGAAGAATGTGAAGTTAGAAACTAGGTTAAAGTTGTATTGACTAAAATATACTTGGTTTTCAAAGTAACCTCCGTTGCTGAGTTCTGTGGTAAGCTTTGAGTTTAAATTAATTCTGCTGGTTTCACCACCTTCTGTATCGTCTATGGCGCCAAAACGGGTGATGGTTCCGTTGTCTACAGCTCGTTGTGGAATTTGGCCAGAAGCATCCCAACTACTAGTAAAACCAGAGAATGAAAGCTCAAGAGTTTGTGTGTCGTTCAGTTTTTGATGGTATTTCAAAAGACTGTTAAACCTGTTGAAGTATTGTGGGCTCTCGAAGTATCCATCTGTTCTGAAGAATTCGGTTGCTAAATAAAGGCTTGGGTCTTCAGCTTTCTGTGCTTTTAATAAGTTGAATAGACCCACAGTTCTGAAGGTGCCAAACTGCCCACCTTCAATCTTAAACATACTCTCGCTTAGCCTTCTTTTGGTAAAAAAGTTGGCATAGCCAGCAGTGTTGAAATTACCTTGCTTGGCATAGTATGGTCCCTTGTCAAAGTCTACTTGCTCAATGGTTTCAGGAATTACAAAGTGTAAGTCTGAATAGCCTTGGCCGTGAGCATGCGAAACCATATTCACAGGCATTCCATCTACATTGAGCTCTATGTCTGTTCCGTGGTCAATATCGAATCCACGTAAGAAAATCTGTTCGGCTTTTCCTCCACCAGCGTGTTGAGCAATGAAGAGGCCGGGTACAATTTTCAGCACATCTTGAGATGTGTTAATTGGTCTGAACTGAATGTCTACAGCCGATATGGTATTGGAATTCTGATCTAAGTTCTGTGTAACCACCACATCTTCCATCTGGATGGAAGAGGGCTGAAGGGCTATCTGCAGTTTCTGATTGGTTCCCGATTGAACCTGAACTTGTACAGACCTTTTGGCAAAACCTACAAAGCTGACTTCCATTGTGTAGGTGCCAGAATTAAGTTCTTCAAACCTAAAAGAACCTAGTGCATTGGCTGAAGTTCCAATTTCTAATTCTTTAATATAAACGTTACTTCCAGGGAGTGTTTCGTTGGTTTCTGCATTGAGTACTGTGCCTTGAACCATATTGGTTTGTGCATAGCCAAGTGTGCCTGATGCCAAAAAGATCAGGCATAATAATATTCTTACTGATTTCATCAGAGTGTATTTTCGTGTTAAAAATTGAGCAATAGATAGCCTAAAGGGCTAATAGCTCTTGAGTGTAAAGCTGATATGATACACTATAAACTCGGGGGAGGGGTGGAGGTACTGAGGTCTCTTGCCTTATAAAGGTTTACGTAAAAGCTAGTTGCTTTTTCTGCCTTTTCCTCAGAAGGTTCATCTAGAATATATTCATGAATGATGTCTACAGCAAAAAAGCTGATGAAGTCGGCTGATTGCTTGGTATTGTCTTGTTCTTTCTGGTTAAGGTTTTTTAGCGCTTTGCTATGGTCATCAACATCGTGCTGATTACCAGTGTCCTCATCACTATGATTATGGCTATGTCCATGGTGATGGTGGTGAAGAGAGTTTTGATAAAGGTGAAGTACTTTGTGGGTTAAAGAAGCGCCTGCATATCCGAAAATAAGTGCACTAAATAAAACCAACAAAGTACCTGATACCAACTGTTTCACTTAAAGCGAACTTAAAGCTGTTTGAACTGCTTGAGTAGTAATTGGACCTAACTCGTAAGAGGCTTCAAGAGCTTCGTTTAAATAGGTCTTTGCTTTTTTAGACTCACCGTTTTCTAGGTAAATCATGCCTAAGTGAAAAATCACATCTGGTTCACTGGTTTTTCCTTCAACTTGAGTTTGGGCAATTTCAAGCGCTTTTTGCTTATTGCCATTCTTTAGGTGACTCCAAGCCAATAGGTCAAACATATCGGGCGTGGGTCTATAATTTTTTTCTCTTTCCGCTCTAGCTAAAGCCACTTCTGGGTAGTTCAAATCTTCTGCCTCCAAAAGTATTAAGTACTTGTTGTACATGGCAAGATATTTCTGATCAGATACAATCTGATGATACTCCTCTTTTAGGTTTTGGGCTTCTTCAGCATTGCCTTCAAAATCGGCTAGTTCTGCCAGGCTTAACTTCAATTGAGGGTCGAAGTGGTGCTGGTCTACAAACTTTAGAATTCTTCTTGCCTCGTTAACATTACCATCTTTAGCGTAAGCTATCCAAGCCAGACCTTGCCATGAATGCCAATGCTGAGCATTTTTATTGAGCACATCTAAATAGGCATTATAAGAATCGGTAATTCTTCCTGCATGCCCATACATATCGCCAAGGTTAGATTTAGACCATAGGTAAAGGTTCTCGTTCCCCTTAACTCTTTCATGCGCTTTCTCCATTAAGTGAATGGCCAAATCTAAGTCGCCTTTATGGTCGGCCATTTTTGAAGCTCTAATTAAGTATTGAAAGCTATTTTTCTGCTCATATCTATTTAGTATACCTTCAGCAGTAGCATAATCTCCAACTTCCATGGAGGCATCGAACAGAAGGTTGTAAGAGGCACCCTGCTGGTCGCCCTCGCTAAGTGCTGACTTTGCATATTCCCTAGCTTTTTGAAATTCGTGTTTGGTAATGGCGTTTACTCCCAGCGCTTGAAAGGTTGCGGCATTAGAGAATGGATTTCTTTCGGCCACTAACTCAAAAATGCTGTCTGCTTTGTAAATATGATCGATGTTACCGTCTACTCGAAACTGACTGCTATAAAGAGAAGCTAGTTTAGAGAGGTAGGTTATATTTTGAGGTTCGTTTTTGAGCTTGTTTTGCCAAAACTCTATGTCTGATTGGGTCAGATTCTGCTGTGGCTCGGCAGCTTTGGCCATTAATGCCTCATAGTCTTGAGTAGAGGCTACAGGTGTCTGATTGTTGTGCTCTTGGCAAGAAATAACACCAAGAAAGAGGAGGGTAATGATTATATTTTTCATAATTCAGTGGGTTGGGTCAAAGAAAATTGCTGTGCTTACCTGTAGGGCAAGCACAGCATATTTATTACCATGGAGTGGCCAGGTAAGGGAAAGAACTTAAGAACGCTTTGTCATTAGCGTCTACATTATCGTCAGATAAACCAGGGTTGGCAGTTCCGTCAGGGCCACCAAATATTAGTAGCAACTCAACAGAAATTACATCATCCGCTAGGGCTCTTCCAGTCAGTACATTGGTTCCATCAAAGAAAGTTGTGGTACCATCAAGGCTAACGCTTAGTACATCTGTGGCCAATGCAGTAGTAAATGTGGTTGCATCCATACCAAGTGCGTTAGTGCTATAGTTAGGGTTTAAGGCTAATAGCCTAGACTCAAAAGCAGCCTGATATGCCGCGCCTTGCGCACTAGGAGCAGTAGTGTTGAAATTGTCTTTCATAGAACTGCTAACAAATACTGTGTTAATAGCTGGTCTGCCCATCTGATCTTCCTGAGCATAGTTCACTGGCATTTCGGGCATCTCATCGTCATCATCACTACAAGAAGTGAATCCAACGCTTAACAATAGAGCCGCAGCCAACATCCAAATTTTATTATTTATGATTTTCATTTTTATATTCTTTTAAGGTTGAAATATTATTGCTCTCTGTTGCTGGTTACCCAAGTGTTAATGGTTCCTGAACCACCAATCATTGATTTAGGTACTTCTACCACTACCGACATTACATTGGTGCCAGCAAAAGTGTCTGCTCCCGGATCGTTAAAACTTGATGCGTTGCCACCAATAATTTCTCCGTATTGGGCAAAATCCATAAAGAATGGGTCATCTCTCGGACCTGCGAATAGTCTTATGCCTCCTTCGCTACCAATACTAGCAGCAGAGCCATAAGTTGTAATGTTAGTAGACACAGAGCTGCCAATGGTTACAAGTGTGCTGCTTGTTCCTGTAGCAATTGGCGCTACTGGGCCATAAGCGGTTACCATACCATCTTTGAAAGTACACTGTATCACCAAGTCTTCCATGGCATCACCATTGGTATCAATGTTGAATTCAACCATTACATTCTCATCGAAGGCAGCAGAAGTAGATGCCGAAGGAGATAGCAAACCTTGAAGATTGGCTACAAATACAATGTTTGAATTGTTCTCTGGGCTTTGAAAAGCATAGTAATCGGTAATATCAGAGCTAGTGCCTGTTACTCCGGGCGCATCAATGTGGTCGGCAGCATAGACTATTGCAGTCGCTAGCAGAGCCAAGATGCCAAGGGATAGGATTGTTTTCTTTTTCATAATTTTTGTTGTGAGATTGATGAACAGTGTCCACCAAAAGGTTAAGATTTGTATTTTCTTTGCTGCTACTTACGAGGCCGCTTGGTGGTTTGGATCGAGTGGGTTTTCAGAAATGAGTAGAAGAAACCTTAAATTGAAGGGAGAATATGAGTGATCGACTAGAGAAAATACTGCTAATTATTGCTGCAATTTGCCTGAGTATTTCGCTCTTATTAGTGTATGCTATTGGCCTTCAGTGGCTGTCTAACCCAGATTTAGCACAATACATCACGGAAGCAGTAATGTATATTTCTGGTCTTGTTGTTTTAAGGGGAATTTGGAAGCAAACTCTCGACAAAAAAATTTCTTCTAGAAAGGATAATTCATGAACATAGACATCTCTACTCCGGCACTTTTATTCCCTGCAATCACCCTGTTGCTTTTGGCCTATACCAATCGATTTGTGGCTTTGGCTACTCTAGCTAGAGGCCTAAGAGTTCGGTATAAAGAGTCGCCAGAAATGCGAACCACACTTTTCAGTCAGATCAAGAACCTAAGGCTTAGGCTTATCTTGATTCGTAATATGCAAGCGCTTGGTATTGCCAGTTTTTTCTGCTGCGTGCTCTGCATGGTACTTATGTACTTAGGCAGACAAGTAGTTGCCGAGTATATTTTTGGAGCAAGCCTTTTTCTATTACTTGGCTCACTATTTCTCTCCTTTATCGAAACCCAAATCAGTACTAAAGCCATCAAGCTTGAATTGAAGGATTTGGAAGAAAATACCTCTTCTAAGGGCTGAGCCCCATATTTACTTCTCATTCATTTTTCTATTCGTGCGTCATCCAGAGCGAGGCCCTTAAGGTCGACTGGAGAATCTCACTGAATTAGTCGATAGAACTTGGGGTTCTTAGCTGCCGATACAAGGACGCCTGCGCTTCGCTCTGCATGAAAAATAAGAAAATCGTTCAGTGAAGAGTTTTGTCAATCAAATACTTGTTTAGACAAGTATTTTTACTTAGTTTCAACCAGACTTACAACCACAAACATGGATTTCGGTAAGGCTCTCTTTCACCTTAATAATAATCTCGGCTATAATCTGTATCGCGCTTATTTGCTCTTTCATAGAGAGCTTATTCGTGGGTTAAAGGCGTACTCTGTGACGCCTGAGCAGTGGCAGGTCTTGATTATTCTTTGGAATCATGGGAGCGTAACACCGACAGAGATCAGCAGGGTTACGCTCCAAGATCTCCCGTCCATTTCACGTATGTTGGTGAGAATGGAAAAGAATGGTTGGATTGTAAGAGTAGAAAATGAGGACGATGGTCGTTCATTTCACGTACAACTGACCGAGAAAGGAAGAAAAAGTAAAAATGAAATGATTATCAGCCTAGACAATCATTTTAATAGCTACCTACAAGAGGTGCCTAAAGAATTACATGATGGTATAAGAAACGAGTTGCTTCAGTTGAGAAGCAAACTAGGAGATTACACACCCATTAAGTGACAGACGGTCCGGTCATTTATGGTGCAAGACCCAAGCACCTGATCTCTTCATATGTTTAGGTTGAAACGGAGATGATTACCGAGGCAGTAGATATAAGATTTACTGCCTCGGAAATGACTTACTTTTTTCTCTTGTGCTTTTTTCTCTAGCACTGTACATTGCCCCAATGAAACGCTTTTCCTCATTAATGGCTTTAGCCATATTTTTATCAGCTATAGCAGCATGCACTCCTCAAAGCTCAGATTCTAAGGCAAATACCTCAGATGTTGAAAAGGGAATCAGGATAGCTAATGGCGCTGGCCCTGAGTTCTTTACTTGGTCTCCAGATAGGGTTCCGTTGATCAGTGCACACAGGGGAGGGCCATACCCCGGCTACCCAGAAAATGCCATCGCTACCTTTCAACACATTTCCGATCAAATTCCAACCATCATTGAGTGCGACATTGCCATGACAAAAGATTCAGTATTGGTGATGATGCATGATTACACTTTGGACCGAACGACAACCGGTGAAGGGAAAGTTATGGAGGTCACTTATGACGAACTTGAAAAGATGAAGTTGGTAGACAACGAAGGTAGTACCACCACTTTAGACATTCCGACTTTAGATGATGTATTAAAATGGGCCGATGGAAGAGCGGTACTTACACTAGATGTGAAGCGTGGTGTGCCATTCGAGAAAGTGGTGGCTGCCGTGCAAGCCCATAATGCACAAGACTACGCTGCCATCATCACTTATAATGCTAGAGATGCTGCGAAGGTCAATCAATTAGATGGCTCCCTAATGATATCTGTAGGCATTGGGTCGCAAGAGGCTTATGAGGCGCATAGCAATCTGGGTGTGCCAGACAATAGAATGATTGCCTTCGTAGGAGTTTCTGAGCCCGAAGCCTCGCTTTATAACTTCCTCCATGAAAAGGGAATCTACTGTATTTTAGGTGTTCTGGGAAACTTGGATAGAAAGGCCATCGCACAGGGAGATTCAACTTATTTGGGGTATATTCAACGCGGTGCAGATATTTTGGCTACGGATAGGCCTTTGGAGGCTTTCGAAGCCATTCAACCATTAATTAAGACTACAAGTACCAAACAAGAATATTTCTATGGCTATTGATTTACGAAGCGATACTTTAACCAAGCCCACACCTGCTATGCATCAGGCGATGATGGAGGCAGAAGTAGGCGATGATATGTTTGGGGAAGACCCAACAGTGGCCGCATTGGAGAAAAAGGCTGCCAAGATGTTTGGAATGGATGCCGCTATTTATTGTGCTTCAGGAACCATGACTAACCAGATTGGTATCAGGCTGCATTGTAATCTTCAAGATGAAGTAATCTGCCATAAGTATTCACACATCTACCTCTATGAGTCAGGTGGAATAATGTCTAATGCTGGTGCTTCTGTAAGGTTATTAGAAGGAGAAAGAGGTAGGATTACAGCCAAGGCGGTAGAATCTGCCATTCAGCCAGATGATATTCATTCACCAGTTTCTAGGCTAGTTTCATTGGAGAATACGGCCAACAAAGGTGGAGGAAGTTGCTACGACTTCGAGGAAATTTGGGCCATTCGTGAGACCTGTCATGAACATGGTTTGGCGTTACATTTAGATGGTGCTAGGCTGTTCAATGCCTTGGTAGCTACTGGCCAAACTACTAAGCAATATGGTGAGGTATTCGATACTATTTCTATTTGCCTAAGTAAAGGATTAGGAGCTCCTGTAGGTTCACTCTTAATTGGAAGTCACGCAGATATCAAAAGAGCTAAGCGCATTAGAAAAGTAATGGGTGGAGCTTGGAGGCAAGCTGGTTATGTGGCTGCTGCAGGGCTTTATGCTTTAGAAAACCACGTAGATAGATTGGTGGACGACCATAACAAAGCCAAAGAAATGGCTAAGGTTCTTGAAGGGCTTGATTATGTTGAAGAAGTATTGCCTTGCGAAACGAATATTCTCATTTTCAAACTGACAGATAAGTATACCAATCAGAGCTTTCTGGATAAGTTAGCAGAAAATGATATTCTGGCTTTTGGCTTTGGTCCTCAATTAATTCGCTTCGTAACACATTACGATTTTACTGATGATGACCTTACCAAGACAATTGAGGTTCTGAAAAAACTATAAATGAAAAAGATAATCCTCCTTGCTCTACTGGCTTTTTTTACGGCTTGTGGGTCGAAGAAAACTGAACAACAAGTGGCAAAGCCAGAAAGCAACGAAGCCATATTTTTTGTAGGAACCTACACCAAAAAAGAAGGTCATGTAGATGGGCAGGGCGAAGGCGTTTATGTCTATTCCATGAACAAGAAAACAGGCGCTATAAGCTACAAAGCCACAAGTGATGCGGTTATTAGTCCGTCTTATCTAGCTGTGCATCCAAATGGTAAGAATGTCTATGCTGTGAATGAATTCGATGGAGGAGAGGATAGTTTTGCAGCAGTAACGGCTTTTGAATACAATCCGGAAGATTACAGTTTGGCCTACCTCAATGAAGTGAGTAGTGTTGGGCAATATCCTTGCTATTTGAGCATAGACAATTCAGGCAAGTTTGTAATGGCTGCTAATTATGTGGGTGGCAGCGTTGTGCTTTTACCCATTATGGAAGACGGAATGTTGGGCAACTACTCTTCATACAAAAAGCATGAAGGTGGTTCTTCTCACCCTAGGCAAGACGCACCTCATGCGCATCAGATTATTCAGCACCCAAGGAATGGATTGGTGGCTGCTGTTGATTTAGGCGCTGATAAGATTTATGCATATGAGTTGGACACTGTTGGGCAAACACTCAATTATCTGAGAGACTTTATCAATCCACCAAGAATGGCGGGGCCAAGGCATATCGTTTTTCACCCAGAGAAAGATATTGTCTATGTCTTGAATGAATTAATTGGCACTATTGAAGTAGCTACTTTCTCTGATAGCCTTCGTTTAGAGCAAAAGGTACAGATGATAGCCTTACAAGAAAATGGAGATGATAGAGAATCTTCTGCTGCAGCCATTAAGATTCATCCGAGTGGGCAGTTCCTTTATGCCTCCAATAGAGGTGAGATCAATGAAATTCTTGCCTTCAAAATTGGTGATAATGGTGAATTGATAAAAATTGGAGCTTATCCATCAAAAGGAAAAACTCCAAGAGACTTTGAGATTGATCCTTCAGGTCGATTTATGCTGGTAGCCAATCAAGATACTAACACCATTGTTACTTATGAGATCAATCAAGAAACCGGTGAGCTGATTGATACCGGATACATTGAGGAAGTACCAACTCCGGTTTGTATTAAATTCCTGGGTCAGTGATCAAGAAGAAGGTTCTTTTTATCGGAGCCTTATTAATCTTCATATTCTATGCTTATAGAATATACCGAGATACCGTGCTTTATGGTGATACGATCATTTTCTATCAAAATCAATCGGAGTTTGAACCCTATGGTGTAAAGTATAATGACTTCAGGAATAGCGTAGGTCTCGAGAAATTACCAGATGATTGGTTTACAAAATCAACTTCACAAAAGCCTGGGCCTTATTTTAGGAGAAGGAGGCTGCAGGATCATTATTGGACAACTCAGGTTTGGAACTCAGGTTATGAGGTAAGCGGAACTCTGGGTCATTTTGAGAAGGAGATAAGAAGATTTGACAATAAGTTGATCTACGAAATAGATCGTTACAGGGTCAATTATATTGATACTGGTTATATTCTTGAGAGGAAATTCAATTATCTATATGAACCGCATTGGGAAGTTACGCTGGTAATGACCTATGGAGATACGACCCAAGATATCAGAGAAATACCAGTTGACCCTGAAGACTTCGATAGTTTGAGAAACTGGGCCATGCAATAAGGTTGATCTATCCTGTTTGTAAACTTCCCCTCTGCTTCCCGAAGTCTCGAGACCGTACCTCTTCCAGCAGAGGACAGAAGTCCGGGAAACTCTGGAAAAACCATCGATTACTTAATCCAGACAGTTACTGGCACTGATTCCCCTCCTGTTTTAGGAGGGGCTAGGGGTGGTCATTTAAGTTTAACTACCTTCCCACTCTTAGCACTTTGCATCGCTGCATCTAGAATTTCCATCACCACCATATTATTTTGAAGAGCAGAGAGGTCTGCGTCTTGTGGGGTAATCTGTCCACGAACAACTGCTGCCAATAGAGTGAAAGGATCATCATTCGGGCTTTCCTTTTTAAGGTCGGTTAGTTTCTGTTCCTGGGCATTATCTCCTAGCTGGTAGCGAATGGTGCTGCCATTGTCTGCAATGATTTGGCCGGTCACGCCATAAACTTCCATATCCTTTCGGGAAACCGGCCAGTTCCATGAGGCCTGAATGATCACTTGAGTTTTTGGGTATTGTAGAACAATAGTGGCTTCATCATCTACTTTAGGATAGATGTCAGGCTTATTGGTAGCAGTCATGGCGAAAACCGATTGTGGTCTTTCTCCTTTCATTAACCATGTAGCTAAGTTGGCTCCATAGCAGCCGAAATCGGTTAGGGCTCCGGCACCATTCAATTTTGGATCAGTGAGCCATTCGAGAAACTCTTCATTTACACCAATTTCGTTAGGCCCGGGGTGGCCGTCATGCACCACAATCTTGCGGATATCGCCTATCATATTGTCTTGATGCACCATTTTATAGGCTTTCAGGGTGCTACCATACCAAGTGGTTTCGTAGTTGGTTAACAGGTGAATGTTATGCTTTTGAGCGAGGGCTTGCATTTTTTTGGCATGATCTAAAGAAACAGCCAGAGGTTTTTCAACCATTACATGGATGCCCTTTGGGGCAAAGAATTCAACCACGCTTAGGTGGTCATAAATTGTACCGAAGGCAGTCACTGCTTGAGGCTTCACGATTTCCATCAATGCGTCCATAGTTGGGTAAACTATATCCATGGAGAATCCATGTTGCTTGGTGTATCTTTCGGCTAAGTCGGTGTTGGGCTCAACAATACCTACTATTTCGATATCGCCACGGTCTTCTCTGCCGAGAATCCAATGCACATGGGTATGTGTAAGGCCTATTACAGCCACTTTTACGGGAGGGTTCTGTTCCTGAGCTTTCATGATTGTCAATGAAAAAATAGCTAGGATAAAAGTAAATACGCGTTTCATGACGGAATTTAGGAAAAACTTTTACCACCCCTAACCCCTCCTTAAAACAAGGAGGGGAATTGAATTCTGCTCTTGGAATTTGATTGTCGTAGACGAGGCTAACTCTCCACCTAATTTAGGGGGAGTTGGAGGGGGTTAGATACCCTTCAAGTATATCTTTACCACGTTTTGATGGTGTTCTGCGTGGTAGATGGTGAAATAGAGCATTTCTCTTACGGTCACTTTTCCAAGCAAAGGGTGAGGGAAAATGTATTGGTCTAAATCATCTTCAGACCACTTACTGAGCTTGTTCTCTATCTTTTCAATAATCTCGGTTTGGGTTTTGGAGAGCTTAGAGTACTCCGAGTATTTCACCTTTTTTGGTACATACGAACCTGGAGGATCGCCCTCCATCGTGGTTAGCTTTTGTTTGTATTTGGCAACCAATTCATCATAAGTCCTAGAAGGTCTATTGGACTTGCCAAACTTAAAGCTGATCATGAACTTAGGGAAGCCCAATGCTTGTATCAGCGGACGAGTACTTTTAATTAAGTGCTCGGCTTGTTGACCTGCATTCCATTTGCCATCAGGAGCATATTCGAACTCGTCTTCGGAAAGTTTGCCGAGATACTTTAGAAAATGATCGTAAGATTCTTCTAGCCTCGCCTTGATCTCCACCTTATTCATGGGCGAAAATTAGGTGGTTTTGGATGGATGGCAAAGGCAAAACTCATTTCGTTTTATACCCTATAAGGCTTTAGCATCAAAAGCTCATTACTTCTCTAAAACGAATACTTTGTCTGCGACTTACTTCCACTTCTTCTCCACCTTTGAGGTATAGTTTAAGTGTGCCACTGAACCATGGTTCGATTCTATCGATGTATTTGAGGTTGATGATTTGCTGGCGGTTGGCTCTAAAAAACACTTCAGGGTCTAACCGAGACTCCATATAGTTGAGCGAACGTGGAATCATTGGCTTTTCTTCCTTGAAATAAATACGTGTATAACTGCCCATAATCTCCAGAACTCTAACTTCTGCAAGACTTACAAACCAGCATTGTTCGCCATCTTTTACAAATACCTGATTGTCTAAGCCTAGAAGTTTGGCTTTGGACTCCCGATCTTTTCTTTGTCTAATTTTTTCGGAGGCCTTTTCTATGGCTAAACCGAGTCTCTCTTCCTTTATGGGCTTCTGTAGATAGTCCAAGGCATTGTGGTCCAAGGCTTTCATGGCATATTCGTTGAAAGCTGTAGTGAAGATAACTTCAGGCACGTCAACCAATTCCTCTAATAGTTCGAAACCATCTTTATCTGGCATCTGAATGTCTAAGAATAGCAATTCAGGTTGCTTTTCTACTATTAGCTCCAGCGCTTGTTCCACATTTTCGGCTTCACCCAGAACCTGTACGTGATCAAAAGCCTTCAGTAAATGCTTAAGTTCTTGCCTTGCTAAGTGAGAATCGTCTATGATAAGGGCTTTCATGAGGTTGGTATTTTTAAGGTGGCTGAGACCATTTGGTTAGAGCTGTTTTCGAGTTTAAACTCTGCAAAAGTGCCGAACAGAATCTTCATTCGTTCTACTAAGTTTTTCAAGCCAATGCCCTCTCTCTTTTGGCTAGAGCGTAGTTGGCCAGAGTTTTTTACTTCAATGAGTAAGTAGTTTTCAATCAATGATGTGCTAACTAAAATTTGGCCTCCATTTTTCTGGGTTGAAAGACCATGCTTTATAGCGTTTTCAACCAATAGTTGAATGGCCATTGGAGGTATCTGCACTTTCAGTGTTTCTGGCGATATGTTGAAAGTGTAACTGAGCCTCTCCTGAAACTGGATTGACTCCAATTGTAGGTAGTCTTTCACAATCTCAATCTCTTCTTTTAAAGCCACCTTTTCAGAAGCGTTGAATTGAATGGAATATCTCAGTAAGTCTGAAATGTGCGTAACCATTTTTCTAGCCTTTTCTGGCTCAATCAGTATAAGCGAGCGGATGTTGTTCAAGGCATTGAAGAGAAAGTGTGGGTTTACCTGATTCTTTAATATCATGAGCTCAGCCTCTTGTAAGGCCGATTTTAGCGCTAGTTTTTCTAGCTCAGACTTGCGGTTTTTCTCCATAAACTTGATGATGAAGTAAATGGATGCCCAAAGTATGAGTACTATATATATGTTGAAGACATAGCCAATAAAACCGCTCCAACTAAAGCCAGATATTCCTGATAGAGGGAAGATCAGATAGATGATCAGGTGGATAAAAACTTGAGTAACAATAGCAGTAACTAGTGTGCCTACAAAGGCCCTGGGTATGAGTTTGCTCAGCCTTAGCTCGAGCCAATTGCTGCGTTGTATGTGTAGTTTGAAAAGGTGTGAAAAGAGGATTAGTGATACGTAAATGATACCTTGGAGAATCAATGAAGAGGAAGTGATGTAGCCTTCTCCACCGAAGAGCGCCATCATACCTATGAGGAAAAGGGTGTAAAGTCCCCAACCTAATACCTGACAGATCCAATAAATGACTCTTTTGCTCATCTTAGAAATTGATTGGTGAATAATTTAACATTAAATCATTCACCAATCGGGTTTAGCTTTATAGGAATTTGTTCAACCAGTTGTGAAAGAACTCTGGGTCGTCCCACATGATGAAGTGATAACCACCTTCAGAGAGGTCTAAATCCAAATGCTGATGCTTGGAGTATTGTGCCTGGTACATATTCATGACACTTTCTTTGGTTGAACCATAAGACTCGTAAGCTGCCCAAGCTCCCAATACCAATGTCGGTACTTTAATTTTGGCCAAATCGGCACGAATATCGGTGGTGTACATTTCATACATAGCTTGGGCTACGGTATTCATATCGCTGGAAACACCCCAGTTGGTTGCGGTTTCTATGTACTTCTTGTTGCGGATAAGGCTTTGCAACTGCATTTGCTGGAAGGTTCTTTTTTGTTCGTCTGTCTGGTTTGCAGCAGCTCTCATTTGTTGCTTCATGTTTTCAGCAAATGGCTTGGCACTTTCTTCGGTTGCCGTAGGCATTTGAATGGCTGTCATAAAAGGTAGAGCATCAACAATTACTAGCTTTTCAGCCAAATCTGGCTTTTCTATGCCTATTTGAAGCGCAAGGAAACCGCCAAGGCTATGACCAACAATTATTGGTTTTTCTATCTGTTTCTCATCGATGTAATTGTAAACCAAGGTTCTTACCTGATCGAAGAAGCCAGCTTCCAGATTCTCTAAGGGTGCCTGACCAGCAAAGCCTGGTAGAGTGAGTACATGGTACTGATACTGATCGCCCAGAGCTTCAATGGTTGTGTCCCAAACGGCACCATCGCAAGTAAGACCTGGAATCATAATCATGGGTTGGCCTTCACCAATGACTCTAACATTCAGTTTAGAGGGAGTATAAGCCTGAACTTGCAAGGCAACTACAAATGCGATTATCGCTATTAATCTTACAACTACTTTTTTCATAACATTTTGAGTTTTTGTGATGATCAAAAGTACGCTGCTGTTATGGCCTGTACCGGAGCTTTTAAGGGAGCGGAAGAAATTCCTCGGGAATGGAAAGGGTGGGTTTAAGGTTTAATGTTCAAGGTTTAAAGTTGAATGAGGCTATAGGTGAGAGATATTAGACTTCAGAAGGAGCTGTTCCAATCTATTGGAGTATGATGGCAGCAGTAATGTCTTCCTAGCGGAGGAGGAGTTTCAAAATGATTATAGGACTGAAGTCAAAACTCTTCAAAGAAGACTTTTTCTGAAAGATTCTTGTCGTGAAGGTTTAGACTGTCCAAAGAGGTATGTTTCAAGGAAACAACTTGAGTAATTTTCATGAGTTTGAATAAGAGGAGGGCTAGCTCACTGGGTGTTTCACCAAACCCGTATGATTCTAATTCTATTGGCTGGTTTTTGTTTTGAAGCTCAAGTTTCAAATAATAGCTGGCATCATCGGTCCATGGTGACTCGTAATACTCTTTAATCGCAGAGATATCAAGTGAGTTGACCGATCGTAAAATGCTTTTAAGAATTTCTTCAGGCAAGTGGCCGAATCCAGCCCCTTCAAATTCTGAATAGGCTCCTCCTATATAGTTGATGCTGCCAACCGAGTCTATCTCAATTGCTTGAGATGGGCAGGTGCCAAAACAGACGCTACTAGAAAATGTTATACGGTTTACAATAAGGTCATTTTTCTCAGTGATTTTTTTCAAAATGAGCCGATTGTTGGATTCAAAATAGTCTTCAAAGGACGGATTAGTCTCTCCACCCGAGATGTATTTGAGCACAAGTTTTGAATCAGTGATTTCTTCAATCTGGAAAACAAACTTCGCATCAGATACTGATTCAACTATTAAGGAATCGGTTGCTAATTCATATTTACCAAAGTTTCCATAAGGACCGAGAAACAGGGAGTAATTCGAATCGAAATCAAAAGTCAAATCATAAATTTCATCTTCATTCTCTTTAGGAACATACCACGATCCTTCGATTTGAGATTCATTCCAAATGGAATTTGGAGATGTAACACATCCGGTTAAAAGAAGCAGAGGGGATATAATAAAAGCCAGACAACTATTCATTTAGTTAATTTAATGAATTCTTCGAACTCCACTAAACTTTGAAGATAGAACTTAAAACTGACTAATAACTATGTTCATCCAATTCCACTTTGCCCCAGAAGGTTTTGTAGACAAAGTAGGTGTAGGTGGCGATCAATGGAATACCGATGGCAGCCATAATGAGCATAATCTTTAAAGATTTAGATGAGGATGCTGCATTGGAAACGGTAATGTGGTGAGCAGGATCGGCCGTATTGTAAATGATAGTTGGGTAAAGCTCCAAAGCCACAATAACCAAAAGCATGGCAAGCGTTAGAGAAGAAAATAGAAAGGCTTGCAAGAATTTTTTCTTAGTAGCCAGCCTCGGAATATTCGCGATAGCTAAAAACGCAATAACAGGTATAACGAACATCCATCGGTTGTTTTGGATTTTGTCTGTAAGGTGAGGGATGTATATAAGGGTGTAGACGGTTACAATGATGAAGCTCACCACAAAAAATATAATAGCTCTTTTGAGAAACTGATAAATCTGAGCATAAAGCTTCCCTTTAGTTTTCAACCCCAGATAAATAGCACCATGCATCATAAATGCAGCCAAAGTGGTAACGCCAACCATTATAGCATACGGATTTAAGAAGCTAAGCCAGTGGCCTGTAAACTGCTTGTTTTCATCGAGTGGTATTCCTATCAGAATGTTTCCTAATACAATGCCCAAAAGTAAAGCCAGCAAAATACTGCTGACGCTATAGCTCACGTCCCACATGGTTCGCCACCAAGCCATTTCTTCTTTCGACCTAAACTCAATGGCCACTGCCCGAAAAATGAGCGCGGCTAAAAATAGCATGAAGGGAATGTACATGGCAGAAAACATATTGGCATAGACAACAGGAAAGCCTGCAAACAGTGCTCCACCTCCAATTACTAGCCAAACCTCATTTCCGTCCCAAACTGGGCCAATAGCATTTAAGGCAATTCTTCTACTTTCCTCTTTTTTGAGGAACAGGTGCCATGCGCCTGCGCCAAGATCGAAGCCATCTAAAATAGCATAACCAGAAAAGAGTGCTCCAACAATTAGGAACCACCAAGTTGAGTATTCTATGCCTATAAACGTGCCCATATTAATTGCTAAATGCGTTGCTTACTTCTCTTTGTCGTGGTCTCTGGTCTTTTAATGGAGATTCGTCAGGGCCGTGCTTAATTTTCTTGTTCAGTAGATAAATAAACAGGGTGAAAAGCAAAGCGTAAATCACGAAAAATAAGATCAGAGAGAATAGTACCTGATTGGCTGTTACCACCTCAGAAAGTGCGTTTGAGGTTTTCAGAAGGCCATAAACTACCCACGGCTGCCTACCCATCTCTGCAGTGAACCACCCCACCTGATTGGCTATTTGCGGAAGTAGTACCGAAATGACTAATATTTTCAAAAGCCATTTTTGGTCAAATAGAGTGCCTTTCCACCAGTAAAATGCAGCTAAGATGGTAAGGCCAATTAGGCCCATGCCTATGGCAATCATGATGTGATAGAATTGAAAAACAGCATTGATTTGAGTTGGAATCTCATCTTGTGGAAAGCTGTCCAAACCTCTAATCGGTTCGTTGAAATCTTGGTGTGTTAAAAAGCTGGTTCCACCTGGAATAGCTAAGCCTGTCACTTCTTTCGCCTCTTTATCTACCCAACCGAACAGGTAAAGATCGGCAGGGGCATTTTCTTCGAAGTGCCCCTCCATAGCCGCTAGTTTGGCTGGCTGATGTTCAGCGACTACTTCGGCAGAAGCGTGACCAGTAACGAGTTGCGCTAAAGATGAAATCAAGGCAATACCAAGTGCTATTTTGATGGCTTTTTTAGAAAGTTCAACATGTCTTCCTTTGAGTAGATAATAGGCGTGAACGGAGATGATGAGAAATGCTCCGGCCAGAAAAGCACCAATCCATACATGGAGAATTCTTTCAACGCTCGATGGGTTGAAAACCATTGCCCAGAAATCGGTTACCTCCGCTCTTGCATTGACACCTTCGCCTACAATTTGGTAGCCTGCAGGAGTTTGTTGCCAGCTATTGGCTACAACAATCCAGATGGCTGAAAACATACTGCCCAACCAAACACCCACGGTAGAAATAAAGTGAACCCTAGAACTAACTCTGTTCCATCCGAAAAGTAAAACACCTAAAAAGCCACTTTCCAGAGCAAATGCAAATATTCCTTCAGCAGCCAAAGCACTCCCAAAAATATCCCCAACAAAACGGGAATAAGTAGCCCAGTTAGTACCGAACTCAAATTCCATTACAATTCCGGTGGCTACTCCAATACCAAAAGTCAGGGCGAAAATTTTAGTCCAGAATTTGGCCAAAACTTCATAGGTTTTGTCTTTGGTTCGAAGGTATTGCCCTTCCATAAAGACCATTACCAGTCCGAGGCCAATACTAAGAGGCGGATAGATGTAGTGAAAGGCCACGGTGAAGGCAAACTGAATTCGGGCTAAGATTTCTACATCCATATTGGTTGTATTTATGGGTGGAAAAGCTTCTTCAAAGGTAAAGCACGAATACTTTGAAGAAGTAACATTTGTTACAATTCTGAACCGAGTAAATGGTCATCATGTTCCTGGAAATTTACTTTTTTTCTACCAACAATTGGATTGAAATAGTACCCCTAGATCCCCTAAAGGGGACTTTAGCTTCATCAGGTCGAAAAGCTTCATCGCTTCACCCTCCCGAAGCCTCGGGAAGGGTTGGGGTCAAAGTCCTTTCTGTTCGGGACTTAGTTACCGGAATGCTGCTTAGTCGTCAGACCACTTGGAGTGGTCAGACGACTTGATGGCAGTTTCGAGCTTAGAAATAATTCTGTTGATTTTCTAGCGTCATGGTTTCCATCTAGCTTAGAGCACTTAATTTTGTCTTATGGATTTTACCGGAAAGCCACTTGCAGAAAGAGTTAGACCTCAAACGCTCGAAGATCTAATCGGTCAGGAGCATTTAGTTGGAAAGGAGGGCGTTTTACGCAGGGCAATTAATGCTGGAAGAATTCCTTCCATGATACTCTGGGGGCCTCCGGGAGTCGGCAAAACTACCATAGCCAATATAATAGCCAACTCGGTTAAAGCTCCATTTTTCACGCTGAGTGCCATAAGTTCAGGAGTAAAGGAAGTCCGTGAAGTAATTCAAAGAGCTAGATTTCAGTCGAATACGATTCTCTTTATAGACGAGATTCACCGCTTCAACAAGTCGCAGCAAGATGCTTTGTTGGGAGCTGTTGAAAAGGGCGACATTACCCTAATCGGAGCAACAACTGAGAACCCGTCTTTTGAGGTGAATTCGGCTTTGCTATCGCGAAGTCAGGTGTATACCCTCAAGTCACTTACTAAAGAAGACTTGTTTCGTTTGATAGAGCAGGCTTTGGCAAAGGATGAAATCCTCAGCAAGCGTCAGGTAGAGCTAAAAGAAACACAGGCATTGTTTAATATCTCTGGTGGTGACGCTCGCAAGCTGCTCAATCTGTTAGACCTGGTAGTTCAGAATATTGAAGGCGATCCGGCAGTGGTAACCGATGAGTTGGTCAAAGACATTGCCCAGCAACGAGTAGCTACTTACGATAAGACGGGCGACATGCACTATGATGTGATCTCGGCCTTTATCAAGTCCATTCGCGGAAGCGACCCGAATGCCGCGGTGTATTATTTGGCCAGAATGATTGAAGGTGGGGAGGATATCAAATTCATTGCAAGGAGGCTGGTGATCCTGGCTTCAGAAGATATTGGCAATGCTAACCCAACTGCTTTGGTAATTGCTACGAATGCCTTTCAGGCGGTGAATTTGATTGGTTATCCAGAAGGGCGAATTATTCTCTCGCAAGCGGTGACTTATCTGGCTTCTTCACCCAAAAGCAATGCTGCTTACATGGCTATTGGCCGCGCGCAAGAGTTGGTGAGAAAGACAGGAGATTTATCGATTCCAATGCCTATTCGTAATGCTCCAACCAAGCTGATGAAGGAAGAGGGTTATGGTCAGGGCTATAAGTACAGCCATGATTATCCGGGCAATTTTGTGCAGCAAGAGTTTTTACCTCAGGAAATTAAAGGCACGAAACTTTACGACCCTAAAGGCAATGCTCGCGAAGACGAAATGCGCAAGCGCTTGAAAGCTATGTGGAAGGAGAAGTATGGGTATTAGCTTGAAGCGTGAAGTTGGAAGCTTGAAGCAAGAAATGACTTGGGGAACTTTGTGGTGAGGATTAACCGCTAAGGTTGCAAAGATAGAATTAGAGTTTAAACTCAAGGTTTTCTGGGTTTTGCCTTGTATCCCAAATCGAAAGAATGAACAACTCGTCTTCATTACTCTCATAGAACATTATATAGTCACGAATTATCTTGGCTCGAACATTATCTAAATCAGTTGGCTTGCCAATTTCGGGATAATCAATAATGAGGTTTATTGCCTCTTTGAATAACAGATTTAACTTTCTAGGGTATGATTTGCTTTTGTTTCTTTTGAACCAAAAATCTAGGATTTCCTTTCGCTCTATTTGAGCCCTAGGTGACCAAACTACTCGTTTAACCATTGATCAATTTCACCGTCAGCTTGTTCTGAGTCTATGCCTTGCCCTTTTCTGATTTGTTCGCGTGCTTCCATAACATTGGCTCGTTGTTCATCAGATAAAAGATAAATGGAGTCATCGAAATTGATGGCAAGTAACCGCATTAGGTCATCTATTACAGATTGATCTTTTATTTCGTTGATTTTAGAAATCAGCTTCGCTTTTTCTTCTGTTAAGAAAGTAGACATAACTTCAAGTTAATCATTATCCCTCTCAAAGTACACCTTTATCAATTCATTTCCTCTTTGTTGAGACCAGATCATTGTCTCGCCATCAAATGTCAGTTCCCAGATGGTTTTGGTGTTGTCAGAGTTTGTGATGGTCCAGATTTCGTTGGAGTGGCCTCCAATGTGCCAGATTCCAGTTTCCATGATTTTCCCGAATTCATTGGTTCTTCTGTAGGCCCTGTCCCACATAAAGAAATATTTGGTACTCTCCACATCAGCTATTACACCTACACCTGTTTCTAGATTTGTCTTTTCAAACCCGACTTCTGTCCACCCGCCCTGAAGTAAATCCCAAGGAGCTTTTGGCTTTTTATCCACTTTGGTGAGTTGAACGATTACTTTCATACCGTCTTCCAGGCGTTCCCAAGTCATATGTGATTTGGTTAATTCGGTTTTGAAGGAGCCATACGGATCAGGTTCACTTCCATTACTCTGAGTCAGTTCTTTCTTTGTTGCGTCATATTGATAGAAGCTCGAAAAGTTCTCGATATTGCCATTGCCTGAGGTTAAAGAGCCATCTTTTTGAAAGAGAAACCATTTGGCAGTTGGAGTTACATTCCTGTCGCCCACCATTACTTCGTTTACTGCCCAAAGACCGAGGGGACCATTTTGAGCGAACATATTGATGGATAAGAATAGTGCGAGGATTAAGATTGGAGTCTTCATGAATGAAAACTAATTATTTAGTTAAATAAGATCAATTTATTTGAGAACTAATTTTCCATAACTTCAGACCACAATCCAGATTTATGAGACTATTCAAAAATATATTGTTCCTGGCTCTTCTAGCCACGATTTACTCTTGTATAGGTTCTTCTTCAGAAACCACCGAGTTAGATGTTCAGATAGACACACTATCTATTGACAGACATTTGCAGGTACTGGCTTCCGATGATTTTATGGGTAGAAAGCCTTTCACCGAAGGGGAGGAGAAAACCATTCACTATTTAGAGTCCGAATTGAAAGCCATGGGAGTGGCTCCGGGTAATGGCGATTCCTACTTTCAAGATGTGCCTTTGGTCGAAATCACTGGAACTCAGTCGCCCACCATGGTGGTGAAGGGTAAAGGTAAAACTATGACTTTCAACACGCTTTCTGATGTGGTGGTATATACTGAAAGACCAGAGGAGATGACCCAGATCAAGGATTCCGAACTGGTGTATGCTGGTTATGGAATTGTCGCTCCTGAATATGGTTGGAATGACTATGAAGGGCTTAATGTAGAGGGAAAAACGGTTGTGGTTTTGGTGAATGACCCTGGTTTTGTCTCTGGTGACTCTACCTTCTTCAAAGGAGAAGAGATGACTTACTACGGTCGTTGGACTTACAAGTATGAGGAGGCTGCCAGACAAGGTGCGGCTGGAGTTTTGATTGTTCACGAAACTGTTCCGGCTGGCTACCCTTGGTTGGTGGTTCAAAGCTCATGGACAGGCTCCAAGCTAAATCTAGACGATCCGAATGCTGGCTATAAATGTCCCATTCAGGGTTGGATTACCAGAAGTACTGCGGTAGAACTCTTCAAAGAAGCTGGAATTAAAGATTATTCTGAGATTGCTAAAACCAAAGATTTCAAACCTATACCTATGGGCTTAACTGCTTCGGTTAGCGTAACCAACGAAGTAAAGCGCGAGATGTCAAGAAACGTAGTTGGCATGGTGAAGGGCTCTACACGACCTGATGAATACATTATTTATTCTGCTCACTGGGATCACCTTGGTGTTGGAGAGCCAATAGATGGTGACTCAATTTACAATGGAGCTCATGATAATGCTTCTGGTTCTACGGGGCTATTGGCGATAGCAGAGACTTTTGCAAAGCTGGAGAAGAAGCCGGAAAGATCAGTAGTATTTCTTTTTGTTACCGCTGAGGAGCAAGGCTTGTTAGGTTCTGCCTACTATGCTCAAAACCCGATTTTCCCGCCTAACCAATCGGTTGCGAATATCAACATAGATGGCTTGCCAGCTTATGGAGAAATGAAGGACTTGACCATTACAGGTTATGGCCAGTCAGAGCTAGATAATTATGCCACAGTTGCTGCGGAGCAACAAGGCAGATATGTAATTCCAGATCCTGATCTAGGAAAAGGCTACTTCTTTAGATCTGACCATTTCAATTTTGCTAAAGTGGGTATTCCGGCATTATATGCCTCTGGTTCTTATGAGTCTAAGGAAAAAGGAGTGGAGTTTATCGATGAGAAAACACAGGAATATTTAGCAGTAAAATACCACCAACCTCAAGATAATTATGAGCCTGAAGAGTGGGGTTTAAATGGAATTGCTCAGGATGCCAAACTGCTTTTTAATGTTGGCTATAGATTGGCCAATGAAACCTATTGGCCACAGTGGAATGAAGGTTCTGAGTTTAAGGCCAAGCGTGATTCAGATATGAGTATGAAGAAGAAGTAACCCCTCCGGTCTTCGACCACCTACCCTTGAACCAAGGGGAGGAATAAATTAGTCGTTATGCTGCACCAGTCTGTTTATAGACAGACTGGTTTAATTCCCAATAAAAGATGACTCTTTATATCAATTGGTGTTGGATATGATTATCGAGACAGCTGGAGTTGGGGCTCTTGATTTTTTCATAACCGATATTCTATCTCGATCCTGTAAAACCGGGAAAATTCTTTTGGAGTCCTTGTTATCTGAGTATATACCGATTGTGGATCCGAATTTTAACCCTGAAATTGTTTCATACTGATATTCTTCGTCAGTCCCGACAGGAGTAAATAGAACATATAGACCACTGGAGGGGACTGTTATGTTTAGGTGTGAAACATCAAGTTCATTCCAGCCAAAATTATTGTTTCTCATAATTATTGGCTCCCTAGTTAGTTCTTTAAATAGGTACTTGGGTTGGCTTCTGAAAAATTCGAATTCACCAGTAAATTCAAATACTCGCATTAACAGTGGAGTCTCAGGAAAACCCATTTTATTGATGTAGATATTCACTTTATCTAAAATACCTCCAATTTCTTTTTTCTTAGTGTTAAAGTAGACTCCCCAGTAGAAGCCTAAGCTGGCCTGATAATTATTCTTTTCATTGATAATAGCTTTAGAGTTTCCTAATTCTGTAGTTTCAGTTGCTGTGGCCTTAATAATGAATGATCCTAAGTTATTGATGTCGGGCTTGAGCAGTATACGTTCCAAGTCTAGGGCTATAGCTGCCGAAATGATAGTGTCTTTGTAGCCTACGGAGCTTATATATATCTGGCTTTCTTCTAATATTTTGATTTTTAATTCAAAGAATCCCTCCTCATCGGTTATTGTTCCGTTGGTTTTGGAGTTGTATTCTACGACTGTAGCGTATGGAATGGGAGACTTGTTTTCATCATCCAAAACCTGAATTTTGATAATGGTGTTCTGAGCAAAAAGAGTGTAAGTACTAAGAAAGAGTAATACAAAGAGGAGTGTATTTCGCATTTTTCTAACTGTGTTTTCATGTTAGACGAATTGTGATGCTCATTGTTTCGCATAAGGTAAGAGTTCTAAAATGAATGGTAATCCCAATATTAAACCTCTAAAATAACCTCACTATTCGGTACTCTAAAACGGTCGGAGTAGATGCCGCCTTCTGCACCAGGCCCACAGCCTATGACCATTACTACTTCGGCTTTGCGTGGGAGTTTTAGAAATCGCTTGATTCTGAGTGAGTCCATTCCTTCCATTGGGCAAGTGTCGTAACCTTCGGCTTTCATGCTCATCATGAAGTTTTGGGCGGCTAAAGCAGCACTTTTGTGGACGGAAATTCTCAGGTCGGCATTGTTGCCATGTCTGATCATGGGGCGCTTAAGCCCAGCAAAAAAGTAGATGCATTTTTTGATCATGCCCCAAAGGCCAAACCAATCACTCCAATAATATTTTGGAATAAGGTTTTCGTAATAGTTCATGGCTCTTTTGGCTTGTTTAGAGTAGGGATCGGGATAAACCCTTTTCATTTCCTGAACCAGTGCTCTCTGCCTTTTCTTCCATAAGTCTCTTCGCCCTACAATTACTACTAGTTCTTTGGCAGTTTTGGCCGCTTTCTGATTCATGCACATCCAGGCGACTTGCTTCTTGGCCTCTTCAGATTTTATTCGGTAGAATTCCCACAGCTGCATATTGCTGCTGTTTGGGGCAAGAATGGCGCGTTCAATACTTCGCTGTACTGCTTCATGGTCGAACTCAGCTTCAATATCATAGACTCTTACCGACCTTCTTTCTTGGACTATTTGGTCGAATATTTTTGCAGTTTCTTTCATATTAGTATATCAGGGGAACCAAGGTTTGACTTAGTATGACAAGGAGAATTATTGCAATAATGTTCAGCACTACACCTGCTCTAATCATGTCTTTCATGCGGATCATTCCACTAGAAAATACGATGGCATTAGGTGGCGTTGAAATAGGCATCATAAAAGCATAACTAGCGGCAAGTGTTACCGGAATAGTCAAGTACATGGCGTTGATACCTAATGATTGAGAGATGCTAATGACTACGGGAACAAAGATGACAGTCAACGCTACATTGCTCATTATTTCAGTCATAAATAGCATGAAAGCGGTTAGTCCTGCAGTTAAAAGAATCAGATTCAGTTCTCCTCCACCTGCTATACTTTGACCAACAAATTCAACTATAGCCGATTTCTCCATGGCTTTAGCCAAGGTGAGCCCTCCACCGAAGAGTAAGAGAATTCCCCAAGGCAGCTTCTTGGTGTATTCCCATTCCATCAGAAATAGATTCTGCTTCAGGTTTACAGGGGTGATAAACATTAGAATACCTCCAGCAATGGCTATTACGGAATCGTTTAGTAAATCTGCATTGAGCCAGTTGTTTATAGAGCCTCTTAAAATCCAAGCAGAGGCAGTAATTACAAAAATGGCCGCAACGTATTTTTCCGGCTTACTCATTTTTCCTAAGGCCTTCAATTGATCATCGATGACTTGAGCCGATTCTGACAAACTTTTCAGTCCACTCGGATACATCACCCTGGTAATAATCAGATAAGTAATGAAAAGCATGATAAAGCAGATGGGCAGACCGATGGTGAGGTATTTTGCGAAAGTGACTTCATAGCCCAACATATCGTTCATAAAACCAACCCAAGCTACGTTAGGTGGGGTGCCAATTATAGTGGCCGTTCCTCCAATATTGGCTCCGTAAGCTATGGCCAACATTAGGCTTAAGGCAAATCTCCGTTTTCCTTTCCCTGCATTTTCATCGATATTCAGCAGCTGAGTAATGGAAAGACCGATAGGTAGCATCATTACCGCAGTGGCTGTATTGCTGATCCACATGGAAATGAAAGCTGTGGTGAGCATAAACCCAAGTATAATTCCGTTGGGGTTAGTCCCTGTTTTTTTGATTAGAGTTAGTGCGATTCTCTTGTGCAGGTTATGCCTTTCCATACCTAGGCCCAACATAAAGCCACCCATAAAGAGAAAGATGATTTTATTGGCATAGGGAGAGGTGGCCTCATCTACAGTAAAGACCCCAGTTATAGGAAAAAGTACAATTGGTAAAAGAGCAGTAACCGGAATAGGGGCAGCCTCCGTAATCCACCAGACTATCATCCATAGGGCTGCACCAATTACTTTCCAGGCAGTTTCGTTAAGAACACCCTCTGGCTGTAAAAATTGGAATAGAACAAAAAGTAAAGGTCCGAAGATCAGGCCAAATAGCTTAGCTCCGTAAAATTTAGGTTGTTTCAATGTTGTGGTTCTTAATGGTTACTTAATGTCTAAAAGGGTGATTATTCTTGCTTTTGAGGTTCTTTTGAATCTGAAAATATAAAGAGATGAGAGCAATATTAATAGGCCTGCTTGTATCTACCTTATTTATAGGTGGTGTCAATGGTCAATCATTAAAGAGAGCTGGTGTTACTGCACCAACAGGTTTCCAATATAATCCGGAGGTGTTAAGTGTTCTGAGTTGGAATGTGGAGCACTTTGTAGACATGTATGATAATCCATACATCAATAACTCTAGAGAAGATAATCCCAAAGAGAGTATGGAGGGTAAGGAGGCTTTGTTGGTAAAGGCCTTAAAAGCTGCAAATGCAGATGTAGTTGTGCTACAGGAGTTTGAGAGTATTGCTTACCTAAAACAGATTGCGGATAGTTATTTGAGCGAAATGGGGTATGAGTTTTTTGCTGCAGCAGAAAGCTACTCGTGGTATATGAATGTGGTAATAATGAGTAAGGTGCCTCTTGGTACTGTTTATAGTTATGGAGCACTATATACCCCTGTGGTCAATTACCTAGATGAAAACGGAAAACCTGAGTCGCAGGTAAATCTTAACTCTAGAATGTGGTCTATAGATATCCTTCCTAATCAAGAATATGAGTTTACGCTCACTGGAGTTCACCTAAAGGCAGGCAGAGGTGAAAGAAATGAGAAAATGCGTTTAGGTCAAATAAACTTGTTAAAAAACCAATGGGCCAGAATGGTAAAAGAAGACAAGAAGGTGAACTTAATGATGGTAGGTGATTTCAACTGTACTCCAGATAGTGAAGAATTTCAAACATTATTGGTTGGAAAAAAAGGTCATCAGTTTATAGACCCTTTAGCCAATAGTGGTGTGTTTTCTCATCCATCGGACAATCCGAGGTGGAGAATCGATCACATAATTTTTAACAAGAACATGATGGAAGATGTAGAGAAGGGGAGTACTACGGTTTTTAGTGACCTTCTTTCAAAAGAAGAAATGATGAAATTGAGCGACCATTTACCCATGTTCACAAGAATAAAAGTGCAGTAATAGAAAAAAGCCCCGGAGTGGGGGCTTTTCTCATCTTCAACCTTAAAATACTAAAAACTAACTAACTATGTTTTAAACGTCTTCTCTAAGAATTTAATTCTGTGTTTTACTGACTTATCTAAACTTTTCAAAATTAACTTCTGATTATAAGACGTTTATTACGGTCAAATGGTTTCAATTAAGTTGAAAATATTCGGTTAAAATCTGTTAAACATTTTAATCAATGGCTAAACGGTAAAATGAAGGGAAGGAACACTTCTGTAACTTAACATTCCCTTTGGTCAACCCATTTTATATTCTATTTTTGCCTGAAAATTAAACCCGTTGCAATGAGCGTTTTAGTGAATAAAGATTCAAAGGTGATTGTGCAAGGATTTACCGGTTCTGAAGGTAGCTTCCATGCCAGTCAAATGATAGAATATGGTACCAATGTAGTTGGTGGTGTTACTCCAGGTAAAGGAGGACAGTCTCACCTAGACAGGCCAGTGTTTAACACAGTTGAAGAAGCTGTTCAGCAAGCTGGCGCTAATGTGTCTATCATTTTTGTTCCACCAGCATTTGCGGCTGATGCCATTATGGAGGCAGCTGATGCAGGAATTAAAGTGATCATTGCTATTACTGAAGGAATTCCGGTTAAGGATATGGTAACTGCCAAAGAGTACATCAAGTCTAAAGATGTTACTTTAATTGGTCCTAACTGTCCGGGTGTAATTACTCCTGGTGAGGCTAAAGTAGGTATTATGCCTGGTTTCGTATTCAAGAAGGGTAGAGTAGGATTAGTATCTAAATCAGGTACTTTAACTTATGAAGCTGCTGACCAATTGGCAAAAGCTGGTTTAGGAATTTCTACTGCTATTGGTATTGGTGGTGACCCAATCATTGGTACTCCTACTAAAGATGCTGTTCAGTTATTGATGGAAGATGATGAAACCGATGCCATTGTTATGATTGGTGAGATTGGTGGAAACTATGAAGCCATGGCAGCTAACTACATTAAAGAGACTGGTAATAAGAAGCCAGTTGTAGGATTTATTGCTGGCCAAACAGCACCTCCAGGTAGAAGAATGGGACATGCTGGTGCAATTATTGGCGGAGCTGAAGATACAGCTGAAGCTAAAATGAAGATTATGGCCGATTGTGGTATTCACGTAGTGAAATCTCCTGCAGATATTGGAGAGACAATGGCTAACGTGTTAAAAGGATAAGATTTAGATCTTAATAGATATGAAAGGGGCTTTTTAAGTCCCTTTTTTTATGCCTAACGAAAAAGGATAAAGATAATTACCGCGATAAGCACTAACACTTCGAAAGAGTCGGAGGCTTTGCTGGCAATTTTAGAAAGGGTATTTATAGCTTTTTCCGTCATGGTTTCAGGGGGTTAAGGTAAAACGGGAACCACCTTCTGCGGTTCCCGTTTCCAAGAGACTCAACTAAATCAGACTACTATATGAATCTTTACTGACGATATAAAGGTCATATTCTGCGCCACCTATCTCAATACCGTAAACTTGGTATTTTTCGAAAATTTTGAGTCTCACCAACATTTTGGTTGAAGAATTATTATTGTGTTAAAGTGACTACATAATTACCTGGAATACCCGCTGCAACGTTCTGATCGGTCTTCAGAAAGCTGAAAACTATCCTTGAACTAGTTAGAGTGGTAATGGTAATGGATTTACCATTGCCAGTAGTAACCTGATTGTCGCTTGTTCCTACCCAAGACCAAGTACCTGTGGCAGGGAATAGGTTTCCGGCATTGGTTGTAGTAAAACTACCATTGTCAATATCCATTGAGAACCCATCGTATCTACTTGATACATCACTTCCATCAAGAGTTATAGAGCCACCACTGGCTATTGTCCAGTTAGCCTCTAGTAAAGCTTGAGCTATTTCCTGAGGAGTTTCTTCAGGTGGAGTTGGAGAATCATCGCCACCACCTCCACAGGAGGCGATGACGAATACTATGAGGATTCCAATCGATATTTTCAGTACACTGTTAAACGTGTTTCTACTTCTGTTACTTTTCATTTCTGAGTTATTTAACAATGATCAACTTTTTAACAGCGCTACCTTTTTCTGAGCTTATTCGGATCAGGTAGGTGCCAGCAGGGTATGAGCTTACGTTCACTTCTACCTTGCTTTCTTGTACCTTTTGCTTATTCCAAACGGCTGTGCCATTCATGTCTACTATGGCCAAGTTCGGCTGAACCTGAGGTATTTGAGACAGGTCTATGGTAACCATGTGCTGAGCAGGGTTAGGGTAAAGGCTTACTTCATCAGCATCAATAACATCATCATCAATAGCTGTTACTATAGTACCTTCACCAGTAATATTTACTCTGGTTTCTCCCGCATTTGATTGAATTACCATTTCGCCAGCGTAAGTTTTGGCTTCAGATGGAGCAAAGGTTACTTCTACTTGCGTTGAGGCTCCTACCTCTACAGTAAAGGCCGATTTATCTGCTGAGTAGCCATCAGGTAAAGTAATGCTGGCTACTTCTATGTCAGTATCACCAGTATTCTCTATAGTGAAGTTCTGAGAAGTAGTTTCAGCAATATCGGTTACATCGAACACCAAGCCACCAATATTGGCAATGCTAGGCTCGGCCTCATTGTTTACCGTTATGGTGATGGACTTGTCGAAGCTTGCACCACCGGCATCTGTAGATGTAACCACTACCGTATAGCTTGCCTTGGTTTCAAAGTCTACTGCTGCAGCAGTAACTAAATTGGCGCCATCAATATCGAACGCATCGTTATCATTGGTGCCTGCAGCAAGGCTATAAGTAAACGTATCTCCATTGTCTTCATCTGTTGTAGACAGTGCTCCAACAACGGAACCAACGGTTACATTTTCATCTATATAGGAGGCATCGATAGCTATAGCTGTTGGGGCTTCATTTACATCATTCAATGTAATGGTGAGTGCTTCTTCATAAGATAAACCTCCAGCATCTTCTGTTTTAACTCTCACTGAGTAAGAAGATTTAGACTCAAAGTTGAGGCTAATTTTAGCTAAGAGTTTTCCACTGTTTATGCTGAAGCTCGCATTGTCCGAGTCGCCAGTACCAGCTACCAAACTATAAGTAAATGAATCTCCATTATCTGGGTCTGTAGTACTTAGCGTTCCAATTTCGGCATCGGCTCCTGCATTCTCATCAAGCGATAAGCTGCTAGAAGCTAGTGCTGTAGGTGCTTCATTTACATTATTGACCGTTATGCTGAATGATTTTTCGAATGTAGCTCCAGCTACATCTGTAGTTCTAAGTCTAACGCTCAGGTTTGTGGTAGATTCAAAATCTATATCGCCATTTGTCACTAACTCGCCATTAGCTATGCTGAATAGATCGTTATTGTCTGAACCACTACCAGGAACGAGAGTATAGGTGAAGCTATCGCCAGCATCAACATCTGTTGAGCTTAGAGAGCCAACTACTGTTCCAGTAGCACTATTTTCAGCGACTGTTAAGGTCGAGATAGCTAAATCTGTTGGTTGATCATTGACGTTTTGAATTGTAAGTACAATATCATCCGATACTGATGCTCCTTCTGAGTCAGTAGCAGTAATTGTAATGTTCACGGTGCCAACATCATCATTAGCAGGAGTACCTGTAAACCTGTTGTTGGTAGCATCAAATGTTAACCAATCGGCTCCAGTGAAAGTAGCAGATAAGGTAAGTGCATCACCATCTACGTCTATAAATACAGAAGAAGCAATTAGTGAACTTAGCAATACATCTTCAGTAGCCGTAATGTCTGCTGCGGCAGAAGCCACAATTGGAGCATCGTTTGTGTTGGCAACACTGATAGAATACTGCTGTCTTACTGTTCCGCCAGAACCATCGTCTGCTGTAATGTAGAAGTCAGTAGAACCTACGTCATCGTTAGTAGGTGTTCCAACCAGGCTTCCATTATCTACTGAAACCCAGTCTGGGTTTCCTTCTAGCATATAGCTAAGGTTATCTCCATCTACATCGGCAAAAAGGCCAGCTAAACTTTGAGTGTAAGCAGCATCTTCAGTTGCATCGGCAATAGTTGTTGCGCTTACCGTTGGTGCATCATTTACTGAAAGCACAGTTACATCAAAAGTTTGTGTTGCAGTAAACTCTCCATCGAAAACATTGACTGTTATTGTGGTAGATCCTGAAGCATTCGCTACTGTATTGGCCGATAAGGTGATGCCGGATGCGCTTTCACTAATAGCGATAGCATCGGTGGTAATCACGCTTTCATCGGAAGAAGTGGCTGTGAAAACAAGGTTTGTGGCCTCTGTATCTATGTCTGCGAAAGTCATAAACACTCCGGCTAGTTGTCCATCTTCCTGAATGCTTTGGCCGCTCGTTGTTCCTAAAGTAGGAGCATCGTTTACAGGATTTACATTAATGTCGAAAGATGTGAACGATGATTTTCCGTTGGCAGAAGCAATCAGGAATACGCTCTCACTTCCATTGAAATCACTACTGGTGTTAATCTCAAGGTTAGTACCATTGATTGTGCCAGATAACTGACTTAAACCACCAACAGTGTAGTTAAACACGGCATTAGGGTCGTTGTTATCTGTAAACACTCCAGAAAGATCTATCGTGTAGGTTGTGAAATCTTCATCGACCGATACATTTTGAATGCCTGTAGTTGTGATATCCGCACTTTCTGTTTCGACACTAAAGGTTACAGTTTGCGTTACGGAAAGTTCTCCGTCACTCACCGTAAAGGTTACATCTTCAGAACCTGACTGACCTGAAATAGGGGTTACGGTAACGTTTTTCCCTGCTACAGCAAGAGTGAAGAGCGAACCTGCTCCATTATGCGTTATAATGAGGTCTTCATCAGCTGTTTCTACATCGTCAAAATAGTTACCCATATCAATTATGTATGCAGGAAGTTCATCTAGCATAGATTGAGTAGGGATTGTAGCTGTAGAAACGGGAGCATCATTTACTGCATTTACTGTAAGCGCAAATGACTCCACTGCAGAAACTGAGGTGGCGGTACCTAGCCTATCATCGGCAGTAATGCTAAAGTTGATAACGCCATTATAGTTGGCAGTAGGAGTTACCGTCATGATGTTGCCATTAATATCTACAATGGCAGCCCCTTGAACGTCTGGAGTGGCCTTGTAGGTGAATAATGGAACAGCGGCATCTACATCTGTAGCCGAAAGTGTATAAGTAAACACATTGTCTTCATCTACATTCTGATCGTCTATGGCAGCCATAATTGGCGAGTCGTTTACAGGAGAAACAGTTACTTCGAAGGTTTCGAAAAGCGAATAAGCTTCCTCAGTATCTAATTCTTCCAATAGCACAGAAATACTAACCTTACCAGTATAATCTGCTATAGGTGTGAGAGTTAACTCTCCATTTGCCACGGTTACCGCTACTTTAGATGGTTCAGATGAAGTTGCTGTAATATTTACTTCATTGTCTACATCGGCATAACTCAGTTGTACAGTGCCAATCTCATCTTCGTTGATTAACTGGTTGTTAATGGCAGAAAGAGTAGGAGCATCGTTCACATCAATTACTTCAATAGAAGCTGTGGCGTTAACGGTGGTTTCTCTAGACGCACTGGTTACACTAAATTCGAATGAGTCGCTGTAGCCTACGTCTCCAATTGGAGTGTAAAAGGCTGTCCATTGAATCAAGTTTCCAGACGTTTTCACTAAAACTGGCTCTGAGAGCGTTCCGCTTTCTGGAGAAGATGTGATTTCCACAGTAGCTGTAGTCAAATCGAAACCTCCTAGCTCAAGTGCATAGAGATTAACGGCTACAGGAGTGTTTTCTGGCGTTTGCTTCTCATTAGCAAAGCTGAAGAATAATCCATCTGTAGATGTGCTATTCACAAAAGCTTCCTCATCTCTAGTATCGGCAAATAAGTCGGAGTCAGCATCTAAATTTCTAATTGCTCCACCAGTACCACTTTCGGTACTATTCTCCAGTACAAATACTTGATCATCATTGTAGCCCGTTTTCGGAGTGGTTACTTCAGCAATAATAACTACTTGTTCAGCACTGAATAAGTATGGGTGCTCTGCTTGAGTAACTCCAATATTGGTTGCCAAGCTATTATCACCTTTAGTGAAACTCTCCAAGTTGAATGCGTCATTCACAATAGAGATAGTCTTAGGTGCTGTTGGAGTAGATAAATCCAAGTAGCTTAGTTTAACTGAGTAAACTGAATTGAACCTAGTATCTGATATTTCTAAGTCTAACGACTTTGAAGTTTCAGTTGCATTACTCACAGACAAGCTGCTGATCTCATGCGGTTCATCTACTACGTTGAACTTAAATGTGAGCGTGGCCTCTTCAGACTCTAGCTTCTCACCATTAACTTCCACTACCTTAAACTTGATTACATCTTCGTATCCTGTGGCAGGGGTCAGGTCACTGTTAGGGTTGAAAGTGAACCTTCCTTTATTGGTACCTGAAACTGCAAGTTCTCCGTTGGCCGGAGCCTGAGTAATCACGTAGTCTATTTCATCTCCGTCTGGATCGAAACCATTTAGCTTTAAAGTTTCTCCTAACTTATATAGGACAGACTTAGCAGCTGTTACGGCTATTGGTGCCTGATTGGGCTCCACTTGTTCTATTAGTGGAATAATGAATCCAAAGTTTCCTTTGTATTCAGTTTGCCCGTCAGTAGCGGTGAGCAAAGTACTTACACCGTTTTGGCCCACAGCAATGTGGCTGGTATAAATACCCCCCGACACCCAACCACCACTGCTGGTGGATAAGCGCTTGTTTAGCGCCTCATCATTGTTTTCATCTTGTCCTTGAACATTTATTGCAAGAACTAGCATTAACAATGTGGTTGCCAGGTTTCTGACTTTAAAAATTTGTTTTAGGCTAATCATCCTAGATTATTTTTGATTAGCGTTAACTTTTTGATTGTTCATTAGCAGGGCTTCTATCTTAGCCAATCTGTCTTCCATAGCTTCAACTTTAGAAGCTTCTGCCTTCAAAGTGTTGTTCTCGGCTTTAAGCGCTTCTACTTCTGCAGAAAGTTCTTTTACTGCTTCAACTAATACCGCAGTCATTTCTGCATAGTTTACACCTTTGAAACCGTTTTCACGAGTGTGAACCAATTCTGGAAGCACTGCTTCAACTTCTTGAGCTATGAAACCGATTTTATTTTCTGGTCTAGACTCGTCTTTCCAGTTATAGCGAACACCTCTAAGTTTATGCACTATAGAAAGCCCTGAAGTAAGAGTGCTTACATTTTTCTTAAGGCGAGCATCTGATGATTGGTTGAGAGACCCTGAAATGTCAATGTTTCCGCTATTGTTATCATTAATGTTTACAAAAGCAGCTCCGTTTGTTGAGTTCACTCTTATAGTACCGAACTGGTTTCCGCTTCCATCTGCATGAAACTCTTGACTAACTAGCCATGGTCTATAAGATCCACCATTTCCATCTGAAACGTCTATTGTACTCTTGATTGCTGTGTATGTGTTTTGGCCACCATTTCCATCGTTTTCCCAGCTTCTTGAACCAATTTCAAAACCGCCTTCTTGTGTGTTTCCAATATTTATAATACCATATTCAGTATTAGCTCTATCTTGCGCTATTTCAAGATTGATTAAGCTGTTTTCGGTTGAGCCAGAGATTCTCATCATGCCGAAGTCTCGGTTGGCATCTGAGCCACCCATTTGAATGTTTTTGGAGTTGTTTGGACCGAATAATTGTAGGAAGCCAGAATTATCTCCGAAAGAGCCAACTTCTGCTCTTAGCTCATTATTGTTGTTGAAGAAAACCGCCTGTCCAAAGTTGTCACCTCTTCTTTCTAATCTTGCAACTTCATTTCCGTTTTCGCCTCTTACTATGTGAGATGCTGGATTTAGTAAGTTGTTCACATCGAAGTAGTTTAGAGAAACAGTTTCTACTCCGTTTTCACCTGTAGCGCTAAAGTTGATCTGGCCAAGCTCGGTGCCATTTTCCCAACGAGTTACTTCTAGCTGAAGCAGGTCTGGGTTGTACGTTCCATCTCCTTCTCCTTCAGTATAAGCACCTCTTAAACCCATGAAAGGTAGATTAGAATCTTCCCAGTTTTTCTGACCAATCCAGAAGTTAGAAGAGCTCGGGCCTTCAAGGGTGATTGATCCACCATCTTCATCATTTCCGCCCATTGAGGCTAGGGTTCTGTTATTGCTGGCAGATACTCTGAACTGACCGAAGTTTTCACCTCCACCAGCTAACCATCCGCTCTGAACTCTACCTTTAGCAGTGCCATCGTCATTTCTGGCAATCATGTTCGTCCATGGGTTCATATAACCTGCATGCTGATAAACAACTCTGGTTTCTCCTGTTTCAGGAATGCCAGCACTCATTTCCATGTAAGCCGAACCACCAGAATAGGTAAGCATTCTATAGGTGTTTCTGCCTAAAGAGTCGTTCAAGTAAAGAAGTCCTGCTTTTGGGCCATTAGAGCCTATGAGTACATTGGCGAAATCATCAGGGCTTTTTAGTTGGAACCTTCCTGCACCTTCATCATTCATGTCTAGAAGCGACATCTGCTGACCGAGTTGGTTTTTGGTTTCCATTCTACCATGCTCTTGGCCCATTACATCATTGTATGAGGCATCCATAAAGATGAGGTCATGAATAGGAGCTCCGTCTTCACCAGATTCAGGATTACCTTGAATTTTAAAGTATCCTTTGTTTAGGCCGCCTTCTTCCCAATACTTGCCACCCATGGCAATATTCATGTTGGTTTCACCAGAGAGACCGAAGTAACCATTTCCGTTGTAAGCTCTTAGGTCTACTCTTCTTACATCTAATGAATCATAAAGTCCTAAGAAGCCTGTGGTTCCTTCGTTTGCTGCCCCTAAGATTACTCTTCTTGTGTCGTTATGACCATAAGTAACCAGCGATGCTGAGTTGTTTGGTTCATAGAAACTCAATTCGCCTTTTAGCATGCCTTCTGGGCTATATACTTCTAGTGGTTGTTTAACACTAAATGGTGCGAAAAGGCTTGTTGAGCCTAGCACAGTATTTCCAATGCTTACAGTAAGAGTTCTTTCAACTGCATTATAGAACAGGTCTTCAGGCATTGGGTTTACGTCACCAAGGGTTACAGCATACAAGCCCTCTATTACCTGAACATCTGCTTGGGTTTCTGTCCAGCTTTCACCGTCTCCAAGGTCAATGGAAAAGGTAAATGTTCTTGCTCCTGTAACTGGAGTACCATTTTCATATAGCGTGCCTTGAAAGCTCATTTTTTTGCCTTCAGGCGCCATGGTTGTGGCTGCTTCATCTTGAAAGGGAGCTGCCATAATAGGTCCAGCACTCAGTAGGAGTGTTAGACACATAATAAGGAGTAGTGGTTTTTTCATTTTTTAAAATTTTGGTTGTGACAATTTATATTGATGATTATTCGCGTGATTTCTAAGGTAGCCGGAGTCACCGTTTGTGGCTCCGGCATGAGACTCAACTAAACCGACTATTGTTCTTTGTAAAGTTTTTTAGTTTTTAAGCCTAGCTCAATACTCAATTCAGAGTATTTCTAAGACATGAATGCCATAAGAACCATGGCCCAATCTGCATTAGACTGTAGTCCCAACTTGTTTCTTATGTTCTTTCTGTGCTCATCATAAGTGAGTACAGATATGGAGAGGGTAGAGGCGATATCACTTCTTGAATTACCCTTTGCCATGTGCTGAAGAATTTCAATCTCTCTTACTGAAAGAGCGTTTAAAATCTCCTTCTTTTTTGTCTGGATTTTGTTGGTCATTGGTTGTGTTGGAGTACCCGAATTGGAGTACTGATTGTTGTTACTAAAATTGGCGTTTAGAAGGCACAATTTCAGGTTTATGTTATGAGTGACATGTTACTTGTCACGAATGACATGTCTTTAGTGGCGTAAAATGGGGGTATTGCCACCCGAGATGTAATGAGTAACCTAAAAACCGATATGAAGAAAAAGACTAGTTGTTGTTTAGGAGTAAATCTAGCTTGTCTTTGTAGCTGCGGCTTACATTGAGTTCTTCTCCATTAATAAGTACTACTTTATTGGAGTATATAGACTTGACAGCATCTAGATTTACAATGTGGCTTCGATGAACCTGAATGAATTTTCTGGCGGGTAGTTCTGCCAATACATTCTTTAAAGAATTGCGGTCTATCTCAGGGTTCTCTTTAGTGCTTAAGTGAAACTCTAGATAAGGTCCATCAGAAGAAACATAATTGAGATCTTTAAGCTTAATGAGTGCTTTGCTTTTGAGTGTAATATGCTCTACTACTTCTGGTCGTGCAGACTTTTTAGAGAGCTCATTCAATTTCTTTTTAAGGTCTTTCAGTTCTTGGTCTTTAATAACATTCTCAGACTTTTCTCTTCTGTAGTAACGGTAGAGAATGATTGATACAACAATAAGAACTATGGTTATTGCTATGATTTGGAATGTAAGCTCTTGGTAGAAAGATTTTTCTGCTGACTCTTGCTCTATTTGTTCGTCTTTTTCTAATAAAGCCAGTTTAGAGCGTTGCTCCGCTATGCGCGCATTACTGCTAATTTTGGTAGGGTTGGCATCTAGGTTACTGTGTATTTTCTCATACTTCAGAGCTTTTTGAGGGTCGCCAAGCTTTTCATACAGTTCGGACACTATTCTAAAGCCATCTTTAGATAGGTGAGCAATGGAATTATCATTAATGAAGAGCTCAAATTCAGCGGCTATGGCTTTGGCTTTCTTTAACTCACCAATGAGCACGTTGTACTTAATTTTAGTAATGAATAAGTCTACAAATGCTGGTGGAGGATATTTATAATTGCTCGAAATATCGTCTGCTATTTCTATATGCATAGCGGCAGCTTCTTTAGTGCCTCTATTTATAGAGATAAGAGCCATTTCTAATTGAGGTCTTAGCGTTTGTTGCCAGTTTCTAGAAGTACTAGAAACTTCATAAGCTTTATTCCAATACAAATATGCTGAGTCGAGCTCTTCTAATGCATGGAATGCCTGTGCTTTACCAGAGTAAATGGCTCCTTGAACAGATTTGGACGGAAAGTTCTCAACGTCTATGTTATCATAGGCATCTAAGGCTCTATCATAAAGATTAAGGCTCGTTAACATTTGACCTAAGCCCAAATAGCTCATTCCGTGGATACCTACTGAGTCAGACTCAGCTAGTGCCAAAGTCTTTTCTAGGTTGTAAATGGCCCTAGCATACTCTCCAATTCTTCTATAGGCGTTGGCTTGGTTACCATAGGCCGATCGTTTTGCAGCGGAGTATTTTGGGTCGTCTCCACAGAGCTCGATCGACTCGTTTTGAACCTCAATGGCCATTTCCACTTGGTTGGTTCTCATGTATGCTATCCCTAAGAAGTTTAGAACCTTCAGGTGAATGTCTTTATAGTTTTCTTTATTGAAATATCTTCTGGCAAACTCCAGTTGTTCTACTGCAACCTGCAAGTTCCCCTGATGATATTGAATGAGCGCATCGAGAAACTGTTTCCCAGCTTGAGCAAGCTCTTCATTTTCGAAATTTGAGCTAGTAAGTTCTTGGATGTATTGGTCTATGCTGTCAGTTTGTGTGCGGTTATAAACTGTACCAATGTTTATAATAGCTTCAATCCGTTTGGCTTCCGTTTCAGCGTTGATGATATCAGCCTTGAGTTCAGAAAAATCGCTCTGAGCTAATAGGGTTGAGGTGAAGATTGAAAGACCCAGATAAAAGGCTACACTGGTAATTAACGCACGCACAGTAGCAAAATATTAGTATTTACTGAATTGAACAAGAGAGAATATTCAGGTATGCGAGGGGTTAAAACAAATGAGGGGCTAAATATCAGCCCCTCAATTAGTTATAATTTTTTTTTTAACTTTTTCTATTTGGCAAAGTTTACAGCGCGCATTTCTCTGATAACAGTAACCTTGATTTGTCCTGGGTACTGCATCTCTTTTTCAATTTTCTGAGAAATATCGAACGATAGCTGTGCAGCTTGATTATCGGTAACCGATTCTGCATCTACCATCACGCGAAGCTCTCTACCAGCCTGAATAGCGTAACATTTATTTACACCATCGAAGTTTAGGGCAAGAGTTTCTAACTCCTTGAGTCGCTTAATGTAAGACTCCATTACCTCTCTTCTTGCTCCTGGTCTTGCTCCTGAAATTGCATCACAAGCTTGAACCAATGGAGAGATCATTGAAGTCATTTCCATCTCATCGTGGTGAGCACCAATGGCGTTGCACACTTCAGGATGTTCTTTGTATTTCTTAGCTAGTTCGAAACCGAGAACTGCGTGAGGCATTTCTGGCTCTTCTGGCCAAACCTTTCCAATATCGTGAAGAAGACCTGCTCTTTTAGCTCTCTTAGGATTCAAACCTAATTCAGAAGCCATAGTAGCACAAAGGTTGGCTACCTCTCTAGAGTGCTGAAGCAAGTTCTGACCATAGGAAGAACGGAACCTCATTCGGCCGACTAACTTGATTAGCTCTGGATGAAGCCCATGAATGCCTAAATCGATCACCGTTCTTTCTCCAATTTCAGCAATCTCTTCTTCGATGTTCTTAGTGGTTTTGTTTACCACCTCTTCGATACGGGCCGGGTGAATTCTACCATCGGTTACCAACCTGTGTAGAGAGAGCCTTGCAATCTCTCTTCTTACAGGGTCAAACCCTGAAATGATGATGGCTTCAGGTGTATCGTCTACAATAATCTCAACTCCTGTAGCGGCTTCTAAGGCACGAATGTTTCTGCCTTCACGGCCAATGATCTTACCTTTAATTTCATCACTCTCAATGTTGAAAATTGAGACACAGTTTTCAATGGCATGCTCTGTGGCTGTACGCTGAATAGATTCTATAACAATCTTTTTGGCCTCTTTAGCGCCAGAAAGTTTTGCTTCATCTATGATGTCTTTTACTAATGCAGAGGCCTTGCTCTCCGCTTCGTCTTTCAGCGTTTCAATAAGCTGTTCTCTGGCTTCATCGGCAGAAAGGTTGGCTACTTTTTCTAGCTCTTTAACCTTTTCATCTACCTTGCTTTCAAGCTCTTCTTTTCTCTTTCTAACTATCTCTAGCTGAGCTTCTACATTTTCTTTAAGGCTATCTAATTCAGCATCCTTTCTATTGATTTCAGACTGCTTTTGATTCAAAGAAGCTTCGCGTTGCTTGAGTTTGTTTTCGTTAGAAATTATCTGATTCTTCTTTCTGTTAGCCTCTTCTTCGAAGTCTGCTTTTATTTTAAAGTACTTCTCTTTGGCTTCTAGAATTTTGTCTTTTTTGATGTTTTCGGCCTTTAATTCGGCCTCTTTAATGATCCGTTTTCCTTTTTCTTCCAGTTCTATGGCTGCGGCACGATTGAGCTTTTGAAGCAGATATCGACCGAACAAAAAGCCAACTACCAGCGCTCCGATGGCCGTTAGCAATATAGTAAGCGTGTCTCCCATAAATATTTATAATCTATGTGGAGATGAACAAATAAGTGAGTCGATAACGGTTTTTAAGAGAGTGTTTCCCGAATTAGTCGTTCCAGGTTTTCAATTGTGTTTTCAGCTGTGCTATCGATTGCAGTAGACTCTTCTTCGCTTTTTAGCTTAGCCACCATGCAGTCGAACGCTACCATTGCCAACAAATCTTCTTTATCATCAATACCAAACTTGTCTCTGTAAGACCTTAGTTTCTCATTGATGAATTTGCCTGCGTTGCGTACCCGTGCTTCCTCTTCAGGTTTAACCTTCATTGGGTACTCGCGGTCTCCTATTTTTAATTTTACTGATAGAAGATCCATATATTTCTAAATTAGCTCATATGAGCTATACAACGATCAATCTCTTTAATGTACTCGTTTAATTTATTTTTCAACTCAACAGATTCGTCTTTCTCCACTGTTGTGCTAGATACAATTTTAGCGATTTTATACTGATTTTGAAAATCAGCTAGTTTAGCCTTTAAGTCTGCAACTTCTGTTTTAAGTGATTGGTTTTTAGACTCTAATTGGCTGGTTTTGGCCTTTTCCGATTGATAAGCTCTTATCAATTCATTCACTTTTTTTTCAAGCCCCGTAAGCTTTTGGTCAATCGGATGGTTAGCCATTATTTTCTTATAGTTGCTCCCAAATCTTTTTCAAATACTGTCATTAACCTCTGCATGGTTTTATCAATAACCTTATCGGTGAGGGTTTTTTCTTGGTCTTGCAAGAAGAAACTTACAGCATAAGCTTTTTCATTAGCTCCAATTTTATCTCCCTCATAAACATCGAACACTCTAATGCCATTCAGGAGTTTGAATGCATTTCTTTCTGACAGTTTTCTAATCTCTTCAAAATTTACTGATTTGTCAATAACTAGAGATAAGTCTCTTTTTACTTCAGGGAATTTTGAAAGTGGTTTAAAGTCAACAATCAACGGATAGTTGTGTCTTAGCATTTCCCAATCAAAGTCGGCATAGAAAACCTCTTGCTTTACCTCGCTGAGTTTGGCCAATTTAGGGTTTACTTTGCCAAATCTAACTGCCGTCTTTTTATTGTAGCTAATTTCTATTCCATAGCTCCATAAATCGGACTGAATGTCTGTTGTCTCTAGTCTATCTAAACCAAACTTGTTCAATATTTGATAGACTAATTGCGAAAGATCATGGAACCTTACAGGTCTGTTGCTATCTAACCAAGACTCGGCATTGTTTTCACCTGTTAGGAAAATAGCGAGCCTTGAATATTCCTTATATTTTTCGCCTCTCTTGTGGTAAGTTGTTCCAAATTCGTAAAGTTTTAAGCTGTTCTGTCTTCTCTTTACGTTGCGGTCTATTACTTCCAAGCCAGAGAACATCAATGTTTGACGCATCACGTCTAATTCTTCACTTAGATAGTTCAGAATATGAACATCCTCGTTGGAGTCAATAGATTCGGTTTCTGCTACATACTGATGCTTAGTGAGAGAGTTAGTTACAATCTCATTATAGCCAGCGCCTGCAAGCATTCTTGATACCTCTAACTGAAGAGAGTCGTTGTCTTTTTTCGGAAACTCTGATAGAAAGCTAGAGCTTAATGTAGGCTGAAGTTCAACATTGTTGTAGCCGTAAACCCTAAGTACTTCTTCTACAATGTCGGCCTCTCTTTGAACATCCACTCTATACGGAGGAACTATGGCGGTAAAACCTTCGTCCGTTTTACTTTCTAGCTGAATGTCAAGCCCAATTAAAATATTTTCAATTTGGTCTTTAGACAGCTCCTTACCGATTAGTTGATTGATTCTGTGATAAGTAACATCGACCTTAAAGTTGTCTACAAGATTTGGATATATGTCGAACACTTCGCCAACAATTTCTCCTCCGGCAATTTCTTGAATTAACTTGGTAGCATATTGTAAGGCAAAGAAAGGCATGTTAGGGTCAGTGCCGCGCTCATACCTAAAAGAAGCATCTGTTTTAAGCTGATGGTTCTGCGCTGTTTTTCTGATGCTGTCTGGAGAAAAGTAAGCGCTTTCTAAAAACACCGAAGTGGTTTTTTCAGTAACGCCAGATTTGATTCCGCCAAAAACTCCTGCAATACACATGCCTTCGTTCTGGTTGCAGATCATTAAATCTTCAGCATAGAGCTTTCTTTCTTTTTCATCGAGGGTTATGAATTTGGTTCCTGCAGAAAGTGTCTTTACAACTACCTCTTTTCCTGTAATAGCATCTACGTCAAAGGCGTGCATTGGCTGACCAAGGCTGTGGAGTACGTAGTTTGTAATGTCTACCACATTGTTGGTTGGGTTGAGCCCAATAGCTTTGAGTTTGGTTTGTAGCCACTCTGGAGATGCTTCAACTTTTACTCCTTCTATTGTGAGGCCAGCATAGCGTGGGCAAGCTTCAGTATTTTCGATAGTGAGTTTTACTCCTCCTTCTGATTTAACAGGAGTAATGTCAGTAACCTCAGGAAGTTTAATATCTCTCTTTAAAGCCGCCTTTAAATCTCTTGCCACACCAAGGTGAGAGGCAGCATCAGCTCTATTTGGAGTAAGACCAATTTCAATAACATAGTCAGACTCTAGGTTAAAATATTCTGCAGCTGGAGTTCCATTAGGTAGGTCAGTATCTAATACCATTATGCCAGCGTGAGAGTTGCCTAGTCCAATCTCGTCTTCTGCACAAATCATTCCTAAAGAAACTTCGCCTCTAATTTTAGCCTTCTTAATGGTGAAAGGTTCTCCTTCGGCAGGATAGAGGCTGGCGCCAACTGTGGCAACCACTACTTTCTGACCTGCAGCTACATTTGGTGCTCCACAAACAATTGGAGAAGGCTCATCTGTACCAATATCTACAGTTGTGAGTTTTAATTTGTCGGCATTTGGATGTTGAGAGCAGGTTAGTACTTCGCCAATTACCAAGCCTTTAAGGCCTCCCTTTACGCTTTCTACCTCTTCTAAGCCTTCAACTTCCAAACCTGTATCGGTCAGGATAGTCGAAATTTCCTGAGGTGTTTCTGAAATGTCTATGTATTGCTTAAGCCAGTTGAGCGATATTTTCATATTAACTGATGAACCGTTATCAAAGAATGGGCAAAATTAGTGATTAATTGCTGCTTACGTCAGTATTAATGGTTTTTGTAGATTTTTTCTCCAGCCTCAATCGGAATACTCAGAACGTTTTGTCTTGGCGGAATTGGGCAGCTATATTCTGCATTAAAATGACAGAATGGATTATAGGCGTTATTGAAGTCTATAATAACGGAATTGGTGTTTCTATACATAACGTCTAGGTAGCGGCCTCCTCCGTACGTTTCTATTGCACTGGTTTCATCCGCAAACATTAAAGAGAGCTTGTTTGGGTCTTTCTCTTCCCAGTCTTGGTATAGCATTACACTATGTTGTTGTCCTTTCAGTTCGAAATTGGCTGTAGCAAAGGGGATATACTTAAGTTGTTCTCCTGTAGTAGATTCAATGAAGATGGGCTGCTTATTATTAGTTTTTTCAATTCTAGCTGTCACTTTAAACTCTTCATCTATCGGATAGTAGTTTAGTCCGGTAAAGTTCTGCTTATCTTCTTCGATCAAAGGTGAGTTTGAAGAAAGCATGTATCCATTTTTGTCTTTTCTTTCTTGCTCTAGCCGCTCAGTATAGTCTTTGGAGCTTTCGCCAATGGTTAGAAAGTTAAAAATGGTAATGGCTACAATAGCCACTATCAATAGAATGAACAGATTACTCTTTTTCATAAGGTAAAATTAACCTGAGGAAGATTAAAAAGCGAGTTTTGGAAAGAGTATGATGTTACGGTTACAGTTCTCCTTCGTCAGCGAAACTATAATAGCCGTTATCAGCGAAGATTATATGGTCTAGCACAGGTATTTCTAATAGTTTACCAGCCTCTACTATTTTTTTTGTTAGCTGTCTATCTGCGTGGCTTGGCTGTAAGTTGCCGCTGGGGTGGTTGTGAACCAAAATAATTCCACTAGCCAGATCATCTAACGCTTTTTTAAAGATAAGCTTGGGGTCGGCCACTGTTCCGCTTACACCTCCTTGGCTAATGTTTCTTTTATGAATGATATGGTTGCTTCTGTTAAGCATAATTACCCAAAACTGTTCGGTTGGTAGGTCTAGCAGTTCGGAAGCTATGGATTCGTAAGCATCTTTAGAGCTTTGAATTTTTATCCGTTTTGCTGGCTCTGTGGCTTTTCTCCTTCTCCCTAGCTCTAATGCGCTTACAATGCTAATGGCTTTTGCTTCTCCTATGCCTTTAAATTGTGTTAGGTCTTTTACAGAAAGTCTGGCTAGAGAGTTTAAGTCATGGTTTACTGATTGTAGAATTTTCTTCGAGAGATCTACTGCACTAAGTTCGGATGATCCAGAGCCAATAAGGATTGCAATGAGTTCTGCGTCTGATAATACGCTCCGACCTTTGAGTAAAAGCTTTTCTCTTGGTCTGTCTTCTTCTGCCCAGCTAAGAATATTCAAGCCTTTTTCCATATTTAATAATAAAGAAAAAGTTTAAATATTAAGTTGAATTATTGCTGAAAGGGCATAAAAAAACCGAACCTTTTGGGCTCGGCTTCTTTCAAAGTCTTTTCAATTAAAGCGCATTTACCAACTTAGTCAATTTAGACTTTTGATTAGATGCCTTATTCTTATGAATGATATTTTTCTTAGCAAGTTTATCCAACATGCCGATCACTTTCTTCAAAAGCTCTTGTGCTTCAGCCTTATCAGTCGTGTTTCTCAATCTCTTCACAAACGTACGAGTCGTTTTGTGCTGATATCTGTTTCTCAAACGCTTAGCTTCGTTTGATCTGATTCTCTTAAGTGCTGACTTATGATTTGCCATTTATATTTCTGCTTTCTGAATTGGGATGCAAAGATAGGTCTAATTCAATTATTTGCAAAATATAGAAAAGAAATTTCAAATCAGGTCAAAGTTTTTATTCGACTGACTACCAGAATACTCAGTGTTTCATGGTGGTTTCTGTTAGGTAAGCAGTGTTTTCACAGCAAAAATGCCTATCTTATATTTATAATCATCTGGCTATGAAGTATTTAATTTTATTACTCTTAGGTTTTTTGGTAAATGGGTCGTCTACCAAAGAGCCAAGCTACAGTATTGAAACCACTAACGCGCTGGAAGGAGCTTGGGAGATGGTGAGCATGAATGGTCAAAAAATATCGCATCGGGCTGTTCTGCTTATTGAGGAGCCCTATGCTTTTTATACAGAATTCGATGTGGAAAATAAAGAGTTTGTTGGGTCTCAGGGAGGAACTATTGAGATTATTGCGAATAAGGTTTTCTACACCATGGAGTTTAACACGTGGTCTGATGAGCAAATTGGAGAGCAAATTCAGATGACTGCGGAGCTCAAGGCCAATGAGGTAACTCTTATGTATAATTATGATGCAGGAACCTCTAATAAGATGATTTTAAATAGAATCGATGATGGGAATAGCGATTTGGCTGGTGCTTGGCGCATAACGGATAGAATGAGAAATGGTGAAATGCAAGCCATGCAGTTGGGTGCAAGAAAAACTATTAAGATGATTACGGGAAGTAGGTTTCAATGGGCTGCCTTTAACCCAGAAACCAAACAGTTTTCAGGTACTGGTGGGGGAAAAGTAACCTTGAAAGACGGTAAATATTCCGAGCATATTGAGTTCTTTTCAAGAAACCCTGATAGAGTTGGAGCTGATCTTACCTTTAATTACGAAGTGAATGGCGACAAATGGACCCACAGTGGTTTAAGCTCTTCCGGAGACCCAATTAAAGAAATCTGGACTCGGCAGTAGAGGGTAATAAGTTCTTTTCCGGTTTAGGAAAATCAATTTTGGCACGGTAATGGAATAACTCACTGCAATGCATTTGAAATAATTGGTCCGGACCTTGAAATAAGTCAGAAACTAAAATTCAAGGTTATGAAAAGAGTAATACTATTATCAGGAATACTACTTATGTTCTTTTCTGCCTCAGATATGCTTGCCCAAAGAGGAAGGCAAGATGACCGTAGAAGAGGAGATAGGAAAGAGGATGTAAGAAGAGACAACAGGAAAGGGGACGATCGTAGAAGAGATGGTCGTAACAACGGTTATAGAGATAACGATAGAAAAGGCCGAAAGGACAAATACGGTAGAACAGTAAAAGTTGTAGATAGAAGGGTTTACCGAAATAACGGCCGCAGATATAACAACAGGCCTGTGGTTGTGCGAAATACCAGAGTTTACTATGATTATGACTTCCGCAGAGGAAGAAGAATAAAAGTAAACAGAGGGTATAGGCCTAGTGCAAGACACATTTGGATATCTGGCTATTGGACTTATGACAGAAGACTAAGAAGAGATGTGTGGGTTGATGGCTACTGGTCTGTGAGAAGAAATAATCACAGGTGGGTGCCAGGACATTACAGAAGGTTCAACGGTGTGAGGATATGGATAGATGGGTGTTGGACCATTGGTTAAAACAGACTCCGATCAGAAATGATCGGAGTTTTTTTTATGCCCATTTTTTCAATGGTTCGGTTGAAATTGACATGTGAGATGCATCAAAAACAACTTCACCTCCATTTAAAACAATCATTTGTGGAGACTCATGATATACGCCAAACTCTGTTTCTACTGCGTTCGATATCTGTCTGTAGGTGATCAAGTCTAAGTAGTAAGGGGTGATTTTATTGAGTTCCTCGCTCCACTCTCTCTCTAATCTGCTCAAGGCCATGCTGCTAATACTACAGCGTATACTATGTTTGAATATTAAAACAGGTTGCGTTTTACTCTCCTCTTTTAAGCTTTGCAATTGCTCTATAGTGGTGAGTTTTTGCCAGTCGATAGCCACTCGTTTTTCAGTATTCGATTTTTTCCAGAACATATCAGTAACTGTTTAGGTCTATTACCTTTTCTTTCAACCTCTTAATTGGTAAGAAGTTTTCTTCTAAGGTTTTGGTGAATGGAACAGGCGTGTCTAAGCTGGCTATTCTTGCAACAGGAGCGTCTAGGTGCTCAAACAAATGCTCAGAAATCCATGCAGAAACTTCTGCACCAATTCCTCCAATCATAGTGTCTTCATGGAGAACTAAGGCTTTGTTCGTCTTTTTAACGGATTCTGCCACCGTTTCAGAATCCCATGGGCTGAGCGTTCTGAGGTCAATTACTTCTATCGAAATCTCTTTTAGTTCTTCTGAAAGTGCTTTAGCCCAATGCACACCCATACCATAGGTAATGATTGAAATATCTTCACCTTCTTGAGTAATAGCAGCCTTGCCAACTTCAATGGTGTAGTAATCGTCAGGAATTTCCTGAGAAAGTGATCTGTAGAGGGCTTTATGCTCGAAGAACATATAAGGGTTTGGCTCTTCAATGGCAGCGTTTAACAGCCCTTTTGCATCGTAAGGATTAGAAGGGTAGACGATCTTAAGACCTGGCGTATGGAAAAACCATGCTTCGTTAGACTGAGAGTGGAATGGCCCTGCACCTACACCAGCTCCTGTTGGCATTCGCACCACAACATCTGCATTCTGATTCCACCTGTAGTGAATTTTGGCTAGGTTATTAACAATTTGGTTGAACCCGCAGGTAACAAAGTCGGCAAATTGCATTTCTACTACCGCCTTATACCCGTTGATACAGAGCCCAAGGCCAGTACCAATAATTGCAGACTCACAAAGTGGTGTGTTACGGATTCTTTCTCTGCCGAATTTTTCAATAAAACCTTCCGTGATTTTAAATACTCCGCCATAGTCGCCAATGTCTTGGCCCATTACCACCAAGTTGTCATATCTCTCAAGGCTTTGTTTTAGTCCATCGGAAATGGCGTCTACAAACCTCTTATCTGACTTACTTTCTGAATCTGGAGTTTTTACCTCTTGCTCAAAAGGCTGGAACATATCACCAACCTCTGTTTCAAGCTTAAATTCAGGCAGACTTTCGGCATAAGCCGTTTCTAGTCCTGTATCTATATCTGCTTTTATTTCGGCCTTATACTCTTCGATCAGTTGTTCAGTCAGTACTCCATTCTTTAGTAAATACTGCTCGTAATTTTCTACTGGGTCTTTTTTAGCCCAGTGCTCCATTAATTCCTTCGGAACGTATTTGGTGCCACTAGCTTCTTCATGGCCTCGCATTCTGAAGGTTAAAGCCTCTACAATTACTGGCTTAGGGTTTTTTCTTACCTCTTTAACCAGTTTTGAAATGGTTCTATGAACTTCTAAAATATTGTTACCATCTACTTGAACAGCTTCAATGCCATATGCTGGTCCTTTATCTAGAAAACTGTTGAACTTAAACTGTTCGTGGCTTGGAGTTGAAAGACCATAACCGTTGTTTTCAATCACAAAGATGACGGGCAGATTCCATACTGCAGCTACATTTAGTGCTTCATGGAAGTCTCCTTCAGAGCTCGCGCCATCACCTGTGAACACCAAGGTGGCCTTCTGTTCTTGCTTGAGTGTGTTAGCAAGTGCAATTCCATCGGCCAGTGCCATTTGTGGGCCAAGGTGCGAGATCATTCCAACGATGTGATGTTCCTTCGACCCAAAGTGGAAAGACCTGTCTCTTCCTTTAGTAAAGCCACTTAATTTCCCTTGAAACTGTGCAAAAAGACGGTTTAGAGGAATGTTTCTGCCAGTGAAAACGCCCAAGTTTCTATGCATGGGCAGAATGTACTCATCAGCTTCTAGTGCTTGTACAGCACCAACGGATACTGCCTCTTGGCCAATTCCTGAAAACCATTTACTGATTTTTCCCTGCCTAAGCAGAATCAGCATTTTCTCTTCAATTAGCCTTGGGGTAATTAACTCCTTGTATAAATGGAGTAGTTGATCTGGGGTATAACCGGTTTTACTAAATCTCATAGGTGGTGATGTAGGGAGCAAAATTAAAGTAAAGCCCCAATTGCAAAAATTAAGGGTCATTATTTTTAACTTGGCCACCTGCAATGATTAACTACGAGAGTTTTACTTTAGCTAATGGACTGAAGGTGATTGTGCATGAAGATCATTCTGCACCAATTGCTGCTTTTAATCTTCTCTATAAGGTTGGAGCCAGAGATGAAGACCCTGAAAAGACCGGTTTTGCTCACTTATTTGAGCATTTGATGTTTGGTGGCTCCAAGCATGTGCCCGAATATGACGAGCCTTTACAGAAAGTAGGTGGCGATAATAATGCTTTCACCAGCAATGATATTACCAACTACTACATTACGCTCCCTTCTTCCAATTTAGAAACTGCTTTTTGGTTAGAGTCGGATAGAATGCTGAGCCTTTCTTTCGATCCTAAAGTTTTAGAAGTGCAGCGCTCTGTGGTGATTGAAGAATTCAAGCAGCGGTATTTGAACCAACCTTATGGAGATGCTTGGTTGAAACTTCGGCCATTGGCCTACAAAGAGCATCCTTACAGGTGGGCGACTATTGGTAAAGAGATAAGCCATATTGAAAAGGCTACAATGGATGATGTGAAGGAGTTTTTCTTCAAGTATTATCTGCCAAATAATGCAGTTTTAGTTGTTGCCGGAGATGTGACTCTTTCAGAAGTAAAGAGGCTTTCTGAAAAGTGGTTTGGCGAAATTCCAATGGGTAAAGCAGTTGAAAAGAATTTGCCTGTTGAGCCGGAACAGACTGAGTATAGGCTATTGGAAGTAGAGGAAGATGTGCCTATTGATTCGCTTTACATGGTGTTTCATATGGGAGCCAGATTGGACGATAGCTATCATGCCACCGATCTGTTGAGTGACATTCTTGGCAGAGGTAAATCTTCAAGGCTCTACAATGAGCTAATTGAGCAAAAGCGAATGTTCAGCTCTCTGTCAGCCCATGTTTCAGGTTCGTTAGATCCAGGCTTGTTCGTTATTGAAGGAAAGCTAAATACCGAATTCACTATAGAGGAGGGAGAAGAAGCTATTTGGAATCTGATTGAAGCATTCAAGTCTGAAGAGCTTTCAGAGCTTGAAGTAACAAAAGTTAAAAACAAGGCAGAGTCAACTTTGGTTTTTTCTGAAATGGAGCTGCTAAATAGGGCGATGAACCTTGCCTATGCCGAAATGCTAGGAGATGTTAGTTTAGTGAACCAAGAGTTGGCTAAAATCAGAGGTGTAGGCCCTGAAGATATTCTGGCTGCTGCAAAAAAAGTTTTGAGAAAAGAAAATGCCTCAGTTTTGAGGTATAAGTCAAATAAGAAATAGATGAAGATTAGAGTAGGTTTTGGGTACGATGTACATAAACTAGAAGAAGGTAGAGATTTCTGGCTCGGAGGAATTAAAGTTCGGCATACTCATGGTGCAGTTGGTCACTCTGATGCCGATGTACTTATTCACGTGATTTGCGATGGGCTGCTTGGTGCTGCTAATATGCGAGACATCGGGTATCATTTTGCTGATACTGATCCAGCTTACAAGGGCATTGATAGTAAAATCTTACTTCAACGCGTAATGATGCTATTGAGAGATGCTGGTTACGAAGTGTCTAATATAGATTCTACTATCTGCTTGCAACAGCCTAAGGTAAATCCGCATATTCCGGAGATGAAAACTGTGTTGGCTAAAGTGATGGAAATTCCTGAAGAAGATATCTCTATTAAAGCTACTACAACAGAGAAGCTAGGGTTTGTGGGTAAGCAAGAAGGCGTTGCCGCTTATGCTACTGTTCTAATTCAAAAATAGATGGAGGAGAATTCAATCCGCCTAATTACTACTTCAGATGGGTCTCATTCATTATATAACCCGCAATTAAAAGAGACCTATCATTCCACTCATGGAGCCTTAACGGAGTCTCTTCATGTGTTTATTAAAGAGGGCTTGGAGTTATTGGTTCAAGAAGGCTGTAAGCAGATCAGTATCTTAGAGGTAGGCTTCGGAACAGGTCTAAACGCATTATTGGTCTGGGATTTTGCTTTGAAGCATTCTGATGTCCAGATTCATTACGAAACGCTAGAGCCGTTTCCATTAGACCAGCAACTTTATCAGCTGCTTAATTATACCACGCTTTTCGAAAGTAGTGTAAGTGCCGAACAGTTTCAAAGCCTTCATACTGCCGCTTGGGCTGAGCCTCAGTCACTCAATGAAAACTTCACTTTTGTCAAACATAAGACCTCATTAAAAGATTTTCGATCTGAATATAAGTTCAACCTCGTATTTTATGATGCATTTGCGCCAAGCAAACAAGCTGAAATGTGGGATGTTGAAGCACTTGGTTGTACATATAGTATGATGGACGAAAAGGCGGTGCTGGTTACTTACTGTGCTCAAGGACAATTCAAGAGAAACCTGGCCGAGCTAGGTCTGCAAGTAGAAACAATAGATGGTCCTCCCGGAAAAAAGGAGATGGTGAGGGCGAGGAAATAGGGTGTTTACATTTTCCATATTCAGAAGTGCTCGAGTAGCGAAGAAAACTGTATATTCGACTTCCCTTATTGAGTATGAACGGTAAAAATCTTATGAGAGTCTTTCTAATTCTAGTTTCCGTGGTTGTATCGTTATTTGCGGTAAGCTGTGCTTCTTCAAAATTGCCAGTAAATGAAGACGGTGTGATTTTAGCTAGTTCAGGTCAGATGAACAAGGATGGTATTAGGCTCAGGGGAAAGGTGCAAGATATTAATGTCTTGGACGAAAGGATTCAGTATTCCGTGCAGATCAAAGAGGTTCTGAGTTTTGGTAGTACTTTTTCGGGGGTGCAGCCTAATGTTTCGGAAACGGTGATACTTTATGCTACTAAAGAGATGAAGTTTAAAAAAGGAGCGGAAGTAATATTTGATGCTTTGTCTCCCATAGATAAGGGCGCAGGAGTGCTAGAGTTAAATTTAATTGAGAATTAAGATATGAGAAGGAGGATTGTGTCATTGTTGGCGGGCATTTGCGTTGCCGTTTTACTTATTGTTTATCTCAATAACCCCAAAGAAGCTCATATCTCTCAAAGTGTAACTATTAATTCAAGCTCTATTCCAGAAGGGGAAGGGGAACGAGAAGATCCTTTGAGTGAAAACCCAATAGATAGAACTGAATTTGAGTACAAGCAGCTGGTTAATCCAAAAACAGGAGAGGTTCCCTTCAGAATTAAAGAGAGAGAGAAGGAATATGCTGATAAATTCTTGAGGCCCAGTGATGGTGGGCAAGATGGCGAGAGTCTTTTCAAATTTTTAAGATCATCTGCTAGCACAACTACCTCTGGAGCTGAGTTTGAAAGTGTTGGGCCTTATAATATCGGAGGCCGAACTAGGGCTGTTGTCATAGATGTAGATAATGAAAATACCATAATAGCAGGAGGTGTTTCAGGAGGTATTTGGAAAAGTGAAGATCAGGGGACAACATGGAGCAGAAAATCGAGCCTGCAAGACCACCCAGCAGTTACTTCAATTGTACAAGATGTAAGGGCAGGTCATCATAATGAATGGTACTATTCCACAGGAGAATTTAGAGGGAATTCTGCCTCAGCCTCAGGAGCTTTTTTTAGAGGGAATGGTGTTTATAAATCAGCTGATAATGGAGAGACCTGGGAGTTGATAGCAAGCACAGCACAACCTGGAACTAGTGGAACAGATGTACTCATCAGAAACTCTGATTTTACCATAATAGATCAATTGGCAATAGACTATTCAGAAGAGTCAGGTACAGAGATTTATGCTTCAGGACTGAGTAAGGTAATTAGAAGCACAGATGGCTTTGAAACTTGGGAGGTCGTCTTGGGTGAAAGCAACGGAGGAATAAACCTGACCGATATTGCTATTACTTCCCAAGGCAAGCTATTTGCCGCTATAGGAAGCTCTAGCTTCAATGGCTCTAGTGCAGAAGATGGATTGTTTATGTCTACAGATGGCGTTACTTGGGAGAGTCTAGACCCAGGGCCAAACTTCCCTTCAACATTTAATAGGTTCGAAATAGCAATAGATCCTTCAGACGAAACAAAGGTGTATTTCGTAGGTTCTAATAACCTTTTTCTTTTTAACGACATTTCTGACTCATGGACTGATCTTTCTGATAACCTAGGTGTTTCTGATGATGATGTCGGAGAAGGGCACTCAACACAAGGAGGTTACAATTTATATGCTGCTGTCCATCCAAGTAATAGTAATGTGCTATTTATTGGAGGAACCAACCTACTGAGATCTTCAGATAAGTTTGCAACAACTAATACAAGGATGCAGATTGGAGGGTACGGCAATGATAATAACCCAAATAGCTTTCCTAGGTACTTAAATCATCATCCAGATAATCATGACTATGCTTTTTTCCCTTCGAACCCAAACAAGATGATTTCTGCTACAGACGGAGGAGTTCATTTAACACTGAATAACTTAGCTACTCAAAGTACCGATAACCCCGTTTCTTGGCGCTCTTTGAATAATGGTTATATCACTACCCAGTTTTACCATGTAAGTATTAATGAAAGTAACCTTTCAGATCAATTGATTTTAGGTGGTATGCAAGACAATGGCTCTTGGGCAAAAACCACTACAAATGCCAAAGAAACATGGACTGAAGTATTTGGCGGTGATGGTGCTTTTTCTGCAGTAACGCATAATTCACTTTATGTTTCCTCTCAACGAGGAAATATGCTTAGGCTAGAGCTAATAGGCAATACTTATGAGTTTGCAGGTAATATTTCCCCTTCAGATAATCAGGGTGATTTCTTGTTTATCAATCCGTTCATTGTTAACCCGGTAAATCAGGAACAAATGTTTGTGGCATCCAATGCCAAAGTATTTTTCACTAATGATCTAAGGTTGAATCCAGGAAATGGGCAATGGGGAGAAATAAGCTCACGGTTTTTGAGCCTACAGCCAATCTCTGCATTGGCTATGTCTATTCAACCGGAAGGTGTTTTGTATTTAGGAACTCAGAATGGGCGAGTATTTAAGGTAAACGATACGAGAGACTTAATTGACGGTCAGGTAGATGAACAAATTAGTGATGTAAATATGCCTACAGGTAATATCTCTAGTATTGCTGTAGACCCCAGAGATGCCGACAGAATTCTAGTATGTTACTCTAATTATGAGGTGCTTAGTTTATGGCTTTCTGAGAATGGGGGTGATACATGGACCCCTGTAGCTGGAAACTTAGAAGAAAACCCTGATGGGTCTGGTGCTGGCCCTTCTACTAGATCGGTTGCTATTATGCCTGATGGCCAAGGTGGTAACTATTATTTTGTAGGAACATCTGTGGGCTTGTTTATGACCCAGTCTTTAGATGGTGAAAACACGGTTTGGGAGCAGCAGGCCGTCAATTCAATAGGTAATGTTGTAGTTTCTCAAGTAGTGGTAAGGCCTATAGAAGGTCTAGTCGTGGCAAGTACTCACGGAAATGGAGTTTTTAAAGCCACATATGACGTTGGTGTCACGCCTAGAATCAATTATTCAAAGAATTCGGCTAGCCAATCGTATACCCTTAGGGGGAATGTATCATTTAACTCAGCTATTCCCTTAAGCTATCAATGGCTGAAGAACGGGGTAGAGGTTGAAGGTGCTAACTCCGCAGAGCTTGAGGTTTTCGATGGTGGCGATTATCAATTGAGGGTTAGTAAGTCTACCGAAATTTCTGGATTGTCGAATATAGTATCAGTTAACTTAGATGGAGTTGGTCCTGAGGTGGTTTCAATTGAAAGATTGAGTCCAGCCACTCAGAATACAGACGCTACTACTGTAAGGTTTAAAGTTACTTTTAATGAAGACGTTGTAGATATAAGCTCCGATGACTTCCTTGTTGAGGGAGATGCTAACGGTATTGTGGGTAGTGTGGCCATAATTACTGATGCAACGGTATTCGATGTTTCAGTAATGAATATTGGAGGAGAAGGTACTTTGTCGTTAGGCTTTAGAGACTCCAATAATATAACTGATTTGGTAGGGAACGCATTTACTGGAGAGGTCGGTTCTAGTGAATCTTATACAATAGAAGACACCACTCGACCTACCGCAACTTTTAAAAGAAGCACACCGATCACCAGAATCACAGATCAGAATAGGGTTAGTTTCTTAGTTGAGTTTTCTGAAGATGTTAGAAACATAGATGTAACTGACTTCCAGCTGGAAAATCCAATCGAAAAAGCTGAAATAAGTTCAGTAGAAGCGGTGGTAAATAATAGTTCTTACGTAGTGGAGGTAGCTCAAATTATAGAAGATGGGGAAATCAATCTGAATTTTTCTGCCTCACAGGATATTGCTGATGCTAGTGGTAATACTTTCGATGGACTTGTTCTTAGTGAAGAAACCTATACCATCAATAACGTAATTGCTGGACTCGAAGCAGGTAGTTCAAAAGCTGCTAATATTCAGGTAGATGCTAACCCAAGTGCTGGGCAGTTTAGCCTAACGCTTCCAGTTGAGTTTACGGGAAGGGTAGAGTACAACGTGGTGAATGCTTCAGGTATTAGTGTTGCTATTGGTGAAGTTGCTAATTACCAATCTGGCGATAAGTTGAACATAGATATTCGAGGTCAGGCAGATGGTCTATATATCTTTGAAGCCGTTGGAAATAAAAGAAAAGAAACTGTGAAATTATTGAAGCGGACGCGTTAGAACTCATATATACCAAGATGGTTGATGCAGAAGTCTAAAGACACATCGAACTCATTGGTATAGTCAATAGTATTAAGAGGAGGAGTGATTGCCATACCAACTTTAAGGCAGTCACTCCTCACTTCTTTTAAGAACCTATCGTATAGTCCTGCACCATAACCAATTCTGTTTCCTTGTTCATCGAATGAGATGAGTGGCACAAAAACTATATCAATCTGTTTAGGGTCTTCAAGTGCTGAGTTGGTAGGTTCTGGAATTCCTTTTGGGTTAAGTACAAAGTCAGTGGAGTTTATAATCTTATGATGACTTAGCCTCCTTTCTTTATAGAAGGTTTTAGAGCTTAATACACTCATTTGTTTCTCTCCTATCAGCCAATCGATCAGTTTTAAGGTGTCAGGCTCGTTTTGCTCAGGCATTGAAACAAAAATATGAGCTGTTTTTAGACTAGTCCTTGAATTAACAAACTGTTGGCATTGCTTTAGTAATTGCTCATTTCTTCTGCTATGCTCCTCTGCAGTCAGAGTTAGCCGCTTTTCTAGAAACATAGAGCGAAGTACCTTTTTATTCATTGGTTTTGAGCAGATGGAATCGGTAATCGAAAGGAGAGAGCGAACTAAGGCAATCCTCTACAAAGTTAGGGTTAGTCATGTAGAAGTTAAGGAAGTTGTCTTTTCGCTCTTGAGGTGCTCCTCCAGGGAAAAGTGCTTCCTTGATAGCGTATATTCTGTTTACCAGTATTTCTTGGTTCTTGCGTTCTGCTTTCAGAATCTTCTGCTCAATTTTCTCTAACGTCTTTTCAGCTTTTCGGTGTTCCCCCTTCACCATTCTTTCTAATGTCTGATCCACATCTAAAGCTTGCTGAAGTGCCTGCTGATAAATGGTTTCTAGCTTTGCTTTTTCAACGTTCAAATCGAGCTTGAATGTGGTCTGTTCTTTAACCTTTTCATTCACCAATTCATGGTCTTCTTTGAAGAGGTCTTCCCAAGTCAAGTCAATTTGCTCAACTTTTCTTAAGGTGTTTTTGTCTACAACGGCAGCAAAATTCCTTGGCATTAACAGAGGAAAGGTAGTGCCGAAATGATCGAAAATACCTTTGAGCTGAAGCCAATAAACGAGCTCTGACGGGCCACCCACATAGGCCAAATTTGGAAGTAAGAACTCTTGGTACAATGGCCTCAGTAATACGTTAGGACTAAATCTTTCTGGGTGTTTTTCTATTTCTTCTTTCAGCTCTTCTTCTGAGAAGTGGAGGTTGGTTTCTAAGACTTCAAAGCCTGAATCGGTTTTTACAATCCTCGAACGAATATCATCTTTCAGATAAAAGAAATTGATCTCTCTAGGGAAAACCTGTGTCGAATAGCCCGCTTGCTCCAAACCTTCAGTAGTCTTTTGAGCCAGTTCTTGAGGTTTGTGTTCGAAAAGATCCGATTGAATTACTGGCTTAAATAACTCCTTCATTGCGGCATTGTCTGCATCAATTACTACGAGCCCTCGTTCGCCAAAGAGTTCGTTAACGTAAGAAAGAACCGCGCTAGCCAGGTTTTTTTTCTTGTAGGCATCCACAAAGAACACAGGCATCCCTAAAACCTGCTCAAATATTTTATCAATCCCTTTTAGGTTGAACCTACCGACTGCGCCTTGCTGGTCTGTTTCCCAAACTAGCTTTTTGCCATTTAGCCTGAAGTATGAAATTTCCTCAAAGTCATGGTCTTCAGAAGCCATCCAATAGACAGGTACAAAATTATATTCCGGATACTCGTGTTTAAGCTCTTCGCAAGCACGAACCACGGTGACAATTTTATAAATGAAGTACAGAGGCCCAGTGAAAATGTTAAGCTGGTGGCCCGTTGTTACGGTAAAAGTATTTCCTTCTTTGAGCAGCTCAATGTTAGAAAGTGTAGCTTGGCTAGCGTCTACGTTTGCATATTGCTTTACAAGCTGCTCAGAAACCACGTCTCTATGCGACTGAGGAAAGTTTCTGCCTTCAATTTGCTTCTTGAAATTTTCCTTGGTTGGCAATCCATTATGAAATCCTTGAAGAGACTCTTTCCCTGATATATAGTCTAAAAAGAATGATGAAAAACTGTTCGTTTGGTCAAAATCAATTTTAGAGAGTAAACAGTCAGTCTCAGTTAAGGTGCTCATAAATTCAGTTTATATGGAAGGTAACAACCTTCAGCCATTCAGGTTCAAAACAACGGAAATTATCCTTGTGCTGGTTCACCATATAGGTCGAACTCAGTAGCATCAGTAATTTTAATTTCAGCGAAATCACCCACTCTTAAGTAGTGCTTTTTAGCATCAATATAAACCTCATTATCAACTTCTGGCGAGTCGTGTTCAGTTCTGCCAATAAAGCTGCCACTTTCTTTTCGGTCAATTAGTACCTTAAAGGTCTTGCCGATCTTTGCTTGATTGATTTCGTTTGAAATTTCTTCTTGAATCTGCATTACGTGGTTTGCACGCTCTTGTTTCACCTCATCAGGAACATCATCAGTAAAACTATATGAATGGGTATTTTCTTCGTGTGAATAGGTGAAAATTCCCAAGCGATCGAAACGTGACTTTTCAACAAAGTCTACCATGTCGGCAAAGTCTTCTTCAGTTTCTCCTGGGTGCCCAGCAATCAGCGTAGTTCTTATGGCTATATCAGGTACTCGAGATCTCATTTCGGCCAAAAGGGCCTCAGTTTTCTCTCTTGTAGTACCTCTTCGCATAAGCTTCAACATATTGGTTGAACCATGTTGAAGTGGAATGTCTAAGTAGTTGCAAATATTTGGACGCTCGGCCATCACATCGAGCACATCCATTGGGAAACCCGTTGGGAAAGCGTAATGTAGCCTGATCCAATCAATGCCTTCAACATCTGAAAGGCGCTGCATTAGCTCAGCAAGATTTCTCTTTTTGTAAAGGTCTAATCCGTAGTAGGTAGAATCTTGAGCGATCAATAAAAGCTCCTTGGTTCCGTTCTTGGCTAAATTTTTAGCCTCGGTAACCAATTCTTCAATTGGTCTTGATTTATGTCCGCCACGCATTAAAGGTATAGCACAGAAAGAGCAAGGTCTGTCACATCCTTCAGCAATTTTCAAATAAGCGTAATGACTAGATGTTGTGGTGATTCTGTCGCCTAAAAGTTCGTGCTTATAGTCGGCTTTGAATTTTTTCAAAAGCGCTGGCAACTCCATAGTGCCGAAGAAGGCATCTACCTGAGGGATTTCCTTTTCTAGGTCGTCTTTATAGCGGTGTGAAAGACAGCCAGTAACGTAAACTTTTTCTACCAGCCCTTCTTCCTTAGCGTCCACATATCTAAGAATGGTGTCTATAGACTCCTGCTTGGCATTGTCTATAAACCCACAAGTGTTGATGATGACAATGTTAGCATCATCTTTTTTAGACTCGTGAGTGGTTTTAATTCCATTTCCCTTCAGTTGAGTCAACATTACTTCAGAATCCACTAAGTTCTTTGAGCAACCTAGTGTAACAATATTGACTTTATCTTTCTTCAGCCCCTTAACCTTCATATTAATCAATGAATTTGGAGGGCAAAGGTAAGAAGAATTGGTCAGTTTCAAGTTTTAGGTTTGAAGTTCAAAGTTCGGTCAATGAGTGACCATCCCTAAATAGCATTGACCGTTGTTTTACAAACTATTAATCATTCCATCGGGCAAATATAAGCCTGAGGTTCTGTTCTTGGGTAAATCTCATTGGGGCTCGATGCCCCTTTGAGATTTGGTTTTCCTTCGGTGTAAATAATCACCTTCGGCCTGTCTTGGGTACTCAAAGTTAACCAGTTTTGATAAAACTCCGCTGGGCTGAACTTCATGTTGAATGCCCTATGTTTTCTTCTCTGGTTATAATGTTTGACCGCCCTGGCTGTTTTGTGCCTTAAGTCTTGTTCATTGCCGATGTTCCAGAGTTTCAGGTATTCGTTTTTAATGATGCCGTTGACCCTTTCTGCATAGGCATTGTCGGTAGCCGTCAACCCCATGCTGATGTGCACCCCTTTTTTCTTCAACTTACGGGTGTACAGGTCGCTCCCGTATTGGCTACCCCTGTCTGAATGATGGATGAGCCCTCCTGGCCTGAACGCCATCTTCTTGAGTGCTATATCAAGTGCCTTTAGGTTGGCCTCAGCCCGCATATGGTGGCTAACCTGATGCCCCAAAACCTCCCTCGTGTACACATCTATTATGAAAACTAGGTAGTGAAATCTACCATTCAGGTCAAAGTAGGTAATATCACTCTGCACCACCTGAAATGGCCTAGACACCTCCATGCCCTCAATCAGGTTGGGGTGGCGGATATGGCCTGGAAAGGTCGTCCTACGGTAATTTTTCACTTTTTTCACACCATAGCCCAACGAAAGGAATATCTCGCAGAACTTGTCCCTGCCCATCGTTTTTGGTTGTAGCGTATAATACATTTTCTCCACCCCACAGCCTGGGTGCTCTGATTTTAGCAGGTCAGCTTCTTTTATCAGCATTTCCAGTTCTTTGTCGAACAAGGCCTGTCTCTGCCTGCTTTGGTGTACCGACTGCCTGCTTGTACCCAGCGCCCGGTACAGTTGGTTCAGGCTGTGGCTCATTTGACCCTTGTTTTCTTGGAACCACCAGATTGTGGGGTGTCGTAGTTTTTTTTGATGTCGATATCATAGTGCTCCTTGGCAAGTTCAATCATCTTTTCTAGGTAGTCGATGCTGATCTGCTTGCGGCCAACGGCCTGCTCCAGTTCCCTGACCCTTTGCTCCAGTTCTTTGATCTTGTGCTGCTGACTGTCTTTCATCTCCACTACCTGTACGGACTTCTTGTTGTATTCCGAATATCGGTATATCCATGAATAAATTGTCGCTTCGCAAAGGTCATATTCACGCACCATCTCCAGCACTGTCCGCTGGCCAGATTCGTAAAAATTAACAACCTTCAACTTGAAATCCTCTGAATAGACGCGTTTACGCCTGATACGTTTTCCTGTTTTTAACATCTTTATTCTTCGGTTAAAAACGGTCAACTTATTTCAGGGAAGGACAGAGACATAAAACTTTGAACGTAAAACTCTAAACTACCCTCTTCTCTTTCTGAAAGTAATAGGTACTAACTCATCTGTAGGCATTCCAATTTGGTAAAGCTCCCAATCAGAGTCATATTTTGAAAGGATTTGACGAATGCAATCTACTCTGTCATCGCTTGGGTTATCACAGTCGGCCCAGTAGAATACCTCTACACGGTAATTGTATGAGCGTTTTTGACCATTTATCTTTACTTCTACCTCAATGTCTTGCTCGCCACTTACTTGGGGAATTTGTATCGCTATAGCACTCATAAGTTGTTCGTTAATGTACAAATGTTTTCTATCTGTACTTCAAGGAACAAGATGAGTGCCATGAATTTAACTTATTGTATTTCAGTTGATTAGATAAAGGTTGTCATGAGGTTTGACCGATAAAGAGCAGTAAAACGTACGAGAACGTTCATGTTTTTACTCTTATTTTGTGGGCTCTTGTTTACTTCTTGAAAAGAGAGTCTACAAACTCCGCTTTATTGAAAACCTGAAGGTCTTCTACTTTTTCTCCTACACCAATATACTTAACTGGAATTTTGAATTGGTCTGAGATACCAATCACTACACCGCCTTTTGCTGTACCATCTAGTTTGGTAATTGCTAGTGCAGAAACCTCAGTGGCTTTGGTGAATTCCTTTGCTTGGATAAAAGCATTTTGACCAGTTGAGCCATCCAGTACCAGAAGAATTTCGTGAGGAGCTTCAGGTATAAACTTCTGCATTACTCTCTTAATCTTGGAGAGTTCATTCATGAGGTTCACTTTGGTATGAAGCCTTCCTGCAGTATCTACAATTACTAAGTCGGCACCGGTTTCAACGCCTTGTTTAATAGCATCGAAGGCTACAGCGCTCGGGTCGGTGTTCATGCCATGAGCAACTACAGGAACGCCTACTCTTTCGCCCCAAAGTTTTAGCTGGTCTACTGCTGCAGCTCTAAAGGTATCGGCTGCACCAAGCACAACAGACTTGCCTTTGCTTTTAAATTGAGCGGCTAGTTTACCAATGGTAGTTGTTTTGCCTACTCCATTAACGCCTACTACAAGAATTACATGCGGTTTGTGACCTTCTGGAAGTTTGAAGTCGGCTAAGTCTTCAGTATTATTTTCGGCTAAGAGTTCGGCAATCTCATCGCGTAGAATCTGGTCTAGCTCAGTAGTGTTCATGTACTTGTCTCGAGCTACGCGTTCCTCAATCCTCTCAATTATTTTCACGGTGGTTTCTACACCAACATCGGAAGTGATGAGTATTTCTTCGAGTTCATCGAGAACTTCATCGTCTACTTTAGACTTTCCGGCAACAGCACGGCCAAGCTTGCCAAAGAAGCTTTCTTTAGTCTTTTCAAGTCCTTGATCCAGCTTTTGTTTCTTGTCTTTAGAAAATAAACCGAATAGTGCCATAGTAATGAGGTTTGATGAAGTTGTCTTTTAATATGCTGTAGCCAAATTGGTTGTCCTGAGTTTATTTCGGGATTCATTCCCTCTTACGCTAAGATTCCGAATCAAGTTCAGAATGACGAAAAGAAGTGGCAAACAAAAAAGTCCCTTAACGGGACTTTAATATATATGATATTAGGTAATTTCTTATTTATCGGCTAAAACAGATTTAACCATATCTTCAGTAACCATCTCTTCTTTGAAGGTGTAAGCACCTGTCTTAGGAGATTTTACTGCTTTGATCACTTTGGCGTATTTTACACCACCTTCTTTCTTTAGGGTTGCAACTACTTTCTTAGCCATGATTACTTAATTTCTTTGTGAACTGTATATTTCTTAAGAATTGGGTTATACTTCTTCAACTCCAATCTCTCAGTTGTGTTCTTTCTGTTCTTGGTAGTGATGTATCTTGAAGTACCAGGCATTCCGCTGTCCTTGTGCTCTGTGCACTCCATAATCACCTGAACTCTATTACCTTTCTTAGCCATTTCTCTTCGCTTTCAAAATTCGGACTGCAAATATACGAATGTGATTCTGATATTAAAAAGCAGAGTTTAAAATTTATTTAAAATAAATTGCCTGTCTATCAGAGACATGAAGGTACAAATCTAATTATTCTGTAATTGGTTTATGCGTACTAATGGCAATTCTATTCCAAGCATTAATAGCTACTACAGACATAATTACCTGAGCTAGGTATTTTTCGCCCAAAATTGAGAGTGCCTTGTTATAAGTTTCGGTGCTTAAGCCCCCATTGTGTATTAAGGTAACCTCTTCTGTAACCATCAGAATTATTTGCTCTTCTTCCGAGAAAAAGTTCGTGTCTCTCCATCCATTCAGTACAAAGAGCCTCTGTGCCGATTCTCCATTTACAATAGCATCTTTACTGTGCATATCTAGGCAAAAGGCACAGCCATTTACTTGTGATGCTCTAATTTTAATGAGTTCAACATGAGTTTTGTTCATGCTGCAGTCATTAAGGTGCTGTTCTAACGTAAGTAGTCCTTTGAAACTTTTAGGGTCAATCTGATCAATTTGAATTCTGTTTTCCATCTTTCTTTTTTTGTTTGAAGCAAAACTAGAGGGTGAAGAATGGAAAAAACTTAACCTAGTTTAAGAAAGCTTTTTTGCTCTTATTTTGCTTAAATATTCTGGTGTGAGCCCTAAGAAAGTAGCCAGCATATACTGAGGGACTCTTTCTACAAATTCTGGAAAGTTTTCGCGAAAGCGGTTAAACATTTCCTCCTTAGAGTATTCAAAAACATACTTCATTCGGATAATGGATGCGCCATAGGCTATTTCCCATATGTTTCTGAAATATCGCTCTAGGTTGGGGTGCTGATGCAATAGATCTGAATATGCCGAATAGGTGATGCTGTAAACAGTAGAAGCCTCTACTGCTTGGGTTTTGAATTCCGTTAGTTGTTGGTTATTAAATGCCATAAAATCCGTAATCCACCAGCCTTCAATGGCAAACTTTACGGTCTTTTCCATTCCCGCAGTGTCTATAAAAGATATATGGAGACATCCTTTCTCTACAAAGAAGAGTTTGTCGCACTTGGTATTGGCTTCAATTACCACTTCTTTCTTTTCGAGCTGTTGCTCTTCAAAGAAGGGGAGTATGGCTTGGTATTGAGAGTGATCAATACTTACAAACTTATTGATGTGCCTGAATAGAAACTCGCTCATGGTTGCTAAGGTAGGGGTGATTGTTGGGGCTTAATAATAATTGGTTTACAGTTAATCTTGAAGGAGTGAACGTGGGAGATTGGTATTTCTGGTGGTCTATATTTTCGTCTTCATTCAAAACAAAAGTCAGCATTTTACTAGTTGTCTAAAAGTCAACCATTTTTTAATTGCTTCAACCATGAACGAAAAACTACAAATAGCATTCGATAATTTTTGGTCGAATGTGCTGGAAAACGCACCGTCAATTCTCATCGGGTTCGGGCTGCTCATCATTTTCATACTGATCGGTTATGGGCTTCAATCTTTAATTAAGAGAAGGCTTATAAAGCGACTCAATGATCAGTTGCTTACCAATTTCATAGCCCGAATTGTATTTCTCATTTTCCTTATAATTGGCCTTACCTCATTTCTCAACGAGGTTGGATGGAGCAAGGCGGCTAGTAGTTTGCTGGCCGGGGCTGGGGTTTCGGCCTTAATTATTGGTTTTGCCTTTAAAGATATTGGAGAAAATTTCTTAGCTGGCTTCTTTCTGGCCTTTTCCAGACCCTTCAGCATTGGCGATATTATAGAGATTGAAGGAATGACCGGTACGGTGCGCGCACTAAACTTTAGAAGTACGCATGTACGCACTTTCGATGGGCGTGATGTGTTTGTGCCGAATGCTTCGCTCATCAAAAATATGCTGACCAATTTTACCCGAGATGGTTTGATGAGGCACAACTTTATAATTGGTATAGACTATGGAGATGACTTGGTGAAAGCCAATAAAGTAGTACTAGATGAACTCTCTAAGTTAAATGGCCTAGTGCAGGCCGAAGGTATGGAACCCTTTGTGGTTATTCAGGAATTCGGTACCAGTACAATTAATCTGAATATCCATTTCTGGACAAATTCTCACGACTTTGAAGGCTCAGTTCTTCAGCTTAAAAGTGAAGTGATGCGCCTAACGGTAGATAGACTTACTAAGGAAGGGTTCTCTATGCCAGCCGATATTGTGGAGCTTAAAATCTATAAACCAGAATATGCTATACCAGTAACTGTGAGTGGTAAAATTGAGCAGGATAACCTGAAAGGGAAAGTGTAATGCCTTATTGATTAACCTTTTTCTAACCATTGTTGGTGTCTCCTGCTGGCTTCTTTAGCCCAAATTTTTGGGCGCTTCCCTAAGCATTCTAAAATGGCGTCTACTCCCACAACAGTTCCTTTGGCCAAACGGCCAAGAAGAGCCATTGGCAATTCTTGGTCATTTTCTGACAAGATGTAGCCCTTATCTGTTGTTGCAATCCCTAACTCTTCATCTAGTGGCTGAATTAGGTTTTGAGTAAGAAGGTTCTTTACTAAACTCGAGCTTACCTGATCTACTTTGGCGGAGGGTAAAACAGAGTCTACCATTATCGGAATAGTATGTTCTAATTCGTCCTTTTTTAGGTTCCATCCCTTTTTGGTGACTTTAATATCTGGGTTATGAACTAGGTCAACATTGAGAATACCAGCTTTTATGAGCGCAATTAGTTGTTGGATGCTCTCCACAGGAGGCCCAAATGAGTAGCGCTTGGTAGATTCATCTAAGGCTACAATCTCTTTTGCTACATTGTTAGAGCAAACGTTATAAGAAAGCTCTTCATAAATGGACGGCTGGCAATGCCGCCAAACCTGACCAATACAGTAATCCAAGCTTATGGCTCTTTTGCCAACTGCCATTCCTACATATGCCTGCAAAGTTTCGAGTACCGACAGGTCTTTGGGCAACATGGTTGGGTGTTCATAGCTCTGGTCTTTTAACCATTCTATGACGGCCTGTTCAACCTTAGCCTTTTCTGATATTTGATAATTATAGGGGGCTGGCAAGCGCTCAAATATTTCTGCTGCCATTGGGGCAAAAGCCTTCAATATGAAACTGGTATCGCTGGCTTCTCGCTGAGTCTTTCTATCTCCTATTGCACCTTCAAAATGGCTCATCTGCTGTTCAGATGGCTGAAACCATTTATCTACAGCGGCATTTAAAGGCTTCGGTACAGGAGGGAGCCCATCGGGCGAGTAAGGAAAGAGTAAGTTTTTTAACGAGTAGTTGGTGCTATAAGAGCATAATTGAGTTTCTGGATGCTCTATGTTGAAGGCTCCAAACTTATTGGCAACGGCTCTAATTAAGTCTATAGCTGCTAATCCAAAACCACGGATAGCTATTTTGGTATTGGGAGATAGAAGCTCATGTTCAAGGATGTTGCTCAAGGGGTATGGCGACCTGAATAGTTCAATATTCTTATTCTGGTCAGTCTTTTGCTCCCAATCGACAATCTCTTCTGATGGTTCTGCAGGTTGATGACCTATGGTTAAAAGAACTTCGTTGAGTTGGTCGTAATGCTCTATGGAAGAGCTGAGTGTAATGTATTGGTCGTCATTCAGTCTTAAGTTTTCAATTCGTTCGGTACGAAGTGATACAATATTGGCCTCACGTAATGCGCTGACCAACGATTCAAATCGTTCTTTGAGGTATTTGCCAATTTTAGCACGTGGTGGATAGCTGTCTGCGAGTGTTACAGAAGCCTCTTCCCAGTTCACGCTTATCCATTCATGGTACGAAGGAAAAGGAGGGATGGCTATGTCTCCGAAATTGACGGCTTCTCTCCCTTCAATTTCTAATATTCGCTCATGAATGTTTATCCAGTTAGCCTCAGACTGATCAAGACTATAGACTTGTCCATTTCCAAAATTACCAGTGCTTTCAAAAAGAATAAAGCGTATTCCGCTAAGTGCATTCTTTTTGGCTAACTCTACAACTAGGGATTCAAATGCATGTCCGCCTCTGGGGCCAATGCCAACAATACCAATGGTTCTTTCTTTGAGCATAATCTAGTGGGTGTGCTACACCGTTACTGTTGAGGTTTTTTGAAAAATAGTGTATTGAAATGCTTAATCTAAAATAGATACTATTCTAAAGTAAAATGTGTTTTGGAAAAATTAGAAAGGGATAGAAAAACAAAAGGAAGCTACTCCGAGAGTTCGGTGCGCTTCCTTTCTGTTGTTTGAGGTTTGAGTTTAATCTTTTGTTTTAAGCAAGACTATGCCCAGCCAAGCGAACCATACAATTTGGAGAAGTCCGAAAACGACTCCTAAATCTCCGAGCCCTGGAATTACAGTTAGAATACCAGCCAAACCCACCAAAAGCCCAAGCCAATGCATGACCTTTGGCAATTGATGGGCCTTTAGGCCAGCAAGGGTAACAAGCAATACCCAAATTCCCCCAACTACTTCAACTCCACCACCTAATCCATTTTGAAGGGTTTCAATGGTAAGCCAAAGCTGACTTGCTTGTTGAATATTTTTGGGCTGCTGGGCTAAGGCGGCTTCTAAACCTATGTTCGTGATCATACCGCTGGCAATGACGAGTACTGACCAGATGTACCCAAATATGACAGCTATGCCTGAAAGAATAGGTTTCTTGGCTTTTAGGATGCCATTTAGAGCGAAGCTTAAAAAAACCAATACCACACCGAAGAGCACATAGATTACGAAAATCCATAACTGATAAAGGGCTTGGTTACTACTCAAAAAAGCTAGTCTTTCATTTATGCTGAGGGAGCTTGCTTCAGGGTTGAGTGAGCCAATGAGTAAGATAAAGCCAAATATGTAGATAGTCGCTTGGGTTAGCGCAGCGCTTCCACCAATCTTGTAAAGTGTTTTCATTTTAAGCGCTTTTAAGTTGTTGGTGTACTTGCATCAGGGCTTTAATATCTTTCGATGTCAACAGCTGAATATTTTGGGTAATGACATCAACGGGCCAATTCCACCACTCAATTTTTAAGAGCGTTTCAATTTCTTCTTCATTGAATCGTTTTTTGATTGGTTTTGCTGGGTTTCCACCCACTATGGTGTAAGGCTCTACACTTTTGGTAACTACAGATTGGGCGCCAATAATACAGCCATCTCCTATGGTTACTCCAGGAAGAATTACGGCCTCATGGCCAATCCAAACATCGCTTCCTACTGTAATGCTGCCCCTTACTGGGTAGGCTTTGTCTTGCATGGCGTTCTCCCACCCATGACCAAAGATGGCAAAGGGAAAAGATGAGATGGCTTGGATTAAATGGTTGCCTCCATTGAGTAAAAACTGAACACCAGAAGCAATGCTACAGAACTTACCGATAATCAGTTTGTCGTCAATAAAGTCGAAGTTGTAGCGAACATTCTTTTCGAAATTTGCTACATCATCATGGTCATCGTAATAGGTGAAATCACCGATTTCTATCTTCGGATTCTTGACCACGTTTTTCAAGAAACAAAGCTTGTTATAGCCTTGCAGTGGGAATGGTTCGTTACAGTTCGGTGCTTGTTTCATACTTGTTTGATTTGCTGGCGAATTGGATACAAAAGATAGCTGAAATTGCGGTAATGGGCGTGAAGGCTACTTTTTCAAAAAGCGTTACCGCCAAAAGGTTGCCCACTGTGTTTAGAATAAAGTAAATGCCAATGACCAAAATGACTCCACGTAACCACTTTTTAGACCAGTCTTTTTCTACTATACTTCTATAGAATTTTTCAAGTAGTAGTGTGAAGCCAATTAAGACCGAAATGGCCATAACCAAATGCTCTTGCGCTTGCTCCCAACTTGTGAGTCTTCCACCAGCTATGTATTTGTAGTCTATTAAGCCAGCCAAAATTAAAGCCTGAAAAACGGCAAGAAGTAACCAAAGCGCCTGCAAGAGACGCACTTTGGTTACAATGAATTTTGCTTGGATAGGCATGCTAGGTGATTTAGAATTGGTGCGCTAATAGCGTCTCTATGATTTCGAAACGCTGATCGCCCTTGTCCCCCTGATTGCTCAGTGCGATCACAATTCCACCAGTTGTTGGTTCAAAGCCCATGAGTGCTGTAAAGCCCGAGATGTCGCCACCATGCCAATAGAAATCTTTATTGGCTAAGTTGCTTTTGAACCATCCTAAACCGAACATAGTGTAACCTGCTGGCACATCGCCAGGAAATACGTCATTACGCTCTTCTGCCGTGAACCAGTCACCCATTACAGCTTCTGCCCAACGGGCTAGGTCTGCTGTTGTGCTCGTCCAGTCGCCAGCTCCGTAGGCCACAGGCATTGGGTAAGAAGATACATCTTCTGAACCTTCATAGCCATGAGCGTAGCCAGACTCTGTAATTTCATTTTCGCCCAGCTCTGTATCGTTCATATTGAGTGGCTCGAGAACGTTCAGCCTGATGTATTCTTCATAGCCTTCATCTGTTAGCTCGTCAATCAATAAAGCGGCAATTAGAAAGTTAGAGTTGCTATAACTCACTGCACTGCCTGGTTCAAAGAGCAGTCCATCTTCTTCTACAGTTTCCATTATGGCGTCCAGAATATCTTCTGGAGATACGTAGGTGCCACTTTTTGCAATAGGCTCAATGGCGTCTACATAATCTGGCAGGCCAGAACCGTGGCTAAGCAGATGACGAATGCTAATTTTATCTCCTTCGGGAAATTCATCATCAAATTCGCTTAGTTTCTGGTCAAAGCTTTCAATAAGTCCATCGCGTTTAAGCTGAACCATAGCCATGGCAGTAAAGGTTTTGGTTACAGAGCCAATTCGGAACTTTGTTTCTGGTGTATTGCTCTCGTTCTGACCTAGGTTTGCTTCACCATAAGACCTGTTTAGAATGGTATTTCCATTCTTCTTAATCAATACCGAGCCTTGAAAGTTGATATCGGAAAAATAGCTTTCCGCATCGGTAAACTGTTCAGTGGGTGCTAGTGCATCGTCATTGCTACAGCCTAATAAAAAGACCACTAGTATAAGGCTGAAGGTGTAAATTGAGTTTTTCATAATGTTGTTGTTTGAGTTTTTGTTTTGGGCTTCAGTTATTTTTTAGCGAATGGGTTGGTTTTCCATGGTTTCGAAATCATGACGTTGAAGAGCAGCGATCTGTTATAGACTTCAGAAACATTAGAGATATTTACTAGGCCAACGTGGTAGCGAACATCAAAAGTTACTCGCATGGTTTTCTTGAATGGAAGTTCATAACCACCACCAAACTCTACCCCAGCATCCCATCGTTTATATTCATCATCTCCATTTCCAAACTGAATCTTAGTCTTAGTTTCTGGAGACGTCTCTGTGGGGGAAAGTGTTACTTTTCCGCCTGTTTGGTAGGCGATAGACGGCCCTGCATTTAAATAGAATTTGCCTAAATATAGCCTAGCAAGTACAGGCATTTCTATCAGGTGAAGTCGGGTTTTAGTTTTAACTCCATTTACAGGATTGTCAGCCTTGAGCTTACTACCTTTTTGCATGTAGTAAAGCTCAGATACTAGGGTGAAGTTCTCGGTAATACCGGCCTGAAAGGAAAGCCCTGCTTGAATACCCTTTAAATTTTCACGGTAATCCTTTAGTTCGCTATTTGAATTCCCATAATAGAAAGTAGAAGGGGAGTAGTTGGCGAGAATGTCTAAATAGGTTTTTTGGGCAAAGGCCGTACTGGCCAGTAAAAAGAGTGCAATTGTAAAAAGTTGTTTTTTCATGATAATTGAGTTTTGCTTGTTGTTTTGCTTCGTGATGATACAAATGTGGGGAGTAGCAAAAACTCAAATGTCCGAGTTAACAGATCAGGACTTGTAAAGTGAGAATCCGGACTTTTTCGAAAAGTGATTTGCCCGTATGGGTAAATTTAAAGTGATTTTCTAATTGTATAAAAAAAAAGAAACCCACCCTTTGGTCTGGAGTGAGTTTCTCGTTTAGTGCTTTTTAGGCCTGAATTGCCTTCAATAGATAGTCTATTGTTTGCCTTTAAAGTCTGGTAAATTGAAAGCATCTAGTGGGCTAGGTTGCTTCATCATGGCTTCAATAGCTTCAGTTGTTCTTGGGGCAAAACAGAGAGTAGTTGGAGGCCTTAAGTATTTATGGAGTTCTGTCATTTTGCAAGCACCATTAGTGAGAAACCTCCAATAGTTTTAGCAGCAAAGTCTTCACTCATAAGAGATAAAAGTCTTCTTGGCATGTAGCCCATTTTTGATTTAATCGATTTTCTTGGGATATCTAAAATGATTGAAGTGTAAAAGTGGTCTACAATTTCGTAGCCTGTGTCTGAGAGTGTCGCAAGAGCAGTATCCTTCATAAAATAATGTAGGTGGCCAACAGATTTTCTCATGGTTAAGAGTTTATTCCTAAAGATCATAAACATTGAGGCGTCAAGAGGGATGTGGAATAATTTATATTCCGACTTATCTTTGCATGCTCTTAGGAACCCCATATAGTCCTCCACGTGTTCAAACACATCAATCATAAGTAGAAGGTCAAAGAACTCTCTAGATTTTATCATATCCTCCTGTCTAAAAGATACCCTTTGGCTTTTTCTTTTTTGAGCCATTTTGATAGCGTCCGGAGAAATATCAAAGCCAGTGAATAGTACATTTTTAGGTAAAGAGGTCTGTAGCTGGTTCAGAATCTCACCAGCTCCGCAGCCGATTTCGGCAATTGAGTTAATTTGAAGCGAGTTTTTCTTAATCATTTTAAGAATCTGCTTTGCCTTCCATGGTGAGTCTTCGATATGCCATGATGGATTGCTTTCTAGATATGCGCTATTTTCTTGGTAGTAGTTATTGATGGCCATATTCGAAAATGTCCCCTGTCGGTTTAGATTATAGGTGATGTTTTTGAAAAATTACTTTTTGCCTTTAAAGTCTGGTAAATTGAAAGCATCTAGTGGGCTAGGTTGCTTCATCATGGTTTCAATAGCTTCAGTTGTTCTTGGGGCAAAATCGGACAGCAGTTCGTAGCCGTCTTTGGTGATTAGGATATCGTCTTCAATTCTAACGGCAATGCCCCACCATTTAGGGTCACAATCTGAGCCCTCAGGAATATAAATACCAGGCTCTATGGTAATGGCCATATTCTCCTGCATTTCTCCATAAGTGCCTAAATCGTGTACATCTAAGCCAATATGGTGCGACAGTCCATGTGGGAAATAAAGATGGCGGGCTTTAGGGCTAGAAATAATGCCTAATTCGGCCAAGCCTTCGTTAATAATTTCCCTTGCTTTGGCGGTAACTTCGCTAAATGTTGTTCCTGGCTTGCTCATTTTGATGGTTACGTCTTGAGCTTTTAATACGAGGTCGTAAATAGCCTTTTCTTCTGGAGAGAACTTTCCATCAATTGGAATGGTGCGCGTAACATCAGCTGTGTAGCCATGGTACTCTGCGCCAAGATCCATCAGAATCATTTCTTTGCTTTCAATGTGTGGTTTTTCATTTTCAATATAGTGTAGAATGCAACCATTATTGCCAGCACCTACAATTGAAGGGTAGCCTTCATATTCAGATCCGTATTTCTTAAACACATATTCATGAATGCCTTGAATTTCGGTTTCTGACATACCTGGCTTCATGGCTTTCATTACTTCTACCTGACCAACAGTAGAAATAAATACTGCTTTGCGAAGCAATTCAATTTCTTCTGGAGTTTTTATGCCTCTGAGTGCCGACATAATGTTGTTTAGCTCCTTTACGTCTAAGTTTTTAGAAGGAAGTTCTTTGCCTAGCGTATTGTTGTCAGAGATGTAGCCAGCCTTCTGCTTAAACTGATTGATTAAGCTGTATAGATCGGCTTGGTCATTAGGGTTGTCTCTTACATCGTTCTTAAAGTCGTAGAAAAGCACTTTATCGAACTTGCTGAAATCTATATTATAATCTTTGAAAGTAGAGCCATTGTGGGCTTGCTCAATTTTCAACCGTTCTTTAACCCCTTCAATTCCCATTCTTCGGCCCGTCCACATTTCGGCCATGGGGTTTTTCTCCTGAACAAAGAAAATCTCATTAATGCCTTCGCCATCTGCATCAGTTTGTTGCTCTTTAAAAACAAGTAAAACTGCATGTGGCTCTCGGTAGCCTGTAAGGTAATAGAGGTTCGGGTCTTGATGGTAGACGTAGTCTACATCATTGGCTCTGTTGCGAACTGGATTAGCGAAAAATACGGCAACAGAGTTTTGAGGCATGCGCTTTCTGAGCTGCTCTCGCCTGTCTTTATGAAATTCGGCAGAAAGATAGTCCCCTCTTCGCTCTTGTGCCTGGCAAACAAAAAATCCTGATAGCAACGCTATCAGGATTGAATATATTCTTATGGTTTTAATCATAGCATAATAACGTTCTGTAACGCTATTATACTAAAATGTTACCGTTTTGTCTTGCTTTTTTTAGTACTGCAGAGATACCATTTTTGTTAATGGTTCTGATTGCTGAAGTAGATACTTTCAAAGTGATCCACTTGTCTTCTTCAGGGATATAGAATCTCTTTTTCTGCAGGTTAGGGTAGAACTTTCTCTTTACTTTATTGTTAGCGTGAGAAACATTGTTTCCTACCTGTACTTTCTTTCCTGTGATATCACAAACTCTTGCCATAACTATCTGAATTATCCGCTTTTCTCAAACGGACTGCAAATATCTGAATAAAAATTTAACCTGCCAACATTCTTTAAAAAATATAAGCCAAGAAAGATGGTTTTTTCAAAAGGTGCAAATTCCGCTTTACATCCACTTTCTTCTGTCCGTTTCAACTTTATAGAGCACAAAGTTCTCTAACTCTTCTGCCTGCTGTAAAGGAATAAAGGGTATTCGGAGAGATCCAGCAGCAGTATGAAACACTACAGACGCTAAATTCTTTCTTCTCTGATACCAACTTTGTTTGATGCTAACTGCTTGCACTTTATAGAGTTGAAATATCTCATGGTAGTTACCGAACGTGCCTCTGTTGTTAGTCAGCATTTCGTCATTCAACTCGAATGACCTTTTCTTGTAGTAAAGAGAAGTAGTAAGCCAGATGATGGGAATCCAGACTAAGAACCATAAACCATTATTTCCTAAATGATAAAGGGCTACCGAAGTAGCTACTAATGCAGGTAGTACGCCCGAAAACACAAATATACGGTACTTAAGCAAAATACTGACCTTGTGCTTTTCTCCCTCAGCAATGAATTCTTTAGGGAAAACAACCTCGAGTACCTGCCGAACCTGTTGCATATAGCTGCCAGGAATTTTAATCTTAGACTTCAACTGATCGGCCTGAGCACTACTAGCCTGTTCAATTTGAATGGTGTACATTTTAAAGGCTCTCCTCAAAGGATTATCTGACCACGAGATATTCTGAACCTTAGACTTGTTGATGGAGATTTCCTCTTTGTTTAGTAAGCCTCTAATAACTCTGAGTCCACCTTTTCTGGTAGTTAGTTTTAGGTCGAAGTTTTTGAGAACTGTATTTACTAGTGAGTATATAAATGAGATAATGCCGACTATAACTACTGAACCAGCAAATACTACCCATCCGTTTGAGAGTATGGCTTCTTGATATCCCGATAGCTGTTCTTCTACCATGTCCGATACACTATCTGTTACCTCGTTCAGCGTGGAAAATACAAAGGCGAAGAGGATAGCCATAGATCGCAGATGGTTTTGGCTGACTCCAATTTTGATTAGGTCGCCTATGTCTAGCTTAAGAATTACATCTTCTTCAAAAGACTCTTGAACAACCTGTTCTGTAGAGCCGGGTGTTGCCGCTACTTCAGAAAGCTGATCTTTTTCTTCGAGTATATATTGGCGCAGTGCTTCCGCATCTTCTTTCTTAAGTGCATCTATTGTCATTTCGGACTTTTTGGCTCCCGCAGTGTCAATCTCAAGACTCACTACGCCAAAAATCTGATGAACAATGTTCTGTTGTAAATTGATGGTTTGAATCCGTTCGAAAGGAATGTTGGTTTTAGACCTTTTCAATACGCCTTTGTCTATCACAAAAGCTCCGTCTTCAATATGGAAATAGAAGCGAAAATAGGTAAGAACTGATCCTATGAGGTTAAAAGCTGCTAGTCCGAGCGCCACATAACCTATAATGTCTTGAAACGAACTGCCAGACTTTCTGCCAATGAAAATACTAAGGGCAATAGGCCAGAAGGTTCGAATGGTAAACCGGATAAACTTGATTAGAATAATGGCAATCGCCACTCTAGATTGCCTAGATGGTTGCGAGAACTTACTGCTGATCTGTTCCATCTAATGCAGTTTTTCCCATAATATATTCTTTAATGCGGCTGGCATTTTCCTCTTCCAAACCAGGAATAACCAAATCGCTGCTGTCTCCTCCAGCAGTAAATACCTTAAGGCTGTGTAGTGAAAACATTCTTTCGATAGGCCCTTGCTTCACTTCAGCATGTTGAATTCTGTTGAAAGGAATGGAAGTTCTGGTTTGCCATAGTAAGCCTTTGGTGTAAATGATGTCTTTTTCCCGCAAGCTATAACGCTTTCTAGGGAATGCTTTTATCGCGTAGACCAGACTAAAGACCCAAAAAAGTAAGATAGGGCCAATAGAAACACCAAACTCAAAAACACCTTTGTCTATATCGTCATTGAAGAGTATAATACAGGCCGCGCTAATAATAAGGGCCAGAAACCACAGGCTTCTACTAATTAGAGAAACCTTGAGGTACTTTTTCTCAATACCATGAAACTCCGATTGTTTTACTTCTGGTAGCTCGGCTAGGTTTACCGACAAATTCTGAAAAGTGTTTGTCATTTTTTAAATCCGTAAGGGCAATGTCTACAACCATTTTGGCAGCAATATCCTCTCTTTTTATGGTAGTGTGCGGTGAATACTAGCAAGCCATTATCGTCAATGTAGTAATCTTCGGTTTTACTTTCAAAGTTCGTTTGCTTCTTTGAACGTTTGCTCATGTTTTCAGGCTGAAATGATTTTGATACCTTTGAATGATTCGTATTGTTTGGAGGAACAAATTTAAAGTAAACTATCATGGAATTAGTACAATCGAGTAAAGAAGCCATAGCATTAGAAAATAAACACGGAGCTCATAACTATCATCCACTACCAGTGGTGCTTTCTAAAGGAGAAGGTGTTTACATGTGGGATGTTGAAGGTAAAAAATACTACGATTTCCTTTCGGCCTATAGTGCTGTAAACCAAGGGCATTGCCACCCAAGAATTGTTGGGGCTATGACAGAACAAGCACAAACGTTAACGCTAACATCTAGAGCATTCTACAATGATGTACTTGGTCCGTATGAAAAATATGTAACAGAATACTTTGGCTTCGATAAGGTGTTGCCAATGAATACTGGAGCCGAGGCTGTAGAAACCGCTATAAAAATTGCCAGAAAATGGGGTTATGAGAAAAAAGGAGTAGATGAGAACGAAGGGAAAATCATTGTCTTCGATCAAAACTTTCACGGAAGAACAACTACCATTATTTCATTTTCTAGCGACCAAGACGCAAGAAGGAATTTTGGTCCATACACCCATGGCTTCATAAAAATTCAGTACAACGATAAAGAAGCTTTAGAAGAAGCTCTACAGCTTAATAATATTGTAGGGGTGTTGATTGAGCCTATTCAAGGAGAAGCCGGGGTTAATGTTCCGAACGAAAAGTTTATGCAAAATGTGGCTAAGCTTTGTAAGGAATACAATGTGCTTTTTATGGCAGACGAAATTCAAACGGGTATTGGTAGAACTGGTGGCCTTTTAGCTGTTTGTGGAAACTGTTCTTGCCAAGGTCATTGCGAAAAGCAGTCTACTTATGCGCAGCCAGACATTTTAATTCTTGGTAAAGCTATTTCTGGTGGTGTATACCCTGTATCTGCTGTTTTGGCGAATGATGAAGTAATGGACGTAATTACTCCGGGTACTCACGGTTCTACTTTTGGAGGTAACCCTGTAGCTGGTGCAGTAGCAGTGGCAGCTCTAGAAGTAATTAGAGATGAGAAGCTCACTCAAAATGCCAGAAGGTTAGGAGAGATTTTCCGTGAGCGAATGAACAAGTTCATTGCTACTACAGACTTGGTTGCTTTGGTAAGAGGTAAGGGCTTGCTCAATGCAATTGTTATTAATGATGAACCAACCAGTTCAACAGCATGGAATATCTGTGTTAAGCTGAAAGAGAATGGGTTACTCGCTAAGCCAACTCACGGAAACATTATTCGTTTTGCACCTCCGTTGGTAATGACAGAAGAACAGCTTCACGAGTGTTGCGATATAATTGAAAATACAATTCGTGACTTCGAAAGTTCAGAGAGTTAAGTTAAACTTATTGAAGTAAGTGTGGCATTTATGTAATAAAATGACTGTTTTCGACAAAAAAGTAGTGTTCAGACTTAGGGTTTTGCACAAGTAGTGCGTTCTTAGTGTAGAATTAAACACTCATGCTGTCTTCAACCAAAAGTCGTAGAATTTTACATTTTATCAGCGTTTCGCTGGCCATACTGGTATTTGGCTATGGATTGTTCCTAAAACTCACTAAAGAAGAAGTTGCTTCGCCTAAAGAGGAGGTTGCAAAAGAGTTAGTGAAGAACGACCATAGACCTGTTGTAGAAGAAAGAGAAACAGTAGAAGTTTCAGTGCCTAATTAGGTAGCTTCTTAAAAATAATTGAAAGCCTCAGTTTTGAGGCTTTTTTTGTGCGCTCATTTCTTATTTTTACCCTTCTATTATGTGGCTTTGAATTGAAAATATTGTTTTACAGTTGGCTCTTTGCTTTTGTTGGTTTGTTAGATGTGAGGGTGCTAGGCTTAGATATTGGTAAAGTATTTTCCATACCAAATCAGTTGTTGTTTCTGAGCAGCACAGAGAATCCAAAGGGCCTGATTTACTTAGCTTTATTAGTATCTCTGCTGGCATCTCTGGCACTTGTTTATTTGCTATGGAAAGAAAGGCTAAAACGGAATGACTTTCGAAAAAAACACGAGGAGAGTCTGAAACAAAAGGAGGTTGAGCTCAATGAGGTTATAGCTTCTTATGAAAAAGATAGAGCTCACATAGCTGAAGATTTGCGCGATCGCTTTGGTAGGTTAATTTCCGTTTTAGAGATTAATCTTTCTCAACTAAAGGAGACTTCATCTACAGATCGTGAAAAGCCTCTAGAAGTACATAAAAATGCGGGGTCAGTGCTTTATGAAATGAATGCAGAACTAGATCGAATGAGCTTCGATTTGTTGCCGCAATCTTTGATTAAGAGAGGGCTGGTTTCTGCATTGAGAGAGTTGGCAAGTAGGTTAACTACTGAAGAAAAGGTGAATTGTGAGGTGCAGGTTCGTGGAAACAATGTTAGGCTGTCTGCACTCGTTGAGCTTTCATTATTTCGGATAACCCAAGAGTGGATAAAGGACATACTTCAGAATTCAGCAACTAAGCAAATTGTTATTCAATTGAATCATGAAGATGATGGCGTTTTTGAATTGCAAATAGAGGATGATGGGGGCCAATTTGACCCCAGTGAAGGTAAAAGCACCCGGTGGGCAAACATTTTGGTGAGATTAAATCAGATTCACGGATCATTAGGTATAAGCCCAGGAAAAGATAATAAAGGAAACTTACTTAAGGTTACGCTCGAAGCTTCACCTCTTAAAAGGCCTAATTCTGAGCATAAAGATTAGGGTGCTGAAGTCCAAGACTCTAGTAATTCATTTACCCAAACTTGTTGAATTTATAGGTAATGCTGAACCTCAAGATTTGCCTTAGAAGTATAGTAGAGGAGTTTTGAATATATTCTGAATTGATGGATCTGTTTTGATCAGATAATTGCTTCAGAATATCATTTGCCTGAATGTTAAGATCTAGTTTTTTCTTCAGTATCTTTTTTCCTAAAGAGGCACTCCATATAAGCTGATCGAAGCTGCCCAGATTGTTGACTCCGCCATTATAAGAGTAATTGATGTTACTCGTGAGGTAGAAGTCGGCTGCAATTGTCCACTTTGTTCTGAGCATAGCATTCCAAGCAAAATATCTGCTGCTTGGGTCTTCCAGACTTGAGTTGTTGATGATTGAATACCTTGGTAAAACACTTAAGCCAAGGTCTAACTTTTCAGAAAACTTACTTTCTAAGCCAAAACCTAAGGAGTATGCGAAAGACTCTGAAGACTGTCTTACTTCATTCAGAAACTGTGGATTGAAAGCATAGTCGCCTCCGATTCTAAGTGCTAAGGATAGTTTTTTCTTCAATAAGGGTATAGATGTTGAGCCACTAAAGTTAATATTCTTAGCCCCTGAGATATTTACAGGTCTGGAGTACCTGGCGCCTATTGGTAGGTCTATTCCATTAGGGCTGTTAGTGCCATCGCCAACAATGGTGAAATTTGTCGTTTGATTTTCGCTGGATGTCGCGTAAAGACTCAAAGAGCTATATACACCGCTCTCTTCTTCAAACTTATAATAGCTAATGTTTATGCTGTTTGTAAAGCCTTGCTTTAAATCTGGGTTACCTTGGCGAAGAAATAGTGGGTTGCTGTTGTCTAAAACGTTCTGGAGCTGTTCTGCTCTCGGAACTCGCATAGATCGGGATATTGTAGCTCTTAACTGAGCCGACTTTTCTGCTCTCACATCTATTGAAATACTCGGTGTAAAACCATTGAATTGATTCTTAGTGTCTACTTCGTTAGGGTAAACCTGATCGTTTAGTATTGTGGTAGTTCTGTAGGCCAACCTTGGTCCTATATATATCTTCTCACTAATTGGTAGGTTAAAGGTGAAATTGAATTTGTGATCTTTGTTGTTTAACTCAAACTGACTAGAGCGAAGCGGGTCTAGCTCGGAATAAGCCTGAGTATTTTCATTGAAGTCTAGAAGTAGCTGCTCTGTTTTGTCTTGCTCATGAGAGAAGTTGTAACGAAAGCTGAGGTTGCTTTTCTCACCGACTTTCTCTGTAAAAGTAACTGATGCCGTTCTGGCGGATGCATTATCTTCAGGGTTAGAGATCTGGTCGAAGTCTTGTTCTTGAATGTTGCCATCCGCAAATCTATTTTGTGATTTCACGGAGTCTGTGCCCTCAGCCTTGTTGTAAGAATTACCGAAGGTGAAAGAGAATGTTCTACCTTCTTTTTTGAACCTGTGCCTCCAAGAAAGTCTGGTGTCCAGTCCAATTCTTTCGTTTTCCATATAACTCCTGTTAAGCGTTGAGTTAAGAAAGTCTCCATTCAATATGGTTTCTCCTGTTTTCCAATTGGAGTTTAGTGAGTTTGCCGAAGTAAATGTCTGACGTATAGAGAAATGATCTTTTTTGCTGGGTTTATAGTTGAGGGAAACCGAGGTAGAAATGTTTGTGCTTTCTCTATTTCTTTCAGACTGTTCAGTATACACCCTGCCTTGGTCAGAACTTTGAATGTATTGGCGAGTAATGTCTGTTTCACTGAACGAATCGCTATTGCTCCATCTTAATGAAGCGTTTATTTCTAGTTTTTCAGAAAACTCTCTGTAGTAAGACCCTCCTAGTGACCTGCTGCCGCCAATACCTCCAGAGCCACCCTGCATGGCCATTATTCTAGACATATCTGCCGAGCTCATGCCTGAAGGAATTGATATACTTGACTCTGAGCCTAAGTTGCTCATGCTTCCACTCAAATTATATCGATTATCACCTTTTAGCGCTCCTAGACTCCCGTTTAGGTTATATCTGTCTGGTGGGCTGAGTGTTCCGCCTATTCTACCAAAGTATCCTTTGCGCTTTTCGGGTTTACTCACCACATTCATGGTTTGAGTTCTTTCCCCATCGTCTGTACCACTGAATTGCGCCTGTTCAGACTTTTCTTCTATAAACTGTATCTTCTTTGCAAAATCGGCAGGCAGATTCTTGAGCGCAGATTGAATCTGGCCATCGAAAAAAGGTTTGCCGTCAACCAACAGCTTTTCTATCCGCTTTCCATTAACTGTAATGGTTCCATCTTTAACCTCCACCCCAGGCATTTTATTGAGAAGGTCTTCTAGCTCAGAACCTTCTGGCACAGTAAAAGCAGCGGCATTGTATTCTAGCGTGTCTTTTTTTACTACCACAGGAATGGCCTCTCCCTCAATGGTGAGTTCATCTAATTCGGTACTGCTTTCTGATAAGATGATGTCTCCTAATTGAAGGTTAGCATCTAAATCAATACTATCAATATGGGGAGTGAAGCCAACAAACGAGATGTGCAAAGTGTATTGGCCTTTTTCTACTTTTTCTAAAGTGAACTGGCCCTCGCTATTGGTGATGTCTGTTCGAAGAATAGAGTCACTAGGGTTTTTAAGGATTACATTGGCATAAGGCAGTACTTCTTGGGTGGTACTGTCTTTAACTGTTCCCTTAATTTGAAAATCTTGGGCGTTTAAAAGTTGAAAAAAGAGGAGAAGTGTGAGTGTGTATAAATATTTCATGAGTGTTTTCGACACTATTAACTTAGGAATTCTTTTTAAATACCTAAGTTAATAGTTGTGAAATATGAGTTTTAAGTGACCAATGGGTTCACCTTACTCATTATTAGTGCCGAATCAACCTCCTCTACCAAACCTCTGCCTCATTTGCTGGAATCTTTCCATTCTGTCTGACGGAATGTCTTGCCCTTGACCAAAACTTCTGATGTTATAGATGAATGATACCATGAAGTATTGAGTGAGAATTTGGGTTTGATTATCTTCTATATAAGAACCCGTTACATTTCTGGTAATGCTTTGGTTTTGCTTTAGCAGGTCGAAAACTGAAAGCTTTAGTTCAGCTTTTTGCTTCAACATCTTTTTACCTAGCTCCATGTTCCATAACACAAAATTCTGGTTGAAGCCTTCTGAAAGACCGGAGTTAGCGGTATGGTTAACTGTATTTCTGAATACAAAACCGTCACCAAAAATCCAATTCAGTCTTAGCCTTGTGTTTTGGTTAAAGTAATTGGTTTCTGTTTGGCTTTCCAACGTATTGCTTACTGAATTGAAGTTTGAATTGCTTGAAATTGTAAAGTCTACATTTTCACTAATGTTGCTGCTTAATACTACGCCAAGCCCCATGGTTGGAGTTTTTGCATAGTTTACTTCTCCGTTTATCATTTCAGGAGATTGGGTGTAAGCTAATGAACCAGTAAGGTTGAGGTTAGACTTAATAGCTCCAATTGGCATTCCGTAAGAAATGAAGCTTCTCAAGTTCCAATAGCCATCTAAGTTTACTGGTTTTGAGTATCTGGCTCCTGGTTGAAGATCAATTCCATCTACAGTCATTCCCGTGTTTCCTGCTAAATATGAACTTGTGCCAATTCTATTATCTGAATAGCTTCCGCTCAATAAAGTAAAGAACACATGGTTAGTTTCCCTATTTACCTTGTTGTAGCGAATGGTTGCAGAGTGCTGATAAGCCTGATCTAATTGAGGATTACCAGCCGATATATTTAATGGGTCGGTATTGTTAACCACATTCTGAAGCTGACTTACACTTGGAGCATCAGTGCTTGCGCGGTAATTAAAGTTAATGCTACTACCTCCCTCCATTCTGTATCTATAAACCACAGATGGGATAAAGTTGCCGAAAGTTCTATCTACGTTATCCTCAAAAGGGAAGGTCTGATCATTATCGAGTATTGCCCACTGATAGCCAGCTCTTAAGGTTAGGGTGCCCTTTTCACCTCTAAGGTTGTAGCCGAGTGAGGTATTGTGGGTCAAATAGTCATTTTCGAATGTATTGCTGAGAAGTGAGTTTAAATCTGTATAGTCGTTGGCTCCTTCATTGAAGTCGAAACTCTCTCTTCTAGAGTCATTGTATTGGTAACCATAGTTATAGCTAGCCATCAATTGGCTTCTATCTGTCAATGGTTCGGTATAAGTAGCATTAGTAGATAGACTGAAGCCTTTTACTTCTTGATCGCCAAACTGATTGAGCTCTACGTTTTGAGCATTTCCGCTGTAGAAGATATTCTCAGAAAGCAGGTAGCTATCGCCAGAGTTTTCGTTCAAGCCTGTGTTTAAATTGATGGAGAAAGTCCTTCCCCTTTTCTCAAAGGCATGTCTATAAAGCAAGTTATTGCTGAAGCTAAAAGCTTGTAGATAAGAAGTGTTTTGGGTGTATGAAGTGTTCAGTAGATTTCCATCGAGCATAGTCGCTCCATCTACTATTCCTGAACCGGAGTTGTCTTGAAAAGTAAATCGCGGCCGCATAATAATAGAGTTTTTATCGTCAATGGTGTACTCTAATTCTCCACTAAACCTGTGGTTGATGTTTCTACTAGGAGAGAAGCTCTGTTCTTCATAAGTCTGGCCTTCATTCCTTTCTAATGTGTACTCTCTGAAAACTGATTCATCGGAATTATTGTCTGACTGATTAAAAAAGTAACTTCCACTAAACTTTAATGGGCCGTTGTCTTGATATGAATAGTTGATGCCAAGAGATTTGGTTTCAGAAATACCTCCTTGTTGTCCCACTAGAAAGTTTGAGGCATTGCCTCCATTAGCAAAACCACCACTGGCTCCACCAAATCCACCACCAGCGGCTCCTCCGCCTCGGCCGCCAGCACCACCTCTTGCCGCACCTCTTCTTCCACCTCCCGAAGCAATTCCTAACAAGTCACTGGTTGAGAAGTTTTGGATATTTATGTTGTTCATTTGACCAAGAATAGTGGTTCTCGATTTCTCTCTGAACAGGTTGATGCTTCCGCCTAAATTATAGGTTTCGTCTGTTCCACCGCCAGCATATACATTGCCAAACTCACCGTTGCGCATGCTAGCTCTTGTTATTATGTTCATTGTTTTGCTAGTCTCGCCATCCATAAAGCCAGTAAACTGAGCTTGGTCACTAGCCTGATCGTATATTTGAATACGCTCAATAATTTCTGCAGGCAGGTTTTTTAATGCCGCATTTGGGTCGTCTCCAAAAAACTCACGACCATCTACTAAAACCCGTCTCACATTTTCCCCTTGAGCTTGTACTTGACCATTTTGAATGACCACCCCAGGTAGCTTTTCTATTAAATTTTCTGCTGTTGCATCTGGGTTTACCTTGTAGCCCTCAGAATTATACTCTGTAGTGTCTCCATTTTGAATAACTCTATCTGCTAAACCTTCAACAGTTATATCTTCCAATGAGGTGGCGTCCATAGCCAAGCTAATTTTCCCTAAGTCTGCGGATGCATCTTCAATGGTGATGTCTTTGTTAAAAGGTTTGAAACCCACGAAGCTCACTTGGAGCGTATATTTTCCATTAGTTACACCAGTTATTCTGAACTCCCCAAGCTCTGTAGAGGAAAAAGCACGTTTGGTTGAATCAGCAATCTTGGTAAGTACAACCGTGGCCGATTGAAGAGGGAGATTTTCTGTACTATCTACAACGGAACCTTTAACTACCCAGTATTGAGCGGAGGCCGAAAAGCTGCCTAGCAGTAGTCCGACTAAAATGGTGATGACCTTGAGTTTCATATCGGTCTTTAGACTTAGGCAAGTCTATGAAGGTTTAATTGAGATGTTTTTCGATTATTATTTATTGATAAACAATAAATAATTACTATGTTTCGAAAAATTTAATACACATGAAATGGAATCGATTAGTAATCAAAAGCTCTAGTTGGGTCTTAGATACTTTTATAGGGATCTCAGTTATAATCTTTATAGTTGCTTTAATTGTACTGATAAGGTCAGGTTTTAACGATGGTCAGTTTTCCTTGAGGTTGAATGAAGATTATAAGTCTTGGGTAGTTAAGCCAGAAGTTGAACCCAGCCCTGGATTTGAATCGGCTTTTGAGGTTGTAAATGTAGAGCCTACAGAACATATTATAACCTTTAGGTTGCATGACAATAGACTCTATTTAACCTATATTCCTTTTGCTCTTTATGCAAGTATTTGTTTTTATATTCTGGTGCTTTTAAGTGGAATAGTCAACTCCGCAAAGCGTAATGAATTCTTTAGTCATCTTAATGTTAAGCGACTGAGAATCATAGGAATATTAGTTGTTCTGTCAGGCTTGGTTGATTATCTAGGATCATTCTTTAAGCAGTGGGTTTTTGAGAACTTTTTAACTAGTGCAGACTTAACCTCTACGAGTTCATTTTGGGTTTTTAGGCTTCCAAATATTTTTACTTCCACTTTTATAACTGGGCTTTTGGTTTTGGTTATTGCGGAAGCATTCGCACACGGCCTCAAGTTGAAAGAAGAACAGGATTTGACTATTTAAATAAGCATAACCATGAATAAGATTAAAACTTCAAGACAGCGAGTTGTACTAGTGGTAGTAAAATGGGTGTTGTTGATCACTATGGCTCTGCCCATTTTTGCCTTGTTTTTTCATACCTACGGAATTCTATTTAAGTATAAATATCAGCAGCTCAGTTTTACGTTGCCATATAAAAACAATACGGATGAGGTTTTTACATTGAATAAAGAGAGAGTAACTGCCATCGATAAGTTGAATGACTATAAGATGAATCTTTCGGTCAATGATTTTTCGTTTAATGTTTATGATGAAGTTGGCAGGTTAGAAGCCTTGCTTTTAGATATCCCTATAATGATTTGTTATATAATTCTGCTTTACATGATGTTTCTGTTGGTCAGGTCAGCGGAAAAGAATGTCTTTTTTACCTACAAAAATGTAAAACGACTGAATTACATAGGGGCAGCATTTCTTTTTTTGAGTATTCACGATTATGTGTCAGATCGGATTGGAATATATTTTTACAATAAATTAGTCTTGGGTAAGCCATGGTTGACAACTTTTCCCGTTGGGTTTTCTGGTAGCATATTTGAAAGCTTCTTCTTTACAGCATTAATGGTTTTCATTCTTGCTCAAGCCTTTAAACAAGGTGTAAACCTTAAAGAAGAACAGGACTTAACCATCTAGAACTATGGCGATAATTGTAAACCTAGATGTGATGCTGGCCAAGCGAAAAATGCAAAGTAAGGAGCTAGCTGAGATTGTAGGAATAACCCTCGCTAACCTTTCTATTTTGAAAACTGGAAAGGCTAAAGCCATACGCTTTAGTACGTTGGAAGCCATTTGCGATGCCTTGGATTGCCAACCTGGAGATATTTTGGAATACACTCCAGATGAATAGATTAACCGCTTTTTGAGTATTACCTTTGAGCAAAATTTCAGCTATGAACATTCGTCCGAGAAGAAATAGAAAGTCAGAAGCCATTAGATCAATAATTGAGGAAACGAAGGTCACAACCGATGACTTTATTTTTCCATTATTCTTGTTGGAAGGTGCTTCAGATAAGGTGGAGGTTGATTCTATGCCTGGAATTTGTCGCTTGGGTATTGATCAAATGCTCAAAGAGATTGAAGAGTGCTTGAAACTCGGAATTAAATCTTTTGATGTCTTTCCTGTAGTTCCTGAACACTATAAAGATAAAACTGCTACTAAGAGCTTTGATGATGATTTCTTCTACCAAAAGGCGCTTAGAAAAATTAAGCAGGAGTTTCCGGAAGCAGCAATTATGACAGACGTGGCCTTGGATCCATACAGTTCTGATGGGCATGACGGAATCGTTAAAGATGGTAAAATCTTAAATGATGAAACTCTTGAGGTTTTAGGAAAGCAAGCCCTATCTCAAGCAGCTTGTGGTATCGATATTATTGGTCCTTCTGATATGATGGACGGACGAGTTGGATACATCCGCGAAATGCTGGATGACAATGGATATACAGATGTTTCAATTATGTCTTACACCGCTAAGTATGCGAGTGCTTTTTATGGACCTTTCAGAGATGCATTAGACTCAGCGCCTAAAAGTGGGGATAAGAAAACCTACCAGATGAACCCTGCCAATAGGAGAGAGGCTCTAATTGAAGCCGATTTAGATATGAATGAGGGAGCTGATTTTATGATGGTGAAACCAGCGCTAGCTTACTTGGACGTGATCAGGTTATTGAAAGATAATTACAGTCTTCCGATTGCTGCCTATAATGTTTCAGGAGAATACTCTATGCTTAAGGCTGCTGGAGCCAAAGGCTGGTTAGATTACGAAAGAGTAATGCAAGAAACGTTGTTAAGCATAAAAAGGGCAGGTGCAGATATTATTCTGACCTACCACGCTAAGGAGTTTGCAAAACTCAATTCTTAAACAGCGAATTGATCTCCTCTTCCTAGTTGCTTCAACATTCTTCCGTGTTGATAAACAGCAGCCATAAAGGTTTTCTGACAGTTGTATGGTAAGCCATACTCAGTGGCTTTTGCCTGTACAATCTTCGAGATTTTCTTGTAATGTACGTGGCAAATGTTTGGGAATAAATGGTGCTCAATCTGATAGTTGAGACCACCCACAAACCAAGAAAATAACTTGCTATTAGGAGCAAAGTTGGTGGTAGTGAAAAGCTGATGTACAGCCCAGTTGTTCTCAACACTACCAGTATCATCAGGAATAGGATATTCAGAAGTTGGCATTACGTGCGCAGGCTGGAAAATCATTCCAAGAGCTAGCCCGGTAATAAAATGCATTATAAAGAATCCTATTAAAATGATGTACCAAGGAGCTTGGATAAAGATCAGTGGTAGAACTAATGCATAGGCGTAGTATAATACTTTAGAAATAATGGCTTCAGTAAGTACACCACCAAAAGATCTTTTCTGGCTTTTCATTAAGCCCATTTTCTTATAGCGAACTAATTGTTTGAAGTCTTTAGTGGTTAACCAAAGAAAGGTCATCATACCATATAGAAACCAACCATAAATATGCTGATGCTTGTGCGCTTTAAGCTTAGGTGCATGAGGTGATAATCTCATTAACTTTCCTGGATCAATGTCTTCGTCCATACCATCTATATTGGTGAAAGTATGATGAAGAACATTGTGCTGAATTTTCCAGATGTAACTGTTTGCCCCAATCATGTTCATTACATAGCTGAGGTATTTATTTACATGTCTGTTTTTTGAGTATGCGCCATGGTTAGCATCGTGCATTACAGAAAGGCCAATTCCGCTTTTCCCTAAGCCCATAAGTGCCCACATTAAAAGCACTACCCAGATATTGGTAATTACACCGGTAAGCATTAAAAGGTAAGGCACAAAATAAAGTGCAAACATGAAAATGGTTTTAAGTACCATTTTCCAATTGCCATAGGTTGAAATATTATTAGTCTCAAAATAAGCTTTCACTTGCTTTCTCAAGTCAGCGATAAACTCTGCCTGATTAGTTTTTGAGAAACGTACTGTTTTATGTTGCATTCTTTAGGTATTCTATTTGCAATTTACCAGTTTGAAGCTTACTTAAGAATTTTTGCTTCAGGTTTTTACTTGAACGGCCAAATACCGTCTATGTTATAAATCTTGCTCACGCTCCAGCATTAATACTGAAGATTGAGGAACAATAAATAACTTTTCACCTTGATATACCACTTCTACAGCTCCTTTCTGAAGGAAAATAGCAAGATCTCCTTCTTGAGCTTGTAACGGTACATACTTGATTTTTTCATCATTTTCTTTCCAAGGTTCATCTTCGTCAGTGGCCATTGGGATAGGGTAGCCAGGGCCAACTTTTATCACAAAACCAGTCTGTACCTTTTCTTTCTCTTGAACCCCAGGAGGAAGATAAAGTCCGCTGTCTGTTTTATCAGGTTGCTTCTTAGGACGAATAAGCAGTCGATCTCCTACCACTATAAGCTTTCTCAGTCTATTCTCTGCTGTTAGTTCCATAATTCAAAATATGGTGCAAATATAAACTAAAACCCAAATGAAAAAGGCTGGTCACTGCCAGCCTTTTCAATGTTGTTAGTAAAAGAGATTACCTTTTTATCATCAGCTTTTTGGTTTTAACCACATCTGCAGTGTTAACTCTGATGAGGTATATGCCGTCTAAGAGGCTTGAACCATCGAACTCTATGTTGTAGGTTTTGTTGGCCTCAGCAACATCTTCAAACAAGTCGCCAACCCTTACTCCTTGAGAAGTATATATGCCAACCTTTACTGGCCCAGCTTCTTTCACCTCAAAAGTAATATTAGTGAAGTCTCTGGTTGGGTTAGGGTAAGCACTCACATGGATTTTGAGTTCATCATTGTCTGTTGTGGATTCTAATTCCTGAGTGTTTGCTTCTCCGTTAGTTAAACTATTGCTTGTAGTTGTTACGGAGCAACTTCCTAAAGTTGCGCCACTCGCAATTAAGGATTCAGCTTCTTGTTGAGAAACACACAACTCTACACCATTATAGCATACTGTTATATTCCCGTTCCACTCTACAGTATCTATGATACAGTCGTTAGGTTCACCAGGAGGGTTCGAGTCACAGTCTTCAAGATCAATATTGATATCAGCTTTCTCCCATTGTCCGCAATAGTTTTTATAGTAGAACCATCCTGAGAGACCATAGTTGCTATTTTTATTATTTGCTGCTTCACCCAGTTGGAATCCGTAGAAATAATTAGTTGGCATATGGTATACGCTTACAACTTTTCCATGATTACTTCCTTTCCCTTTCAGTTTACTATTTGAATTTAAGGTATAGTAGGTCCAGTCCTCATACTTATCGCCTGCTAAGTTCTTTTCATCTTTATAACCTCTACCTAAGCCTGACCATTCAGTCCAAGAATGACCACCCTCTAGTCTAAAGCTGATCTCCCACTTATCATTCATATTTTGAACGTTTTTAAGCAAACCGGTTAAAGTGATAGATCCATCGGAGTTATATGATAGTTTCCCACTGTTATTATCGAAGTTAAATTTAGCGCTATAGCCATTGTAAGTATAATCATCTAGCCACATTGCATGTCCACCACCATCGGCTTCTACGGCAGTGCAAGATGACTCTTCTGCTGGTATTGATGGGTCTGAGGTAATTAATGAGCAGCTACTTCCTTCTCCATCTGTATAGGCTATGACTTTGAAAGGCCCATAACTTTGACCAAGAATATTGATTGAACATGAGGTATGAATTTCATAAGCAAAGCCGTTGATTTTTAAGAAAGTTTTAGACTCTAGTCTGTCATGCTTATCGAACCCTGTGATGATTAGTTGGTCACCATTTTGAACATTGCTGAACTCAGCAATTTTTTTGTTCATCTTCTTGTTATACGCTTTGATGGTAGCTCCGGATTGACCGTTGTAAATTACAGTGAAGTTTTCCATTCTGCCTTCACACTGGCAATCATTGTTTCCGGTGTTATTAGAGCCTGAGCTGTTATCATCATCGTCATCATCATTCCCACCATAATGGTTTGAGGAGTACAAGTAGCGTGAGCCATAGTTAGAGCCGTAACCTTTTATTTCATTGGAACTGTTATGTTTATTCTTCTTTTTATCGTCATCATCGTCTGAGTCTGATTTATTCTTATCATCGTCATCATCATCTGATTTGTGTTTATCATCGTCATCGTCATCATGATTTCTGCCTTTGTCATCATCGTCATCGTCATCACCGTGAGATGGATTGCCATCATCATTAGAGTCGTCCACAGAACAAGTACTTCCTTCACCGTCAGTATATTCTATTACCGTAAACGGACCTATAGTTTTACCAAGAATGTCTTCTGAACACGAGGTATGTACTTTGTAGTAGGCGTTACCAATCTTTAAGTATGTTTTGGAGTCAAGTCTTCCTTTATGGTCGAAGCCTTCTACCTTTAAAATATCACCATTCTGCACATTGTAGTACGATTCTATTTTATCCGACTTGTTCTTTCTGTAGGCTTTTACAGTTGCACCTGAGAACCCGTTGTAAACAACTGAGAAGTTCTTCATTTTACCCTCGCATTGACAAGGGGCATCATTGCCATTGCCGTTATCTCCACCGTCATTATTTCCTCCACCAGGGGTGTCTTCACATCTTACATCAATTACATAAACAGTGAAGGTTTTACTTGTTGAGCAGCCCGCAGCATCGGTTACTAAAACTTCATACGTGGTAGTTATTTGTGGCGCTACTACTACAGAGTTGAAAGAAGAGCACGCAATTTCCTCTTCTGGAGTCCAAGAGTAGCTATAATCTCCAGCACCACCAGTAGCATTAGCTGAAAGTGTGACCGTTTGTTCTCCATAACCAAGGTAAATGGTATGTTCTTCCGAACCGTCACCGCCTGGGTATTCAGGAGTAATGGCTGATTCGATGTTTAATGGTGAAGGCTCTGTTAGAGTTATGCTTTCAGAGGTTGAGACTCCTGTTTCATCAGTAACTGTTAATGTGTAAGTGCCAGCCGATACATTGTAAAGACTTAAACCAGAGGCACTAACATTCCATTCATAGGTGAGAGCTCCACAGCCTCCCTCAACGACTGCCGTTATTTCTCCATCTGAAGCACCATTGCAAGAAATGTTATACCCCTCAGTTTGATTGTAGACAAAAGCCTCTAGTGTAATGGTTACAGGTGATGCTATAACTGTCACATCAAAGGTAGATGTGGTTTGGTTACCTGCTGCATCTGTTGCAGTGTATGTTACTTGGGTAGTTCCAACTGGGAAAGTTGCTCCTGATTGATGAGAACTTGTAAGAGTAACCTCGCAGTTGTCGATGGAAGTAGGGGCATTCCAAGTAATTGATGCACTACAATTGTTATCAGTAATTTGATACATAATATCCTCAGGTACATCCGAAATTACTGGAGCAATGTTGTCTACCACGGTAACAGTCACAGTAGTGGTTGAAGTGTTTCCAGATCCATCAGTTGCTGTTAGCGTGACGATGTTATCACCAATATTCGAGCAGTCGAAGGAGTTGATGTCAATCTCTACTTGTGGAGTACCGCAATTGTCAGTAGAACCATTGTTGATCTGTTCAGCAGTGATAGAAGCCTGACCGTTTTGATTCAATGAAACCGTAATGTCTTGACCAATAGCTGAAGGAGCAATATCATCCACAACAGTCACTGTAGCAGTAGCGGTAGCAGAGTTGCCACCAGCATCTACACCAGAAAGTGTAACCGTATTGTCACCCACATTAGAGCAATCAAAAGTCAGTTTGTCCAAAGAAAGGGTCAACGAGCAGTTGTCGTAAGAACCGTTGTCAATGTCTTGCACTGAGATAGAAGCGTTGCCGTTTGCATCTAGCGAGACAGTGTAGTCTTGTGCAATGACAGTTGGAGCGGTATGATCGGAAATGAAAATACTAAACGATTCCGTAGTGATATTTCCATTAATATCGGTTACAGTAAGTGTTACCTGATTGTCGCCAAGGTCAGAACAATCGAAAGAAGTTTTACTAAGAACCTTTGTATCTATGCCGCAATTATCTGAGCTAGAGACTTCAACCTCACTTACGGTAATTGTAGCGTTACCTGAAGCATCTAAGGTAAGGTCTAAATTCTGAACCTGTACGCTTGGAGCAATATCATCAATCACAGTGACGGTAGCAGTAGCGGTAGCAGAGTTGCCACTGGCATCTACACCAGAAAGTGTAACCGTGTTTTCACCAATGTTAGAACAATCAAAAGTCAGTTTGTCCAAAGAAAGAGTCAACGAGCAGTTGTCGTAAGAACCGTTGTCAATGTCTTGTACTGAGATAGAGGCGTTACCATTGGCATCTAGCGAAACAGTGTAGTCTTGAGCAATAACAGCTGGAGCAACTTCATCTACAATGGTTACTGCTGTCGTCTGAGTATTGGTATTGCCATGAATATCAGCAACGGTTACAGTTACAGTATTCTGACCAATGTTAGCGCAATCAAACTCCGATTGACTTACTGTAATGTCATAAGGGTCGCAAGCGCTTAAGCCAGTAGTAGTTCTACAAGTACTAATGTCAAGATTGAAGTCACCCTGAACACTTTTGCCCTGTCTGTTGGTGTAGAAGAACCAACCAGACATTCCGAAGTTTCTATTCTTATCATTAGCGGCTTGGCCAACTTGGAATCCATAACGGTAGTTAGCCGGCATGTGTGTAATAGAAATAGTTTGGCCAGCATTGCTTCCTTCTCCAAGAAGTTGAGAAGGATTAGCAGCATCCATTAAGTAGTACGACCAATCTTTATAGTTGTCCTGTACTTTGTTTGCGTTTCCTTTCCAGCTTCTACCTAAAGCAGACCACTGATCCCAATCTTTTCGGTCGGTCAAATTAAGTTCTACGCTCCAAGCATCATTGGCATCATTAGGATTAACAATTCGACCTCTCACTGTGGCAGTACCGTCAGGGAACTGAACTAATTCACCACCATTATTATCGAACTGGAAGTTTACATTGCTGTTGCTCGCAGTGTATTTGCTTAGCCAGACTGCATGGTTGTTTCCACCTTCAAAAGCTTCTACTTCACAAACGCTGATGGCATTATCTACAAGGTCGGAAGCAGAGATAGTAGCTTGACCGTTTTCATCGAGCGAAGCTGTAATGCTATTGATAGTTACTTCTGGCGCTGAATCATCCACCACAGTCACTGTTGCGGTAGCGGTAGCAGAGTTACCACTAGCATCTACACCAGAAAGTGTAACCGTATTGTCACCCACATTAGAACAATCAAAAGTCAGTTTGTCCAAAGAAAGGGTCAACGAGCAGTTGTCGTAAGAGCCGTTGTCAATGTCTTGCACTGAGATAGATGCATTACCGTTGGTATCTAGCGTAATAGTAGTGTTTTGAGCGATAATTACTGGAGCAATGTTGTCTACCACGGTAACAGTTACAGTAGTGGTTGAAGTGTTTCCAGATCCATCAGTTGCTGTTAGCGTGACGATGTTATCACCAATATTCGAGCAGTCGAAGGAGTTGATGTTAATCTCTACTTGTGGAGTACCGCAATTGTCAGTAGAACCATTGTTGATCTGTTCAGCAGTGATAGAAGCCTGACCGTTTTGATTCAATGAAACCGTAATGTCTTGACCGATAGCTGAAGGAGCGATGTTATCTACTACGGTCACGGTAGCAGTAGCGGTAGCAGCGTTGCCACTAGCATCTACACCAGAAAGTGTAACCGTGTTGTCACCCACATTAGAACAATCAAAAGTCAGTTTGTCCAAAGAAAGCGTCAATGAGCAGTTGTCGTAAGAACCATTGTCAATGTCTTGTACTGAAATAGAAGCATTACCGTTTGCATCGAGTGCGACAGTGTAGTCTTGTGCAATGACAGTTGGAGCGGTAGTATCAGTAATAGATACGTTGAAGGTTTTGGTAGTAGCATTACCGTTGATGTCAGTAACGGTAAGGGTCACATCATTGTCGCCTAAGTCATCACAATTGAAAGAGGTTTTGCTCAGTACTTTAGAAGCGATGGAACAGTTGTCAGAGCTAGAAACCTCTGCTTGAGCTACAGTCAGGGTAGCATTGCCATTGGCATCAAGGTTAAGGTTTACATCTTGGACAGTTACAGCGGGAGCTCTGTTATCTACCACAGTGACAATAGCAGTAGCAGAGGCAGAGTTTCCTCTAGCATCTTTTACTGTTACCGTTACAGTATTATCACCAATGTTAGAGCAATCGAATAAAGTTTTAGATGTTGCTACAGAAGTGATTTTGCAGTTGTCTTTGGTGCAAGAAGTAAACTGAGATACATCGCTTGTAACAGTAATTGTGCTGTAAGGTACATCGGTACCTCCGCCAATGTTTCCACCGAGTCCTCCACCAAGGCCACCGGTAAGCCCACCACTTAACCCACCGCTGAGTCCACCTCCAAGGCCTCCACCGAGTCCACCAGAACCTCCAGAGTCTCCAGTTTCAATGACAGTACCTTCACAAACATATAGTACGTCTTTATTGTGGATTTTAGCCTTTCCGTTTTCATCTAGGTAAACCAAGATGTTCTGGGTTTGAATGGCAGGTGCTAGGTTGTCAATTACATTTACAGTAGCTGTTTTGGTAGCTGTGTTACCAGAAGCATCTTTAACAATAAGTGTTACTGTGTTAGCTCCAATGTTAGAACAGTCGAAGCTTGTTTTAGATACTTCAAGGGTAACGTTGCCACAAGCATCGCTAGACCCGTTGTCAACCATTTGAGGAGTAAGGGTAGCATTGCCATTGGCATCTAAGTAGATATTAGCTGTTTTAGTTCTTGCTGTAGGCAGCGTGTTGTCTACAACGGTAACAATTGCCGTAGCGGTAGTGGCGTTTCCACTTTGGTCAGTAACAGTGACTGTTACTACGTTTTGCCCTGCATCGTTACAAGTAAAAGATGTTTTAGACAAAGAATAAGAAACAATGGTACAGTTATCAGAAGTACAGTTGGCTTCAAAGGCTATCTCTTCATCACCCATTCCAGGAACAGGCTGAGGCATTGAAATACCCGTAGAACCACAGTTCAGCACCAGCACATCTTGAGGGGTGATGGTAACAGGCGTTGCACTATTCACCATTTTGGTGATGTTCTTAGTAACCACAGTAGGTGCAATGTTGTCTTCTACTGTGATGGTGACAGTTTCACTAACAGTATTGCCACTGTTGTCTGTTACTGTAATGGTAACGGAGTTGTCTCCTAAATTACCACAAGAGAATTCTGTTTGACTGATGTTGACAGAAGCAATTCCGCAGTTGTCAGAAAGCTGATCTACAATTTGTTGTTCAGAAATTGTTAGCTCTCCCTCTTCATCTAAATAGCCAGTGAAATCAGAAGCAGTAAAAGTTGGTAGAATATCATCTACTACGGTCACGGTAGCAGTAGCGGTAGCAGCGTTGCCACTAGCATCTACACCAGAAAGTGTAACCGTGTTGTCACCCACATTAGAACAATCAAAAGTCAGTTTGTCCAAAGAAAGCGTCAATGAGCAGTTGTCGTAAGAACCATTGTCAATGTCTTGTACTGAAATAGAAGCATTACCGTTTGCATCGAGTGCGACAGTGTAGTCTTGTGCAATGACAGTTGGAGCGGTAGTATCAGTAATAGATACGTTGAAGGTTTTGGTAGTAGCATTACCGTTAGCGTCAGTAACGGTAAGAGTCACCTCATTGTCGCCTAAGTCATCACAATTGAAGGAGGTTTTGCTCAGTACTTTAGAAGCGATGGTACAGTTGTCAGAGCTAGAAACCTCTGCTTGAGCTACAGTCAGGGTAGCATTGCCATTGGCATCAAGGTTAAGGTTTACATCTTGGACAGTTACAGCGGGGCTCTGTTATCTACCACAGTGACAATAGCAGTAGCAGAGGCAGAGTTTCCTCTAGCATCTTTTACAGTTACCGTTACGGTATTATCACCAATGTTGGAGCAATCGAATAAAGTTTTAGATGTTGCTACAGAAGTGATTTTGCAGTTGTCTTTGGTGCAAGAAGTAAACTGAGATACATCGCTTGTAACAGTAATTGTGCTGTAAGGTACATCGGTACCTCCGCCAATGTTTCCACCGAGTCCTCCACCAAGGCCACCGGTAAGCCCACCAGTAAGTCCACCGCTGAGTCCACCTCCAAGGCCTCCACCGAGTCCACCAGAACCTCCAGAGTCTCCAGTTTCAATGACAGTACCTTCACAAACATATAGTACGTCTTTATTGTGGATTTTAGCCTTTCCGTTTTCATCTAGGTAAACCAAGATGTTCTGGGTTTGAATGGCAGGTGCTAGGTTGTCAATTACATTTACAGTAGCTGTTTTGGTAGCTGTGTTACCAGAAGCATCTTTAACGATAAGTGTTACTGTGTTAGCTCCAATGTTAGAGCAGTCGAAGCTTGTTTTAGATACTTCAAGGGTAACGTTGCCACAAGCATCACTAGACCCGTTGTCAACCATTTGAGGAGTAAGGGTAGCATTGCCATTGGCATCTAAGTAGATATTAGCTGTTTTAGTTCTTGCCGTAGGCAGCGTGTTGTCTACAACAGTAACAATTGCTGTAGCGGTAGTGGCATTTCCACTTTGATCAGTAACAGTGACTGTTACTACGTTTTGTCCTGCATCATTACAAGTGAAAGATGTTTTAGACAAAGAATAAGAAACAATGGTACAGTTATCAGAAGTACAGTTGGCTTCAAATGCTACCTCTTCATCGCCCATTCCAGGAACAGGCTGAGGCATTGAAATACCCGTAGAACCACAGTTCAGCACCAGCACATCTTGAGGGGTGATGGTAACAGGCGTTGCACTATTCACCATTTTGGTGATGTTCTTAGTAACCACAGTAGGTGCAATGTTGTCTTCTACTGTGATGGTGACAGTTTCACTAACAGTATTGCCACTGTTGTCTGTTACTGTAATGGTAACGGAGTTGTCTCCTAAATTACCACAAGAGAATTCTGTTTGACTGATGTTGACAGAAGCAATTCCGCAGTTGTCAGAAAGCTGATCTACAATTTGTTGTTCAGAAATTGTTAGCTCTCCCTCTTCATCTAAATAGCCAGTGAAATCAGAAGCAGTAAAAGTTGGTAGAATATCATCTACTACGGTCACGGTAGCAGTAGCGGTAGCAGCGTTGCCACTAGCATCTACACCAGAAAGTGTAACCGTGTTGTCACCCACATTAGAACAATCAAAAGTCAGTTTGTCCAAAGAAAGCGTCAATGAGCAGTTGTCGTAAGAACCATTGTCAATGTCTTGTACTGAAATAGAAGCATTACCGTTTGCATCGAGTGCGACAGTGTAGTCTTGTGCAATGACAGTTGGAGCGGTAGTATCAGTAATAGATACGTTGAAGGTTTTGGTAGTAGCATTACCGTTAGCGTCAGTAACGGTAAGAGTCACCTCATTGTCGCCTAAGTCATCACAATTGAAGGAGGTTTTGCTCAGTACTTTAGAAGCGATGGTACAGTTGTCAGAGCTAGAAACCTCTGCTTGAGCTACAGTCAGGGTAGCATTGCCATTGGCATCAAGGTTAAGGTTTACATCTTGGACAGTTACAGCGGGGGCTCTGTTATCTACCACAGTGACAATAGCAGTAGCAGAGGCAGAGTTTCCTCTAGCATCTTTTACAGTTACCGTTACGGTATTATCACCAATGTTGGAGCAATCGAATAAAGTTTTAGATGTTGCTACAGAAGTGATTTTGCAGTTGTCTTTGGTGCAAGAAGTAAACTGAGATACATCGCTTGTAACAGTAATTGTGCTGTAAGGTACATCGGTACCTCCGCCAATGTTTCCACCGAGTCCTCCACCAAGGCCACCGGTAAGCCCACCAGTAAGTCCACCGCTGAGTCCACCTCCAAGGCCTCCACCGAGTCCACCAGAACCGCCAGAGTTACCAGTTTCAATAACAGTACCTTCACAAACATATAGTACGTCTTTATTGTGGATTTTAGCCTTTCCGTTTTCATCTAGGTAAACCAAGATGTTCTGGGTTTGAATGGCAGGTGCTAGGTTGTCAATTACATTTACAGTAGCTGTTTTGGTAGCCGTGTTACCAGAAGCATCTTTAACGATAAGTGTTACTGTGTTAGCTCCAATGTTAGAGCAGTCGAAGCTTGTTTTAGATACTTCAAGGGTAACGTTGCCACAAGCATCACTAGACCCGTTGTCAACCATTTGAGGAGTAAGGGTAGCATTGCCATTGGCATCTAAGTAGATATTAGCTGTTTTAGTTCTTGCCGTAGGCAGCGTGTTGTCTACAACAGTAACAATTGCTGTAGCGGTAGTGGCATTTCCACTTTGATCAGTAACAGTGACTGTTACTACGTTTTGTCCTGCATCATTACAAGTGAAAGATGTTTTAGACAAAGAATAAGAAACAATGGTACAGTTATCAGAAGTACAGTTGGCTTCAAATGCTACCTCTTCATCGCCCATTCCAGGAACAGGCTGAGGCATTGAAATACCCGTAGAACCACAGTTCAGCACTAACACATCTTGAGGGGTGATGGTAACAGGCGTTGCACTATTCACCATTTTGGTGATGTTCTTAGTAGCCACAGTAGGTGCAATGTTGTCTTCTACTGTGATGGTGAGTGTGGTTGTCGCAGAATTTCCAGCCTCATCGCTGCCAGTAAGAGTAACAGTGTTTGACCCTAAATCGGCACAACTGAAGGTTAGCTTGTCTAATGATAGCGTTAAGTCACAATTATCGGAAGAACCGTTGTTAACATCTTCTGGAGATACATTGACTTCTCCATTTTCATCTAGATACACCGTAATGTCTTTCCCGATAACGGTAGGAACAATGTTGTCTTCAATTTCAACATTGACGGTGTAGGTTGATGTTCCTGCAGTCCAAGTGATGGTGGTGGTGCCAGGATTTAGAGCAACTCCAGAGAGATTCGTTCCACTTCCGGTTGTAGCACCAGAAAGCACATATGTGGGAGCTGAGGTACAAGAAGCTGATGCAACAGGGGTAAATTCATTACCATCTATGATGTATGAGCAATCGTCTAACTCTCTAGTTACGGTACTTCCATTAGGCAGTCCGCCACCTGTTTGAGAGCCAATGCTTCCTGCAAAACCAAACCAGTGGTTTTCGCCTGAAGCTTGCTCCATAGACTGCCCTACAATCTGCCCAGCAATATTATTATGGCTCGCTTTATTAATGTGGGCCTTAGGTGCTAATAGTGAGCCAATGATAGAACCGTTACCTTGGATTTTTAGCGTTGTGGTGTTAGGAAAGTTGAAGAGAATATATGGTGCCACATGTTCACCTATACCTCCCGTATTAAATACGTTCCAGTTAAATGTACCTGGTGCATCTACATTTACAATTAATATTCTGTTGGCACTTGGTTGGTTATTGTAAGTGAAAACTGATACTTTATTTAAATCGGTTCCTGTAACATTAAGTACATTAACTCCCGTCTGAAGGTTAATTTTGACTTGATTGGGAAGGTTTACGTTACTAATTGGGTTGCCATTTGGGTTAGTCAAGTTAGCATTGTTTGCCATTTGACTAATGGTATGAGAACTGGCTTCAAACTGAGCGAAGGCAGCATTGAAGTCTATAAGGTTTGCCTCAAAGATGGGATTGTTTTGCGCACTTACACCAAGCTGTTGAGCATTGGCTTGTAAATGAAGCCTCGGTGTGCTGTTATAGTTATTGTCTTTAGTGATTCTGATTGGAGAGTAAGCCCCGTTCTGGTCTGTATACCATGCTTTTGATCCGTTGGGATTGCCAATTTTAACATAGCCATTGTTGTTCACCTGCAGAGAGTTGCCGCTTCTGTAGTCAACCATTCCGCCAACTACTAGTGTAACTGGCACCCCGCCAACTTTGAAACTGCCTTTGCTGTTAACAGATACTTGGTAGCTTCCATCAATTATGAGGTTTCCGCCAAGCGCCACAGCCCCTTCGGTTTCATTGTTTTTTAGCTTCAGGTCATTCTTTACGAAGACGTTGAAACCCAATGCTGGATCGAATGGATTAGCAATAGACGCACTAGCTCCGGGGCCAAATAGGTCACAATTGGCAGACTGTGCTTGAGCTTGAATGCTCAGTATAGGCAATGTGCAAAGACATGCAATAGCAAAAATTAGTAGGTGTCTCTTAAACCCACCAATAGGTTGTTTCATCACTCTCGTGTTTTGGTCAAAGATGTAGTTAGCTTGGATTCACCTAATACTTGTCTAAGATTAAGACTACACCTTGTTAAAGACCACATTTACGTGTGATTCTAGAAACTAGGTTTAGGTGATAGGATTTCTGTGAAAGGCATACAAATATACATAAATATGTATTTCACACACATTTATACGTTGTTTAATTTCTCAGAAGACACTGGTAATCAAGAAGGTTAAGCAGGCTTGACCTAGCGAGGAGTTGTAAAATTAGAGCTCCAAACAGTTGGTCAGTTTTGTAACCTTTTGCTTACAAGTGTTGGATCCTAATTCCTTAAGCTTAGCGGCTCTCCATATAAGATTGCCATTTACCTCACTAGTTGTACCTACATCAATGCACATCTTGTGAGTACCTGACAAACCATTCCCAAAACCAATCAAGTCCGTGATGAATGCTTTGTGCTTATCGTCTGTCTGAAAACCCGGAACAATGCCACCTGTACTCAAATGAGCGGGGAAGGTTTTTATAGTCGGAGTTTCAGTTAGTTGCATTAAAAAATGTATTAAGCCTACCTTACTAGGCTGTCAGTAAATTTCTTTGTGGTGTTTTTTCTGTTTCTAGGCTTATGCCTTTGCTTGCTAAGTATTCTTTCAATGAAAACTCCGTTTCAGCATCAGCCTCCAAATATTTCTCTATAGTGCACCAAGCTTTAATACCTAACACCACATGTTTATCCTTAATGCGTTTCGCAAAAACACGTGGAGCTGGAGTTTTTAATAAGCTATTATTCCTGTCTAGATAGTCTCTAATGAATTGCTTCACTAAACTCATATTGTTAGAAATCTCAATAGAAACATTAACATCTAGGTTGACAATGTTCTTATGACTGAGGTTGTGAAGTTCACCAGTATAGATTAGTGTGTTGGCTATTTCAACTGGTTCGCCATCCATATTTTTTAAAATAGTTTTTTTGTAGCCAGTGTGTTCTACTGAGCCAACTTGACCGTTTATTTCTATAAAGTCTCCTTTTTTAATTGGGTTGAAAACACGGATGAGTAACCCGCTTATCATGTTGAAAGCAGGGTAGAGTGTTTGTTTAGTTTTTCTTATCAACTGACCCATAGTTGTTAGATTGATTTGGGTGTTGAACCCCAATCCTTATACCAACTACGTGTTTTACCTATTTGACCCTACCAACAGCAGAAAAAAATATTTGAAATGCGTAAAACTATTCCCGAAGTGGGAAATGAGTCCTGATGTTGGAGACCCAATTGCTAGTGCTGATCCATCAAGATTTGATTGCCATCGGGATCTTTCAGCATGATGCATGCTGGGCCAGTACTGGTTTCATCACATTCATTATCAATTTGAATATCTTCTACTTTTAGCGATTTTTGAATGGACCTGACATTAGGAGGGTTGAAGGTGATGACATTTTCAGGGAACATATCTTGAAACAGACCAATCTGGGTTTCTCCATTTTTAAGCATCAACCATTTTTGGTCAATTCCCCCACAATCGGGTACTGGTTCGAATCCTAATTTTTGATAATAAGCAAGAGAAGCGGAAATGTCTTTTACCGCTAAAGCGAGGTAGTTTTGGCCTAAGTTCATGATGGGTAGTTGAAAGTGACATCATGAATATAGTTAATAGCTATTTTAAATTGTGGCTATACACTTCAATTCAATGGCAATGGGAGTTGGTAGAGAGCTGATTTCGACTGTGGTTCTACAGGGTTGATTGTCTTTGAAATATTCAGCATAGATTTTATTGTAGGTGGGGAAGTCGTCTTTCATATTGGTAAGAAAAACGGTTACATCTATCAGTTTATCCCAGCTACTGCCAGAGGCTTCAAGAATTAGTCGGACATTCTTGAAAACTGAGTGGCATTGTTCGGCAATGTCGTAGGAGATGATTTCTCCGTTTTCAGAAAGCTCAACGCCAGGGATTTTCTTTGTGCCTTTTTCTCTTGGCCCTACCCCGGAAAGGAAAAGCAGATTGCCTACTTTTCTAGAGTGTGGATAGAGTCCAACTGGTTCTGGGGCTTCATTGCTGTTAAATGCTTCACTCATTTCAAATCCTTTATAAGTTCAATACGATAGTTTTCTATCTCGTCTTTCGGTTTTACACTGTATATCTGAAAACCATTATTGATGGCAAAAGTGAGCATAGCCTTGTGTCGGTTCAAGGTTTTAAAGCGAATGGCACTGAAACCATTTTCCAGTGCCCACTTTTCTTGAAAGTCTGCCAATTTCTTAGCCAGACCCATTTTTCTATATTTTGGAATTACCCCGCCCAGCCAACTGTATAGGGTGCCATCTTCAAACCTATCGTAGGCTATTTTGCAGCCCACAGGTTTTTCTTCTACCCATGCTATGGCGATGAGCTTCGGTTTATTGGCCATTCTTTCCACATAATGATCGGTAGAAAGCAATGGGTCAAACTCGGGTAGTCCTCTTAGAACTTCCAAAGCTTCAGAAAAACTACCCTCGAGAATTTCCATTTTTATGAATTCATGATTTCTTCAATCTCCTCAGCCTCAATAGGTATGTTCCTCATCAGGTTGAAGTGACCGTCTTCAGTAATTTGGATGTCATCTTCCAAACGAATACCAATCCCTTCATTAGGAATGTAAATGCCTGGTTCAATGGTGAACACCATGCCTGGTTTGAATTCGGTGTAAATACTGGCAACATCGTGAACATCTAGCCCTATGTGGTGTGAAGTTCCGTGCATAAAGTACTTCTTGTAGGCAGGCCAGTTAGGGTCTTCGTTCTTAACATCTGTTTGATCTAATAAACCAAGCCCTATTAATTCGCTAGTCATAATTTTACCAACCTCTTTATGGTATTCAGGAATACTATTTCCTGGAGTGAGAATGGCATTTGCCTCGTTTTTCACTCTTAAAACCGCATCGTAAACTTCTCTTTGTCTTTTGGTGAATCGGCCATTAACCGGAATGGTACGGGTCATGTCTGCATTGTAGTTGGCGTATTCGGCCCCAACATCAAGAAGCATTAAATCACCATCTTTCAACTGAGCTTTGTTTTCGATGTAATGAAGTACGCAAGCATTACCGCCACCAGCTATAATTGGGGTGTAAGCAAAGCCTTTAGATTTATTTCTGATGAATTCATGTAAGAATTCTGCCTCAACTTCGTATTCCCAAGTGCCAGGTTTAGTGAATTTCAGAACTCTTCTGAAGGCTTTTTCAGTTATGTTACAAGCCTCTTGCATCAACTCAATTTCCCTAGGCTCCTTAACTGTCCGCAGGTCATAAATTTCAGGTGCGAGACGCTCATACTCATAATTAGGATAAGTATTTCGGATCCATTTACTGAAGCGGTCGCTGCGAGTTTCTACTTCTGTTGAATTTCTGATGTGCTCATTGTGATAAAGGTAAATATGCTCACATTCAGCCAAGATAGTCTTGAGGGTTAGCTCAAATTTATCGTTCCAAAGAATGGTCTGAACACCTGAAGTTTCTTGGGCTTCTTCTTCGGTGTACTTGTGGCCTTCCCACACCGCAATATGTTCATTGGTTTCACGAAGGAAAAGCACCTCCTTAAATCTATCGTCTGGGAAGTCGGGGGCTATGATTAGGGTAGATTCTTCCTGATCAATACCTGAAAGATAAAGCATGTTGCTATTCTGTCTGAATGCCATGGTGCCATCTGCATTAGTTGGCATAATATCGTTAGAGCAGACAATTACAGCCGAGTTTGGCTTTAGTCTGGCTTTCAGTTTTTCCCTGTTTTTAATGAAAAGGTCTTTACCGATGTGTTCGTATCTCATAAGCTCATTTTCGTTTGTAGCGAAGTAAACAGGAAACAATGAGAAATTAAAGGGAAGTGTGATGAGACTCAACTAAGAACTAAATTCTTCATTCATTCATCGGTTAACGATTTTTTTAGTTGTGGTCTAGATTGACTAATTTGAAACGTCAATAGATATGCATGAACTCATCCAATTTGATCAAAACTCTATGCGTCCTTATTGCGCTGACATCCCTCTCATGTACTAGAGGCCAAAGGGAAGTTAAAATCGAAATATCTTTAGAAGCTCTTGAAGTAGAAGGTAGGTTGCTTAATGCTGAGGCTCTGGATATTTCTGAAGAGCATTTAATGATGGCGTTTAACCTGTTGGTTGTTGGAGACAAGCTGGTTATTTGTAAGCCTTTTGCTCAGCCAAATTATTTTGAGGTCTACAATGTTAAATCGTTAGAATACCTTGGTGGCTTCATTAAGCAAGGTGGTGGTCCTGGAGAGTTTGCTGGAGTTTTAAGATCAACAATAGCTTCTCAAAAGGAACACAGGGTCGGGTTTATTGCCAAGGATATGGGGCGAAGTTATTATGAGTTCGATATTGACTCTGCATTGAAGGAACAAGGATACCTTACGAAAGAAATAGCTGAACTTGATGTGTTCGGGTTGAATAGAACGGAGAGGAACAATCAAGGTGAGTTTGTTTCATTAAGTCTTAGTTCTCCAAATCGGATAGTGGTTTTTGATCGAGAGGGACAAAATCCGAGAGGGTATTTCAAATATCCTTTTCAAGACGAACAGTCCGAACTTAGAACAGAAGCTTTTGGAATGGCTTATCAAGCATTCACGGTTAGAAATTTCAGTGATAATAGGCTTGGTGTTTTTACCATGAATATGCCAAACTGGGATATCATATCATTCAATCAGCCAGAACCTGAGTTAGTGGCTTCACATCATTTAGGAATGGGACAGTTTAAAGACTTATCTGAAATTAAAGAGAAGAGCAGAACCTACGGTGTGGCTTATTCATCTCAGAATAAGGAAGGATTTTTAGATGTGACGGCCAATGATGAATATATCTATGCTCTGTATTCTGGAAAGAACTTTGAGGGCCATGGTGATGATAAGGATTTTTCTAAAAAAGTAGTTGTTCTAAACTGGGAGGGAGAAATAGTGGATAGGTTGCTTTTGGAGTATGACACTAAGATTATTTCTGTAGACCAAGAGGGGCGCTACCTATATTCAATAGTTGAACAACTCAATAAAATTGAAGTAGTACGCTACAACCTGAAATCAGTAATCGACTAGTTTTAGAAGTTGGTTTTTCTCAATCTCAAGCCCACACTTAAAGTGCCCTTTTGGGCAAGCCTTTTTACCATGTAATCCGCAAGGCCTACAGGCCAAAGGTTTTTGAATTTGAATAACTCTTGAATCATCCGAAAGCGGTCCAAAGCCAAATTCTGGAATAGTAGAACAGAAAATCGCAGCGGTCGGAGCGTTCATGGCACTGGCTAAATGCATTGGAGCGCTGTCATTCACGTAGTTCATTTGGGCATCGTGCATTAAGGCTGCAGATTCCAAAAGGCTAAGTTTTCCGCAAAGGTTATGAGCATTCGAGTTGCCACTTTTTTCTATAATTTCATCGCAAAGAGCCTTGTCTGTTGGTGCGCCAAGCGCATAAATGAGACCATCGAACTTGGTTTCTGCCAAAAACTCAATCCACTTTTCCTTTGGGTATTGTTTAGTAAACCAAACAGATGCAGGAGCAAAACAGATAAACTGATCTGTTTTTAGTTTCCTTGCTTTATCAAAATCTTCTGCAGATGGATAAAGCTTTGGCTTTGCCGGATGCTCATCGGTAAACTCAGCTATTAGATTATGATTGCGTTCTATCTCGTGGCTTCTATTATTGATCAGATGAAGTACTTTTTTATTGAAAGCCCAGCTGAATGGGTTCTTGTCAAACCCTACTTTGATTTTAGCCCTTGAGAAAGCGGTAAGAAAGCCAGAATTGGCAAAGCGCTGAATGTTTACTACTAAATCATACTGTTCAGAGCGAATGGCTTTCAGCAACTTCAGTAGGTTTTTATACTTGCCTGCTTTCTTGTCCCAGACCAGTGTTTGGTTCAAGAAAGGATGGTTTTTTACCAAGCCTTCGTTCCCCTTTCTAACCAAAAAGTCGAGTTGAGCTTGCGGATAATACTGATGAAGTTTTTCTAAAACTCCAGTGGCTAAAATTACATCACCAATAAAAGCGGTTTGAATAACCAGTATTTTCTGAAAGGGCTTAGTCATAGGGCCAGCAAAGATATAGGAATCAGTTTACATCGTCATTCTAATACAAATGCGAATCTGTCCGTTTGATATGGAGATTCCTCCCGATAGCTATCGGGACGGGAATGACAGTAGGAGGAAGGGGAAGATATCTTACATGTAAAGTGTTCTTATTCTGCTCAATAAAGCCTTAACTTTGCCCGTTCGAAGGAAGGCGATGGTCGATTACAATCTTATTTCATTACCCAACGGCATTAGAGTAATTCATAAAGAGGTTCCAAGTACTAAAATTGTGCATTGCGGATTTATTTTGGATATCGGTAGCCGAGACGAGTCAGAAGAGCAGGCTGGAATTGCTCACTTTTGGGAGCACATGGCTTTTAAAGGAACTAAGAAGAGAAAGGCTTTTCACATTCTCAATAAACTAGACTCTGTTGGCGGGGAGCTGAATGCCTATACCACCAAAGAGAAAATATGCTTCTATGCATCGGCATTGGATAAGCACATGGAAAGCGCCTTCGAGTTATTGAAAGACATTACGTTCGATTCCATTTTTCCAGAAAAGCAGATTGAAAATGAGCGCGGGGTAATTCTAGAAGAGATGTCTCTCTACCACGATAATCCTGAAGATGCTATTCAAGATGAGTTCGATCGAGTCATTTTCAAAGATCACCCTCTAGGCCAGAACATTCTTGGAACACCAGAAAGTGTTAGGTCTTTCCATAGAGCAGATTTTCAAGGGTTTTTAAAAGCCAACCTTAATACAGAGCGCGTTATTTTCTCTTGTGTGGGTAATGTGTCTTTCAAGAAAGTACAGCGCTTGGCCGAAAAGCATTTTGGTGAGATACCAAAAATTGAAGCTGCCAGAATTAGAAAACCCTTTGCTGAATACACTCCTGAAAAGGAAATTATAAGAAGAAATATCTCTCAAGCGCATTGTGCTATTGGAGCAACGGGCTACCCATTGACCAGCAAAAAGAGACTCCCGCTTTTTATGTTGATCAATATTCTTGGAGGCCCAGGCATGAATTCTAGGTTGAACTTGGCCTTACGCGAGAAGTATGGTTTTGTGTATAATGTAGAAGCCAGTTACCACCCATTTGCAGATACAGGTCTCTTTGCCATTTACTTCGGTACAGAGCAAAGCCAAGTAGAGCGTAGCCACAGAATCATAGCTAGAGAGCTCAAAATGCTGAAGGAAAAACCGCTTGGTGTCATGCAGTTGCACAAAGCCAAAGAGCAGTTGGTAGGTCAATTGGCCATGGCAGAAGAGAATAATGCGAGCCTGATGCTCATGTTAGGTAAAAGCATTCTAGACTTAAATAGAGTAGATAGTCTTGAAGATGTTTTCGATAGAATCCGAAAAGTTAGTAGTTCCGATTTAATGGATATTGCCAATGAAATGTTCGATGCACAGCGATTAAGTTACCTCACCTTTTTACCACAGAACTAATGGAGTTTATTCCTGAAGATATTCAAAAGTACGTTGAAGAACACTCTGGAAAAGAATCGGAGCTGCTTTCTAAACTAGATAGAGAAACACATCAGAAGGTACTCATGCCAAGAATGCTTTCTGGTCATTTGCAGGGGCGAGTGTTATCTATGGTTTCTCACATGATGAAGCCTAGCCGAATTCTCGAGATTGGAACATACACAGGTTACTCTGCTATCTGCTTGGCTGAAGGGCTTGCCGAGGGTGGAAAGCTCATTACTCTAGACAAGAATGAGGAAATTGAAGAAATGGTAAGAGGCTATTTCGAAGAAGCCGGTCTGTCAGATCAGATCGATTACCGAATTGGCAATGCCATGGACTTAATCCCTGATATTGAGGGGCCTTTCGATTTAGTTTTCATAGATGCGGATAAGAAAAATTATCTGAATTACTTTAACTTAGTCATTGAAAAGGTTCGGATAGGAGGCTTTATCATTGCCGATAATGTATTGTGGAGTGGTAAGGTGGTTCAAACCGAAAAGAAAATTGATACCGATACGCAAGCAATTCTCGACTACAATCGTTCCATGGAAGAAGATGACAGAGTTGAGAACGTTTTATTACCCATCAGAGATGGCCTCATGGTGGTAAGAAGAAAACAGTGAGAAAGACATTCACCGCACTACTCATTCTCCTGCTGGCTTCGTTACGCTTACTAGCGCAAGCCCCAATCACTGTCCCCAATGAAATGGAGTTTGCTGGCGTTAAGCTGAAGATTACAGCAGATGCCCGTAAAGAAATTGAGGAAACACTAGACCTGCTTACCCGCAGCCAATATCACTTTCAAATACTTGTAGATCGCTCAAGGCTATATATGCCTTATGTTGAGCAAGTGCTAAAGCAAGAGGGTATTCCAGAAGATTTTAAATACCTACCTATTCAGGAGAGTCAGTTTATTTCAGACGCAGTCTCTACTTCCAATGCCGTAGGCTTTTGGCAGTTTAAAAAGGCTTCAGCTCAAGAACTCGGGCTTCGTGTAGATAATGTGGTAGATGAACGAAAGCACATTATAACCGCAACCATTGGAGCAACCAAATACTTCAAAAGGAGCAATTTCGTGTTCGATAACTGGGTGCTTTCTCTTCAATCTTACTTGCAAGGGCTAACCGGTACGCAGAGGTCGGTTGATGATAAATTGTATGGCGCCAAGTCAATGACCATCAACGGGAAGACACACTGGTATGTGAAGAAGTTTTTGGCGCATTATCTGGCTTTCCAAGATTATGTGGGCAGTGGTAAATACCGAGACGATTTTAGTTTACATAATTATGAAGGAAGGGGAAAGACCCTTCGTCAGGTAAGTTCAGCTACTAACACCAATTATGAAGAGCTCAAAGACTATAACAAGTGGCTGAATCAGTCGAAAATTCCTGACGATAAGTCTTATATGGTTTTTTACCCTGACCCGAAGAGAAACCATAGTCCGGTGGTTGCTTCTTCAGGAGATAAACCTAAATCTTCTGGAACTTCTACTTCTTCTTCGGGCTCATCTAAAACTACCAGTAGCTCCAACACTTCAAGCGGTCAATCAAACGAAAGATCCATGCGCTTCAGGCCAATTGCTGGCAATGTGGGCGCTTTTCCTAGAATAAAAGGTAATACAAACATGGCGTATGAGCCAGGGCAAATTGAGTTGAACGGTATTCCGGCAATTCGTGCAAAACAAAACGAAAGTCTACAAACCCTTTCTCGAAGAACAGGGGTGAAAATAAAACGCCTTAGGAAGTTCAACGACATTGGTGAAAGAGGAAATGTTCGTGCAGATAAGTACTACTACCTCAAGAATAAAAAGAACAAGGGTAAGGTGCATTATCACATTGTTCAGCCAGGGGAAACTCTTTGGTCCATTTCACAAGATTACGGTATTAAGCAGAAAAAGCTGATGCACAAAAACCGCATGAGAGACAGCGAGCAACTGAAGGTGGGGAGGGTGCTCTGGTTAAGATTTATTCGCCCAAAAGATATTCCTGTAGAGTATAGCAATGTGCTTCAGCCTCAAACTACTCAAGCGGCATCTCAGCAAGTTTCAGTTGAGCCAGAGAAAACCATAGAGCAACGGGTTGAAAGACCTCGAACTGTAGAGGTTCCTTTAAAGGATGACAACGAAGTCTTTATTGAGCCAACTCCACTAAGGCGATTGGAAAATACAGCCACCGATACGGTAATCACTCATAAGGTGAAGTATCAAGAAACCTTCTTTGCTGTTTCTAAAGAGTACGGAGTAGAAATAGATGAAATATTGGAGTGGAATAACCTACAAGTAACCAATGGCCTTCAGATAGGGCAAGAGCTCAAATTAATGGTGCCGAAAACTCGATTTAAAACGGCTGAACCCAAAAATGAGGTAATAACTCACGAAGTTCAAAAAGGGGAAACTATGTGGGCAATATCTAGAAAATATGGCGTTGAAGTCGAAGACTTAAAGATGTGGAACAACAAGGCAGATAACACCCTGTCTTTGGGCGAAAAGTTGATTATTCGTAAACCAAATTAGATTTAACTCACCAGTGGTCAAAAAGCCGCTGCTATTTTTCAGCCCTTTAATTTACTCCATTACATTTGCAGCAGATTTTTAGGAATGTTTCAAAAGACTCTTCTATTTCTTTCCTTCTTTCTTTGTTTTCACTTGGCTTGGGCACAAGAACAAGAAGCCGATTCTACACTTTTGCCTCGTCCAGAGATCATTAACCCTGAAGACACTATTACTTATTGGAAAAATGGTGGAAACTTCAACCTAAATATCCAGCAGGTAGGGCTTACCAACTGGGCAGCCGGAGGTAGTTCTTCTTTGGCTATTGGAGGCATTGTAGAAGGTTTTACCAACTACGAGAGAGAAGAGGTGGTCTGGGAAAATAAGCTCAAGATTGGTTACGGTATTATCAGAAACGGAGATAACTCTAATCGCTTTGAGAAAACGGATGATGCAGTTATTCTGAACTCTAAGTATAGCCAGAAAATGAGTCAGGAAATACTGATGACCGCCACTATCAACTTTAGGACTCAAATGGATGAAGGGGTGAAGTTAGAAACGGTTTCTGGCCAATCTGAAAAGAGAAGAGTACTCATCTCAGACTTTATGGCGCCAGGTTACCTTCAGGCTTCGCTGGGTTTAACCTATAAGCCCACAGACTGGGGGTTAACAGCTACGTTGGCACCCTTTGCTGGTCGATTTACATTTGTTCTGAATGACTCTTTAGCAACAGCAGGGTCTTTTGGTGTGGCAGCTGGTGAAAGGATTAGATCTGAGGCTGGTATTTCGCTCATAGGTTCTTTCAAGAAAACTCTGATGAAGAATGTAGAGTTTGAAACCAATTACAACTTCTTCTCAAACTATGAGAAATTCCCGAATACAGTAGTGAACGTAGAAGCAAGCCTAAACCTAAAAGTGAATGACTTTATTCAGTCAAAAATTAATACCCAGCTCATTTATGACGATGACGTCAAAGTAACTCGGTCTGATGGTACACGGGGTAGGGATATTCAGCTCAAGAATGTAATCACGGTTGGCTTTATTCTGAAGTTTTAGAACTCTGGGTCTAGCCCAAGCTTTTCTTGAAGATCACGCAGGGCAGGGTATTTTGATTTAAGATGCTCAAACTTCTCTCTGTCGGTGTAAAGCATTCTGCCTTTTTCAATTTGCCTTATTTCTGAACTGATTGTCACGTTGTCGTTGGCTAATCCGTCTCTTAGAAATTGAAGTAAATCTGCTCTAAAGCGTTCAAAAGTAGGTTCTAAGGCCTCGTTGGCAATTGGGATAATCACATGTTTATCTTTGAGAGTATAAGGCTCTTTTAAGATGAGTAGCTCATGCTGGAGGCCTCTTTTCTCACGTTCCTCTACAAACTTATTATAAACTTCATCGAGTTGTTCTGCAGTAAAAGGAGTTTCTCTCAGGGTGCCAACCACTACTTCTTCCTCTTCGGTATCATCTTCCACTGGCTTTTGCATAGCGGCCTTCAAAGAGTTAAGGTCGGAGGGAATGGCCATGGTTTTACCCGATCCTGGCCTTCTAACCTTTCTGGTGGTGGGTTGTGCCACTGGCTGAGTTTCTTCCGAAGCAGCAGGTGCTGGTGGAGGAGTGGGAGAGCTAGGTTCTGAATCTTGAGTAGCTTGAATTTTGGTTTCAACCTTTGGCTCAGGTTCAGTTTTCGACTCTGCAGCTGGGGCAGCTTCTTTCTTTTCGGCTTCTGACTTCTTAGATTCAGACTGCTCTAGAATTTTTTTTTTGATGAGTCGTCCAAAACGCTCACATCAGCCAGTTGAAGGGCAGTTGTTAGGTGCGCCATCTTCAATAGTGCTAGCTCTACATGTAAGCGCTGGTTTTTACTTCCTTTATACTGAATATCGCACTGGTTGGCAATATTTAATGCAGTAAGTAGGAATGACATCGGAACTGCGTTCGACTGTGTTTGGTACTTAGCTTTTACCACATCAGAAACCTCTAATAACTGAATGGTAGCATTGTCTTTACTTACCATTAGGTCTCGGAAATGGCTGCTCAGTCCAATAATGAAGTTATGACCATCAAAACCCTTTTTCAGAATCTCATCGAAAATCAATAAAGTTTCCGTGGTGTTTTGAGCCATTAAAGCCTCAGTCATTCTGAAGTAATAATCATAATCCAGAATGTGCAGGTTTTCTATGGTAGCTGTGTAGGTAACCTTCTTTCCATGTGAGAATGTCACAATAAGGTCGAAAAGAGAAAGTGCATCTCTCATAGCACCATCAGCTTTTTGACCAATTAGGTTAAGCGCTTCATCTTCAGCTTCAATACCTTCCTTCTCTGCAATCATTTTCAACTGACCTGAGATGTCACTCACCTCAATTCTGTTGAAGTCGAAAATCTGACAACGAGAAAGAATGGTAGGAATTACCTTGTGCTTCTCCGTAGTTGCTAGAATAAAGATGGCGTAAGAAGGCGGCTCTTCTAGAGTCTTCAAAAACGCGTTGAAGGCCTGATTAGAAAGCATGTGAACCTCATCTATGATGTATACCTTATACTTGCCTTGCTGCGGAGGATAACGCACCTGATCGATCAGGTTTCGGATATCATCTACCGAGTTATTAGAGGCAGCATCGAGCTCATAGATATTGAAAGAATCGTTGCCTAAAAGCGGATTGTCAATGGATTGTTCGTTTATTAATCGGGCCACTATTCTTGCGCAGGTAGTTTTACCAACCCCTCTTGGACCACAGAAAAGCAGTGCCTGAGCTAACTGCTCATTGTCAATTGCATTTTTAAGGGTAGTAGTAATGTGCTCTTGACCTACAACCTCTTCAAAACCAACCGGCCTATATTTCCGTGCCGAGACAACGAATTTTTCCATTGCCGCAAGATATAAATCTTGACCTATAAGTTCGAAGTTCTAGGTTCAAAGTTTAATAAAAAAACAACTCTCAGTCTCGTCATTCCCGTCTCGATAGCTATAGGGAGGAATCCCTATCCGGTTTCTTACAAACTACTTAAAAGAAAAACCACCAAGTGCGCGGAGGTCGCAAAGGCCGGTTTTCCCTTTTCCCATCTCGACTCTATGGAGAGATCGGCCAAGTGAGATCATAAGGAAGCTTTTATGACTGTAGCAGGATATTAGCAGGATAATGTCGCTCCTCTGGAGCTAGGATCACATTCCAGTGAGTCTGGTTATTACATTTCGCTCGCACCGAGCTAGTTGTTTGGTGAAGTCTTGACTACAGAGTGGCTCAATGTCATAATCATAGGTACAAACTGATGTGATCTTCGTAGAAGCAGTATCTCTTTTCCCATCTTGAACACAGCCGAAAGATCAGCCAAGTTTTTTTCAGGCAGACCCCTCCGCAAAGGTCGGGGTGAAAAAAAGCTTTCCCTTTTTTCATCTCGACTCTATGGAGAGATCGGCCAAGTGAGATCATAAGGAAGCTCTTAAGGCTGTAGCAGAACATTAGTAAGATAATGTCACTCCCCTGGAGCTAGGATCACTTTCCAGCGAGTCTGGTTATGACATTTCACTCGTACCGATCTCAATGGCTCGGTTAAGTTTTGGCTACAGAGTAGCCTAATGTAATAATTACGGGCACAAACTGATATGAGCTTCGTAGAAGCGGTATCTCCTTTCCCATCGACCTCTAAATATCCATATGAGGATACCTTGCTCTGATAAGCATAAAGAAACCGTAGGCTACTAATCCTAAGCCAATGAATGAAAACACGACTGTTCCCAATGTGTTTTGGAGCCAAGAAAAGGCCTCCTTAGTTCCCCCAGCTTCATCGGGATTTAGAAAATAGGCTGCTCTAAAGATCAAAAAGGCAATGATGGCAAATACAATGGCTCTTGCGCTGAAACCAATGCGCGCTACTCTGGTCAGTACTTTTCTTCCAGTTTCATTTAGCTTATCATCACTGATTTTCTTTTTATGGAGCTTGGACCAACCGATGGTTGCATCGAAAATGGCTCGACCCAAAATGCTGGCAGAAACAATGTAAAGCATAGCTCGTCCATAAGGCAAGTCTAATACTTGTTCAATAAGTAAAGAGGTTTGTTGGTTGTCTGTATTGCCCCTAAGAAAAATTTTAAAGGCCGAAAAGGTGATGAGACTGTACATAAACCCGCCAAGAAAAAATCCTGCTCTAACACCTAGTCCTCTTAGATCATTTCCCCAATCGTCAGTGCCCTTAATGGCTTGGTAAAATCTGTATAGCGAATAGGCGCCAAGGCCAACGCCTACAGCCACCAGTAGTATTTTACCAAAGGCCTGCTGAGAAATAAAGAGCAGTACATCGGTGCTGTCAGCTTTTTGACCCATTCCAAAAATGGTAAAGGCCGCTAAAATACCCATAAGTATATAGACAATGCCTTTAGTGCCGAGTCCTGCTTGAGCAAGTATGGTGGTTGTTTTGGCCATTCTATTGACTATTGAAATATCATTTAAAAAATCTAATACCTATTGCTGAAGGCGATTAGTTAAACTCAATAATGTTGAATTAAAACCTTAGATGTGAGATTAACTTGATTCTTGATTCATTTGTTCTTGAGTCTGTATATGTTAACAATGAAGCTGACATGAGTAAATAGCAGCTTATAATATGGTTTGCACAGTTTTAAAGAATGCTAGTTTGGAACAAAAAAGGCCTTACATTTGTAGTCCTTTTGCGTAAGGCAAACTTGTTCCGAACATCTTTCGGAGCTATAACATATGGGGCCGACTGGAATTGACAGTATGTGCAATGCGAGTGTAAGCATGCAGGGAGTTGTTAGTATTTCCCTTAAATAAAACTTTCATCCTTTTAATTGGCGAAAGACAATACGCCCTTGCTGCCTAATTAGTATTAGATAGCAATGTGTCTCTCTCACCCCTCGTTCTGCCGGGTGGGAATATGAGACATCATCATGCAGAACTAGCGTAAGTGGTTGTCGTGACATTTGCGCAAAATTAATCGCGGATAAGGTTTGGATTAGGGTGGTTGCTGTCCTTAACAAACTCGAAAATTAATCAGCAAATAAGCATGTAGAAGGCACTTAGTGTTCCTTATCTGGACGAGGGTTCGAATCCCTCCGGCTCCACAACCAAAAATGGGTCTCCTCGGAGACCCATTTTTGGTTAAGCATTATTGAATGGTTTAGGGTAAAACTTAAAATTGCCTAAGGCTATTATGCTTACAATTACTTAATTTGATAAACATTTGCTTTCAGAATCCACCTTCCAAAATGACCGAATCGGAAATTAGACGCTTACTAACTCAGACCATTGAGACGGAACCAGAGAACTATTCAAAGGTTCTTGAGTTGTCTTCCATGCTTTCCAGATTTGATAGGAAGAACGTTAGGTTCTCTGTCGATGCCGGTGTTATTGACAGATTAGGTCGAGAATTGGTTGGGAAAAAGGAAACGGCTGTTTCTGAGTTGGTCAAAAATGCATATGACGCAGATGCCAAAAAAGTCGACTTGACCTTTTCGGATTCTGACTATGAAGGTGGCACTCTCGAGATTTCCGATGATGGCATTGGCATGTCTCGCGAGGAGTTGATTGATGGCTTCATGAAGATTTCTTCAACTGACAAAGTCCACAACCCCAAATCGCCAAAGTACAAACGAAATCGTGCTGGACGGAAAGGAATTGGACGGTTTGCAGTTCAAAGGCTGGGTAATAGATTGGCCATTATTTCTAGAAAAGAGGGTTCGCCCACAGCAGTAAAGGTGACGATAGATTGGTCTCTTTATAAAGGAGATCAAGATTTGTTGACAATTAACAATCAGATAGAAGAATTCGAATCAGATCGAGCCTTTGGAACAACTCTAACCATTGAAGGTCTAAGGGACAAGTGGACAATAGCAAGTATTGAACGCGTTTTTCGGTATATATCGGCATTGATTCAGCCATTCCCATTATCCAAAGAAAGAATTAAGCAAGAGAAAGAAAGAAGCTCTAAAACATTAGACCCGGGGTTTAAAGCCAGTTTATTTAAGAAAGATGGTTCCGAAACCATTGCCATTGCTGATGAGCAAAGCATGATTTTCGACTATTCTGTTGCTGTATTTGAAGGAATTGTTGATGATCATGGACACAGTCTGCTCTCAATTAAGAGTAAAAGATTTGAAATAGATGAGATGATTCAATTGGGTGCGGAAAAGGATAAATTTGAGTTAGGGTATGGGCACTTGCGTAATGTAAGCTTCAAGGCTTATTACTTTTTATATACTTCAGATTATATTCCTACTCAGCAGTTAAGTAAGATTAGAGAGCTTTCACATACTGCTGGAGGTATTCGGTTATATAGAAATGGTTTTCGCGTACTGCCCTATGGAGAGTTTGGTGATGATTGGATAGAATTGGATGAATCGGAAAGAAAAAGGACTTTATTGGCACGACATGCCAATAACAATTTCTTTGGATTTGTAGAAGTTTATGACCCTGAAGGAGAAAAATTCCAAGAGACCTCCAGTCGAGAAGGGCTACTTGATACTTCAAGTTTTGAAGAATTGAAAGACTGGGTTTATCGTAGTATAATCACAGGAGTCATCCGTATCGGACATGCTAGAGATATAAAGGTCACTTCTGGCCAAAAAAATTGGCAAGGGAAGGCTGATAAACCAGTAAGAAAACTAAAGGCTCTAAAGGAAGAACTCGAAAAAGAGGCTGAAGCTGTAAAAACGGATTCTTATACGGAAAAGACCAAAGAGGAAATTACGGATCGACTGATTGACCAAAATGAGAAAATCAGAAGAACCGTTGACACTATTGACGAGGTCATTGCCGAACAAGAACTTGAAGACTCCCTTCAATTCAAGGAGACGGGAATTCTCAGGGTTCTTGCAAGTTTGGGCTTGTCAATCGGAATTTTTACCCACGAGATACGACACTACTTGGCGGCAATAAATGCTTCTACAAAATTACTTTCAAAGAAGTATAAGGAGGACAATGAGTATCAAAATAAGATTGCTGGCTTATTGGATAATGTAAGAACTTTAAGGACTTACACCTCATACTTTGATAAAGCCATTTCGGAAAATATTACCCGAGAATTAGTGCCTCAGGAGGTTCCTTTGGTAGTCTCACAATTCTTCAAAGTTGTTTCTCTAGATTCTGGTTTAAACCAGGTTGAGATTCAACAGACTGAAATTAATGGTGCGGATTTATTTACCGTCCCAATGCACTCTTCAGAGTGGGCCACAATTCTCTTCAACTTATATACGAATTCATTAAAAGCTATAAAGAGGGCTAAAACTGATAACGGTAAAGTTTGGCTAAGAATTGGTAAAGAAAATAGGCGGGTTTATCTCGAGTTCCTCGATAATGGAGATGGTATCCCTGAAGTGAATCGAGACCGCATATTCGAACCCTTTTTTACAACCTCAACATCAGCTGGACATTTTGCGGATGAGCAAGATGAAATCTTAGGAACTGGTCTTGGACTCAAAATAGTTAAGGATATTATTAATGCCTATGATGGGTCGATAGAAGTTGTTGATGCCCCTTCTGATTATAGCACCAATATTAGAATAGAGCTTCCTGAGGCCACCGAAAAAGATTTAGAAAATACATGAGTATCAAGTACCTATATCTAGATGATGAGATTGAGGAGTTAACTCGTCATATTCCTGAGCTTCTTTCTTCAGAGGATGATGAACTTGAAATTGATCTGAAGTTACCCAAGTCCTTTGGAGAGGAAATTCAAAGGCTGCGATCTAGTGAATACGATGGTCTGATTTTAGACTTAAGATTAGATGTAAAATCAGAGGCTGAGTATAGAGCATTCACTTTAGCACAGGAGTTAAGGACAAGAGCGACAGAAGGAACGTTAACTGATATTCCGATCGTTGTTTGTTCTACAGATGCAAAACTCAAAAAGTCATATAACAAGGATGGCACTGGGCATGATTTGTTCGATAGTAAGTACTTGAAGGAAGAGGATTTAGTCGATAACTCAGAGGTTGTTGCTAAAGAATTGGTCGCGTTCGCCAAAGGTTACAAACACATTGCAGAAATCAAGGCCAAAATGGGAGGTCGTGGACCTCAATTAAAGCAAATGTTCCAACTCTCAGCAGAGGAATTGAAACCATTGGATGTGAGGCTTACAGAGCACTTTGGTGAAGTGACTGGTAGGTTACCAGTACATGAATACGCCCGATTTATTTTAAGAGAAATGATATGGACTTCGGGGCCATTGATTGATAGGAAAGTATTAGCTGCTAGGTTGGGTTTAAAAGATGACTCTCCAGGCTTCAATGAACTAATTGAGACGAAGTTTAATCAGCTTAAATACAAAGGTCCTTTTCATGAAGGTTGGGACCGTTGGTGGTGGCATCTTGTTGATCAGTGGTGGAGAAAAACCTGTAAATCCAATCTTGCCTTTTTAGATGCTCAAGAAAGGGCAAGTCAACTTACAAGTGCAACCAATATTAATGGACTTAATGCTGCCGAACCACTAGATCGCGAATACGCGACTAAGTTTTGGACTATATGTGCACTTTATCAACTCCCTTTGGATCCAATAGACGCAATTCGCGCTGAAACAAAAAATGAGCCTTTGCCATGGCAAGATAATTTAAGTATGAGTATCAAAGCGGCTCTTGACGTTGAAAGTAAAGCCAACAATCTTTTTCCTCATCAATTAGAAAAAGAGCGAGTTAATGAGCTGAAAACGACAGGTGGTGAATGAATAAGAGTGGTAAGAAAAAGTTCAAAAGGGAAATGGCGGACCAACTAAGAAAGTTTGGTAGTGCTCTTTTAGACAATCAGGCCATAACAACTAAAAAGCCCTTTGATGATGCAGCCAATCAATGTCAGAATGGGCCGATGCCAGTGGTGAAAGGTGTGAAAATTAATACCGCTACGACATGGGGTTATGAAATCGCAAACATCGTTTTCAATATTCCTAAGGATAAGAAAGCAAAGGGGGTTTATCCTGAAGAGGCAAGTTGTGAAAGCGTATCTGTTTCAGCGATTGTAATTGGCAATTATCTCAGGAACGATTATGCCGAAGATCCATATTCTCATCTTGAGTTGAATGTTGTTTCTAAGGGAAAAAGGAAAGATGGTACTGCTATGCTCAATAGCTGGCATTTGGATCGTCATTTGACCGATGATAAGAGTAAACAGCCTAAGGAAGCACATCCGATATATCACTTTCAGTATGGGGGGCAAAAGTTGAGACTTCCTGACGGTAACTATGGAACACATTTAGTACTTGATACTCCAAGGTTAATGCATCTTCCCTTAGATGCAGTGTTAGGCATTGATTTTGTTCTTTCAAATTTTCTTGGTGACCTTAGAAACAGGCTCTGCGATGTCAAACCATATTACGACTGTGTAAAGGAAAGTCAAAAAAGTATTTGGAGGCCTTACATCCATTCGATGGCTAAAATTTGGACAGGTTATGGAGAAGCCAATTACGACTGGGATGTAAAGGCAATATGCCCTCAAATTTTGTAATTGATATGCATAAATCTGTTTATGAATATCTAGCAAAATACTCCGATACAACCAACTTGGTTGATAAGCTCATAATGTCCCTGTTTTATGAGTTCAATAACATTCAGCCTCGGAACAATCGGTTACTTCTCGATCATTACATAAAGGAGCAAGATGATGAGGAACGAAGTAAGCTGGAGCACCTAATTGGTCTTGTCAGGAAGGAGAGAGAAATATTAACAATTGAAGACCTAATTCAGCTTTTTGAGTTTGTTATTTCTCCAGCAGATAAGGAGGTCAATGGTGCTGTATATACTCCTAATCAAATAAGAGAATATATTGTTACCGAGTCTATAGATAGACTTGAGGTATCAGGCAGGGATTTGAATTTTGCTACATTTGGAGATATTGCTTGCGGTTGCGGAGGCTTCTTTTTTACCCTAACTCAACAACTCAAGGCAAGAACTGGCAAGGATTATAAAGACATTTTTCAAGATAATATTTTCGGTCTCGATATTGAGGCATACAGTATCAAAAGAACCAAGTTACTGCTTTCTGCGCTTGCATTGCAAAATGGCGAAGATGAAGAAACCTACAATTGGAACTTGTTCGTTGGTGATGCGCTAAAGTTCAAGTGGGATGACAATTGCGATAAAATAAGAATCAATGGAGGCTTCGATGCTATTGTTGGCAATCCTCCATATGTAGGTTCGGTTAAGTTAGATGCTCAGACAAAAGAGGAATTAAAGAAGTGGGATGTAGCTAGTGTAGGAAAGGCAGATTTATATATTCCTTTTTTTCAAATAGGGTTAGAACTTTTGATTGAAGGTGGAGTTTTGGGCTTTATCTCAGTAAATACCTTCTATAAAAGTCTGAATGGAATTGGACTCAGGAATTATATTTCACAAGCACTGTATGACTTAAGGATAATCGACTTTGGAGGAGAGCAGATATTCAAAAGGCGTACGACATATACATGTATATGCATCATACAGAATAGGAGATCTGATCATCTTGAATACATCAAAATTGAAAGTCGAAGGCTTCAGCAATTAGGTGAAAGACACTTTGTTTCAATTCCTTATAATAGACTGGATAACCACAGAGGATGGCTATTGGATGAAGCTAAGGTTTCAGCATTGGTTTTGAAAATTGAGACAATTGGTGAACAGCTTGGACAATGTTTTGATATTCGCAACGGGTTTGCCACTCTAAGAAATAAGATTTACTTAATTAGGGCCAATAGAGAAGATGAGGAGTTTTTTTATGTCAAATTAGAAGAAAAGGAATTTGGGATAGAAAAGGGGATCTGCAAACTGGCTGTAAAGCCAAATATTCTGAAGTCTGAGGAAGATATTGACGAAAAACTCGAGTACCTACTTTTTCCTTATCACTTGACTTATCCAGAAGGAACTTTGTTTCCAGAAACTCAAAACCCGGTTTTGAGTCTTTTCAAGGAGGATTATTTTCAAGAAAATTTTCCGTATGCATATAAATATTTGGTATTCCATAAGGAAGAGCTGGCAAAGAGAGACAACGCAAATAAGGAATATGAGAATTGGTTTGCATTTGGCAGAAATCAGGCACTCAATTTAAGAGGGAAGAAATTACTTTTTCCCTATATTTCTAACCAACCTTATTTTGTCTACACTGATAACGAAGATCTCCTTTTTTACAATGGGTTTGCAGTAATCTCCCACAAAGAGGAGGATCTCAGAGTTGTACAAAAAGTGCTTAATTCTAGGCTTTTCTGGTTCTACCTGTCTCATGTTAGTCGCCCGTATGATAACGACTATTACTCTATGGGAAAGCGGTATTTACAACGTTTTGGCGTATACCAATTTACAAATCATGAAAGGAACGAACTTTTATCGATGACAGATCAAGAATCAATTGATGAATACTTAGAATCCAAATATGAGATAATGCTTCCAGATAGCTATTTGAATAGTATCAGCGAATCATAAGAAGTGATTTTTGTTATTTTTACGCATCTATTTCCTTCTCTTCCACTCCGTCATTGCAATTCTCACTTCTCCAAAGGTATACTCATCACCTAATTGGCTTTTGATTTCTGTTAAGGTGGTGGTTTCTGGGGTGATTAGGCTGAGGATGTTTTTAAGCTTTTGCTCATCTACCAAATCGGTGGCTTTTACTTCTCCAGTTTCAATGTATTTAGAAAGATGGCCTTCAATAGTGGAAGACACTAGCCCACGTTCTTCTGCAATTTCTTCTACGGTTTTACCTTGCTTATACAGCTCAAAGCTTACTTCGGCCGTTGGCGTTTTGTCTTTCTTTTTCTCGGTTTTGGGAATAATTACCTCTTTCAGTACATCTTGAACATCTTGCTTAGTGAGGGTTTTACCTTCGGCCATAAACTGAATAAACAGATTGGCCCTGAGCATAGCCATTTGTTTGCTAAAGAGTTGTTCGTGAAGCTCCTTCAGCTCCTTTCGATAGGCTTTGAGTCTGGTCTTGTCTTTCAGATTTTTATCGTGCGCCTTAATGGAGTCTAAGGCGTTAGTCAAAATTGTAGAGAAATACCCTTTTGCTTTTTCAACCCTTTCGGCTAAAAGCTTCATGTCCCCTTGCTTATGAATGATAGAGTAAGCCTGGCTTTGAAAGCTTTTGCCTACCTGAACCATGTCTAAAATTGGCTTGGCCTGTTCGTTGGTCCACTCAGAAAATTGCTGCTTAAGCGATCTGTTCTCTTGCTTGTCGAAGCTAAACACATGTGCCCTGAATATTCGCGCCAGTTCCTCAAAATTGAAATGCTTAGAGATGAGTTGGTAGAGGTAGTCGCTGCGGTCTTTGGTAAGTCTATTGTTGAGTTCTTCTTTACTTGGTCGGTTTTCCGCAAACTCCTTCATCGACCTTGAAATATCGAAGCCCTCCAGAGGTATTTTTGAAGAAAGTACCAGTCCGTTGAGTGAGGTAAGTCTGGAAAGCGCCACATAAACCTGACCTTGGGTAAAAGCTCCTGAAAGGTCTAAAATGGCCTTTTCGAAGGTAAGTCCCTGGCTTTTATGTACCGTAACTGCCCAGGCCAACTTAATGGGGAAATGGGTGAAACTACCCAGTATTTTCTCATCGATCTCATTGGTATCTTTGTTCAACGAGTAGCGTTTGTTTTCCCAAGTATATTGTGGAGCAGCCACTTCATTGCCATCACCGAATTTCACCTTAATAGTCCCTGAGCTTATGGAAGAAATATGCCCGATTTTACCGTTGAAGAATTGGGCTTCGCCCGAAGGGTCATTCTTAATGAACATTACCTGAGCCCCTTCTTTAACAACTAGCGTTTTGGGGATAGGATAGGAGTTTTCGGGAAAGTCGCCTGTAATTTCTGCCTGAAAGGAATGACTCTTAGCTTCTAGAGCCTGAAGTCGTTCATTATTAATGTTGTCAGCTTTTCTGTTGTGGGTTGTCAGATGAATGAAACCATCAGACTCTTGTTCATTAAAATTGGGTTTGTAGTACCCGTTCAAAAACTCAATATCGGCATGGGTCTGAGTATTTTCTCTGAACCTGTTGAGTATTGAGATAAACTGATCATCGCTCTGGCGGTAAATTTTCTCTAGTTCAACATGAATAAGTGATTGGTTACTGAGTGCCTTGGCTTCAAAAAAGAAAGACGATTTGTAATGAGATTTCAAAACATTCCACTCGTTGTCTTTTACTACTGGCGGAAGCTGAAGCAAATCGCCAATAAATAGCAATTGAGCCCCTCCAAACGGAACGTCTTTTCGCTTCCTCAAATACCGAAGCATATGGTCGATGCAGTCTAGTAAATCGGCCCGCAGCATACTCACTTCATCAATGATGAGTAGCTCCATTTCTCTAATCAGTTGGCGCTTGGTTGCATTGAAACGAAGGCCTGAAAACAAGTTGTAAAGCGTGGTGACCTGTGCGTTTACATCGGGCGGAATTACTCTTTCTGGAATAAATGCACCAAAAGGAAGCTGTAATAAGGAATGCAATGTAACTCCTTGAGCATTGATAGCCGCAATGCCAGTAGGAGCTGCAACAATAGTTTTTTTGTGAGTGTGTTCAACTATGTATTTGAGAAAGGTGGTTTTGCCTGTTCCGGCCTTTCCGGTTAGGAAAACGTGCCTGTCGGTAGTATTGATGAACTCTGCTGTGAGCTTAGCTATGTCGCTCAATTCATGGCGCATATGTTTATTATTTTGAGCGATGCTTCTTGATAGAAACATCTTGGTTAATCACCGAAAGTGGGTTTCGGCATAAATTATACACTACAAATATGAAAAAGAACTTGAGCCTAATGGCAATGAGCATGGTTTTTCTGAACTATTTTGGCTGTTATCATTTATATAGTTAGCCATTAACTCCATTACCTTTGTACTATGAAGTGTTCGACAGGGAAATACCAATATATGTCTCAAGACTTGGCTGAAACCGCCCTGATTGACCAACACATCTATAAGGGCTTTCTTCCTCATGAAGGGCCTCAGAATGTCTACGAGTGCGATATTTGCGGTTACTGGCACCTTACCTCTAAAAATGCCGAGCAAAACCCAAGGCTGACTGAAATGATAGATTCTGGGGAGATGAAGCGGAAACAAGATGCGCAGCGCTGGGAGCGATTCTAACTAATATTCTACAAAAGTTGATATAATCTTTAATTTCGTGCTTCGTTTTGAAATCCATTAAGCATGAGAAAATTTCTCTTCCTGTTAGGTTTAGTTGCTGTTATTTCTGTTCGCGCACAAGACTCTAAAAGCACAGCTACAGCCAATGTTACGGTCATAGAAACTCCACTTCATTTTCCTAGAATGGAAAGAGAGCGTCAAATAAGAGTTTACCTTCCTCCTAACTACTCGAGCACAAAGAAAGATTACGAAGTGCTTTATATGCACGATGGTCAAAACCTGTTTGATGATGCGACTTCTTTTGCTGGAGAATGGGGTGTAGATGAAGTGTTGAACGACCTTTACAAGTCTCATGGCCTGGAGCTTATTGTAGTGGGAGTGGACAATGGAGCAGAACACAGAACGCAAGAAATGGCTGGCTGGGACCATGAAAAGTATGGTAAGGCAGAAGGCAATGAATACATGAACTTCATTGTTCGTGTGGTAAAACCTTACATAGACAAAAAGTACAGAACCTTACCTTCTTGGGAGCACACAGGAATAATGGGAGGCTCAATGGGCGGACTTATCTCACATTACGCTATGTTCCAGTATGCTGGATATTTCAGTAAAGCAGGAATTTTCTCTCCAAGTTATTGGTATAGCGAAGGAGCTTTTGAACAAGTGAAAGGGTTCAAACTATCTTCTGATGTTAAATTGTTCTTCTACATGGGTGGAAAGGAAGGGCCGATGATGATGGATAGTTATAATCGCATGCTAGCACTGTTCAAGGAACAAGGCTATGCTGATCAAATGACCTCTAAGATTAACCCTAAAGGCGAGCACAACGAACGTTTTTGGAGAGCAGAGCTGAAAGAAGCCCTACTTTGGCTGTACGACAAGTAGTTTTTGGTTTACTAGCCCCGATCAACTGCTATATTTGCGCAGAATTAATTCCCTATGATTTTTAAAATCATTTCCCTGCTTCCTCAATGGTTGGTGTACCTGATTGCCGATTTTCTCTGGTTTCTCGGATTTCAAGTGTTTGGCTACAGGCGATCTATCATTCAAGACAATATTAGAACCTGCTTTCCTGAGTTCACCGAAAAAGAGGTGAAGAAAACGGCTAATCAATTTGGTAGACAGTTTTTGTATGTTCTGGGAGAGGCAATTTACGCCTATCGTTTTACCGAATATGACTGGAAAGAGCGGGTTGAGATGAGAGGTTCAGAAAAGGTGAGAGGGTACATAGAACAAGGAAAAACCGTTCTGGTTGCCTATGGTCACATGACCAATTGGGAGTGGCCTTTTCTGTCTATGGGGAGTTTACTCAATGTGCCTATAGAGTTTCTTTACAGGCCAATGGAAAATAATGGAGTAGATAAGTCGCTATTGACTTTCAGAGAAAAGCATGGTGGAACTGGTCTACCTAAAGACAAGGCCATCAGGCATATTCTGAAGAATAAAGATAAACCTCGGGTTATAGGTATTATTGGAGATCAGATACCTTCAAGAGGAACAGATAAACAATGGTTAGATTTCTTCAACAAAGAAACCGCCTTTTATCAGGGTTCTGAAAAAATTGCGATTGCTACTCAAAGTCCAGTGTTTTTTATGGAAGTCTTGAGAATCGGTCGTGGTAGGTATCAATGTACATTTCATGAGATTGCTACCCCGCCTTATTCCAAAAAGCATACAGGTATTATTAAATCTTATGCCCAACATTTGGAGCAGAATATAAGAAAGCAACCTGAAGGATATTTATGGTCTCACCGAAGGTGGAAGTATACCAAAGCTGAAGACCCAACCATTAACGAACAGGCCAAATCAGGAGAGAACTAAGCCCATCCTTTAATGGTTAATAAACACCACTTTTAACACGATGATTTTTGTAAAAATTGCTTCTTGGCTGCCGTTTTGGTGGATTTATTTCTGGTTCAGAATGACGGCCTATTTTGCATTTTATGTGCTTAAATACAGAAGAGGTGTTGTTCATGAGAATATCAAGAAATCATTTCCAGACCTGAGCGATGAAGATAGGTTGAAGATAGAAAAGCAATTTTATCTTCAATTTATGGAGGTTTTTGCTGAGTTCACTAAGTCATATTCTTTCAAGAAAAAAGATTGGGAACAACGCTGTAAGTTAATCAACCCAGAAGTACTGCAGGCTCACTTAAGTAAGGGCGAACCTATTTTGTTGCTGTCGGGCCATGTAGCCAACTGGGAGTGGCCTGCACATGCAATAAGTCAGCAGATCGGTTACCCTATGGAGTTCCTTTTTAAGTCGATCAAAAAAGAGTCTTATCAAGGCATTATGCACAAACTCCGCACTAGACATGGAGGTTTGCCAATACCTAAAGACACTGCTTTAAGAGAGATCATAAAAAGGAAAAATGTCCCTAGGGTGATCGGTATGATAGCCGATCAGATACCTAGTATGGGGACGGAGAAGCGCTGGGTCAACTTTCTCAACCAAGAGTCTGCCTTTTATGTAGGAGCAGAGAAAATAGCTAGTTCTGTTAATTACCCTGTTTACTTTTCCGATACGGTACGAGTATCTAAAGGGCATTATGAAGTGACTTTTAGACCGATAGCGCAGCCGCCTTACGCTGAATCACCTGCGGTAATTGAAAAGTATGCCCAGCTTTTAGAAGAAGCCATCAACCGAAATCCGGCAGATTATCTCTGGTCTCACAAACGCTGGAAATACAACAGACAGCAAGCAGATACTGCTTCCAATCAATAAGAATTATTCGTCTCGTAAAACTTCCGTAGGGTTTTGTCTTGCTGCGTTGAACGAGTGTACTCCAATAGTTAGCCAAGCTATTATTATTGATGCCACTCCAACAAGCACAAATACCCAGACCTCAATTGGTGTTGAATAGGCAAAGTTGGAGAGCCAGTTTTTGGTAAAGAAATAGGCCAATGGGCTGGCTATTACAATAGAAACAATAATCAGAATTGAGAATTCTCTAGTGAAAGAACTTATGATCTGTTGAGCTGTGGCTCCGAGTACTTTTCTTATACCGAGCTCCTTTTTTCTTTGCTCAGCAGCAAATGCCGAAAGCCCAAATAGACCAAGACAGGCAATGGTTAAAGCCATCACCGTAAAGATGTTCAGAATCTGGCCCATTCTCTGTTCAGTTCTAAAGTTTGCTTCGAACATCTGATCCATGAATGAGTATTCGAAAGGAATGGTGGCATCTACTTCCTTCACGCTTTCTTCAATACTTTTAAGGCTATTTTCCAACGAAGATTTACTAGCCACAATTTGATTGTTCAGCCTAACGGATAGGTAGTTGTTGCTGTGCTTCCACATGATGTCGTTCTCCTGATGAATGAGGAGGAGTGGGCCTATTTCATAACGAACACTGTTATGGTTGAAGTTTTCCACTACCCCAATTACCTCAAAGAGGGCCTCGTTGCTATTAGGGAAGGTAATATGTTGGCCAATGGGCGAATTGTCTGGGTCAATCGGGTACTCCCAACCAAGCACTCTAACAGCCTCTTCATTCAGTATTACTTTGCGCTGGTCAGTGCCTCTGGTTTTGTCAAAGTTTCTACCTGCCAGAAAATTTAGGTCTAGCAAATCGATATACTCTTCGTTACTTCTGATCCTGTTCAATGTCACCACCTCGGTGTCGGGGCCGTAAGCTTTGTATTTGTCCTCATTCCAAACATTGGGTGGAATAAGATCAGATATACCGGCCTGTTCAATTGCCGAATTGGCAACAAGCATATCTTGAAGCGTTTGCTGCTGCTCGTTAGTTAGCATTTCCATATTATGGACTTGCAAAATGTTTTCTGTGTTGAACCCCAAATTTACGTTGGAAACATAATTGAGCTGTTTCTGCACAAAGAAGGTAGCTATAATTAGCGCTACGGAAATAGTGAATTGAACCACTACAAGAGTGTTCCTTAGCATGCTTCCTTTAAAACCAGAGCTTAATTTTCCTTTGAGTACTTTCATAGGGCTGAAGGATGATAGATAAAAGGCTGGATAGCTTCCGGCAGCCACGCCTAGTATAATTATAAAAGCAGCCACTAGCCCGATAGCATTTGGGTTGGTGGCGTATTCATAAAGACTCAATTCTGTATTGGCCACTAGGTTGAAACCATCTAAAGAGATTTCGGTGACCACTAAAGCTATTACTGTACTTACGGCAACATATAAAACCGATTCAAAGATAAACTGCTGAATAAGTGTTCTTTTCTCCGATCCCAGAACTTTTCTAATACCCACTTCTTTGGCTCTGTTAGCCGATTTGGCTGTAGAAAGGTTCATAAAATTGATGCTGCATAAGAGTAGAATAAGTCCGCCTACAGCTGAAAAAATCTGGATATATAGAATGTTGCCGCTAGGGCCAATGCGGTTACCCGAAGGTGGAGAGTACACATAAACTTCGCTTAAGGGCTGCAGTTCTAGAGTCCAAGCTTTGTCTTTGGTATATTCTGCATAGCTCTGGCCAAAAACATTTTGTATTTCTTGTTCTGCCCATTTTGGAGGAATAGACTGGATTTTTTGCTCAAGCTGCTCAATGTTCACCCCATCGGCCACTAAACCATAGGTTACAAAGGTTGTCCAGATCCACTGATGCTGTCTTCGCTTTATATCATCAAATGAAGTCATGGAAAGCAACATGTCGAACTGTATATGTGAATTGGTTGGAATACTTTCTAGAACAGCCGTTACACGGAATGCTTTGACATCCGTTCCCTGATTTACCAAAAGTGTTTTTCCTATGGCTTCTTCTGTACCAAAGTACTTAGTGGCAGTTTCTTCAGTGACCACCACGTTACCCGGTAGCTCCAGAGCTGTTTCTAAGCTTCCATTTCTGGCCTTAAAGTCAAATATTTCAAAGAAGTTCTGCTCTGCAACAAATGCTTTACTTTCTGTAAACGAAACAGGGTTGCCGGTATCCGGTCTGTAGCTTACTGCCATTTCCCCTGGCGTATGAACTCTGGTTACTTCTTCAAACTCGGGCACATCAGACCTTAATGCAATAGCTAAATTCGGACCAGTGGAGGCGAAGGGCTCATTCCAGTCTCCCCAGATCATGGGCTGGTTCACTCTATAAATTCTATCTCCCTGGCTATGGAAGTTGTCATAGCTGTACTGGTTCATCACGTACAGCGCGATTATTACTGTGGCGGTAATGCCTATGGTTAGCCCAAGTATATTGAGGATAGCGAATTGTTTGTGGCGAATGGCGTTGCGCCAAGCAATTGTGAACATGGTTCTAAGCATAGCTGAATTTAATAAGTTCGGCTTTTGCTAGCCAAGGAATATGCCAAAGAAAAACAGGCCTAAATAACTGATTTAGGCCTGTTGGAAATTGTATGTCGTATTAAAATGTTCTTACAAGGACGATGGTGTTCGCTGGCGGTCGGTTAATTGACTTTGTGTTTTTCCAATGCACGTTCCAGTTTGTTGTCTTTTGCTCCTTGCCATCTCTCTAAGATGATGCCTTCTGGAGATATTAAATAGTGGGTGGGTAGCACCTGAATTCCATACTTGGCAAAAATCTCTTTTTTGTTTTCAGCTTTCCAAAGTACAGGCCAAGGCAAGTTAATGTCTCTTTGTTCAGCCATTTTCCTCCAACGTTCGTGAGAAAAATCTTCATTGATAGTTAATACTTGAAGATTCTCATACTTTTCTAATGACTTAACCATATTGGGGTATTCTACCCAACACCAACCACAACCAGTTCCTGCAAAATCGAGAAGAATGTATTTGCCTCTTAAGTCTTCGGTTGATGTTTGCTGATCATCAATAGTTGATGCGATAAAGTCCATCATTGGATCTCCCTCTTTTAGTCTTTCAGATACATCTAAACCCAGTAATGAAATGTTGTATTTGGCTAAGTCGTTAGTTTTAGGGTTAGACATGGCCAGTAGCCGTTTTTGATCTTCTGGAAGTAGCCTGTCACTACTGCTTGCTAAGTAGGACTGGGCCATTTTAGTCTTAATATTTTCTTCTAGAATCTTGGCTCGTTCTTCTTTTGGGGCTTTTACTATCTGCTGCCACAAATCTTCTGCGGGTGACCCTTGAACATCTATTCCATTTTTAAAGCCAGATTTAGAGATGGTCACCGTAATATCATTATTGTCTATCCACAACGATTTAAACCTAGACTTATAAATGATGGCCATGGATTCAGGGCCTACCAGTTTCCTAACTATTGTAACTTCTTCTTTTTCTGTCGGAAGCAAAAACTGACCTTCACTAAAGGATATTGATAATTGATCTTTTGTCTTAAAGCCATCAAGTTTAAAGGTTAACCTTAAAGAATCTTGAGCGGTAAGATTAAAGGACAACAAGCAAAATGCTAAGAGGGTAAGTGTTTTTTTCATGTTTTGTCTATTTTGAGTTTATGGCTGCTTTGTGTGCTCTTAATGTTGAAAGGCAGTCAATCAGTTAACTTTGTGCTGCTCTAGCTTCCTAATTAGCTTTTCAACTTTACCAGCTTGCCATCTATCTAGGATTGTTCCATCTGGAGAGATTAGGTAATAAGTGGGTAGCACGTTGATTCCATATCTGTCAATGATTTCCTGTTTATTCTCTGCTTTCCAAAGTACTGGCCATGGTAATTCAATATTCCGTTGTGTGGCTATTTTTTGCCATTGTGAATGCCTAAAGTCTAGGTTGAATGTAAATGTCTGCAGGTTTTTGTAATTAACTAATGTTTTAGACATCTCAGGATACTCTACCCAACACCAGCCGCAATTAGTGCCGGCAAAATCAAGCAGAATGAATTTGCCTCTTAAGTCTTTGGTTGAGGTTTGCTGATCATCAATAGTTGATGCGATAAAGTCCATCATTGGGTCTCCTTCTTTGAGTCTATTAGACATATCATAAGCCATTAAAAGATCATACTTGGCTAAGTCTTTGGTTTTAGAGTTAGACATGGCAAGCAGTCGTTCTTGATCTTCTGGAAGTAGCCTGTCACTACTCCTTGCTAAGTAGGACTGAGCCATTTTAGTATTAATGTTTTCTGCTAATAGCTCGGCTCGTTTTTCTTTTGGGGCTTTTACTATCTGCTGCCACAAATCTTCTGCGGGTGACCCTTGAACATCTATTCCATTTTTAAAGCCAGATTTAGAGATGGTTACTGTTATATCATTATTATCTATCCAAAAAGATCGAAGCCTAGACTTATAAATTATGGCCATAGGTTCTGGATTTTCCAGCTTTCTAACTATTGTAAGCTCTTCTTTCTCTGAAGGAAGTGAAAACCGACCTTCACTATATTCAATGGATAATTGATCTTTTGCCTTGAAGCCTTCAAGTTTAAAGGTTAGTCTTAAAGAATCTTGAGCGGTAAGATTTAAGGACAACAAGCAAAATGCTAAGAGGGTAAGTGTTTTTTTCATGTTTTGTCTATTTTGAGTTTAGGGAGTGTCTTTTTCAATTCTTGCAACTGTTGAAGAAGGGGTGATTTGGGTTTTCCTTTTGTATTGAAAGCCTGTCTTTTTTTGAGCCCTTTAAATAAGCCTGAAACATAGTGTTGCTCGAGGAGCCAGTGAGGCTCGTTTTTCTTCTAAATCTTCGTCTTTCTAATTTAACCACGTTTTTACCCGGGTCTATATAAATCTCCTTCCAGTGCGATTTAAAGAATAGTCTATTGGGTTTTCTTATGAGGATGATCCCTCGTTTCGGTTCATTAATGTCCATTTGAATGGTTTGTACCTCAGTAGATGGATCTATTTTATAACTGCCTCCATCATGAAACTTTATACTAACCTTGTCTTCTGGCTTGAAACCATTAGAATGAATCTCAAGAGTAGTGTTTTGTGCGTTTAAAGCAATTTGAAGTGTAAAAAGAGAGAGAATGGAGAGGAGTAGCTTTTTCATGTGTTAGTTGTTTGAGTACAAAAATTAACAAAAAAAATGCCAAACCCTTATAGGGCTGGCATTTTTAAAAAAGCTTGTAAGTAAACTACTTACCTAGTAATTCAGTACTTCTCTTGATAAAGTCAGTTAAAGCTTTGCCTTCTAGCAAACCTTGAGAAAGCATAGCTAAGTCAACCGCCTGCTTGGCAAGACCCTGCTTTGCATCGTCTGCTTCAGACTTCAAGATTTTGTCAGCTAATGGGTGGTTACCGTTCACGGAAACATCGTATGTATCTGGCATGGCACCGAACATGTTGAATCCGCCACCACCAGTAGCTTGCATCTCCTTCATTCTGCGCATAAACTCAGACATTGTGATAGTTACCGGGGCATCAGATGGAGAAAGTGCTTCAACTTCAACCTTGAAGTTTTCATTGCCGATAGACTTAGAGAATACTTCTTTCAAGCTTTCTTTTTGCTCGTCAGAAAGTACTAACTCTCTCTTTTCGTCTTTATCAATCAGTTTGTTCAGGTTATCAGAGTCTACACGCTTGATTTGTGTTTTCTCCAACTTGCTTTCCATATGGTTAATGAAGTGGCTATCGATTGGAGAATCGAATACAAGAACATCATAACCTTTATCAATAGCAGAAGAAATGAAGGCATCTTGCTTGGCTGGGTTGTTAGCATATAGCCAAACTTTGTTGCCGTCTTTATCGGTTTGGTTGGCTTCTATTTGAGCTTCGTATTCTTTTAAGGTGAAGCACTTGCCTTCCGTATTTTTCACCAAAGCATAGTCAGTCGCTTTTTCGTAGAACTTCTCTTCTGAGATCATTCCATACTTCACAAAAAGCCCGATATCATCCCACTTCTTCTCGTAAGATTCTCTCTCTTTCTTAAAGAGTTCGCCCAACTTATCTGCTACTTTTTTGGTGATGTAGGTGTTGATTTTCTTCACATTGCCATCAGACTGTAGGTAAGAACGAGATACGTTCAACGGGATGTCTGGTGAGTCAATGATACCGTGGAGTAACATCAAGAATTCAGGAACAACGTCTTTCACCTCATCGGTAATAAATACCTGGCGAGAGTAAAGCTGAATCTTGTTCTTCTGCATTTCGAAGTCGTTCTTCAACTTAGGGAAGTAAAGAATTCCGGTTAGTTCGAACGGATAGTCAACATTCAAATGAATCCAGAACAACGGATCTTCAGAGAATGGGTAAAGCTCTTTGTAGAATTTTAGGTAGTCTTCGTCAGTCAGATCTGAAGGCGACTTGGTCCAGATAGGAGCGGTGTTGTTAATGATGTTATCTTTCTTAACCGTTTTCCACTTCTTCTTACCCTCTTTGTCTTCGCCATCTTCTACAGACTCTTCTTTCTCTCCGAATTTTACTTCGATAGGAAGGAATTTAGCATACTTGTCAAGGATGCCCTGAATTCTGCTTTCTTCTAAGAATTCTTCGGAATCTTCGTTTACGTGGAGGGTAATGGTTGTACCTCTAGTTTTTCTCTTTCCTTCTTTGATTTCGAATTCTGTGCTACCGTCACAAATCCACTTCGCTGGCTCAGCACCTTCTTGGTAGCTCAAAGAGTCAATTTCAACTTTGCCGGCAACCATAAAGGCAGAGTAGAAGCCCAGACCGAACTTACCAATGATCTCTTTGGCGTCTCCAGCATCTTTAAACTTCTCAACAAACTCAGTAGCTCCTGAAAAAGCAATCTGGTTGATGTACTTTTTAATTTCTTCGGCTGTCATACCAATACCAGCATCTTTGATGGTAATGGTCTTCTTCTTTTTGTTTACCTCAACTTCTACTCTGGTTTCACCTAAGTCGCCAGTGTATTCGCCAAGTGAGGCTAGCCTTTTAATTTTTTGTGTAGCGTCTACCGCGTTCGAGACTAATTCTCTCAAGAAGATCTCATGATCTGAGTAGAGGAACTTCTTAATGATCGGGAATATGTTCTCGGTATGTATCGAGATTGTACCTTTCTCTTGCATAACGTTCTGTCAGTTGTTTTTTGCGATGCCTAAAACTCAAAGTCCATACCAAGGCAAAAAGAGTGACAGCCTGACAGTTTAAGCTTCCTGACTTAGTGAAATTATGGCGACACTACTTTTTTTGACATTACAACTATTTGTTTTTTGGGGGTGTCTTGAAGATGAATTGTTAAAATAAAGTGTAAAATTCGACCGTTCGTTTATCCGGACTGTTGAATTAAAATTGAAAGAGAATGAAAAAGTGGATAGCAGGCTTAGTGTTGTTGAGTTTTATGGGGTGTTTAGGTGATGATGATTTTCCTGAATATAACCCTGCAGAGCAATTGGAAATTGATATTGCGGCAATAGATCAGCACTTGGAAGAAAAGAATTTAACTGCCGTTGTAGATGAGCAAAGCGGAATCAGATATTTGTTGCTAGAAGACGGAAATACCACTGAAGCTACTGACGGTGATGTGGTAGATGTTGATTACGAGTTATATAATTTTGAAGATGAGCTACTGGATACGAGTATTGAAAGTGTTGCTCAAGACGGTGGTATTCATGATGCGGATAGAGATTATGAGCCATTGAGATTTACCATAGGCACAAATGGAATTATCCCTGGCTTTCAACGTTCGGCAGTGCTCCTTACAGAGGGAGGCAAGGGAGACTTTTATATTCCTTCAGTTTGGTGTTACCAGAACTATGGCTCAGGCAAAATTGCACCGAATGAGAACTTAAGGTTCGTCATAAAACTTGTTAAAGTTAATCCTGAGTAGATACCAAGGTGTTGTTATTGTTGTAAGTTAAAGGCTTAGAAATTTCTTTAACTTATAACATAACTTATTCATGAAAAAACACATATCAGTACTAGTATTCATCTTTTTGTTCTTCTCAGGATCGATTCTAGCTTAAGACGGAGCTAGAAAGCCTTTGCAACTTGAAATAGCTTTAAGTCCTTTTTCAGCCGCTCAATCGGAGCAATTAGAATCGGCCATTGTGCTTGGCTTGACAGGAGATATTTCTAATAGATTTCAATGGGGCGTAGATTTTTACGCAAAACGAAGAACACGTGCCTTGAATGTTGGTGATGGCGTAATTGAGGTTCATTCTGAACCTCAAGGACAGAGAACCTACGATATAAACTCCTCATTTAGTCTCTCAGGGCGTTACTACTTCGCTAAAGATAAATTTGCTGGTCATTATGCTATGTTTAGGGTTCATAATGTTTGGGCAAAGTCTTATCAGGCTACAGACGGCCAGGGCGGTTCTGCTGATCGAAGGTTTCTTCCAATGCACGGAATATACTATGGTTACAGAGTAGAAGCTAAGAGTTTGTTTTTTGATGTTGCTGCTGGAGTTATTCCACATCAACTTCAGATCAATCAGGTAAGGCCAAATAGGCAAGCCGTGGTGGCAATGAGAATGACCATGGGCTTCATAATTCCGTTTAAGGTTAAATAGTCAAAGGATAATGAGTAACTTTATGGATAAACCAATAAACCATGGAGCTACTTATTATCTTAACCTGCGTTATATTTATTCTTATTTTCACTTTGGCTATACTTTATGTACTCAAGAGCTTTGTTAACTCAAGTGTACGAGCTAATGAAGCCTTGCTAGCAGAGCTAAGGGAAATAAAAGAAGTTTTGCAGCAGAAGGGGTAGATTATCTGATTCTATCTACACTTTTTACCAACTTCTCGTCTTTACGGATAAAACGGTTAGCTATGATGTTTAGAATCATGGCGCCAGCTGGTAAATAAAAGCCGAATGAAATAACGCCCTGTCCCTCAATGAGTCCTTCGTATTGATATATCTTGTAATAAGAAACACCTAAAGTTGAAGCCATAACTAGTGCGTTTAGTGCACCAAGTTTCATTTGGTTTAGCCTGTTTTTAAATTGAAGGGCTGAGAATATTGCAATTAAGGCAGCAACAATAGTAAGTGCGCCAATGTACCAAGTAGCATCTTCTCTGATCAATGTGTCGTCAGATAGGTTACTTATGGTTCCTGCAGTATCAATTACCTTTAACTTCATGGAGGTAAGGGTTACCACAGTCTCCTGATCAACACTTTGTTCGCCCCAAATGTAGTACGCATTGGTCATTCCCATTAAAATGGCTACTCCTAGAAGAAATAAAGTTTGTATACGTTGGATCATCTTACTTGATTTTGCGCAAATATAGTAAACCCATTTACGAATGCTCCTTTTGAATGTCGATTTAAACAGTGCTCCTTTTCCTGCATGGATTAAATTGAGTTAATTCGCACTGGCAAAATTGAATTGGCTAAACCTCTATGCGCTATTTTCTTGATATTTCTTACAACGGTGCGGCTTATCATGGCTGGCAAAGACAGGCCAATGCTCTAACCGTTCAGCAAGAAATAGAAGAGGGGCTTTCCAGAATATTAGGCGCTCAGATTGGTATTACAGGCAGTGGTAGAACAGATACAGGTGTTCATGCCAGGAAGCAAATAGCGCATTTCGATGCAGAAACTGAGCTTCCAGAAAGTCAGATTCAGTACAAGCTGAATGGCCTGCTGCCCGATGAAGTGGCTATTAACAGCTGTCGTAAAGTTCAGCCAGAGGCTCATGCACGTTTCGATGCTCAAGAGAGAGGTTATCATTATTTTATTCATCAAAAGAAGACTCCTTTTCTAGTGGGACAGAGCTACTATTTCAGCCATTCCTTAAATGTGGAACGAATGAATGAGGCTGCCCAGAAGCTACTCGGTAGGCAAGATTTTGAAAGCTTTAGCAGGGTGAAAACTGAAGTGAATAACTTCTTTTGTGAAATATTGACAGCCAACTGGTATTGCGAGAACGATCAGCTAATTTTTAACGTTAGGGCAAACAGGTTTTTGCGCGGAATGGTGAGAGCCTTGGTTGGAACGTTATTGGAAGTGGGCAGAGGGAAACTTACTGTGGAAGATTTTGTTACTATCATTGCTGCAAAGAACAGAACAAAAGCGGGTAGGGCTGTGCCTCCTCATGGACTGTACCTTTCGGAGGTTAACTATTCAGAAGAGATTTACTTATAGCATTGGAAAAGGAAAAGGCTAAAGTTAAGAGTGGAAATGTTGTAGACTTTAAAGTGTTGAAGCGATTGTTTCAATACGCAAAGCCTTACATAAAGCAGTTTTATCTGCTAGTATTCCTGACCATATTTTTGGCCATACTAACCCCTATTAGACCAATTCTGGTTCAAAAGGCCATAGATGAATATGTGCCGAATGGAGATTATGATGGATTGGTTTTAATGATAACCATTCTCATCGGTCACCTTATTGTATTAGCTGTAGTGCAATATTCGCATACTTATCTTTCGGGTTGGGTAGGCCAAACCATTATAAAGGATATTCGAACAAAGCTCTTTAATCACTTAATAAGGTTAAAACTCAAATTCTTCGATAAAACACCAATAGGAAGACTAGTAACCAGAAATGTTTCGGACATTGAAACGCTTTCTAACGTCTTTAGTGAAGGTATTGCCGCCCTGATTGGCGACTTGCTTCAGCTGGTTTTCTTGATGGGCTTTATGTTCTATTTAGACTGGAAACTGACTTTAGTAAGTTTATCTACCTTACCACTTCTTATTTTTAGCACCTATGTTTTCAAGGAGAAGATTAAGGTTACTTTTAATGAGGTCAGAAACGCTGTTTCCAATTTAAACTCCTTTGTACAGGAGCATGTAACAGGAATGAACATTGTCCAGATTTTTAACGCAGAAAAGCGAGAGATGGACAAGTTCAAGGAAATTAACAGAGAACATGAAAAGGCGCATATTCGCTCCGTACTTTACTATTCTATCTATTTCCCTGTTGCAGAGATTATTCAAGCTATTGCCATAGGTATGGCAGTATGGTATGGCGCTAGAGAGATTTTGGTAGACGCTAGTGTTGGTCCAGGAGTGATCATTGCCTTTATCATGTACATTCAGATGTTCTTCCGTCCCATCCGAATGATTGCCGATAGGTTCAACACCCTTCAGATGGGGATTGTGAGCTCGAACAGAATTTTCGATCTATTAGATAATGATGAACACATGGCCGATGAAGGTGAATATGCACCTGAGGAAATCAAAGGCGAAGTTGAGTTCAAAAATGTCTGGTTTGCTTACAATGAGGAGGAATATGTGCTAAAGGATATTTCGTTCAAGGTGAAAGAGGGTGAAACCATAGCGCTTGTCGGAGCCACCGGAGCAGGGAAGTCTTCAGTCATTAATCTACTGTCGCGATTCTATGAAATCAACAAAGGTGATATTCTGGTAGATGGTGTAAACCTGAAAGAATATGATTTAGGAGCTCTTAGGAGTCATATCGGTGTAGTTCAGCAAGATGTCTTTTTGTATTCCGATACCATCAGGCACAATATTACACTAGGTAACCCCGATATTACAGATGATAAAATAGCTGCTGCTGCCGATTTGGTCGGAGTGAAGAAAATTATCGACCGCTTGCCCAACGGTTATGATTATAACGTGATGGAGAGAGGTTCAACCCTTTCTGTAGGTCAGCGACAGTTGATATCCTTCGTACGGGCCATGGTCTACGATCCGAAGATCATTGTGTTAGACGAAGCCACATCTTCAGTTGATACAGAAACAGAAGAGCTTATTCAAGGGGCAATTGAGGTTTTAATGAAAGGGAGAACATCCATAGTTATTGCTCACAGACTTTCAACCATTCAGGGTGCCGATAAAATTATAGTGTTAGATAAAGGAGAAATTAAAGAAGTAGGAACACACCAAGAGTTATTGGATAAAGATGGTTTCTATTCTAAGTTGTATAACATGCAATACAAAGAAGTAGCAGCAATATGAGTAAGAAAGGAAAGATAATCACTGGGCTTGTAGCCTTTATTATAATAATTGGTGGCTATGTGTATTTAGGTGGGTTAAATAACATTGACTATACCATAGAGACGGTTTCAGACTACAATTTGGTAGGGGTTCACTTTCTGGGTGATGGAGATAGTCCGGAAATAGAGGAGGCCTATGTTGAAGCCCGTGAATACGTTCTTTCTGGAGAGTTAGACGGTGTGCTTACTTTGGTTCATTACAATGATTCTACTTTAGAAGATGAGCAGTTAAAGCTGTTTATTGGAGTTACCCTAGCATCAGGCACCTCAGATTTGCCAGCGAATTATCAAAGATTGACAATACCAGCAACAAATGCGGCTAGGGCTAAAATAGAAGGCCACAACAGCATAATGCCTAGTCCTTCTACTATTGAGTCTAGGCTTAGAGAAACAGCGGAAAAAGCACGACTTGAACTTCAAGACTTTACAATAGAGCAATATATTTCTGAGAACCTGTTGGTGATAGATATGCCAGTGAAATAAGGGGGTCAGTCGATCAGTGATCAGAAATCAGTGATGGGTTCAGAATCTCCTCAATTCTTCCAGTTCCAATTAGAGTTGAGCCTTCCAGAAAATCAAAGCTCATGCCTACCTGTAGTTTACCGACAAAATATGCCGGACTCATAATTGTAATTTTAGCCAGAACTGTCTCTCCAGGTGAAACTGACCCCTGACCAATATATTCTTGATGACCTGAAGTTTGCATTTCATCAAAAGGAAAACGAATACCAGGCCTATAGCCATTGTGCGCCTCTGTAGTTCGGCCACCCTCTTCAGAGGCTCTGAATTCAGTTCAGCTAAGAAGTCATATTGTGCGTGATTCATTTTGATTCCTGATCTACCGTTCAGCTGATTTCTGATTTCTAATGACAATTGACCATTTTCCTAATTCTCCAATTCCCTATAGCTGTGCGAGAGCATAGAAAGCACGTTGCCAAAATGCTCAATTTGCTCCATGGTTTCATCCGGCACTTGCTTGCCATTCATTCTTGCTAAGAGAAGACCGAAAACTCCATTAAGGCAGGCTTGAACAGGGTTGTTGACTAAGCCTTCAGAAGCTTGAATACTTTCTCTTAAAGCTGGTCTGGCAGCATTGAATATAGTTTGGTAATCTTCATTTTCAACCAAAAGCTTCATGCTGAGGTCTGAGAGTTTTTGCACTTCATCCTGAACGTAAGAAAGGTGCCCTTCCTGCTCAAGTCCTTCAGACTTCATTTGGCCAATTACTTCTTGATACCAATTCAGCTCATCCTCTCTTTTCTCCTCACTCATTTTTTCGTCAGGAATATTTCCGAACACATGGATTTTGATTTTCTCAATGTCGAAATCAAAGTTCCTAATCAGTAATTCTGTTTGGTACATATAAATAATGTACTCAGAGATGTTTTCCTGTTTTTTCTTGTCGGCCAAAAGCATGCTGCAAAAATAGGCTACTCAGGAATAAATCACTCCTTTAAATCCACAATCATTACAACAGGATTATCATCAGGTTTCATTTCACCCAGTTTTTTCAGCCTTTCAGGTAGTTGAGCTGCTTTTTCTGGGTTTTCTTTGAACCAAGCAAGAACATCTGGTGCTTCCATATAACCAACTAGTTGGTTATTGTCTGTCGCATATTGCGGAACAAAGGGGAGGAAATTGTCTAGGTCATTGACAAAGCCATGCATTTCGGTTCGGCCAATATCAGATAACAATGTTTCGCCAGTTTCTCTGCTGAAAATTCCATTGAAAGTTTGGCCTTTGGTGGTTAGCTGGAAGAAAATATGTTGTTGGGTTATGTCAATTACTGAAGGTTGGAGGAAGTTAGCTCTAGATTCCAATGTTGGGTACTTGGTCTTATCCTCGTAAGGGATGCTCTGATTTTTGCTGTCAAATATCAGGTGAGCGGAAAGAGTATCATCAGAAACATAAAATAGTGTGTCATTATAGGCTTCCTCGAAATAGACATTGCCTCTGTCTCTATAAAACCGTCCCTCATCTGTATCGAATGAAATACCCAAAGATAGATCGTGTATGCATGACTGATGATTTGGGAATGTTTTTAGAATTTTTCCTTGGCTATCGAAAATCGTGAGTTTGTTTTTTTGATTACACGTTGGGTTTGCATTGTAGCCAACAAAGAGGTTGTCTGATAATTTGCTAAAGCCCATGATGTAGTTTTCGTCTGTAGGAATTTCAAATTCTCCTGTTTTTTCTCCTGAAGAGTTGAGTTGCCATATTAACGAAGGCTTTTTAGCAACATAAAAGACTTCATCTTCTTCATTAAATTCGAGGGACTTCTTGGTGCTCAAATATTCATTAGGGCCTTCGCCATAGCCTCTTATCTCCTCTATAAATTTTCCTGATTTCTTATCGAAGGTGTAGATCTGTCGGAACGCGATAGATATGATTTTGTCATCTGCCAAGTAGAAGCTAGGATAGTTTCCAACCAGCGACTTTTCAACAGTTTCTAAAGGGATATACTCAATGGACTCAGCAAAAGTACTTAGTGAAACTTCAGTGCGGTTATCATAGGCTTCAACTAAATCAATGGTTGGCAAACTAGAGCCATTAGCTTTTTTTTCGGTGCCAGAGCTGCAAGAAGAGGAGATAAGAAATAGTGTGAAAAAGCCAGATATGGCTGTTTGCATGCTAAGTTTGAGTCTTTTCATTGGTTTTGGTTGGTGCGGATAATGAATTGCATTCAATATCAAACAATTAAGTTATTGCCTTTGTACAAATATTGCACCAATCAAGAGAATTGAATTGCATCACTTTTTTCTATTTTTGCGGTTCGTTTAAGAGGTATATGGAGAGAATTCGGAATTTCTGCATTATTGCGCACATCGACCACGGTAAAAGTACCTTGGCCGATAGACTATTGCAGCACACAGGTACTGTAGCTGATCGCGATATGCAAGAGCAGTTGTTGGATGATATGGATTTGGAGCGTGAGCGTGGTATTACCATCAAATCGCACGCCATCCAAATGAATTATAATTATAAAGGAGAAGAGTACGTGCTCAACCTGATAGACACTCCAGGTCACGTAGACTTTTCTTATGAGGTTTCACGTTCCATTGCGGCCTGTGAAGGCGCATTGCTCATTGTAGATGCATCGCAAGGGGTAGAGGCTCAAACCATTTCCAACCTCTATTTAGCTTTGGAGCACGATTTGGAGATTATTCCGGTGCTCAACAAAATAGACCTTCCGGGTGCCATGCCAGAAGAAATGACCGACCAAGTAGTTGAATTACTTGGTTGCGATAGAGAAGATGTAATTCTAGCGAGCGGTAAAGCTGGTATTGGAATCGATGAAATCCTCGAAGCCATCATTGAAAAAATTCCTGCGCCACAAGGAGATCCTGAAGAGCCACTTCAGGCCATGATTTTCGATTCGGTTTTCAATTCATTCAGAGGTATTGAAGTAATCTTCCGTGTTTTCAACGGAAGCATTAAAAAAGGAGATAAGGTGAAATTCGTAAATACGGGTAAAACCTATGATGCTGATGAAATTGGTATTCTCAAGCTCAAGCAGTCTCCTCAACAAGAAATTAAAGCAGGTAATGTAGGTTACCTCATCTCGGGTATCAAGGTGGCCAAAGAGGTAAAAGTGGGTGATACCATTACGCATGTAGATAAGCCAACCCAGAGAATGGTAAAAGGCTTTGAAGATGTAAAGCCTATGGTGTTTGCAGGTATCTACCCAGTAGATACACAAGACTTTGAAGAGCTCAGAGCTTCAATGGAGAAGCTTCAGTTGAATGATGCATCCCTGGTTTGGGAGCCAGAAACCTCTGCTGCACTTGGTTTTGGTTTCCGTTGCGGATTCTTAGGAATGCTTCACTTAGAAATTGTTCAAGAACGTCTCGAAAGAGAGTTCGACATGACTGTTATTACCACAGTTCCCTCGGTTCAGTTTCATGCCATTATGAACGATGGTGAAGTAAGGAAAATCAATGCACCTTCTGAAATGCCAGATTCTAATAAGATGGCACATATGGAAGAACCAATTATTCGTGCTCAGATTATCTCTAAGGCAGAGTATGTAGGCGGAATCATGGGGCTGTGTATGGACAAGAGGGGAATTCTGAAAAATCAGGTTTATCTGACCTCCGACAGGGTTGAGTTATCGTTTGAGATTCCTTTGGCAGAGATTGTATTCGATTTCTTCGATAAGCTAAAAACCATTTCTAGAGGTTATGCCTCACTAGATTATGAACTGATTGGTTTTAGACAATCGAACTTAGTAAAGCTCGATATTCAGTTGAATGGTGACAAGGTAGATGCGCTTTCTGCCATTGTGCACCGAGATAAGGCTTACGAGTGGGGTAAGAGGCTTTGTGAAAAGTTGAAAGAACTGATTCCAAGACAAATGTTTGAGATTGCAGTTCAAGCATCTATCGGAACAAAAATCATTGCTAGAGAAACCGTGAAAGCAATGCGTAAGAACGTATTGGCTAAGTGTTACGGTGGTGATATTTCCAGAAAGCGTAAGCTTTTGGAGAAACAGAAAAAAGGTAAGAAAAGAATGCGCCAAGTAGGTAATGTGGAGATTCCGCAAGAAGCTTTCATGGCTGTTCTTAAGTTAGATTAATGGTTACTGGTGCTCAGTGCACGGGAGATGGAGAATAAAGACTATACTGACTTAGATGTTTGGAAAGAAGCTAGGAAACTGGTCTTTGGAATTTATTCTTTGGTCAAGTCTTTTCCTGAAGATGAGAAGTATGCATTGACAAGCCAGTTAAAAAGAGCTGCAATATCAGTTCCCTCAAATATTGCAGAAGGAATTGGTAGGCAGCACAAAAACGAGAGGATTCAATTTTTATATATTTCAAGAGGATCACTATATGAAATAGAAACCCAATTGTTTTTGGCTTTGGATCAATCTTTTCTTTCAGAAGAAAGTTTGAAAGATATTTTAGACCAGATAACAAGTTGCAAGAAACTCATTCAGGGGTACATCAATTATCTTAAGAAGTAGCCTGAGCACTGAGCACTAATAACAGAGCACTATGAAATTATTAGACGGAAAAGTCACAGCCCAATCTATTAAAGATGAATTGGCAGAGAAGGTAAATGAAATCAAAGCTAAAGGTGGAAAAGTACCACATCTTGCTGCTGTTTTAGTGGGCGAAGATGGTGCTAGCAAAACCTACGTAAATGCTAAGGTTAAGGCTTGTGAGGCCATTGGTTTTGGTTCTACGCTAATTCATCTGCCAGAAGAAACTTCAGAAGAAGAAGTGATGGCCACTGTAGATCGGTTGAATAACGATGCTGATATTGATGGTTTCATCGTACAAGTGCCTCTTCCGAAGCAGATAGACGAGCAAAAGGTTGTAGAGGCTATCCTTCCTGAAAAGGATGTTGATGGTTTTCATCCAGCGAACCTAGGTAAGATGTTGCTCGATTTACCTACGCTTCTTCCAGCAACGCCAAAGGGTATGATGCTCTTGTTAGAGAGAAATGGCATCGATACTTCTGGTAAGCATTGCGTGGTAATTGGTAGAAGCCATACAGTTGGTACACCCATCAGTGTGTTGATGAGTAGAAATTCGAATCCAGGAAATACAACAGTAACGCTTTGCCATAGCAGAACTCAGAATTTGGCCGAGATTACCCGTCAAGCAGATATTCTAATTGTGGCTATTGGAAGAGAAGGCTTTGTTACGGAAGGAATGGTGAAGGAAGGTGCCATCGTAATCGATGTCGGAATTCACAGAGTTCCTTCAGATAAAACTAAATCTGGCTTTAAGTTGAAGGGCGATGTAAGGTTCGATGAAGTAGCACCTAAGTGTAGCTACATCACGCCAGTTCCGGGCGGAGTAGGGCCAATGACCATCGCTTCACTGCTTTGGAATACCTACTTAGCCAATCAGAAATTAGTTTAATTAATATTCTTCGGTCGTCATTCCCGCGTAGGCGGGAATCTCCTCAATAATAAGAGATCTCCTCCCGAAAGCTTTCGGGACAGGTCGGGGATGACGTTCTAAAGGAAATTCGATGATGAAGCAGTTTCAACTACCTGCTATAAAAAATTGATTATGACAGAAAACAAGCAAGTGGCCGAACTCAACGGCAAGCTTCCTATTATGGAAGCGTTTTATACCATTCAGGGTGAAGGGCATTTCACCGGAAATTCAGCATATTTTGTTAGACTAGGCGGTTGCGATGTTGGCTGCGTTTGGTGCGATGTAAAAGATAGCTGGGATGCTGAAAAGTGGCCGGCTCAGTCAATCAGTGAGATTGTGACAGGCGCCAAGCAATACAAAAGCAAATTAGTGGTTGTTACTGGAGGAGAACCTCTTATGTACAATCTAGATAGTCTAACCGAGTCGCTAAGGAGCGAAGGTTTTCATACCAATATTGAAACGTCTGGAGCTCATCCGCTCAGCGGAACTTGGGATTGGCTGTGTTTCTCTCCCAAGAAATTCATGAAACCTAGGCAGGAGTTTTATGAGACTGCAGATGAGCTAAAGGTGGTTATCTATAATAAGAGTGATTTTAAGTGGGCAGAAGAACATGCAGCTAAAATCAGGCCCGAGTGTTTGCTCTATCTTCAACCAGAATGGGATAAGTCTGAAAAGATGTTGCCAGAAATAATTGAGTACGTAAAAGACAACCCTCGCTGGAAAATTTCGCTACAAACACATAAGTTTATGCAGATCCCGTAAGTATTGAGAGTACTATATTTGATATCATTTCTACTTCTAACACTGACCACGCTGGCGCAGGAAGAACTTCATACTAGAAGGTCAAAACTGGCAGAGGCTTACACTGAAGCTAAAGGCCTAGTGGATGTTGGTAATCTGTTTAAGTCTGAAGAGATTCTCAAAGACATCCTGAAAAAGGATGAGAGCTTCGATGAGGCTATCTTATTACTGCATGAAATTCATATCAAGAGAGATCAGCCTGAAAGAGCGAACGCCATTATCTCAAACTATTCAAAGGAAGTAGAGCCGAGGTTCCTTAATCGCCTTTTGGTGATTCAAGCTAATTATCATTATCAGCTAGGAGAGTATGAGCAGGCTAGAAAATTGCTGAGTAATGTCAATTCGCCAGTTTATCAAATAGGGAGTGAAAGAGTCACCTTTTTAAAAGAGTCAATAGAGTTTTCAATTAAGCAGTTGGAAAGACCTCTGGATGTAGACTTTGAAAAGCTGCCTAATCCTTTAAACCAGTTCGAACAGCAGTACTTTCCTTCAGCTACAGTAGATGGTAGAATTGTTTTTACCATTCGAGATAGATTAGGTAGGGGTGATGAAGATTTATATACCTCTTATTATCATAATGAGTCAGTGTGGTCTGAGCCGGTAAGTCTTTCTGATCAAATTAATTCAGAAAGAAATGAAGGCGCTGCTTCAATTTCTGCCGATGGTAGAACATTAGTCTTCACAAGCTGCAATAGACCCGATAATATTGGGAGCTGCGATCTGTATGTTTCCTATTTCAGAAATGATACCTGGACTAAGCCCTTGTTGCTTGGCCCAGAGGTAAATAGCACAGAATGGGATTCACAACCTTCCCTCACAGCTAATGGGAAAACGCTTTATTTCGTAAGCATGCGCGAGGGTGGTTTGGGCAAACAAGATATTTGGATGAGCGAAAAGGTTGGGGATAACTGGTCACCAGCGGTTAATCTTGGTCCAGAGATCAATACAGTAGAAGATGATTGCTCCCCGTTCATTTACCTAGATGGTAAAACGCTGATTTTTTCTACCCGAGGAAGGGTCGGAATGGGGGGGTATGACTTATTCAAATCAATTCGTCAAGAAAGAGGATGGACAAGACCAGAGAATTTAGGTTCGCCTATTAATAATGCCTTCGATCAGATAGGCTACTGTATATCGGCAGACCAATGGGCTTACTTCAGCTCAAGTAATGCCACAGGGAGAATTTTTCTACAGAGATTTAAAGTGCCAGACCAAATTGTTCCGAACGTTAAGTTGAAGTTTGAAGAGCCTTTAGCGTATGGAAGGGTAGTAGACGCAGTGTCACTTGAACCGTTATCTGCAGACGTGTTCTTTATTTATGATAGTGATACCATTTCGAGGTTATCTAATGAAAATGGCCAGTTTTTACTTACTGAGGAGCTGAATTACTCTCAGCTATTGGCTATGAAAAGGGGATATAGAAATTCAGTACTTAGTAAACAGAAGTTTTTGAGCGACTCTACAATCAGGCTTCAACCATTCCAAGAAGGTGAAAGTCTCTTACAAGAACCTATTCTATTTGATTTTGATAGCTATAAACTCAGAGAAGAAGTATACCGAGAGTTAGACAGACTCGCAGCACTTGTAAGCGAGCACCCAGAATTACAAATTGAAATACAAGGCTATACCGATTCTGTTGGGAGTAGTGAATACAATCAAACACTCTCTGAAAAACGTGCCAAGTCGGTCTATGATTATCTAGTAAGAAAGATAGGTCGAACAGAAAATTTGTCTTACCAAGGCTATGGGGAGATTTTACAAAACGATCTTGATTTACCCTTAAATGACAGGAAGGTGACAATTATTACACGAACGGTTGTTAGGTAAAACCCTCTGAGAGTCAGTATTTAAGGCATTTGCTTCACGTTGATTTTCATAAAAAGCAATTCTCATAACAGTATTTTTGTTGGTTTAGAGCGTTCTAAGGCTATTTTTGCCGTTTCATATTAAGAGCAAATTTATCTAAACAATCTTGTTCACTTTTGAGTAAGGTGCTGGTTGAGATGAATTGTTCCACTAAACAAGGATTAATTCTTAATCACTATTTATAAACTATTGTATAACTAAACTAACAAGAAAATGAAGAGAATTTCATTGGCTTTAATGTCTCTGATGCTGTTCTTATTGTCTGGGGTGGCTTATGGCCAATCTAGGACAGTAACGGGTACGGTGATCGGAGAAGATGATGGCCTCGCTTTACCTCAGGTGAGTATCTTTATCAAAGGTACTACCCAAGGTACGTCTACGGACTTTGATGGGAAGTACAGTATAGAAGTTCCTAGCGGGGAGTCTGTACTTGTTTACCGCTTCTTAGGTTACGTAATCAAAGAAGTAACAGTTGGTAACCAAACGGTTATCAACGTAAGCTTAACACCAGATGCTACAACACTTGGGGAGGTCGTTGTAACCGGTTACGGTGTTGAAAGAAAAAGAGAGATTACAGGCTCCATTGCTTCACTAGGTGGTGAAAAGATCAAGAACATGCCTATGCAGAGTTTCGATAGAGCTCTTCAAGGTCGTGCTGCTGGGGTTTTGGTTCAGAGTAGCAACGGTGTTCCTGGTGGAGCTCTTAGAGTAAGAGTAAGAGGTCAAGGATCTATCAACGCGGGTAACGAACCATTATATATCGTTGATGGAGTTCAAATGAACACAGCGAATGCTTCATCAAACCTTTCTACTAACCCATTAGCTTCAATTAACCCAAATGACATTGAGTCAATGGAGATTTTGAAAGATGCAGCTGCCTCCATCTACGGTTCTCAGGCGGCAAATGGTGTTGTTCTTATTACAACTAAGAAAGGTAAGTCTGGTGCAACTAAAATCAACTTTAATACTTATACAGGTTGGGTAACGCCAGTAAGACAAGTTGATATGATGAATACTCAGGAGTTCATTAATTTCAGACTAGACCAAAGAAGAAATTACTACACTAGATTCAGTGCAGATCCTGATCTGTTAGAGGGTTTATCTAGAAGAAATGCATTGTCTGGTATTACGGCTGACCAATTCCCTGCATTAAATTTGAGTAATACTCAATTGGGTCAGTTGCCACAGTCTGAGTTTGATGACTTTGTGAATGGTCTCCCAACTTATGACTGGCAAAGCGAAATTTTCTCTGAAACTGGAAGAATTTCTAACTATGAGTTAAGCTTATCTGGAGGTAATGAGAAGACAAGATTCTATATCTCTGGTTCTTATAACAGCCAAGAGGGACAAATTAGAAAGTTCGACTTTGAAAGAGGAACTCTAAGGTTGAACTTGGATACAGATGTTTCTGATAAGTTGACTATTGAAACGAAATTGAACGTGAGTGCTATTGGACAGTCAGGGACAATTTTGAGTGGTTCATTCTTTGAAAATCCAACGTTCTCAGGACTATTAGTTCTTCCGTTTAACCCAATATTTGATGAGACAGAAGCTACAGGTTACAATGAGCCTTTGGCAGGTATTCTTGCAGAAAATCCTGTTAAATCGTTACAGTTAAACGAAAGAACAACTAACACTAAGCAGGTATCTGCTAATATGGCATTCAACTACAGAATTGCAGATAACTTAAGATTCAGATCTTATTATGGTGTTGATTATAGAGGCTTAACTGAGAATAGATATACCGATCCAAGATCATTCGGTGGTCGTAACACAGATGGTTCAGCTTATGCTCAATTCAACGAAAACGTGAACTTCATCTCAACACAACAGTTGAATTATGACTTAGATATCAACCCAGATAATAAGTTGAATATTTTATTGGCTGCTGAATATAGAGAGGAAATTAATGAAGGTTTCTCTGCGAATGCACAGACTTTCCCTACTCCTCAATTCAGAACTATTCAATCTGCTGCTGAACCAACTGGTGCTGGTGGGTTTTACACCACTTGGAGAAATGCTGGTGTGTTCACTAATGTTAAGTATAGCTTAAAGGATAAGTACTTCTTTAACGGTACGTTAAGATACGATGGTTCTTCTCGATTTGGTGTTGATCAAAGATGGGGTCTATTCCCTTCAATCGGAGCTTCGTGGTTGATCAGTGAAGAAGACTTCTTGTCGACTAGCGGTGCTTTATCAGAACTGAAACTGAGAGCAAGCTACGGTACTGCTGGTAACAACCGTATTGGTAACTTCGATTCTAGAGGATTGGTGTCTTCTGCAGGTGCTGGTAACTACCTAAACCTTCCAGGTTTGACTATTTCTGGTTTGGCAAACAACAGATTGTCTTGGGAAACTCAAACTACTTTGAACATTGGTACGGATTATTCATTCTTCGATGGAAGAATCAATGGTAGTATTGATGCCTATAGAAGACTTTCAACTGACTTATTGTTAAATAGAAATCTTCCTTCTACTTCGGGATATGGTTCGATTACTGAAAACGTAGGAGAGTTAGAGAATAGAGGTATAGAGTTCAGCGTTAACACTGTAAACTATGACAAAGGTGGCTTGACTTGGAGTACTAGCTTTAACATAGCTTTCCAAGATCAGGAATTGTTGGCCTTATTCCCAGGTGAAACCAATAATGGTTCAGCCACACAAGTTGGTTTGCCACTAAACGTATGGTATAACTGGGATTGGGCTGGTGTAAACCCTGCTAACGGTAGACCATTCTACTATGATAGAGATGGAAACTTAACTTACAATCCTCAAAACGGATCTAGCATTGGTGATGAGAATGATGATAGAAAAGTTTTAGGTAATACTAACAGTAGCTTCTTTGGAGGTCTGACAAATACTGTTTCTTATAAAGGATTTACTTTGGACTTCTTGTTCCAGTATGATTATGGAAAAGATGGTACTGATGGTACTGGTGGTTTCTCTTATGATCCATATGAGGCAAGACTGAATCTATACACTAGAACTAGTGATTTAGTATGGAGACAGCCAGGTGATGTTACTAGTTTCCCTAGACCAAACATTACGGCTGAACCAGGTGCAGTTGGAGTAGGTACTGCAAGAGCTTTGCAAGATTTATCTTACATCAGACTAAAACAAGTTACTCTATCTTACAACTTCCCTCAGTCTATGTTGTCAAACATGTTCTTGGATAATGCAAGAGTATATGTTCAAGGAATTAACCTATTGACCTTCACAAATTACACAGGTCTAGATCCAGAATTTACTGGTGGTAGCTCTACTGGAGTATTCCCTCCAAGTAAGAATGTAACTGTAGGAGTTGAATTTGGATTTTAATAATCGAATGATATGAAAAAATATTTTATAACTACACTTTGCTTAATAGCTATTCTAGCCACTTCGTGTTCAGATTTGCTAGAAACAGAGCCAAGACAATCTGTCTCTATTGACGGTGCGTTAGAATCACCAGATGTGCTTAATGCACTCTTGATTGATGTTTACAATAGTTTTCAAGGGGGCGGAACCCTTGGTAGTGAGTGGATTGTTGTGCCAGAAGTAATGGCCGATAACTTTACTTTCAATAATAATAGAGGTACCTATAATGGTCAGTACAACAATGTGTTAAGATCACACCTTACTGCGTGGGAAGTATATGGTTATTTGCTTCAACTAAACGTGGTTATTGAAGGTGGGGCTGTTTTAGATGATAACACTTTGGGTGAGGCATATGCGTTGAGAGCATTAGGTTATTTGTACCTAATGAATACTTATGCTTACATGCCTACTGCAATTGTTGGCTCACAAAACAAGGGTGGTGTACCTTTGATTACTGAGGCTGTTTTAGATCTTGCTGACGTAACTCTGCCTGCAAGAGCTAGTATTGATGAGGTTTATGACTTCATGTTGGCAGATGTAGCTCAAGCGATTAGTCTAATGGATAACTCTAGATCTAACGCTAGGTTTACTCAAGCGGGTGCTCAAGCCTTAGGTTCAAGAATTGCGCTTTATGCTGGAGAGTATGCTTTAAGTGTACAATATGCTCAGGCTGCTATCGATGCAGGTACAGCGTCTCTTTCAACCAGAGATAACTACGTGAGTGATTGGGCTCAGTTTCAGCATCCAGAGGCTATTTGGTATCTAGAGTATCAGTCGAACGAGAATCAAGGACCAAATACTTCTGTAATGTCAATTTATATTACTGACGGAACTGTGATCACTCCAGATTATAGAGGAAATGGTGATTTCACTCCAGCTCAAGAAGTGTTAGACCTATTAGGTCCAACCGATGTTCGTAATGGTTTAATTGAAGAGGTTCAAACCTCTAATCTACCTAACCCTGTAGGAACTCCAGAGCTTAAAAAGTATATAGATAATGGCGGACAGGGTAACCTTACGAATATTCCGATCTTCAGAATTTCAGAGATGTATTTGAATATTGCTGAGGCCGAAGCTAGATTAGGTAATACTCTACAGGCTCAGGCTGCACTTCAGACATTGAAGAGAAGATCAGTTTCCCCGACTTATATTGTCACTAATACTGGTCAAGACCTTATCGATGAAATTTTGGTAGAGAGAAGACTAGAACTATTAGGAGAAGGTCATAGATTCTTTGATCTAAAGAGATTAGGAATGGATATTGATAAGAGCGCAGTTGATTTGACTGGTGAAGTTATCAGTTTCGATGATGCTAGAATTTTGGCTCCTCTTCCGAGTGGTGACTTGGAATTGAATCCTAATCTTGAGAACAATTTTGGTTACTAAAATTTAGAAAAGATGAAAATGATGAATTTCAGAATATTTCTATTCGCAGCATTAATATGTACCGCATTAACTTCTTGCTTTGAAGATGATGATGAAGTGTATAAATATGACGGTCCTGCAGTTGTAGAGTTTGATCAAGCAACATTAACTACAGGAAGTTATACCAGAAGTGTAGAATCAGGAGATGGTACAATCTCTGAGCAGGTGAATTTGGTTTCTCCACATTTGAGTTCGGATCAAGTGATTAACTTCTCTGTTGATGCAGCTAATAGTACTGCCGTTGAAGGAACTCACTACTCTACTACTGGCCAGTTTACAATTCCTGCAAATACTAGTTTTGGAGATGCAACTGTTGAAATTTTGAACGGTGCTATCCCTGCTGGCGAGACAAGGACATTGGTATTAGTTTTAGAGGGTAACGATGTTGTCGGTGTGTCCGAGAACTATAAATCTATTACTATTAGTATTAGCCCTAATTAATATTGGAAAGGGAGTGCCTTGGCACTCCCTTTTTATTTGTCTAATTTAGAATGTAACGAATCAAATGAAAAAAGTAATAATAATGTTATTGGTAGTCTGTTCGTTCCACACGTTGGACGCTCAGCAAGATTCTTGGGACGAGAATTTTAACAACAGTTCATTTATTCGGAATACAACAATAGAGAGCAAAGATTTTATAGGCTCTCCGTTCTTATTAGACAATTGTGTCAAAGGTGAAATAAGGTTTGCAGATGGCACGGTGAAATCCAATGTTTGCATAAATCTAGACTTGTATCAAAAAGAGGTTGTACTAAAGCTTTCGGAGTCTGAAGAGAATTATGGGCTTTCACTTCGTTTAGATGACGTTAAAGAGATACAGCTAGAATCTAAACCATTAAAGGGGACTACATCAAACCGAAGATTTATAACCGTATCAGAAGCACAATTTGCTGAATCTCCCTCTGAAAAACTCTTTGTTTATGAGGTGTTTGGCCCAACAGATAGGCTAATTGCTTTTTCTAGCTGTGAGCTTCTAGAACCAGAAGTAGGGGGCTACTCAACTCGAGATAGAGCAGAATTTAAAAAGGGTACAGACTACTATCTGATGAATGAAGACTCTAAATATGAATTCTTTAATTTCAGTAAAAGACGATTGAAAAAGTTATTGGGCGAATCTAAATATACTCGAGTGGTTGATTTATTAGAGAGTCAGAATAAGTCATTGAAAACACCTCAAGATTTGTCTTGGGCCATCTCTAACATTGAGAACTAAGCTTTTCTCCTATTCCAGGGACACTCCTAGGTTCAAGCTAATTTCAATCGAAGATCCATGGAAAAATGTATTGAATATGTACAATTTTTGCAAGACATATTAATTTATTAAAATGCATCAATGTTGCGTTAATTCGTTTTACATTGGTTGTTAGCTGGTTTTTTTTTGATGTGATCGGTTTTTTTTGTTGAGTAGGCCTGCCAAATAATATTCTGATTTTAACTCTACTCAATTTCTATTAGTATTTTCATTTTTCTACCATCGCATTCGAGCTACCTGAGACCCGCTTTTGTTCATGTATCATCGAGCTGAAGCTTTAAAAATGCTACCTGCTGTTAACATTATTTAACTTTCACCCAATATTACGTGTGATGAAGTAATAATCTCGTCTTCTTTTTAGAGTAATTCTGCTGTGGAGTCTCGAGAATTAATTTACCCTTATTCTGCCGAATAAAATTTTAAATTTCTTTCTGTTTTGGCCATTCGGATGAAATAACGTCCGCTCATCCAGCAATCGAATGCGGTCAATTTGTAAGGTCAATATTATTTTTTGACCAACTTTTATTTTATGTTTGGTGTGCTAAACAAACTTTTTTATCAACTATTAAACTAAAAACGAAAGCAATGAAGAGAGTTTTACTGACTATTCTTTCGTGCGCGCTTTTCCTCGTGTCGAGTATGGCGTTCGCGCAAGATCGAACAGTTTCAGGTAAAGTGACCGGAACAGATGATGGTCTTCCTTTGCCACAAGTAAACATTCTGATTAAAGGTACTACTAATGGTACTTTTACTGACATGGATGGTAATTACAGTCTTACAGTACCTTCAGGTTCTACGTTAATCTTTAGATACTTGGGTTATGTTACTCAAGAAATCTTGGTTAACAGTCAAACTGTTGTAAACGTGCAGCTTGCCCCAGACGCTACTTCACTTGGTGAGGTGGTTGTAACTGGTGTTGCCGTTGGAACTGATAAGAAAAACTTAGGTTTCGGACTGTCTCAAGTGAAGAATGAGCAGATTTCAGCTGTACCAGCACTAGATGCTTCTAATACTCTTAGAGGTAAGGTTGCTGGTATTACTATTGTACAAAGTCAAGGTGATGGTGGTGCTTCGGTATCATTAAGAGGTGCAAAATCTGTTTTTGGAAACATTTCTCCACTAATTATTGTGGATGGTATCTTAACTCAGCAAAACCTTAGTGATATCAATACTGATGATATTGAGTCTATTGAGGTTATCAAAGGAGCGGCAGCATCTTCATTATATGGATCTTTGGCCGCAGGTGGTGTAATTCAAATCCGTACTAAAAGAGGTGCTCAAGGTAAAGAAGGTATTAGAATTCAATACAGAGGTGAGTATGGTATCTCAGAAGTTGAAAACGTACACCCGACAGCAGCAACACACCCATTCAAAATTTTACCAAACGGTGATTTTGATCTAACTTCTGGTTCTAGAGAGTTAACTGAGGACGGTACTTGGAATCCTTATCCATCTTATAATGATAACTTTGGAAACTTAATTTCTAAGCAACCTTATTACATGAACTTAGTTTCAGTTCAGAACTCTCTGGAGAATTATTCATTCTACATGTCGGCTCAACACCAGACAAAAGGAATGATCTCTGAAGTGTTGGACCCTGAGGAAAGATTGAACGTTCGTATGAACTTTGACATCTTCCCATCAGAAAAGTTTACAGCTAAGATCAGTACTTCTTACCAACAAAACACTTTGACTCCTGTGTCTAGAGGTGGTCAAGGAACATTCTTCTCAGATGCACTTCTTGTAGAACCTTTTATTGATTTTACCGAGAGAGACGAAGATGGTGATTATGCCGTTTTCCCTACAGGATTCGATGTGGTGAACTCGAATGTTGCAAATCCACTTTATCAGTATGAAAACTGGGAGTATGACGATACGAATGAAAGGTTTGTAGTAGGTTTGGATTTAAGATATCAATTGACTGACAATATTTCATTTAATGTAACTCAGTCTATCGATAAGTTTAATAGCTACAGCAAGAGATATTATCCTAAAGGATATAAAACAGCTACTCCTAATGCAACTTTGAATAACGGTAACTATTCTATTTCAAATAATAGAGAGTCATATTCTGTTACTTCTGCTCAAATGAACTTTAATAAGAAGTTTGGCGATTTCAATGTGAGTGCTACAACTAAGTTCTTACATGAGTATAATTTCGAAGATGGATTCAACGCTAATGGTAGAGAGCTTGTTACAAATGGTGTTTATGATCTAGGTGCATTGAGTCAAGATAACAGAAACATTGGTTCTTATCAGAGAGAGACAGTTTCTAAGAATGCTTTCTTAAGTACTGATGTAATCTGGAAAGACAAATTAATCTTCAACGGTCTAGTAAGACGAGATGGTTCATCGAGATTTGGTGAGGAAGAAAGATGGCAGACGTTTGGTAGAGTGTCTTTAGCCTACAGAATTACTCAAGATTATGATCTTCCAATCTTTGATGAGTTGAAGGTGAGAGCTTCTTACGGTTCAGCTGGTAGAAGACCTACTTGGAGAGCTCAATATGAGACATTCTCTGTTAGTTCTTCAGGTATCTCAGGATCAGTACTTGGAAACGCCAACCTTATTCCTGCAGTTAACAAGGAATTGGAAATTGGTATAGATGGTGAGTTCCTTAACAGATTCGATTTCCAAATTAACTATGCTAGCTCAGTAGTAGAGAATGATTTCATTCAAAGAAGATTGTCTGCTGTAACTGGTTACAATACTCAGTTTCAAAACTTAGGTGCTGTTGAATCAACAGCTTTTGAGTTCCAAATGGGAGCAGAGGTTATGAATAAGTCAAACTTCAGATGGGATGCTAATATGACTTTCGATATCATCAGAAGTGAGATTACTGACTTAGCTGGTATTCCTCCATTCACTAATGGCTATTATAGAGTTGAGACTGGTGAGCCAGTAGGTACATTCTATGGTAACAAATTAATTACAAGCCTTGACCAATTGGAGACAGATGGTAGTGGTAACGTAATTAATGCATGGAATGCTGATGGTATTCCTTTGAGTGAGTTTAGTGTAAATAACCTTGGGTATGTTGTATTGACTGATGACATTGGTACTCCTCAAGAAACCGCATTCTATTTCAACGATCCAGATAATAGAGGAGCTAAACTTCAGACTATTATTGGTGATAGAAACCCTGACTTTAAAGTAGGATTGTCTAATACTTTAACATTCTTCAACAACCTTCAGTTATACTTCTTAATTGACTGGAAACAAGGTGGAGACAAGTATAATGCTACAAACCAGTATCTATATTTTAATACTAGAGCTGCAGACCAAGAAGAGTATGCAAGACTTGGGCATCACACTAACTTCTCTATCAGTGCTAACTCTTTGTATAATGGTAACTTACCTGCTAGTCACTTTATCGAGGACGGAACATTTGTGAAGATCAGAGAGTTAAGTATGTCATATACTTTCAAGAACCCTGTTTCTTTTGTAGAAGATGTTCGTTTGTCTTTAATTGGTCGTAACCTTCTAACCTTCTCAAACTACGGTGGATTTGATCCAGAAGGTTATGATGAGAACTTCGACTTCCCACTATACAGAAACTACACTGTTTCTTTACAGATTAGGTTTTAATCCTAAATAATGACTTTAAACTATATCGAAATATGAAAAATTTTAAACTTTTATTAGCCTCAATGCTAATAATGATCTTGGCCTTCACTTCATGTGAAGACCTAGAGGTGGAGAATTTAAATGAGCCAGATAGAGCGAGAGCCCTTAGTGATCCTGGAGATTTGATCTCTTTGATGAAGTCAGGTACCTTGGACTCTTATTGGGGTATTACAACCTCTTGGGGAACACATTTTCACTTGATGGCAGATCAGATTACTACTACTAATAAGTCCCGTCAGTTTTGGGATTTTGCAGAAGAGCCTAGATTAAGACTTCAGAATGATCCTAATTATGGGGGGCTAGGTGCTCTAACTTCTCCATGGAGTAATCTAAACTCTGCTGTTGTATCTTCAAATGCTGTATTGTCTTACATTAATGATGGCAACACTTTTGTTGATGAAAATGATAATGATATTACTAAGCAAATGGAAGCTGGAGCGTTATTCGCAAAAGGTTTTGCTCAAGGGTATCTTGGAGTCATTTTTGATAAGGCATACATTGTAGATTTTGATTCTGATTTAGGTAATTTAGAACTACAGCCTTACACTGCTCTCATAGATGAGGGTATAGCAAACATGCAGGCTGGTTTGGCAGCGGCTAATGCAGCTCCAAATTTCAAGTATGATTTGATGGTGAATGTTGATATGGACATTACCGAGTTTACTAAGTATGCTAACTCAATGTTGGCTAGAATTGCGTCTCAAGAAGCAAGAACTTCTGCTGAGGCTGCAACTCTTGATTGGAATCAGATTTTAACTTGGGCTAACAATGGTTTTACTGAAGATTTCTACATCGAAACATCTCCAGGAAACTGGTTTAATTCAACCATCGATTGGGCTGGTTATGTGTTGAATTCTGGTGCAGGTTATTTACCAACAGACCTTAAGGTTGCACACCTAGCTGATCCTGTGAATATCCCTCAAGTTTATCCTGCTACTGGTGTATTAGACCAAGCGGATTCTCCTGATGCTAGATTTGAGCAGTACTTTACTTATACCACTGACTTTGGGTATTTACGACCTGAGCGTAATAGAGGTATCTTTAGTAACTGGTACAATTCAAGGTTCATGACTAATAATACAATGTCAGAAGCTGGTGACCAAAACCCTCAATTCTTACTAGCAGAGATTCAAATGCTAAAAGCTGAAGCCAATATGAGGTTAGGTAATAACGTTGCTGCGGCAGCTGCTATTAATAATTCTCCTAGAACATCAGTTGGTGGATTAGATCCTGTTTTACCTACAGATGATTTGACTTACATTCTTCACTATGAGTATTCTATAGAATTGGATTTAGCCGCAGGTTCAACTACACAATGGGCTTTCATGAGAAGAAATGATCTTCTACAAGAAGGTACTCCGTTTATGTTCCCAATTCCAGCAACGGAATTAGAGGCTACAGGTCTTGAGCTATACTCTTTCGGAGGAATAGGTCAAGAAGGTGGAGCCGTTGGAAACGGTTGGAAGAATTAAGATGACAATTAGTGTTTTTTTGACACTCAATTTTTGGATATTAAAAAGAAAGATAACTGCGGTTATCTTTCTTTTTATATTCGTATTTGGTTTTACAGCTTGTGTTGAAAGGGAAAGAGATTTAAAGCTTGATACCTTTGAGTTTCTTGAAGGAAATGAAGTTACCATCCAGTTTGATGAACTACATGTATATCCCATGAATTCCTTCTTCTTCTTAGACGAGAACCAGATTCAGCACTCAGCTGGTTATAACAATGATCCTATTATTTCAAATGGAGTGATACAAATATCTCCCACAGCATCTGTTATAGGGACAAACCAATCTGGCGGATTAATTATTAAGGATATTAATTTTCAAGAAATAGGGGTGAGCCTAAAAGAGGGGCTAGAGGCTTTTAATGAGGCTTTAGGAGAAGAAAGATATATTTTTCGAAATGAAAACATGCTAACAACCACAGGTAGGCTTTTCATTTCTAGAACAGATAATGAGCCTATTAGAATCCGAATTCCAAGAGCCTACCCCATTATTGTAGATATTATTAGATAAATAGACCATGAAATACCTAATTATATTCGTTTTACTTTTTGCGTCATATTCTATTCGGGCACAAACCGATTTTGAAAAAATTGATCTACCCGGCCTTAAGTCGGTTCATGTTGACACGAACATTAAGGTAATCTTAATTGCATCTCCTGCTAACTATCTTTCTTTTGCAAAGGATGATAATGCGCGTTACATTCGATATTCATATAGAGGTGGGGAGCTTAGGGTTTCTAAAGATGAGCGAATTGACGATGCCAAAGAGATAACTGTTTATTTGTACTTTACTTCTTTTGAAGAATTACGTGTAGATGGAAGTAGCGTTGTCTCTAGTTTGTCTATTATAGAGCAAAAGGATTTTAGAATCATTACTTCTGGAAATGCTACAGTTGATGTGAGACTTGAATTAAAATCACTTACTGTTTCCACAAATGGTAACTCTAGAGTTACGGCTAGGGGTAACACGGTGAATGAAAAAGTAGAAGCAGATGGTACTTCAATGTTCAGAGGGGATGACTTGGTAGCTCAGACAGTCATACTGAACTTGAGAGGGACTGGCAGCGTCTACGTGTGGTCGGATAAAGAAATAAAAGGTAGAGCTACTGCAGGTACCGAGATTTATTATAGAGGCATACCAGCCAGGATAAGAATTAACAGTGTTGTTGCTTTACCGGGTGCTAGCTTACCGTATAAGTTGGTGCACTTGGATGGAGGTGATATGAGAAGAAATTAGTGATTATGATGAGCATAGTGAGATTTTACTTCGTTTTTATAGTGTTGGTAAGTGTTTTTTCTTGTCAATCAAAAAATGCTGAGTTTGATGTAATTAAAGGTCAAGAATTGGTTATCGAATTTGATCAGTTAGCAACTTATTCTACTAGTGATTTCTTCTATATTGATGATTATAAGATACTTCATGAACTAAGGTTTGATTCAAAGGAGGTCGTTACTGATGAACAGGTGCTGATTCAGCCAACTGACTATCTGTTTTTTGCTACCGATGATGGTGATAGAAAAACGCAAAAAACGTCTGCTTTTGAAATGTGTTACAACTTAGGAGTTTCTCTGCTACAGATTAAGGACGATAACGGGAATAGTATTTATCGCATAAAGAACCTGCCTGCATGGAAGGTCACAGGGAAGTTAACTTTAGTGCGGGAGGATGGCAAAGATATTGTGTTACGCATTCCAAAAGAGTACCCTTTGTTCGTAGAACGACAAAGTGATTAAGGACTGTTTTTAATCTTCGATTAGTCAATGTATTGGGCGTATTGATTATTCTAGTATCGGTATGGATTTATATTGATACCACAGCGGTTTTTGGGCAGGGTTATTGTTCATAATCAAAAAAGTAAAATGATTATGGCAATAAATATGTATAGAGTTTCTTTGATGATATCAGTCATTTTAGTTTCTGCTTTATCAATTAGAGCTCAGGAATTAAGCAACAAACTGGAGACACCTGGTTTAACTAGTATTAAAAGCTCGGGTTCAGCAGAGGTGGTTCTGATCCCTTCTAATATAGAGTATGTTAGTTTTGAGGATACAGCGGAGAAGCTTATCTATAACGTAGTTTATAAACATAAAACCTTACATATTAATTCACCGGGTGACAATGACGGCCAAAAACCTTTTAAGGTGTTTGTTTACTCAAACAATATTAAGGAGGTTGAATTGAGAGAAGGGTCTTACTTAACATCTCCAGTAGAGCTATCTTATTCACATCTTAAATTGATAGCAAAAGAGTCATCAAGGATCGATATGCGGATCAAATCTAGCTCAGTATCAATATGGCAGTTCGACAATAGTGTGGTTAGGTTGCAAGGAGAAACAGTTCGGCTAACACTGAACATGGAAAGTTCTAGTGTTTTCAGAGGGGATGTATTAAAGACCGATCACTTTATGCCAGACATAACAGGAACATCTAAGTCATACATTCATGTCGAGAGGGAAATTAATGGCACTGCAGCTAATGGTACAGGCATATTTTACACTGGAGACCCTAGAAGAATTAGGTTGAGTGGACAAATAGGAGGGTTTGCAGATGGTGTTACTACAGGCTTAGTCAAGCTAGATTTGAAGAACCCTAGTATAGAAGTAAGAAACTATTAATGTAAAGTCATTTCGTAAATGAAATGCTCCCTTCAGCTCTATTCGTTATTTTTGTTCAAAAATACGAGGTATGATAGTAGTTACAGGAGCGGCTGGTTTTATTGCTAGTGCTTTAGTCTCTAAGTTAAATTCGGAGGGCTTTAACAATATTGTTCTGGTTGACGATTTCTCTTTTGAGGAAAAGAACCTGAACTTGGAGGGGAAGAATTATGTGGATAGAGTTGAAAGAGAGTCTTTTTTCGACTGGCTTGATTCGAATGGTAATAGGGTAGAATTCATTTTTCATCTAGGTGCGAGAACTAATACAGCTGAATTTGATCATAGCCTTCTGACGAAGCTTAATATTGATTACTCCAAAATGGTTTGGAAGTACTGTATTAAGTATCAAATACCTTTGGTTTATGCCTCCTCTGCAGCCACTTATGGCGATGGTAACAATGGTTACAAAGACGATATAAATGCATTAGGCAATCTAGAGCCTTTAAACCCTTATGGTTGGTCTAAAAATGAATTTGATAAATGGGTTATAGATCAAAAGGAACAACCTTTCTTTTGGGCGGGGTTGAAGTTTTTTAATGTTTATGGTCCTAATGAGTATCATAAGGGAAGAATGGCTTCGGTTGTATATCATACCTTCAATCAGGTAAAGCATACTGGCGAAATGAAGCTATTTAAATCACATAATTCATCATATCAACATGGTGAACAGTTGAGGGATTTTGTATATGTAAAGGATGTGGTTGAAGTATGTTTTTTTCTTATGAATCATCGTAAGAATTCTTCAATTTATAATTTAGGTTCTGGAGAAGCGCGGACCTTTTTGGATTTGGCCAAAGCAACCTTCAATGGAATGGGAGTAGATGAGAATATTTCTTTTATTGATATTCCGGAAGATATTAGAGATAAATACCAGTATTATACACAAGCAGATATGTCTAAGTTAAAGTCTATTGGCTACAGCAAGGAGTTTACCTCTCTAGAAGATGGAGTTTCTGATTATGTGAAAAATTATTTAGTTCAGAATAAATATTATTGATATGCGATTAGCACTGACGTCTGTTTTATTTCTAGTAATGTCAATCCATGCTTTTGGACAAAAGCAGGAGATGAGAGCGGATCAAGCTGTAGTTTCTGACACTACGGTCTTCTTTTATGCCTGGTATAAGTTTGTAGATGGTCCTTACGTACTCACCGGAATTGATTCTATGAAGACGAAAAAGAGTAGTTATGAGAAGGACTTACTAAAGCTAAACGAGACCAATAAGATAAGAGTATTGAATGCTGGAAAAACTAAGACACGAAATAAGTATGTGGTTCCAAGTGTTGATGCAAAATCGGATCTTTTGGAAGTAGCCCCTAACCTTCAGCAAATAAGAAATAGGTTGGATGCCTTTCTCAGGCAGAACAAGGGTAATGTTGTTAATTTAGACGCATTTAAGTTCAAAAAGCCAACAGAAAGTCTTTCAAGAAGAGCAGTGGATTACAAATAGAGCTTTAAATAAGAGCTCCCATTCTTTTATGACTAAACGATTTTCAATTCGCATTGCTTCATGAGAAGTAACCCTTTATCTTTGCAGCCAATTTGAAAATCAATGGTTTACGTCAGTAGAAAGGAACATTTCAATGCAGCACACAAGCTTTACAACCCTAATTGGAGTGAAGAAAAGAATGTAGAGGTGTTTGGGCCTTGTGCCAATGCCAATTGGCATGGTCATAACTTTGAGCTGATAACTACAGTAAAAGGCCAGCCAGATGCTGAAACCGGTTTTGTGGTTGATCTAAAGCAACTTTCCAATCTTATTAGAGCAGAGGTTATAGATAAACTTGATCATAGAAACCTCAATGTAGATGTTGACTTTATGGAAGGGAAAATGGCAAGTTGCGAAAATTTAGTAATGGAAATCTGGAAGATTTTAGCCCCTCGCGTAGCAGAGATAACCCCTCAGGGGCAACTGCATTCTCTAAAGCTCTATGAAACCCCAAGAAACTTTGTTGAGTATTTCGGGGAATAATAGCTCCAATAAACTTAACCTCTTAACGAGATCTTAAGTCGGTTTAATCGATCATCGAACATCGAACATTCAATTACGCCACCTTAAGTTTCTTGAATTTCGACTTCTCGAACTTCTCTTGTGCGTATTTTCGGTTGATGGTTAGCTCATGAGTATTCTTGTCAGACGGTAGTTCAAACATGGCATCCGTCATAATGGCTTCACAGATAGATCTAAGTCCTCTGGCACCAAGCTTAAACTCAAGTGCTTTTTGTACTATGTAATCTAATGCATCGTCCTCAAACACAACTTTCTTCTCTTCCATATCGAAGAGTTTGGTGTATTGCTTAATCAAAGCATTTTTCGGAGCAGTAAGAATGTTCTTAAGAATTTCTGGATTAAGCGGATTAAGATGAGTTACTATAGGTAAGCGACCGATTAGTTCAGGTATCAGACCAAAGTTCTTTAAATCTTGAGCATTTACATATTGATGCAAATTGTCTTTATCTACCAACATTTGCTCGTCCTTAGCAACAGAGAAGCCAAGTGGTTGAGTGTTTAATCTGTTGGCTATATGTCTAGCAATTCCATCGAATGCCCCACCACAAATAAATAGTATGTTGTCAGTGTTTACCGATATCATCTTTTGGTCCGGATGTTTTCTTCCACCTTGTGGCGGTACATTCACTGCGGTTCCTTCCAAAAGCTTTAAAAGAGCTTGCTGAACACCTTCTCCACTCACATCTCTGGTAATGGATGGGTTGTCAGACTTTCTAGCAATCTTATCAATCTCATCAATGTAAATGATACCACGTTCGGCAGATTCTACATCGTAATTAGCCGACTGTAAAAGTCTAGTTAGAATACTCTCAACGTCTTCACCAACATATCCAGCCTCTGTAAGAACAGTGGCATCTGCTATACAGAAAGGAACCTGTAAAATTTTTGCTAAGGTTTTAGCAATGTAGGTTTTACCAGTACCGGTTTCTCCAACCATAATGATGTTGGACTTTTCAATCACAACATCATCATCGTTAGACTTTTGGATCAATCGCTTGTAGTGATTGTACACGGCAACGGAGATTACCTTCTTCGCCTCATCCTGACCCACCACATATTGGTCGAGATACTTCTTCATCTCAACTGGTTTAATCAGATTGAATTTTGGTGACTCCTCAGAAGACTTAGTTTTTAATTCTTCTGAAAGTATTTGGTTGGCTTGTGTAATACAATGATTACAGATATGAGCATGTATGCCCGAAATCATTAAGTCAACGTCTTTTTTGTTGCGTCCGCAAAACGAACAAGTAACCTCTGCCATGAGCTTTATTTTTTAGTGAGTACTTCGTCAATAAGACCGTACTCTTTGGCCTCAGCCGCACGCATCCAATAGTCTCTATCAGAGTCTCTTTCTATTTTGTCGTAAGGCTGGCCAGTGTGTTTAGCTAAAATATCGTATAAATCTTTTCTCAACTCTTGCATTTGCTTAAGAGTTATTTCCATATCTCTAGACTGACCCTGCATACCACCACTTGGTTGGTGAATCATAATTCTAGAGTGTGGTAGAGCTGCTCTTTTACCTTCCGCTCCTGCGCTCATAAGTACTGCGGCCATAGAAGCAGCCATTCCTGTACAAATAGTGGCAACATCTGGCTTTACAAACTGCATGGTGTCATACATTCCTAAGCCTGCATATACAGAGCCTCCAGGGCTATTTATATACATGGTGATATCTCTATTAGGGTCTGTTGACTCTAAGAACAGTAGCTGAGCTGTAATTATGTTGGCGATATTGTCGTCTACGCCCATTCCCAGAAATATAATTCTGTCCATAATTAGACGAGAGAATACATCGATTTCTGCAAAACGAGTAGGTCTCTCTTCAATTACCGAGCGAGTCATGTTTTCTACATGGTTGGTATAAGCATCGAATGTAGAACCACTAACTCCCTGATTATGAATGGCGTATTTTCTGAATTCCTCTTTATTGATCATTAGTTTAATTAACCTTTAACTGAACAAAATTAAAAAAAAAGCCCTTCCGAAAAAGGACTTTAATTTAACATCTTACTTTGTGCAAAGGTTCGGTTATTGATTAACTATTTCTTTGAACTTATCTAGGCTAACCTTTTTAGACTTAATCTCAATCTTATCTTTAACCAAGTCTAGCACTTTTTCTTGCTGAACTTGCTCGGCCATTTTCATGTAGTTTTGGCCATTTTCTCCCTGAAGGTAATGCTCAACAAATGAATCCATCTGGTCGGCCATTTGTCCAAGACCAGACCCCATGAACTGAGCCTCTATCATTTGTCTTGTAGCCTCTTTGATGTCTTCATGCTCTGGTTTGATCTCGTTTTCCTTAGAAATTTCATTAGAGATCAAGTTCCAGCGTAGCTGATCTGCATAGATATCGTATTCCTTCTCAATATCAGCATCTGTTACCTTACCCTCACCTGAAAGTTTCAACCAGTTTTTAAGAAAGTCGTCTGGTAAGCTAATAGGAGTGTTTTTAATTAGCTCGTCCTGAATAGTTTTATTCAACCAAGCATTAGTCTCTCTTGAGTAATTCTCTGAAATGGTATCAGAAATCTTTGCTCTGAATTCTTCTTCAGAAGAAACAGTATCAGGTCCAAAAGTCTTGTCAAATAGCTCTTGGTTCACTTCGGCTAACTCTCTTCTATTTACATTCTTAACTTCAAAGTTGAACTTAAGGTCAATGCCTTCTAGCTCATCTTCAGTTTTGCCAATTTGAGCTGCTTGTTGAGCTTTCTCCTTATATAATTTAGAAAGATCGACAGAAATCACATCACCTTTCTTTTTGCCTACGAATTTCTTGGTATTGGTTTTTGTGAAGTCAACAGGGTCAATAGTGGTGTCATGTACAATGTCCGAACCTTCTTGCGTAAGTGTTCCGAAGAGCATATCGCCTTCTTCGCTCACTTCAGGGTTAGTCATTTTACCAAATTGAGTACGCACGTTATCAACAGTTTCGTCAATTACTTTGTCGTTTACCTCAATATCGTACTGAGTTACTTTTACCTTTTTGTCAAGACTAACGGTAAAGTCATCAACTAGGCCTATAGTGTACTCAAACTCAAAATCTGACTGGTTGTCCCAGTCAATAGTTTCAATTTGTTGTTGATTAGGGATAGGCTCACCTAAGATCTTCAACTCATTGTCTCTGATGTAATCTTGAATAGCATGACTAACCATGTGGTTGATTTCTTCAACCAATATGGACTTGCCATACATCTTTTTAACAAGACTTTGAGGAACCTTGCCTGGTCTAAATCCTTTGATTTGAGCCTTCTTGCTGTAGTCCTTGATCTTTTCGTCTACCTTCGATTGATAATCAGCTTCGTTTAGTTTAACTTTAATTGAAGCGACATTTGAATCTTGTTTGTCTAGAGTAATGTCCAATGCCCTAATGTTTTTGTTCATAAATAAAAACCCTCAAATCTTACGACCGAGGGTTCAAATTGTGCGGATGGAGGGACTCGAACCCCCATGCCCTGAGGCGCTAGATCCTAAGTCTAGTGCGTCTACCAATTTCGCCACATCCGCTGGCTGTTCCGAAATGGAATGCAAAGGTAAATTAAATTTTATTGAAGTCAACAATTGGCTTGTTTATTTTTTCAAAAGTTTTGACCTTTCTACTAAGTAAAAGAAATCTATGATTGCAGTTGATCTTGAAGAGGAAAGAAAAGAGATATTAAGGAGATACAGACGACTGCTCCGTAAAGCCAAACCTTTTTTAAAGGATAATGACGCTAAGCTGATCAAAAAGGCTTTTAACCTTTCGGTTGAAGCTCATAAAGAGATGCGAAGAAAGTCTGGCGAGCCTTATATCTTCCACCCACTAGCTGTTGCAGAAATCTGCGTTGAGGAAATCGGGCTTGGAACCACATCTATTATTGCCGCCCTTCTTCATGACGTTGTTGAAGATACAGAGGTAGAGCTAGATGAGATAAAGGAGTCGTTCGGTCCTAAAGTGGCTAAAATTATTGACGGCCTAACCAAAATATCAGGAGTCTTTGAGCATGGCAGTTCTCAACAAGCAGAGAATTTCCGGAAAATGTTACTCACTCTATCTGAAGATGTGAGAGTAATATTGGTAAAGCTTGCCGATAGACTTCATAATATGCGTACCCTGGGGAGTATGCCGCGGCACAAGCAGCTAAAGATAATATCGGAAACCATTTATTTGTACTCTCCACTGGCTCACCGTTTAGGGCTTTATGCCATTAAGTCTGAGTTAGAAGATCTTTGGTTAAAGTATACCGAGCCGGAGGTTTACCAAGATTTAGTAGCTAAAATTGCCGAAAGTAAATCATCTCGAAGTAGGTTCATAAAGAGTTTTATGAATCCAATTGTCGATGAACTTGATAGGACAGGCTTTAAGTACGAGGTAAAGGGTAGGCCTAAGTCCATCTATTCCATTTGGAATAAGATGAAGAAACAAAACATTCCTTTTGAAGAGGTTTATGACCTTTTTGCGGTACGTATAATATTAGATACAACTTACGACCAAGAGAAGGCTGCTTGTTGGCAAGTTTATTCCATAGTTACCGACTTTTATACTCCAAACCCCGATAGGTTGCGAGACTGGGTGAGTACACCTAAGGCCAATGGCTATGAATCTCTCCATACTACAGTAATGAGTAGAGCTGGTCGATGGGTTGAAGTTCAAATTCGAACCCAGCGAATGAATGATATTGCCGAGAAGGGGTATGCAGCACACTGGAAGTATAAAGATGGCATGAATCCTACTCATGAATCTGGATTAGAGTCATGGATTCAGAAGGTTCGAGATATGCTGGAGCAGAACGACACTAGTGCCATTGAGTTCGTAGATGACTTCCGTTCTAACTTATTTAATGAAGAGGTTTTTGTTTTCACTCCTAAAGGTGATCTAAAGATTCTTCCAAGTGGAGCCACCGCTCTAGATTTTGCTTTCGATATTCATACAGAAATAGGGGCTAAATGTCTTGGTGCAAAAGTCAACAATAGGCTCGTTCCGCTAAACTATCAATTAAAGAATGGCGATCAGATCGAAATTCTTACTTCTAATAAGCAGAGGCCAAATGAAGATTGGTTGAGGTTTGTAGCAACATCCAAGGCTAAGTCCAAAATAAAGGAAACCCTAAAGGAGTCTAAAAAACAAGCGGCAGTCGATGGTAAGGAGATTGTTCAGCGTAAGTTGAAGCAAATGAAGGTTCCTTTTGATGGTGATGTCGCCAATCAACTCAGGGCTTATTTCGAAGAGAAAACAGTAACCGACTTCTATTATAAAGTTGGTAGAGGTTTAATCGACCCTTCACATATCAAGAACTTTAAAGACTTTAAAAAAGAGCGGCAGAAAAGTCTTAGGGTCAAAAATAAGGAGCACGAATATTCAGACGACTTCAAGAAAATTGAGGACCCAGGCAAGGATATCCTTCTAATTGGAGAGGATATGGATGTTTTAGATTACAAGTACGCTAAGTGTTGTAATCCAATTCCAGGAGACGATGTTTTTGGTTTTATCACCGTTAATGAAGGAATTAAAATTCATAGAACAACATGTCCGAATGCTCCAGAGTTGCTTTCTCGCCATGGAAATAGAATTGTTAAAGCCAAGTGGATGTCTCAACAACAAAATGCGTTCTTGGCGGTGTTGAGAATAATCGGAACAGATAGGGTAGGGTTAATGAGAGATGTAACAGATATTATCTCTAATGAGTTAAAGGTGAACATGCAGTCTATTAGTATTGATACTGAGACTGGAATTTTTGATGGCCAAATCAGGTTATACGTCAATAGTACTAAACACCTAGATCAACTTATTACTAAATTAGAAAAGGTAACTGGTGTTATGCGTGTAACACGTCACGACTCAAGAGAATTTAGCTAGCTCACCTCTATTAATTAAACTATCTTATATTTGCACCCTAACCGAACAAAATGGCACTAAATCCAAAGGTATTCGATCAAGTCAAACAAATATTCACAGCATATCTGGAGAATAAAGGCTTGCGTAAAACACCCGAGCGATTTGCCATTATGGAAGAAATCTATACTCGCGATGGTCACTTCGATGTAGAATCGCTTTACATCAGCATGAAAAACAAAAACTATCGTGTATCTAGAGCAACTGTTTATAATACCTTAGATTTATTAGTAGAGTGCGACTTGGTCACTAAGCATCAGTTCGGCAAGAACATGGCTCAGTACGAAAAGTCTTATGGCTTCAAACAGCATGATCATATATTAATGATGGACTCTTCAGATGTCATAGAGTTTTGTGACCCAAGAATTCAGAATATCAAGAACACCTTAGAAGAAATGTTCGATATAGACATCATGCACCATACACTTTACTTTTTTGCTAAGCCTCGTTCAAAAAAGACTGAGACAGAATCATGACATTTAAAAGTTCTGAAGATAATGGAGTCTTGGTACTCAAGATTGAAGGTAATCTTATTGGCGAAGAGGTTGGCTCTGGGCTGTTAGATTCGGCAAATGATGCTATAAATAATGGTACAGCGCTTTGCGCCATAGACATAGGGGCTGTAAAGTATATTAATAGTAGTGGCATTGGAGTTTTAATTACTCTCCTAACAAAGTTTAGAAATCAAGAAGGTGAAGTGGTAATAGTAAATCCTTCTGAGCACGTAAAGAAGCTGCTCATTATCACTAAGCTGACAGCTATTTTCAAAATAGCAGATACAGTAGAACAAGCAATTCAAGAATTAAAATCCTGATAGAATATACATATAATGAAAGTAGACGTACTCTTAGGTTTACAGTGGGGTGACGAGGGCAAAGGAAAAGTCGTTGATTATTTAGCTCCAAAGTATAATGTGGTTGCCAGATTCCAAGGAGGTCCAAATGCTGGGCATACCCTAGAATTCGATGGTCACAAGCATGTGTTGCACCAAATTCCATCAGGTATTTTCCGAGAGCAAATACAGAATATAATAGGTAATGGTGTTGTGCTAGACCCTGTAATCTTTAAAAAGGAGATTGAAGGACTGGCCAAGTTCGAAATAGATTTCACTAAGAATCTATATATATCTAAAAAGACTCAGATTATTCTCCCTTCCCATAAGTTGTTAGATGCTGCTTATGAGCAAGCTAAAGGCAAAGACAAAATTGGGTCAACGCTCAAGGGTATTGGACCATCTTATCAAGATAAAATCGCGAGAAACGGTCT